>NZ_JAMQOO010000002.1:0-596368 GCF_031624535.1 Haloferax sp. S2CR25
CAGTTTTAGCAGTAGCAACCGTAACTCGGGTGAGGCGGCGGAATTCCGAACTCAAGACAATCTGCCGCTTCGCTTTCTACCGAGATAACGGAGTCGCCCTGCCGCAGTCTAGCGATCCTACAGAGCAGATATTTGCTAATACCCTGTTCTCCGCTCTTAATTGCCTCAATTTCAGGATTTTCTGTATCTGTTCCGATGCTGTCTACGAAGTTCTTTACCTCTGTAGGCTGGGCTTCGGCCAAGCCGGTGTAGTCGTTGTCGTGTCTCCATTCGTAGGCTACGAGGTCGATTCCGAATTTGTCGAATCCGAGTTGTTCGTGGCTGCTGTAGTTATCTAGTACTGGGTCTGATGTAACGAATCCGCCACGCTTCTCAAGATAGTTATCTTCCAGAGAGTTCTGGCTGATTTCCTCTCTCATTTCCTCGTTTCTCTCGGCAACTACGTCGACCTTGTAATTGCTAGGCGTGGCCTTTGCAGCCTTTGCAGTGTCCTGGGCTTGTTGGCTTCCCCACTGGGCTGTTGCAGTGAATTCTTGTTCTCCAGAACTCATCTGGCCTGGCTGAACAGTTACAGTATTCTGATTCCACTGACTGGAATCTCTGTTTAGTTCTACTTCGCCGTTTGAAACCGTCAGGGAACTTGGTTCGTCTGAGGTCTGAACTGAGAACTGGGCCTGGAAATCCTCAATACTCTGTCCACCCCATATTGACGGTAGTTTGGAAGGCTGGGCCTCAGTAGAAATACTGACTGTGTTCTCTGTTTCCTTGGTAGGGGTTGTTTCTGTGTTGTTGGGGTTATCTGTGCCTCCGTTGTTTCCGGTGATAGTGTTACAGCCGGCGAGTGCGGTGAGGAGTCCGGTGGTTCCGAGGAGGAGTTGTCGTCGTTTCAAAGATGAAACCTGGTTGTCGTATCTATGTAGAGTCACTGTTTATAAAATCAAGGGAGGAGAAGAAGGTACATCCGAACTCGGGTGTGGGACGATTCCTACCTCTTCACCAGTAACGGTCTGGTAGACTGTTCGTATCTCATTCAAGCATGCGGCGGAGCAGATGTCTCCTCATACCCTGTCCCGACAGCTCCCCATTTTCGATAGTGGTGGGCCTCAGGGCTATCCAGAACACAGACGGAGCCAGGTTCTCGTCCGTCTATATGGGAAGCGGGAACCGAGATGCCACGAACAGACCTTGAGACTCGTTCTGTACCTCCCCCCGGTGAACGGATTTTGACCCAGTCCTCGCCGCACTCGTAGCGAGACTCGCTTTTCTGTACCACGGTTGTGACTGGTGAGTGGAAAGCGGATCGCGCACCGAATCACGAGCTCTATGTGACGCCGCAGAGTGCACTGTATCGGGCTGTAAATGACAACTGTCCTCTCTCAGCGGATGGCAAACGCGACTCTCTGACGTTCGTTCATCTCCCCAACTGTCTGGATAGAAAGCTGGCCTCGGCACTCATAGGGCTCCGCATCACCGAGTGCCTAGTTCGGTTCGGAACGGTGCCGTCGTCATCGGCCACCTCGCTCTCGCCCCGCGAGCGAGTAATCACCATCGGTCTCGTTCGTCCCGCTCCCGACTCGCTCACGGCTTCTCCAACACCGACACGTCGATGCGAGGGTACCGCACGCCGCCCGAAATCGAGCCCTCGCCGGCGACGACGCCCCAGAGTCGGACGCGCTCGTCGGCGAGCAGTCGAAAGCCGATGTCATCGTGGAAAAAGCGGCCGGTGGGCCAGCGGGCGACCACGTCGCCGCTGAGTCGCCCCCGGTCGTCCTCGACGGCGACGAGCGCCAGTCGAATCTCGTCGCGTTCCATCGTCTCCTCGACGCGGCCGGTGTAGGTGACGGCCGTCCCCGTGAACGACTCGGGGTTCGTCCGGAGGTCGGCGTAGGGAATCGCCGTCGCGTTCGCCGGCGTCGCGACCGCGGTCGTTCGGTTCGGAAGGGTGGACTCCTCCGAGAGTGGTTGCGGCGTCGGGAGCGACCACTCGACGGTCGGGAGGCGCACGTCCGGGAGGCGGGCGTCGAGCCACGCCGCGCGGCGGGCGACCGCGGCGCGGAGTTCCGGCGACTGCTGGACGACATCCGAGACGCGCTCGGCGGCGAGGTAGGTGACGAGGCCGCCGGCGACGTAGGTGCCGGCCTTCTTGAGCGCCTCGCGGCGGGTGAGTCGGTCGGCCCCGTCGGCCTCCGGGTCGTCGCCTTCGCTCTCGGAGTCGAGGGCCTCGCTGTCGCCGTCGCCGCCCGCACCGCTCGCCCCGGCGGCGAGGTCGCGGACGAACGACTCGACGCCGGCCTCGCGGATTTCGACGGCGATGGCCGGTGCATCGAGGACGACGAGGCCGGGTCGATGGGCGTCGGAGGCGACTCGCCCGCCGCCGACCGCCGCGACGTAGGGTTCGATGCCGGCGCGCTCGCACCGCCGGACGAACGCGCTCGCCTTGTCCGCGGTGACGGTGCCCGTCGTCGTAATCCAGATTCGGAGGTCGTGCTTTGCGCCCTCGGGCGTCTCCCCGGTGGCCTCCACGTGCACGTCGGGGCCGCGGAAGCGGACGCGCGTCTCGTAGCCTCGCGCCCCCCAGACGCGCTCGAAGACGGCGGCGAGTTCGACGTCGGAGCGGTCCGAAACGACCGACGTGAGACTGGGCGCGGTCATTGCGTCCGAGGTGCCGGGCGAGGCTGTTAGCTGTTTGCGCCCGGTTCTCGGCGCTGAGAACGCGGCAAAACGGAGCGGCCGAAACGTCTCAGCCGAGGAACCGGACGGCGGCGTCGGCGACGATGTCGGCCACCTCGACCACGTCGTCGGTGAAGACGAACTCGCCGGCGGCGTGGATGTTCTCGCCGTCGGGGCCGAGGATGACCGTCGGGAGGCCGGCGCGGTCGCCGAGGTAGTTGAAGTCGCCGACGCTGGAGAAGTAGCCGTAGGCGGGGTCGGTGTCTGCGACAGCGCGAGTGGAGTCCGAGAGGGACGAAACGAGCGGGTGGTCGTCGTCCGTCACGTAGGGACCGTAGCGGATGCCCTCGTCGGGCGACTCGCGGAACCCGACGTCGACCTCGCTCTCCAAGCCGAGTTCCTCGACGACGCGTTCGGCGTCGGCGCGGGCGTCTTCGAGGGTCTCGCCGACGACGACGTGGCGGTCGACCATGAGGCGAGCGCGCTCGGGGACCGACAGCGTCTGGCTTCCGCCCTCGATTTTCAGCGGGCAGGTCGACCCCGAGCCGAGTTTCGGGTGGTCGCCCACGTCGAGGTCGTCGAGCGCGGCCGCGAGTTCGCCGGCCTCGACGACCGCGTTGACGCCGGTCTCGGGTTTCGAGCCGTGCGCCGCCTGCCCGCGGACGTCGATGTCGTAGAAGTAACGACCGCGCGCGCCGAGCAGGAGCGCCGGGTTCTCGATGTCCTCCTGTGCGAGAATCGGGCCGGGTTCGGTGACGACTGCGGCGTCGCAGTCGTCGATGACGCCGTCGCGGATGAGGCGGTCGGTGCCGAGCCCGTAGGGACCCTCCTCGTCCACGACGGCCGTGAGGAGCACGTCGCCGGCGAGGTCGCAGTCGGCGAGCGCGTCGAAGGCGACCATGACGGCCGCGAGGCCGCCTTTCATGTCGCACGCGCCCTGTCCGTACAGTTTGCCGTCCTCGATGCGGCCCGAACACGGGTCTTCGTCCCAGTCTTCGACCAGTTTCACGGTGTCCATGTGGGCGTTCAGCAGGAGCGTCGGCGCGTCCGGGTCAGCGCCCTCCAGTCGAGCGACGACGTTGTCGCCCTCGTACTCCGTGATGTCCGGTTCGCTCACGTGGTGGTACTCCGGGTCGTGCCCCCGGGCGTCCAACCAGTCGTAGACGAACTCGCTTATCTCGGCCTCCTCGAAGTACGGGCTCGGAATCCGCACGAGTTCCTGCAAGAGGTCGATTGTCTCGTCGGGGTCGACGCGGGGGGCGGCGTCGCGGTCGAAGTCGGCGTCGACCGGGCGGTCACCGCGCGGCGTCGCGTCGTCAGTCATCGCTCACCCCGCGGACAGAGGGGTTGTACTCGTCGGAGGGGACGCCGGGGAGCGTCCCGAGGATGGCCTCGACGTCGTGGTCCTTCCGCTGGCCGCGGTACCAGTAGACGCCGAAGACGACGAGGCCGACGGCGACCCACGGGACGTAAATCGACAGCGAGCCCTTGTACGCCTCGGTCAGGAGACCGACCGCGCCGAGCGAGCCGACGAGCCCCGTCACGGTCAGCAGCGCCGGGCGGGAAAAGCCCGCCTCCGCGCGGAGGTCGGTGCGGCTGTAGAGCACGTACAGCACCGTTATCGACACCGCGGCGTAGGCGATGAGGTAGCTGAACGTGGCGATGGCGATGGCCTGACTGAGGCCGGTGCTCCAGAAGGTGAGGCCGGAGGCGACGACGTACAGCGTCAGAAGCGACCAGTGGGGCGTCCCGAAGCGGTCGGAGACCGCCGAGAACTTCTTGGGGAACACCTCGTCCCACGCCCACGAGTAGGGCATCTTGATGCCCGCGGCCATGACCGCGTGGACCGACGACGCGGTGGCGAGCAGGCCGCCGATGCCGACGATGGCCGTGCCGATATCGCCGAGGAACACCGCCGCGGCCGTCGAGAGCGGCCGCGCCGAGTCCGCGAGGACCGTGTAGTCGCCGACGACGCCGTAGATGACGGCGGCGGTCAGTACGTACAGGAAGATGAGGATGGCCGTGCCGCCGGCCATCGCCAAGGGGAGGTTCCGCGAGGGGTTCTTCACCTCGGCGCCCATCTGCCCGGCGACGGCGATGCCGATGTAGGCGTAGAACAGCGGGACCGCGGCGGCGACGAAGCCGTCGAAGCCGCCGGTGAAGAACGGCTGGTAGTTCGCGGCGTCGATGTTCAACAGCCCGGGGCCGACGAGCACGAGTATCGACAGGATGAGGAAGCCGAAGATGGCGTTCTGCGAGCGGCTGTAACTCTTCGCGCCGACGAGGTTGACCAGAAAGAGGACCGTCAGCAGGCCGAAGCCGGCGAGCGTCGGGTCCACCGAAGGATAGAACACCTGTAAGTAGCTCCCGAAGCCGATGGCGAGGACCGCGTCGGCGGCCATGTAGCCGAGCCACTTCGACCACGTCACCACGAAGCCGGGGAGTCGGCTGTCGAACGCCCGCGAGACGTAGGCGTACGACCCGGCCGCGCCGGGGAAGATAGTCGCCATCCAGCCGTAGTTGAGCGCGATACTCATCGCGAGCAGCCCCGAGAGGATGACGACGAGGATGACGCTCGGTCCCGTCGTCGAACTCGCCGTGCCGAGGGTGACGAACAGCCCCGCGCCGAGCGTCCCCGCCACCACGGTGCTCACCGCGCCGAACAGTCCGATGTCCCGCGAGAGACTCCGTCCGTCGTTCACGTCTACCGATGACATGCTATCACATGGGTCGGTTGTCCGGCAAAGTACCCCTCCCTCTCATGAGTGGGGCGGCGGGAGAGCGAGCGGCGACCCCGGCGGAATCCGGCCCGAGAACCCGAAAAAATCCGTCTCAGTAGTCGCCGAGCAGTTTCGACTCCGCCTTCCGGAGGTGTTCGAGCAGCGTCGCCTTCGAGATGTCCAACTCCGCGGCCAGCGACGCGGCGCTCACCTCGCGGGGCCACGTGTAGTAGTCGCGGCGGCGAGCCAACTCGTACACCTCGCGCTGGCGGTCCGAGAGCGCGTCGGTGCGGAACATGCCGCCGCCGTCCTCCGGGGCGGTGATGAGTTCCACGTCGATGTCGGCGTTCCGCTCCTCGCGAATCTCCTCTAACCGCTCGTGGACGGTCTGCCGCGTCTCGTGGACGAGCACGGTCCAGCGCTCGCGGCCGCCCTGCATCCGAACCGGTTCGTCGGGGATGAACCCCCGCGAGACGAGGGCGTCGTTGATGGAGTTCCGGAGGTCGTAGCGGACGACGATTCCCCGCGCGGCGCTCCCCGGAACCCCGACGTCGCCGTCGTGTTCGTCGGTCTCCCACACCGACTCGGTCAGGTCGGACGCGCGGACCGCCGCGACGAGTTCGTCCACCTCCTCGGTCGTGTCGGCGTAGGCGGTGAAACGCCCGTTGGCGAGACCGTCTATCTCGTGGACGCCGTGACCGAGGAGTCCCCCGCTCGTCTCCGCGGTCACCTGTAGCGTCCAGCAGTCCGGGTGCCAGATGTCGAGACAGACCCGAACGCCCCGTCCACCCTCTCGTGCCATTCGTTGGCATGGAAGGGCGCTCGCCGGGTAAAAAGGTATCCCACCTCACTCGACGGCGGGTGGGCGCGTGCTGACGCGACGGTCGGGCGGTTCGCCGCGGCGTTACTCGATTCGCTCGCGCGCCGCGGCGACGAGTAGGGGGAGCATGATTGTCGCGTCGCCGAGGACGGTCGTGTTGCGGGCGTCCTTCTCCAGTTTGCCCCACGAGCGCGCCTCGTCGAGCGTCGCGCCCGAGAGGCCGCCGGTCGCGGCGGGGTCCATCGTTATCTGGACGCCGTAGTCGTACGCGCCCGGCGTGACGAGCATCGTCTGGAGCGTGAAGTTCTTCGGGACGCCGCCGCCGACGAGGAGACAGCCGGCCGTGTCGGCGTCGTACGCGAGGTCGGTCAACGGCGTCATGTCGGCCAGCGCGTCCAGCGAGAACGACGAGGTCTGCGAGTACATCCACGCCTGCAGGCCGAGCACGGAGTCCTGCACAGCGGGGCAGTAGATGGGCACGTCGGCCTCGTAGGCCGCGGCCGCGACGCCGGCGTCCTCCTCGATTCCCTCGCGCTCGTTGACCTCGCTGTTGGCGCGGCCGAGTTCGCGGCAGAGGTCGGCGATGCTGACGGTCCCCTCTTCCTCCAGCGCCGGGAACACCTCGCTTCGGAGGTGCGACTCGAACAGCGCGAAATGTTCCTGCGGGAGGTAGACGTTGTAGATGCGGTCGACCTCCTCGTCGCGGAGCGTCTCGTCGTGCTCGCGTTCGGTCTTCTCGCCGTGGTTCTGAGACCCATGATGATGTTTGCCCCCGACGGCCTCGATGGCGTCGTGCGTGAGGTTCGCGCCCGTCGTCACGAGGGCGTCGACGTGGCCGTCGCGGATGAGGTCGGAGACGACCTTCCGCATCCCGGTCGGGACCATCGCGCCGGCCAGCGACATGAACACCGTGCAGTCGTCGTCGGCCAGCATCTCGGCGTAGATGTCGGCGGCCTCGTGGACGTCGGCCGCGCCGATGCCCGCGTGGCCGTACTGCTCGACTAACTCGCCGACCGTCATGCCGCCGCGGACCTCGGCGTGGCCCAGCGGGTCGTGTTGGAACTCCTCGCGGTCCGGCATCTCGTAGCCGTCATCGTCGTGGTCGCTCATGCGAGGGAGTGCGTCGGCAGGGCGTTTGAACGCCCCGGTCCGGTGAGGCCGTGCGGCGGGTTGGCAGACGTTCGGTCGCCCTTACAGCCCGGTCGGGTGGCTGACGTACTCGGTTTCGAGGCCCCACTCGTCGGCGAGGTCGCGCAGGCTCCGCACGCCGAACGTCTCGGTCGCGTAGTGGCCCGCGAGGAACACCGAGATACCGGCCTCGCGCGCCTCGTGGTACGCCTTCTGTTTGCCCTCGCCGGTGACGAGCGCGTCGACGCCGCGGTCGATGGCCTCGTCCAACCAGTCGACGCCGGAGCCGGTGACGACCCCCACCGACGAGAGTTCGTCGGGGCCGAAGTCGAGGACGGTCGTGCCCGCGCTCCCGTCGAGTTCGTCGAGCGCCGTCCGAATCCCGTCGGTCGTCTTCGGCGACTCGAACGACCCAGCCTGCCCGATGTGAATCGGTCCGAGCGACCCGAACGGCTCGGTGTCAGCGAGTCCGAGGTGGTCGGCGACGCCGGCGGCGTTGCCGAGTTCCTGATGTCCGTCCAGCGGGAGGTGCGAGACGTAGAGCGCGAGGTCGCCGCGAAGCAGGGGCTCGATGCGGTCGAAGTCGCGGCCGGTCAGCCGGTCGAGGCCGCCCCAGACGAGACCGTGGTGGACGACGAGCAGGTCGGCGTCGGCGTCGAGCGCGGCGTCGATGGTCGCTTCCGCGGCGTCGACGGCGAAGGCGACTTTCTCGACCGGTTTCTCGTCGGGGCCGACCTGCAGGCCGTTGGCGCTGGCGTCCACGTCGGCGAACTCGTCGGTGGCGAGCGTCTCGTCGAGTCGAGCGACGATGTCGGAGAGCTGCATACCGGGGAGTCGTGACTCGGGAACTTGTAAGGAACGGGGTTCGCCGCGGGTCGGTTACTCGTCTGCCCGCCCGGCGGCGTGCGAGAAGACGAACTCCCGGAGGAGCTTCGCCGCCAGCGACGCGGCCTGTCCGTCGTCGCGGTCGTTGACCTCGACCACGTCGAAGCCGTCGGCGCGGGGCGCGACCGCTCGGACCGCGTCTCGCATCTCCCGAGAGGTGAGGCCGAACGGCTCTTTCGTGCCCGTGCCGGGCGCGAACGCCGGGTCCGCGGCGTCGATATCGACGCTCAGATAGACGGACTGGTCGTCGTCGAAGTCGGGGACCCAGTCGGCGACGGCCTCGGGTTCGACCACGGTCACGTCGGCGGCCTCGGCGCGTTCCCACTCGTCGGGCGAGCCGGTTCGCGCGCCGAGAATCACGACCTCGTCGACGCCGAGTTCGTCGAGGACGCGGCGGGTGACGGTGGCGTGGCTCCACTCGTTGCCGTCGTACTCGCGGCGGAGGTCGAGGTGGGCGTCGAGACAGACGAACACGTCGGGTTCGACGCCGGTGACGCCGGCGGCGGTGACGGTGTGTTCGCCGCCGAGGACGACGGGAACGGCGTCGTCCCAGACGGCGTCGCGGACGCTCCCGGCGAGCCATTCGACGTACTCAGGTGCGTCGTCCCACGCGCGGACGTCGCCCGCGTCGTGGACGCGCAAGTCGGTGAAAAACTGGTCGGTGCGCCGGTCGTAGTCGTCGAACGACTCGGCGAACCGACGGATTCGATTCGGCCCGAACCGGGTTCCGGGTTGGAAGGACGTCGAGATGTCGAGCGGAGCGCCGAGAAGGACGTAGTCGGCGACCTCGCGGTCTGCGATTGCTCCGGGAAACATCTCTGTGACCCCCGTTTAGACGATTTTTCGCTGGCCTTCGTATTCGAGGTACTCGATCTCGTCTTCGGGGTTGAGGTCTTCCTCGTCGGGGATGCGCATCGTGAACGTCTGGTACGTTTCGAGGTCCATGATCTGGGCGTCCTCGCCGGTGACGGAGACGACCTGGCCCTGTTTCCGCTCGATGATGGGCACCCACACCTTCGCGTCGACGGGCTGGGAGAGCGAGCGCTTCTTGCTGTCGAAGACGCCGCGGGCTTCGACGCGCGCCTTCGCGCTGCCGTGCTTGCCCGGCTTGGCGGTACTGTAGGCGTAGATCTTGCACGGCTTTTCTTCCATCATGACGTAGCTTCCTTCTTGGAGCTCGCGCACCTGCTTCTGCTCTTTCGCCATGCCTCTCCGTTATCGGATGGAGGGTATAAACGGTTTGGAACCGTCTTCGCACGCGAATCTCTGCCGTGGAAGGCGCGGCCGTCGGCCGATTCGGTCAGGCGTCTTCGACCGCGTCGACCTCGGCCATCTCGGGGTCGAACCACGTCCCCGTCGCGTCGCGCCTGACGCGGCTCCCGAGCGCGCCGGACGCGACGTTCGGCAGCGCGAGCGCGAGCATGATGGCGGTCGTCAGTTCCCCGGGCGTCTCGACAAGCGGGATGACGTACTGGAACGGAAAGAGAATCGGCGTCCGTTCGAGAAAGGTCAAAAGCACCGAGAGCGGCATGAGCAGACAGCCCCAGGCGACGCCCGCCATGAGGCCGTGCCACCCGCCGTCGGCGGGGTCCGTGCCGACGACGTAGCCGGCGAGCGCGCTCCCCGTGACCCCGCCGACGAGCGTGAACTGCCCCGTCATCGCGTAGACGAGCGATTCGGTGCACGCGGCGAGACACACCCCCACGAACACCGGTCGCCACTCCGTCATGCTGAACAGTGTGTCCGCGAGAGCCGATAAAATTACGCGCCCGATTCTCAGTGTTGATTACTCTCTGCGGCGCTCTTTGAGGTTCTGCCGGGTGAACTGCGGCGTCGTCCGGATGCCCTTCCGCGAGCGGAACGACCGCCACAGGAGCAGGGCGACGACGCCCGTCGGCGCGCCCGCCGCGCCGACCGCGACGAGGTTCTCCGGGTTCAGCGCGTAGATGATGACCGTCGAGACGAAGCCGAACGACAGGAAGATGCCGTAGATGAGCCGCTTGGCCAGCTTGTCGAGGACCCCTCGGTTGTCCTCCAACCGGACGTTGAGCGTCAGATTGTCGCGGTCCGCTCGGTCGAGGACGCGTTCGAGTTTGGGCGGCACGCGGAACAGCGACTGGGCGGTCTTTTGGCCCTGCTGTCCGACGCCCTCGATGATTTTCTGGACGCTCTCCTCGCGGTATCCCTCCTCGGTCAGGTAGTCGGTCGCCACCGAGATGAAGTCGAACTCGGGGTCGAGCGTGACGCAGACCCCCTCGACGACGCCGGCGACCCGGAGCACGAGCGCGAGGTTCCGGGGGAGCCGAAGCGGGAACTCGTAGATGGTCGATTCGACCTGTTCGAGGATTTGGTTGACGCGGTACTGCTCGATGTCGTCGCCGCGGGCGTCGGCGATGGCGAGTTCCATCACGTCGCCCATCACCTGCCGGTCGACGTTCGGGCTGAGCGTCCCCATCTCGATGAGCGTGTCGAGGATGCCGTCGACGTCCTGGTTGGCGACGGCGATGTAGAACTCGACGATTTTCTCCTGGACGAACGGGTCGACCTCGCCGTGCATCCCGAAGTCGTAGAAGATGATGCGGCCGTCGTCGGTCACGGAGAGGTTCCCCGGGTGGGGGTCGGCGTGGAACACGCCGTCCTCGACGATCATCTGGAGGTAGATCCGCTGGAGGTTCGTCGCCAACTCCGTGCGGTCGATTCCGCGGTCGTCCAGCGCCTCGATGTCGTTTATCTTGGTTCCGGGGAGGTACTCCATCGTGAGCACTCGGTCGTCGGAGCGCTCGGGAATCGGCTCGGGGATGACGAGCGTGTCGTCGTCCGCGAAGTTCTCCTGAATCTCGACGAGCGTCTCGGCCTCCTCGGCGTAGTCCATCTCCTCGCGGATGGTCTTGGCGAACTCGTCGGCGAGGTTCTCCAGCGAGAACGCCCGCCCCTCGCCGATAAAGCGCATGAGAAGCGGCATGGACCACCGGATGACCCGGAGGTCGGCCTCCACGAGGTCCTCGATGCCGGGGCGGCGGACCTTGACGGCGACCTTCTCGCCCTCGTACTCGGCGACGTACACCTGTCCGAGGCTCGCGCCGCTTATCGGGTCGCTGTCGAACGCGTCGAACGCCTCCTCGACGGGGCCGAGCTCCGCTTCGAGGACGGCTTTCGACTCGTCCCACGGCGCGGGGGGCACGTCGTCTTGGAGGCTCCCGAGCACCTCGATGTACTCCGGCGGGAGGATGTCGGGGCGCGTCGACAGGAGCTGTCCGAGCTTGATGAACGTCGGCCCGAGCGTCAGTAGCGACTCCAAGAGGACGTCGGCGCGCTTGACGCGCATCTCGGTCGTGACGCGTCGGCCGCCGCCGAACAGGAGGTACTTCCGCTTGTCACGGGTGTACGCGACGATGAGCGGGAAGAACTGATACAGGACGACGAGGAACCGCCAGTAGGCGCGGAGGTTGACCAGCGTGACCACCCGCCTCGTCAGGCGTCGTCACCGGACGTCTTCCGGTGGGCCGACGAGGCGTCCTCGTCGTCGTCGCCGTCGCCGTCGGTTGTGATGGGGATGGTCCGCTCGGAGGCGGCCTCGCGCTTGGGGAGGCGGATTTCCAGCGTCCCGCGCTCCATCGACGCCTCGGCCTCGTCGGCCACGGCGTCCGGGGGAAGCGGGACCTCGGCGTCGAGGAACAGCGGGCGCTCCTCGCGGACGTAGTCGAACTCGGCGGGGAGCCGTTTGTCGCGTCGCGCTTCGACGACCAATCTGCCCTTCTCGACTCTGAGCTCCGCCGTCTCGGCGGTCACGCCCGGGAGGTCGAGGACCAAGAGGTACGACGTCTCGGACTCCAACAGGTCGGCGAACACCGCGTCCGGGAGGTCGGACAGCGCGTCGCGCAGTGCTGACATGAACGCTCATAGGGAGTCGGGGTCGAAAAACCCGGCGGTCTCGCGCGCTCGCGCGAGCGCGAAGCCAAAACGGGCCGGCGCTCGGAAACCGCCCGCCGTCGCGTCCGAGGCCGACGCTTTTTGCCCCCCGAACCGAAGGGCCGGTATGAACCACGACGACCGACGCACGGCCGGGTTCAAGCAACGAACGCGGCTGTCGGACGCCCGCGAGACGCTCCTCGCGGCGGCGACGCCGCACGACCGAACCGTGCGCCGACCGCTCGCCGAGGCCGACGGCCGGGCGCTCGCGGAAGACGCCGTCGCCCCCGCCGACGTGCCCGGCTACGACCGCGCCGCGATGGACGGCTACGCCGTCCGCGCGTCGGACACCTTCGGCGCGAGCGGCCGCTCGCCGAACGTCCTCCGCATCGTCGACGGCCCGGTCGAACCGGGGACGGCCGCCCGCGTCCACACCGGCAGCGACGTGCCCGACGGGGCCGACGCCGTCGTGATGGTCGAACACACGGAACGCCTCGGCGACGAACTCGAAGTGTTCGACGCGCTCGCCGAGGGCGAGAACGTCGGCGAGCGCGGCGAGGACGTCCGCGAGGGAACGCCGCTGTTCGAGGCCGGCCACGAGCTTCGCCCGTCGGACCTCGGCCTGCTTCGCTCCGTCGGCGTCGAGGGGGTGACGGTGTTCGAACGCCCCCGCGTCTCGGTCATCCCGACCGGCGAGGAACTCGTCGAGTCCGACCCGGGCCCCGGCGAGGTCATCGAGACCAACGGCCTGACCGTCTCCCGACTGGTCGAGCGCTGGGGCGGCGAGGCGAGCTACCGCGACATCGTCGTCGACGACGCCGAGCTGCTCCGCGAGGCCGTCGAATCGGACCTCGACCACGACGTGGTCGTCACCACAGGCGGGTCGTCGGTCGGCGAGCGCGACCTCATCCCCGAGGTCATCGACGACATCGGCGAGGTGCTGGTCCACGGGGTCGCCCTCAAGCCCGGTCACCCGGTCGCGGTCGGCGTGGTAGAAGACACGCCGGTCGTGATGCTCCCCGGTTACCCGGTCGCCTGCGTCGTCAACGCGTTCCAGTTCCTCCGGCCGGTGCTGAAACACGTCGGGTCGCTCCCCGAGCGCCCCCTCCCGACGCAGGAGGCGACGCTCACGAAGAAGCTCCCGAGTTCGCCCGGCACGCGGACGTTCGCCCGCGTCAAACTCGACGCGTTGGGCGACGAACCGACCGCCGAGCCGACCCGGACGAGCGGGTCGGGCATCCTCTCCAGCGTCGCGCTCGCGGACGGCTGGGTCGTCGTCCCCGAGGAGATAGAGGGCTACGACGAGGGCGACACGGTCGCCGTCGAGGGCTGGGAGTGGTCCGCATGAGAAAGCAGTTCCGCGACCTCGCCGCCCCGGAGGACGCCCGCGAGGCCATCGCGTCGCTCGACCTGACGCCCGACGCCGAGACCGTCGCGCTCGAAGACGCCCGCGGCCGCGTCCTCGCCGAGCGAATCGACGCCGAACTCGACGTGCCCGGCTTCGACCGCGCGAGCATGGACGGCTACGCGGTCCGCGCCCGCGACACCTTCGGCGCTGACGAGGCGGAGCCGGTCGAACTCGACCTCGTCGGGGCGGTCCACGCCGGCAACGAACCGGACGTGACGGTCGGAGCCGGGACCGCCGTCGAAATCTCCACCGGCGCGGTGATGCCGCCGGGCGCGGACGCCGTCGTCATCGTGGAGCGAACCGAGGAGCGAGACGGCTCGCTCGTCGTCAACTCGGCGGTCGCGCCCGGCGACAGCGTGATGCCCGCCGGGACCGACATCGCCGCCGGCGCTCGCGCGCTCGGCCCCGGCACGCGCCTGACGCCCCGCGAAATCGGCCTGCTGTCGGCGCTCGGCGTCGACGAGGTGCCGGTCCGCGGGAAACCGACCGTGGGCATCGTCTCGACCGGCGACGAGCTCGTCCGGCCGGGCGACGAACTGCGACCCGAGGCGGGCGAAATCTACGACGTGAACTCCTACACCATCGCCGCGGGGGTCGAGGAGGCCGGCGGCGTCCCGACGCTCTACCCCCACGCGGGCGACGACTACGAGGAGATGGAGCGCCTGCTCCGGCGGGCGGCCGACGAGTGCGACCTCGTGCTCTCGTCGGGGTCGACGTCCGCGAGCGCGGTCGACGTCATCTACCGCGTGGTCGAAGAGCGCGGTGAACTCCTGCTGCACGGCGTCTCCGTCAAGCCCGGGAAACCCATGCTCGTCGGCACGCTCGGCGAGGGGAGCGCCTACATCGGTCTGCCGGGCTATCCGGTCTCCGCGCTCACCATCTTCCGGACGTTCGTCGCACCGGCGGTCCGCGACGCCGCGGGCCTCCCGGAGCCCCGGACCGCGACGGTCGAGGGGACGATGGCCGCCCGCGAGCGGTACGCCGAGGGACGGACGCGGCTCATGCCGGTCGGACTCGTCGCCGACGGCGACGGGAACACGCTCGTCTACCCCGTCGATAAGGGGTCGGGCGCGACGACGAGCCTCGTCGAGGCCGACGGCGTCGTCGAGGTCTCGGCCGACGTGGAGTATCTCGCGGAGGGCGAGTCGGTGACGGTCCAACTGTTCTCGCCCGACGTTCGCGCGCCGGAGCTGCTCGGCGTCGGCGAGGACGACCCCGCGCTCTCGCGCATCCTCGACCGCGTGTCGTCGCCACGGTATCTCCCGTTCGGCTCCCGCGAGGGTCTGCGGCGGCTCCGAGACGGCATCGCCGACGTGGCCGTCGTCGCGGGCGACCGGGGCGACGCCACGGACGGCATCGACGCGGTCGAACTTGGCTCGTGGACCCGCGAGTGGGGGCTCGTCGTCCCCGCCGGCAACCCCGACGGGGTGTCCGGCCTCGCGGACCTCGTGGACGGCGGGCTCCGCTTTATCAACCGCGACTCGAACTCCGGCCTGCGGACCGACCTCGGCAACGCCGTCGCCGCCCTCGCCGACGAGCGCGGGACGACCCGCCACGAACTCACAGAGGCCATCGAGGGGTTCGACCGCGGGACGAAGGCGTTCGAGAGCCCGGCGCGGGCGGTCGCCGCCGGCCGCGCCGACGCCGGGCTCGGCCTCCGCGCGACCGCGGACTCGCTCGGCCTCGATTTCGTCTCGCTCGGGACACAGCCGGTCGCCGTCCTCGCGAACCCCGACCGGACCGAGAAACCCGGCGTCGACTCGTTCCGCGACGCGCTCGCAGCGAGCGACGATGTGTTTGACGCCCTCGCAGGGGTCGAGAGGAGCCAAACGTCGCGGTAACGCTTTAGAAAGCCGCCGCGACCGGTTCAGATATTCGCGTTCCGCTGAAGTATAAACTAAGTGGAACGTTTTTATCCACGTAGCGTGTATAACTGGTATATGAACCGCCCGCTGAAGGTCCTACACGTCGACGACGACCCCGAGATGCTCGCCCTCTCGGCCGCCGCGTTCCGCCAACTCGACGCCGTCTCCTTTCTCACCGCCGAGTCGGCGACCGAGGCGCTCGACGTCATCTCCGCCGAGTCGGTCGACTGCGTCGTGAGCGACTCGCTCGTCCTCCCAAACGGGGTACCGCTCGTCAAGGCCGTCCGACAGGAGCACGCGGACATCCCCATCCTCCTGTTCACGGCCAAAGAATGGCCCGAGGTCGCCGACATCGCCTCGACTGCCGGCGTCACCGAGTACGTCCAGAAAGCCGGTCCCGGCGACCTCGCGACGGTCCTCCAGCGGGTCCGGAGCCTCGTCGACGACGACAGCGTCGACTCCGCGCTCGCCGTCGGGGCCTCCGCGGTCACGCAGGCCCTCGAAGAACACGCCGACGCGACCGCCGAGGCGTCGTTCGGCGTCGACGACAACTGGGTGCTCGTCGGGCAGTGGCTCGGCGACGAGGAGCTCGGCATCGTCATCGTGGAGGCCGTCGAGTCCTACGGCGGACTCTCGGCCATCGAGACGCCGCTGTACGAGTACATCGACACCGACGCGCTCGAAGAACTCCTCCGGCCCGTCGTCGAGGACGAAGAGCGCCCCGGCATCGAGGTCCGGTTCCCGTACGAAGACGTTCAGGTCGCCGTGACGAGCACCGGCGACATCTTCGCTCGCCCGTCGACCGAGCGGACGCTGTCCTGAGCGTCGGTTCCGTTCTTCACTTTTCGCCCCGTCGCCGCCGGAGCGCCGTTGAGCGGAATCGCCCGACTCAGTCGGATCGGACGAGGTCGTCGAAGCTCTCGACGCGGTACTCCCCGAGCACGCAGCGCCCGCGGTGTTCCGGGCCGTGGCGTTCGACGTGGATGCCGTCCAAGCCGGCGTTCCACGCGGCCCCGATGTCGCTTTCGCCGTCGCCGGCGAGGACGCCCGCGGTGCCGCCGTCGGTCAGGAGGCGGTCGTCCAGCCCCAGTTCGCCGATAGCCTGCCGGACCGGCGCGGCGTCGGGTTTCCACCCCGTCTCCTCTGTACAGCAGACGACGGTATCGAACCAGTCGCGCACGTCGAGGCGGTCCAACACGGGGTCGGTCAGGAACTGCTGGCAGTGGGTGACGATGCCGACCGGGCGGCCGGCGGCGTGAATCTCTTGGATGAGGCGCTCGGCGTCGTCGTGGAGGTACGTCACTTCAGCGCGCTTTGCGGGGTCTTCCTCGCGGTGGAACGCGGGCCAGAACTCGGCGGGGTCGATGCCCCACTCGCGGAGCATCGGGTCGCGCGCGCCGCCGAGTCCGTGCCAGATGGTCTCGGCTTCGCGGTCCGTGAACTGACGGCCCAGTCGGTCGCCGACGCGGTCGAACACGTCGCGCGTGTACGACCACTCGGCGTCGACGAGGGTCCCATCGAGGTCGAACAGCCAGAAATCGTAGTCATCGGCGACCATTCGGACAACAAGGTACGTCAGGCATGGATAAATGTCTTCCCCCGCGTCACGAACCGCTCGATTCGACGCGAATCGCGCTCCCGAAGTACTTGTGAAGCACCTCGCGGACCGAGTCGGCGTTGAACGCGTCGAGGTCCGCGGCGACGGCTTCGCGGAAGGCGTCCAGCGACGCCTCGTCGGCCCGGAGCTCCGCGAACGAACACGAGACGACGGGCACGTCGAGCCACGACGCCGCGAGGTCGCGGGCGTGGCGCTCGTCGTTCACCTCGCCCCGCCACAGCGCGTCGCGGAACAGCAGCCAGCCCTCCTCGCCCGGCGGCGGCGGCCTGACGCGGACCGTCGTCTCGAACTCCCGCGGGTCGGTCTCGACGCCGGCGGCCGAGTCGAGGCGGAAGCGGACCCGGAAGACGTAGGTGAGCGCCGCGGTCTCCCCGCCGCTCACAGCTCGTCGTCGAACAGGTCGGCGAGTCGGAGGTCCTTGTCCGTGATGCCGCCCTCCTCGTGGCTCGTGAGGCGGACTTCGACCTCCTGGTACCGAATCGTTATCTCGGGGTGGTGGAACTCCTCTTCGGCGACTTCGCCCACGCTGGCGGCGAACGCAACGCCGTCGAGGTAGTCGTCGAACTCGTAGACGCGGACGATTTCGTCGCCGTCGCGTTCCCAATCCGACCCGAGTTGTGCGTCGACTTCGTCGTCCGAGAGCAGGTCTGCCATGCCGAACCCGTCGAGTGGCAACCCGATAAGGATTCTGCCGGATTGTCAAGTTGTGTCCGCGCGGACGACGAACCGCGGCCCCGTCAGGAGTCGTCGCCCGCCGCGCTCGCGGCCGCGGACGACGCGCCCTGTGACCGACACCTCGTCGCCGCGGCCGACGGTTCCCGTCGCCCCGTCGCCGCCGAACGCGACGTGGCCGGCCGGCGGGACGCGGACCCGGACCTCCCCGGTGCGGTCGCGGAGGACGAACGGGCGCGTCGCGCGGCCGACGACCGCGCGGTCGCCGTCCGCGCCCTCGACGTCCGTCCAGACCTCGACCGCCGGCCCGTCGCCCGCGACTCCCGCGACGGTGCCGACGACGGTCGCCCGAGCGACGCCGTCGAGGTCGCACACCCGGCGTCTCGGGGTCGCGCCGACGAGGCGGCGACGCGCTCGCGCCCGGAGGCGATTCACGAGATACCGGCCGACGGCCGAAAACGCGCTGGCCGCGGCTCGTCGGCGGTCGGCGTCGAGACGGGAGCGGCGCGCGAGGCTCGTCGCTGACAGTCGGCGTACCATCGACGCGGAATAGTCCCGCGTTCGGATAAGAACGTTCGCCCGCCGTCCGCTTCGGCCGCCCGTCAGTCGTCGGAGAGCTGTTCGAGGACGCGCCGGGGAACCTCGCCTTCGAGCGCCTCGCGGTCGAGGTCCTCCGGCGGCTCGCCCGAGAACTCGATGGACGGCCCGGACGGCTCGGACGGCCCGGCCGAGTCCGACGCCCCGAGGTCGCCGAAGCCGGGGTCGAACAGCTGCATGGCGGTCTGGATGGTCGTCCAGTCGTCGTCGCCGGCGGCGTCGCGGAGGCTCTTGGTCGGCGCGGCGAGGATTTGGCCGACGAGCGCGTCCGCGAGCGACTCGACCGTCTCGCGCTGCTCGTCGGTGAGCTCGCCCTGCGATTCGAGTTTCGACAGCGCCGTCGACACCTCGCGGCGCTTGACGTGCTCCGCGGCCTCGTACATCGAGCTGATGGCCTCGTCGGCGCGCTTGCGCTTGTAGGCGGCGAGCAGGCGGTCGAACTCCTCGTCTATCATCGCCTCGACCTCGCGGGCGGCGCGTTCGCGGCGCTCCGCGGTCCGGTCGGTCACCGTCTCCAAATCGTCGATGTCGCGGACGCGGACGCCGTCGATATCGCCGGCGGCGGGGTCGACGTCCCGCGGCTGGGCGATGTCGATGAGCATCGTCTCGCCGGCGTCGTCCAACTGCTCCGGCGTGACGACGTAGTCGGGGCTGCTCGTGGCCGTGATGACGAGGTCGGCGTCGCGGAGGCGACCGCGGAGGTCGCCCAGTCCGGCGGCGGTCGAGACGCCCGGAACCTCGCGGGCGAGGTGGCGGGCGTTGGCGACCGTCCGGTTCGCCACGACGAGGTCGCCCACGTCGACCGACGCGAGCGCCTTGGTCGCGAGCGTGCCCATCTCGCCGGCTCCCACGACGAGGGCGTCCACCTCGCCGACGGGGGCGTCGAGTTCGGCCCGCGCGAGCCTGACGGCGGCGCTCCCGAGGGAGACCGCACCCTCGTTGATTGCCGTCTCGTCGCGGGCGCGCTCGCCGACGTGGACGGCCTTCATGAGCGCGTCTTCGAGCATCGGACCGATGGCGTCCCGCTCGCGGGCGGCCTCGATGCCGGCTTTGACCTGTCCGAGAATCTGGTCTTCGCCGAGGACGAGTGATTCGAGCCCCGACGCCACCCGCATGAGGTGGCGCAGGGTCTCTTCGTGGTCCATGTAGCGAACGCTCCCGTCTCGGACGTCGGGAGCGAAGTCGTCGAGCGCGCGGCGGCCGTCGGCCGCGTCGTCGGTGACGACGTACGCCTCGGCGCGGTTACACGTCTGCAGGGAAAACGCCTCGGTGACGCCGTCGCAGGCGAGGAGCCGTTCGACGACCGTCCGAACGTCGTCGCTCGACGCGGCCTCTATCTCGCGAACGCTGGCCCGGTCGTGGGCGACGCTCACACCGGAGATGACGCCCGAATCTCTCATGAATCACCTCGCTGTGTGTCTCGTATCACGCGCGCTGCCTCTCGTCGGGGGTTTGCATCGCCGGTACGTAAAGCCTTCCAAACTGACGGGTTTCGCACGACCGCGCGAATCGCATCACGGCGCTCTGTTGGCGACCGGTCGGACGCCTTGAGCTCCGCGCGAAGCTCCGCGGTCAGCGCGGCCATCTCGCCCGCCCCCGCCAACTCGGATTCGATGCGCTCCCGGAGGTGCTTCGAGAGGGCCGGACTCGCCCCGCCGGTCGTGATTGCGACCGACACGTCGCCGTCCTCGACGGTGGCCGGGACGACCACGCTCCCGGCGTCGCGCTCGCCGCTCCGGTCGGCCCGGTTGACCAGCGCGCCGGCCTCCCGGGCCGCCGCGACGACCGCGTCGTTCACCGCGTCGTCGTCGGTCGCGGCGACGACGAGCGCCGGCCCGAACCGCTCGACCCAACTGGGAACCTCCTCGGGTTTGGGGGCCGCTCGAACGAGTTCCGCGTCGCCGAAGTCGCGGTCTCCGAACTCGGGACTGACGACGACGGTCCGCGCCTCGCGGGCGAACCGGCGGGCCTTCCGCGCGCCGACGGGCCCCCCGCCGAAGACGACGACGGTCTCGTCGGAGAGGTCGTGAACCAGCGGAATCATCTCACGCAGTGTTCGCCTCGGCTCGTTCGTCCAGTCTGATTCCCGTCTTCTTGAGGATGCGCGTCGAAAACAGGGTGTCCCAGTCGTCGTCGCCCACGTCCCAGTAGTCGCTCATGACCTCGCGAACCTGTTCGATGCGGGCCTCGCTCTCCTCCTCGGAGCGACCGTGTGTCATCGCGAAGAAGTTGTACGGCCAGACGCCCGCGTGTCGCGGCCGGCGGTAGCAGTGGGTGACGAAGTCCAGCGCGGCGATTTCGGGGCCGACCTCCGCCACGAGGTCGTCGGGGACGTTCCAGACGGTCATCCCGTTTTCCGAGTAGCCGAGCGCGTAGTGGTTCGGGATGACGCCGACGCGGCGGACCTTCCCCTCCAGATTGAACCGCTTGATGGTCTCGACGACCCACGACGGCTCCTGTCCGATTGCCGCCGCCACGTCGGCGTAGGGCGTCTCGGTAATCGGCAGGCCGCCCTGAATCTCCATGACGAGGTCGCGCTCGTCGGGCGTCAGGGTGCGCGCGTCCGTCGGCTCCACGTCGGGGCCGAGATGCGAGAGGTCGAGGTCGCCGTCGGAGACGGGACCGTCGAGGAGGAACTTCGCGCCGACGTGGAACTCGCGGCGCTTGGGCATGTTGTACGTCGCTTGGCCAGTCTCGTTTTCGATGTCGCCGAGCACCTCGTCCACCCGCGACTCGTCGGCGACCGAGACGACGAACCACATGTTCAGGTGGGGGTGCTCGCGCTCGTAGTTGTGTGCGACCTCGCGGTGGGCGTTCACCTGCTCGGCCACCTCGTCGAACCGCTCGGGCGGCGCGTGCATGGCGACGAGCGTCGCCGTGCCGCCGATTTCCTCGGCGTTGACGAGCGCGCCGAACCGCGAGAGAACGCCCTCCTCGTCGAGCGTCCGAACCCGCTCGCAGAGGTCGGTCGCCGACACGTCCACCCCGCGCTCGCGGAGCGCGGCCGCCGCGGGCTCGAAGGGCCGCTCGACGACGGGGAAGCCGCCCTGGAAGGCGTTGACGATGGCGCGGTCGAGACGAGAGAGGTCCGCGTCCGCCTGTATCATGGGCGTCACTCGGGATGCGAGGCGGATAAACGCCTCGCTTGTTCTCACCGTGACGAACCGGAGCGAACGCCCGGCGAACAGCCGGTGAACAGTCGACGCGAGCGAGTCGAGCACCCGCGCCCGTGAAGTAAAAAAGACGTTCCAGCGACGACGGGCCGCGCCCCGTCTCAGGGGACCGGCGTGACGCGGTCGACGTCGTCGAGCGCTTCGAGTCCCTCGACGATGGCGTCTTGGTCGGCGATGGCCTCGTAGTAGAACACGAGGTCGAACGTGCCGTCGCGGACGAGCTGTTGGCACTCCCAGACGAACTCGTCGTCCTCGACGGAGAGCCCCTGGAACTGGTTCGACGAGAAGTCGGTGTCGTCGTTGCCGGCGTAAATCCACGCGTCGCCCTTCCCCGCGTGCTCGGCGATTACCTCGTTGATTTCGACGGTCAGCTCCTGCATCTCCAGGTCCTCGCGGCTGGTCAGGTCGGTGTGGACGATGGCCCCGACGAGTTCGATATCGCCGGGTTCGAGCAGCGCGAGGGTCCGCTGGTAGAGGTCCTCGTCGATGGTCTTGCTCATGTCCGAGTCTTCTCGGGGAGGTACAAACGGGTGGCGATTCGTCGTCCACCGTCGGAACCCGCCATTTTGGGGTGGTTCCCCGCACCACGACGCACCGTGTGACGCTATACCCCACAAGACACATTGCCTCGGGAGACGACCGAGGGTATATGTTCGGGTGGGTCCGACGCGGCTTTCGACGCGCCTACGAGCGGGTGCTCGACCGGGAGATAGACGACGGACCGACCCACGTCGCCATCATTCAGGACGGCAACCGCCGGTACGCCCGGAAGAACGGCGACGACGCCCCCGACGGCCACAAGGCGGGCGCGCAGACGACGGAGAACGTGCTGACGTGGTGCGAGGAACTCGGCATCGAGGAGCTGACGCTGTACACCTTCTCGACCGAGAACTTCGACCGCCCGGACCACGAGCGCGAACCCCTCTTCGACCTCATCGAGGACAAGCTCTACGAGTTCGCCGACGCCGACCGCGTCCACGAGAGCGAGGTCGCCGTCCGCGCCATCGGCGAGGTCGACATGCTCCCCGACCGCGTCCGCGACGCCGTCGACTACGCGGAGTCCCGGACCGCCGACTACGACGGGTTCACCCTCAACATCGCCCTCGCGTACGGCGGCCGGGCCGAACTCCTCGGGGCCGCCCGCGACGTCTGCCGGGCGGTCGAGCGCGGCGACCTCTCGCCCGACGAGGTGGACGTGTCGGCGGTCGACCGCCGCCTGTCCAGAAAGCCCGTCCGCGACGTGGACCTCATCATCCGCCCCGGCGGCGACGAGCGCACCTCGAACTTCCTGCCGTGGCACGCCAACGGCAACGAGGCCGCCGTCTACTTCTGTGCGCCCTACTGGCCGGAGTTCTCGAAGGTCGACTTCCTGCGCGGCATCCGCACCTACGAGTCCAGAGAGCAGTCGTGGCAGCGCACCCGGACCGAGCGCGCCGTCACGCTCGTCCGGGCCGTCGCCGAAGTCGAGTTAGAGGACGCCCGTACCGTCGCGGGTCGGCTCCGCGAGCAACTCCCCTCGTCGGGGGCCGACGAGGTGTCCGCGGAGTTGGCGAAGCGGACCGACGAGACGGCCGACTGAGTCGGTCGATTTGGGCTGTTTTTGCGGTTATCCGTCTCCCTGCGCAGCCCCGGCGTCGACGACGCGACCGCAGAACAGAATCGCGTCCGTCGGCCGGTCGCGGACGCAGAACAGGAACGGCCGGTCGAACCGGAGTTCGCCCCAGCTCGGCGGTAGCGAACTTTCGACGACGACGCCCGTCGCCGCCGCGGCCTCCGTTCCCTCCTCGTCCACGGAGACGAACGATTTGTGGAACACCTCGTCGATTGCGAGGCCTGACCCGTCACCCTCGACCATTCCGCCGAAGTCGGCGTCCGAGCCGAACGCGGCGGGCATCCCGAGGTTCGACAGCGCCTCGGAGAGTCGGACCTCCGTCTCGAACTCGAACCGCGGGAGCACGACGTCGCCGATTCGCTCCCGCATCGCCTCGAAGACGCCGAACAGCCGACTCGCGGTCAGACTTCGCTCGAACGACTCGAACTCGCCTTCGTCCGGGAGCAGAAGCACCATCGACACGTCTCGCCCGACGTACGGGAGTTCGACTGCCTGCGCGCTCGGGAGGTCGGCGTAGTTCGCCTTGAGTTCCTGCCGCATGAGCGGCACCGTCGACTCGGACCCGTCCAGCGCGGTGAACGTCCCGTCCTCGGTGTCCTCGGGGTCGAACGTGTGGGCCCACTGCGCCATGAAGTAGATGGCGTTGGTGAGCACGAGCGCCGTGTCGGGCGTGACAGCGCCCGCCGGAAGCAGGTCCTCGATTCGGCCCTCCGTCCGGTCGGCGACCCACCCGTTGATTCGCGCTCGCTCGCCGTCCGGGTCGCCGGCGAAGTCGGCCCGCCGGAGCCCGGCCCCGTAGTTCGATTCGAGGCGGTCGAGGAACCCCTCCGAGAACGCGAACCCCTCGCGGCCCCACAGCGCGTTCGCCACGGCCAGTCGGAAGGCGTCGGCTTCGCCGCCATCGACCGGGTCCCGAGCCGTCTCCCGCTCTTCGAGCGCCGCCTGAAGGTCCGCAAAGGCGGGGTGAACGTCCTCCCCGAGCGTGTAGCGCAGCGTCGCTTCCATCTGTTCGCGGGTCGTCCCGCGAGCGCCCGCGTAGGTCATCGCCAGCGCGACGGAGATGCTGTACGGCGAGAGGAACTGGTTGCCGCCCTGTTCGGACGCGACCTGTCGGTGCAGGTCGAGAGCGAACTCGGCGTTGCCGGCCGCGAGCGCGGCGAGTCGCTCGTTGTCCACGCTCGGTTCGCCGGTCGGCGGTTCGTCGTTCGGGGTCTCTGTCGGCGTGTCCGTGGTCGCGGTCGCGGTGGCCGTCGCCTCGGTTTCGGTCTCGGTCCCCGCGGACGACTGACCGTCGCCCGTACAGCCGGCCATCGTCGCGGCGGCGAGGGCCCCCGACAACGCCAGCATCTCGCGGCGGTTCATGTCGAACGGTTCAGTGGCCTAACAATATGTCTTCTGTATGCACAAACGGCGGTTTGAGCGACGGCGGCGGGTCACTCAGTCGGTCGAACGCTCCGCCGGTACGTCCGCCAGCAGAACCATCCCAGAAACGCGGCGCTCTGCCCGAGCACGACGGCGACGAACTCGGCTTCGTAACGCGGCCCTAACAGCAGTACCACCCCGGCGTAGGCGACGGTCGGAACCCACGAGCGCCACCCCTCGTGGCGCGATTCGAGGAACAGCCACGGCGGGACGACAGCGACGCCGATGAGCGCCCACGCCCAGTCCGGCGCGGCGGGCCGATTGAGCCAGAGAATGAGCAACAGCGAGAGCGCGAGGAGGACGTGGCCGTCTTCGAGCCACTCGCTGGGCGGCGGTGGCGGCGGGAGGAGGTCTGTCCTGTCGGTCGGGGTGGAGGGCATTGGATTCGTGTTGCTACTCAATCAACATATCTGTGTGGTCGAGGAGAGCGCGTCGGCACCGCCGCCACGTGATTCGCCCTACCGGCCGAACTTCTGTCGCACTCTTCGAGCGCGACAGCGGTTGGCCGATTCGCTGACGCTCATCGGCCAAACCACCGTGTCGGCAACCTCGCCACGGGATTTGGCCTACCGGCCAAACCTCCGCTGACGGTCCTGATAGTCCCGCAGCGCCCGCAGGTAGTCCCGCTTCCTGAAGTCCCGCCAGTTCACGTCGGTGAAGTAGAGTTCGGCGTAGACGGACTGCCAAATCATGAAGTCCGACAGGCGCTCCGCGCCCGTCTTGACCACGAAGTCGGGTTCGTCGGGGAACACGAGTCGCTGTTCGATGTCCGCGGCGTCGATGTCGTCGGGGTCGAGCGCGCCCTCCTCGACCTCCTCGGCCAGCGACCGGACGACCGAGGCGAACTCGCGTTTCCCGCCGAGGCCGATACTGACCTGTACGGGGGCGTCGGCGCGCTCGGTGTCGCCCGGCTCTCGGAGCTCAACCCGGTGCGGAACGTCGAGGTCGCGGAGCTCCCGGGCGAGCGTCGGGACGACCGCCTCGTCGAGGACGCTCACGGAGATGGTGACGCGGTCGCTTCCGAACTCGAACGCCCAGCCGACGAACGCTTCGAGCGTGTCGTACGCGCCCTGTTCCAGCAGGTCGCGCTCGGTGATGACGAGCGCGACGTGCTCGGGGGCGTCGGCGTCGTCGAGGCGGAACCGGAGGGCGAGATAGGAGTCGTACAGTCCCACGGGAGTCGTTCTCGCGGCGATTCTCCTAACGCTTCGGGTTCGGCGTCGCCTCCGCGGTCGCCGCCGCGGCACGGGTCCGTCGACGCCGGCCCGCGGACCCGGTGTGGTGCGGTCGTCGGTGATGTCGGGAGGGTTAAGTGCGCGTCGGGGATACCGCATGGTGTGACTTCCACGGTACGGCGAGCGGGCGGATTCGCGGTCGTCGGGACGTTGGCCCTCGCGGCCCCCAGTCTCGGCGCGGCCGCCTTCGCGCCCTTCGCCGCAGTCGCGCTCTTGGCGGCCTTCGTCGTCGACGACGGCCCCCTCTTCGAGCTGTTCGCGCGCCCCGGCGACCGGCAGGACGGCCGGCTCAACGGGCTCGCCGGGTTCGCGCTGGCCGCGACCGGCCTCGCCCTCTTGGCGACGGTCCCGCGCGTCACGATGCCGCTTTCGGTGTTCGCCGCCGCGGTGTTGATACTCGCCTACGGCAACCTCGGCGCGCGACTGGTGGGTTCGAGAACGTCCGACGAGTCGCTTCGCGCGGCGGGCTTCGTCGCGGCCGCGGTCCTCGCCGGCACGGCGGGACAGGTCGTTATCGCGTCGCTGACGGGCGACGCCGCGCTCCTCGCCCGGTTCGTCCTGCTCGCGGCCGTCGGCGGCCTCGTCGGCGCGGTGCTCCGGACGGCCCTCTACGAGCGCGACGACCCGCTCGTCATGCTCTCTATCGGCCTCGTCCTCTGGGGCGTCGAGGTGCTCGCGGGGCCGGTGTCGCCGACGCAGACCGGCGTCGCGCTCGCCCTCACGGTCGCGCTCGGCTACGCGGCCTACGCCCTCGGGACGGCCTCCGTCGCCGGCATGATAACCGGCGTGCTCCTCCTCCTCTTCGCGGTCGTCTTCGGCGGCTTCGGCTGGGCGCTCGTGCTCGTCTCCTTCTTCGGCGTCGGCGCGCTCGCCACCAAGTTCCGGTACGACAGCAAGGCCGAACGCGGCGTCGCCGAGGACAACGACGGCGCTCGCGGGACCGGCAACGTCCTCGGCAACTCGGGGGTGTCGCTCGTCGCCGTCGTCGGCTACGCCGCGGCGCAGACCCTCGGCTACCCCCTCGCCAGCGACCTGCTCGTTCTCGCGTTCGCCGGGTCGGCCGCCGCCGCGATGAGCGACACGCTCTCCAGCGAAATCGGCGGGCTGTTCGACCAACCGCGGCTCATCACCTCGCTCAAGCCCGTCCCGGCGGGGACCGACGGCGCGGTCACGTGGCAGGGCGAAGTCGCCGGCGCGCTCGGCGCGGCCCTCGTCGCCGGCGTGAGCGTGCTGGTGCTTCCCCTGCCGGCGCAGACGGCCGCCATCGCGGTCCTCGCCGGCGGACTCGTCGGGATGACGGTCGACAGCCTCCTCGGCGCGACGGTCGAGGGAGCCGGCCTCGGCAATCAGGCGGTCAACTTCCTCGCCACGCTCGCCGGCGCGCTGGGCGCGGTCGTCGTCTGGATTCCGCTGTGACGGGGGGCGACGCGGCCGCGACGGGTGTTCGCCCCGCCCGCGCCGCCGACGTGCCGGCCGTCGAATCGCTCCAGCGACTCGTCTCCCACCCGTCTCCCGACCTCTTGGACGCGTGGCCAGCCGTCGGCACGCTCCTCGTCACCGTCGACGCCGCCGACCGGCCGGTCGGCTACCTCCTCGGTGTCGGCGCGCACCTGACCGAGCTCGCCGTCTCGCCCGACCACCGGCGCGAAGGGCGCGCCACCGCGCTCGTGGACGCCTTCCGCGACGCGCGCCGTTCTGACGCCGACGCGGCCGACACGACTGACTCGGCTGACGCGCCGCTCACGTTGCTGGTCCATCCGGAGAACGACGGCGCGCGCGCCTGCTACGAAGCGCTCGGGTTCCGCTTGGACGCCCGCGTCCCCGACGCGTTCGACGGCGACGACGGACTTCGACTCGTTCTCGACTGACCGGGGCCGGTCGCCTCGGTCGGCGTCGCGGCGTGTTCGTTCTCAGTCGAGAAGCTGGTCCGCGGTTCTGACGCGGACGCTGACGGGCTTTTTGACGTACTCGCCGGCCGAGCGCGCCACGACGTGTTCGACGCCGCGCTGGGCCGCGATGTCGACGAGCTTCTGGCTCGCCTCGCCGTCGACGACGACGATTGCCGGGGCGGGGTCGGCGTACTCGACGGCGTCGTAGACTTTCTCGACCGCGACCTCGTCGGCGACGTCGAGGTCGGCGTCCAACAGGCGGGCCATGCCGCTCTCGTCGGCGATGACCTCCCGAACGTGGTCGGCGAGCGAGGGCCGTTCGTCCGCCGGTTCGACCGCCTCGGCGACGGCCTCGACCTCGGACTCGGTGAACACCTCCGCGTCGGGAGCGGCGTCGGCGTCGGTATCTGCGCGCGCGCTCGCGGCGTCCGCGGGCTTTTCGACCGCGACGGTGCCCCCGGTGGCTTCGGCGGGGGGCTCGGTGACCGCCTCGGCCGACCCGTTGGCCGGGCCGTCTGCGGATGGAGTCGACGACGCCTCAGTCGTCGGCGACTCCGTGCGAGGGTCCGCCGGGGCCTCCCCCGTCCCGTTGACGGCGGCGACGGCGGCCCGGAAGTCCCCGTCGCCGTCGTCGGGGAGCGACGAGAGCGCGACCTTGTTCCGGAGGGCGCGGACGACCGACGCGCGGTCGAGGTCCTCGACCGACTGGCCGTCGGGCGCGAACGCGACGTAGTCCACGTCGCCGACCTGCGAGAGTTCGCGCAGGATGAGTTCGCCGCCGCGGTCGCCGTCGAGGAACGCCGTGACGGTCCGCTCTTGGGTGAGGCCGGCGACCGAGTCGGGGACGTTCGTCCCCTCGACGGCGACGGCGTTTTTGATGCCGTAGCGGAGGAGGGTGAGCACGTCGGCGCGCCCCTCGACGACGATGATGGCGTCGGAGTCGGCGACGCGGGGGCCGGCCGGGAGGCCGTGATACTCGGTGATGTCCTCGACGCGGACGCTCTCTTTGACCTCTTCGAGGATTTCTGTCGAGGACATCACGGTGTCGTCGAACGACTCCGTGAGGAGTTCCTTGGCGCGCTCGACGACCATCCGGCGCTTGGCCTCGCGCACGTCCTCGATGTTCGTGACCTCGATGACGGCCTGACAGGGACCGACGCGGGTCAGCGTCTCCAGCGAGGCCGCGAGGATGGCCGTCTCGACTTTGTCGAGGCTGCTGGCGATGGTCATCTGGCCGAACGAGTGGCCGTTCTCGGAGTCTATCTGTACGTCTATCCGACCGACCTTGGAGGACTGTTGGAGGTCGCGGAGGTCGAGTTCGTCGCCGAGGAGGCCCTCGGTCTGGCCGAAGACGGCCCCGACGACGTCGCTCCGTTCGACGACCCCATCGGCGGAGATGGAAGCGTGAATGAGATATTTTGCAGTGTCGTCCATTGGTGAAGTCACCCCGCTGGGGGTGGTGATGTGGTGATTGTGATGGCGTCATGGGCCGTCCCCACGAACGTCATTATATAAGTTGCGCCCGAGGGAAATATCTATCGTGGCCGACGATTCGAACGTCGGCCGGCGCTCGTTGCCGTCCTCGAATCCACGTCGTCGCCGGCGAATCGCCGCTCTTCCGCCGCCGTCGACGACCGACCGATTCGTTACGTCTCCTCGTCAGTTCGGTGCGCCGCGACGAACTCGCCCGCGTCCCGGCAGAACGCCGCCGGGTCCTCGGGGAAGTCGTGTTCGGCGACGGCCCACTCGACGAACCCCTCGCGGGCGGCCGCGAGACAGCGTTCGACGTCGAGGTCGCCCTCGCCGAGGTGGACCGGCCGCCCGCCGCGTTTCGCGTCGGCGTCGACCACCACGTCTTTGAGGTGGACCACCGGGGTCCGGTCGGCGTAGCGGTCGAGGTACGCGACGGGGTCGTAGCCGGCCGTGAGAATCCACGCGAGGTCGAGTTCGAAGCCGATACCCGACTCCTCGGCGAGCCGGTCGAGCGCGGGTTCGCCCTCGACCGTGACGAGTTCGTGGTCGTGGTTGTGGTACAGCAGTCTGACGCCCCGCTCGTCGCACTTCGCGGTCAGGTCGTCCAGCCGGCGTGCGGTCTCGTCGACCGCGTCGGCGTCGGCGAACGCCTCCGGCGGCAGGAACGGCACCACGAGCGTCTCGACACCGAGCGCGCCGTAGCGTTCACAGACCGCGTCGAGGTCGGCTTCGAGCTCCTCGATGGGGACGTGGGCGGCGGGCGCGCCGACCCCGGTCTCGTCGAGAGCCGCGCGGACCGCCGCCGCGTCGTCGACGCCCGCGAACTCCACGCCGTCGAAGCCGGCGTCCGCGGCGCGGCGAACGAGCGCCGCGGTCGGCTCGTCGAGGTCTCGAAGCGAGTAGAGCTGGATGCCGAAGTTCATGTGCGTCCGCTCGTCCGCGCCGCTGGAAACTGTTTCGGCGCTCGGGTCGGCGTGACCGGCAGACTGGCCGACGGGACCGCCACCCGCGACGCGGCCGTGACGTGGGTGGTCCCGGTCGTTCGACAGCCATTGTTGAAGAAAATAGTTCTTCAATACGGGGCAACGTAGGTCGATAGAGTAAGATTTACGCCTCGTTATCGATTATCGTTCCTACGAATGACGCGAGTTCGCATCGACTACCGCTGGATTGCCGTCTTCGCAATCCTCGTGACGTTCGCCGTTCCGTGGTTCCTCTGGGGCGACAGCAGGGTGTTCGCCGGCCTGCCGCTGTGGCTCTGGTGGCACATCGGCTGGATGGGGCTGACCGCGGTCGTCTTCCACCTGTTCACCCGGACGGCGTGGGACCGCGGCATCGTCGGGGAGGGGGAGAGTCGCTGATGGTGTCGGCGCTCGGCGTCCAACTCGGCGTCGTCGGCGCGTACCTCGTGGTCGCGCTCGCGGTCGGCCTCCTCGCCTACCGCCTGACCAGCCGCGACGCGGAGGACTACTACCTCGCCGGTCGCTCCATCGGGACCGTCGTCCTCCTGTTTACGACCTTCGCGACGCTCCTCTCTGCCTTCACGTTCTTCGGCGGCCCCGACCTCGCCTACCGGGCCGGCCCCGAGTGGATTCTCGTGATGGGCGTCATGGACGGCGTGCTGTTCGCCATTCTCTGGTACGTCGTCGGCTACAAGCAGTGGCTCGTCGGCCGCGCCCACGGCTACGTCACGCTCGGCGAGATGCTCGGCGACCGCTTCGGCTCGACCCGCCTGCGCGCCGTCGTCGCCGGCATCAGCCTGTTCTGGCTGTTCCCGTACGTGATGCTCCAGCAGATGGGCGCGGGGGAGGCCATCGTCGGCCTGACCAACGGGATGGTTCCGTACTGGGCCGGCGCGGCCGGTATCACCGTGTTCATGATCGCCTACGTCGTCATCGCGGGGCTCCGCGGCGTCGCGTGGACCGACACGCTTCAGGGGCTGTTCATGCTCGGCGTCGTCTGGCTCGCGGTCGGCTGGGTCGCGGCCGCGGCCGGCGGCCCCACGGCGCTCTCGAACGCCCTCGCGACCAACGAACCCGAGTTCCTCGCGCTCGGCGGCGGCGTCTACTCGCCGCAGTTCATCATCTCGTCGGCCGTCACCATCGCCTTCGGCGTGGCGATGTTCCCGCAGATAAACCAGCGCTTCTTCGTCGCCAAGTCGAGCGCCGTCCTCAAGCGCTCGTTCGCCCTGTGGCCCGTCCTCGTCGTCCTGCTTTTCGTGCCCGCGTTCATCCTCGGCACGTGGGCGGCCGGCCTCGGCGTCGCCGTCCCCGAGGGCGCGAACGTCCTCCCCGTGCTCCTCAACGAGTACACGCCCGTGTGGTTCGCCGCGCTCGTCATCGCCGGCGCGATGGCCGCGATGATGTCGTCGTCGGACTCGATGCTCCTCTCCGGGTCGTCGTACTTCACCCGCGACCTCTACCGCCCCTTCGTCAACCCCGACGCGAGCGACGCCCGCGAGGCGTGGCTCGCCCGCATCGGCGTCGCCCTGTTCGCCACGCTCACGTTCGTCGCCAGCCTGTTCCGGCCCGGCACGCTCGTCTCCGTCGGCGACACCGCCTTCGGCGGGTTCGCCCAGATGGCCCTGCCGGTCATCGTCGCGCTCTACTGGTCGCGGACGACCCGGTCGGGGATGTTCGCCGGCATCCTCGGCTCGCAGGCGTTCTACCTCGCGCACGTGTTCGTCCCCGCGATAGAGGTCGGGTCGATGACGCTGTTCGGGCCGACCTACCTCACGTGGGACTACGCCCTCTGGGGGATGGCGCTGTCGGCGCTTCTGACCGTCGGCGTCTCCGCGATGACCGCCGCCGCGCCCGAGGAGAACCAGTCTCGCTTCACCGACGGTCTCCGGGCCGACTGACGCCGCGCCGACCCGACCGCGACTCCGCGCCGACCCGTCCGTTTTCGCCGCAACGAACCTTATCTTCCTGCGCGAGTAACCTCCCCCCATGCCCGAAGAAGTGCTGTTCGAGTCCGAGAACCGACAGACCCGCGCCGAAATCGCGTCGTACCTCCGCACCGTCGCCGACAAACTCGACGCGGGCGAGCCGATTACGCTGACCGCCGGCGACCAGACGGTCACGATGGAACCCCCCGCGTCGCCGACGTTCGAGGTGAAAGCGGAACGCGAGGGGCCCGCGGGCGGTCCCTACGAACTGAGCATCGAGTTCGAACTGGAGTGGGACGAAGGCGCAGAGGACGGTGCGGACGCGAGCGGCCTCGAAATCGAGTGAGGCGGTCGAAACTCACCTCCGGCGACCGCCGAATACGGTTACTCTTTTGACACCGCCGCGAGTCGTCGGTGACTCATGGAGATTCGACCGCTTCAGGCCGACGAGGTAGAGGCACTAGTGGACGACCTGTGGCTCCCGTTCGCCGACGAGATGGGCGACGTCGACGACTACGACGCGCTGGCCGAGGACGTCGACGTGCGGGCCGAGGCGCTCGACTACCGGACCGAGCAGTTGGAAGCCGATGATGTCCGGACGTTCGTCGCCGTCGCGGGCGGGGAGTCGGCGGCGGAGTCCGGTCCCGCCCCTGACTCCGCCGAGGCGTCGCTCCGCGGCTACGTCACGGTCGCCGCGTCCGAATCGCCGCCGGTGTTCGCCCGCGGGTCGGTCGCCAAGGTGAAAGACCTCTACGTCGCGCCCCCGGCGCGGGGCGAGGGCGTCGGCACGGAACTCCTCGAACGGGCCCACGAGTGGGGCCGCGACCGGGGGTGCGAGCGGGCCGCGCTGAGCGTCCACGCCGACAACGACGCCGCCCGGTCGTGTTACGAGTCGATGGGCTACGAGACGCGCTACCTGAAGCTCGACCGCCCGCTCTGAGCGCGGGAACGGAGGCGGCTTCGACCGCGAAAATGAGGGTTGAGCCGCCGTTTCGGGGGCGAGTTCGCCCCGCGAACCCGAACTCTCAAAGTCGCTGAATCCTATTGACGCGCATGAACGAGTCGGGTCACCAAGTGCTCATGGAGCAGGACGTGCTCCGCCGCCGCCTCGACGACGGCGACCTCCCCGACTGGGCGAGAAAGCACTACGAGACCTTCCGCGAGACGATGCTCGGCGACCGCGACGGCGCGCCGTTCCCCTGTTACTTCGGCATCGAGTCCGAGCGAAACGGCGACGCCCTCTACACGTTCGTCGATTCGATGACCGACAAGGACGCGCTGTTGGCGCTCCGCGACACGCTCCTCGAATATCTCGACGTGTACCCGGACTACTCCGAAGCGTGCTCGCTCGTCACGTTCTTCAAGCCGCCGGCGGAGGACCTCACCGAGGCCGACTACCACGAACATCTCTGGCACATCCTCCAGTTCCTCCACGTCAACGACCCCGAACCGTGGCCGGCGGACATCCCGACCGACCCCGACGACCCGACGTGGGAGTTCTCCTTCGGGGGCGAGCCGATGTTCCCGACCACTCGCGCGCCGTTCTACGACGAGCGCGTCAGCCGCTACTGCCCGTGGGGCCTCGAAATCACCTTCCAGCCGCGGGCGCTGTTCGACGGCATCACCGCCGACACCGAGGCCGGCCAGCAGGCCCGCGCGGTCATTCAGGGCCGCATCGAGGAGTACGACGGCGTCTGTCCGCACGCCGACCTCGGCGACTGGGGCGTCGAGGGCGACCGCGAGTGGCCGCAGTACATGTTCTCCTCCGACGAGACGCAAGCGCCCGACGAGTGCCCGATTCGCATCACTCGCGAGCATCCGAAAGTGCCGATGGCACCGGCGGACGACTGATGGCGGGGACCGATTCGAAGGTCGAGCGATGACCGCTTCCGACCTCCCGGCCGACGCCGTGCTCGTCTGTATCGACATGCAGGTCGGCTTCGACGACCCCGCGTGGGGCGACCGCAACAACCCCGAGATGGAGGTGTGCGTCGCCGACCTGCTCGCGGCGTGGCGCGCGGCCGACCGCCCGGTCGTCCACGTCCGCCACGACTCCACCGAACCCGACTCGCCGCTCCGGAGCGACCGCGAGGGCTTCGCGTGGAAGCCGGAGGCCGAACCAGCCGACGGCGAACCCGCGTTCACGAAGCGCGTCAACAGCGGCTTCATCGGGACCGACCTCGAAGCGTGGCTCCGCGAGCGCGACTACTCGACGCTCGTCGTCTGCGGTCTCACGACCGACCACTGCGTCTCGACGACCGCCCGGATGGCCGAGAACCTCGGCTTCGACGTGTACCTCCCGGCGGACGCGACGGCGACGTTCGACCGCGAGGGCTACGACGGCGAGCGCTTCTCGGCCGACGAGCTGCACCGCACCGCGCTGGCGCACCTCAACGGCGAGTTCGCCACCGTCGTCGAGTCGGGCGACCTGTCGGCGACGCGGTGAGTCGTCGAAGTGCCCGCCGTCGGTCGGCCGTGAAGCTGTAGTCAGTTTTTCATGTCCCCGTCGAGAGCGACTTCTATGGACCGTCGATTCCTCGCCGTCGTCGGGGTGTTCGACCTGCTCATCGCGGGCGGCCTCGCGTTTCTCGGCGCGCTCGCGCACCCGCTTTCGTTCGCCCAGTTCGCGCTGTTCGTGGCCGCCGGCGTGCTGTTGGTCGTCGCCGGAATCCGCGAATCGGTCGCTCTCGGGTCGACGACCCTCGGATGGCACGTCGTTGCGGGCGCGGGTTACGTCTGCTTCGGGATGGCCATACTCGTGAACGGCCTCTCGTCCGTCCTCGACGCCCGCGGCGACGTCTTATTCGGTGGGCTGTCCGCGCTCCTACTCGCCCCCGTGATGTTGTTCATGGGCATCGATTACCTCCGCGGCGGCGTCCACTTCGACCTCTCGACGTTCGAGTGAGCGTCGGCGTCGACGACCGCGGGGCGTCGAGGCCGGCGTAACCCAATTCGGTTTCTCGAACCGGCCGCCGTTCCGGCTCCCGATTACGCAAATACATTTCCCCGTCGGCGCGGAATCCCCATCCGAATGGGCGTTTCGTTCCCGTACGGCGACGAACTCGCGGTGGACTTCGAGTGGCACGAGTTCACCGGCGCGGTGGGTGATTCGGTTACGGTCCTCCCCATCGTCGTCGCCGTCGCCCGCCTGACCGACCTCTCGCTGGCCGTGGTGCTCGTCTGGTTCGGCGTGTTTCAGGTCGTCTGGGGGCTGTACTACGCGGCCCCGCTGTCGGTCGAACCGATGAAGGCGCTGGCCGCGCTCGTCCTCGCCGAGACGGTCACGACCGGCGAGGCGCTCCTTGCCGGGTTCGGCCTCGGCGTCGTCCTCCTCGCTATCGGTCGCACCCGCTCGCTCGGCCGCCTGAGTCGCTACATCGGCGCGCCGGTCGTCCGCGGCGTCCAGTTCGGCGTCGCGCTCGTCCTCCTGTCGACGGGGCTCGAACTCGGCGCGGGCGACCTCCCGCTCGCCGGCCTCGCGGTCGCCGTCGCCGCCGTCGCCCTCCTCACCAGACGCTCGAACGTGAGCGCCCTCGCCGTCCTCGCGGTCGGCGGCGCGGTCGCGTTCGCCGACGTGGGCCACCTGTCGCTCACCGTTCCGTCGGTCGGCGACGCCCGACTGCTCTCGCTCGGCGACCTCTCGTTTTCGGCCGCCGAGGCCGCAATCGCCCAGTTGGCGATGACCGTCGGCAACGCCGCGCTCGCCACGTCGGTCCTGCTCGCGGACTACTTCGACCGCGACGTCTCCGCCGACGAACTCGCCACCAGCATGGGCGCGATGAACCTCCTCGCGGTCCCCCTCGGCGGCTTTCCGATGTGCCACGGCAGCGGCGGCGTCGCCGGCAAGTACGCCTTCGGCGCGCGGACCGCCGGCGCGAACGTGATTCTCGGCGCCGGCTACGTCCTCGTCGCCCTGTTCGCCGTGGACGTGGTCGCCGCCTACCCGGTCGCCATGCTCGGCGTCGTCTTGGCGATTATCGGCCTGCAACTGGCGCGGACGAGTCTGACCAGCCTGACCCGCGCGGACGGCTACCCCCTCGTGGTCGCTATCGCCCTCGTCGGCGTCACGGTGAATCTGGGCGTCGCGTTCGTCGGCGGCGTGGTGGCGTGGCTGGCGTGGGAGCGTTGGGGCCGAGCGGTGTGGGACGGGGAGTGACGGTCGGGTCAGTTGGTCGGATTCATAACCGACCCCGCCCACGTACCACGTATGCAGACGCACATCGTTCCCGTCGGGTTCGACTACGACCGACTCATCGCGCCGCTCATCCGCGATCAGTTGGACGTGGACCGCGTCATCCTCCTCGAAGGGGCCGTTGGGAGCGAGGCGAACGTCGAGTACTCGCGGAACCTCTCGGGCAAACTCGAAAAGGACTTCGAGAACCTCCTCGGCGCAGAGACCGAACGCGTCATCGTCGACGACGTGTACGACTACGACGCGGCGTTCGAGCAGGCGTACGACCTCATCAACGCGGAACTCGACGCCGACGACGAACTCCGCGGCGACGACGACGAACCCGGCGAGGTGTGGGTCAACGTGAGCGCGATGCCCCGCCCGGTCTCGTTCGCCTTCGCCACCGCCGCCCACTCCATCATGGTCGAGCGACAGGCCGACCGCGAGCGCATCCACACCTACTACACGGCCCCCGAGAAGTACCTCGAAACCGAACTCGCCGAGGAGTTGCGGACCGAGCGCGCGCTCCTTTCGGACCTCCTCGAATCCGGCGAAATCGACGCCGACCGCATCCGCGAGCGCCTCGACGCCACCTCCGACCTGCTGTCGGAGTTCGACGAGCGCGGGACGACCATCGGCGCGAAGCAGATAGACGGCCGCCACATCGTCGAACTCCCGGTGGCCTCCTTCTCCAACGTCAAGCCGTTCGAGGAGGTCATCCTGTTCAAACTCGGCGAGCACGGCGAGTTCGGGTCGGTCTCCGAACTCGCGGAGGCGCTCGCCCGCGAGATGAACGAGGAGTACACCGACTCCTTCCGGTCGAAGGTCATCTACAACGTCGACCGCCTCGGCCCCGGCGGCAAGGGCTACATCGAACAGGAGGAACGCGGGAAGTCCTACCGGACGCGCCTCTCCAGAATCGGCGAGTTGTGGGTCCGCGCCCACGCCGACAGCGACGAGTTCCGGACGAGCGAGGAGTGAGGTCGGCGGCGACGATAGTAGGCATCTGACGGCTATCTGATGGCGGTTTTGTGAGGTTCGAACCGGCGATACTCCAAGCTGGCTCGGGGCGTGACGGTTATATCAGAATATTCTGGTAACTATCGAAGAACGGTTATGAGCTCCGGAGTGCTATACACTAGCACCCATGCCGCTATACATGGACGTACACCGGAACGTAGAGGGGAGTGCGAAAGACGTCGCCGAGGCCCACCGTGCAGACCTGGAGACGCAGGGCAAGTACGGGGTGAACTACAAGCACTACTGGGTCGACGAGACGGACGGCGCAGTCTTCTGCCTCTTCGAGGCACCGAACAAGGAGGCCGGGGCGAAAGTCCACGAAGAGGCCCACGGCCTCGTCGCCGACGAGATATTCGAAGTCCAGCAAGGCGAGTAAGCGCGGCCGGCGCACCCCTCGGCGCGTCCGTTTGAAGCGACTGTTTTTCGGTTCTCAGAACTCCAGCCCCGACGGGTCAGCCGACGGCACGAGCGGGCTCGTCGGCAGTTCCGCCGGCGGCTCGGGGAGGTTGTACTCGCGGGGGGCCACGTCGTTCGGGCCGTCGGGGTAGAACACCGACGCGAGCAGTTGGATGTGGTCGCGGCCCGCGTCGAGTTCGAACTGGCCGCCGCCGTACAGCGACATCCCGCGTTCGTCGGCGTACTCGATGGTGTCGAACAGCGACTCGACCGTGCCGAATCGCGAGGGTTTGACGTTCAGCCACGACGGCTCGAACGGGAGGGATTTCACGGATTCGACGCCGGTAATCGGGGCGTCCCACGAGACGCGGGTCTCGCGGCCGTCGAACAGCGGGCGCGTCTCGTCGGTGAACGCCGGGTCCTCGACGACGGCGTCGGGGAAGCCCGACAGGACGCGCTCGTAGAGGTCGGGGTCTGGGGCTTGGTCCACGTCGGTCCCCTCGTACTGCCCTTTGAGGTCGAGGATGCGGACGCAGTCGTGCGCGGCGAGCGACGCCACAAGCTCGTCGTGCCAGTCGGTTGTCGGGTCGAGTTTGAACTCGCAGTCGGGGTCGCGGTCGAGGAGCGTCTCGACGCGGTCGGCCGACGGCGGGTCGCCGAGGCGGGTGCTCGCCACGAACCGAACCGGGTCGCGCTCGCGGTCGACGGCGGACGCGAGGTCGGTGTCGGCCTGCCGGAGCGCGAGGTCGAGGCCGGCGGATTCGAGCGCCCAGCGCCGGTAGTGTGCGGCCGTCTCGCGCTCGGGTTCCTTCGTCGGGAACAGGTCGACCCCGTCGAGCGCCGCGGAGAAGTCGGCGAACGTGTCGTAGCTTCCGGCGAGGTCGAAGGCGTCCGCGGGCGCGTTCGCGAGGGCGTCGTGGTCCTCGGCGTCGTAGGTCACGTCCTCGCCGCGGCCGACCGCGCCGTCGCCGACGAGCGAGAACACCGTGGTCTTGCGGAGAAAGCCGCTCGACGTGTCGCTCTCGAAGCGGTCGCGGGAGACGGACTCGACGGTCAGCGGCAGGTCGGCCACGCGGTCGAAGAGGCGCATAGCTCGTCGGTTAGGGTCGGCGGGACAAAAGGCTACGTCTGAGTCGGCCGACGACGCGTCGGTTCCCGGTCAGTCGATGCCGCCCCGTTCGAGCTTGGCGACCCGCGTCGCGAGCGCGAGGAACGTCGCCGCGACGGTCAGGAGGACCGCGCCCGCCGCGGCGTACTCGTGGGCTGGCGAAACGTGCTGGACGACGCCGTCGACGATTGGCTCGGCCGGGATGAGCGTGTGGTGCGGCGTGCCCGCGATGGGGACGAAGTAGTCCACGAGGTCGTTGAGAGCGTACCAGCCGACCGCGACGAGGACGGCGAGACTCGGGAACTCGGCGTACCGCTGGATGAGGAAGGCCTCGACGACCATGGCGAGGTGGCTCCAGAAGAGGAAGTTGTACATCGCCCAGTGGAGGTACGAGAAGTCGCCTTTGAACGCGAGGAGGACGTACGGCGTCCACAGCCCGAGTTTGAGACAGCCGAAGAACGCGAGGGCGTTGACGTACTCGTTCGAGCGCCCGAGTTTCCAGAGCGCGAGCGACAGCGCGATGAACAGCGTGGCGACGGGGCTGTCGGGGACGAGCGGCCACATCGCGGTCGGCTCGATGCTGAACTGGTAGCCGTAGTACCAGAAGCCGAAGGCGGTCCCGACGAGGTTGATGACGACCACGAGCCAGGCGATGTTGAGACCGAAGTTCTCCAGCCACTCCGGCAGGGGTGCGAGCCACCGCGGGAGGTCGGTCCCCGCCGGGAGGCCGTCGTCGTCGAGCAGTCGGGTCGCCGCGTCCATACCCACGCCGAAGCGGGGGTGGACAAAAGTGATGCCGGTCTCGGTGACTGCGGCCGGTGTCGGCGGGCGGGGATTACGCCCGCGGCGCTGTTGAAGTCCTCAGCCGCTGATAGCTTGTTGAGTCCGTGCTGAATACAGGGCGCGAGTCGGTCACGTCCACCGACGAGCAATCTCGTAAGCGATGGTCATGGGCAGGGTGATGCCCAAGACGACAAACAGAATCTCATCGACTGTCGGACCAGTTTGCACGAGGGTACTGTAGAACACGAGAGCGCCCGTAGCGAGGACACCAACAACGGTTGCGACGTATTCCGGACTTGTCCAGCTGGCCTGCGAATCGGAGGAGGGCATGCGCTATAGTGCCGACGCTGTGGTGGTATAGTTTGGGAGTTTTTAGGTGAATACGTGGTCTCCGGTTGCTTCATACACCCTCTGAGTATTGCACGCTCCATCTGTCAAAAGCTAAGTAGTTCAACAGAATCACGACACCCCGCCGCCGACCACGAAACACGACCTGTGCGGAATGCGAACGGTTGGCGGGCGGAAGCGACCGCTTAAGTGAGCCCAGTCGCAAGCGACCGATATGCCAGAGGAGACCGACCTGGAGGAGCTTCGGCGCGGGACCGAACTCGTCAAGCGCGGGTTCGCCCAGATGCAGAAGGGCGGCGTCATCATGGACGTCGTGGACGCAGAGCAAGCGAAAATCGCTGAGGAGGCCGGCGCGGTCGCCGTCATGGCGCTCGAAGCCGTCCCGGCCGACATCCGCAAGCGCGGCGGGGTCTCCCGGATGGCCGACCCCGAGACGGTCAAAGAGATCATCGACGCCGTCTCCATCCCGGTGATGGGGAAGGCCCGCATCGGCCACTACACCGAGGCGCAGATTCTCGAATCCATCGGCGTCGACATGATAGACGAGAGCGAGGTGCTCACCCCGGCGGACAACGACTACCACATCGACAAGCGCGAGTTCACCTCGCCGTTCGTCTGCGGCGCGCGCAACCTCCCCGAGGCGCTCCGCCGCATCAACGAGGGCGCGGCGATGATTCGCACCAAGGGCGAGGCCGGCACCGGCGACGTGAACCAGGCGGTCACGCACCAGCGCACCATCAAACACCAGATTCGGTCGCTGACCGGCCTCAACTTCGACGAGCGCGAGAAGTGGGCCCGCGAGCACGAGGCGCCCGCCGAACTCGTCCACGAGACCGCCGAGATGGGTCGCCTGCCGGTCGTCAACTTCGCGGCCGGCGGCATCGCCACGCCCGCGGACGCCGCGCTCATGATGTACCACGAGTGCGACGGCATCTTCGTGGGCTCCGGCATCTTCGGCGCGGAGGACCCGGAACAGATGGGCGAGGCCATCGTCGAGGCCGTCAACAACTGGGACGACCCCGACACGCTCGCCGACATCGCCGCCGGCATCGGCAAGGGCATGAAAGGCGAGGCGAACGTCGGCATGGCCGACGAGGACAAACTGCAGGGCCGCGGCGTCTGACGCGGCGGCAATCGACGCGCTCGACCGTCTCGGTTCTCGATTCGGTTTTTCCGCTCGGTACGTCGTCCGCTCTCAGGCGAGGAGTCCCGACTTCCCCTTTTCCTTTCCCGTCGCGTCGTCGGACGACTCCTCGCCGAGGAGGACGGTGACCGGGCCGTCGAAGTTGAGCATGACCGACTGCGTCAGGTCTCGGGAGATGAGCTTTCCGGCGGGCGAGCGGCGGCGACCGGCGATAAAGAGGTGGTCGCAGCCCTCCCAGCGGGCCGTCTCTAAGATGGTGTCCGCCTCGGGGCCGATGTCGGCGACGATGCGGTAGTCGAGGTCCAGTCCCTCGAACGCCTCGCGGGCGACGCGCTTGGCGCGGCGGGTGGCCGACTCGATGGCCTGGTCGATGCCGTACACCACGTCCGAGGAGCCGACGCTGGCGAGCGCCGAGCGGGTCCGCTCGAACTCCTCGTCCGGGAGGACGGTGAGGACGATGAGTTCAGCGCCGCTGCCGGCGGCGAGTTCGCCGGCCTCGCGGAGGATTCGGTGCGACCGCTTTTCGGGGGAGACGACGACGAGTGCTCGTTCCATGATTCGAATATATCGCGATAGTGAGAAAAGTCTTCTCGGAATCGTGTTACCAGCGACCGCGATAACGCGTTGCAGTCGCTCAGACGGGAGAAAAGACGAGAATCTGGTGTGCGAGTTGTTCTCTGTGTGTCGTTCAGCGCTCGAACACTTCGGCCCCGCGACCGACCCGCGTCTTGTAGGCGCGGGCGGCCACGTCGGCCTCGTCGAAGGCTTCGAGCATCGCGCCGGCGACGCGGGTGCGGTCGCCCGCTTGGCAGACGGCGAGGACCGACGGGCCCGCCCCGGAGACGGTGACGCCGGACGCGCCCGCGCCGAGGGCGGCCTCGCGGACCTCGTGGTAGCCGGTTATGAGCTCTGCTCGCGCGGGCGTGACGACGCGGTCGTCCATCCCCGCGCCGACGAGGTCGGCGTCGCGGCGGCACATCCCGACCGCGAGGGTCGCCGCCCGGCCGACCGTGTGGACCATGTCCTCGATGCTGGCGTCGCTCGGGACGACGCGGCGGGCGTCGCGGGTCGAGACGGCGATTTCGGGGAGGCAGGCGACGAGCGGGATGTCGGCGTCGACGGTCGTCACGCCCTCGTCGGTCGCCACGGTGAAGCCGCCGAGGAGCGCGGGCGCGACGTTGTCGGCGTGGGCCTCGCCGGAGACGACGGCCTCGCCCTCGGCGGCGATGGGCACGAGTTCCTCGTGGGAGTGCCCGCGGTCGTACAGTTCGTTCAGCGCGAGGGCGGCGGCGGCCGAACTCGCCGCCGACGACCCGAGCCCGGACGACGGGCGGACGCCCTTGTCGATGCGGATGTGCGCGGGGGCGTCGAGCGCCTCCGCGACCGCGCCGACGACGTTCCGGTCGGGGTCGGTCGGGATGTACTGGCTGCCGACGCCGGTGACTTCGATCGTCGTCCGGTCCGCCCGTTCGACGTGCACGATGTCTGCGGGGCGGTCGAGAGCCACGCCGAAGACATCGAACCCACTTCCGAGGTTTGCGCTCGTGGCGGGTGCGCGGACCGTAACCATGCCCCGCTGTTGCCTTATCGCAGATAAAAATGTGGCGAACGTCGCAACGACCCCGTCTCGGTCGCTCGGCGAAGCGCGCCGACGCGTCCCGCGGTCGGTGACGACGCCGGCGGACCCGGCCAATCAGAAAGGACTTTCCACCGGACCTCGAACGTCCGAGCATGATAGGCATCGTCGGCGGCGGCATCGCGGGGCTCGCCGCGGCGTACCGGCTCCAGAACCGGGGCCACGACGTTCGAGTCTTCGAGGCGGCCGACTCTCTCGGCGGCCTCGCCGCGACCTACGAGACGAACGGCGACGACATCGAGAAGTTCTACCACCACCTCTCGAAGTCCGAAGAGACCATCGTCGAACTCGCCGAGGAACTCGGCCTCGGAGACGACTTGGAGTGGCGCATCGGCAAGAACGCCTACTACGTCGACGGCGTCGTCCACCCGCTGGACACCGCGTGGCAGATCGCCGCGTACCCCCACATGAGCCTCTACGACAAGTTCCGCCTCGGCATGCTCACGCAGGGTATCGACGTTCGCGGGGGTATCCCGGACTTCGACGCCTACGAGGACCTCGCCGAGTACGAACACACGCCCATCGAGGAGTTCGTCGTCGAGCACACGACCCGCGGCGTCTACGACAACTTCGTCGACCCGCTTTTGGACGGGAAGTTCGGCGAGCGCAAACACGACGTGTCGGCGTCGTGGTTCCTCGGGCGCGTCCGCTTCCGCGGCGAGCGCGACCTGCTTCGCGGCGAGAAACTCGGCTACTTCGACGGCGGCTTCGCGCCCTTCATCGACGCGCTCGTCGAGGCGGTCGGCCGCGAGCACATCGAGACCGGCGCGCGCGTGACCGAACTCGACACCGACGGGGAGGCGGTCTCGACGCTGACCGTCGAGGCCGACGGCGGGACCGAGACCCACGAGGTCGAGTCGGTCGTCGTGGCGACGATGCCGAACGTGCTCGAAGACCTCACGGGCTTCCCCTGCGACATCGACTTCCAGGGGGCGGTCTGCGGGCTGGCGACCATGTCGGAGTCGCTGATGGACACCTACTGGCTCAACATCGCCCACGACGCGCCGTTCGGGTCGCTCATCGAGCACACGAACTTCGTGCCGAAAGAGCGCTACGGCGGCGACCACCTGCTGTACGTCGCCAGCTACGTGCAGGGGCCGCACGAGGACCTCTGGCAGATGAGCGACGAGGAGGTCGAAGACGCGTGGTTCGACGAGATAGAAGCCATGTTCCCCGACTTCGACCGGTCTGCGGTCGAGGAGTTCCGCATCGCTCGCAACCCGCGGGCGGGCCCGGTGTACGAGCGGGGCTACCTCGACCTCGTCGTCCCGTACGACCTCGGCGACGACGTGGCCGAGGGCGTCTACTACGCGGGGATGGCGTCGGAAGCGCAGTATCCAGAGCGGTCGCTGAACGGCGGCATCGTCGCCGGCTACGAGGTCGCAGACCGCATCGACCGCAGCCTGTAGTCCGGTCACAACCCGGTTTTCTCGGAGCCGTTCGGGGCGTTTCGTCCCGGAGTGTGCCGTCGTCTCTCGTGCCGCGATATCGCACACTTACCGGCAATCGGTTTCCCGACCGCAACTACTTTTTAAGTAGCTGACTGACTAGTCAGTTAGTGAGTGCAGACGAAACGACGGATCAGTCGGTCCCCGACGAGGTCCACGAAGAACTGATGGCCGCGACCTACCGGGCGCTGTGCGCCCACGGCTACGCGGACCTGACGATGCAACGAATCGCAGACGAGGCCGGAAAGAGCAAGTCCCTCCTCCACTACCACTACGGGACGAAACAGGAGCTGCTCGTCGCGTTCCTCGGCTACCTGTTCGACCGCTTCGAAGCGCGGGTCGCCGCGACCGAGGGCGACGCTCCCGAGGCTCGCCTCCGGGCCCTCCTCGACAAGATGGTCCCCGGAGCGGACGACGACCGCGACTACGACCGCTTCGGACTGGCGCTCAACGAACTGCGGACGCAGGCTCCGTACGTCGAGGCCTACCGCGAGCAGGTCGCCCGCAACGAGGAGGTTATCCGCCGCCGCCTCGCCGACATCATCCGCGAGGGCGTCGCGGAGGGCCACTTCCGCGAGGTCGACGCGGACCGGACCGCGTCGCTCCTGTTCGCCGCGCTCGACGGCGCGCGCCTCCAGCGCGTCGCGGTGACCGACCCCTCGGGCACCGAGACGGCGAGTCAGTCCGCCTTCGACGCGCCGACCGAGGTCCGCGCCGCGCTCGACGAGTTCGTCGTCGAGAACCTCGTGCGCGAGGAGGGCGACGAATGAGCGCGAAGGCCCGCGACGTCAACCTCGTCGACGGCGAGCTCGTCAAGCCGATGTTGGTGCTGTCGCTCCCGCTCGTCTTCTCGCAGATCATGCAGGTGGCGTACAACCTCGCCGACACCTTCTGGGTCGGCCGCGTCGGCTCCGAGGCCGTCTCGGCGCTGTCGTTTTCGTGGCCGCTCGTCTTCCTCATGATCTCGTTCGGCGGCGGCTTCACCGTCGCGGGGACGGTCCTCGTCGCCCAGAACAAGGGCGCGGGCAACCACGGCGAAGTCGACCACGCCGCCGGCCAGACCCTCGGGTTCGTCATCCTGCTTTCGGCCGGGTTCGCGGTCATCGGCTATCTGTTGACGCCGATACTGCTCCCGCTCATCGGGACGACGCCCGGCACGGAAGTCCACCAGTTGGCGGTCGAGTACACGCGCACCATCTTCCTCGGCGTCGCGTTCATGTTCGGCTTCTTCATCTTCCAGGCGCTGCTCCGCGGGTGGGGCGACACGAGGACGCCGATGTACCTGATGGGTCTCGGCGTCGTCATCAACGTCTTCCTCGACCCGTTTCTCATCCTCGGGTTCAACGCGAACCCGATATTCGGCCTCGTCGGCCTCGAAGGCCTCGGGCAGTCGCTTTTCGCCGCGACCGGCTTCACCGGCTTCGGCGTGCAGGGCGCGGCCATCGCCACGGTGTTCTCCCGCGGCGTCGGCGCGCTCGTCGGCTTCTGGCTCCTGCTTTCGGGTCGGGTCGGCATCAGCCTCTCGCCGCGCGACCTGATTCCGGAGCGCGAGACGGTCGAGCGCATCGTCCGCATCGGCGCGCCGTCGAGCATCGAGCAGTCGACCCGCGCGCTCGGCGTGACCGCCCTCACGGCGCTCGTCGCCTACGCCGCCGTCAACGCCGGCGGGGCCAGCACCGAGACCGCGGTCGCCGCGTTCGGTATCGGTAACCGCCTCAACTCGCTGGTCTTCCTGCCGGCCATCGGCCTCGCGCAGGGGACCTCGACGGTCGTCGGCCAGAACCTCGGCGCGGACCAGCCGGACCGCGCCGAGCGCGCCGTGTTCTGGGGTATCGGCATCATCGTCGCCGCGCTGGTGTTCGTCTCCGCCGCCGCGTACCTGTTCGCCGAACCCATCGTCTCGGTGTTCATCCCCGGCGAGGAGGCGGTCATCGCCATCGGCGTGGACTACCTGCGCATCATCGGCCCGACGTTCCTGTTCCTCGGGGCGTTCAACGTCGTCAACGGCGGCTTCCGCGGGAGCGGCTCGACCCGGACCGCGATGGTGTTCTCGCTCATCTCGCTGTGGGTGCTGCGCATCCCGGCGGCGTTCGTGCTCGTGGAGTTCTTCTCCATGGGCCCGACCGGCATCTGGTACGGTATCGCCTTCTCGAACGTCGGGGTGGCGCTCCTCGCGTTCGCGTGGTTCACCCGCGGCACGTGGAAAAACAGCGTCGTCGACGTCGGCCCCCGCGTGCCGACCGACGATTAAGACACGACTCCGCGCGGCCTCTTTTAGGCGGTCTTCTCGTCGGTGCCGTCGACCTCCTGCATCCCCGGCGCGGCCGACACGTCCACGTCCTCGGGTTCGTCGGCCCCGCCGACACCGACTTCGCCGGAGTCGTCTTCGACGTACACGTCGTCTGCGAAGCCGCCCTCCGCGTGGGGGTGGTCCGGGTCGTCGAGTTTGTCGAGCGTCGCGGGCGCGTCCGGGATGTCGATGGTGCGGAACTCGCCGAGCGGGTCGGCGATGTCGATGCCGTGGCGCTCGAAGAACTCCTCGTAGCGCTCGTAGTGGGCCTCGATTTCGTCGACCGGAATCTCCATCATCTCGGTCCAGCCGTGGTTGTAGAAGTCGAAGTTGGCCTGGACGTGGGTTATCTCGCGGGCCTCGGCCTCGGGGTAGCCCGCGTCGAGCGCCGCGAGGTAGGTGTCGAACGTGCACTCGAAGAACGCCGCCATGTGGTCCTCGCGCTCGTCTCTGCGGTCGGGGTCGGCCCGCTCGCCGAAGATGCGAACGTGGAGGTCCACCATCTTCTCGGTGGCGATGTCGCCGATGACCGGCATGGTGAGCGCCTTCTTCGTCGCGAAGTGGCGGATGTTCTGGCGAATCTTCATTTCGTCGTTCGCTTCGGGTCGAATACACGTAAAGACCACGTCTCCGGGGACGACGGCGCGTTCGCCCCGAGCGAGACGGACGCGACCCCGCCGCGACCCGCGAAGCTCCCGAACGAGATTTCACGACGTAATTTAATGCGGTTCGACCGCATGTGAGGGGTATGAGCGACTCCGCATCCGTCCGCGAGGACTCGGTCCTCGAATGCGACGACTGTATCTCGCCGGCCGAAGCGTTCGGCATCGTCGCCGACGAGACCCGACTCACCATCCTCGAAGCGCTCTGGGAATCTCCCGACCGACCCGTCCCCTTCTCGGAGCTCCGCCGACGGGTCGGCGTCGACGACAGCGCCCGCTTCAACTACCACCTCGGAAAGCTCCGCGGCCAGTTCGTCCGCAAGACCGACGAGGGCTACGACTTCCGGCACGCCGGCGAGAAGGTCGTTCGCGCCGTGCTCGCGGGGACGTTCAACGAGGACCCCGTCCTCCCGGCGTTTTCGGCCCCCGGCTCCTGCGTCGGCTGCGGCGGCTCGCTCGAAGCCGACTACGGCGACGAGAAACTCACCATCTCCTGTGCCGACTGCGCCCGGGTCCACGCCCGCGAGGAGTTCCCGCCCGGCGGCCTCGAAGGCCGTAGCTCCGAGGCGCTCCTGTCGGCGTTCGACCAGCGCGTGCGACACCTCCACTGCCTCGCCGCCGACGGCGTCTGCCCCGAGTGCGGCGGGACGACCGGAACCTCGCTGTCCCGCGAGGCAGACCCGTTCGACCTCGACGTGGTCGTGACTCACCGCTGCGCCCAGTGCGCCTACGAGGCCGTCTCCCCCGTCGGGCTGGTCCTCCTCGACGAGTCGACCGTCCTCGGCTTCCTCTCGTCGCGGGGGAACGACGTGTGCGGGACCCCCTTCTGGCGGTTCCCGTGGGTCGTCGGCGACGACGCGCTCACCGTCGTCTCCGAGGAGCCGTGGCGCATCCGCGTCCGCATCGAAGCGGACGACGAGGCGCTCGTCGTCGAACTCGACGGCGGCCTCTCGGTCGTCGACTCCGCCGTCGAACCTGTCGAGACGGTTGCATAAGTACGCTCCAGTAAGCCAGCGTACAGAAATGTAATTCAGATTACTATTATGGCGTCGGCGGTCGTCTCTCCAAACGAGGAGAACGACCATGTTCGACGACACTCACATCGGCCGCGGCGACGTGCGAGAGGCGCTCCCCCACCGGTACAGGACGCTTTCGGAGGCCGCCCTCGTCGCGGTCGCGGCGGTCGGCGGCGTCTTCACGGCGGGGATTACGGCGACGCTCGTCGCCCCGCTCGCTCCCGGCCTCGGCCTCGTCGCGCTGTTCGTCGGGTGGCCGGTCGGCTTCGTCGCCGGTCTCGTCGGCGTTCGCGGCGTCGTCCGGGTGGCTTCCGCCGGTCGCGGCGTCGTCCGCGCCCGTCTCGGCCACGTCCGCAGTCCCAGCCGCGACGCCGTCGCTCGCGGTGGCGACGACGCGGAGGCGACGCATTCGGAGTGCCCCGCGGCCACCGACGGCGGCTTCGACGGGCGCTTCGGCGAGACGCGATAACCATCCGTACTCGGCTTCTGTCTCTCGATTTCGCTGGGGTCCCCGAGGGGGAAATCAATCATGAAGGAGATAGCAATCCACATTAACCCCGAATACAAACGTCGGGTCATGAGCCAATCGTACGTGATCGTCGGCGACGGTATCGCCGGGGCCTCAGCGGCTGAGACACTCCGCGAAGAGGAACCCGACGCCGACATCACCATCATCACGGACGAGGGCGAACCGCTGTACAACCGCATTCTCATCAAGGAATTCGCCAAGGGCAAACTGCCCGAGGCTCCCATCTCCATCCACGACGAGTCGTGGTACGACGACCGCGACGTCGACCTCGAACTCGACACGCTCGTCACGAACATCGACCCCGAGGGCCACACCGTCACCGCCCACGACGGCACCGAGTACGACTACGACAAACTCCTCCTCGCCATCGGCGGCACGCCGACCCAACTCCCCGTCGAGAACTCCGACGCCGAGGGCATCCACCACTTCTGGACGTTCCAGGACGCCCGCGACATCAAAGAGCACATCGAGGGCGCGGACAACTCCGTCGTCATCGGCGCGGGCCTGCTCGGCATCGACCTCGCGGCCATCACGGCCGCACAGGAGGTCGAGGGCAAGTACCTCATGCGCGGCAAGGCGTGGTGGCGCTACGCGCTCTCCGAGGAGGGCGCGGAGATCATCCACGAGGCGCTCCGCGAGCGCGACGTCGAACCCGTCTTCGACTCCGGCGTCGACCACTTCGAGGTCGACGAGAACGACCGCGTCACGACCGCCGTCGACCCCAACGGCGACCGCTACGACGCCGACTTCGTCGGCATCGCGATCGGCCTGAACTTCAACACGGAGATTCTCGGTGGCACCGACATCGAGTACGACAACGGCATCTACACGGACGAGTTCATGCGGACGAACCACGACGACATCTTCGCGGCCGGTGACATCACCGAGTTCCACGACCTCATCCTCGGCGACCGCGCCCAGAACGGCGCGTGGGGCTCCGCCAAAGAGCAGGGCACCATCGCGGCCAAGAACATGGTCGACTACGGCTCCGAGGAGTTCCGCTGGGTCTCGTCGTACTCCATCACCCACTTCGACTTCCCGTTCCTCTCGTTCGGCCACCCGACGCTCGGCGACGACCACGTCGAGGCCAAGTACTCCGACACCGAGTGGCGGCGGCTCGCCATCAAGGACGGCAAAATCGTCGGCGGCGTCCTCATCGGCGACCTCTCGCCGCAGACGAAGTACAAGAAGCTCATGCGCGAACAGGTCGACGTGAGCGGCCAGAAGGAGGTCCTCGTCAAGCAGGACTTCCAGCTCGACGACCTCGAAGGCGCGGCGGCCGAACAGTAACCCGGGACACCGCGCCCGCTGTTTTCACCCGGCCAGCCGCGTCTGCGCTCGCCTCCGGTGCGCCCGTCGGCTCGCGTGCCGGCCGCGCGACGGTTCGCTCCACACCCGTTTTTGGCTCTTTCGTCCGGCGCACTCGCCGTCCGCCGGTCAGTCCGTTCCCCCGTCGTCCCACGCCTCACCGGCCAAACATTTATCTCCACCCGTGGAGTGTGTTATCACATGTCATCCAAAGACGGACAGCAACCGTCTTCTCCAGACGCCACCGCGCCGCCGACCGTCGCACCCGTCTCCGACGTCCCGCCCGGTGCGCGGGTCCACCACTTCGACGAGTTGAGCGAGCGGACCCAGCGCGCGCTCGCGGCCGCCAGTCCCGCCGGCCGGCTCGACATCGACCCGACCGCCTCGCGGCTCTCGCGGGGCGACATCGTGGTGTTCACCGACTACGTCCGCGTTCAGTAATCTCGCTGCGTCCGTCCCGTCGCCCGCGTTCTCCGGCCAACCCGGTCGCCCCCGAGCCGTGCGGCCGTCTCGTTGCGTCGCGTCTCGCGGACGGCCGGGACCGAAGTCGTTTTCCACGCGTCGCCGCCTATCGCCGGGTATGGCAACAGGTGGCGGCCAAGGAACGATGACGCTCGCGTTCGAACTCTCCGCGCTCAAGCAGCTCGGCGACCCGAACGCGGCGTTTTCTGACGCCCGGACGTGGACGAAGTACATCGGCGTGGTGAGCGAGAAACCCACGTACGTCGTGACGAACTTCACCCGGAAAGAGCGAATCCGGCAGGACTTCTTCTCCGGACCGCGCGGCGTCAAAGAGAGCCTCGAAAACGTGATGCGCCAGTTCGACACCGACCGGCACGTCTTCGTCGGCACGTCCGACGAGGACCGCGCGGTGGCCGAGGAGACCGGCTGGGAGTACCTCCCCGTCGAGGACGCCGCCGAGGCCGCCGAGTGGGTGCTCGCCGGCGACGACGACGCTCCCGCCGACCCCTTCGAAGACGAGGGGCGCGACGACTGGCCCTAGTCGGAACACAGCGGCGCGTTCGTCCGCGATTCCGTTCCCCTATCGAAAGCACTAATCAGCAACGGCACTTCTTATTCTCCGATGAGTCACCAGTTGCCTGACGTACAGGCCTCCCAGCCGGACGTGACCGTCGGGCTGAGCCAGGTCGGCGTCACGGGCGTCGAGAAGCTCGTCAAGATAGCTCGCGACGGGAAGCGACCCCTCGTCTTGATGGCGGAGTTCGAAGTGTTCGTCGACCTCCCCGGCGGCCGCAAGGGCATCGACATGAGCCGAAATATGCAGGTCATCGACGAGGTCCTCGAAGCCGCCGTCTCCGAGCCGGCCTACCGCGTCGAGGACATGTGCGGCGACGCCGCCGAGCGCCTCCTCGCCAAACACGAGTACACGACGACCGCCGAGGTCAGCATGACCGCAGAGCTCGTCGTCCGCGAGGACACCCCCGCCAGCGGCCTGTCCACCCAGAGCACCGCCCAAATCATCGCCAGCGCCACCGCGACCGACGAGGGCACCCGAGAGGAAATCGGCGCGGAAGTGGTCGGCATGACCGTCTGTCCCTGCTCGCAGGGCATGTCCGCCTCCCGCGCCCGCGACGTGCTGCAGGACCTCGCCGTCGACGACGACACCATCGAGGAGTTCCTCGACAAGGTGCCTCAGCCGGGCCACTCCCAGCGCGGCCACGCCACGCTCACCGTCGAGACGGAGGGCTCGCCCGAGGTCGACCTCATGGACCTCATCGACATCGCCCGCGACTCGATGTCGGCGCGCATCTACAACCTCGCGAAGCGCCCCGACGAGGACCACATGACCTACCACGCCCACGCCAACGCGAAGTTCGTCGAGGACTGCGTCCGCTCGATGGCCGAGCTGTCCATCGACGCGCTCGACCACCTCGGCGACGACGCGGTGGTCCACATGAAACAGTCGAACGACGAGTCGATTCACCAGCACAACGCGCACGCCGAGCGCGAGGTGACGCTGGGACAGCTCCGCGACGAGCTCGACGCCTGAACGCCCTCGACGCCCGAGACGCTCGTTTTTCGAATCCGACCCCGATTTCAGTTCTCGTTTCCGCCGCCCTGAGCCGCTACAGCGAGAGCGGTGCCGCTTCCTCCCAGCGCGGGTCGAACGTCGCCCGGAGGTCGGCGGCGAACTCGGGGTCTTTCAGGTCGATCATGGCGAACGCCTGTCCGGGGTCGAGGGGGTTCGGCACCTCGATACAGACCTCCACGTCGTCGATGAGGTTGAACACGCCCGTGACGTTCTCCGCGGTGCGCGCCCGGAAGTTCGGCGCGCTCGACAGTCGGTTCACGTAGCTCTGTCCGACGCTCTCGGGCAGGCTGTCGACGAGGCCAGGCGACATGAGCATCGACACTTCGACCCCGCGGTCGAGCGCGGCTTCCAGTTCGTCGACGACGAGGTTGCCGACGGCGTCGAGGTCGAACTGCGGCGAGGGCGTCCCGGCCACCATCACGAGCGAGTCGTCGGCCGCCGCGAGCCGCTCGACGAGCAGGTCGATGGTCTCGTCCGCGCCGACCGCGGCCGTCCAGAACTGGTCGTGGACCGGCTCCGCGGCGTCGAGCTCGTCGGTCAGTTCGTCGACGACGTTCTCGTACTGCTCGGCCTTCTCGGCCAGCTCTTGGCGCTTCGATTCGAGCAGGCGGTCCAGCGCCGTGTCGGGCTCGACGGCGACGTACTTCTTCGGCCGGCTGGCCGCCTGACTCCGGATGAGGTGGTACTGTTCGAGGCTGTTCAGCACGTCGTAGACGCGACCCATGGGAACGTCGCTGGCGCGTGACAACTCCTTGGCCGTCGTCGCGCCCGTCCGCAGAAGCGCGCGGTAGGCTCGGGCCTCGTACTCGGACAGCCCGAGGTCTCGCAGACTGGTCATGCACCGTCCGTCACGTTTCTCCTTGATAAACAAACCGGATGTTTACACCCGCGTTCCGTTGCCGCGGGTCGTTGTCAGGCGTCGGGCGTGACTGAAGACACCGCCTCCATCAACTCCTCGGGAGTGGTTGCCTCCACCGTCGTCTCGCCGGCGCTGACGCGCGCGGTCCCCGCCGGGAGGTCGTCGACGTCGGCATCGGGGACGACGAGCGCCTCGTGGTCCGCGACGCGGAGCGCCGCCCGGTGGAGGTCGGAGCCGACGCCGTCGTTGAGTTCGACGAGGAGCGGGTCGCGGAGGAGCCGCGCCGCCGCGGTCCCGTAGGCGGCGACCTGCACGCCGATGCGGTCCCACGCGCCCGCGAACGCGGCGATGGTCTCCTGTGCCACCTCGTGGTAGCGCCCCTCGCCGGTGAGCGCCGCGAGGTCGAGCAGCGCGTTCGCCATCTCCACGTTCCCGTCGAGCGGGCGCAGCGGCGACGACAGGAGCGCCTCGCCGCTCGCGGGGCCGTCGAGGAACGAGCCCTCGTCGAACAGCTCGTCGATGGCGGCGTCGGCGACCGCAGCGGCGAAGTCGAGAAACGGTTCGCCCGCCACCGACTCGTCGCCGAGCACCTGTCGGGCGCGGCAGGCCGCGGCGACGACGCGCGCCTGATCTTCCAGCAGGAGGTCCTCGCCCGCGTCGCCGCCGGACCGGAAGTGGGTCACGACGCCGTCGTCGACGAGGTCCTCGGCGATTCTGTCGAGCGCGCGGGAGCCGAACTCGCGGGCCCGCTCGTCGTCGGTGAGCCCCGCCAGCACCAACAGCGCGTCCGCGGCGAGAGCGTTGCCGCCGGCGTACACCGTGAGGTCGGTCCGCGGGCCGGGTGCGTTGTCGCGGCCCTCCTTCCCGAGGAGGTAGTAGTCCGTCCCCGCGGCGGGACCCATGCTCCCGGCGAACCCGGTTCCGGTCCACAGCGAGTCGACGAGGAAGTCGGCGGTCCCCGCGGCCGGGTCGAGGTAGGCGTCCTCGCCGGTGTAGCGGTAGCCGTTGGCGAACGCCCGCAGGAGCGCGGCGTTCGATTCGAGCGTCTTCTCGCGGTTCGGCTTCGACCACGCGGCGTCGTCGGCGTAGCGGAAGAAGCCGCCCTCGACGGGGTCGTACAGGCCGTCGCGAATCGCGTCGAGCGACCGGAGCGCCCGGCTTCGGTCGCGCTTCAGCGCGAACTCGACGGTCCGCGGGAGCGGGAACTTCGTGGCGTCGCCCCAGCCGCCGTGGGCCTCGTCGAAGGCGACTTCCAACTGGCCGGCGAGGTGCGATTCGATTTGCGGCGAGACCTCGCCCGCGGGCGGGAGGTCGCCCCTGAGCGCCCGCGGGAGGCGTCCGGCCTCTGCGCCCTTCTTGTCCCACACCTCGCGCACGCGGTCGACGACCTGCCGCATGCCGTCGGGGCCGATGAACGTCGCGCCCGTGATGGGGTGGCCGTCGGGCGCGAGGAAGACGGTCGAGGGGAAGCCGCCCATGTTGTACCGCTCGCGGATGCGCGGCTGGCGGTCCACGTTCACCCGAATCGGGACGAAGCCGTCGTTGAGGTTGGCCGCGATGCGCGGCTCGGCGTACGTCTCGGCGTCCATCTCGTGACAGTCCTCGCACCACGTCGCCGACAGCGAAAGCAGAATCGGCTTGTCCGCCGCTCGCGCCTCGGCGAACGCGTCGGGACCCCACTCTCGCCATTCGACGCGCGTCTCGTCGGTCATGTCCACCCATCCGCGGTGGACGCGGGTAAGCGCTTCGAGCCCTCGTGGCACGACCGGTCGCCGTCGGCGGGTCGCGGGGTCCCTCGATGGCCGCCGCGGTCGGATTCGCGGTCCCGGCGCGCCGCGGGCGGGACAAAAGGGCTATGGGCCGCGACCCGGTAGTGTCGCCCATGCGAACGCGCACGCTGATGGCGCTCTTGCTCCTCATCCCCCTCTCCGACGCGTTGCTGCTCGTGGTCGTCGCGCAGTACATCAACCTCGTGCCGACCGTCGCGCTCGTCGTCCTGACCGGGCTCGTCGGGATGCTCATCGTCCGCGCCGAGGGGCGACACACCCTCAGAAGCCTCCAGTCGAAGTTCGCCGGGGGCGACCTCCCGACGAACGAGGTCATGGACGGCGGCCTGCTCATCGCCGCGGGCGCGTTCCTCCTCACGCCGGGGCTCGTCACCGACACCATCGGCTTCCTGCTCGCCATCCCCGTGACTCGATACCCCATCCGCGAGGTGCTCAAGCGCTTCGTCGTCAAGCCGTACCTCGACAAGCGCGCCGACGGCTTCGTCACCGGCAACGTCTGGACGACCGGCTTCCCGCAGGGCGACTTCGGCCCCGGCGGCCCCGGCGGCCCCGGTGGCTCGCCCGGCCCGAGCGGCGGGAGCAGTTCCGGCGGAAGCGGTAGTAGCGGCAGTAGCGGCAAGGGCGGCGGTGACGGCGTCTACGACGCCGACCCCGACTCCTACCGGTTCGACCGCGACAGCAACGACGCCAACTAACGCGCCTTTCTCGCTTTCGCGTCGGTCGTTCGGTGGCTTCACCCGCGTAGCCGCGCGTTCGGCCCGCGTTTCGAGTCCCGCAATCGACCGACGACGCCGACATTCACTAACACGCACCAACGCGCCTCCGAAAAGAAAGTCTTAAAATCAACAGCGCACAACGAGTGAATGCGCTTACCTGGGCCAATAGCTCAGTCAGGTTGAGCGCTCGGCTGATAACCGGGAGGCCCGCGGTTCAAATCCGCGTTGGCCCACTCCCATCGATAACGTTTCGTTGCCGATGCGAGTCAGGGGCTGAAACTCCCCGGCCACCCAACTTCTGCGGATACCACTGACCGAGAGAACGTTCGGTCCGTCGTTCGTGCCGTCGGGACGAATCAGCGACGAAGCCTCGACTCCACCGACCGCGCGGTGACTGCCTCGGTACAGCGAATCACTAATGTTTAACCCAAATACTCGCCTATTCAGCGCAATTTCGATCCTATTTGCACAGAATCGTCTGCATTTATCAGCATATAGCTGGTCGAACGGTCGAATACGGAGAAAGCTATATCACGCAATAGATTGTGGTACTGAATAACATGGAATACGAACTCACCTGTCTGTACGGGTGCGGCCACACCTCCACGGCCGACTCCCGCGAGAGCGTCGGCGTTCTCGTGATGGAACACATGGACGACGAACACGACACGCCCGTCGACCCGCTCGAAGCGGGCGAACTCGCGTTGAAGCGCTTCGACGGCGCGTCGCTCCGGCAGGCGCGGCAGTAGCGAACAATCCGATTTCTGTCACGTCTTCCAATCCGAGTTTCTCTCGGAGACAACCGTCCCACGACCCCGAGCGGCGGTTCAGTCCGCCGATTTCATGCTCCGAGGGCCGACGGCCTCGGACAAATTTACTCAGTTCTGTATCCCAGTAGTATTAAATCCGTACACGCCATATGTGTTTGTGATGCCAACCATCGACGTCTCCGAACACCTGTACCGCCAGATTGAGTCCGCCGCCGACGGCGACGACCTCGACGCGGCGATGTGGAAGATGGTCGGCCGGTACCAGCGCGGTAACACGCCCGGCGACTGACAGGCTTCGGACCGACCCCGCGACCCCCGACCGCGCGTGCGGTCGTCATCAACCTCGCTCGCCGCGACAGCCCTTCCCGCGGCGAGTCCGTTTTCCGTTTTCTGAGAGGTCATCCCAGAGCGTCGCCTCAACCGAGAAACCCGGTCACGCCGAGGCTTTCTGCGACCAGCCACGCGACGAACAGCGCGTAGGTTCCGAGGAGGAGGTACGACTCGCCGCGCGTCAGTGCCATCTCGGTTCGGAGGACGGCGAAGAAGACGACCGACGCGCCCGTGAGGAAACTCATCATCGGCACGACCTCCTCGAAGTTGATGACCGCGCCCCCGGCGACGAGGATGCCGACCGGGAGGGCGACGAGGAGCGCGAAGACGTTGCTCCCGAAGACGTTGGCGAGGCTCATCGGCGCGTTGCCCTGCCGGGCGGCCGCGACGCTGACGAAGGTGTCCGGCAGGCTCGTGCCGGCGGCGACGACCGTCAGGCCCCAGAGGAACGGCGACGTGCCGAAGGCGTCGCCGAGGCCGACCGCCGCGCGGACGAGCAGTTCGGCCCCGACGAGGATGACCGCGAGCGACCCGACGAGCGCGAGCCACTCGCGGCCCGGGTTCACGTCGTTGACGACGGCGGTGAGTCCCGCGCGGTGCTCCAGCGTGTCGTGGTACTGCATGAACAGATACAGGCCGTACAGCCCGAGCGGGATGAACGCGAGCGGGGGCGTGACGAGGCCGTCGAGGCCCGAGGTGTCGGCGGCGGGGCTGTAGATGACCGCGAGCGAGAAGGTGAGCACGAGGACGGCGATGGAAAGCAGGTAGAACTGCGCCTCCTTGTAGACGAGGTCGCGGTTCGAGGCGAGCCGCTGGCCCTCGCCGACGAGCGCCGACACGGCCGGGATGATGAGGATGTTGTAGACGGCGGACCCGACGACCGCGCCGACGCCGATATCGAACGACTGGTACCGGAGCGTGGCGATGACGATGCTCGATAGCTCGGGGAAGCTCGACCCCACGGCGGCGATGATGGCTCCCTGCACGATGGCGGGGAGGCCGTAGTACGCACCCAGCCGGTCTGAGGCCTGTACGAGCATGTCGCCGCCCCGCCACGCGAGGGCCGCGCCGGCGACCGCGAACGCGACGAGGACCGGAACAGATGGCACGCCCGCACTTCGGCGGCCGATAGCAAAAAACCGACCCGAACGGGGTCGCCGAACAGCGCCGCCGCGCAGTCGCCCGGTCGTCGGCGGTTCGCCCGCCGGCTCCGTCCCGCCCGCGCTCTCAGAACCCCTCGCGGAGGTACAGGTCCCGCTCTGAGAACACCGCGTCGAGGGCGTCGGCCGCGCGTCCGTCGGCGACTGCGAGGTGTTCGGTGCGGGCGAGCGCCTCGACGGACCGCGCGCCGACGAGGAGCTGTGAGAGCGCCCCGATTTCGACGGTCGCGTCGGGGGCGATGTCGTCGTCGACCGGTTCGACGCTCGCCTCGCCGTCGGCGACGGCGAGTCCGAACGGGCCGTCGTTCCAGTCGCAGCGGTCGTCTTCGACCGCGAGGACGAGGTCGCAGACGGCGTCGGCGGGCAACGAGACGGCTTCGAGGGCGGCCGACACGTCCACGATACGGACCATCGGCCCGGGCTTGATCTCCACCGTCGCCGCCCGCGGGTCGGTCAGGTCGTCGATGAGTCGGGTCGACGCGTGCTCCGACGAGAGGACGACCTCGTCGACCTGCGAGTCGTGGTCCCGCAGGAATCGGAGCAGTTGGGCGCGGGCGTCGGCGTCGACGGCGACGAGTTCCGCCACGGTCAGCGTCCGCGACTCCCAGTCGCCGGTCACGTCGTAGACGACGTAGCCGCGGAGGTCGCCGCCCCGCTCCCAGCCGTAGACGAACGGGTCGTCGTCCCAACCGCGGAAGAGCCGGTGTCGAATCCACCCCTCGCTTCGGTTCACCGCGAGGTCTGCGGTCGCCGCGGCCGCGTACACGCCCTCGACCCGCGCCCAGTCGTCGGCGTCGAGTCTGACGAACTCCCCGTCGGGGTCGGCGGCGACCGCCGCGAGCTCGTCGGGCGGGACGGTCGTCTTCGCGTAGTTGTTCGCCGTCGCCCAGCCGAACCGGCGGTAGAACGCGTACTTGAACGGCCAGAGGGCGGAGAGGTATCGCCCGGTGTCGCGGAACTCCGCGAGCAGGTCGTCGAGCATCGCGGCGATGTGGCCCCGTCGGCGCGCCTCCGGCGGGGACGCGACGGCGGAGACGCCGGGCAACGGATGCCACTCGCCGCGGACGCGGGCCGTGAAGTCGTAGAAGGCACAGACCGCGCGGAGCGACGCCGCGTCGAGGTCTCCGACGGGTGCGTCGCGCGGAGCGTCGTAGAACCCTCGCGGGCGGTAGCCCTCCGGGTCGGGCAGTCGCTCGTCCGGCCAGTCGGGACCGTTCTCGGGGCGGAAGGCGTAGTCGAGGAACTCGCGGTACGTCTCGCGGTGCTCCTCGGGGAGAGGGCGGAGATGCATACCCGCGGTGCGTCGGGCGGCAGTATATGTTTTCGGTACCGGGGGCGCGTCGTCGAGCGATTCGACGGGGCTCGACGGGGGTTGAGGGTCGCTCTCCGAACCGTGCGATTCACGTCGCCTCGGTCCCGAGTGCCGCGTATGAGCGAGACGAAACAGTCGTTTCTGTCGCGGGGGAACCTCCTCCTCGCGGCGGTCGTGACGCTCGGCATCGTCCTCCCGGGCGTGGCGCGCCGCCTCCTCGGGGAGGCCGGCTACAACGGCCTCGGGATGGTCGTGTTCACGCTCGGCTACGCGGGCATGGTCTTTATCGTCTGGTACGGGTGGATTCGACCGCTCGACATCACCGGCCCCTCCGGGTAGTCCGCCGCCGTCGGTCGGAACCGTACCGTGCCGAAGCGGTGTTGGCCGACCGTCGGGACCGTTCCGACCGCCCGGTCGCCCCAATATCGGGGGGTTCGACCCCCGGTTTCCAACGAGAATAACGGAACTTTGATAGTCGATTCGAACCGACCGAGAAAACAAGAATGCTTCCCCTTCAGCTCGTAGACACCTTCCTGCTCGACTACAACATCGGGCAGGCGCTGTTGCTCGTGTTCATCCTGTCGACGGTCGGCACGCTGCCGCTGAAGTCACGGCACGTCCTCGGCATCAACGCCACGCTGTTCGGGCTCATCTTCCTTCTGACCCCGGTGACGCTGGGCAAACCGCACTACATGTTCCTCGGCATCACGCTCCTCATCGTCGGTCCCATCGTCTACGTCTCGGGCCGCCGCTGAGGGGACGCCGCCGCGCGTTTCTCCTCCGGTCGCCGCCGTTTTTCGCCGTCAGTACGACGGACAGACCGACCGCAACTGACGTTCCGTGTTATCTCCGTTCCGCGCGCGCCGATTCCGAAGAACGCGACGTTTAAACGGCGAGAACCGCAACCCACGGGTATGTCTGAACCGAGCGTTCCCGGCGGCCGCGGGGCCGTCTTGGACCTCCCCTGCGGCGAGACGAAGCGCGTCCGGGAACTCGACTTGGGCAAACGGGAGTTCGACTGTCCCTGCGGCGACAGCCACGCCGTCGTGATGGACGTCCACCCGCCCGACCGCTTCCTCCCGGAGTTCCTCGTCGAAATCCTCCAGGAGACCATCGAGACCACGAGCGACGACATGCCCGAGTTCGGCACGGCCCACCTCATGGGCATCGTCTTGGAGGAGTTCCCAGAGGCCGTCGTCTCCGAGGACGTCTCGGAGGACGGCGAACTCGGCGCGGGCATCGTCTGGGTGACCGATTTCGATTCTCGAAGGCTCCACGAGATAATCGTCGAACTCGTCGTGGAACTGATGGAACACGCCGTCAGCCACGCCGACGACGACGACGTCGTCTCGGAGTTCGAGTCGAAGATGCTGCAGTTCGACGTGAGCGAGTTCGTCGACCAGTACCGCGCCCAGCGCGACCTCGACCCCGAACCGTACATGTAGCGCGCGCCGAGCGCCCGCTTTTCAGTCGATTCGAAGCCGCCCCACCGTCGGGTCTAAGGTTGCCTTCGCGCCGAGCGGGAGCGGCACCGCCGGGTCGGCGTGGCCGAACTCCACGTCGAACACCGCCGTCGCGTCGGGGTTGTACGCGTCGAGGACCGACAGCACCTCCGCGCGAAGCTGTGCGCCGTAGTCGGCCGGCGGCTCCCACTCTAACCCCGGTGAGAACGTCCGCGGCCGACCCACCACGACCCCGTCGAACCGCGCTAACAGCCCGCGTTCGCCCATCGCCCGCAGGGTGTAGCGGACCTCGCGGGGGAGCGGCACGTCCTCCGAGGTTTCGAGCGCGAGCACCGCCCCGTCGAGTTCCTCGGGGTCGGGGAGGTAGCGACCGGTCTGGAGATGCCACTTCAGGATGCTGAAGTTGCCGCCCCAGAGCCGACCCGTCACGCGGTCGTCGCCCCGCCACGTCCGGCCCGGATTGTCGTGCCACTCACGCGGGTCTTCGGTGTCGAAGTCGAACCAGTCGTCGGTCCACTCCGGGGCGGGTTCGACGACGCCGATGGACCGCTCGAAGAACGCCCGTCGAAGGTAGCGCTCGACGTACGGGTGTAGCTCGGGGTCGACGGTGAGCGTCGGGTGGAGCGTCGCGCCGTAGCTCACGACGCCGTGGTTCCAGAGGAACAGCCGGAGGTTGTCGTTGTCGCTGAAGCCGAAGAAACGCGTCGGCGACGCGGTCAGCCGCGCCGGGTCGAGGTGCGGGAGGATTCGAAGCTGGTCGTCGCCGCCGGTGACGGCGATGACGCCGCGTATCGACGGGTCCTCGAAGGCAGACATCACGTCCTCCGCGCGCGCCGCCGGGTTGTCCCGGAGCCACGCCCAGTCGCGGCGGGCCGACTCGAAGACGACCGGGTCGAGCGAGAACGCGTCGCGGAGTCGCGCGCACGCCCGGTCCAAGTGAGATTCGTCGATGGGGCGCGACGGCGCGACGACCGCGACCCGGCTCCCGGAGTCGAGCGGCGACGGCGTCGTGAATACCGCGGGCATGCGTAGCCGGTACTCGGATACCCGTCAAAAGCCTTCCCCGGCCACGACAGCGGCGTTCCGGGACTTTTTCGAAATTCGCAATCGAGTTTCGGACCTCGTAATTTTTCGCCGGACTTATTACGATGTGCGGATTGGATTCCGACGATGACTGACGAGGACACCTCGACCGGGTCTCAGGAAGCCACGGAGGACCGGACGATTTTGCTCATCGGAAGCGGCCCAATCCAGATCGGACAGGCGGCGGAATTCGACTACTCCGGCGCGCAGGCCTGCCGCGCGCTCCGAGAGGAAGGCGCGCGGGTTGTCCTCGTCAACTCGAACCCCGCGACCATCATGACCGACCCCGAGATGGCCGACAAGGTCTACATCGAGCCCATCACGACCGAGGCCATCTCCGAGATTATCGAACGCGAGCGCCCCGACGGCGTCATCGCCGGACTGGGCGGTCAGACCGGACTCAACGTCACGGCCGAACTCGCAGAGGAGGGCGTCTTAGAGGAGTTCGACGTGGAGATCATGGGCACGCCGCTCGACACCATCTACGCGACGGAGGACCGCGACCTGTTCCGCCAGCGCATGGAGAAGATCGGCCAGCCCGTCCCGAAGTCGACGACCATCTCGCTGGAGGAAGGCGAGGCGGTCGAGAACATCACCGAGGAGGCCCTCGAAGAGCGCGTCGAAGACTCCGTCGACGCCGTCGGCGGCCTGCCGGTCATCTCGCGGACGACCTACACGCTCGGCGGCTCCGGCTCCGGCGTCGTCCACGAGATGGACGAACTCGTCTCCCGCGTCCGCAAGGGCCTCCGCCTCTCGCGCAACAGCGAAGTCCTCATCACGGAGTCCATCTCCGGGTGGGTCGAACTCGAATACGAGGTGATGCGCGACGCCGACGACTCGTGTATCATCATCTGCAACATGGAGAACATCGACCCGATGGGGATTCACACCGGCGAGTCAACCGTCGTCACGCCCTCGCAGGTCATCCCCGACGAGGGCCACCAGGAGATGCGCGACGCCGCGCTCGGCGTCATCCGCGAACTCGGCATTCAGGGCGGCTGTAACATCCAGTTCGCGTGGCACGACGACGGCACGCCCGGCGGCGAGTACCGCGTCGTCGAGGTGAACCCGCGCGTCTCGCGGTCGTCCGCGCTCGCCTCGAAGGCGACCGGCTACCCCATCGCCCGCGTCACGGCGAAGGTCGCCCTCGGCAAGCGCCTCCACGAGATTACCAACGAAATCACCGGCGAGACCACCGCCGCCTTCGAGCCCGCAATCGACTACGTGGTCACGAAGGTCCCGCGGTGGCCCAAGGACAAGTTCACCGACGTGGACTTCGAGCTCTCGACGGCCATGAAGTCCACCGGCGAGGCGATGTCCATCGGGCGCACCTTCGAGGAGTCGCTTCTGAAGGCGCTGCGGTCGTCCGAGTACGACCCCGCCGCCGACTGGGACGAGGTGTCCGACGAGGAGCTCGAAGCCGACTACCTCGAAACGCCGACCCCCGACCGCCCGTACGCTATCTTCGAGGCGTTCGAGCGCGGCTACACCACCGAGGACGTGGTCGAACTGACCGACATCCACGAGTGGTACGTCGAGCGCTTCGGCCGCGTCGTCGAGGCGGTCGAGGCCGCCTCCGAGGGCGACTTCGCCGCCGCCGCCTCCGCCGGCCACACCAACGCCAGCATCGCCGCGGCGACCGGCACGAGCGTCGGCGAGGTCGAACAGAACGTCCCCGGCCGCACCTACAAGCAGGTCGACACCTGCGCCGGCGAGTTCGCCGCCCAGACGCCGTACTACTACTCCGCCCGCAAGCCGGAGTTCTTCCGCGGGCCCTTCGAGGGCGACTCGGCGGGCAACGAACTGCGCGTCGACCGCGACATGGAGAGCGTCGTCGTCGTCGGCGGCGGTCCCATCCGCATCGGGCAGGGCGTCGAGTTCGACTACTGTTCGGTCCACGCGGTGCAGGCGCTCCGCGACATGGGCATCGACGCGCACGTCGTCAACAACAACCCCGAGACGGTGTCGACCGACTACGACACCTCCGACGGCCTCTTTTTCGAGCCAATCACGGCAGAAGAGGTCGCCGACGTCATCGAGGCCATCGACGCCGACGGCGTCATGCTCCAGTTCGGCGGGCAGACCTCGGTCAACATCGGCCACCCGCTGGAGTCCGAACTCGACCGCCGCGGCGTCGACTGCGAGATTCTCGGCACGACCATCGACGCGATGGACCTCGCCGAGGACCGCGACCGCTTCAACCGCCTGATGGACGACCTCGGCATCCTCCAGCCCGAAGGCGGCTCCGCGACCAGCGAGGAGGAGGCGCTCGACCTCGCCAACGACCTCGGCTACCCCGTGCTCGTCCGCCCCTCGTACGTCCTCGGCGGCCGCGCGATGGAAATCGTCCATTCCGACGAGGACCTCAAGGAGTACATCGAGGAGGCCGTTCGCGTCTCCCCCGACAAGCCCATCCTCATCGACGAGTTCCTCGCCGACGGCGTCGAACTCGACGTGGACGCCGTCTCCGACGGCGAAGACGTCCTCATCGGCGGCGTGATGGAACACGTCGAGGCCGCGGGCGTCCACTCCGGCGACTCCGCGTGTATGATTCCGCCGCGCTCGCTCGACGACGAGACGATGGCCCGCGTCCGCGAGGTCACGGAGGACATCGCCAGCGCCCTCGACACGGTCGGCCTGATGAACGTCCAGCTCGCGGTCAAGCGGAACGAGGACGGCTCGAACGACGTGTACGTCCTCGAAGCCAACCCGCGGTCCTCGCGCACCGTCCCGTTCGTCTCGAAGGCGACGGGCGTCCCGATTGCAAAGCTCGCGGCGAAGGTCATGGCCGGCAACTCGATTGCCGACCTCGACGTGAGCGAGCAGATTCCCGAGCAGGTGTCGGTCAAGGAGGTCGTCCTCCCGTTCGACCGCCTGCCGGGTTCGGACCCGCGTCTCGGCCCGGAGATGAAGTCCACGGGCGAGGTCATGGGTACCGCCACCTCGTTCGGCAAGGCCTACGAGAAGGCCCAGTCGGCGGCGAACGACCCGGTTCCGGCCGACGGCACCGTCTACGTCGACCTCGCTGACCCCGAGTTCCCCGACGCCGACAGCGAGGCCGGACGGGAACTGCTCGACGCCTTCGGCGAGTACTACGAGGTGCTCACGCCCGAGGACGTCGACGACTTCCTCACGATGCTCCGCGAGGGCGACTTCGACTTCGTCGTCTCCCGCGACCGCGAGACGCTCATCGACTGCGTCGAAGAGGAGGTCAGCTACTTCTCGACGTACGCCTCCGCGAAGGCGGCCCTCGAAGCGCGCGACGCGGCCGACGAGGACATCGACGTGCTCCCGGTCGGCGAGCGCCCGCGCGTCGTCGCCAACTGGGGCCAGTAACCGAACGGTAGGCGCGCGACCCTCCCGACCCGATTCTTCGACTCGCCGCCGACTTGATTCTCTGTCTCCCGCCGGTGACCGCCGCCGACCCGGACTTTTGACGCGTTCCCGAAGGTTATTGAGCCGCGCCCCCATGCGCGGGTATGGCACGCAATCGCGGTCGCGTCCTCCTCGCCGGTGCGACGGGTCGGACGGGCCGACACGTCCTCGACGCGCTGGCCGAGACGCCCCTCGTCGTCAGGGCGCTGACCCGCGACGCAGACGCCGAGTCGGACCTCAGAGCGCGCGGCGCGGACGAGGTCGTCGTCGGCGACCTCCTCGACGCCGACGACGCCCGGCGAGCGGTCCTCGACGCCGACGCCGTCGTCTCCGCGGTCGGCGTCTCGGCGGGGCTCGAAACCATCCGCGGCGACCTCGTCGACGGCGCGGGCGTGGTGAACCTCGTGGACGCCGCGACCGCCTCCGGCGCACAGCGGTTCGTCCTCACGTCCTCTATCGGCGTCGGCGACTCGAAGGGCGGACTCCCGCTGTCGCTCCGCGCGATTCTCACCGCGTCGGGCGTCCTCTCGGCGAAGGAACGAAGCGAGAACCGCCTTCGGGACGCGCCGCTCGACCACACGATTGTCAGGCCCGGCGCGCTCACCGACGCCCCCGCGACCGCCGACGTGGTCGTCGGCGAGGGCGGCGACTCCGTCCGCGGGAGCGTCCCCCGCGCCGACGTTGCGAACGTCCTCGCGCACTCGCTTTTCACCCGCGAGACCGAAAACCGGACGTTCGAGGTCGTCTCCCGCCCCGGACTCCGCGGCCGGGCGGACAACGTGGTCGATATCGACTGGACGCCGCTCCCCCGGCCCGAGGCCGCGGGCGGCGAGGGAGACCAAGAACGAGAGCGAGAACTCGCGGAGTAGTCGGCGGCGCGCTCAGTCGAGTTTGCCGAGCGCCTCGAAGAAGTCGGAGGTCGGCCCGGCGAGTCGGACCGGCGAGTCGGACCGCTCGATGCGAATCTCCGTCGGCGGCGACACCGTCCGACGGGTCCGGCCGTCGCCGACGACGACCGCCGACGCCGCGTCGGTGACGGTGACGGTCACGGCGGCGTCCAGCGGGACGACGAGCGGCGGCATCCCCTCGTCGGCCGCCATCTCGGTGACGACGAGCCCCTCGACGCCGGGGTGGACGAGCGGCCCGCCCTCGCTGAGGTTGTAGGCGGAACTCCCCGCGGGCGTCGTGACGAGCACGCCGTCGGCGTGGCTCCCGGAGTACAGCGAGCCGTCCACGCGGACCTCCAGGTTCGCACCGCCACCGTGGCCCCGCCGCGGGCCGTGGACGACGACCTCGTTCATCGACGGGTCCATCTCCCAGTCGTCGCCCGTGGCGACGATGCGGGGGACCTCCCGGACCGACTGGTTCCCCTCGCGGAATGCGGCCACCTCGGCCAACACCTCGTCGATGGCGTCGTCGGGCGAGACGGCGTTCAGGAAGCCGACCTCGCCGAGGTTCACGCCGAGGATGGGGACGCCGTCGGCACCGCGGGCGGCGTAGAGGAACGTTCCGTCGCCGCCGATGCTCACCACGAGGTCGCAGTCGTCGAACGACTCGACGGGGACGCCCTCGACGCCCAACACCTCGGCGGTCGCCGCGTCGACGACCGCCTCGGCGTCGACCTCTGCGAGCGCCTCGCTCGCGTCCGCGGCGAGGTACGCCGCCCGGCTGTTGCCCTTCTGTGCGACGATGCCGACCTTCATGCCCCGCGGTTTGGCGTCCCCGGGCAAAAGCCCACCGTCACGTCGCCCGGTCTCGCGTCCGTTCGTCCCGCCCGGCGACGCCGCGTGATATCTTCGCACACGGGAAACGTTCATGACGACGCCGACACACCATGAGATGATGGCAGGCACGGACGCCGGCCGCGCTGTCGTTCGGTGGTGGCTCCCGTGAGTGACGACGACGACTGGTTCGAACGGGCACTCCGCGAGACCGACGACGGCGAGACCGACGCAGAGGACGCGGCCCCGGAGGAACGCGAGCAGCGCGACGACGGCGAGACCGACGCAGAGGCGGACGGCGACGCCGAGACCGAAAGCGGAGCTCCCGAAGCGACAGACGCGGCCGGAGGCGAGGGCGAACCGCTGTCGTTCGGCGACGACCCGTTGGGCGGGGGTGCGGGCGACGACGACCCGACAGACGACGACCCGTTTTCGACCGACTTCGCCACGGCGTTCAACAACGCGCCGACGCCCGACGCGGGTGGCGGGTTCGGCGGCGAGTCGCCCGGCGACGATTTCGGATTCGGTCCCGCCCCCGGCTCCGGACCCGAGGGGTCTGACCCCCCGACCTTCGACGACGAGGAGTTCGACTCCGACATCGACCGCATCGATATCGGCATCGAGGGGCTCGACGACATGATTCTCGGCGGCGTCCCCGAGCGGTCGCTCATGGTGGCCATCGGGAGCGCCGGAACCGGCAAGACGACGTTCGGCCTGCAGTTCCTCCGGAAGGCGCTCGAAGACGGCGGAAGCGGCGTCTACATCACGCTCGAAGAGAGCCGCGAGCGCATCCTCGATACGGCCGACGAGAAGGGCTGGGAGTTCTCGAAACACGAGGCCGACGGCCGGTTGGCCGTCGTGGACCTCGACCCCGTGGAGATGGCGAACAGCCTGTCGAGCATTCGCAACGACCTCCCGCGGCTGGTCGAGGAGTTCGGTGCCGACCGGCTCGTCCTCGACTCCGTCTCGCTTCTGGAGATGATGTACGACCACCCCTCGAAGCGCCGCAGCGAGGTGTTCAACTTCACGCGGTCGCTGAAGGACGCCGGCGTGACGACGATGCTCACCTCCGAGGCGGACCAGTCGACTCCCTACGTCTCCCGACACGGCATCGTCGAATACCTCTCGGACGCCGTGTTCGTCCTCCAGTACGTCCGCGGCGACGACTTCCGGGAGACCCGGCTCGCAATCGAGATTCAGAAGATACGCGACGCCAACCACTCCCGGGAGACCAAGCCCTACGAACTCACGAACGAGGGCATCAGCGTCTACCGGCAGGCGAACATCTTCTGAGTCCGCGTTCGGCGGCGTCGATACCTCAGTCGTCGGCGGGCGCGGGGTCGGCCGACTGTTCGGACTCGAAGCTCTCGAAGTGGACGACCTCGTCGACCGGGCGGCGGTACTTGCGTTCCGCCTGCAGTTCGTCGGCGTCCTCGGCGGGGATACCCATCGTCAGGAGCATCACGGGTTCGTAGCGCTCGCCGTCGATGTCGAACGCGTCGAGGACGGCGTCAGCGTCGAAGCCGCCGATGGGACAGGAGGCGACGCCCTCGTCCCACGCGGCGTACATCAGCGACATGGCGACCAGCGACGTCGAGCGGACGGTCCAGACGCGGCGCTCCTGCTCGGGGAGGTCGGCCATGCCGGCGATGTTGTCGAGGATGCCGTCGCGGACCTCCTCGCTCGGCAGGTAGCCCTTCTCCAGCATGTCGTCGGCGACGGTCTCGGCGTGCGCCTCGGGGTCCTTGTTGCCGAGCACGATGACCGACGCGGCGGCACCGGTGACGTGGTCTTGGTCGTAGGCCGCCTCGCGGAGCAGCTGCTGTGTCTCGTCTTCGCGCAGCACGACGAACTCCCACGGCTGGAGGTTGTAGCTCGACGGGGCCTGTACGGCGTTTTCGAATATCGTCCGGAGGGTCTCGTCGTCGAGCGACTCGTCGGCGTACTCGTGGATCGAGCGGCGGGTCGTCACGACCTCTGTGAACTCCATCGGTTCCCGGCAGGGACGGCGCACAAATAGGCGGTTGCAATCCGGTCGAGCCGGCCGATTCCGGTGTGCTCGCAGTCCTCGTATCGGCACACTACCGGGTGACGCCGATGTTACCGAGGGGGGCAGATGCGCGGTCCCGCGGCGACGGTCGCCCGTCGCGGCTCACCTGACGATGGTCACCGGCACGGGCGACCGCCGGAGGACCTCCTCGGCGACGCTTCCGAGCAGGATGCGCGAGACGCCGGTCCGGCCGTGGCTGCCCATCACGACGTGGTCGTAGTCGGCGTCGTCGCCGCCCAGCACCTCGACGATGACTTTCTGGGGGCTGCCGACCTCGATGCGGTCGGTCACCGCTCTGTCGGCGTCGACGAGTCCGACCTCGGCTTTCACCTCGGCGAACGTCTCTCTCGCCTTTCGTTTCTCCGCTTGGAACCACTCTTCTGAGCCGCTGAGCGCACGCTCTCTGTAGTCGGCGTCGGCGGGGTTGATGACGTTCAAGAGCGTGAGTTCGGCGTCGGGCCACTCCGAGGCGGCGAAGCGAACCGCGGCGACCGACTGCGGCGACCCGTCGGTCGGAACGAGCACGTGTTCGGCCATGTCGCGGACTACTCGGCCGACCGCTAAAAAGCCGCCCGGCGACCGCGCCGCGGCGCGGCCGTCAGTCGCCGTGTCGCGTCACGCAGGTCGAAAGCCCCTTCAGCTCGACGGGTTCGGAGTTGTCGGGCGAGTAGACGACCATCTGCCCTTTCTCCATGTACGGCACCTTGTCTTCGAGGTTCGGCGGGATGTTGACGCTCTTGATGGCGTCCTCGTCGCCGAGGTTGAGCACGACCTTCGTGTTCACCTGCTTGAACACCGGGTCGGCGATGTCCTGTGGGTCCTGCGTGATGAGGAACAGGCCGAGTCGCTCCTTGCGGCCCTGTTTGGCCGCCTCGGTGAACTTCTGGATGACCTTCCGCGCCTGCACCGAGTCGGCGTCGGTGAGGAAGTTGTGCGCCTCGTCCATCCCGAGGACGACCGGCGTCTCCTTGATGCGGTCGCTCGACGGGTCGTTCGAGAGCTTGTCGTCGATGAGCAGCGCCGACACCGCGAGGACGAACAGCTCCTTCGCCCGGCTCGACGAGAGGTGGTAGGTCGGCACGACCGTCAGTCCGCCGGGGCGGACGAGCTGGTGGTCGAGTTCGGTTATCGGCCGGGCGTCCTGGTCGAACACGCCGCTCGGGACGCCCCGGACCCGGCGTTTCACCGCGTCGAAGGTGGCCTCGTGGACCCGCCCCGACTCGTCGAGTTCCTCTTTCAGCGCCGGGTCGTCGAGGAACCGGAGGAACTGCTTGTACGTCCCCGAATCGCCGTAGTCCCCGAAAAAGCGGTTCAGGAGTTCGGTGAGCGCCTGGTACTGGTTGTCGTTGAGGCTGCTGCCGGCGACGAGCCACGGGAGGTCCCGCACCATCGAGAAGGGGATGGTGAACTCCAACTGCTCGGCGCGGTGGTTCGCGCCCGGATACGACGACCCGGCCATCTTCGGCACGAGCGCGACGGTGTTCTCGTGGCCGCCGTGGGCGACGCCCTCGCGCTCGTAGCGCCGGGCCGTCTCGGCGTCCATGTCCGGGTTGTCGTCGTGCATCTGGGCGTACTCGTCCTGCGGGTCGAACTGGACGACCGCGGTCTGCACCTCGCGGCCGTCGTCCATCTCGTAGCTCCGCTCCTCGGAGAGGTACTGCCGCAGGATGTTCTTCGAGGCGTGGGTCTTGCCGGACCCGGTGCCGCCGGCGACGAGCGTGTGGCGGAACACGAGCGGGTCGCCGTCGGTGTAGTCGTCGTTCAGCCGGTAGTCGATGGTCGGCGGACTGGCCGCCGTCCGGACCTTCTCGCCGCCGACCGAGAGGTGGCCGAGGAAGACGCCCTCCTCGGGAATCTTCAGGCCGGTCTTAATCTGGGTCGCGTCGGTGGCCTCGCCGACCGTCGCCTGCGGCTTCGGCACGCGGTCGACCATCCGGCGCTTGAGGTCGCCGCCGTCGGAAAACAGGACGGCGATGGGTTCGAGTTCGGCCATGAACTTGAAATCGCGCTCCTCGAACTCGTCGGCCGGGCGGCGCATCGCCCGGCGGGCGTGAATCTCCGTCGCGTCGTCGGCCTGGAACTCCTGGGCGTACTCCAGGCCGACGATGCGGCAGAACAGCAGTTCGTCGTCGGGGTAGGGGACGATGAGGTACTTCCCGAGGCGGACGCGCTCGCGGTTGCCCGCGGTCACGAACGCCCGGAGCGCCGTCCGGTCGGGGTCCTCCGAGACGCGCAGGCCCTGCGAGACCGCAATCGCGCCGACGCCCCGCTCGTCGCCGACGGGGTCGGCGTCGTAGTCGTCGAACTGCAGGTCGTCCGCGTCGTCGGTCGCGCCGCTCGAATCGGTCGGACCGGCGTCGTCGCGCTCGCCGCGGTCGGTTTCGACACCGCCGCCACCGACGCCGTCCCCGTCGGTCGCGCTCGCGGCGGCCGCGTTCTCGCCCTCCGAGGCGGGTTCGGAGCGCCCCTTTCCGGCGGCTTCCGCTCCTCGGTCCTCTTGACTCGGGTCGGACGAGTCGTCGGGGTCGTCGCCGGCGAAGTCGCTAAAATCCCCCAGGTCGGTCATGTTCCAACGCTTGCGGGCGGCGAGTAAAAAGCCACGCGTCGGCGACGGCTCTCGGTCCCGTGTCGAATGGTCCCGTATCCCGCGGTCTCGGGCCGTCGCGTGCGACTTTTCCGTGTCGCGCACCTAGTCCGGCTATGTTATTGGTCCGCGGTCACGGCGGCGGCACGGCACTCACCGGCACGATATTCGAGCGGGGGGAGCAAGCGCCGACCTACCGCGGCGCGCCGGACGAGGACGCCCCCTACGTCTGGGTCTGCGACGAGTTCTACGAGGTCGAAAGCGGCGGCTCGGAGACCGAAATCGACGGGCGGACGATTCGCGTCGCCTTCGACACGCCGCTTCCCCGCGGCTTCGACACCCGCGAACAGGCGCTGTCGGCGGCGAAAGAACACGTCAGGACGCAGTTCGCGCGGGTCGGCGTCTCCGCCGACGACGTGCGAGTCGAGGTCGTCAGGCCCGAAGAGGAGGGGACGCCGGAGGACGAACAGCCGGACGCGGCGGACCGCTCCGCCGACGAGGGCTCCCCCGAGGGCGACGCGTCGCTCTGAGGTCGGCTGAGCGTCTCGGGTTTCCGGCTGCGCGACGCCCTGTCGCTCACTCGTCGGCGTCGACCCAGCGGATGTTGTCGTAGCTTTTCATCGGGTCCGAATCGAGCTTTTCGGAGAGCTTGCGCCTGAGCGCCGCCTTCTCGCCGACGCTCACCCGCGCGAGTTCGTCGGCCTTCTCGACCGCCAGCGGCGGCCCGCGCGTGGCGGCCACGTCGCGGACGACGTGGTGCATCAGGTCCGTCCGGAGGTCGGGGTCCTTCGTGAACGCGTAGGGCGCTTCGACTCGGTAGCACACGTCGGTTCGGGGGTCGTACAGCACGAAGAACGTCACCGTGTACGCCTCGGGGTCGAGCTTCCGCTCGATGCCGAACGCCTCGCCCTCGGCGCTCAGTTGGCGGTCCGACCCGCCGCGCGAGGCGAACCAGCTCGTGAACGTGAGTTCGTCGGTGCGGCGCTCGTCGCCGTCGGAGCCCTCCCGGCGTTCGAGCAGGTTGACGAAGAAGGCGGCGTCGTCGACCCACGGCCGCCGGCCGGCGTCCCTCCCGTCGAGCTGTTTCCTGACCGTGCGGACGACGTGTTTCGCGCCGGGGTTCTTCACGAAGCCGGCGAGGGGGACGCCGCGCTCGACGAAGCGCTCGACGAGTCGGACGTAGTTCTCCACGACGGCCTTCGGCTTCGCGTCGCGCGCGAGGTCCTTCAGTTCGGCGTCGCGGTCGCGCCAGTTCAGGAGTTCCTTGGGGTACACCGGCCCGTCGAGGATGAGGAGGTCCGAAACGGCGTCGGCGTGTTCGAGCGCGTGGGCGCTCTCGGCGAGGTAGAGCGCGAGCGCGTGGACGACGCCCTCGGCGTAGCGGTTGACCCGCGGGACGCTCAGGACGCGCCGGCGGCCGTAGCCCTCGTCGGAGTGGAGCCACTCGTCGGTGTCGAAAAACGGGACCGGGTCGTGGGTGTGCGCCGCCATGACGATAGAGCGGTGGCGGTGGAGGTCGAGGTCCGACGGCTCGGCGGCCATCGCGGCGTGGGCCACGTCGAGGACGAGCCCGTTTTTGAACGTCGTCGGGTTGATTGTCCCCGAGTCGAGGCCGTGGACGGTCGGAAACGGCGATTCCGTGAGCGCCACGTCGTCGATGTCGGCGGCGTGGAGCCGTTTTTCGCCGAGCGGTTCGACGATTGGGAGCCCTCCATCGGGCGATTCGAGGGGGTCGAGAAACGACTCCCAGACCGTCCGCGCGAGGTCGTCGTAGTCGGCGTCGTCGACCGAGTCCGCGATGGAACTCGCCATGGACGCGATGTCGTCCACGTGGACGGGGTCGAGGGTCATATCTCGGCGTCGTCGCCGACGGGTATAGTGGTTGCCGTCGCCGGTGGGCGACCGTCCGTGGGGGAGGGTCGCCCTCGTACCGGCGCGAGACGGGTTATTCCCTCGACAGGTCCCGGCACGCTCATATCCGTTCGTTTCCAACGCTTCGCCGAGAATGTCTGTCAGCGCGGTCGGGTTCGACCTCGACTACACACTCGCGGTTCCGACGCGGGACCGCGAGACGATTCTCTCGGAGGCGGCGGCGGCGTCGGGCGCGCCCCCGCTGACCCGAGAGGCGTACCTCCGGGCACACCAAGAGAACCTCACGCGCGAGACGCGCGAACCCATCTTCGAGACGCTCCTCGACGAGCACGGCTCTCCCGTCGACCCGGAGCGCGTCACCACGGCGTACCGAGAGCGAATCACCGACGCGGTCGTCCCCGTCGAGGGCGTCGAGGCGATGCTCGCCGGCCTCCGGACGACCTACCGCGTCGGCCTCCTCACAAACGGCCCGGTCGTGGCTCAGGAGGCGAAAATCGACAAACTCGGGTGGCGCGACCACTTCGATACGGCCCTCGTGACGGGCGCGCTCCCCGCCGGAAAGCCGGACGGGCGGGCGTTCGACGCCCTGCTCGACGACCTCGGAACCGCGCCCGAAGAGACCGTCTACGTCGGCGACAGCGTCCACCACGACATCGCCGGCGCGCACGACGCCGGGCTGCGTCCGGTGCAGGTGCTCGGAGACGGCTGCGACGACCCCGACCCGCGGGCTATCGCGCACATCCACCACGACGACCTGCCGACTGCGCTGCCGGAACTCCTCGCGGACCTCTGAGTCGGTCGCGCGACGGCCGGCCAGTTATTCCTCGCGGTCCCCGGCGTCGAGCGCCGCGACCAGCGCGCGGAACGCCGGGAGCGTCCACTTCACCTGCGCGCCGTCCTCGACGAACACGAGCGTCCGCGGCGGGCGGACCGCCTTCGGGCGAACGCGAAGCCCCGCCTCGGAGGCGGCCTCGGCGGTCACGTCGGGATGGGCGATGAACTCGACGCGAGCGCGGTCCGGCTGGACGTACACTTCGGCGACGCGCTCGCCGTCGGCGGCGACCGCGTAGGCGAGCGCGCCGTCGTCGGTCGGTTCCACGTCGGCGTCGGCGTCGACGACCGAGAGAACCGAGAAGGCGTCCTCGTGGCCCGTGACCTCCGAGGCGAGCAGTTGGGCGATGCGTGTCCCGTCGGAGAGCGAATCGACGACCATGCCGGGCGTTCGCGCCCGGACGGTTTCGGGGTGTCGCTTTGCTGGCGGGCGGAGGGGCGAAGCGAAAAGACGGGCGGGCGCTACTCGGCCAGCGACCGCTTTGCTTTCTCGGCCGCGTCGTCGACGTTCACGTCGTTCGCGCGGGCGAAGAGGACCGCGGCGGCCTCGGCGGTGACGCCGAGCCGCGACTGCCGCTCGTTGATGCCGGCGACGGCGGCCTGTTTTTCGATACCGGCGGCGACGCAGGCGTCGAGAATCTGCTCGAACGCCGACTGCTCGCGGAGGACGGAGGCGTCGGGTTCGAACTCCTCGGGAATCTGTACGTCGGCGGGGTCGAACGTCGCGACGACCTCGCCGTCGTCGCGCTCGACGAGGCCGCGACCCGCGGCGAGGTCGATGAGGCGCTTGGCCTGGTCCGGGGAGAACCAGTCGCGGTCGAGCGACAGGGCGACGACGAACTCGCCCTCGCCGAGGCGGGTCGAGCCGTGTTGCCGGAAGGGGACGGCGACGGTGACGTCGAGACTCATCGGTTCGACGGCGGGCGCGGGCGAACTAAACGGTTTGCGTTGCCATCGCCCCCGAGAGACGTGGTGGCACCCGTCTCCGCCGAGCACCGATTCGAGCGATTCAAGTAGTCACCGAGGTTTTTACCCCGTATGAAGGACCAAGGACGCTCCAAGCGAAAGCGGACCGGTGGTCGGCGCAAGCCGTCCCGAAACAAGAAGCGCTACCAGCTGGGCCGCGAACCCGCCGCCACGACGGTCGGCGAGCCCCGGTTCCAGGTCATCGACTCCCGCGGCAACAACGAGAAGCTCCGCGCCCTCTCGACGAACGTCGCGCAGGTCGCAGACGGTGCCGACGTGACGCAGGCGGACATCGAAGGCGTCGTCGACAACCCGTCGAACGTCAACTACGCCCGCCGGAACATCATCACGAAGGGCTCCATCATCGACACGAGCGCCGGCCGCGCCCGCGTCACCTCCCGTCCCGGTCAGGACGGACAGGTCAACGCCGTCGCCGTCGACGAAGAGTAAGCTTCTCTCCCCCGCGTCGCCGTTTCGGCGCGGCTCGACCGTTTGCCCCCCTGAGCCTCGCGGCCGTCGCTCACGGACAGGGGGTTCGAAGTAGAAAGCGAGACTGGACGGTACTGAATCGAATCGCGCGACGACCCGACGCGGCCGGTCGGCCGGTCAGGGCGTCGGCGCGGCCTTCTGGAGCGCCGTCTCGGCGATGTTGCCGCCGTAGTCGGCGCTCCGCGAGACGGAGTCGACGATGAGGCCGAGCAGTTGCGCGCGCGCCGGGTCGAGGTCCCGGAGGAGTTCGTCGATGCCGCGGGCGCTCGCGTCGATGGCTTGGACGGCCTGACGAGACTCGTTGGCGAGGCGGCTCGCCTCGTCGCTCTCCTCGGCGAACAGCGCGTCCATCCCGCCGTTGACGACCCCTTCGGTCTCCTCGAACAGCTCCCGAATCGCCTCGACGATTTCGTCGCTGACGGGCTCTTCGAAGTTCAACGAGAGGTGGGCGATTTTCGTCGCGTGGTCGCCGATGCGCTCCAGCTGCCGGGCCGCGGACTGGTAGTCGAAGCAGATTTCGCGGGGGAGACCCAGCTCCTCGGCGGCCTTCGGGGTCCGGAGCGTCGCCCGGAAGATGCGGGAGACGACCATCCAGAGGCGGTCGACGTCGTCGTCGCGCTGGATGACGTCGCGGGCCATGTCGTCGTCCTTCTCGGCGATGGCCGCGATGGCGTCTTCGAGCATCGAGAGGGCGATGAGCCGCATCCGGGTGACCGCGTTGTGGATGGAGAGTTCCGAGGAGTCGAGCAGGTCGCGGATGACGACCCGGTCGCGCGTCTCTTCGAGCACTTCGAGACCGACGAGGCTCTGGGTCGCCTCGCGGATGGTCCGGCGCTGGTCGGTCGTGATGCGCGAGCTCTCCAGCGCGATGATGTCGAACCCGCTCACGTACATCGTCATGACGGCGCGCGTGAGCTTGTCGCCTTCGAGGCTCGTGATGTCGAGGGTCCCCTCGGTGCGCTCTTCCTCCGAACGGGGCGTGAGGAACAGCGAGTCGCCCTCCGGGTAGAACTCGACTTCGCTCCCCGCCGAGACGCCGTTGTCCGTCGCCCAGTCTTTGGGAATCGAGACGGTGTAGGTGGAACCGCCCGTCACCTGCACCTTTCGGGTTTCGACCATGTCCGTGGGTGGTTCTCAATACACAATAAAACTGTCTATCTCTATATATTGGAGTGCTGATTTACGGCACCGACGAGACACGGCCCGGTCAGTGCCGGATTCGACGGGGGATTCCGCTCGCTCGGGAGCAGCGACGCGACGGCTCCGAAGCGACTCAGTGCCCGAGTTTCTGCCGTTTCAGGGGGAACTAGCTCCCGGACCGAGGTCGAATGAGACAACCCGGAGTTTTCGACGGAATCGACCGCCGATTGTCACTCGGTAACAAGCGTTGTGGACATACCGGAACGTACCACTATATAGTTGTCATAGCAGGGTATTTACGACAAAATCGGCTCGTCAAAATCGATGACGCGTAACTCGGACAGTGTTCTTTCGCGGCGTAAGTTCCTGATTGCCTCGGGTGCGGCCGGCCTCGCGGGACTCGCCGGGTGTACGGAGAACAACACCGGCGGCGACTCCGGTGGCGAGGGCGGTAGCTCCGGCGGCGACTCCGAGGGAACGGACTCGTCGGGCGACGGGAGCGGCGAACTCTCCGGAACCATCGATATCGCCGGCTCCTCGACGGTGTTCCCGCTCGCAACCGCGATGGGTGAGCGCTTCCAGACCGAGCACTCCGAGGTCAACATCAACCTCCAGTCCACCGGCTCCGGTGGCGGCTTCGCGAACTACTTCTGTACGGGGCAGACCGACTTCAACAACGCTTCGCGCCCGATTCAGCCCGACGAGGAAGAGCAGTGCGCGAGCAACGACGTGACGCCCGTCGAACTGAAGGTCGCCACCGACGCGCTGACGGTCATCGTCAACAACGACAACGACTTCATCGGCGAGGGCCTCACCGTCGAGCAACTCCAGACCATCTTCTCGGCCGAGTCGACCCCGACGACGTGGGCGGACGTCAACTCCGAGTGGCCCGACGAGGAAATCGAGATTTACGGTCCCACCGACGCCTCCGGCACCTACGACTACTTCATCGAGGCCGTCATCGGCGAGGAGGGTCCGGGTCACCGCCAGGACTACTCCGCGACCGAGCAGGACCGCACCATCGTCCAGGGCGTCCAGGGCTCCGAGTACGCGATCGGCTATCTCGGCTTCGCGTACTACAGCGAGAGCACCGACGCCGTGCAGGCGGTCCCCATCGAGAACGACGCCGGCGAGTTCGTCGAACCGTCGCTCGACACGGCGCTGTCCGGCGAGTACAACCCGCTTTCCCGCCCGCTTTTCACCTACCCCGCCCGCGAATCGCTCGCGGAGGACCACATCGCGGCGTTCGCCCGCTACTGGATGGAGAACTCCACTAGCCGCGAAATCGTCGCCGACGAGGTCGGCTACGTCCCGCTCGGCGAGGACGAGCAACAGGAGATGCTCGACACGCTCGACGCCGCCATCGAGGAAGCCAACTAGCCGCTTTCTCGACAGAATCAGCTAACGAAGCGCTTTTTCATACACCACGATTCAATCCAACCAATGAGCACAGATGACCTCGAAACCGACCTCACGCGGAACACGGAGAACGCGCCGCGTGAGCTGCTGACGCGGTCGTTCTTCTTCCTGTGCGCGGCGCTGTCCGTCGTGACGACCCTCAGTATCGTCGGGCTCCTCATCACGGAGGCGGCCAAGTTCTTCACGCTGACAGCCCCGCTGATGGGAGTGACGGGGGAGACGGCGTCCGTCGTCGACTTCCTCACCGGAACCACCTGGCAGATACACAGCCAAGAGTTCGGCGTGCTGTCGCTCGTGTCGGCGACGCTGATGGTCACCATCGGGTCGGCCGTCATCGCGCTCCCGCTCGGCGTCGCCACCGCCATCTACCTCAGCGAGTACGCGAGCGCGCAGGCCCGGTCGATTCTCAAACCCGCGCTGGAAATCCTCGCCGGCGTCCCGACGGTCGTCTACGGCTTCTTCGCGCTCATCTACATCACGCCGGCGCTGGAAGTCGTCTTCCCCGACATCGGGACGTTCAACATGCTCTCTGCGAGCATCGTCGTCGGCATCATGATCATCCCGATGGTCGCCTCAATCAGCGAGGACGCGATGTCCGCCGTCCCCGACGAACTCCGACAGGCGGGCTACGGTATGGGCGCGACGAAGTTCGACGTGTCGACCGGCATCGTCGTCCCCGCCGCGCTCTCAGGCATCTTCTCTTCTTTCATCCTCGCGCTCTCGCGCGCTATCGGCGAGACGATGGCCGTCACCGTCGCCGCGGGCGCGCAGGCGAAGTTCCTCAACCCGCTCAATCCCGCATCGTACCTCGAAGGCGCGCTGCCCATGACCGCCGCGATGGTCCAGCTTCTCACCGGAGACATCACCGGCGGCGGGCTGGCCTACCGCAGCCTGTTCGCCATCGGTCTCGTGCTCTTCGTCATCACGCTCATCATGAACGTTATCAGCGACTACGTCTCGCGACGCTACCGGGAGGCCTACTGAGATGGCGACCGACACCGAACCCGGCCGCGTCGAAGACTTCGGACAGGTCAGTCGAACCGCCGGAACCGTCTTCCGGTACCTGCTTTTGGGCGCGACGATGTTCGGCATCGTCACGCTCGCCGTCCTCCTCGTCTACGTCGCCAACGACGCGATTCGCCCGCTCACCGCGGACCTCGGTTGGCACCTCACGTTCTTCCTGACGCTCGTCGTCCCCACGGCGGTCGTCGGCGGCTACCTCGCACGCCGGAACGTCCCGGCGCTCAAACTCGGCGGCATGGTCGTCGGGATGCTCGCCGTCTCCCTGATGTTCAGCGGCGGCGTCGCCATCGTCTTCGTCGACATCATCCCGCCGCTGACCGGCCTCTCGTACGTCATCGGCCTCATCGTTCCGGCGGCGCTCGTCGTCGTCCTGACGAAGTACGAACAGCAGATACCGTTCACGCTCCGCGTCGCCGTGACCGGAGCCGTCTTCCTCCTCTCGCTCGTCGGCGTCCCGGGGTACTACCACAGCATTCCCGAAATCGTCCGCCAACTCCCCGTGGTCCCCGCCGACTGGGTGATTCTGACGCTCGTCCTCGGCGGCGTGACCGCGGTCGTCGTCAGCCAGTACGTCGCTCGAATCCGCGAGGACACCACGGCCGGCCTCGCCGCGGGCGCGTCTGCGTTCGTTTTGACCGGCCTCGCGGCCGTCGTCGGCCCGACGGTCGGCGTCAACGCGAACGCCGCCGCCGTCGTCACGTCGGTCGCGTTCGTCCCGACGGTCGCCTACGCCGGCGGCGCGGCGGTCACCCGCGAACGGGAGCGAATCGGGCTGGTGCTCGCCGGAGTCGTCATCGGCGGGTCGCTCGTCGGCGCGGCCGCGGTCGACGCGCTCGGCTTCGCCGGCCCGCAGTCGTGGGTCGACTGGCAGTTCCTCACGAGCGCCCACAGCGGGACCGCGGAGAACGCCGGTCTCTACCCGGCCATCGGCGGCTCCATCCTGCTGATGGCGACGGTCGCCGCCCTCTCGTTCCCGCTCGGCGTCGGCGCGGCGGTGTACCTCGAAGAGTACGCCCCCGACAACGCCTTCACCCGATTCGTCGACGTGAACATCTCGAACCTCGCCGGCGTCCCCTCGGTCGTCTACGGCCTGCTCGGGCTCGGCGTGTTCGTCACCTACCTCGGCCAGCCCACGGGGACGGTCATCATCGGCGGCGCGACGCTCGCGCTCCTCATCCTGCCCATCGTCATCATCTCCTCGCGCGAGGCGATTCGCGCGGTGCCCGGCGACATGCGGCAGGCGTCCTACGGCATGGGCGCGACGCGCTGGCAGACCGTGAAGAACGTCGTCCTCCCGGAGGCGTTCCCCGGCATCCTGACCGGGACCATCCTCGCGCTCGGCCGGGCCATCGGCGAGACCGCGCCGCTCATCATGATCGGCGCGCCGAACGTCCTTTTCACCCTACCGACGGAGCTCTCGTCGAAGGTGAGCGCGATGCCCCTGCAGGTGTACGCGTGGTCCAGCCTGTTCGCCAGCGAGGACTTCTACACGAAGGCCGTCCCGGCCGGCGTCGTCGTCCTCCTGGCGGTCCTCCTCGCCATGAACTCCGTCGCCATCGTCCTGCGAAACAAGTTCGAAAGTGGAAACTGAACGTCACCAATGAGCCAAAGAGACAAAGCACCCGAGGGAGAACAGCAAGCCATGAACGGAACAGAGGACCCGACGAACGACGAGATGCTCGTCGAAACCGACGTGAGCGACGGGCTCTCTGCGTCGGCGAACTCGGTGGCCGACAACGCCGAGACCGTCATCAGCTCGGAGGACATCAACGTCTGGTACGGCGACGACCACGCGCTCACCGACATCTCGATGGACATCCCCGAGAACAGCGTGACCGCGATGGTCGGTCCCTCCGGCTGCGGGAAGTCCACGTTCCTCCGCTGTATCAACCGCATGAACGACCTCATCGACGTCGCCCGCGTCGAGGGTCGACTCACGCTCCGCGGTAAGAACGTCTACGACGACGACGTCGACCCCGTCGCGCTCCGCCGCCGCGTCGGCATGGTGTTCCAGAAGCCGAACCCGTTCCCCAAGAGCATCTACGAGAACGTCGTCTACGGCCTGAAGATTCAGGGCATCGACGCCGACTACGACGAGGTCGTCGAGGAGTCGCTCAAGCGCGCCGCCCTCTGGGACGAGGTGAAAGACCGCCTCCACGAGTCCGGGCTCGACCTCTCCGGCGGCCAACAACAGCGCCTCTGTATCGCCCGCGCCATCGCGACCGACCCCGAAGTGCTGCTCATGGACGAGCCCGCGTCGGCGCTCGACCCGGTGGCGACCTCGCAGATCGAAGACCTCGTCGAGGAACTCGCCGAGGACTACACCGTCGTCATCGTCACCCACAACATGCAGCAGGCGGCGCGTATCTCCGACAAGACCGCCGTCTTCCTCACCGGCGGCGAACTCGTCGAGTTCGACGACACCCAGAAAATCTTCGAGAACCCCGAGAGCCAGCGCGTCGAAGACTACATCACCGGCAAGTTCGGATAACCCCGTTCCCGCTCGCGAACCCCCGGGTCGCTTCTGTGAGACGTTCGATTCACGCCGCGGAGCGACGCCCGCGTCCCGCCGTCGCGCATTCGACACGGTCGTTCGAGACGGACCGGCGACTCGACCACCGGAACCATCACAAGGAATTTCACGTCCCCTATCGGAACGTCACGTATGGCCAGAAACACGTACCAATCTCGCCTCAATCAGCTCGAAGAGGACGTGTTGTATCTCAGCGAACTCGTCTCGGAGCGAGTTCGGTACGCCCTCGACGCGCTCGAAGACAAAGACGAGCGGAAGGCCCAGGAGGTCATCGAGGGCGACCACGAAATCAACCGTATCTACCTCGACTTAGAACAGGACTGCATCGACCTGCTCGCGCTCCAACAGCCCGTCGCGGGCGACCTGCGATTCATCGCGGCGTCGTTCAAGATCATCACCGACCTCGAACGCATCGGCGACCTCGCGACCAACCTCGCGCAGTACGCCATCGACGCCGAAAACGACGTGTACGCGGAAGTCGACATCCGCCGCATCGGCGACGCCGCCCTCGACATGGTCGACCAGGCGATGGACGCCTACGAGACCGAAGACACGGACCTCTGTCAGTCCGTGGCGGAGCGCGACGACGACCTCGACGCGATGTGTGACAGCGCCTCGGAGAGCATCGTCCGCGACCTCATGAACGGCGACGACTTCGAGGGCGACGGCGACCTCGACCCCGAAAGCGCCCTCGTCGACGTGCGCCGACTCCTGCTTACGGTGCGCGACCTCGAACGCATCGGCGACCACGCCGTCAACGTCGCGGCGCGGACGCTCTACATGATAGACAACGACGACTCCCTGCTGTTCTGAGGCACGTCGGCGCTCGGGTGGCTCGGTCGGCCGCGGTTCGGTCAACGTGGCCCGGACCGAATCCCGGCGTTCTCCGCATTTTCCGAACGGGTCAGGCGGACGTCTGCATGAACAGATACCCGAACATCAGCCCCGCAGTTCCGACAGCCACAGCACTGTAGAGCAGGACGTACTTCAGCGAGTACGCTGACGCGTACCAGACTGCGGCGGCGGCCGCGACGAGCGAAATGCCGAGCGTGCCGTACACCACGGGCATCCCCTCAAGCGATAGTCGGTGCGCCAGTAGCGCTTCGGCGGTGTGGGGCGCGAGGGCACCAGCGCAGACGACGAGGAACCCGCTGGTGAGCCGTCGGTCGGTGTGGGCGGACACACTATCGAACCGGCTGTACCAGACAATATGTTTTCTGGTTGCCACTATTGGCGCGTGGGAAAACCGAAGCTCCGGCTGACGCGAGTGAGTCCAAAAAGAAAAACCAGAACCACCGACCGCCGACCGCCGTCAAACCGGCTTACTGGAAGCCGATGCGGCCGCCGTCGCGGGTGTCGGGCGACAGGCCCTCGCGGGAGCCACCCTTGAACTGGTCTTGGATGTCCTCGTAGTAGCGCATCAGTTCCTCGGTGATGGTCGGGCGGACCGACTCCATCGCCTTGCGGAAGTGGCGCATCTCGATTTCCTCGGCGTCGGCGTCCTCGCGGAGCGCCTCGATGGCCGCCTCGCGGCAGATGGATTCGAGGTCGGAGCCGACGTAGCCGTCGGTTATCTCCGCGATTTCGCGGAGGCTCACGTCGGGGGCGAGCGGGCTCTGCTGCGTGTGGATGTCGAGAATCTGCTCGCGGCCCTCCTCTTCGGGCTGGCCGATGAGCACGAGGCGGTCGAACCGGCCCGAGCGGATGAGCGCGGGGTCGATCATGTCCGGGCGGTTCGTCGCCGCGATGACCATGACGTTGCCCGCGTCTTCGAGGCCGTCCAACTCCGTCAGGAGCTGGTTGACGACGCGCTCGGAGACGTTGTTGCCCATGTCGTTGCCGCGGGCGGGGGCGAGCGCGTCCAGCTCGTCGAAGAAGATGATAGTCGGCGAGACCTGCCGCGCCTTGCGGAATGTCTGCCGAATCGCCTTCTCCGACTCGCCGACCCACTTCGACAGCAGCTGCGGGCCGCGCACCGAGATGAAGTTCGCGTTCGTCTCGTTGGCGACGGCCTTCGCTATCAGGGTCTTCCCCGTGCCGGGTGGCCCGTAGAGGAGCACGCCCTTCGGGGCCTCGATACCCATCCGCTGGAACTTCTCGGGCGTGGTCAGCGGCCACTCGACGCTCTCTTGGACCTTCTGTTTGGGCCCTTCGAGCCCGCCGACGTCGTTCCACGTGACCTTCGGAATCTCGACGAGCACCTCGCGCATCGCCGAGGGTTCGACCTCGCCGAGCGCGCCGCCGAAGTCGTCGTTCTTGACGACCATGCGGTCGATGAGGCTCGGCGGGATGTCCTCCCTGTCGAGGTCGATTTCGGGGAGGTAGCGCCGGAGCGCCTTCATCGCGGCCTCCTTGGTCAGCGCCTCGATGTCCGCGCCGACGAAGCCGTGGGTGTCGTCGGCGAGGTCGTCGAGGTCCACGTCGTCCGAAAGCGGCATCCCGCGGGTGTGAATCTGGAGAATCTCCTTGCGGCCCTCCTCGTCGGGCACGCCGATTTCGATTTCGCGGTCGAACCGGCCGGGACGGCGGAGCGCGGGGTCCACCGAGTCGACGCGGTTCGTCGCCGCGATGACGATGACCTGTCCGCGGGCTTCGAGCCCGTCCATCATCGTCAAGAGTTGGGCGACGACCCGGCGTTCGACCTCGCCGGTCACGTCCTCACGCTTGGGCGCGATGGAGTCGAGTTCGTCGATGAAGATGATGCTCGGCGACTCCTCTTTGGCGTCCTCGAATATCTCGCGGAGCTGTTGTTCGGACTCGCCGTAGTACTTCGAGATGATTTCCGGCCCTGCGATAGAGAAGAAACTCGCCGAGGTCTCGTTGGCGACCGCGCGGGCGAGAAGCGTCTTCCCGGTGCCCGGCGGCCCGTGGAGCAACACCCCCTGCGGGGGCTCGATGCCCAGTTTCTTGAATATCTGGGGGTGTTTCATCGGCAGTTCGACCATCTCGCGGACGCGCTGAATCTCGTTGGTCAGGCCGCCGATATCCTCGTAGGTGATGCCGCCGCCGGCCTTCTCGAAGCCCGAGATGGGCTCCTCGCGGAGTTCGACGTCGGTGTCCTCGGTGACGAGGACGACGCCGTCGGGCTTCGTCTCGACGGCGATGAGCGGAATCGCCTGTCCGGGCGACCGCATAAACGGGTGATTCGTGCTCGACATCACCGGGACGATGTCGCGTTCGACCACGGGCCGCTTGAGAATCTGCCGTTTGACCATGCCGGCCGCGTCGGACCCGAACTGCACGCTCGCCTCCTCCGGCGGCGCAAGTACGAGTTTGTCGGCCTTCGTGGCCTCTGCCTTGCGGATGGTGACCCGCTCGCCGATGCCCACGTCGGCGTTCTGCCGCGTGAACCCGTCGATGCGGACCGTATCCGTGTTCCAGTCCTGCCGGTCTGCCCGCCACACCTTCGCGGCGGTCGTCTTCCCTCCCTCTATCTCGATGATGTCTCCCGGCGAGAGCTTGAGATGGAGCAAGGTGTCCGGATCAAGACGGGCGATGCCGCGTCCCGAGTCGTTCGGGTACGCTTTCGCCACTTCGAGTTGGACTTCGTTCATGATTACCTCGCGGGGATGCTGATACCTGTGAGAGGCCATCGGATAAGTCCTTCCCCGGTCGGCCCGAGGCACCGTCCTCTCGTGGTTACAGCCTAGCACATCGTAGGGCGGGCCGCTACTAATCCCTACCGACCGGACAGGGGGCGGCGCGTCGATGCCCGGCGTTTTTACGCTCGAACACGACAGTTCACGCATGCGACTCCTCGCGTTCGACGGTCGGATGGGTGCCAGCGGCGACATGCTCCTCGGCGCGCTCGTCGCCGTCGGTGCCGACCCGTCCGTCCTCTCGCCCGTCGAAGACGCCCTCGACGTGACCTACCGCGTCCACGAGGTCGACAAAAACGGCATCCTCGCGACCAAGGTGGACGTGCTCCTCCCTGAGGCCGACGGGGGCGACCCCCGCGGCGAGGGCCACGGCGACGACCACAGACACCAGCCCGAACCCGAGAGCGGCGACGGCGACGACGGGGGAGACTCCGACGACGCTGACGGTGACGACGAAGACGAGCACAGCAACCAACACCAGTACCGTCACCACGACCACGCTCACGACGAGGAAGGACACGACCACGGCACCGACGACGGACACGGCCAGTCGCACGCCGACCACGGCCACTCACACGACCACGGCCACTCACACGACCACGACCACTCGCATACTCACGACGACCATCACCACCACGGCCATTCGCATACTCACGCCGACCACGACGGCCACACTCACGCCGAGGGCCACGGCCCGCACCGGACCTACCCCGAGGTCGTCGACCTCGTCGAATCGATGGGCTTGCCCGCGAGCGTGGTCGGGGACGCGACGGCCATCTTCCGCGTGCTCGGCGAGGCCGAGGCCGAGGTCCACGGCACCGACCTCGACGAGACCCACTTCCACGAGGTCGGCGCGGACGACGCCATCGCCGACGTGGTCGGGGTCTGTCTCCTCCTCGACGACCTCGACGTGGACCGGGTCGTCACCGGCCCGGTCGCCGTCGGCGGCGGCCAGGCCGAGATGAGCCACGGAACCTACCCGGTCCCCGCGCCCGCCGTGGTCAACATCGCCGCGGCGGCCGACTGGTCGGTCCGCGGCGGTCCCGTCGAATCCGAACTGCTCACCCCCACGGGCGCGGCCATCCTCGCGCACCTCGCCGAGGGCGTCGAGACGCTCCCGTCGATGTCGGTCGAGTCGTCCGGCTACGGGGCCGGCGGTCGGGAGTTCCCCGACCACCCGAACGTCCTCCGCGCCGTCGTCGGCGACGGCGGTTCGCGGCTCGTCCGCGACGATATCTCCGTCCTCGAAACGAACCTCGACGACGCCACGCCCGAGGTCCTCGGCGGGCTACAGGAGACCCTGACGGACGCCGGCGCGCGCGACGTGACCATCGTCCCGACGACGATGAAGAAGTCCCGCCCCGGCCACCTCGTCAAGGTCGTCGTCAAGCCGGAAGACGCCGAGCGCGTCGCCTACCGCCTCGCGGTCGAAACGGGCACGCTCGGAATCCGCGAACACGGGGCGGGGCACCGCTGGACCGCCCGCCGCGAGTTCGAGACCGCGACGCTCGACATCGACGGCGACGACTACGAGGTGAGCGTGAAGGTCGGAAGCGACGCCGACGGCGTCGTCTACGACCGAAGCGCTGAGTACGACGACGCGCTGGCGGTGGCGAAAGAGACGGGGCTTCCGGTCCGAGAGGTCATGCGCCGCGCCGTCGACGCGGTGGCGTCGGGCGGCGGTGAGTGAGTGATTCGCTGAGTTCCCTCCCCGAGACGCTTCGCCGAAAAAACCGTTCGCTGCCGACCCGTCAGGTCACTTCTCGTTGAACTGCGGCCGGGAGTTGAACGGCGCGAACGTCCCCGCGGGGTTGTTGACGTGGACCCACGCGTGGAGACCCCAGTGTCCCGCCGCGAAGCCCCACATGCCGTCGTCGCTGTCGCCGTGGAACGGGTCCGGGAACGGTCCCCCGTAGTTCGGCGCCTCGTCGAACAGGTACTCTGCCGCGCCGAGGACGAGCGTTTCCTTGCCGTTGCCCTCGTTTCTCCCGTAGACGAGCGCGGCGGGCTTGGTGATATCGACCTCGTCGTCGTCGTTCTCGATGACGTAGTTCTCGTTCACGTAGTGGTAGCCCATGCCCGGCACGAACGGACTGCCGAGGACGTAGCCGTCCGCGATTGCCTTCCGAACGTCGGCGTACTTGGACGTGGCCGCCCGAACCGACGCGAGTTCGCGCTGGAGCGCCCCGCGGTGCGCCGCCGCGGGCGCGGCGAACGCGCCGACCGAGAGCGCGCCGACGCCGAGTGCCTTCAGATACGTCCGTCGCCCGAGTTCGGGGGTGCGTGATGTGCTCATGCGACACGGAATACGCGCCGGGAGAACGTAGGTATGAATCGGGCGCGGTGCGTCTCATAAACCGAGAGTCGCGTTAATAGCGTTCTTCGTGGGCCGACCACTCGAAACGGAGGTTCCTCAACCGGCCGCGTAGAGCCCCGTTAGGCGGCCGTTAACGACGTCAGGGCCGCCGGTATGGACGCTCACTCCTCGCGGGAGCGGTGTTCGTCCAACGCCTCGTCGATGCTCAGTTCCCCGCCGGCGACGCGGCGCGCGAGGCCGTCGTCGATGGTGCGGTTGTCGGCCGACGCCTCCCGGGAGCGCGCCTTGATGCGCGTGAGTTCGCCCTCGGTCGGCTCTATCTCGCGGGACTCGATGCGCTCGCCGCCCCGGCGGGCGATGTTCACCGCGGCGAGCACGTCGCCCATGCCGCGCGCGCCGCTTCCGAGGTAGGGCGTCGTCCCGGTCTCGTCGACGAGCTCGACCGCGACGCCGTCGAGTTCGTTGATGAGCTTCGCGCCCTGTAAGCGCGCGCCGTCGCCGATGCGGACCACGGGGTCGACCGCGTCGTCGGTCTCCTCTCGGATGACGTCGACGGCGTCCGAAAGCGGGACGTGGAACGCGGCGACGACCGTCTCGCCCGAGAGGACCGCGATACCCGGTCTGGTTCCGGGGTCGACGCCGACGACGGTCTGTCCGCCGTCGCCGCGGAGGCTGGCGAGCGCCTCGTCGACGGCGCGGCGCACGTCGTCGCCGGTCGCGGTCACGCGGGTCACGTTTCGGTCGGAGCCCGTGCCGTCGAGGTCGTCGTCGGGGCCGGTGAGGAGCACCCGCGCCCGCTCGGGCAGGGGGTCGCCCGGCTCGACGGTCGTAAACGTGACACCTCGGCTCCGGAGTTCGGACACGGCCTCGTGGTAGAGGTCGAAATCGGCGGTGGCGACGACTATCACGGAGGTCCCTTGGCGACGGCGACGAATAAAGCGTCGTGCGCGAGTCGCCGTGGCGGTCGCGGACCGGCGTCGAGGCGGCGGTCGGTCGCGCGACTGCGAGTTCCCCCGAGACCGTCCGCGGCGACCGGGGTCTTTTTCGGCCGGTGGCTCTCACCACCAGACGTGACAGAGTCAGTCTCCACCGGCTGTGACGCGCTCGACGACCTCCTCGACGGCGGGTTCGAACGCGGCACCGTCACGCAGGTGTACGGTCCCTCCGCGGCCGGCAAGACGAACGTCGCGCTCTCGGCGGCGGTCCGGGTCGCCGCCGCGGGCGGCACCGTCGTCTACATCGACACCGAGGGCCTGTCGGTCGACCGCTTCCAACAGCTCGCGGAGGCGGTCGCCCCCGAGGACGTGGAGTCTGTGACCTCGCGGCTGATGATAAGCGAGGCGTACGACTTCGAGGACCAAGAACAGGCCGTCCGCGACGCCGAGGAGTTCGCCGCCAGCGCCGACCTCATCGTCCTCGATTCGGCGACCGGCTTCTACCGGCTCGAACGGACCGCCGAGGGCGACGGCGGCGAGGCGCTCCGCCGGGTGGCACGGCAGGTCACGCACCTGCTGTCGCTGGCGCGCAAACACGACCTCGCGGTCGTCCTGACGAATCAGGTGTACGCCGACCCCGACACCGACCGGACGCGCGCGCTCGGCGGCCACACCCTCGAACACTGGACCGGCACCGTCGTCCGCCTCGACCGGTTCCGCGGCGGCAACCGCCGGGCGACGCTCGAAAAGCACCGCGCGAAACCCGCCGGTGAGACGGCGACGTTCAAGATAACGGACCGCGGGCTCTCCGCGGCTGACGTGTAGAAAAAGGTCGACGCGGCCGGGCGGACGACCCGGCCGAATCCCGCTCCTGTGTTCGGTTTGCGTTACAGCTCGGGCGTTCGGTGCGCCCCGGCGACTCGGCGGCGTTACAGCTCGTTGAGCTTGCGGAGCAGCTGGCCGCGGTAGCGCTCGTCGGCCTCGAAGCCCTTGACTTCGAGCACGTTGCGTTCGAGCTTGTCGAGCGCGACGTGGAACGCGTGTTCCGCGCCGTAGCCCTCGCCGCTGCCGGCCAGTTGGCCGTGGCTCGTGCGGAGCCGAATCTGGCACTGGATGAGCGGCGTGCCGCGGAGCTTCTCCTTGTGCTCGTGGAAGCGGACGTGGGCGTGGAGCACGCTCATCCGCTGGTACTTGTCGGCGACCTCGGTGATAGCCGAGTTGATGTCGGCGCGGCTCAGCGTTTCGAGGAGGCCGATGTTCGTGACCTGCACGTCCATCTGCTCTTCTTCGGTGTAGGTGAGCGCGCGGAGCACGTCGGTTTTGGTCACCACGCCGAGGACTTCGCCGTCGTCGTCGGCCGGCGTGACGACGAGGCCGGCGATGTCGTTTTCCAGCATGCGCGCGACCGCCTCGCGGACGCTCTCTTCGGGCGTCGCCGTGCGCGCCGGGCTGGTCATGAGGTCGTAGACCGGGAGGTCGAGCATGCGGTCGGTGTCGCCGCGGCGGTCCTGTTTGCCCTGCCGACCCTCGTCGCGCACCATGAACTCGACGAGGTCGTAGGTGGTCAGGATACCTTCGAGGCGGCCCTCGTCGTTGACGACCGGGAGCCGCGAGACGCCGTGTTCGCGGAGGCGGTTGATGGCCTGCCCGAGGTGGTCGCGCTCGCCGACGGTGATCACGTCGTCGGTGTAAATCTGCTCGACGGTCAGCGCGTCGAGGTTGTCGAGGACGGCTTCGAGGATGGCGTCCTGCGTGATGATGCCGTACTGTTTTTCGCCCTCGTAGACCGGCGCGACCTTCGTGTCGCCCTCGACGAGCATCCGCGCGACCTCGCGCACGTTCTCGTGACGGTCTATCTTGGGGACGGCCTTCGTCAGCGCGGCCGCTTTGGTGCTGTCTTCGACGTGCGAGTTGATGAGCTGTTTCTCACCGATGACGCCCGCGTACTCGCCGTCGTCCTGAACGATGATGCCCTTAGGGTTTTCCCGCTCGAAGATGGAGCGGACTTTGCCTAATCGCTCGTCAACGTCGACCTCGATGAAATCAGGAGTGGCGATATCAGCAATATCCATAATACATCCTTACATACAACGCCTCGTCTCTTGAAGGTTCGTCCCGTTTCCACCCGCTAGGAAGGACCGAAATCGCAAGGCCACGAGGGGCTGAAGGGGCGAATTCCGCCGGCAGACGGCCTATGACCATTGTTAACACTCACATTTCGCTGAATGTCGCCGTTTCTCGCCGACGCGTCGGCCGGGGACACCGTCCGCGAGGGACAGTACTCTCAGTTGGTTGTCAGCCGTTGCCGGGTCGTTCCGGGGGCGTGTCGGTCTAACTTCCCCGCCGACATCGAACCAGTTAGATTCCTGAATCCGGCGGTAGTTCGGGCCTAACCGGCCGAATCTGGTCATCTAGTCGCTCCATACTTACAGCAGTTCCTACCGTTCAGTATTTCCAGAGAATGGCGTCTCCTGACAAGAACTCCCAGACTGACCGCCGCGATGGCGAAGAATCGTTCCGAGCAGACGGTGGCTCCGCCCAACTGGTCCCCACGACCGGTCCGGAGGCGATGGCCGCCCGCGCGAGTGAACTCCCGGTCCCCGCGTCGGACCGCATCGAGTACGGCCCCGCCGACCCCGTCGAAGGCGAGGCGGAAGACGAGGACCGCCCGGAAACGCTCCGGGAGGCCGTCCTCCGCGAGGTGAAGGCGTTCTTCGCCGAAATCGACGACGAGACGGCGTTCGCGCCCGCGCCCTCCGAGGCGTTCATCGAAGACAGGTTCTTCGACTTCGCGTTCCTCGAAGGCGTCGAGGCCGTCGAACACTACTGGGTGAACAAACCCTTCGCGTTCGTCTCCATCCTGTACGACCACGAGCGGCGCGAACACCGGTACCACGTGAGCGAGCCGCGCCTCGACGACTTCGAGGACTTCGTGCGCGAGGACCTGACGAAGATTCTGCGCAACAGCCTCTTGTACCGCGACCTCGACGCCGACGGCGACCGCGAGGACGTCTTCGACGACGAGGCCCGCGGGATAATCACCGAACACGCCGCGACGGTCGAAGACGGGTCGCTCTGGAAGCTGTTTTACTTCCTGCTCCGCGACTTCATCCACTTCGGCCGCATCGACCCCGTGATGCGCGACCCCGGCATCGAGGACATCTCCTGTGACGGCGACGACGTGCCCGTCTACGTCTTCCACAGCGTCTACCGGGACGTGCCGACGAACGTCGTCTTCGACGACGGCGACCTCTCGTCGTTCACCATCCGCCTCGCGCAACGCGCGGGCAAGCAGGTCACCGTCTCCGACCCGCTCGTGGACGCGAGCCTCCCGGACGGCTCTCGCGTCCAGTTGACCCTCGGCTCTGACATCGCCACCCGCGGGTCGAACTTCACCATCCGGAAGTTCTCGGACGTGCCGCTGTCGCCGGTCGACCTCGTGCGCTGGAACACCTTCAGCGTCGAGCAGATGGCGTACTTCTGGCTCGCCATCGAGAACAACCGCTCTCTCATCTTCGCGGGCGGCACGGGCTCCGGGAAGACCACCTCGATGAACGCGGTGTCCTTCTTCGTCCCCGGCCACGCGAAGGTCGTCTCCATCGAGGACACCCGCGAAATCACCCTCCCGCACGACAACTGGATTCAGTCGGTCACCCGCGACACGTTCACGGCCGACGGCCGCGGCGAGGTGTCGATGTACGCGCTCCTGCAGGCCGCGCTCCGACAGCGCCCCGAGTACCTGCTGGTCGGCGAGATTCGCACGGAAGAGCGCGTCGCGCTGACGTTCTTCCACTCCATCGCCACGGGCCACACCGCGTACACGACGTTCCACGCCGACTCCTCGGAGGGCGTGGTCCACCGCATGCGCAACGAGCCCCTCGGCGTGCCCGCCCAGATGCTCTCGGACCTCGACATCATCTCGGTCCAAAAGCAGATTCACCTCGACGGCGACCGGACCCGCCGGAACATCGCCGTCACCGAAATCGCCGGCGTCGACGACGACGGCGAGGTCGAACTCCGCGACGTGTTCAAGCGCAACCCCGAAAACGACGCCCACGAGCGCGTCGGCGACTCCGTCGTCCTCGACGAAATCGCCGCCGAGCGCGGCTGGACGAAGGCCGACCTCAAGTACGAACTCGACATCCGCGCCGACGTGCTCCGGTACATCGCCGCCTCGGGCGTCGACGACTACCTGACGGTGTCGGCGATGATTCGCCGCTTCGAGCGCGACCGCGAGGGCCTCCTCGCGCACGTCTACGCCGAGACCTCGCTGGTCTCCGTCGACGACGAGGCCGACGAACACGACGACGACGCGGCCGACGAGGCTGACGCCCCGGCCGACGACCTCGACGACGACGAAATCGAGGTCTCGCCCGAGACCGAGCGGCTCCTCGCGGACCTGTTCGACATCGAGTTAGACGACGACGCTGACGGCGACGAAACGCCCGACGCCGCCGAGGCGGAGGCCGCCCCCGAACCCGCGCCCGCCGCCGAAAGCGACGACGCTGATGCCGGCGCAGACGACGCGGAAGCCGATTCCGCTGTCGTCGCAGACGCCGTCGAGTTCGACGATGTCGCGGAGGCCGGCCCCGCGCCGGCCGATGACGCCTCGGACGCCTCGGACGCCTCGGACGCCTCGGATGCCGACGAAACCGACGACTCCGAATCCGTGACCGACGACGACGACCGGGAGGCCGACGATGCCCGCTGACTCGTCGGCGTCGGTTCCCCTGCCCGACTACGAGGTCGAGCAGTACTTCCCGCGCGAACACTTCGACGAGTCGCCCGAGGAGGTCGAGCGACTCCGCCAGCGCTACGGCTACGTCCGCACGTACTTCAAGCGCCACCCGGCGGGCCACCGCGACCTCCAACGCTGGCTGAACCAGACCCGCGTGGGCACGACCTACGACCTGTATCTCACCCAGTCGATTAAGCTGGCGGCCGTCACCGCGGCGTTCGGCTCGCTCGTCGGGCTCGCGCTCACGTTCGTCCTCGCCCGCACGGGCGTGCTGGCGAACGCGTCGAGCCCCGTGATCCTCGGCATCGCGGCGCGGTACGTCGCCCCGCTCACCCCCTACAAGGTTCCCATCCTCGGCGTGGCCCTCGTCGGCCTCGTCGGCGGGTTAGCGGCCGCCGGGACCTACTACGCCCGGTACTACCTCCCCAAGAGCCGCGCCGAGATGCGCGGCCGGAGCATCGACATCCTGCTCCCGCACGCCATCGTCTACATGTACGCGCTCAGCCACGGCGGGATGAGCTTCCTCGAAGTCATCCGCTCGGTCGCCGACGCGCCCGACTACGGCGAGGTGTCCCGCGAGTTCGAGATGATCGCCCGCGACATGGACCTGTTCGGTAACGACCTGTTCACGGCGCTCCGCAACTCCCGGAACCTGACGCCCTCGATCAACTTCGAGCAGTTCCTCGACGACTTGCTGTCGGTCCTCGACTCCGGCGGCGACGTGACCGCCTTCCTCGACCGCGAGTCCGCGACCTACCTCGAAGAGGCCCGCGACGAACAGGAGGACTTCATCGAGACGCTGTCGATGCTCTCGGAGGTGTTCGTCGCCGCGTTCGTCGCCGCGCCGCTCTTGCTCATCGTCACCCTGATGGTCATCAGCTTCCTCGGCGGCGACACGCTCGTCCAGCTGTACGCGCTGAACTACCTCATCTTCCCGCTCGGGATGGGGCTGTTCTTACTCCTCGTGGACGTGCTCTCCTCGCCGTACACCCAGGACACGGTCCGGACGAAACACGACGTGACCGTCCTCGAAGAGATTCGGACGGTCGCGGTCGACTTCCTCGGCGCGATGCGCCGCGAGGTCCAGCGCGCCCGCGAGGCCCGCTGGGGAAGCGACGGAATCGCCTCCGACGGCGGCTTCGTCGACGAGCGACTCGACGACTACCGCCTCGAAAACGCGGTGTACGAGCTTCGGACGCTCATCGGCGACCCGCTCGACATCATGCGCCGCCAGCCGTACCTCTCGGCGGCCTTCACGGTGCCCGTCGCGCTCCTGTCGGTCGTCGCCGTCTACGCGCTCGGCCTCGCGACGCCGAGCCTCGACGCCATGCTCGCCGACCCGTACAACACGACGGTCTGGTTCGTGGTCCTCCCGTTCGCCATCGTGGCGGTCCCGCTGACGGTGTTCCACGAGCTTCGGACCCGCCGCGAGCGCACCCTCGAACGGCGCTTCCCCGACACGCTGAACCTGCTGTCGAGCGCCAACCAGATGGGCATCTCGCTGGTCGAGTCGCTCGCGCTCGTCTCCCGCTGGTCGAACGGCGCGCTCGCGGACGAACTCCGCGCGCTCCGCAACGACATCCGCTGGAACCACGACGCCCACGCGGCGCTCATGGCGTTCGCCACCCGGCTCAACGTCCCGCAACTCTCGCGGGTCATCCGGCTCATCGCCAGCGGCGGCCGCACCAGCGGCGACCTCTCGCGCGTCCTCAGCGTCGCCGCCGAAGACACCCGCAACCGCTACAAACTGGAGAAGTCCCGCCGTCGCGCGATGGGCTCGTACATCGCCATCGTCGTCATCGGGTACTTCGTCTACCTGTTCGTCATCCTGATGCTCGGCGCGAGCTACCTCGCCCCGCTCGCCGAGATGACCGCGCCCACGACGGCGTCGAACGGGCAGGCGCTCCCCATCGGTATCGGCTCCGTCCCGCTGGCGAACTTCCACGTGGTGTTCTTCCACTCCGCGCTGATTCAGGCGGTCGGAAGCGGGCTCCTCGCCGGCAAACTCGCCGACAACAGCGCCCTCAGCGGGCTGAAGTACGCCCTCGGACTGTCCGCGCTGGCGCTCGTCGCCTTCGCACTGGTGTAAGGCCATGACTCACAACACTCCCAACAACACCCAATACACACACTCGCCCCTCAGGCACGTACTGCGCGGGCTCGTCGCGGGCGCGGCCCGCCGCGGCTCGCACCTCCGCGGTGACCGCCGCGGGGCCTCGGCCATCCTCGGCACGATGCTCGCGTTCGCGCTCGTCGTCTCGCTCGTCGCGATGGTGCAGGTCTCGGCGGTCCCCGCGTGGAACCAACAGACCGAGTTCGAACACCTCACGGCCGCCGAGACCGACTTCGCCGCGTTCGACGAGAGCGTCGCGAAGGCCGTCGACGGCCGGCAGACCCGCGCGACCCTCGACGCCGGCGTCGACTACCCGACCCGCGCGCTGTTCGTCTCGCCCGCCGCAGGCTCCGGAAGCCTCCGGACGACCGACCCCGCGACGGCCCGCATCTCCGGCGCGGTCGCGACCGGCGAGACCGGCACCTACTGGGACGGCTCCGAACACGCGTTCGACACCCAGCAGTTCGTCTACCGCCCCGACTACCGCTACCTCCAGAGCGAGCCCTCGCTCGTCCACGAGGGGACCGCACAGTACACCGCCTACGGCGGCGGCGAGGTCGGCGCGACCCAGTCGCTCGTCGACGGCACCAAGGTCTCGCTCGTCTTCCTCGAAGGCGACATCGACACCGCGACGAGCGAGGCGACCACCTTCGGCGTCGTCCCCCTGAGCGCCGGCACCGACTACATCACGGTCACCGACGCGGGCGCGCCCATCACCATCTCGGTCCCCACTCGGCTCTCCGAGGACACGTGGCGCGACCTGCTTGCCGACGAGCCGAACGTCCGCTCTATCGCCTACGCGACCGGAGCCGACTACAACACCCTGACGGTCGAACTCGCGCCCGGCAAGACCTACGACCTGCGGCTCTCGCGGGTCGGCATCGACACCCCCGGCGCGCTCCAAGCGCCCGCCTACATCGTCGATGTCGAGGGCGACAACGCCGTCGTCCCGCCCGGTGCGAGCCACCGCGCCGTCGTCGAGGTCCGCGACGCGCAGAACAACCCCGTCCCCAACGCGGTCGTCAAGGCCAGCCCCGGCCTGACCGCCGAAAGCGGGCGGGTCGTCGCGCGCGACACCGGTACCGTCTCGACCGTCACCGATTCGGACGGCCGCGCGACGTTCGTCTACACCGCGCCCGGAAGCGTCGACGGCGTCGTCAACGACGAGTTCGACGTGGTCGCCGAGGACGCCGCGGGCGCGACCGTCGACCGCGTGACCTTCGACGTACAGCTCCGCGAAGGCGGCGTCACCGACCCGCTCCGCGGGCTCGTGGCCGCCGTCGACGACCCCGGCTTCGTCTACGCGGACGTCGACGGCAACGGCGAGTTCGACGGCGCGGACTACCGCGTCAACGACACCGGCACGGGCGGCGACGTGAAATACGACGCCGGTACCGACCGGCTCGTCGTCCCGCCGAGCACCGGGACCATCGTCTCCGACCGCGACATCACCCTCGCGGGCGACGGGGTCTCGCTCCACGTCGACGTCGTCGCGACCGGCTCGCACAGCCAAGTCGACGTCGACGCCGGAAGCGGCTCGCTGGCCGCGGTCGGCGTGAGCGTCACCTCGGTCTCGGGGCAGGACATCACCGTGACCGCGGGCGACGAAATCGACCTCTCGGGCGCGTCGGTCACGCAGGGAAGCAAAGCCGGCCTCTCCATCGAGGCCGGCGGCGACGTCGACCTCGACAACGCCGGGGTGACGGTCGCACAGGACAGCAACAGCCTCCGTATCGTCTCGACGAACGGCTTCGTCAGCGCCCGGAGCGCCGACATCAGCGGGAAAGGCGACATCCGCATCGACGGCACGGACGGCGTCGACCTCGCCGGAGCCGGCCTCTCGGGGGTCAAGGACAACGGCGCGCTCGAAGTCGCCTCCGCGCGCGGCGGGGTCAACCTCAACGGCGTGGTCATGCTCGGCGACGGCGACATCGTCGTCGACGCCGAGGGCAACGTCTTCGTCGTCGGCGCGAACATCGCCTCGACCAAGACGGACGTGGAGATAACCTCCGACGGCGGGATGGTCAGCGGCCGCGAGGCCGCCATCTCCGCCGAGGACGACGTGGTCATCACCGCGGCGGTCCGCATCTACCTGCCCGACTCCTCTATCGAAGACGAGGACACGCCCGAACTGAACGCCCCCGAGAAGGAGGTCTGAGCCGTGTCCCGTCTCTCCCTCGACTCCCGCGGCGTCTCGGAAATCCTCGGGCTGGTCTTCGCGTTCGGGCTGGTCGTGTCGGTCATCGCGGTGGTCCAACTCGCGGGCACGCCCGTCTGGACCGCCGGCGACGAGGCCGACCACAGCGCCAGCGTCTCGACCGACCTCGCGTCGCTCGACTCGCAGTTCTTCCGGGCCTCCGGCGTCGAGTCCGGCGGCCGCGTCGCGGTCGACTCCGACGTGTCGTACCCCGAGCGCTACCTCGTGGTGTCGCCGCCCGACAGCGTCGGGACGTTCCGGGTCGACGGCGCGGACGCCGTGACCGTCACGGGCGTCTCCGCGGTCGGTCCCGAGGCGGTGTTCTGGGACGGCTCGACCCGCACCTACGAGACCGGTGCCATCGTCTACGAGGCCGACTACGCCGAGCGCGACGAGGCCCGGATGGTGCTCGAAAGCGGCGTCTCGTACCTCGAAACCGACGGCAACCCCGTCGTCCACCGCCAGTCGCTCGTCCGCGGCACGACCGTTACGCTCGTGTTCTTCGAGGGCGACCTCGACGGCCACACGACCGCCGGCGACACCGTGGCGCTCGCGCCCGTCTCCGTCCGCAGCGAGTCGCTGCCGGTGTACAGCGCCACCGACCCGGTTCGAATCTCGGTTCCGACCTACCTCTCGGAGGACGCGTGGGTCGACCTCATGGCCGAGGAACCCCACGCGCGGGTCGTCTCACACGTCGCCAGCGGCGACCACGCGGTCGTCACTATCGAACTCGACGCGGGCGTCCGCTACGACTTCCGCGTCGCCCGCCTCGGCGTCGGCGAGGCCGTCGAACCCGACCCCGCCGCCTACGCCGTAGCGGTCGAAGGCGAGGACGCCGCGGTCCCCTCGGGCGGCCGCGAGACGCTCACTGTCCGCGCGTTCGACCGCTACGGCGCGCCAGCCGCGGGCGCGACGCTGACCGCCACCTCGCCGACGCCGCTCGGCGGCACCGTCGCCCCCATCGACGGGGCGACCGCCGTCACCGACGAGTCGGGCCGCGCGAGTTTTACCTACACCGCGCCCGCCGGCGTGACCGAAATCGAACACGACACCGTCACCGTCGCCCTCGACGGGGCGTCCGGCCCCGGCGCGACGGTCTCCATCCCGCTGGAAGTCCGCGGGATGGGCGAGACCTACGAGGTCAGAAACACCACGCCGTCGACGCCGGAGCCCGAAGACGACTTCAGCATCGACGACGGCGAGGTCGTCCCGTCGAACGCCTTCACGGGCGAGTTCGAACTGCTCGGCAGCGCCATCCGGGACGGTTGGGGCGACGTGCCGGTCTCCGTCACCTTCGTCGCCGACCGCGAGTCGCACCACCCGCGCGACTGGAACAACGTGAACGACCGCCGGTCCCACTCGTTCACCCTGTCTGGCGACGACGGCGACGGACTCTCAATCGTCGCCACCGCCCGGGGCTACGTCAGGGCCGACTCGACGGTCGACCACCGGCAGGTCGCGGTCCTCCGCGACGGCGACCCAGTCCCGGAGATACGAGGCTACAACGGACAGGACGACGTCGCCGAGTTCGTCGCGCCGTACATCAGCGCCGACGGACGAACTATGTCCCTCGCCGACAACCAGGCCATCTTCCTGTTCGAACTCGGGACGACCGACCCGCGGAGCAACGCCTTCGACATGCAGGACGTGGTCATCCTCGTGACCCTCTGGGAAGACGAGGAGGGGGACGACTGAGCGGGCCGACTCCCTCCCGCCGCGCTCGTCAGGAGCGCCGACCCATTCCATTCTTCGGTCTTTTTCCCCGTCGCGTCCGCGCGACCGCCGTATCGTTAACACTCGCGCCGCCGTAGAGCCGCGCATGTCGTTCGACTCCGACCGCGTCTCGACGGTCACGTTCGACTCGTACAGCACCCTCGTCGACGTCGACGCCGCCGAGAAGGCGCTCGCCGCGCGCGTCGACGACCCCGAACCCGTCTCGAAGCTGTGGCGGTCGCGGTCGCTCGAATACACGTTCGTCGGCAACCACGTCGACGAGTACGAACCCTTCTACGAGGTCAACCGCGCGGCGCTCCAGTACGCGCTGGACGCCCACGGCGTGTCGGTCTCGGCGAGCGAGCGCGACGAGATTCTCTCGGTGTACCACGAACTCGACGTGTTCGACGACGTGCGCGACGCGGTCGGCCGCCTCGGCGACGCCGGCTACGACTGCTACGTCGTCTCCAACGGGAACCCCGAGATGCTCGACTCGATGGTCGACCACGCGGACATCCGCGACCTCCTCGACGGCGTCGTCAGCGCCGACGAGGTCGGGGTGTTCAAACCCGACGCGGAAATCTACCGCCACGCGGCCGCCCGAACCGGGACGCCCATCGACGAAATCGCCCACGCGACCGCCGGCTGGTTCGACGTGATGGGGGCGCAACACGCCGGAATGCAGGGCGTCTGGGTCGACCGCAAGGACTCCCCGTGGGAACCGTTCGGCCCGGAACCCGACCTCACCGTCCCGGACCTCACGGCGCTCGTCGACGCGCTCGTCGGCGACGAAAGCGGGACGGCGGACTGACGCGCTCCGGCGTGCTACCCCGCACGATATATGCTATCTGTTCACAATGCTGATGTTACTTGCCGTCCATCTAGTCGGATGGAACGGCGGCGCGTGAAAGGCGGTATCCTGGCCGCTATCGGGTTCGTTCTGTCCCCGCTCTCGTGGTGGAACGACCTCGTGGTCAACCTCCCGCTGGCCTACGCGTTCGGGGTCGCGGTGAGCCTCATCTCCAGAAGCTGGTTTCTCCCGGGCGTCGTCGCGGGCTACTGGCTGACGAACGTGGCCGGGTTCGTCCTGCTCCACAAGGGCGCGGTCGACGCTGTGTCGGCCGAACCTCGTCCGTACACCGCGCGACGGTTCGCCAAGGACTTCGCCATCTCGGTCGGCTACACCGCACTCGTGGTGCTTTTGGTCTGGTTCGGCTTCCTCACCGTTCCCGACGGCCTGCTCGCGGCGCTCGGTCGCTGACTTCGGTTGGCCGGTCGCGCCGGCGCTCGCCGTCAAAAAATAGCTCCGGGCCGACCCGGTGGTGGGTCCGAGTCGGACGGTTGTCGGCGGTTCAGTTCTCCGTTTCGTTGTCGATGGGCGTCTCGGTCGGCGGCGGCGTCTCGCTCATCGGTTCGTCGGTAGTGGTTGGTTCGTCAGTGGTTGGTTCGTCAGTGGTCGGTTCGTCGGTGGTCGGTTCGTCGGTGGTTGGTTCCTCAGTGGTTGGTTCGTCGGTAGTGGTTGGTTCCTCAGTGGTTGGTTCGTCGGTAGTGGTTGGTTCCTCAGTCGTCGGTTCGTCGGTGGTCGGTTCCTCAGTCGGCGTCTCCGTGGTCGGCTCCTCACCGACAGTCACGACCGCGTCGTCGGTGACGGGCGTCCCGTTCATCGTGTACGGGCCGTCCTCGGTTCCGTTGGACGTGAGGAAGTCGAGCGTCTGGTTGTCGTTGGTGTCGAGGTGCGCCTGCGCCGTGAGGTTGGCGCTCTCGTTCAGCGGTTCGAGAAGCGGCACGGTGACGTTCTCCTGCTCCCCGGGTTCGAGGTAGTCGGTCGCGCCGACGACGGAACCGTTCTCGTCGAGGATGGCGATGTAGCCGCCCTCGGAGAGGTTCGCGCTCGCGACGGTCACGTTACTCCCGTCGGACTCCTGGTCGTCGAACTGGAGCGACGCGGTCGGCTCCTCTGTCGGCTCCTCGCTAATCGTCACCTCGGCGTCGTCGGTGACGGGCGTCCCGTTCATCGTGTACGGACCGTCCTCAGTCCCGTTGGAGGTGAGGAAGTCGAGCGTCTGGTTGTCGTTGGTGTCGAGGTGCGCCTGCGCGGTCAGGGTGGCGCTCTCGTTCAGCGGTTCGAGAAGCGGCACGGTGACGTTCTCCTGCTCCCCGGGTTCGAGGTAGTCGGTCGCGCCGACGACGGAGCCGTTCTCGTCGAGGATGGCGATGTACCCCCCGTCAGAGAGGTTCGCGCTCGCGACGGTCACGTTACTCCCGTCGGACTCCTGGTCGTCGAACTGGAGCGTCGCGGTCGGCTCCTCGGGTTCGGGCTGTTCGCCCACGGTGAGCGTCGTCAGCTCGCCGAAGTCCCGCGTCTCGACGCCGTGGATGTACGTCCCGTCTTCGAGACCCGTCGTGTTGACGTCGAACTCGATGGTCTCGGTCTCGTTGGGGTTCAGCGCCCAGCCGGTCCGCTCGACCACGTCGCCTTCGAGTCGGAACTCGACGCACTGGATCATCGGCACGTCGTTCGGGTTGGTGATGTTCGCCGACACCGTCACCGGCTCGCCGGCTTCGACGCCGGACGGCGCGGAGAGGTTGCTCACCTCGAACGACTCGTAGGTCCCGTTGCTCGGATACGTGCAGTACTCCGTCTGCATCTGTGTCTGCGTCTGTTCTTGTACCTGTGCCTGCCGTGTGTCGACCGCCGGCGCGTCCGGCTGGGCGACCGACTGCACGCCGTCGGACGCCGCCAGACCGGTCCCCGCCGCCGCCGCGACGAGGGCGACGACGACGAGGACGCCGGCGATACGTGTTCGTGTGCTCATGTGTCTGCGGTGACAGTCTACCGACGCCGCCGGCAAAAGGTGACGAGATAGTTTCAATAGTTTCGCGTTCCGGCTGTCAACTTACCTGATGGTGTAGGCGGTTAGTCTGTCTCTGATTCCGATACTGGGGGCTTATTGACCAGTTTTTCCGCAACAGTTCGCGAAACACGATGTTTCATTCGAGACGCTACGCGTTAACTGTCAGAAAAGCGATTACGTCACCGAAGCTAACAGGGTAGCCTCTCGTTTATTCGACATTCTTGACAGATTGAGTGACGGATGCGACTGAGCGTTTCGAAACCGGAACGGTATCGAACTGGTGGCTGTCTCGCGGGGCCTCTCCGGACGGCTCGGCCGACTTCCCACCCGCGTACCGATTCTCCTTTGATGTGGATGAGTACAAACTACAATCGAGAGTATCGTTACATTCGGGTTCGAATCTGAACAATTACGACCACAATATCCAAAACTTCTTGTACTCGTGTCGTATTTGGACGTGTATGAGCGAATCCAACGAGAATTCGCGGATCGCACCGTACACGGAGTACTCGCGCACCCGTTCCCGGTGCCCTCGATGCGGGACCTCCGTCCCGAAGGAGGCGGTCGGCGACGCGCTGTGTGCGAGTTGCAAGGCGGACGTCTCTATCTGATGAGTACGGCCGCACCCCACAGTTCCGACGAGTTGGCGGACGCGCCGGTGTTCGACCTCGAATGCATCTACGACGACCCCGAGAACCCGAGCGAACTGACCGTGTTCTCCCCGAAATCGGAGGAACTGACCACCTCGTGGATTACGGTCGACCGAGGGAGCGCCGTCTCGCTGGACGATATCGCGTAGGCGCTCGGCTTGCGACGTTTTTGTTTTTTGATTAACTGACGGCGACCAGCCTCGGCTCCGTAGACGCCTGTCACTTATCGTTTCGAGAACTCAGAAAGTGGGTTGGGGCGGATTCGAACCGCCGGCCTGCTCCGTGTGAAGGAGCCGTCATAACCTGGCTAGACCACCAACCCGGCTACGACTTCGATTTCCCGCGCCGCCAATTAAGACTTACGTTGTGCCCCGATTCGGGGCACAAACGCACCTACTCGGGTCGCCGCACGCGACGGCGAACCCGCCCGGCGGCTCGGCGACTCCGCGTCGCCGCCCGGCGCGCCCCGTACTCGACGCGCTCCCGCCGCGTCCGCGGCGCGGGCTCCGACTCGTCTTCGACCTCGCGCCCGAGCGCCGCCATGAGGCGGCGACGGAGCGGTGCCGTCTCCTCGTCGACCCCGGCGTACAGGTGCTCGAACCCCCGCCGGAAGTAGTACCGCGCGTCGGTGAAATGTCGGTTCATACCTCCGGATAGTCCCGCGGACGAGAAAACGGTTATGTCACGCGGTACCGAATCTCATATGTCTGAGAAAGAGCGATACACTTTAGTGATTCTTAGGCATACCTAAAACTGGGAACGCAGGCCACGCTTCGTGGTCGGTCCCAGCGTCTGGCCCCTTCCGGGACGGCGATACCGTGGGCACGATTCGTCCGTCCTGGTCCCATTATCCTCGTGAGCGACCGCGCCGGCCCGCCGACGCCGGCGGGTGAAGCGGGGGCTCGACTCAGTACGTCGGCGACTCCTCGGGCACGCCGTCGCGCTTGTTGACCAGTCGCGCGAAGACGAACAGCGCGTCGGAGAGGCGGTTGAGGTACGCGACGACCTCCTCGTTGACGGGTTCTTCCGCCGCGAGCGAGACGACGCGGCGCTCGGCCCGCCGGGACACCGCGCGGGCGTGGTGGAGTTTGGCCCCCGTCTCGCTCCCGCCGGGGAGGATAAACGACGTGAGCGGGTCGAGTTCCTCGTCGGCCTCGTCTATCCACGCTTCGAGTTCGTCCACGTGGTCGGCGGCTATCTGCGGGTCGCCCTCGTCGGGGTCGGGGTTGGCGAGGTCGGCCTGCACGATGTGGAGGTGGTTCTGGACCGTTTCGAGAACCTCGTCCACGTCGCCGTGGCCGGTCGGGCGCACGGTCCCGACCAGCGCGTTCACCTCGTCGACCGTTCCGTACGCCTCGATGCGGTGGCTCGTCTTCGACACGCGGGTCATGTCCCGCAGGTCGGTCATCCCCTCGTCGCCGCGACCGGTGTATATCTTCATGCCAGCGTCTGGTCGACGTACCGGAGGATGTTCTCGCTCTCGGACATCGTCACGCCGCGGTCGCCGTCTACGAGGACCGGAACGCCGCGCTGGCCGCTCACGCGCTTGACCTCGTTTCGGTCCGAGTGCAGCGCGTCGACCCACTGCGTCTCGTAGTCGACCCCCGCCTCGGAGAGCGCGTCGTGGACCTTCTCGCAGTACGGACAGCCGTCGAGCGCGTAGAGTTCGATTCCCATGTCGGGCCGTTGGGCGCGCCGGCCCAAAGAGATTTGCACGCCGGTGGGTCCGAGCGCCGCGCACTCCTGTTCAGCGGCATCGTCGTCGGTGCCCCGTGAGCCGTTGCGGCTCGCCACTCGTTTTAGACCCGTCTAATTTAAACCTTAGAGCAACACATCTATATAATGCGTTGTCTCTATCTAGCATAGTAATGAACGCGAATCCAGATTCGGCCGGTGCCAAACTCTCTCGGCGGTCGGTCGTCGCGGCCGGTTCCGGTCTGTTGACGGCCGGGCTCGCCGGTTGTCTCGGCGGTGGCGGCGGAGCGGGAGGCGGAACCGACGGCTCGAACACCGGCTCGAACGACGCCTCCGGCGGGTCCGAGTCGGAAGGCGGCCCCGTCGTGGTCGCCTCGTTTTTCAGTTTCTACGACTTCGCGCGGGAGGTCGCGGCCGACACCCCGGTGACCCTGAAGAACCTCATCCCGACCGGGCTTCACGGTCACGGCTGGGAACCCGATGCGAGCGTCACGCGGGACATCATCGAGGCCGACGCGTTCGTCCACGTCGGAGAGGACTTCCAGCCGTGGGCCGACCGCGCCATCCAGACGCTGAAGGACGACGGCGTGGACACCCAACTCATCAACGTCCGCGAGGGCGTCGAACTCGTGGAACTCGCCGCGAGCCTCGACCGCGACGAGGAGGGCGTCGGCGAGGGCCGCGGGAAGGACCCCCACTTCTGGCTCGACCCGCGGCGCGCCAAGACCGCCGTGGACAACATCACGGAGGGGCTGGTCGAACTCGCCCCCGAGCACGAGGAGACGTTCCGCGACAACGCCGACGCGTACAAAACCGACGTGCTCGACCGCATCGACCGGGACTATCAGGACATCTTCGACCGGGCGTCGCGCAAGGTCGTCCAGTTGGCGGCCCACAACGCCTTCCAGTACATCGGCGTCCGCTACGGCGTCGAGATGCGCCCGCTCGTCGTCAACCTCGCCGCCAGCGGCGACGTGAAGCCCTCGGACATCACCGAGGCCAAGCGCGTCATCGAGGACAACGACATCAGGTACATCGGCGCGGGCGTCTTCGAGACGCGCCGCCCCGCGAAACAGCTCATCGCCGAGACGCCCGTCGAGGCGTACTTCCCCGTCACCCCGTACGCGGGCGTCCGCGAGGACTGGGTGGAAAACGACTGGGGCTACGAGGAAATCGCCGACAACATCAACATGCCGACGTTCGAGGTCGTCCTCGGCAACAAGTCGCCCGAGGAAGTCGGCTACGACGGCTGGGCCGACGAATGGAGGAACTTCGAATGAGCGTCTTCCGTAATGGCCAGTCCGCCGAGTCAGCTGAGTCCGCCGACACCGGCGTCGCCGACGCCGCCGCCGATGACGGCCGCGGCTCGTCCGACCCCCTCGTCGAACTCGCGGACGTCGAGTTCGGCTACACCGCGACGCCCGTCGTGGAGGACATCTCGCTCCGCATCGACCCCGGCGAGTACGTCGCCATCGTCGGGCCGAACGGCTCCGGCAAGTCGACGCTGATGAAGCTCATCCTCGGCCTGCTCCGTCCCGACGAGGGGTCTGCACGGCTGTTCGGCGAGCCCTCCCACGCCTTCGACGACGGGGCGCGCATCGGATACGTCGCCCAGCACGCCAGCGCCTCCAAGGAGATGCCCATCACCGTCCGCGAGGTCGTGAAGATGGGTCGGTTCCCCCACGTCGGCTTCGGCCGACTCTCCGCCGAGGACCACCGCATCGTCGACGAGGCGCTCGCCACGGTCGGGATGTCCGAGTTCGCCGACCGCCGGGTGACGAAGCTCTCGGGCGGCCAGCGCCAGCGCGCCTTCATCGCCCGCGCGCTCGCCGGCGAGGCCGACCTGCTCGTCTTGGACGAGCCGACCGTCGGCGTCGACGCCGAGTCGGTCGACGCCTTCTACGACCTGCTCGAAGCGCTCAACGACGAGGGCATCACGGTTCTCCTCATCGAACACGACCTCGGCGCGGTCACCGACCACGCCCGGCGCGTCGTCTGTCTCAACCGCGAGGTCTACTTCGACGGCCCGACCGACGAGTTCGTCGAGAGCGACGCGCTCGCGCGGGCGTTCGGCACGGCGGCCTCCTTCGCGGGCGGTTCGGGCGGTGGTCGCGCGTGATTCCCCTCGAACTGTTGGTCGCGCTCCAAGCGGGGCCGTTAGACGCCGTCCTCGCGCCGTTCTACTGGGTCCTCGCGCTGTGGTCCGACCTGCTTTTCGCCGTCGGCGACGCGACCGGGCTCGGCTTCCTCGACTACCGGTTCATGCACCGCGCCATCCTCGTCGGCCTCTGTATCGGCGTGATGGCCCCGCTCATCGGGACGTTCCTCGTCCACCGCCAGCTCGCGCTCATCGGCGACGCGCTCGCCCACACCGCCTTCGCCGGGGTCGCCGTCGGCCTCTTTCTCAACGGCGTGTTCAGCCTCGGCGTCTCGCCGTATCTGACCGCCGTCGTCGTCGCCGTCATCGCGGCGCTCCTCATCGAACTCATCTCCGAGGCGACCGACGCCTACAACGACGTGTCGATGGCAATCGTGCTCTCGACCGGGTTCGCGCTGGGGACCGTCCTCATCAGCCTCAACGCGGGCGGCCTCGCGGTCGGAATCAACCAGTACCTCTTCGGCAACCTCTCGACCGTCTCGGCGGAGAACGCCGCCATCCTGCTCGTGCTGTTCGCCGTCATCGTCGGCACCGTCGCGCTCACGCGCAATCAACTGCTCTACGTGACGTTCGACGAGACGGCCGCCGCCGTCTCGGGCATCTCGGTCACGTGGTACAACCGCGTGATGGTCATGCTGACCGCGCTGGTCGTCGTCGGCGCGATGCAAATCATGGGCGTCATCCTCGTCGCCGCCATGCTCGTCGTCCCCGTCGCGGGCGCGGCGCAGGTCTCCCGAAGCTTCTCGGAGTCGCTTTTGGTCTCCGTCGTGCTCGCCGAACTCGCCGTCCTCCTCGGCATCGGCGCGTCCTACTACGGCGAGGCGACCGCGGGCGGCGTCATCGTCCTCGTCGCGGTCGGCATCTACGTCGTCGCCGTCGCTATCGGGAAGGTACAGGCGCGCGCCGGCGAGGACGCGACCCCCGAACTGGGGAGTATCGAGTCCTCCGAACTGTAGTCTCTCGCGTTTTCTGACCCGCCTGTTGCTCGGCGATTTCGGTGCGATTCGGTCTCGATTGTCCCCGCCACCGCTCGCGGTGTCTCATACAACCTGCCACCTCAAGCGGCGGTCAGTCCGACTGACTCCCGTGGACGGTCCCGCTCGGGTCCCACAGCAGGTCGACCGCTCCCCCGACGCCGAGGAGAACCAACAGCACCGGGAGGTCCGTCGGTGCGCCGACGCCGTAGGCGGCGACGCCGACGACGCCGAGTGGAACCGCAACGAGACGCTCGACGTTCGGAACCCGGTGGAACAACAGCACCGTCAGCGCGTACCCCGTCAGCGATGCGAGGAGCAACACCTGCACGGCGGCGTGGCCGCGGACGGCGGCCCGGACGGTCAAGCCGCCCAGCACGACGGTAAGCAGGAGGAACAACAGTACGCGGGGGCGCTCGACGATGCGGGAGGGCACGGTCGATGACTGAATCCGAAGATGCATAACCTTTGACAGACGGTCCGGGAGCCCGGCCACAGTTGTGACGCCCCCCAGTTGACGCGGCAAACCGGAGAGACGGCACAGACCCGGCCGTTCACGCGAACTGGCAGTGATTCGGCGACGAATCCGGATTTCATATCGCGGTATTTGATTTATTGCACCGGCCACAGCGTCCGCGAACCAATATCTTCAACAACGACTACCACGGATTCGACCCCATGAGCGACCTCGAAATCGAACGCGAGTGCCCGGCCTGCGGCAACGACACGTTCTACCTCGCCGCCAGCATGGAGATTCACCTCGGCACGAAGACGAAGTGGCACTGCACGGAGTGCGACTACGGCTACATCCACATCACGGACGACATCGAGACGTACGCGAAAGCGGAAGCGTAACCGCGAAAAGAGGGTTTTCTCGTTATTCGTCGTCGCCGAGCGCCCGCCACGAGAGCCGCGGGTTCCGCGCGGCGGACACCTGGTCGATGCGGCGGGCGCTGGTCTTCGAGGGCGCGGTTTCGAGCGCCTCGTCGGAGTCGGCGTACGCCGCGTTGAAGGCGTGCGCGAGGTCGTCGAGCGACGCCTTGTCCTCGACCTCCGTCGGTTCCGTGAGCATCGCCTGCGAGACGAGTTCGGGCCACTTCGTCGTCGGTGGGTGGACGCCGTAGTCGAGCATGCGCTTCGCCACGTCGGCGGCGTCGCGGTCGCCCGAGGTCGCCGCGAACTCGTGGTGGAACGGCCCGTACGGGACTTCGAGGTCTATCTGCGAGGCGAGGTAGTTGGCGTTGAGGACGGCCTTCGCGCTGGCGTCCGCGAGGCCCGCGTCGCCGAGGCGGGCGATGTAGGCGTACGCCTTCACGAGCACGAGCCAGTTGCCGGCGAAGCCGTGGACCTTGCCGATGGACGACTCGGGTTCGTACTGCTCGTAGCCGGCGGCCGTCTCGCGGACCATCGGACTCGGGAGGAACTCCGCGAGCTCTTCGACCACGCCGACCGGGCCGGCACCGGGACCGCCGCCGCCGTGGGGCGTGGCGAACGTCTTGTGGACGTTGTAGTGCATGATGTCGAAGCCCATGTCGCCGGGGCGGGCGCGGCCGAGCAGCGCGTTGAGGTTCGCGCCGTCGTAGTACAGCAGGCCGCCAGCGTCGTGGACCAACTCGGCGATATCGACGATGTCGCGCTCGAACAGCCCCAGCGTGTTGGGGTTCGTGAGCATGAGCGCGGCGGTCTCCTCGGAGACGGCGGCGTCGAGCGCCTCCATGTCCACGCGGCCGTCGTCATCAGAGGGGAGTTCGACCACGTCGTAGCCGGCCATCGCGGCCGACGCGAAGTTCGTCCCGTGGGCCGACGAGGGGATGATAATCTCCGAGCGGTCGTCGCCGCGCGACTCGTGGTACGCCTTGGCGACGAGGATGCCCGTGAACTCGCCCGCGGCACCCGCCGGGGGCTGGAGCGTCACGGCGTCCATGCCGCCGATGTCCGCGAGGTACTCCTGCAGGCCGTGCAGGAGGCCGAGCGTCCCCTGAATCGTCCGGTCGGAGCGGTCGGGGTGGACCCCGGCGTTGGGGTCCGCCGCCACGTCCTCCGTGAACGAGGGGTTGTACTTCATCGTACACGACCCAAGCGGGTACGGCCCGAGTTCGACGCTGTAGTTCATCTGCGACAGGCGCGTGTAGTGGCGCGCCAGTTGCGGCTCCGACAGCGCCGGGAGCGTCAGTTCGTCGCGGGTCAGGTCGTCGGGGAGGACGCCCTCCGAATCGACCTCGACGGTCGTGCTGTCCTTCTCGGACAGGAGCGGTTCGTACTCGTCGTCGCGGCTGAATCGGGCTTGGTCGAAGTTCATCAGATGACCTCCTCGAAGGCCGCGACCAGTCCGTCCGCGGCGTCGGCGTTCGCGTCGGTGATACAGACCTGCAGGTGGTGGTCGTCGAGGGCGTGGACCGCGAAGCCGCGACCCGCGAGGTCGTTCGTGATGGCGGGCGCGGGCTGGTCCGTCCGGACGACGAACTCGCGGAAGTGGTGGCGGTCGTACAGCGGCGCTTTGACGCCCGAAAGCTCGTCAAGTCGGTCAGCGAGGTCGCGAGCGTCGGTGACCGCTCGCTCCGCGAGGTCGACGAGGCGGTCGGGGCCGAGCCACGCCATGTGCATGGCCGTTCGGAGCGCGACCCACGCCTGATTCGTACAGATGTTCGAGGTCGCGCGCTCCTTGCGGATGTGCTGTTCGCGGGTCTGGAGCGTCAGCGTGAACGCCCGCATGTCCGCGCTGTCTTCGGAGACGCCGACGAGGCGGCCGGGAACCTGCCGGAGGTACTCCTCGCGGGTGGCGAAGATGCCGAGACCCATGCCGTAGGCCGTTCCGAGGCCGAGCGCGCCGGCCTCGCCGACGACCACGTCGGCGCCGACGCTCGCTGGCTCTTCGAGGAGCGCGAGCGCAACGAGGTCGCTTCCGAGACAGAACAGCGCGTCGTTGTCGTGGGCGAGGTCGCCGATGTCCGCGAGTCGCTCCTCGATGACGCCGCGGACCGTCGGGGTCTCGGCGTACACCATCGCGGTCTCGTCGTCGACGAGGTCAGCGAGGGCGTCGACGTCGACCGCGCCGTCGGCCATCGGGTACTCGCCGATTTCCATCTCCGCGCCGTCGAGGTAGTTTTCGAGGACGCCGAGGCGGCCCTCGTGGAGGTGTTCGGGGACGAGCACGCGGTGGCCGCTCGCGCCGCGCCGGAGGCGGTTCGCGAGGAGCGCGGCCTCGGCGAGCGCCGTCGCGGCGTCGTACATCGAGCAGTTGGCGACCGGGAGCCCGGTCAGCTCGACCAGCATCGACTGGTACTCGAACAGCACCTGCAGGAAGCCCTGCGCGATTTCGGGCTGGTACTGCGTGTACGAGGTGAGGAACTCCGAGCGCCGCGAGAGGTCGTCGACCAGCGCCGGCACGTAGTGGGCGTGGTGGCCGCGGCCGAGGAACTCCGTCAGCTCCTCGTTGCGCGAGAACAGGTCGGCCATGGCGTTCCTGAGTTCGCGCTCGTCGGCACCGGAGACGCCGAACTCGCCGTCGAAGCGGACTTCCTCGGGGATGTCGAAGAGGTCTTCCGCGCTGTCGACGCCGACGGCGTCCAGCATCGCTTCCTCGTCGGCGTCGGTGTGTGGGGCGTACGGGCTTCCGGCCCGCCGTCCGTTTCCAGCTGTCATCTCACTCCGTCTGCTCGCGGTACTCCTCGGGGGAGAGGAGGTCGTCGAACTCGCTTTCGTCGGCCGGTTCGACTTCGAGCATCCAGCCGTCGCCGTAAGGGTCGTCGTTGAGGAGTTCCGGGGCGTCGAACAGCTCCTCGTTGACGGCCGTGACCGTGCCCGAGACGGGGGCGTAGAGGTCCGAGACGGCCTTGATGCTCTCGACCACGCCGAACTCCTCGCCGGCGACGAGCACGTCGCCCTCGGCGGGGAGCTCCACGAAGACGACGTCGCCCAGTTCGTCCTGCGCGAAGTCGGAGATGCCGATTTTGACGGCGTCGCCCTCGGTGGTGGTCCATTCGTGCGATTCCAGATACTTCCGGTCGTCGGGAATTTCGAACATTGTCAGTTGATGAAGGGGGGAGTCACGATTACTGCGCGCTTCTCGCGGCCGCGGACGAGCACCGAAATCTCGGTCTCGTCGTCGGCGTACTCGACGGGAACGTAACCGAGGCCGATGGGTTCCGACAGGGTCGGGCTCATCGTCCCGCTCGTCACGACGCCGATGACCTCGCCGTCCGCGTCGGCGATGTCGTAGCCGTGTCGGGGGACGCCGCGGTCGAGGAGCGTGAAGCCGACGAACGTCTCCTCGACGCCGGCCTCGCGCTGTCGTTCGAGGGCGTCGCGGCCCACGAACTCGGTGTCGAGGTCGACGACGAAGCCGATGCCGGCCTCGTAGGGGGTCCGGGGTTCCGTCTCGGGGTCGAAGTCCTGTCCCGAGAGCAGGTAGCCCATCTCCATGCGGAGCGTGTCGCGGGAGCCGAGCCCGCAGGGAGTCGCGTCGAGCGCCGACCAGACGGTCTCGGCGTCGGCCCACGGGCAGAGGACCTCGAAGCCGTCCTCGCCGGTGTAGCCCGTCCGGGCCACCCAGCACTCGACGCCCGCCACGTCGACGAACGCCGCTTGGAACTTCGAGAGGTCGCCGAGGGCCGCGCCGGGCGCGGCGTCGGTGACCGAATCGAGGGCGTCGGGGCCCTGCACCGCGAACATCGCCCACTCCTCGGTCACGTCCTCGACGGCGGCGTCGAGGCCCCACTCGTCGCGGAACGCGGTCCAGCGGTCGTACATCTCCTCGTCGTGGCCGGCGTTCGGGATGAAGAGATAGACCCGCTCGTCGCGGTCGGGGAGGCGGTAGACGACGGTGTCGTCGACGATGACGCCCTCGTCGTTCACGATGGCCGAGTACTGCGAGTCACCCGGTTCGAGGGCCGTCACGTCGTTCGTCGTCAGGCGTTGCATCAGCGCGGTCGCGTCCGGGCCGGACACCTCTATCTCGCTCATGTGCGAAACGTCGAAGATGCCGACCGACTCGCGGACGGCCGCGTGTTCGGCCTTGATGGAGTCGTACTCCACAGGCATGTCCCATCCGCCGAACTCGGTGAACGTCGCCCCGGCGTCCGCGTGGACGTCGTACAACGGCGGCTTGCGAAGGCCCATACAGGCCCCTGCGAACTGAGATAAGTAATGCTTTGGTATCTGTTCGCTCGGTATATCCATTATCGTGCATTAATCAGGGGAGGGATGCGGGGGAAAACACCACGAACCCGCAACCAGATGGCGAAATATGCCGTTCGGACGCGGTTGGGAGAAAGACGGCACGCACCGCGATAAACGAATTACTGCGATATATAATTCCGATGTGGGTCGACGACACGCCGCGAAGTCGCTATCCGTGGCGAATCGGCCGGAAAAAACGGTCGCTGGCGAGTGTCCGACTCGAACGCGGCCCGCTCAGTCGTCAGCGGCGGCGGGCGCGGGCGGCGTCTCCGGTTCGGGGCGCGCTTCGACCCGTTCGGACGTCGGCGTCCACGTCAGTTCTTCCTCGTAGTGGAACGCGCGGTGGTCCTGCGTCGGGTCGACGACCGTCAGCGAGAGCCAGTCGTTGTCGAGCAGTTCGGTCAGTTCCTCGTGGTCGGCCAAGATGTCGGTGACGCGGTCGACCGGCGCGTGGATAATCGTCGAGAGGCGGAGCGGCTGGTGGTACGGGTCGTCGTCGGCGGCCATCAGCGACTGGAGGGGGAGGCCGGTCATGAGGTCGCCGCCGTTGCCCTGATAGACGCCGACGTTGCCGACGGGGTTCTGGGTCACCTTCGACCCGCTCCCGTAGGCGGCGTTGTCGACCGTCGAGAAGTAGTACTGCATGTTAATCCACTGGGTGACGACCATCGGCCCCGTGAGAATCGCTTCGAGCGCGTCGCCGTCGGGGTCCGTCGAGTGGTCGTAGGAGTGGAGGAACGCGCGCCCGTCGAGGTTGAGGTCGCTCGTCAGTTCGCGCGGGCCGATGACGAAGCCGGCGTTGCCGGCCAGCCCCCACTCGGGGCGCGTCTCGGCCCAGTCGGCGGCGCGGCGCTCCGCCTCGCTGACGGCCGCGGAGCCGTTTGCGCCCGTCCGCTCGGCGGCCGCGTTCTCGCGGGCGACTGCGAGGTCCGCGCGCAACTGGTCGAGGTCGTCCGCGTGGCTCTCCGGCACGTCGCCGTCGTACAGCTCGATTTCGTCGGTCGTCGTGTTGTGCTGACCGGCGACGAACACCGTGTCCTCGGGGATGTCGAACCCGCGGTCGCGGAGTTCGTCCGCGACCGTCTCGTCGTTGCAGATGGCCGCGAGGACGCGGGCGTTCGGGCCGCCGGGGTTGCCGGCGCAGGCCCCGCAGTCCAGGCTCGAATCGTAGGGGTTGTTGGCCGTCTCGCTGGCGTGGCCGGTGAACACGACGAGGCGGCCGAACTCCTCCCACCCCATCAGGTCGAAGGCGTTCGCGGCGTACTCGACTTTCTCCTCGTCGGTCAGCCCCACCGGGAGGTCGCCGACGTAGGAGTGCTGGTGGTGGACGACCGGGTCGCAGAACTCGTGGTTGTCGGGGACCGCGTCGTCGGCGGTTCCGAGCAGGTCGGCGACGCGGCCGGGAACGAGCGTGCGGGCCGCGAGGGCCACCCCGTAGCCGCTCCCCGCGCTCTCGACGAAGCCGAAGGCGGTTGCGGGGTTGGTCTTCAGCGCCTCGATGGCTTCGCCCGCGGTCTCGCGGAGGCGCGACCAGCGGTCGCGGGTCGCCTCGGTGTCCCTGTCGGTCGGGACCTCGGTGACGCGGTGTTCCGGGTCGACAATCGGGGGACAGGCGTCGACCGCAATCTCGGCGTCGTAGCCCTGATACTCCATCGGGACGCCGAAGAAGCCGGCGTAGCCGTGGGTCTCGTAGTCGCCGGTGTCTTCGATGTGCCGGCGGATGACCTCCGAGCGCGTGTCGATACAGAACACCAGTTGCGCGTCCGGGCGACCGCCGGAGTCGCTGTGTTCGAGGGCCTCGCTCTCGGCGGCGACGCGGTCGACCACCTCGCCGCGGTAGCTCGCCTCCCACGCGCTCAGGAACGCGTCGGCGAGGTCGTCGGCCGCCTCGGCCTCGTCGCTTTTCGACCCGGTCGACGGCGCGATGTCGACGCCGAACGCGTCGAGGAGCGCGAGGCGGGCCGCGAGGTAGCCGTCGAGCGAAATCGGGTACGCGGACTGCCACTCGCCGCCGTCGGCGGCGCGTTGCTTGATGAACCCGGTCCAACCGGGGAGCGCGGCGAGCTGCTCCTCGAATATCGGCACCCACTGGCTCTCGGGATACGGCGCTAACGCGGACTCGATGGCCTCGACCGGCGACTCGGGCAGGTCGGCAACGACCCCGTCGTCGGGAATCCGGCCGTCGTGGGGGGCCATCGACCGGAAGGCGCTGTAGAAGCCGTCTTCGCGGTCCGGCATCGGCCAGTGGGCCTGCCCCTCGTCGAGGAACGCCGACAGCCACTTCGTCAGCACGCGGTCGACCCGCGCGGCGTCCGTGTCTGCGGCGGTCTCGGCGTCCGCATGGCCCGACTCGTCGCCGGCGTCCATGCGCTCCAGTAGGGCTTGGGGGTCGCCCTCGTAGCCGCGCTCGGTCAGTTCCGCGTCGAGCACCGCGGGGTCGATTTGGCCCCCTTCGAGTGCCGCTTCGAACGTCTCCGGGGTCGGGTAGCCGCGGCCGCCGACGAGGTCCGCGGCCTGCGTGACCGCCTCGCTGAACGGCATGTCCTCGAAGCCCGAAAGCGGGTTGGCCGTCACGAACGAGTGGACCGGCCAGACCGAGCCGACGGTGGTCGCGGCTTTGTCGATGCTGTCTTCGATGCTGTGTTCAGTACTCATTGTATTCCTCCGTGGCGGTCAGCATGGTGCTGGACGCGGGTTGGCTCGCGTTCAACAGCGCGACGTAGAGGCGGCGACTCCGCTCGTGGACGCCGAGTTCTATCGCGACGTAGACGACGAGGAAGACGCCGGCGACGAGCGCGTGGAGCGCGCTCAGTTCGGCGGGTGCCTCGACGACCGGCAGTCCGGACAGCACGCTCGAAATCCCCTCGTAGACGAGGGCGTACACGGCGATGGCCGACAGGGAGACGAGCGGGACCGCGCCGTAGCGGGCCGTCGACGGGAGCGCGGCGCGCGCGACGACGTTGCGGGCCGCGTGCAGCGTGGTGAGCACGACGAACGCCACGAGCAGGAGTCCGCTGTCGAGGTGCGTTCCCTTCCCGGTGAGCGCCGCGAACAGCGCGCCGCCGGCCAGTCCGGTCGCCACGATGACGGCCGTGCCCGCGACCCCGGTGTCCGGGTTCCCGTGGTCGGTCGGGGCGGTCCGTTCGACCGCGCCGCCCGAACTGAGGAAGTGGTACGCCTTGTAGAAGCCGTGCAGGATGAGGTGGGTGATGGCGGCCCCGAAGAAGCCGAGGCCGGCCTGCATGATCATAAAGCCCATCTGCCCGATGGTCGAGCAGCCGAGTTCGCTCTTGACGTCCGACTGGACGTTCTTGAGCAGTTTTCCGACGAGGGCGCTCGTCGCGCCGACGGCCACGATACCGAGCATGAGCGTGGCGTCGAGGGTCACGACCGGGGCGAACCGGAGCAGGAGGATGCCGCCGGCGTTGACGAATCCGGCGTGCATCAGCGCCGAGGCGGGCGTCGGCGCGGTCATCGACGACAGGAGCCAGCCGTGGAACGGGACGAGCGCGGACTGAATCATCGCCGCGAGAACGAGCGCGACGACGGCGACGAGCCACGCCGGGCCGCCGAGTCCGTCGGCGTTCGCGGCGATTCCCGAGACCGTCGTCGCGCCGGTCGCCCACCACAGCGCCGCGAGCGCGACGCCGAGGAACGCGCTACTGGCGAGGAAGTACCTGCGGGCGACGCTCGCGGCGGCCTGCGCCTGCGGCCAGCCGTCGATGACGCCGATGAGATTCGCCATCACGAGCCCCATCGCGAGCCAGAACAGCCAGAACAGCGCGAGGTGGTCGGCCGCGACGAGACCCATCACGGCCACCGTGAAGCCGAACACGGTCGCGAAGAACTTCGTCTCGTGGGCGGAACCGGCCATGTAGCGGCGCGAGTAGCTGTGGACGATGCCGCTGAAGAACGTCACGACCACCCACAGAAGCACGGTCAGGCCGTCGACGGCGACGACGCCGGGAACTTCCCACGCACCCCCGAGTCGGACTCGGGCGAAGAGCACGGCGACGCTCGCGGCGAACAGCGCCCACACGAGCCGCGTTAGTGCGACGGGCGCGAGCGGCGAGTCCGCCGCCGCGTCCGGGAGTGCTCCGACCGTCGGGTTCGAGCTGTGTCCTGACATCGTTCGGTTCGTCGTTGACCAGTCCGGTCATCGAGACCGCATCGCGGTCCGATACTGGTCGCCCTTACGCCCATCCGAGAACAGATTGTCTATTAAATCTATCTACATTCACAAACCGTTCGCAAATTAGCCATTATAGAACATTATAGTTTCGCGGCGTCGACTCTCGACTCTCAGAGTCGATTCCGCGTAGAACAGTTCGCTCGAGGCCTGATACCCGGTGAAGCGGCGCGAGCGAACGAATCGAGTGCGCCGGCCCGACGGCTGTCGCCCCGCCGCGGCGCCCGGCGACTGCGGTCGCTCGCCTGTCTCGGTGACCGATTCGTGAACGGCCCGTTCGTCGGTGGATGCCGCGCGCGCCCGGTCAGGAGTCGTTCTCGGCGTGCCGCTCGGAGTCGAACTCGCCGAACGGCGTCGTCTCGTGCGTGCGGACGAGGACTTCGTCGGCGACGGTGACGCCCATGTCGAGAAGCTCCTGCGCGATGGACGTGATGTCGTCGTCCGTCTCGCAGACGGCGGTCACGAGGAGGTTCTGCTCGCCGGTGACCAGTTCCTGGACCGCCACGACGCCGTCCATCTCCAGAATCTCGGGGACGAGTTCGCCCCGCTTGGGAATCGAGGCGGTGCAGTACAGCAACATCCGGAGCGGATAGCCCGACTTCTGATAGTCGACGCTCGCGCTGTAGCCTTTGACCACGCCTTCGGATTCGAGCCGCTGGATGCGCTTGCGGACGGTGCTGTCCGAGGTCCCCGTTCGCTTTGCGATGTCCCCAGACGACATGTTCCGGGCGTCCTCCTGGAGTGCGTATAGAATCGCCCTGTCCACGTCGTCGATGTCCTCGCGGGCCATACCACTACCTCCGCGAGGAGCACACTTTAGCCTTTGATATCGCGCGGACGCCCTCTCGCGTCTCGACCTCGGCGGTAGATTTATTACCCAAACGGTAGGAATAGTTACTATGATTGTTGTAAAGGACAACGCCGATACGTCTCACGCTCACGAGCAGTCCGTTCGCCGCACGGCCACCTTCGCCGACATGGCCGCCGCGATGCGTCAGTTCTGAGCCGTCGGCTTCCGCTTCGATTCCCCGCTCGACTCTCGCTCGGTTCGCCCGACGGCGTCGCAACGTGACGGCGTTCCTGAGTTTTCGCGTTTCCTGATAACCCGTTTCCGCGACCCGTCTGAGCCGGCGCGAGACGCGCTTCGCCCCGGGAAAACGGATTTACCTTTGGGTGTCATATTTTACCAAACTGGGCGACACCGCCCTGATACCCATGGCAGACAAACCACACCAGAACCTGGCCATCATCGGACACGTCGACCACGGGAAGTCCACCCTCGTCGGCCGGCTTCTGTTCGAGACAGGTAGCGTCCCGGAACACATCATCGAACAGCACCGCGAGGAGGCGGCGTCCAAGGGGAAGTCGGGCTTCGAGTTCGCCTACGTCATGGACAACCTCGCCGAGGAGCGCGAGCGTGGCGTCACCATCGACATCGCCCACCAGCGCTTCGACACGGACAAGTACTACTTCACCATCGTCGACACGCCCGGTCACCGCGACTTCGTCAAGAACATGATTACGGGCGCGTCGCAGGCCGACCACGCGATTCTCGTCGTCGCCGCCGACGACGGCGTCGCGCCGCAGACCCGCGAGCACGTCTTCCTCGCCCGAACCCTCGGCATCGAGGAGCTCATCATCGCGGTCAACAAGATGGACGTCGTCGACTACAGCGAGGACTCCTACAAGCAGGTCAAAGAGGAGGTCCAACAGCTCCTGAACCAGGTGCGGTTCAACTCCGACGACGCCGGCTTCATTCCCATCTCGGCGTTCGAGGGCGACAACATCGCCGAGCCCTCGGAGAACATGCCGTGGTTCGACGGGCCGACCGTCCTAGAGGCCCTGAACAACCTCCCCGAGCCGTCGCCGCCGACCGACGCCCCGCTTCGCGTCCCGATTCAGGACGTGTACACCATCTCCGGCATCGGGACGGTCCCGGTCGGCCGCGTCGAGACGGGCATCCTCAAGACCGGCGACAACGTCCGGTTCATGCCCTCCGACGCCGGCGGCGAGGTGAAGACCATCGAGATGCACCACGAGGAGGTCCCGGAGGCCGGCCCCGGCGACAACGTCGGCTTCAACGTCCGCGGCGTCGGCAAAGACGACATCCGCCGCGGCGACGTCTGCGGCCCGGCCGACGACCCGCCGTCGGTCGCCAAGACGTTCAAGGCGCAGATCGTCGTGATGCAACACCCCTCGGTCATCACCGCCGGCTACACGCCGGTCATCCACGCGCACACGGCGCAGGTGGCCTGCACGTTCGAGTCCATAGACCAGAAGCTCGACCCCGCGTCGGGCGAGGTCGCAGAGGAGAACCCGGACTTCATCAAGGCCGGCGACGCCGCCGTCGTCACGCTCCGGCCGCAGAAGCCGCTCAGCATCGAACCGTCGTCAGAAATCGCCGAACTCGGGAGCTTCGCCATCCGCGACATGGGACAGACCATCGCGGCCGGCAAAGTGCTCGAAGTCAACGAGTAGCGCCCGGTCCCGACCTCGGTTTTTTCGCGTCGCCGCCGCGACAGCGACCGCGCCGTCCACGCGGACGGTCGGCGACCGATTGGTCACAAACGGCGCGCGAGCGTTCGTCGCGTCCGGCGTCACTCGTCGGCGCCGGGGTAGAGCGCCGACACCTGCCAGACGTTCGCGCGGACGCCCGCCCTGACGATATCCATCCGCACGCGGTCGCCGGCGTGGTGGTTCGCGAGGTAGTCGCGGAAGCTGCTGTTCTCGTAGGACGTGACGTGGTACGTCGAGCCGTTGTCGCCGCGGAGCGTCGCCGCACCGTGGTCGTTGACCTCGTTTACGATTGTGAACGTATTTGGATTATTTCTGGACGCTGTCTCGGACATGTTCAACTATATGTTAATTAGAACCATAAAACCTGCCATCGCGTTTAGTAAATCATTATAAACTATATCCTGATTGTATCTCGGACGACACTGTCCGCTCGCCGTCTGTCGGTTCTCCGAGAGTGGCCCGCGTCCGGTGGTCGACTCGACGTGCCGTGCGCCGGTGTTGGGTTGCGACCGACGTGGGACGTGACGCGACGCGGCCACGCTGTCGAGCGCGGGTGGATCGTCGAAACGAACTGCATCGCGTAAGTACGGCCTCTCGAATCGGGGACGGGGCGCAGTCACCCTTGGCGGAGCAACCAATTAACCGAATGGCTTGATATATCCGGTCTCATTAGTCACCCGCGCCGCCGCGGACCCCTCGGCGCACGTCGACGTAGTAGTCGCGGAGCACGTCCCGGCCGATTCGAAGCGGCGTCTCCGAACCGACGTCCTCGTCGAGCACCGCGGTCACGGTCCGCCGCTCGCCCGCGAGTTCGACCACGATGTCCACCCGCGGCGGCGCGCCGTCTTCCACCGCGGCCGGTGGTTCGGTCCCGAGGTCGGACGCCAAGTCGGGCGCGATTCGCGTCGTCGACGCGGCGGTGTCGATGCGGGCGAGCACCTCTTTCGACCCGCTGATTCCGGTGACGGTCACGCGTTCCGCGTGGCCGACGACGGGAACCCGCTCGTCGCGGACCCGCGAGGGGGCGTCCGCCGGCGGCGTTCCGTCGAGGTCGCGGCCGAGTCGCTCGACGAGCGCCGGGTCGACGCGCCCGCCGGCCCGCTCGATTGCGAGGCTGGCGATGGCCGCCGCGGGCGACCGCCCGGTGGCGCGGAACAGGCCGCGGAACCCCGCGGTCGGGTTGACTTCGAGGACGAGCCAGCCGCCGTCGCTCTCGATGAGGTCGACGCCCGCGTAGTCGAGGCCGAGCGTCCGCGTCGCCCGGAGCGCCGCCCCCGCGGCCCGCTGCGGGAGGTCCCCGGTCGCGTCCTCCACGTCGCCGCCGAGGGCGACGTTCGTCCGCCAGTCCCCCGCCGGGGCGTAGCGGTACATCGCGCCGACGACCTCGTCGTCGACGACGTAGATTCGGAGGTCGCGGTGGCGCTCGCTCGCACCGACGTACTCCTGAATGAACGCCCGGCGGCCGTCGACGGTCGCCGAGACGGCCCGGTCGTGGTCGACTAACCACGTCCCACCGCCGTTGGTCCCGATTGCGGTCTTGTAGACGACCGGCGTCCCGAACCCGTCGCGCGCGGCGTTCAGTTTGGCGTCCGCGGTGGCCATGTACGTGTGCGGCACCGGGACGCCCGCGGCGGCCAGCCTGCTCGCCGTCGCGTGTTTGTGGACGGCGAAGAGAACGCTCCGCGGGTCGTTGAGCACGGGCCGAACGGCGGCGTAGCAACTGGCGATAGAGAGGTCTTCGAGCGGGCTCGTCGATTTCGACAGCAGGAGCCGGTTGACAACCACGTCGACGTCGGGGTCCAGCGCGACGCCCGACCGCGACACGTCGATGCCGACCGCCTCCTCGTGGAGCCAGACGGCCTCGTGGCCGAGCGCCGCGACCGCGTTGCTGATGGCTTTCGTCTCCCTGCTGTCGTGGAACCCCAGAATCCCCACGGTGACCGTTTGTGTATCCCCACCCATGGGTGAGACTACGCGTTCCGGTCGCATCAGCGCATCGCGAGGTCCCGCAGAATCGGAATGTGACGCCGCGCGACGCGTTGTCGCGCGCGACGGTCACCCGCTCATGAAGTCGGCTGTCGGTTCGCTCGCGAGGCGGCCTCGCGGGCGGTCGAGGTCCCCGTTACTCCTTTTCGGTGACGGTCACGGTGTAGCTGCCGCTGCCGGAGTAGCTGTCGACCAACACCGAGAGGTCGGCCGACGTGTCGGGGTCGTCGACGACTATCTGCTCTTCGCTGTTCGTGGTCCACGAGCGGTAGTCGTACGACCCGGTCGTGGGGCACGTCCCCGAGCCCTCGTTGACGTAGAGGTCGAAGTCGGCGCTCGTCGGGCCGCTGAGGTCGACGACGACCTGCGACGGCGAGCCGTACTCCCACGCGTAGCTCCAGCAGTCGGAGTCGGCCGACGACGACAGCGAGTCGTCGATGGTCGAGGTAATCGAGTCGCCACCGCCGCCACCGCCGCCACCGCCGCTTCCCGGCTCGGTCGTGACGGCGTTCGCGGCGTCCACGCGACCCGCGCCCTGTTCGTTCTCCGAGAGGCCGATATCGACCGCGGTGTTCTTGAGTTGGCTCCGCAGGTCGGCCGGCGAGAGGTCGTAGACGGCGAGCGTGAGCCCGGCGACCCCCGAGACGACCGGCGTCGCCATCGACGTGCCGGATATCTCCTTGTACTCGGTGTCGGTCGTCCAACACGACAGCACGTTCGTCCCCGGCGCGGCGAGGTCGATGTCGGTGCCGTAGTTGGAGTACGTCGCCAGCGTCTCGTCGGGGTCCAGCGCGGAAACCGCGACGCACTCGCTGTAGGCGGCGGGGTACGAGACGCTCCCGCTCCCGTCGTTGCCGGCGGCGGCGACGACGAGGCTCCCCTGTTGGGTCGCGTACGACACGGCGTTTTTCATCGTGGACGTGTAGCCGCCCCCGCCGAGCGAGAGGTTGATGACGTCCGCGCCTTGGTCCGCCGCCCACTCGATGGCGTCGGCGATGTCGCTCGTCGAGCCGCTGCCGGACTCGGAGAGCGCGCGCCCCGAGAGGAGCGACGAGTCGCTGATGCCGCCGATGCCCTCGTTGTTGTCGGTGGAGCCGGCGGCGATGCCGGCGACGTGGGTGCCGTGATACTCGTCGGCGAGCACGTCCGGATACGGGTCGCCGTCGGCGTCGACGAAGTCCTGGCCCTTGTCGGAGCCGAACTGCGCCGAGAGGTCGGGGTGGTCGTATTTGACCCCTTGGTCGACCACGGCGACGGTCACGTCGGGGCTGCCGAGCGTGGTGTCCCACGCGGCGTCGGCGTTCACCTGCTGTGGCGCGTACTGACTGCCGTACTGCGGGTCGTTCGTCGTGTAGAGCGCCTGATGGGTGACGTTCTTCTCCGCGTACTTCACCTCGTCGCGCTTCGTGACCGCCGAGATGAAGTTCTCGCGGGCGCGGTCGGCGGCGACCGACGGGAACTTGACCGCCACGTAGCCGAGTTTCTTGTTCTCGTGGACGACCGTCGCGTTGCCGGGGACGTGCTTTTCCACGGCCTTGCGCGGACTGTCGGCCGTCTTCGAAACGCCGACGAGAATCTCTTCTTTCTTCGGGCCGGGAGACCGACCGGGCGTCGCGGTGGTCACGCCTGCCGCGCCGGTCAACCCGGCGGCCGCGGCGAGCTTCAGGAAGGTTCGTCTGTCGAAGTTCGGTGTGCCTGTCATAGGCACACATGTCTCGGGAGGCCGTGGCAATATTTGTTAGCTTGACTGAAATTTCAATTTCAGCCTGTTCTTCAAATGGGATTCGGAACCGGCTCGTAAACCAAAATAAATCCTCGACAGATTCCCGAATCGTCGTTCCTGCTTCGGTCGCCCCTCCCTCGAAATTTATAAACCCGAAACCGGGTGAGGTGGTGTATGGACCTCCTGCGGCGGTTGGTCGGCCCCGACGGGCTTCCCTCGGGCCGAGTGGCGCTCTTCGTGGACGGGCCGAACGTCCTCCGCGACGAGTTCGACGTGGACTTAGACGACATCCGGGCGGCGGGGCGCTCGCTCGGCGACCAGTTGAGCGCGGCGCGGCTCTACCTCGACGAGCACGCCACGCCGGGGCTGATTCAGGCCGCGGAGGCGCGCGGGTTCGAGGTCGTCGTCACGAGCGGCGACGTGGACGTGAAGCTCGCGGTCGACCTCACGCGCTACGCCGTCGAGGACCGCGCCGACGTCGTCGCGGTCGCCTCGCGGGACACCGACTTCAAGCCCGCCTTGGAGACGGCCAACGCCTACGGCCTGCGGACGGTCGCCATCGCTCCGGGGAGCTACGGCCGCTCGGACGCGCTCCAGAACGCGGCGACCCACGCGATGACGCTCGACGACCCCGCCGACGGCGGCGACTGAGTCGGCGACGAGCCGGCGGCGCGGACCGCCTTGCCCGACGCCGACCGCCGGCGAGAGCGTCGCCGCACCGACACCGCACCGACCGCACCGACCGCGAACGGTTCGCTTTTTCCTCCCCCGACCAACCACACGTCCATGCAGGAGTTCGACACGCCGGTCGTGGACGACCACCTCCACCTCGACCCGGACCACGGGCGCGGGCTGGAGGCGGTGAAGGATTTCGCCCGGAGCGGCGGCACGCACCTCCTCGTCGTCAACAAGCCCTCGTGGCTCCTCGGACACGAGGTCGAGACGGGCGCGGACTTCCGCCCGGTCTTCGAGACGACGGTCGAGGTCGTCCGCGAGGCCACCGAGCTACTTCCCGGACGCGCGTGGCCGGTCCTCGGCGTCCACCCCGGTCTCGTCTCGAAGCTCGTCGACGACCGCGGGTTCGACCCCGAGGCCGCCCGCGACCTGATGTGCGCCGGCCTCGACACCGCCGCCGAGTTCGTCCGCGAGGGCGACGCGCTCGCGCTCAAGTCCGGCCGCCCGCACTACGAGGTCACCGACGCGGTCTGGGAGGCCTCGAACGCCGTCCTCAGACGCGGTCTCGACCTCGCCGCGGACTGCGACTGCGCGCTCCAACTCCACACGGAGTCGACGACCGACCTCTCGGACGTGGCGGAGTGGGCCGACGAGCGCGGCGTCCCCGGCGAGCGCGTGGTCAAACACTACGCGCAGGGCCACCTGACCGGCGGCACGCCGAGCGTCATGAGCGACAAGGACCGCCTCGAAGACGCCGCCGAGCGGGGCGACCCGTTCCTCATGGAGACCGACTTCATCGACGACCCCGACCGCCCCGGCGCGGTGATGGGACCGAAGACCGTCCCCCGGCGCGTCGACTGGCTCCTCGATGAGGGCCGCGACGACGCGGTCCGAAACGCGCACGTCGAGACGCCCGCGCTGGTCTACGGCGTCGACACCGAAGCGACGCTCGACCGATAGCCGGGGCGAGAGAACGCTAGGCGGGCGAGGCGGACCGACTGACCCGGGAGGCGGGACGACCGCCGAGACCGACGCACGGGCCGAATCGCGCCGTCTCCTCCCACGTCGTCGTCTCACACGGTCACAGGCAGGATAAGAAAGGCATTTGAGTCCGGCACGGGAGGTTGTAGGTATGACCGAGGCCGAGGAACGATACTACTCGCCGGAACGCTGGCAGAACTGGTTGACGCGCGTCGAAGAAGAGGACCTGGACCTCGAAAGCGAGGAGACCGGCCGTCTCCTGATGAACATCCAGAACGACGCGGCCATCGCCATCGCCAAGATTCTGACCGCCTACGACGACGACACGCTGGGCGAAGAGGAGGCGCTCGACGAGCTGTCGACCGTCCACGACATCGTCATGGCCGAACCCGAGTTCGAGTCCGAAAACGAGGAGGCCGAAATCCTCGTCGGGAGCGTCCAGACGAGCCTCTCGTGTGCCTTCTTCGCCGCCGAGGAGTTCATCGTCGCCGGCCCCGCCGAACTCGAAGACGGCATGGACGCCTACATCCGCGCCGCCGCGGACGCCGAGGCCGCCGACGACCTCGACAGCGCGCTCGGCTACATCGTCCGGGTCGGCACCCGCGTCATCGACGGCGAGGAACTCGATATCGAGGTCCTCGACGAACTCGAATTCGGACTCGTCACCGAGTGGGTCAACGGCCTCGACAGCCTCCAGAGCGGCCTCTCGGAGCCCGAGGTCGTCGAAGAAGAAGACTGAACTCGGCCTCTCGCTTCTGTAGGAGTCTTTTTCCCGTTCGGATATCTTCACGTTATATGGACTTTCGGGGGGACGAGAGAGCAGTCACTGTCCAAATCGGCGCAGTCCTGCTGTTCGGTATCATCATCATCTCGATGTCGATGTACCAAGCGACCGTCGTCCCCAACCAGAACGAACAGGTCGAGTTTCTCCACAACCAAGAGGTTCACGACCAGTTCGAATCGCTTCGCGGTGCCATCATCGAAAGCTCGTCGGAGACGACCGCCCGTCCGTCGACGGTGTCGCTGGGGACTCGGTATCCGAGCCGGACGCTGTTCGTCAATCCCGGCCCCGTCTCGGGGACGTTGCAGACGCGGGAACTCGGAAGTCTCACCCTCACGAACGTCGAGACGGGGGAAGCCGAGACGAGCGACTACGTGAACGGCGGTCTCACGTACGAGACAAAGTCGCTCGAATACCGGCCGAACTACAACGTTCTGCAGTCGCCCCCGACGACGGTGTACGAAAACACCGTCGCGTACAACCGGTTCGAGACCGGCTACTCCGGGACGCTCAACGACAAGCAATCACTCATCAGCGGCCGGACGATTTCGCTCGTCGTCCTCCAAGGGAACTACTCGGAAAACGGCGTCGGCTCCGCGACTGTCGACGCGCAGGCGGTCAGCCCGGCGACGCGGACCGTCTCGGTACGCGGGAACGCATCGGGGAACGTGACCATCAGCGTGCCGACGGAACTATCCGTGGACGAGTGGCGTGACCTTCTCGCAGAGGGGAACGACGACTACGTCCACAGCGTGGACCGTTCCGGCGACAGCGTCGTAATCGAGATGCAAGGGGAGGAAGGTGGCGAGCCCGTGACGTACGACCTCCGCGTCGGAGCGGTCGGCGTCGGTTCGGGCGTCGACGACCCGCCGGCGCATTACCTGACGGTCGTCGACGGAGCCTCGCCTCGAAGCATCGGGTCGGGAGACACCGAGACACTCACTTTCGAAGTCCGGGACCAATACAACAACCCCGTCTCCGGAGTCTCAGTGAACTTCTCTGCGAGCGGGAGTTCGGCCTCAATCGACCCGGAGAGGCCGACGACCGACTCGGAGGGGCGAATTCGAGTGACAGTGACGGGCGACTCGGCGGGGACCGCCGAGGTGCTCGGCAGTTTCGACGACGCGACGTTCAATCCGAGTACGCGGCAGGACGCGGGCGTCGAAATCACCGTTTCGAGCGGGGAGGCCACCGAGAGTGGCGTCGCCGGACTCCTCTATGAGAACGACGCAGTCGCCCGCGACGGCGACGACGACGACTTCTTCTCGACGCCCGGTGGCGTCGAGTTCTCGCTTCGGAACGTCGGCTCCGACTCCGTCGAACTCCTGAACGTCGTGATCAACCCGCACGACGACAGCATCGATGGACTCTCAGACCGGGTCGACGGCGGGAACGACGACCCCGGCGAGACAGAGCTGTACGTCGAGTCGCCGAGCGGCGACGCCCTCGTCGACTACCAGATTACCCGGAACGAGTACGTCGACGTGCCCGAAGACGGGCTCGCAATCGATATCGACGAGAGCGGTGACATCGGCGGATCGAACCCCGTCGTCGGCAGCGGCGAGTCCGCGCGGTTCTACGTGTACGAGTTCTACGACGGCGACACGAACGTCGACATGACCGGCGAGTGGCTCTCTGTTCGCGTGACCTACCGCCTCCCGTCGGGCCTCGTCGACGCCAAGACGTTCTCGTTCGAAGCTAACGCCCAGCCGGAAGGCGGTGTGAACGCTCCGCCGACTCCCCGGACGACGGGTCCGTACAGCGTCCCCGAAGGCGAGTCGATACAGCTCGATGGCTCGGGGAGTTCGGACAGCGACGGGTCGATTACCAGCTACAGTTGGTCCATCACTGACGACCCGACGGGACAGGCGAGTCTGTCGAATCCCAGTTCCGCACAACCGACGTTCAACGCGCCCGACAGCGTTTCGGGGGACACCGACGTGACCGTCGAGTTGACGGTCACCGACGACGACGGGGAGACGAGCACGAGAACGACGACTGTGACTGTCACGGATAGCACGCCGTCCCCGCAGCCGTCCATCTCGATGCGGGTCGACGACCTTACCGACATCCGCACGAACAACCCTGACTTCGTCGTCTCCTACGATATCGGAGAGACGAACGCCTCGTTCGAGCGGGTCGAAGTCGAGATGGATTCGACGCAGGGTTCCGCGTTCGATTCCGAACAGCAGACGGCGGCACGAGGGAGCGTTCGGCTGCAGCCCGGATACGGAGCGGAACAGACGTTCGAAGTCACGGTTGACGTGATTTACGATGGACCGAACGGCGAGTACGTCGAGAGCTCCCAGACCGTGACCGACGTGGCCGACGCGCGGAACCGGAACGAAAACGCCGACCTGTCGCTCGGAAGTAGCGCATCCATCAACTCTCTCAACATCGAAGATCAGACAAACACTGGACAAAACGAAGTCAGGTACCGCGCAGACTACGCTGTCTCGACCGGTGACTTTAGTCGGGTCGAACTGGTGGCGCTCAACCTCAACGGCAACGGGGCGACGGACACGACCCAACGGACCGACCGGAACCGTAATAACGTGGAGATTATCAGGTCCGACGGCGCGCAGACTGACTACCGAGTCGGAATACTGGTGTACGACAACACGGGTGCCGTCGTCGACATCCAGACGGTCGACGACGTCGCGGACGGCACTGACCCCTAGTTCGACAACCGACGTAACTCCCCATCGACAAAACCTTATCCCTCGGTTCTGTAGCATCGACCATGACTTCCGTCGGCATCGACGCCATGGAGATTTGGACGGGCAAACTCGTGTTAGACCTCCCCAACACCTTCGCGCCGGTGAAGGGCGAAGACCCGGAGAAGTACACGAAGGGTCTGGGTCTCCACACGTCGTCGTTCCCGGACGTGTACGAGGACATCGTCACGATGGGGGCGAACGCCGCCAAGAAACTGATGGACCGAAAGGGCCTGACGCCCGCGGACATCGGCCGCATCGACGTGGCGACCGAGTCGGCGTTCGACAACTCCAAGCCGGTGTCGACGTACATCGCCGGCTGTCTCGAACAGGTGTACGACGGCGACTTCCGCCACGCCAACAAGGGCGAGCGCAAGTTCGCCTGCATCGCGGGCACCCAGAGCCTCGACGACGCCTACAACTGGATTAAGGCGGGTCGGAATCGCGGGCGCGCGGCGCTCGTCATCGCCACCGACACCGCCCTCTACGAGCGCGGCGACCCCGGCGAGGCGACGCAGGGCGCGGGCGCGGTCGCGATGCTCATCGACGAGGACCCGGACCTCGTCGAACTCTCGACCGAGCAGGGCTACGGCAGCATGGACGAGACGGACTTCCTCAAGCCGAACCAGCAGTTCCCCTCGGTGGACGGCAAGCGCTCCATGCAGGTGTATCTCGCTCGGATGCGCGAGGCGCTCGAAGACTACGAGAGCGTCGCGGGTCGGACCCACCCCGACCTGTTCGAGTACATCCCGTTCCACACGCCGTTCCCCGGCATGGTCCGGAAGGCGGCGCTTCTGGGCTTCCGTCACATGACTCGCGACACGGACATCGAAGACGACCTCGAAGCCGAAATCGGCCGCCAGCCCCGCGAGGAGGACTTCGAGACGTGGGACGACTACGAGGAGGCCATCCGCGGCTACATGGACGAGTTGAAGACGACCGAGCAGTACCGCGACTGGTACGGCCGCGTCATCGAGCCGACGCTCGACATCTCCAGCCGCGTCGGCAACTGGTACACCGGCTCGGTCCACATCGCCCGGCTGTCGGCGCTCATCGCCGCCGCCGACGAGGGGAAAGACATGACCGGAAAGCAGCTTCTCGTCGGGTCGTACGGCTCCGGCGCGCAGGCCGAGATTCACGCCGAGACGGTCCAAGAGACGTGGCTCGACGAGATCGAGGCCGTGGACGTCGACGACCAGCTCGCGGCCCGCACCGAGATTTCCTTCGACGACTACGAGCTCATCCACGACGTGCACAACCACGAAAAGGAGATCGAGGTCGAGGAGTTCACCCAACCCGAAGCCGAGTTCGTCTTCACGGGCTGGGGCCGGATGAACGAGCGCCGCTACGAATACGTGGAGTAGCGGGGACCGTCCGCACGAGCGGAGCGAGTGCGGAGACGAAGCGCCGGTGAGGCGCTTCGGAAGTACGAATACGTGGAGTAGCGGGGACCGTCCACGCGAGCGTCAGAACGGGCGGGGCTGGTCGTTTCGAATCGACCACGCTTCCGCCGGGTTCGACCCTCTGTCATCGTAGAACTTCCGTCCGACGTAGCTCTCGCTCACGCCGCCGAGTATCGTGTTGTACAGGTCGCTCGCCGACTTGTGGGTCTCTGCGCCGAGCGGGTCGAGAATCGTCTCGACTGTCTCCGCGTCGTCGACGTTCGGCGCACTGATTTCGACGTCACCGGCCTGTTCGACCACGCGAGACGTGCTCACCGGATAGGTGAACTCGGTTTCGAGGAACGACTGGAGGTCACTACGTTCCATATGTGCCCATGTGCATCGAGCCCCTTCGTATTTTTCACCATTATTCAGAACGATCGGTCAGGGAAGCTTCCGCAGGTCTTCGAGCATCTCGTCTAAGTCGCGGTCGGTCACGGCGAGCGCGAAGCCGTCGATGGTGGCGAGCGCGGGCGCGTGCTCCCAGAGGTCGTCCTCCGAGAGCCCGTGGAGGACGACCGCGTTCGGCGTCGGCGTGACGACGCGCATGGCGACCAGCGGCGACTCGCCGCGGGTGACGCCGGTGAACACGAGCGCCCGACTCGTCGACTGGCCGTAGAGGCGGTAGAACTCCTCCGATGAGAGCCGCGTGATGGCCTGAATGCTGTTGATGACGGTGTGGCCGCTGATGCGGTCTTGGTCGCCGTCGACGATGGGCGTCGCGCCGATGGCGTCGTAGAAGCTGTCCAGCGGAATCGACGTGGGGTACTCCCGGAGGTCCTGGACGATGTCGCTCTCGAAGCCGGCCGAGAGCACGCGGGCGTACTGCCGGATGCGGCTGCCGCCGCGGGCCTCGTCGATGTCGAGGAGCGCCTCGACCATCCGGCGGATGACGCCGATTCCGGGGCTCTCGCGGCGGCCGCTCTCGTAGTCGGAGACGACCGACGACGACACGTCCAACTGCTCGGCGAGCGCCGTCTGGGAGATGTCGAAGTCGGTCCGCCACTTCCGGAGCGTCGCGCCGGGGTCGTCCGAGAGGGTGATCTCGCCCGCGATGCGGCGGGCGAGGTCGTCGCGCGGTGCCGCGGTCACCGCGAGCACCTCGGTCCGGCCGACGAGTGAATCATGGGACAATCTGCGCGAGTGTCCCGCAAAAGCGTGTCGAAAGTGGTAGTCGTCGCCTGACGAACTCCGTGGGAACACTTCAAGGCCGTCGCCCGACCACTACGCGGTATGCCATCGACCCTCGTCAACGTCGCGGTCGGCGGACTCGTCGGTGCCGCCCTCCTCGGTCGCTGGTTCGACGCCCGGGCTATCGGCGTCGCGCTCGCCGCGGCCGCGGTCCCCGACCTCGACTCGTTCACCAGCACGCTCCTGCCGGGGAGCCACCGCGCGCTCCTCCACACGCTGTTGCTCCCGTTCGCGCTCGCCGCGGTCGTCGTCTACGACACGCGGATTCGGGACCCAGAGCGCTCCGCGATTCGCGGCCGATGGGGTACCCGAGGGGTCGCGGTCGCGTGGGTGGGCATCGCCGCGCTCCTCTGTGGGGGCATCTTTCCCGACCTGTTCACCAACGGCGTCAACGCCTTCTACCCGCTCCACGACGCCTTCTATTCCATCAACGGGCGCGCCGAGTGGTCGAGCACGCGCGGGTTCGTCCAGACGTTCGTCGAGCTACGGCCCGCGTCGCCGCCGCCGACGACGGAAACCCTTCACTACAGCACCGTGGTCGACCCGTCGCCGGGCGCGGAACCCGAGAACGTCGAGCGAATCGCCCCGCTCGCCTCGTCCGGACTGGAGCTGCTGCTCGTCGTTCTCGGGGCGGGCGTGGTCGGCGGGCGACTCCTCTCGGAGCGGCTTCGCGGCTCGTCGGAGTGAGTCAGCGCGGACTGACCCGAGAACGCGGCCGCGACTCCGAGCGTTCATAACCGACGGCGACGCATCCGCGTGCATGACAGAGACACCGGACGGCGTCGAGGTGCGACCCTACGAACCGGGCGACGCGGCCGCGTTCTGGGAACTGAAACGCGGGTTCGAACTCGGCCTCGGCGCGGGGACCGGCGGCGACGACAAGCTGTCGACGTACGAGGCGAAACTCACCGACGACTACCGCGAGCGATACCTCTCGTGGGTCGAGCGCTGTGCGACCGACGACCCCGGGTGCGTCGTCGTCGCCGAGGCGGTGTCGGGCGACGGGGACAGTGATGGCGGCATCGATAGTGACGACGGTGTGGACAACGGCGACGACGACGCTAATCTGGTCGGCTACGCCTTCGCGCTCCCCGAGGAGATGACGTTCATCTGGGATGCGGCCGTGCTCAACGAACTGTTTCTCGACGCCGACTACCGCGGCACGGGCGTCGCCGACGAACTCATGGGCGCGGTGTTGGACCACGTGCGCTCGCAGGACCTCCCCCTGGACCGAATCGTCCTCGACGTGGACGAGGCGAACGGCCGGGCGCGGGCGTTCTACGAGCGCTACGGCTTCGACCACTGGGGCGAACTCGTCGCGCGCGACCTCTGAGGTCGGGAAAACGAGCAACCGGGGGACCGAGCGAGCGGACGTCGGCGACTACCGGAGCGCCGTGGCCGCGACGCCGCCGACGGTCCCGAGGACGGCGGGGTAGGCGACGCCCGCGAGGAGCGCGGACGTGACCGGGTCGGGGCTGATGGCCGACTCGCCGACGCTGACGGTGAAAAGCGCGATACCCGCGAGCGCGAAGACGAGGTAGCCGACGGTGGTTCCAGCGCCGGCGAGCGCGCCCGCCCGCGTCGAGGACGCGCCGCTGAGGACGGCCGCGAGCGCGCCCGCCGCGAGGAGCGCGACCACGGGCACGAGGTAGAGCACCGGCGAGAACGCCTCGACGTTCTCGATGAGGTTCGCGCTGGAGGTCGTTCCGAACAGGCCGGGGAACCGCGTCGTCACGCCGTGGGCGCTCATGAACACCCAGCCGACGACCTTCCACGTCGCGATGTCGGAGCCGAGGGCTTCGAGCACCTGACTGGCCGTCGAGTTCTCGATGGTCGAGGAGGACAGCAGGTACGTCACGAGGTAGCCGAAGAGGGCCGCCCCGAGACCGGCGACGCCGCCGCTCCCGACCGACCGAAGCGTCGACGGGTCTGCGCCGGACGTCGAGTGAGGTGTCGATGACATTGTGTCGAGACACATTATCGTTCTCCCGTAAATGTCTCGTGGCCGGCGTGAGACGGCGTCTCGCGGTGCGTACTGACGGTTCACACTGGTTGCGACGTGTCCGGAGACCACCGGACGGCCGGCGAACGCAAGAGGGCCACGTTCAAGTCGCGGGAGGCGATAGCGATGGGCATGCTACTACGGGGTGCGCGGGTGATTCGAAGCGACCGCGTCACCGACGAGGCGGACGTGCGAACCGACGCCGAGACGGGGCGAATCGAGGCCGTCGGCGACCTCGACCCCCGCGGCGACGAACGGGTCGTCGACCTCTCCGGCAAGACGGTCACGCCCGGACTGGTGGACGCGCACGTTCACTTCTCCTTGTCGGGCGAGCGGAGCGTCGAGGACGTAGTCGATATGTCAGACGCCGAACTCACGCTGGTCGAGGCGCGAAACGCCCGGAAGACGCTCGAAGCGGGCGTCACGGGCGCTCGCGTGATGGGTGCGCGCGACATCGACGTGGCGCTGAAGCGCGCCATCGACGCCGGGGACGTCCCCGGCCCGCGGACGGTCGCCAACTGCCGGTCGATAACTATCACCGGCGGTCACGGCCACCACATGGGCCGCGAGATAGACGGGCCGACCGAGGCGCGAACGGCGGTCAGAGAGCAGGTGAAACTGGGCGCAGACTTCATCAAGTTCATGGCGACCGGCGGGGTGACGACGCCCGGCAGCGACCCCGGCGCGGTGGCGTTCACCGAGGAGGAGCTCCACGCGCTCGTCGACGAGGCGCACCGCCGGGGCGTTCACACCGCGACCCACGCCCACGGCGGCGAGGGCGTGAAAGCCGCCATCCGGGCCGGCGTCGACACGGTCGAACACGGGACGTTCCTCGACGACGAGGCCATCGACCTGTTCTTGGAGCGCGACGCGACGCTCGTGCCGACGCTCTCCGCGCCGTACCACATCGTCCGCAACACCGAGGCGGCGACGAAGGAGGACGTGACGAAGACCGAGTTCGTCTACGACCGCCACATCGAGTCGTTCAAGCTGGCCGCCGAGGCGGGCGTCCGAATCGCCGGCGGCACCGACGCGGGCACCCCGTTCAACGTCCACGGCGGCAACGCCTCGGAAGTGCAGTTCATGGCGCAGCACGCCATGGAACCGTTGGACGCTGTCCGGGCGATGACCGAGACGGCCGCCGACGCGGTGGGACTGGACGACTGCGGCGTCGTCGAACCCGGCGCGTACGCCGACCTGCTCGTGTTCGACGACGACCCGCTGTCGGACCTGACGCTGCTGAACGACCCGACGGCGGTCCTGAAAGGCGGTCATGTCGTCGCCGGCGCGGTCCCCGGTGCGGTTCCCGACGGCGAATAAGCGGCGGCTCAGCGAACGTCGTCGGGGTCGACGTCCCAGCGGAACTCGGCGTCGTAGTCCCCGCCGGTCGTCGCCAGCCAGTCCTCGCGGGAGACGCTGTAGCGGAGTTCGTCGGTCGGCTCGCCGTCGACGACGATGCTGTTGCGGTCGCGTCCGTCGAGGTCGCCGCCGAGCGCCGCCATGTACTTCTCTATCGCTCGCTTGGACTGCTCGTTCTCGGCGACGTGCGACACCGAGACGACTTCGAGGTCGAACGCGTCGAACGCGAGCGCCGCCAGCGCCGCGGCTCGCTCGCCCGAGTAACCGCGGCCCCAGTAGCGCGGGCGGAGCCACAGGCCGAGTTCTCCGACGCGGCGGTCCCACTCGGTGTGGAGCCCGCCGAACCCCGCAATCTCGCCCGCGCCGCCCTCGCCCGCGCGGGGGATAATCGCGTAGTCGGCGCTCGCCGCGTCGGTCCAACTCGACTCCCCGCGGTCGAGGAACTCCTTCGTAACTTTCGGCGTCTCGTGGCGCGACCACGGCATGTACCGCGTCACGTCGTCCATCTCGGGGGCCGAGCAGAGTTCGTAGGCCTCGTGGACGCCGACGTACTTCGGGCGACGAGCGACCAGTCGGAGCCGCGGCGTCTCGACGACCGGAGGGTAGAGGTCGCTCACTCGCGACCCTCCCAGCGGAACTCGGCGTCGTAGTCGCCGCCGGCGGCGGCTTCCCACTGCTCGCGGGTCACGGACCAGCCGCGAACGTCGCGCGGCGTGCCGTCGGCATCGACGGTCTCGTTGGGGAACAGGCCGTCTTCCTGCCCGCCGAACCGGTCGGTGTACTTCTCGATAGCTCGACACGACGCCTCGTTTTCGGGCATGGCGTAGGCGAGCGCGACGTCGAGGTCGAGCACGTCGAAGACGGCGGCGAAGAAGGCGGCCGCCCGCTCGCCGGAGTAGCCGCGACCCCAGAACTCCTTGCGGAGCCACATGCCGAAGACGGCCCGGCGCTTGTCCCACTCGGGGTTGAAGCCGGCGGTGCCCGCGAACTCGCCCGCACCGTCCTCGCCGTCGCGCGGGAAGACGGCGTAGATGGCGTTTTCGGCCGATTCGTGGCCGTCTTCGGCCTGTTCGAGGAACTCCAGCGTCTCCTTGGGCGTCTCGTGGGGGTTCCACGTGACGAACTCGGTCTCCTCTTCGATGGTGTCCGACCGCGAGGCCGCGAAGCGGTCGTAGGCGTCCAACGGGTCGACGACCGCCCGCGACAGGGCCCGGAGCCTGAGCCGCGGGGTCACGATTTCGTCGGGGAACATGGGACGGAGTCCACTCGGAGGGCGCTAATAAGTTTTCTGACTATTGACATATGTCAACGTGATGCACGACCTGACTGGCCGCGGCTCTCGGATCGGTCGGATTCGAACACGTTCCGGGCGCACACACCTTCTCCCGCGCGAGAACCCGGAGATGCGTATTTGTGTCGGGAGCGCGTCTAGCGGGGACGGAACGGAGTGCAACGAGATGGACTGGGAGCGAACGGTGGGCGGCTACGCGCTCGTCATGGGAGCCGTGACGCTCGTCATCTGGGCGTTGACCGTCGACGGCGGCCCGGTGATGGAGCCGCGGACCGACCCGTTTTCGCTGTTCGCGTCGCTCGTGTTGGGCGGGCTGACCGGCGTGTCGCTTCTGGTGGCGGGTGCGGGACTCGTCCGACGGCAGTTGTGGGCGCGCCCGCTCAGTCTCGTGGCCTTCGGCCTGCTTTTCGCCGGCGTCATCGACAGCGCCGGCTACTACGCCGCAGTCGGACGAGTCGGCGTCGTCGTGGCGCTGTTCGTTGTCTGTCTCGCCACGCTCGCGGCGCTCGGGTGGTCCCTCGTCGACGCCCGGAACCGGGCGCGGCGGGCGGCGTGGTGAGTCGGCGTCTGCGTCGGTGAGTCGCCCCGGTAGTTCGGGCGCTTCCGGCGGAGCGTCCGGCCGGCGCGCGGCGCTCCGCAACCACTAAACGCGCCTCGGTCCTCCTTCCGGTAATGGTAGACTGGACGGAGAAGTACCGCCCATCGACGCTCTCCGAGGTCCGCGGCAACAACAAGGCCCGCGACGCCCTCGCGGAGTGGGCCGAGACGTGGGACGACCATCGAGAGGCGGTCGTCGTCCACGGGAGCCCGGGCATCGGAAAGACCTCCGCGGCCCACGCGCTCGCCGCCGACATGGGCTGGGAGACGGTCGAGTTGAACGCGTCGGACCAGCGGACCGGCGACGTCATCGAACGCTTCGCCGGCCGCGCCGCGAAGAACGCGACGCTCGCCGGCTCGTCGACGGGCACGTCCACCCGACAGTTGGTCATCCTCGACGAGGCCGACAACATCCACGGCAACTACGACCGCGGCGGGGCCAGCGCCGTCACCCGCCTCGTCAAGTCGTCGAGCCAGCCCATCGTCCTCATCGCCAACGAGTTCTACGACATGAGCCGCGGGCTTCGGAACGCCTGTCGGGAAATCGAGTTCCGCGACGTGTCCGCCCGCTCTATCGTCCCCGTCCTCCGCGACATCTGCCGCAAGGAGGAGTTAGCGTTCGAATCCGACGCGCTCGACCGCATCGCCGAGATGAACAGCGGCGACCTTCGCTCGGCCGTCAACGACCTCCAAGCCATCGCCGAGGGCCGCGAGAAAATCACCGAGGAGGACGTGGTCATGGGCGACCGCGACCGATCGGTCGGCCTGTTCGAGTTCCTCGACGCCGTCCTCAAAGAGGAGTCCGCTCAGGACGCGCTCTACACCGCCTACGACGTGGACGAGACGCCCGACGACCTCACGAAGTGGGTCGAGGACAAGGTGTCGCTCGTCTACGAACCCGACGAACTCGCCCGCGCCTACGACTTCCTCGCCAACGCCGACCGCTGGCTCGGCCGCGTGCGCGCCACGCAGAACTACTCCTACTGGCGCTACGCGACCGACAACCTCGCCGCCGGCGTCGCGGCCTCCCGCGACCGGACCCGCGGCGGGTGGACCCGCTACGGCGGCGCGCCCTACCGCTCGACCCGCGACAAGACCCGCGACACCGTCGTCCGGAAAATCGCGCAGAACGGCGGCTTCAGCATGGCGACCGCCCGCCGCGAGGTCCTCCCGTACCTCTCGGCTATCACCCACCACTGCAAGCCCCGCGAACTGACCGTCGCCATGGCCGCCTACTACGAGTTCGACGAGTCCCACGTCTCCTTTGTCACCGGGAGCGGCGAGACGACGAACAAGGTCCAGTCCATCGTCGAGGACGCCGGCGAACTCCGCGAGGAACTGGTCGAGGAACACGCCGGCGGCGCGTTCGCCGGGATGGAAGACGTGTCCGTCGAGGGCGACGCGGCGGCCGCCGACGGCGACGAGGGCTCCGACGACGTGCTCGACCGCGACGCCGACGCCGACGACGCGGCCGAGAGCGACGAGGACGACGCCTCGACCGACGACGGGCAGTCCGGGCTCGACGACTTCTTCTGAGCGGGACCGTCCGCCGCGTTTCTGTCGCGCCGCCGCCCGAGAGTAACGCCACGCGGGGCTTTTTGGGGCCGCCCGACGAACCGCGCGTATGAGAGCCGCAGTCCTCCGCGAACACGGTGAACCGCTCGACGTGACCGAAGTCCCCGACCCGACGTGCGACCCCGACGGCGTCGTCGTCGAAGTCGAGGCCTGCGGCATCTGCCGGAGCGACTGGCACTCGTGGATGGGTCACGGCGAGTGGGCCGACGACGCGGTCCCCGCCGGCCAGATTCTCGGCCACGAGCCCGCCGGCCGCGTCGTCGAGGTCGGCGACCGCGTCGAGACGATTCGGGAGGGCGACCGCGTCGCCCTGCCGTTCAACCTCGCCTGCGGCTCGTGCGGCTACTGCCAGACCGGCCACGGCAACGTCTGCACGGGCGACCACCCGCACGCCCTCGGCTTCGAACCGTCCGCGCAGGGCGCGTTCGCGGAGTTAGTCCATCTCCCGTCCGCCGATTACAACGCGATTCAGCTCCCCGAGGATGTTTCCCCGACCGACGTGGCCGCGCTCGGCTGTCGGTTCATGACGGCCTACAACGCCCTCGACGCCCGCGCCGGCCTCCGCGCGGGCCAGTGGGTCGCCGTCCACGGCTGCGGCGGTGTCGGCCTGTCGGCGATTCAGGTGGCGAACGTCCTCGGCGCGCGGGTCGTCGCCGTCGACGTGCGCGAGTCCGCGCTCGACGCCGCGGCCGACCTCGGCGCTGACGCCGTCGTCGACGGCTCCGCGGAGGACCCGGTGGACGCCATCCGGGGGCTGACCGACGGCGGGGCGCACGTCTCGCTCGACGCGCTTGGCGTCGCCGAGACCTGCCGGAACTCGGTTCGGTCGGTCCGGCCTCGGGGCGCACACGTCCAGGTCGGCCTGACGACCGAGGCCGAACAGGGGAACGTGTCGCTTCCGACCGACTGGATGACGAGACACGAGGTGTCGTTCCTCGGCGCGCGCGGGATGCCGCCGACGAACGCGGACGACCTGCTCTCGCTGCTCGCGTCGGACGCGGTCGACCCCGGCTCGCTCGTGACGAAGACCGTCTCGCTCGACGAGGTACCCGAGCGACTAGCCGCGATGACCGACTACGACACCGTCGGCGTCGAAGTGATGGTTCCGTAAAAGCGGAGTCGGCGGTTCGGACGCTCGTTGGCTCGTTGCCGGCTCAGGGCGTCGGCGTCGGCGTTCGACGCTCCTCGGACGGCTCGTCGTCCGCGAGGCCGCGCCAGACGACCTCGCCGCAGTCGGGACAGTCGAGTCGGACCGTCCGGCCGTCGCGCGTCCGCTCGGACCACGCGTCGATGCCGGCGGCGCGGCCGCAGGTCTGACAGAAGAGGACGGCCTTGGTGCGTTCGCTATCGGGCGGTTCGTGACTGAATTCGCGGGGAGCGTAGTTCATGCCGCAGGAAGCGGCGTTTCGGGGGATAAGCTTGTTGGAAGATTCCGGGTGTGTGCCCGGCTACCCCGTCTCAGAGGAGCTTCGAGAGGAACTGCTTGCCGCGGTCGGTCTTCGGGTTCTCGAAGAACACCTCGGGCGGCGAGTCCTCGACGACGCGGCCGTCGGCCATGAGGACGATTCGGTCGCCGACCTCGCGGGCGAACCCCATCTCGTGGGTGACGACGAGCATCGTCATGCCCTCGTCGGCGAGGTCGTGCATCACGTCGAGCACCTCCCCGACGAGTTCGGGGTCGAGCGCGCTCGTGACCTCGTCGAACAGCATCACGTGGGGGTCCATGGCGAGCGCGCGGGCGATGGCGACGCGCTGTTGCTGGCCGCCAGACAGTTGGTTCGGATAGGAGTTCGACTGCGCGCCGAGGCCGACCCGGTCGAGCAGTTCGTCGGCGCGCCGCGTGGCGTCTCCCTCTTTGAGGCCCTTGACCTTCGTCGGCGCGAGCGTCACGTTCTCCCGCGCCGTCTTGTGCGGAAAGAGGTTAAAGCTCTGGAACACCATGCCGATGCGCTGTCGCAGGCGATTGATGTCCGCGTCCTCCGCAGAGATGGACTGGCCTTCGAGTCGAATCTCGCCGTCTTGAATCTCTTCGAGGCGGTTCGCACAGCGGAGGAGCGTCGATTTCCCGGACCCCGAGGGGCCGATGACGACGCACACTTCGCCCTCTTCGACGTCGAGGTCGACGTCCTTCAGGACGTGCGTCTCGCCGAAGTACTTGTCCACCTCGTCGAATTCGAGGAGGCTCATCGGCGGTCACCTCCCCAGTCGGAGCGGGCTTCGAGGTAACTGACGATTTTACCGAGCGGAATCGTAATCATGAGGTAGGCGATGGCGACGAGGAGGATGGGCGTCCACGGGTCGAACGTGGTCGAGTTGACGTTGCGGAACGCGCTGATGAGCTCCGGGATGGCGATGACCGTCAGGAGCGAGGTGTCCTTCACGAGGATGACCTGGTCGTTGCCGATTGCGGCGAGCGCGTTGCGCCACGCCTGCGGGAGGACGACCTCGCGCATGCCCTGCACGTAAGACATCCCGAGCGAGCGGGCGGCCTCCATCTGGCCCTCCGGGACGGCGTCGATACCGCCGCGGACGGCCTCGCCGACGTAGGCGGCGTGGTTGAGCGTCAGTCCGATAATCGCGGTCGGAATCGCCCAGTTGGAGATGGGGAACTGCCCCGGCGGCCAGAACGCCGGAATCCCGACGTAGATGACGAGCAACTGGAACAGAAGCGGCGTCCCGCGGAAGAACTCGACGTAGGCGGTCGCGACGGTGTTCGTGAACCTCGTGTTCGACACCCGACCGAGTCCGACGAAGACGCCCGCGGTGACGGAAAACAGACTCCCGACGAGGACGATACCGAGCACTCGCAGGAACGCGTTGACGAACTGCGGGTGGATAATCTCGACGAGGAGTTCGAAATCGACCTGGGTGAAGATAATCGCCGCGATGAACCCGCCGACTCCGAGCGTGAATAGTCCCGCGATGGCCGCGCCCAGTCGCCTGAGCGTTTTGTCGTTCAAGAACTGCTCTTGGTACTCACCGTCACCGGTTCGTCCCTCGGAGTAGGATTCAGCCATTGGTAGTGTTTCTCACAGTGGTGGGATAAAAAACGCGTCCTGGTTCGGCTTATCCGGAGAAGTACTCCGAGTAAATCTCGTCGTACGTGCCGTTGTCGCGGATGGTCTGGAGCGCGCCGTTGACCTCCTCGCGCAGGTCGTCGTCGTCCTGCCGGAAGCCGATGCCGTACTCCTCGACGGTGAGGGTGAGGTACGGCGGGGCGTTCTCCTTGCCCTGTTCCTCGGCGGCACCGGGACCTTCGAGGAACCGGACGTTGTCGCTCTGGTCGACGAAGGCGGCGTTGACGGTGTTGTCGTTGACGACCGCGCTGACCTGGTTGTTCCGGAGCGCGTCGAACGCGCCGGTCACCTGGTCGTAGCTCTGAATCGTCAGGTCGCCGTCGAACTCCTCTTTGAGGCTGGTCGCGGCGCTCTCGCCGGTCGTCCCCTTCTGGACGCCCACCGTGACACCCTGGAGGTCCTCCTTCGAGGAGATATCACTGCTGTTGAGGACGATGACCGTCTGGTAGGCGGTGAAGTACGGGTCCGAGAAGTCGATCTGCTCCGCGCGGTCCTCGGTGATGGTCATCGCGGACATGATGACGCGGAAGTTCCCGTTGTTGAGCGAGGGGATGATGCTGTCGAAGCTCGTCTTCTGGAACTCGTGTTCGTAGCCGAGTTCGCCGAAGACCGCCTCGGCGATGTCGACGTCGAAGCCGACGAGTTCGCCCTCGGTCGTCTCGTACTCGAACGGCCGGTACGGGATGTCCGAGCCGATGGTAATCGTCTCGCTACTACTGCCGCCGCCGCCGAGACAGCCGGCCAGCGTGAACGCGGCCGCGGCCCCGGCGGAGCCCTTCAGAAAGGTGCGACGTTCCATAACAGCCATCAGGTAGCACAGCCCCGTATAACACTTCTTCGGTCCGTTCGTCAATTCGTTCCGATATTGACGAAAAATATCCGGGAATTGTGTGGATGGGTGGGATATATCTCTAACCGTGAAACGGATTCGCCATATCGTCGTTTTATCGGAGTAGTATGCAACTCGAATCGCGAAAGTTGTTGATATTGCCGATAGTTATCTCATTTCTTGTATTTTAGTTGTTAAACGGAGTTCCTCCCCAACCCGAGGTCACGCTCCGCCGTCAGTCGGCGTCGTTCGTCGCGCCGGCCTGCGGTATCGGGAGGCCGCCGCGGACGAGGACCGCCGCGCCGACGACGAGGACGAGCGCGAGGACCGTCCCGCCGAGGTGGGCGAGTTCGAGCGCCGGCCCGTACACCTGCCGGCCGGCGATGAGAAGCGCGACGACGACGACGCTCGCGGGCGCGGTGACGAATCTGAGCCGGTCGTAGGCGTCCGCCCGCGGGCCGTGAGCGGCGTTCGCCCAGAGGGTGACCGCGACGAGCGCGGCGTAGGTCGTGAGGCCGACGACGTAGTAGACGGCCTGCGTCGTCGGGCCGAAGGAGACGAACGCGTGGGGCGCGAGGACGAGCATGACGGGCGCGCCGACGAGCGCCAGTCCCACCGCGTCGGCGATGCGGGGGATGCCGCGGTCGGCGAGTCCCCACGCGGCGGCGGCGACGACGGCGGTGAAGATGGAGGTCGCGACCACGTAGTGGGCGGTGAGGATGACCCACTCGTACTCGGTGACGGTGAGCGCCCCGAGGACGATTTGGAACGGGAGGATGACCGTGGCGACGACGAGCGCGTAGCGGACGCCTTTCGCGACGCCCTCGCGCCACGCCTGCACGGTCGTTCCGAGGATGAGGAAGCCGGTGAGCATGGCGACGAGGCGGTGGAACCATTCGAGGAAACTGCCCCAGTTGGCCGGGAACAGGCCGAGGAAGCCGTCGCAGAACGGCCAGCGGCCGGCACAGGTGAGGCCCGCGCCCGCGGCGGCGGTGTACACGCCGAGGACCATCAGGACGCCGGTCATCGCGGCGGCCCCCGCGAGGAGGCGGCGAAGCCGAGGTGTCATACGCGTGGGTCGGGACCGCGCGAACTTATATCTCGTCGGTATGGTCCTCGAAGAACCCACCGTGCTACCTCCTCGCACGACAGGCCCGGCCGCTCGGCTCGTGTCGGACCAGTTCGCCTCGGTCGCGTTGGACCGGTCCGCCCGGGTCGTCCGAGCCGTCCCATTCAAGTCGATTCGGCTGGACGCGCGAACATGGACGAGCGACTCGACTCCCGAGCGGACCGACTCGATGGCTACCTCGACGACAACGGCCTCGAAGCGGTCTGGTTCGCCCGACCGAACTCCTTCGCGTGGCTCCTCGGCGGCGACAGCGTCGTCGACCGCGACTCGCCGTTGGGCGTCGCCGCCGCCGGCTACGACGGCGACGAGTTCCACGTCGTGACGGACAACATCGAAGCGAACCGCCTGCTCCACGAGGAACTGCCCCACGAGGACGTTCGCGTCCACCGATTCCAGTGGTACGAGGGCTCGCTGGCGTCCGGCGTCGAGGCGGTCTCGCCGACACCCGCCGCCGCCGACTTCGACGTGCCCGGCTTCGAGGACGTGGACGCCGCGGCCGTCCGCCAGCCGCTTTCGGACGCCGACATCGAGGCCTACCGCGAACTCGGCCGCGACGCGGCGAGCGCGGTCGAGCGGGTCTGCCGCGAACTCGCGCCGGGCGACACCGAACACGAGGTCGCCTCCGGTCTGAAGGTCACGCTCAGCGCGATGGGCATCGAAGCGCCGGTGGTGCTCGTCGGCGGCGCGCGGCGCGTCCAGAAGTACCGCCACTACACGCCCAAACAGGAGGAACTCGGCGACTACGCCCTCGTCTCGGTGACGGCCCAGCGCGGCGGTCTCTACGCGAGTTGCACGCGGACCGTCGCGTTCGACGCGCCGGAGTGGCTCGAAACCCGCCACGAGGGAGCGATGCGGGTCGAGACCGAGGCGCTGGCGGCGACCCGGAAGGCCGCCGCGGAGGGCGGCACCGCCGGCGACGTGTTCGACGCCATCCGCGACGCCTACGACGCGGTCGGCGAGTCCGAGGAGTGGCTGAACCACCATCAGGGCGGCGCGGCCGGGTTCGCGGGCCGCGAGTGGTTCGCCACGCCCGACGCCGACGACGAGGTCCGCGCGCCGATGGGCTACGCCTACAACCCGACCATTCAGGGCGCAAAAAGCGAGGGAACCGCCCTCGTCACCGACGAGGGCGTCGAGCCGCTGACCGCGACCGGCCGCTGGCCGACCCGGACCGTGACCGACGCCGACGAGACGGTCGAACTCGAACGGCCGGAAATTCTTCACATCGAAACGGAGTAATTTTTCGAACGGGGCGGCGTCGATTCGCCGCCGCGACCTCGCCGCCGTCCGGTGAGGATTCGACTATTGTCGAAGTCAAAATTCGACGTTGTTGAATAGCTTTTTGCCCCCTGCGTGAGGACGTGTGGGTCATGGGACTGGACGACGACTCACGGGAATATCACAGACAAGACCCGCCCGGAAAAATCGAGATTGCGACGACGAAGCCGACGAACACTCAACGCGACCTGAGTCTGGCGTACTCGCCGGGCGTGGCCGCGCCGTGTCTCGACATCGCCGACGACGAAGACGCCGCCTACGAGTACACGGCGAAGGGCAACCTCGTCGGCGTCGTCTCGAACGGCTCCGCCGTCCTCGGGCTGGGGAACATCGGAGCGCAGGCGTCGAAGCCGGTGATGGAGGGCAAGGGCGTGCTGTTCAAGCGCTTCGCCGACATCGACGTGTTCGACGTCGAACTCGACATCGCGGACGTGGACGACTTCGTGGCGGCGACGAAGGCGATGGAGCCGACGTTTGGCGGCATCAACTTGGAGGACATCAAGGCCCCGGAGTGCTTCGAAATCGAACGACAGCTCCGCGAACAGATGGACATCCCCGTGTTCCACGACGACCAGCACGGCACGGCCATCATCTCCGGCGCGGCGCTTCTGAACGCCGCCGACATCGTGGACAAGGACCTCGACGACCTCGACATCGTCTTCTCCGGTGCGGGCGCGTCCGCGCTCGCGACGGCGCGGTTCTACGTCTCGCTCGGCGCGAAAAAGGAGAACATCACGATGTGCGACTCCTCGGGCATCATCACCGAGTCGCGCGTCGAAGAAGGCGACGTCAACAAGTACAAAGCCGAGTTCGCGCAGCCGGTCGACGAGGGGTCGCTGTCGGACGCGATGGAGGGCGCGGACGTGCTCGCGGGGCTCTCGGTCGGCGGCATCGTCAGCCAAGAGATGGTGCGGTCGATGGCCGACAATCCCGTCATCTTCGCCATGGCGAACCCGGACCCGGAGATCACCTACGAGGACGCGAAGGAGGCCCGCGAGGACACCGTCATCATGGCCACGGGACGCTCTGACTACCCGAATCAGGTGAACAACGTCCTCGGGTTCCCGTTCATCTTCCGCGGCGCGCTCGACGTGCGCGCGACCGAAATCAACGAGGCGATGAAGCGCGCGGCCGCCGAGGCGCTCGCCGAACTCGCCCGGCAGGACGTGCCCGACGCGGTCGTCAAGGCCTACGGCGACCACCCGCTGCAGTTCGGTGCCGACTACGTCATCCCCAAACCGTTGGACCCCCGCGTGCTGTTCGAGGTCGCCCCCGCGGTCGCACAGGCGGCGATGACCTCCGGCGCGGCCCGCGAGCGCCTCGACATGAACGCCTACCGCGAGCGCCTCGAAGCCCGCCTCGGGAAGTCCCGCGAGATGATGCGCGTCGTCCTCAACAAGGCGAAGTCGAACCCCAAGCGGGTCGCCCTCGCCGAGGGCGAAGACGAGAAGATGATTCGCGCCGCCTACCAGATGCAGGAGGAGGGCATCGCCGAACCCATCCTCGTCGGGAAGACGACGACGATACTGCGGAAGGCCGAGGAGCTGGGTCTCGACTTCGACCCGACCATCGCTAACCCCCGCGACGGCGAGTGGGACCACTACGTCGACCGCCTCTACGAGCTTCGACAGCGCAAGGGCGTCACGAAGTCCGAGGCTGAGGAACTCGTCCGCCGCGACTCGAACTACTTCGCCAGCGTCATGGTCGAAGTCGGCGACGCGGACGCGATGCTGACGGGGCTGACTCACCACTACCCCTCGGCGCTCCGCCCGCCGCTGCAGATTATCGGAACGGCCGACGAGGCCAACTACGCCGCCGGCGTCTACATGATGACGTTCAAGAACCGCGTCGTCTTCTGCGCCGACACGACGGTCAACCTCGACCCCGACGAGGAGATTCTCGCGGAGATTACGAAGCACACCGCGGACCTCGCACGCCAGTTCAACGTCGAACCCCGCGCGGCGCTGCTCTCGTACTCCAACTTCGGGAGCGTCACGAACGAGGGGACGCGCAAGCCCCGCGGCGCGGCGGCGCTCCTGCAGGACGACCCCGACGTGGACTTCCCGGTCGACGGCGAGATGCAGGCCGACACCGCCCTCGTCGAGGACATCCTCGAAGGAACCTACGACTTCGCGGAGCTCGACGGCCCCGCGAACGTCCTCGTGTTCCCGAACCTCGAAGCGGGTAACATCGGCTACAAGCTCCTCCAGCGCCTCGGCGGCGCGGAGGCGATCGGCCCGATGCTCGTCGGCATGGACAAACCCGTCCACGTCCTCCAGCGCGGCGACGAGGTCAAAGACATCGTCAACCTGGCGGCGACGGCGGTTGTGGACGCGCAGGAAGAGTAACGCGCAATCTGTCTTCGGTTTTTCTTCGAATCGCTACCCGAACTCGACCCACGCGACGGCGACGCCCAGTCCGACCGCCGGCGGGGCCGCGTAGAGCGCGAAGGTCGTCGAGTCCGGCGGCGAGAAGCACGCGGCGAAGGCGACGAGACAGAGGAGCGACAGCCCTCTGGTCGTCCCGGCGAGTCGGCGGGAGAGCGCGCCGGCGCGGCGCAGTCCGAGCAGGAGCGGGGCGACGGCCGCGCCGCCGCCGACCGCGACCGGGAAGAACAGTTCGAGTTCGAGCGCCGACTGGCGTGAGTCGGCCGCGACGCGGCCCCATTCGACCAGCAGGTCGGTGAGGCCCGGCGCGAACTGCCGCGCGGCGACGGTCCCGACGAGAAAGCCCGCGGCGGCGACCGCCAACCACCCCGAGGCGGCGCGGAGGTCGACCGCGGGGTCGCAGCCGGCGAGGGCGACGAGCGAGACGCCGGCGGTGAGAGTGCCGGTGAGCACGCCCAGTTCGAGACGGACGAGGAAGGTCGGGTCGCCGACTCCGGCGACAGCTGTCGAAACACCGGCGGTCGGAGAGACGCCGGCAGTCGGCGGGAGTCCGCCGGTCGGTGAGAGGAGTCCTGGGTCGCGGATAGCGGCGAAGACGGAGACGGCCGTCAGAAGACCGATGGCGACGAGTCGTGTCGCGTGGCGTCTCGCGGTCGCGGCGAGCGGCGAGAGTCCGCGTCGCCGCGGGTCGAACGTGTCGACGGTCTCCGCGGAGTCCATACGTCCGGCGTCGTCGCTCCGCGTTGTCAACTTTGTGACGGTGAGGAGACCGGCCGGCGGCGGGACGGCCGCCCGGGGGACGCGCCCCGGGAAGGCGACAGCCCGGTGAGACCGCTCGCGCTCGGCGGCCCACTCGATGGGCGGGGCGAACGGGACGGGTCTCAGCGACGCTCTGCGCTCAGTCGCTCGCGCGCCCCTCGAACCGCGAGGGCGGGAGGTAGCTCACGTCCCTCCCGGAGTCGGCCTCGAACTCCGGGGGGTCGGGGAGCACACAGCGGTCGGCGCGCCGGTTGACGTGTTCGTACTCGCCCGGCGCGTTCGCCAGCGGGTGCGCGGGGTTCTCGCGGCTGTCGATTCGCGCGGCGCGTAGCTCGCCGAACCCGGCGATGCGGGCCTGAATCCCCCGCCAGTGGTGTTCGCTTCCGGCGGGAACGACGATTCGCTTCGGCGACTTCCAGTCGGGGTGGTCACCGGCGAGGACGGCGTTGTTGACGTTCGCGGCGAGGTCGTCGTGGTCGACGAGGACGCCGACGCGAGCGCCCGGCGGCGCGCGGTGGGCGAGCACGTCAAGTCCGAGGTGCAGTGCGCGATACTCCGAGACGTTGTTGTCCGGCGGCACGTCCGGGAGTGCGATACGGGCGACTCGCTCGCCGTCGCGGGTCTCTATCACCGCACCGAGTCCCCCGCCGTTCGGGCGGTACGACCCGTCCGTCGCGACGTAGAAGTGTCGTTGATGCGTTCGCGGCGGGTGTGCGATGTGGGGCGTCGGCGACTCGTCGAACAAGTCCCGAAGTGTGGGACGGCCGGTCACGGCCATACGAATGATTCCGCGATGGGCAGTAATAAACGTACCCCGTGTTTGGGGGGATGACGCATCCGTGTGTTCAGCGGCGATGCCCCGGGAGCATAACTGCGCACAATATATTGTCAGAACGCTATGCGGGGCCGAATCTCAGGCAATGGATATAAGAACGACCGACTCAATCTACCTTCGATGGCTGATACCAATTCTCACATTAGTCGACGGTCGTACATTAAGTTGGCTGGCGGCGCGGCGGCGTCGGCGGCGCTCGCGGGCTGTTCCGGTGGCGGCGGGGAGGAGACCGAGACCACCGAGACGACGACCGGCGGGGAGGAGACCGAAACCGACGAGACCACGACGACGACCGAGGCCAGCGGCTCGTTCGACGTGACCATCACGCAGGGGCAGATGCCCTCCGGTCTCGACCCGCAGGACCACCGCGAGACGACGACGGACATCGTCGTCCTCCACGCGTACGAGGGCGTCTTGACCCGCGACGCGGCGGGGTCGATTCAGACCTCGCTCGCGACGAACTACGAGCGCATCGACGGGGAGAACGCGGTCCGCTTCGACCTCCGCGAGGACGTCACGTTCCACAACGGCGACGAACTCACTCCCGCGGACGTCGCCTACAGCATCAACCGCGTCGTCGACGAGGAGGTCGGCTTCGCCAGCCCGCAGAGCGACCAACTCGCCGGCGTCGCCGGCGCGGAGGTCATCGAGGGCGAGAACGCGGTCAGGGTCAACAACGCCTCCCTCAACCCCATCGTGTTCTCCGAGTTCGCGACCTACCTCGACGTGATGCAGCAGTCGTGGGTCGAGGAGAACGACAAGGCGTACATCAGCCAGCACATGAACGGCACGGGACCGTTCCAGCTTGACTCGTACACCGAAGACGAGGAGGTCGTCCTCACGGCGTACGAGGACTACTGGCGGGAGCCCGCGGCGGTCGACACGCTCACCTTCCGCGCCGCGTCGGAGGCCAGCACGCGCGTCAACCAACTCCTGCAGGGCGAGACCGACCTCATCGTCAACGTCCCGCCGCAGGAGGTCCAGCGCGTCACCAACTCCGACAACGCCCGCGTCGCCGCGGCCCCGTCGACCCGCATCATCTACAACGGGATGCGCTACGACGTCGAACCGTTCGACTCGATGGAGTTCCGGCAGGCGATGAACTACGCCATCGACCTCGAAAGCATCGTCCAGAACGTCCTCGGGGGCTTCGGCGCGCAGACGGGCCAGCCCACTCTCCCCGAGTTCGTCGGCCACAACCCCGACATCGACCCGTACCCGCACGACCCGGACCAAGCCGAGCAGTTGGTCGAGGAGTCCGGCTACGCCGGCGCGGAAATCGAGCTTCACACGCCGGTCGGGCGCTACCTGAAGGACCTCGAAGTCGCGCAGGCGGTCGCGGGCTACATCGACGAGCTCCCGAACGTCACGGCGACGGTTCGCCAGCGCGACTTCGGGTCGCTCGTCGACGAACTGCTCGCGGGCAGTATCGAGGCCCGCCCGCCGTGGTTCCTCATCGGCTGGGGCGAGGCGACGTTCGACGGCGGCCTCGTCATGGAGGCGCTTCTCGCCTCCGAGGGGACGCTCACGACGTGGCAAAACGAGGAGTTCGACGCGCTGCTCGAACAGGCCGGCAACCAGTCCGGCGAGGAGCGCGAGGCGACCCTCCAGGAGGCGAACGCGATGGCCCACGAGCAGTGCCCGTGGATATTCCTGAACCAGCAGTACAGCGTCTACGGCGTCAGCAACGCCATCGCGTGGGAGGCCCGCTCCGACGAGCGCATCGACGCGTACGCGATGAGCCAGCAGTAGTCGATGTCGCTGTCGAGGTTCCTCATCAAGCGCTCGCTCCAGGGGCTGTTCGTCATCTGGGGGGTCATCACGGTCGTCTTCGGCCTCCGGTTCATCTCGCCGGGGGACCCGGCGAACGTGCTGTTGCCCCCCGACGTCGACCCCGAGGTCAGAGCGCAGGTCATCGCCGAACTCGGGCTGAACGAGCCCCTGTACGTCCAGTACTGGGAGTTCGTCTCCGGTATCCCGTTCGGCGACCTCGGCCTGTCGCTCGTGACCCGGACGCCGGTGTCGGCGCGCGTCGTGGCGAAGCTCCCGGCGACGCTCGAACTCGCCGTCGCGGCGACCGTCGTCGCCGTCGTCATCGCCATCCCGCTCGGCGTCCTGTCGGCCACGCGGCGGCACGAGCCCGCGGACTACGGCGCGACGGTGTTCTCGCTGGTCGGCATCAGCACGCCCAACTTCTGGCTGGGGGTGATGCTCATCCTCGTGCTCGCGGTCCAGTTGAACCTGTTCCCGACGAGCCAGCGTCCCATCGGCCTCGACGGCATCGCGCTGCTTCTCGTCGGCGGCGACCCGGGCGCGGCGATACGCGGCTTCGGGACGTGGCTGTGGCACATCACGCTCCCCGCCGTCACGCTCGGGACGTACTTCACCGCACTCATCACGCGGCTCACCCGCAGCGGGATGCTCGACCAACTCGGACAGACCTACGTCCGCGCGTCGCGGGCGAAGGGGCTCCCCGAGACGTTGGTCCGCTACAAGCACGCGCTTCGGAACACGCTCATCCCGGTCATCACCGTCATCGGTCTCCAACTCGGAACCCTCATCGGCGGGGCCGTCATCACGGAGGCCGTCTTCGCGTGGCCGGGGCTCGGGACGCTCATCATCAACAGCATCAACGCCCGCGATTGGCCGGTCTTACAGGGCTCGCTCATCGTCGTCGCGGTCGGGTTCGTCCTCGTGAACATCCTCGTTGACGCCCTGTACGCCTACGTCAACCCGCAGGTGGCCTACGATTAACGCTCTATGATATCGGAACGCACACGCAGAAACCTTCGCCGAGAGCTCAGACGGAGTCTCCTCGCGAAGCTCGGCATCGTCGTCGTCGTCCTCGTGGTGGCGATGGCCATCTTTGCCCCGTTTATCTCGCCGTATAGCCCGTCCCAACAGAACCTCGACAACGCCCGGCAACCGCCGCTCGGCTTCAGCACGACGGAGACCCGGGAGGTGACACAGATGGAAGACGGGAGCGTCGTCATCGAGGACGGACAGGTCGTCACCGAGACGCAGACCGTCTACACGAACGCGACGGTCGCACACCCGCTCGGCACCGACGGCAACGGGCGGGACATCCTCTCCCGCGTCATCTACGGCGCGAGAACGTCCATCCTCGTCGGCCTGTTCGGCACGTCGCTCGCGGCGCTCATCGGCGTCCTCGTCGGGCTGTCGGCGGGGTTCTACCGCGGGCGCGTGGACGACGTCCTGATGCGGAGCGCGGACATCATGCTCGCGTTCCCGTCGCTCGTCCTCGCAATCGCCCTCGTGGGCGTCTGGGGACAGGCCCAAGCGCCGATTCCCGACCCGTTCGTCGCCACCGGACTCGCCCCGGCGTTCCGCTCGGCTGTCGGGTTACCGACGGGCATGCCGGGGACGGTCGTCCTCCCGGGGACGGTCATCGTCGTCGTCGCGCTCGTCAACTGGGTGTGGTTCGCCCGCGTCGCCCGCGGCGAGGCGCTCTCCATCCGCGAGGAGGAGTACGTGAAGGCCGCGAAGGCACTCGGCGCGAGCGACGGGCGGACGATGCTCAGACACGTCCTCCCCAACGCCATCACGCCCATCCTCGTGTTGGCGACGATTCAGGTGGCCGCCATCATCCTGCTGGAGTCGGCGCTGTCGTTCCTCGGCTTCTCCGGGGCCGACGTGTCGTGGGGCTTCGACATCGCCCTCGGCCGGCAGTACCAGTCCACCGCGTGGTGGATTTCGACGATGCCCGGCCTCGCTATCGTGGTGACGGTCATCGGGCTGAACCTCGTCGGCGACTGGCTCAGAGACGCGCTCGACCCCGGCATCGAAGGGGAGGGGGGCGTCTGAGATGGCCGACACGATTCTCAGCGTCCGCGACCTCTCGACCCGCTTTTTCACCGAGGAGGGGCAGGTCAACGCGGTCGAAAGCGTCTCGTTCGACGTCGAAGACGGCGAGATATTCGGCATCGTCGGCGAGTCGGGGTCCGGCAAGTCCGTGACCGCGCTGTCGGTCATCGACCTCATCGAGTCGCCCGGTCGCGTGACCCAAGGCGAGATATGGTACCGCAACGCCGACCTCGCCGAGGAGTTCCGCGGGTCGAAGCCAGACGCCGTGGACGGCGACCTCGTCGACATCCGGCGGCTCCCGGAGGGCGTCCGCCGGTCGCTCCGCGGCCCGTCGTTCAGCATGGTGTTTCAGGACCCGATGAGCAGTTTCAACCCCTCGATAACCGTCGGCGAGCAGATCGCCGAAGCGGTGGAGGTCCAGCGCCGCGCCCGGTCGAACCCGCGGAGCACGCGCTCGCGCACCCAGGGCTACGGGCTCGCGTCGCTCATCAGGGACTCGCTTCTCCCCTCGAAGAGCTACGTCGACGACGAGAGCATGGACCGCGCGGTCGAACTGCTCGACCAGGTCGGTATCCCCGACCCCGAGGACCGCGCCGAGGAGTACCCCCACCAGTTCTCCGGGGGAATGCTCCAGCGCGCGATGATCGCGCAGGCGCTCGCCGGCGAGCCGGACGTGCTCATCGCCGACGAGCCGACCACCGCGCTCGACGTGACCATTCAGGCGCAGATTCTCAACCTGCTGCGCGACCTGCAGGAACAGGAGGGGATGAGCATCCTGATGATAACCCACGACCTCGGCGTCATCGCCCGGATGTGCGACCGCGTCGGCGTCATGTACGCCGGCGAGGTCGTCGAGCGCGGCCCGCTCGCCGACATCTTCGAGAACCCCGTCCACCCGTACACGCAGGGGATGTTGGGGTCGATTCCCGACGTTGACGACCCCTCGGGCCGCCTCGAACCCATCTCGGGTAACGTCCCCAGTCTGCTCGACTCGGAGATGCCCGACGCGTGTTACTTCGCCGACCGGTGCCCCAAAGCCATGACCGACTGTCTGACCCGCATCCCCGAGTACGAACTGGACGGCCGACACAGCGTCCGGTGCGTCCTCGCCGAACAGGAGTTCGACCCCTCGGACGCCGTCGATTCGGTCGACGGGGCCGAGGCGGCCGACCCGGAGGTGAGCGCCGATGACTGAACCGCTTCTGTCGGTTCGGGAGCTCCAGAAGTACTACTTCGAACAGGACTCGCTCGTCGACAGCCTCCTCGGGCGCGACCCGACGAGCGTCAAGGCGGTCGACGGCATCTCGTTCGACATCGTCCGCGGCGAGACGCTCGGACTCGTCGGCGAGTCCGGCTGCGGAAAGTCCACGACCGGGGAAACCCTGCTCCGGCTCCGCGAGGCGACCGGCGGCGCGGTCACGTTCGACGGGAAGAACGTCTTCGAGATGGACGACGACGAACTCAAGGCGTTCCGCAGGGACGCCCAAATCGTCTTCCAAGACCCGTTTTCGAGCCTCGACCCCCGGATGACCGTCGGCGACATCGTCGCCGAGCCGCTGCGGATTCACGGGATTCCCGACACCGCCGACGGCGAGTCCAAACGCGAGTGGCGGCGCGACAGGGTCACCGACCTGCTAGAGCGGGTCGGCCTCTCCGCGAACCACTTCGACCGCTACCCCCACGAGTTCTCCGGCGGCCAGCGTCAGCGCGTCGGTATCGCCCGCGCGCTCGCGCTCGAACCGGAGTTCATCGTCCTCGACGAGCCGGTGTCGGCGCTCGACGTCTCGGTGCAGGCGCAGGTGTTGAACCTGCTCGACGATTTGCAGGAGGAGTTCGGGCTGACGTATCTGTTTATCGCCCACGACCTCTCCGTCGTCCGGCACATCTGCGACCGCGTCGCCGTGATGTACCTCGGCAACATCGTCGAACTCGGCCCGACGGACGAGCTGTTCGAGTCGCCGAAACACCCCTACACCGAGGCGCTGTTGGAGAGCGTGCCCCGGCCCTCGACGGCCGAACACGGCCGTCGGGTCGAGGCGCTGTCGGGCGACGTGCCGTCGCCGCGAAACCCGCCGTCCGGCTGTCGCTTCCGGACGCGGTGCCCGCGGGTCATCCCCCCGGACGACCTCGACATCGAACAGGAGACCTACCGCGCCGTGATGGACCTCCGCGACGCGCTGGCGGTCGGCGACGTGAACCCCGACCACGTCTGGGACGCCGCCGACCCCGACCGGGAGGACGCGGAGGCGTTCATCGAGGAGGCGCGCGCGCGACACGTCGACGCCGAACTCCGCGGCGAGGTCGCGGGCGTCGTCGACACGGCGCTGGGCCACCTCGCCGAGGGCGACGCCGACCGCGCCGGCGAGACGCTACGGGAACGCTTCGAGAGCCCCTGTGAGACGCGACGCCCCGCGGTCGGCGACGCGCCGCACCCCGCGGCGTGTCACCTCTACGAGGGCTCCGACGAGGTGACGGTCATCGAGACGAACGCCGGCGCGGCCGTCGAGGCGGACGACTGAGTCGCGGTCGCAGGCTGGCGGCCGGCGGGTGTTGCTCGGCCGTTCCCCCCTCGCGGCACCGGCGAAACCGCCCCGTAACGAAACGTTCAGGCACCTCCCCGGTGCACCAACGCTGTGACACGGTACCGAAACATCGGACTGTTCGTCGTCCTCGCAGCCGTCTGGGGCTCCGCGTTCATGGCGATAAAGGCCGGACTCGACTTTTTCCCGCCGGTGCTGTTCGCCGCCCTCCGGTACGACGTGGCCGGCGTCGTGATGCTCGCCTACGCGCTGTACGCCACCGACTCGCCGGTCCCACGCGGCAGAGCCGAGTGGACGGAAATCGCCATCGGCGCGGTGTTTCTCATCGCCGCGTACCACGCGCTTCTGTTCATCGGCGAGACCGACCCGACCGTGACGAGCGCCGCCGCCGCCGTCATCGTGAGCCTCAGCCCGGTTCTCACCACCGGGTTCGCCCGACTCTTGCTCCCGAGCGAGCGACTCACCGCGCTCGGCGTCGTCGGCCTCCTCCTCGGCCTCGTCGGCGTCGCGGTCCTCTCGGAACTCGACCCGAGCAACCTCCTCGCCGGCGCTACGGTCGCGAAACTGCTCATCTTCGGCGCGGCCGCCGCCTTCGCCCTCGGCTCCGTCCTGACCCGTCGGGTCGACTCGGAGATGCCCATCGAGACGATGGAGGCGTGGTCGATGCTCCTCGGGGCGGGCCTGATGCACGTCGCGTCCGTCGGGCTCGGCGAGAGCATCGGCTCGGTCGACCTCACCGTCCAGTCGGTCGCCGCGCTCGCGTACCTCTCGCTCGCGGCGAGCGCGCTCGGCTTCCTCATCTACTTCGACCTGCTCGCGCGGCTCGGTCCCATCGAAATTAACCTCGTCTCGTACGTTGCACCCGTCTTCGCGGCGCTCGCCGGCTGGGCGTTCCTGAGCGAGGTCCCCACCTCGTCCACGGTCGGCGGGTTCGCGCTCATCTTCCTCGGGTTCGTCCTCCTGAAGCGCGGGGCGATTCGGCGCGAACTCCGCTATCGGTTCGGCGACGGCGCGGGCGCGGCCGACTGAAACACGCGGCTACGCGTCCGTCGTATCCGCCGCGTCCGCCCGCTCGACTGTCTCTACTTCTCCGACCATCGACCAGCCGTCCTCCCCGGGGCGCTGTCGACCGACGACGACGGCGTCGTTGTTCTCCGTCGTCGCGAACCGATAGACCGCGTCGTCGTCGACGCACCGCCCCTCGGCCTGAAACTCCGTCTGGAAGAACTCCGCGCTCTCCAACGTGAACGTGCCGTCTATCTCCTCGCCGACGACGAGACGCATGGCGTTCGGGTGGATGTTGTACATGCGCTTTGCGACGCGGTTGAGTTCGGGCATCACCCCGACAGTCGCGCTCGCGGGGTAAATCCCTGCGGGAGCGACGGCGGCCGAACCTCAGACCGACTGACGAACCGCGCGGGCCGGCGCACCGAGCGCCGAGTCTGGTCAATCGAAATTCGGGAAAATCAGGATTTCCGGACTGTTCAGGAACAGCTGAATGTTCTCTGAATAAAAGAGTTAGAACCGAGTATAAAGTATTAGGCCGTCGCTCGTCAGCCTATGAAATTTCACGTTTATCCGACGGTCGCGAGTAAACGAGTATGAAACGAATCGAATTCTCGCACCTAATTATGACCCCTCCGCACCATGTTGTGTTCGTAGGTGCCCCCCAACCAATGTCGAACTCCCCATCCACGGTCCCCCGTGAACGCCTCTCCCAACTCCGCGAGGTCGTAACGGAAGAACGGTCGCTTCGCCTCGGCTTCGAACTCGTCGCCGCACCGCTCCGGTTCGTCGGCTTCTGGGCCGCCGTTGCCCTCCCGTTCCTGTATCTGCCCTTGCTGTTCGGCGGCCTCGAAGCGAGCGAGTTCACCGTCTTCGGAGTGCTTCTCGCACTCAACGCGCTCGCGCTCGTCATCGGGCACAACTACGCCCGGTCGTAGGCGAGACGGTCGCCGACACGCATCCGACGGTTCGCGCACCGACGCGACCTGCGTTCTCCCTCCGCGTCCCTCCGTCCCTCCGTCCCTCCACATCCTCCCACCTCCGCGTCCCCTCCACATCCTCCCACCTCCGCGTCCCCTCCACATCCTCCCACCTCCGACACTCTCGGTCTCTCCTCCGCGAGCGCCTCCGGCGCGGCTCCCTCCGCGATTCTCGCGTCTCTCGGGCGCTCGATGCGTCGACCCGCCACCGCCGCACGTTCCTCATTTTCGACCGTCGGGAATCGAGTGGCTTTACCCCGGTCCGGTCTTCGGATTCGGTATGTCGCTCGCGATGGTTCCATTAGGACGGACCGGGACGACGGTCTCCGAACTCGCGTTCGGAACGTGGCGGTTCGGTCGGCGGAACGACGACGGCGAGGTCGAGGTCGGCCGCGACCGCGCCCACGAACTGCTCGACGCGTACGCCGCCGCCGGCGGGAACTTCATCGACACCGCGGACATGTACGGCGACGGTGCCAGCGAGACGTACATCGGCGACTGGCTCGGTGAACGCGACCGAGAGGATTTCGTCGTCGCGTCGAAAATCTTCTGGCCCACGCGAGAGGACGCCAACGGCCGCGGCCTCAACCGGAAACACCTCCGCCGCCAGATGGACCGCATCCTCGACCGACTCGGCACCGACTACGTCGACCTGCTGTACATCCATCGGTGGGACGACGAGACCCCGGTCGAGGAGTTCATGCGGACGCTCGACGGCTTCGTCCGCGACGGCAAGGTGAACTACCTCGGCACCTCGACGCTCGAACCGAACGCGTGGAAAGTCGTCAAGGCGAACGAACTCGCCGACAAGCGCGGCTACGAGCCGTTTAAAGTCGCCCAGCCGCGGTACAACGCCGTCAACCGCGAGATAGAGGGGAACTACCTCGACATGTGCGCCGACTACGACATCGGCGTCGTCCCGTGGTCGCCCTTGGCCGGCGGGTTTCTCACGGGCAAGTACGCCCGCGACGAGCGCCCGCCCGCGGACTCCCGCGCGGCGAACGACCAGCGGTTCGCCGACTCCTACCTCACGCCGTCGAACTTCGACGCGCTCGAACAGGTCGAGGAGGTCGCCGAGGCGGTCGGCGCGTCGCCCGCGCAGGTCAGCCTCGCGTGGCTCATGCATCACCCGCAGGTCACCGCGCCGATTGTCGGAGCGCGGACGGTCGACCAACTCGGCGAGAACGTCGCGGCCGCGGACATCGACCTCACGCCCGACCAGTTCGAACGCATCTCGGTCGCCAAGCGCCGCGTTTCCGGATAGCGGGTTCGTCGCCGCGCCCTCGAACCGTCAGGTGTAGGTGTCGCCGGCGGGTATCGGCGCGTATGACCGACCACGCGTTCGACGCCGACGCCTACGTCTCCGAACTCCGGGCGAAGCGCGAGGAGAAAGACGACTTCTTCGGGTCGCACCCGCAGTCGCCGATTCCGCCGGAAGAGCGGGACGAGTTCGACGGCCTCGACTACTTCGACCCCGACCCGGACTACCGCGTGACCGCGTCGGTCGAGACGCACGCCGACCCCGAGCCGGTGACGATGGACACCTCGACCGACGGCGAGGTCCGGTATCTCCGCGTCGCCACGTTCCACTTCGAACTCCGCGACACTGACCTCTCCCTCGGGGCGTACCGCCAGGAACACGACGACTCGCCGACGCTGTTCGTCCCCTTCCGCGACAAGACGACGGGCCAGCAGACCTACAACGGCGGTCGGTACATGGAACTCACGCCCGACGCGCCACTCGACGAGTTAGACGAGGTCGTCGTCGACTTCAACCTCGCGTACAACCCGTTTTGCGCGTTCACCGAGGCCTTCGAGTGTCCGCTTCCACCCGAGGAGAACTGGCTCGACGTGGTCGTCCCCGCCGGCGAACAGGACTACGAGTAACCGCGACGCGAAAGCGCAAGTTCCATATCGGACGCTTCCGGAGAGACCGACATGGGACTGCTCAGTTCGAAGAAAGCCGTCATCGGGATGGCGCTGATGATCGTCGGGACGATCGCGATGCTGCCGGGAACGCTACCGAACTCCGCACAGGTGATGTCCTACGCGGTCATCGTCGGTGCCGGCGCGCTCACCCTCGGAACGTGGCTAGTCGGCACGTCCGAAGACGGCCGCCCGGTCTGAGACCGGCGTATCCCTCGTTGTAACGGCGAAGAACCGGCTGTTCTCGCGACGGCGCAGTTCGTCTGTCTGAGCGCGCGCCAGCGACGCGGCCGGACACGCTTCGCGGGAGTCGAGTCAGCCGCGGCTCGGTGGGTGGGTCGGAAGAAAACGATGCCGCAAAGGCGGTGTTGCGTTCAGGCGTCGGGACCGGACCAGCTCTGAAGCGTGGCGGAGTTACTGCCACTCTCGGAGGTCCAGATGACTCGAACAGTCGCGGTTGAGAGGTCGTCGGCGTTCTGCTCGACAACCGTCACTTGGCTCCCGGCAGTAATCTCCGAATCCGAGGATATCGACTTCCAAGTGCCGGTCGTACCGCTCGCCCCGGCGAGTTCAGTTCCCGTGGAGTCGTTAAGGGCAACCGAAGAGGTGATGTTGACCTGCGCGGCGTCGATGGAAGAACCGCTCTCGTGGGTGACCGTGAGGGCGGTGCCGTTGTAGTCGAACCCGAAGCTCGCCTGCGGAGCAGTGTCGCCGACCTGGTCGCCGAGACCGAGGACGAACGTCCCGATAACGGCCGCGAGAATCACCGTGATTGCGACCATGAGGATAACGCCGATGACCGGCGACACCGCGTCGTCCTCAGCGAGGAGTTGTTTGAAATTCATCTATCCGTTGTAGGTCCACTGCTGGAGCGTGGAGGACGTGCTGCCACTCTGCGAGTTCCAGACGACGCGAACGGTGTCGCCGTCAGCGAATCCATCAGAGTTGTTTACGACGGCGGACCCACCTGCGGAGATCGGATCGGAGCCACCGTAAGCGGTCCAGTTATTACCGGAGTTGCTGAAGTTACCGGTTACGGTGACCTGGTTCGCGGCAATCTGCTCCCCGCTCTCGTGGGTAATCGTCAGGTTGTCGGTGCCGTCGTAATCGAAGCTAAAGCTCGCCTGCGGGGCCGTCTCGCTGACTTGGTCACCGAGTCCGAGAACGAACGTGCCGATGACGGCTGCGAGAATCACTGTAATCGCCACCATCAGGATAACCCCGATGACGGGACTGACTGCACGGTCTTCCGTGAAGAGATGTTTGAGTTGCATGCGTTATGTCCGACACCCGGGACGGTATCGCTCGCCGAGGACGCTAGTGGCGCGGTCGTCGCTGCCAGCATCCCTGCCCGGCACCCGTCGCGGTGTGTCCACCCGACCGGTATCTCCGGGATAACTTAAATCTACGTGCCAGATTAATGGGCAATTTCGAGCCGGAATTAGGACATTAATATACTGTTTATACTGTGTTTAAGTCCCTAACTACCCCCCTTCGAGAGACGCTTTCTGAGGACATTTGACATGTCCTCGGGGGCGTTTCATTCGATTCCGACGGTCGCATACGACGTCGTCGAACACGTCCGCGAGACTGGACCGCACAGGCTCGGAGTGGAGAAGTCGCAAAGAACAGAGCGGAAGAGAGACGAGACAGCGACCGCGGATGTTACTGGCCCGCGTTCAGCACTCGGACCAGCCGCAGTTCTGGCAGGTCTTACAGCCCTCGGAGTAGTAGAGGTCCATCTCGCCGCACTCGGGACACTCGGGGCTCTCGCCCGCCGCGAGCAGGTCCGCGACGGCGTCGGAATCGGAGCCGTCGTCGACGGCGACCCCGCCGTCGGTGTCCGCGTCCTCGGCCGCGGCGGCCTCGGCTTCGACCTCGGTCAGGTTCTGCTGTTGCGGGTAGCCCTTGTCGATGTCGCCGTCGAGATACCGGCGCATGGCGGTCCCGATGGCGTCCGGGATGGAGTTAATCTGCTCTCCTTTGTCCCAGGCGACCTTCGGGCTCCGGATGCCCTTCAGCTCGTTGGCAATCTCCTCGGGGTCGACGCCCGAGCGGAGCGAGGTGGAGACGGTCTTGGCGAGCGCCTCGGTGAAGGAGGCGGTGAAGCCGCCGGAGTTGCCGATGTTGGCGAACAGCTCGAACGGCTCGCCGTGTTCGTCCTCGTTGATGTTGACGTAGAGCTTCCCGTAGCCGGTGTCGATGCGCTGGGTGACGCCGTACAGCACGTCCGGACGGGGGCGCTTCTTGCCGACGTCGCTCGGGGAGTCGGCGAAGGCGAGTTCGAGTTCGCTGCCGATGAGGTCCGAGACCTCCTCGGATTCGAGGAACGCCTCCACGTCGCCGAACACGTCGCGAATCTGCGAGACGATGGCCTCGGCGGCCTCCTCGTCGTCGGAGAACTCGGTGTTCTTCGCGCGCGTGGTGAGCACCTGCTTCGAGCGGGTCCCGTCGCGGTAGACGGTGACGCCCTTGCCGCCGTGGTCGTAGATGTAGCGGTAGACCTCGTCCATGTCCTCCTTCGAGGCGCTGTTCGGGAAGTTACAGGTCTTCGAGATGGCGGAGTCGACGCCGCTCTGGAGGGCGCACTGGACGCCCGCGTGCTCGATGCCCGCGAGGTCGGAGGTCACGACGAACAGCTCGGAGATGGCGTCCGGAACCGTCGACAGCGAGGCGACGCCGTCGAACTCGTTTGCGGCCATCTGGTCTTGGGCCTCGCGCTTGACGGCCTCGACGTCGATGTCGTTGGCCTCCAGCACGCGGAGGAAGTAGTCGTCGAACTCGACGAGCATCTCGTCGCCCTGCACGTCGTCGGAGACGTTCTTGTAGTAGGCGACGTTGTAGATGGGTTCGCAGCCGCCGGTGGTGTTCGACACCATCGACGTGGTGCCCGTCGGGGCGATGGTCGTCGTGTTGTGGTTGCGGATGGGGTAGCCGTCCTCCCAGTCGTCGGCGGACTCGCCGGTGTGGTGTTCGAACCACTCGCGGTACTCCGTCGGGTTCGCGTACTTCGAGTCTTCCCACGCCTCGAACGGGCCGCGCTCTGCGGCGAGTTCGTGGGAGGCCCGCTTGGACCCGTGGTTGATGTGGGTCATGAGCTGCTGGGCGATTTCGTTGCCCTCGTCGGAGCCGTAGCGGACGCCGAGCTGGATGTACAGCTGGGCGAGACCCATGATGCCGAGACCGATCTTGCGGAGTTCGCGGACTTTCTCCTCGATCTTCTCGACCGGGAAGTCCGACATCGTGACGACGTTTTCGAGGAAGCGCGTGCCGCTTTCGATGCGGTGGTTGAACTCCTCCCAGTCGACGGCGTCTTCGAGGAACGCCTCCGTCGCGGCCTCAAGCGAGTCGTACTCGTCGCCGTGGGCGTCGTACCAGACGCGCCAGTCGGGGGAGTCCTCCGCGACGAGCGTCGAGAGGTTGATGTGCCCGAGGTTACACGCCTCGTACTCCTCCAGCGGCTGTTCGCCGCAGGGGTTGGTCGCGAGGATGCGGTGGTCGGGGTGTTTCTCGACGTCGAAGGAGTGCTGTTTGTTCGCGCGTTCGAGGTAGACGACGCCGGGTTCGCCGTTCTCCCACGCGCCCTCGATAATCTGGTCCCAGAGCTCCTTCGCGGGGACCGAAAGGACCTCGCCGACCTCGACGTACTCGCCGAGACCGAACATGTCGTAGATCTCCTTCGTCTGGGGCGTGGCGACGTGCGGCTCTTCGGTGCGGGGGTTCGTGAAGACGAACTCCTCGTCGTTGTACAGCGCCTCCATGAAGCCGTCGGTGATGCCGACGGAGATGTTGAAGTTCGAGAGGTGGCCTTCGACGGCGTTACGGAGGTGCTTGGGGACGCGGCCGTCCTCGTCGATGAGTTCGCGCGCCTCGTCGAGCGCATCGACGAACTTGGTGTGGGTGAAGTCGTCGGGGTCGTTCAGGCGGAGCGTGTGCGCGAGCGAGACGTCCTTGTTCTTCGCGTGGAGGAACTGGATGACGTCGGGGTGGCTGACGCGCATGACGCCCATCTGCGCGCCGCGGCGCGCGCCGCCCTGCGCGATGGTCTCGCACATCTGGTCGAACGTCCGCATGAACGTGATGGGGCCGGAGGCGATGCCGCCGGTCGAACCGACCGCGTCGCCGTAGGGGCGGAGCTTCCAGAAGGCGTAGCCCATGCCGCCGCCGGACTGGAACACCTCGGCGGCCTCCTTGGCCGTCTGGTGGATGTCGGTGATGTCGTCGCCCGGGGAGTCGACGAAGCAGGCCGACAGCTGCTGGAGTTCGTCGCCGGCGTTCATGAGCGTCGGCGAGTTCGGCATAAAGGAGAGCTGTTCCATCATGTCCTGGAACGTCTCGCGCTTCTCGACGACGACCTCGCGGACCTCCTCGGGGAGTTCGGGGACGAGGGTGTCGTAGGCGAACTTGTTGACGTTGTACACCGAGAGCGTCGCCTCGGCCTCGTCGTCGTCGGCGGTGACGCCCTTACCGAAGACCTCCGCGGCGAGTTCGTCGCGGCGCGGGTGGTCCGGCTTGATGAGGTCGGGGGTGACCGTGAGTTCGATGTCGCGCTTTTCGGCCTCGAAGACGGCCTCGGCGAGCGCGATGTTCTTCGCGACGCGGGGGAACAGGTCCTCCTGCGTCTCGACGAGGTCGCCGTCGGCGTCCTTGCGGAGATAGCGGGCGGGGAGAATGTTGTTGTAGGCGTTGCCCGTCATCCGCGCTTCGAGGGTCTCGCCTTCGGTCCGCTTGACCGGAAGCACGAGTTCGTCCGTCGAGAGGTTCGCGTCGCTCATCTTACTGTCCCTCCCGCCCGAGCCGCGTTCGGGCGAGGTCGCGTCGATAGTGTCCGGAAATTCCGCTCATTGGTGACGATATTGGTGTGTGTTGCGTGGTTGGTTAAGGGCTTCGAACTCGGAGGTTCGACCGCCGAACGTATCATAATTAGTGCAGTTACGCCGACGGCCGACGACCGGGTCCGAAGTGCACGGATTCATAGGACGGACGGAAGCCACATAACCGTAGTTAGAGCGGAGCGGAAGTGAAATCGTGACGCCCAAAATCGACAGACGGAAGCGGTATATCCAGTAGAACGTGAGGGGGGAGACGAAGCCGCTGAACCAGTCGCATGGTGACGTGTCTCGCATCAATGGGGAGATTATAAAGGATGGCCTGATAGTCACCGCTCATACAACTATCAGAATTCATATGTTCAAATTCGCCAGTCGCTCAGGGGTGCCGAAATCGGTCGTTTCGGCGGGAAAATCACGCCGGAACCGCGCGACGAGACCGCCCACAAGCTTATCCACTTCACGGGAGTCATATCGTGGTATGGTACTGACTTCCCTCGCACTCACCCCGTTACAGCTCGGCGGCCTGCTCTCCGGCCCGCTCGGTCAGATGCTCGTGGTGCTCGCGGCCGTCGCCGTCGTCATCCTCGTCGGCCGACTGTTCCTCAAAATCGCGTGGCGACTGGTCACTATCGCCGCCATCGTCGTGGGCGCGCTGCTGCTGCTTTCGTTCTTCGGCATCAACGTCCTCTGAGGCGGCGGCACAGCCGCCGGACCGAGAACAGCAGACCGCAGTCGCATCCGCTCGGTCGCGTCTCGACGTCTCTGCGCCTGACCGGTCTCAGGCCTCAGGCCACGTCGAAGCCGGCGACCTCTGTGAGGAAGTTTCTGACGACGCCGTGTCCAGACCCCGTGAGCACGCTCTCCGGATGGAACTGGACGCACTCGATTGGGTACTCGCGGTGGCGAACGCCCATCACGAGCGCCTCGCCGTCGTGGTCGGTCGTCGCCGAGACGTCGAAGCAGTCGGGGACGTCCGTGGCGACGAGCGAGTGGTAGCGCCCGGCCGGGAAGCCGTCTTCGAGGCCGGCGAAGACGCCCTCGCCGTCGTGGTCGACGGGGAACGCCTTGCCGTGAATCGGCTCCGGCGCGTGGCCGATAGTGCCGCCGTAGGCGTACGCGGCGGCTTCGAGGCCGAGACAGACGCCGAGCGTCGGAATCTCCGTCGAAAGTTCCGTGAGCACATCGTTCGTCACGCCCACGTCGCGGTCGTTCTTCGGGTGGCCCGGCCCCGGCGAGACGACGATGGCGTCGGGGTCGAGGTCGCGTATCTCGTCGAGCGACGCGGTGTTCTTGCGCACCTCGATGTCGAGCGGTTCGCCCTCGACGGTCTGCTCGGAGAAGTACTCCACGAGGTTGTACGTGAACGAATCGAAGTTGTCGACGACGACGAGCCGAATCGCCGTCATTGCGGCGCCTCCTCGGTCTCGTACTCGATGCGGCGGACGGCGTCGAGCACCCCGCCCATCTTCTGTTCCGTCTCCTCGTACTCCGAGGTCGGGTCGGAGTCGGCGACGATGCCGGCTCCCGCGCGGACGGTGATGGCGTCTTCCGCGCCGCCGGAGTCGATCGTCGCGGTCCGGATGACGATTGCCATGTCGGCGTCGCCGGTCCACGAGTAGTAGCCGACGCCGCCGCCGTAGACGCCTCGCGGCTCGTCTTCGAGGTCGTCGATAATCTCCATCGCGCGGACCTTCGGCGCGCCGGTGAGCGTCCCCGCGGGGAACGTCGCCCGCGTGGCGTCGAAGGCGTCCGAGTCGGGGTCGAGCGTCCCCGAGACGGTCGATTCGATGTGCTGGACGTGGCTGTACTTGATGATGCTCATGAAGTCCTCGACGCGGACGCTGCCGGGCGTCGAGACCCGGCGCACGTCGTTGCGGCCGAGGTCGACGAGCATCGTGTGCTCGGCGCGCTCCTTTCCGTCCGCGAGGAGTTCGCCGGCGAGGCGGCGGTCCTCGACCGGCCCGGAGCCGCGCTGGCACGTCCCCGCGATGGGGTTGACGACGACGCGGTCGCCGCGCACGGAGACGAGCGTCTCGGGGCTCGCGCCGACGACGCGCCGGTCGCCGTGCCGGAGCAGGTACATGTACGGCGAGGGGTTCACCTCGCGCAGCGAGGCGTACAGGCCGACGGGGTCGACCTGTCCGCGGAGCTTCCGCGTGCGCGAGATGACGCCCTGATAGATGTCGCCGTCGCGGACGTGTTCTTTCGTCTTTCTGACCGCGGCCTCGTAGTCCTCGCGGGAGCCGGCGTCCTCGCCGGTTCGCTCGAAGCCGCCGGGCGAGGGGTCGGCCGCCGCGCGGAGCTTTTCGGCGACGCGCTCGGCCTCGGCGACGACGCCGTCGTACACCTCGCCGGGGTCGTCGTCGGGCGAGACGACGGGGGTACAGACGAGGCGGACGGCGTCCTCGCGGTGGTCGAACGAGAGCGTCCGGGTCGTGAGGACGAACTCGGCGTCCGGACCGTCGGTGTCGGGGCGCTCGCGGCCGACCTCGTCGAGCCAGAGGTCGTAGACGGCCTCGTAGGCGAGAAAGCCGACCAGCCCGCCGGTGAGCGTCTGACGGTCCGTCTCGGGGAAGTTGACGCGCGGGAGGTCCGGGAGCGCGCCGCGCAGGGAGTCGAGCACGTCGCCGTCGCCCGCGCCGACGAACTCGGCGGCGGGACCGCCGAGGTCGGTCACGTCGACGCCGTCGGGGCCGACCGTCACGACCGCTTCCGGGTCGTAGCCGACGAACGAGAAGCGCGCGTGGGAGTCGGCGGCCGTCGCGGGCGCGGAGAACGCGCCTTGCGGGTTACTGGAGGAGACCTTCTCGGCGCTCTCCAGGAGGAAGCCGTAGTCGCTTCGGTCGGCGAGCGTCGTGTACGCGGCCAGCGGGTCCACGGACACGTCGAGGTCGGTCACGAGGTGCGTCACGACCGGTTCGTCCGCGTCGCCGACGAGGTCGACGAACTCCTCGCGGCCGGTGTCGGGGGTCGTCACGCGACGACCTCCTCGTGGTCGTCGGACGCTCCGCGGGCCGCTTTGGCCGCGGCGACGAAGGCGCGGACCGCGTCGTGGTCCTTGACGCCGCCGGCGGATTCGACGCCGCTGGCGACGTCGACGCCGTAGGGTTCGACCGTCCGAACCGCCTCGGCGACGTTGTCGGGCGTCAGACCCCCCGCGAGAATCACGGGTACGTCGACCGCCTCGACGAGTTCGCGCGAGGCGTCCCAGTCGTGGGTCTCGCCGGTGCCGCCCGCGCCGGACGCGGAGGGCGTGTCGACGAGGATAGCGTCCACAACGGGCGCGAGGCCGCGTGCGCGGTCGAGGTCGGTGGCGTCGACGACGGGGACGACCCCGACGCCCGTCGCGCGGAGCGAGTCGAGGTCGTCGGCCGCGAAGTCGCCGTGGAGTTGGAGCACGTCGGGGCCGACCTCGCGGGCGAGGTCGCGGGCGTGGTCGATGGAGTCGGGCATGGTCACGAGGACGGTCGTGAGGAACGGGGGCGCGGCGGCGAACAGCTCGCGGGCGCGCTCGCGGGGAATCTCGCGGGGCGTGTCCACGGGCACGTCGCAGATGGCACCGACGGCGTCGGCACCGGCCGCGTCGACGGCGTCGAGGTCGGCCTCGTCGGTGACGCCGCACACTTTGACGCGGGTCATCTCACGCCTCCCGGAGCGCGTCGAGTTTGGCTTTCGCGGCGCCGGACTCGATGGCGTCGCGGGCGACTTCGACGCCCTCCTCCAGCGAGTCCGCGAGGTCGGCGACGTAGACGGCCGCGCCGGCGTTGGCGAGGATGAGGTCGCGCTTCGGTCCGGTCACGTCGCCGGTGAGGATGCCTTCGAGGTCGGCGGCGTTCTCCTGCGGGGTGCCGCCGGCGACGTCCTCGATGGGGGCCCGTTCGAGGCCGAGGTCGGCGGGCGTGAGGGTGTACTCGGTGATTTCGTCGCCGTCGATTTCGGCGACCGTGGTCGCGTCGTGGAGCGCGATTTCGTCCATGCCGGAGCCGTGGACGACGAGCGCGCGCTCGACGGGCATGTGCGACAGCGACTCGGCGATGACGGGGACGAGGTCGGCGTCGTAGACGCCGAGAACCTGCGCGTCGGCCCCGGCGGGGTTCGTCAGCGGCCCGAGGACGTTGAAGACGGTCCGCATGCCGAGTTCCTTCCGCGGGCCGATGACGGCCTTCATCGCGGGGTGGAACACGGGCGCGAGCATGAAGCCGACGCCGTTGTCATCGATGCACGCCTCGACGGACTCGGGGTCGGCCTCGACGTTCACGCCGGCGACCTCCAGCACGTCGGCGCTCCCAGAAGACGAAGAGACGGAGTAGTTGCCGTGCTTGGCCACCGCCGCGCCCGCGCCGGCCGCGACGAGCGCGCTCGTGGTCGAGACGTTGATGGTGTTGTAGTCGTCGCCGCCGGTGCCGCAGGTGTCGACGAGCGGCCCGCGGTCGGGCTCGATGGTCAGGGCGGCGTCGCGCATCCCCTGCGCGAACCCCGCGATTTCGGCCTCGGTCTCGCCCTTCGCCCGGAGCGCGGCGAGGAGCGCGCCGATTTGCGCCTCGGTCGCGCCCTCGAAGACCGCCCGCGCGGCGTCGCGCGCCTCCTCGACAGTCAGGTCCGCACCGCCGGTCACACGTTCGATATAATCCTGCATTGGTAATCACCGATGTACTTCTTCGGGTTACGATGTACAAATTCGTACATCGGCTTAAGCGTGTCGGGCTGGCGAAAATCGCCGGCACCGAACGGTCGCCGCTCGGGGCGAATCGACCGCGACGGACGGCGGGACCGCGCTGTGACCCGAATCGCCGCACGTAGTCCGATTCGAAAGCTTAAATTGTAACCCCGGACAACGGAGAGATACGTCCGAACGGACGCGGGAAGCACCGTAACCGGGTTGGTGGTCTAGTCTGGTTATGACACCTCCTTGACATGGAGGAGGCCGGCAGTTCAAATCTGCCCCAACCCACTCCTCTTCCCGCGTTTCGGCGTTCGGCGATGTTCGCAACACACCGGGTTGGTGGTCTAGTCTGGTTATGACACCTCCTTGACATGGAGGAGGCCGGCAGTTCAAATCTGCCCCAACCCACTTCTCTCCGACGCCACGACCGCGAGAGACCTCTGTGTCTCTCGCGTCGACGTCGTGTACGTGGTTCCGGGCAGATTTGAACCAGCGAGCGACGTGCGACACGCAGTGTCGCAGTAAAACGAACGGCGGAGCCGTGAGTCGCGGAGCGTTGCGAGTGAGGTTCACGCGAGCGGAGCGAGCGTGTCACCCGACACAACACCACGTCCCACCCAACTACTATCCTCACGGCCCGCGAATTCCGCCCATGACCCTCCTGCAGATTCCCGGCGGTCCCGAACTCGTCATCCTCGGCCTGTTGCTCCTCATCCCGCTCGCGGTCGTCTATCTGGGCTACAAGCTCATCCAGTCGCTCCGGGCGTTCGAGGAGGGCAGAAACGAGCGGACACAGCGGTAGTCACGACGGCACGTCGGGTCGGGCGTCGTCGCTTCGACTCTCGGCGGTTCCCGCCGGCGACGCAGACGGCTGTCGCCGGTGGTGCAGACGCGCCAGTTGGAGCGTCACCGCGTAGCCGACGACGGCGAGGACGGCCGCGAGAATCGTGTTGCCGACGAGCTGTCGGAACAGGATGTCGACGCCGGAACTGAGCGACACGTCGGCGACGGACGTTCCCGGAACCGGGCCGAGCAGGTGCGAGCCGAGCCAGAAGCTCGCGCCGTAGACCGCCCACTTGACGGGCGGGTTGAACACGACGAGCGTGGCGACGAGCGCGAGTCGGCTCGCCCGCTCGACGAAGTAGCCGATGAGGGCGAACAGCGCGAGGGCGGTCCCCGCGGTGGGCATGGCCACGAAGAAGACGCCGAACGCGAAGCTGGCGGCCACCTCGTGAGGTGTGTGGTCCGCCGCGAACGCTCGTTCGAGGCCGGACCGGACGCGGGGACGAATCGACGCGAGACGGTCGTACACTCGTCGCGACTAGACGCGAGACGGCGTAATCAACGCTTCGCCGGTGACTGTTCGATGCTACCAGTCACCGCGGGACAGCGGCCAGCGACGGTCAGCGGAACCGCCGGTCCGACTCCCACTTGTCCTTGAGTTCTATCATCTGGCCGACGCCGCGGGCCACGTCAGAGAGGTGGAAGGCGATGTCCATGGCGGTCACGATGCCGACCATCTCCGAGCCGTCGACGACGACGAGCTTTTTCACCTTCGTTTCGCGCATTTTCTCGGCGGCCACGCGCGTCGTGGAGTCCGGTCGAATCCACTTGATGGGACTCGACATGACCGCGCGGGCCGGGACCGCCGAAAGCGGCTTCCCGCTCGCCACGCCGGCGCGGAGCGCGTCCGACTCGGTGACGATGCCCGCGGGACCGCCGTCGGCCATCACGACGACGCTCCCCGCGCCCTCGCGGAGCATGGTTCGCGCGCAGTCGGCGACGCTCGACCCCAGTTCGACGGTCGCAACCTCCTCGGTCATGATGTCGTCGACGCGCATCTCAGTCGTCCGCGGGCGAGGGTTCTCGGTCGGGGCGCGACTCGGATGCGGCGGGGGTCTGGTCCGGGTCGGGACCGCCCGTCGCGTCCTCGCCGAGCACGTCGTCGACGGTCGCGGCCACGTCGTCGCCGTCGTCGACCTCGAACGCGTCCAAGAGGTCGTCGAGGTGGCTCACGTGCGACGAGAGCTCGCGCACGTCACCGTTGACGTCGACGAGCGCGGCGCTCTGTTCTTCCGCGGTCGCGGAGACGTTCTCGGCCTCGGCGGCGGTCTCCTCGGAGATGCCCGCGATTTCGTCGGTCATCGAGAGCACCTCTTGGGAGGAGTCGGCCTGACTGCCCGTGGCGTCCGAAATCTCGTGGACGCTCGCGGTCGTCTCCTCGACGCGCTCGACGATGCCGTCGAAGGAGGACAGCGCCTCGTCGACCGAGGTGGCGCTCTCTTCGACCTGCGCCTGCATGCGTTCGATGCGGGAGACGACGGCGTCGCGCTGGGTCTCGATTTCGGCGACGAGCGACTCGATGTCGCCCGCCGAGGACTTCGTCTCCTGTGCGAGCTGTTTGACCTCGTTGGAGACGACGGCGAACCCCTCGCCGGCCTCGCCCGCGCGGGCGGCCTCGATGTTCGCGTTGAGCGCGAGGATGTCGGTCTGTTCGGCGATGTCGGTGATGACCTCGACGATTTCCTCGATTCGGGCGAGGCGGTCGTCGAGTTCGCGGACCTCGCCCACGGTCGCCTCCGTCTCGGCGCGCACGGCGTCGATGTCGTCGAGGGCGTCGGTGGCGGCGGTCTGACCGTCGAGCGAGCGCGCCTCGGCCTCCTCGGTGAGCCGGACGAGTTCGTCGGCCGACGAGGCAATCTGCTGGATGGACGCAGAAAGGTCGTTTATCTCGTCGGCGGCGGCGACGAGGCTGTCGGTCTGCTCGCTCGCGCCCTCGGAAATCTGCTGGACCGACGCCGACACCTCCTCGCTCGCGGCGGACACGTCGTCGGCGCGGTCGGCCACGCGGTCGGCGAGCGTCGCCACGTCCTCGCCGAACGTCTTGACCGTGCCGACGGTCTGTTCGATGTCGTCCATCATCTCGTTGTACGCGGCGGCGACGGTCGCCATGTCGCGGCTCTCGGAGTCGGTCGGGAGGCGCACGCGGAGGTCGCCGTCGGCCGCGCGGGTCATCGCCTCGCTGTAGGTCCGGGCGTCGGTCCGCTGGTCGCGGAGGTCGTCCCGGAGGTTGCCGATGCCGCGGACGACCTGTCCGAACTCGTCTTTCCGGTCGGTTTCGAGGTCGACGCCGAGGTCGCCGTCGCGGAGCGCGGCGACGGTCGACGCGAGGTCGACGAGCGGGCGCGCGGTGTTCCCGCGGACGATGAGCGCGAAGACGACGAAGCCGAGTATCGAGAGCGCCAGCAGCGTCGCAATCTGGAGGCCGACGCTGCGGGAGAGGGCAAAGACGCTGCTCGCGGGGGCGTGCAGGAGGAGCACGCCGCCGGAGACGGGAACGTGCGCGACGACGTGCGGCGAGGAGACGAAGCCCTCGACCGGGGCGAGGCGGGTGACGCCCGTCTCGCCGGCGAAGGCGTCGTCGAGTTCGGACGCCTCGGCCGCGGGATAGGCGACGTTCGACCGGCCGCCGCCGCCGTCGTAGAGGACGTTCCCGTCGGTCGTCACGAGCTGGGTGAAGCCGCCGTCGATGCGGTTGCCGTCGAGCGCGGCCCCGAGCGAGGACGCCTCGGCGACGAGGACGATTGCGCGCGGCTCGATGGACGGGAGCGGCGCGACGAAGCCCATGTAGGCGACGCCGTCTTCGACGTAGACCGTGGTTCGCTCGACGCCGTCGTCCGAGAGGTCGGCGCTCGCGGGGAGCGGGAGCGATCCGCCTTCGAACAGCGTCGTCCCGACCGCGCCCTCCTCGGACGACCCGATGACGGTCGTCGTCTCGGTGTCGACGAAGTGGAGCGCGGCCACGTCCGCGGGCATCTCCGCTTTCGCGGCCGTCAGGGTCGCCGAGGACCGCCCGTCGAGCGTGCTCCCGGCGGCGGGGTCGTCGGCGACGATGGTCGCGAGGCGTTCGCGCTCGTCGAACCACGTGTCCACCTGCAGGGCCTCGCGTTCGGCCTCGGTGAGCAGGTCGGCGCGGGCGTTCTCGTCTATCGTGGATGCCGTCTGTTGATACTGGACGGCTCCGACGCCGGCGACGAGGACTGAAACGAGCAGCATCGCGGCGACGAGCCGCCGCGTGTAGCTCTCCGTAATCGCATCAGGAAGCCGTGATTCGGCCTCCAAAACGAGATTTTCGGCCATTACCGTACCGAACCGAATGCGAGGCATAAATCCGCGCGTCCGAATATCAAACGAGATAATATAGCGTCGCGGCGACGGCCGAACAGGCTCCGGCGGCCGCGGACCACGAGCCGGTCCGACCCGAGCGTCAACCATACGTCTGTCGGAAGCTAGCAAGCCACATGGAAACCGAGTTCCGCCTGCTCGTGGCGGGCTTTTGCATCGTCGCGCCGTCGCTCCTGTTCGTCGGGTTCGTCAGGTTGCTCGACGCCATGCGCGAGGACGCCCTCGTCGAGCGCGTCCTCGACAGAGTCGACGAGGGCGGCGGGACGACCGGGACGTCGCTCGACCCGACGACGTTCCTGCGGTCCGCGCGGGAGAAGTCGCGGCGGCGGACGACTGTCTGCCGAGAGTGCGGCGTACCGAACGCGGCCGACGGCGGGCGCTGTGGACTGTGCGGGGCGGCGTTGCGATGAGGAAAAAGAACCGAGAAGAATCGACGCGGGAGAACCCCGCGCTCGAAGCGGGCTTAGAGGAAGTCTTCGATGTGGTCGGCGACCTCGTTAGGGGTGTCGCCGACGGGGACGCCCGCGTCGTTGAGGGCGGAAATCTTGGACTCGGCGGTGCCCGTTCCCGACCCGGAGACGATAGCGCCGGCGTGACCCATGCGCTTGCCCGGCGGGGCCGTGCGGCCGGCGATGAAGCCGGCGACGGGCGTGTCCATGTTCTCCGCGATGAACTTCGCGGCCTGCTCTTCGTCCTCGCCGCCGATTTCGCCGCACATGACGACGGCGTGCGTGTCGGGGTCGTTCTCGAACGCTTCGAGGGCGTCGACGAACGACGTGCCGATGATGGGGTCGCCGCCGATGCCGATGGCGGTGGTCTGGCCGATGCCGCGCTCGGTCAGGTTCGAGACGACCTGATAGGTGAGCGTGCCGGAGCGGGAGACGAGGCCGACGTTCCCCTCCTCGAAGATGTTGCCGGGGAGGATGCCGAGCTTGGCCTCGCCGGGCGTGATGATGCCCGGACAGTTGGGGCCGATGAGGCGCGTGTCGGTCTCAGACAGGCGCTTGTTCACCTTGGCCATGTCCTGCGTCGGGACGCCCTCGGTGATGGCGACGACGAGGTCGAGGTCCGTGTCGAGCGCCTCGAAGATGGCGTCGCCGGCGAACGCCGGCGGGACGAACACGACGGAGGCGTTGGCGTCTTCCTCGTCGACCGCCTCTTCGACGGTGTCGTAGACGGGGATGCCGTCGACGTCCTGACCGCCCTTTCCGGGGGAGGTCCCGGCGACGACGTTCGTGCCGTACTCCACCATCTGGCGGGTGTGGAACTTGCCTTCGCCGCCCGTGATACCCTGTACAACTACTCGCGTGTCGTCGTCGACGAAAATGCTCATTGGGACACCTCCTGTGCGTTCCCGACGGCACGCTGGACGGCGTCCTCCAGCGTCCCCTCGACCTGTACGAGGTCCGTGTTCAGAATCTCCATTCCCTCCTCGGCGTTCGTGCCCGCGAGGCGGACGACGACCGGCTTGGGAATCTCGTCGAAGCTCTCCAGCGCCTCGTTGATACCCTTGGCGACCTCGTCGCCGCGGGTGATGCCGCCGAAGATGTTGAACACGACGGAGTCGACGTTCTCGTCGGAGAAGACCATGTCCAGCGCGTTCGCCACGCGCTCGGCCTTCGCGCCGCCGCCGATGTCGAGGAAGTTGGCGGGTTCGCCGCCGAAGTAGTCCACGAGGTCGAGCGTCGTCATGACGAGACCGGCACCGTTGCCGATGATGCCGACGTTACCCGAGAGACGGACGTAGTCGAAGCCGTACTCGCCGGCCTTGGCTTCGAGTTCGTCCTCGTAGGAGTCCTCTTCCATCGCCGCGAGGTCGTCGTGACGGAACAGGGCGTCGTCGTCGATGTTCATGACGGCGTCCGCGGCGACGATGTCGCGGTCCGAGGTGATCATGACGGGGTTGATTTCGATGTCCGACGCGTCGTTCGACTCGTAGAGGTCGTACAGCGTCGTGAGGAACGAGGCGACGTCGAAGGCGACGTCGCGGGGGATACCCGCCTCGAAGACGACCTTGCGGGCCTGATAGGGGTGCAGGCCGAACGCGGGGTCGATGTGCTCGCGGGCGATTGCCTCGGGGGTCTCTTCCGCGACTTCCTCGATGTTGACGCCGCCCTCCGTCGAGACCATCGCGACGGGCTTGCCCTCGCTGCGGTCCATCGTGATGCCGACGTACAGTTCGTTCTCGAAGTCGACGCCCGCCTCGACGAGCACCCGCTCGACGGTGTAGCCCTTGAGGTCCATCCCGAGGATGTCCTCTGCGGCCTGCCGAGCCTCGTCTTCGTTCATAGCGATTTTGATGCCACCGGCCTTGCCACGCCCACCGACGTGTACCTGCGCCTTGATGGCGGCGGGGTATCCGATCTCCTCGACCGCCTCCATGACTTCCTCTACCGACGACGCGAGACGGGACTCTGGCACCGGAATCCCAGCCTCTGCGAAGATATCCTTCGCCTGGTATTCGTGAAGCTTCATTACCATGCGTGGGAGGGAAAGGCACGCGCTTAAATCCCATTCATCTACGTTCAGGGTTGACCGTATCAGATTCTCTTGATAAAGAACTCTCTTTTCAGATATGCTTTCTATGAGGTCTGTGCGGTACGCCTACGGGCAGATGACTCCCGAAGCTCTGGATAGGAAAACACTTTTGCGTACATGCAATCTAAATCGCATACAGAGATGAACCCAGATACGCTGGATCTAATCAGCAAGAACATCGAGAAGAACCACGATAAGTACGTGGCGATGGGTTCTCCCGGCGAGGTCGCCGAGGACCGAGTCTAAGCTAAAATCCGTTTTCCCGGCCGTGATTGATTACGCTTCGTAACTGTTCGAGCGTCGGCTTCATCGGCAGGCGGTTCTCGCAGTCCAAGAGGAAATTTCGGAAGTAGCGATGCCAGCTAACGTATAGTTCGTCTTTCAGCCACAGGGAATTGTATTTCACATCCGAGTGGAGGCCGCGGATTATTTTCGAATGGAGTACGGCACGCTCGATGTGGTCGCCCGGCCACTCTTCGTCGGGAAACTCGACGTCGTTCTGCTTCAGTAAACCGTACAAGGAGGCCATGCCTGTTCGGTGGTTCGCATCCGGAAACGTGTGAATCCCAGCGAACGCACGCATCCAATGCGCGCACTGCTGTGAGAGTGATTCTGTCCGTGGGAACTCGCGGAGCAAGCGGTTTAGTTTCCAATCGGTAGCTCCGAGAATCTTTTGTTGGGTATATGTTGGCGACTCGTCGAGGATTCGATAGTCGTTCTCCGGATCTTCGAAGAATTGGAGGTTAATCTGCTTGATGTCTGTCGGGTCCAACTTAGAGAAGTCGGTGAGACGCCAGTCAGAGACACAGAGTTCCTCACCGATGACGAGATCCTCCCCAGAGAACCAGGGAGAGCAACCCTCCTCGGAGAAAATGGCCTCACCAGATGCGGTCGCTTCGAACGTATCTTCAGCGACTTCCACGACTGCCCCTACGCGGGCGAGCAAGCGGCATTGAAGCCGAATTACGTTCTCTCGAAACCGGTCCTCCGCGAGGTCCTCGGGCGTGGAAACCCCATGCTCTACTAGCCGGTTCAAGAGTTGTTTCTCGGAGAGATACATTGGACCGTCTCGTTTCTGCCACGGCGCGAGGTTTCGGTCCATAGTGTAGGGAAAATACGTAATAGGATAAGAACTCCTGTGTAACTATGCGCGCTGTCAGATTCCACGACCACGGCGGACGCGACGTGCTTCAGGTAGACGACATCGACACGCCCGAACCGGCGGCGGGCGAGGTCCTCGTCGAAGTCGCGGCCGCGGGCGTCAATCCGGTGGATACGTACTTCCGAGAAGGCTCGTACCAACCCTTCGCGATGCCGATGATTCCCGGCGTTGACGTGGCCGGAACGGTCGCGGCGGTCGGGGCCAACGTGACGGGATTCGCGGAGGGCGACCGCGTCGTCGGCACCGGCATCGGCAAGGACCACTACGGCGGCTACGCCGAGTTCGCGGCCGTCCCGACCGACCGGCTGGCCGTCCTCTCGGACGACGTGGACCTCGTTGCGGCCGGCGGCGCGGGCGTCGCCGGCGTCACCGCGTGGCGCGCCCTCGTCGACCACGGTCGGATGCAACTGGGCGACACGGTCCTGATTCACGGCGGCTCTGGCGGCGTCGGCCACGCCGCGGTCCAACTCGCCGCCGCGTCCGGTGCCCGCGTCATCGTCACCGCCGCGCCCGACTACCACGACCGGGTATCCGAACTCGGCGCGGACGTGGTCCTCGACTACGCCCGCGACGACCTCGCCGAGGCCGTCGTGGACGCCGCGACGGGCGACGGCGTGGACCTGACGCTCGACCACCGGATGGACGACTACCTCCAGTTCGACGCCGACGTGGCCGCCGTCGGCGGTCGCATCGTCGGCATCGGCGAGAACGACCCCGAAGTCGGCTTCGACCTGTCGTCGTCGGCCCGCGGCAAGGACCTCTCGCTGACGATGATGAGCATGTTCAACACGCCCGACCTCTCTGCGCCCCTGCGCGAACTCGCCGGCCAGATGGGCGCGGGCGAGTTCGAAATCGACGTGGCGCGGACCTACGACCTCGACGAGGCCGCCGAGGCCCACCGCGCCGTCATGGAAGACAGCTTCCTCGGCAAGTTGGTCATCACGCCCTGACGGGACCGCCTCGTCGTGCCCGCCGCAATCCGAGCCGGTGGTCACCGACGCGGGAGGGTGACGGCGCGGCCGGTCGCCGACGGGCGCACAGCCGCGACCGAATTATGTTCCGTGCGCACGTATTGCACGGACATGGACGTGGTATTCGATTTCGACGGAACCGTGGCTCTCGTGACCGGTGCGAGCGGCGCGCTCGGCGGCGCAGTCGCCCGCGCGTTCTACGAGGCGGGCGCGTCGGTCGCGGCCGCGGACGTGGTCGAACCCGACGACGAGGACGGCTTCTTCGAGTCCGAGGAGGTTCGGTTCTACGAGGGCGACTTCACCGACGAGGGCGACGTGGCGCGTATCGTCGACGCGGTCGTCTCCGACTTCGGCCGCCTCGACCACCTCGCCAACATCGCCGGGACGTGGCGCGGCGGGACGCCCGTCGACGAGACGGACGCGGACACCTTCGACTTCCTGTTCGACGTGAACCTCAAGACGATGTTCCTCGCGTCGAAACACGCGGTACCGCACCTCCGCGAGACCGAGGGCTCCGTCGTGAGCGTCTCGGCCCGCTCGTCGCTGGAGGGCGGCGAGGGCGACGGCGTCTACCGGGCGTCGAAGGCCGGCGTCCGCCTGCTCACCGAGACCATCGCCGAGGAGAACCGCGGCGTCGTGCGCGCGAACGCGGTCATGCCGAGCGTCATCGACACGCCGATGAACCGCGAGATGATGTCGGACGCCGACTTCGAGAAGTGGGTGAAACCCGAGGAAATCGCCCGGACCGTCCTCGCGCTCTGTTCGGACGCGACCCCCGTGACGAGCGGCGCGGCAGTGCCGGTGTACGGCGAGGCCTGAGCCGCCCGTCTCGTGGCAACATCCGCCACGAGATGGTATGACATTCGTTTCGGTGCGCACGAATTTTTACGCGGTACGCAAGGGATTCACGAACACGACACTCGTTAGAAAAATGAGGAGATACGGGGCCTGAATTCGGACGAACGTTCCACGAGGTATAGTTGCTTGGAGAATTATGTTGATTTTCGCTCCGATATGCGACGGCATACCGCGTCATTTATCACACCCACATCGGCAACAGGGTGATAGACATGACCGAACGTGAAACGTGGGCAACCAGGGCAGGGTTCATCCTCGCGGCCGTCGGCAGCGCGGTCGGCCTCGGGAACATCTGGCAGTTCCCGTTCAAGACCGCCGAATTCGGCGGTGCCTCCTTCCTGATCGTCTACCTCGTCGCGGCGCTCGGCATCGGCCTCCCGGCCATCCTCGCCGAGTTCGTCATCGGACGCAAAGCCAACCTCAACACCATCAGCGCCTTCGAGAAACTCGGGTACAAGGAGTGGCGCGTCGTCGGCGCTATCGGCCTGTTCACCGGCTTCTGGATTCTGTCGTACTACAGCGTCGTCGGCGGCTGGGTCCTCCGGTACATCGGCGGCAGCCTGACCGGCGCGTACTTCGCCGCCCCCGCGGAGTACTTCGGTCAGGTGTCCGCCGGGATGGACGCGCTCGCGCTCCACGCCGTGTTCATGGCGCTCGTCGTCGGCATCGTCGCCGCCGGCATCGAAGACGGCATCGAGAAGGCGACGAAGCTGATGGTGCCGAGCATCGTCGTCATCCTCGGCGCGCTCGCCGTCTTCGCCTTCACGCTCCCCGGCGCGTCGGCGGGCTACGCGTACTTCCTCTCGCCCGACTTCAACGCGCTCTCGGAGAACCTCGCCGAAATCGTCCCCTTCGCGGTCGGGCAGGCGTTCTTCTCGCTGTCGCTCGGCATGGGCGCGATGATCACCTACGCCTCCTACATCGACGGCGACCAGAGCCTGTTCGGCGACGGCATCACCATCGTCTTCCTGAACAGCTTCGTCGGCATCCTCGCCGGGCTCGTCGTCCTCCCGCTGCTGTTCGCGCAGGGCATCGACCCCAACACGAGCGGCGCGGGCGCGGTGTTCATCAGCGTCGCCGGCGCGTTCGGCGACATCCCCGGCGGTCAGATAATCGGCCTCGTCTTCTTCGCGGTCGTGCTCATCGCGGCGCTCTCGTCGGCGATTAGCCTGCTCGAAGTCGTCGTCTCGTGGGCCATCGACAACTACGACGTGTCCCGCCCGCAGATGGCCGTCGGCCTCGGCGGCGCCATCTTCCTGCTCGGCGTCCCCTCGGCCATCGACACCGCGTGGCTCGGCTGGTTCGACACGCTGGCCTACCAGCTTCTCCTCCCGCTTTCGGTGCTCGGCATCCTCGTCTTCGCGGCGTGGGTCTACGGCGCGCCCGCCATCGACGAGCTGATGAAAGGGAGCGGGCTCGGCGAGGGCGTCGGTCTGACGTGGCTCTGGCTCGCCCGCACCCTCGTCATCGTCGCCGTCGTGGCGACGCTCGCCCTCGGCCTCCAGACGCTGTTCCTCGCCGAGAGCCCGGCCATCGTCCCGCCGCTCTGAGGCGGCGACCGGTCCCGGGTTCCGGCCGGCTAGGAATCGTCGGTAGCGACGCGTTCTTCCCGACTATCTGACGGCGAATTTCACGCGTAGACCACTCAAAGCCGTTAAATTTCTCCGATGACGTATCGTCGGTTCGAAAGCCCTTTTACCGGTGGACTGGCAATGGGTGGCAATGACACGAGAAACATGGGCAACACGGCTCGGGTTCATCCTCGCGGCCGTCGGCAGCGCGGTCGGTCTCGGGAACATCTGGCGGTTCCCGTGGCAGACCGCCGAAAACGGCGGCAGCGCGTTCCTCGTCGTGTACCTCGGCATCGTTCTCCTGGTCGGCGTCCCCGGACTGCTCGGCGAGTTCGTCATCGGCCGCCGCGCGAAGAAGTCGCCGGTCGGCGCGCTCCGGGACCTCTCGGGGTCGAACAAGTGGGGTATCGTCGGCGCGTTCTCGGTCGTCACCGGCATCTCGTTGCTCTCGTTCTACAGCGTCGTCGGCGGGTGGATTCTCCGCTATCTCCTCGAAAGCGGGGCCGCGGTCGTCGGCGGGAGTCCCGCGTACTTCACGAATCCGGGCCAGTACTTCGGCGGCGTCTCCGCCGGCGTCGACGCGGCGCTCTACCATCTCCTGTTTCTCGGCCTGACCGCGCTCATCGTCTTCGCGGGCGTCCGCAAGGGCATCGAACTCGGCACGAAGGTCATGATGCCCGCCGTGCTCGTGCTCCTCGTCGGGCTCGCCGGCTGGGCCGCGACCCAGCCCAACGCGGCCGCGGGCTACGCCTTCTTCCTCCGGTTCGACCCCTCGGTCATCTCCGAGAACTTCTTCGCCATCCTCGGTCCCGCCGCCGGGCAGGCGCTTTTCACCCTCTCGCTCGGCGCGGGCACGATGATAACGTACTCCTCGTACCTCGGCGAGGACCGCTCGCTTCCCTTCGACGGGAGCGCCATCGCCATCCTCAACACGGCGGTCGGGGTCATCACCGGCCTCGTCGTCTTCCCGCTTCTGTTCTCGCAGGGCATCAACCCGACCGAGACCGGCACCGGGCCGGGCGCGCTGTTCGTCGGCCTCGCCGGAGCGTTCTCGCAACTCCCCGCGGGGACGCTCATCGCCACCGCGTTCTTCGCCGTCGTGACGCTCGCGGCGCTGTCGAGTTCCATCAGCATGCTCGAAATCCCCGTCGCGTTCCTCGTCGACGAGTACGGCGTCTCCCGCGGACGCGCCGTGTCCGGGATGACCGCGTTCGTCGCCGTCACCGGGACCGTCTGCGCGTTCAACCCGGCCGTCTTCGGCTTCGTCGCCGGGCCGCTCGTGAACGTCCTCCTGACCGCCGGCCTCGCCGCGTTCCTCCTGTTCGTCGGCTGGGTCATGGGCCGCGAGGCGCTCGAAGAGTTCGCCGCGGGCGCGGGCGACTTCGGGAAGTCCCTCGGCACGCCGTGGCTCTTCGCCGTCGGCGTCGTCCTCCCGCTGTTCCTCGTGTTCACGCTCCTCACGCACTTCGGCGTGGACACGACCATCGGCTTCTGGCCGACCGTCGCCGTCGCCGTCGTCGCGTCCGCCGCCGCCTTCTTCGGGCTTCGACAGCCCGACTCGGTCGTCTGAGCGGCGACCCCCCGCGTTCGGGCGGTGACTCGACGCCGTTTCCGCTGTTTCCTCCGTTTTCGACTGACGCGACCGCGAGGAGTGACCCGCACCGCGGCGTAACTGTGATGATTGTTCCATCTATTATTCGACAACTGTCGAAGTAAGGGTTGTCGGATTGCGGAACTCCTTTGACCGAGGACTGCGGACCGTTGCTCCAATGAGCGAAGGTGGTCTGGCATGACGATGGAAGACCGGATCGACGAACTCCGCGAGAAGCGCGAGGAAGCCCTGAAGGGCGGCGGCGAGGACCGAATCGCCTCCCAGCACGACAAGGGCAAGATGACCGCCCGCGAGCGCATCGACTACTTCCTCGACGACGGCACCTTCCGCGAGTTCGACCAGTTCCGGACCCACCGCAACCACAAGTTCGGCATGGAGGAGACGAAGCTCCCGGGCGACGGCGTCATCACCGGCTACGGCGAGGTCGACGGCCGAACCGTCTTCGTCTTCGCCCACGACTTCACCGTCTTCGGCGGCTCGCTCGGCGAGGTGTTCGCCGAGAAGGTCTGTAAGGTGATGGACAAGGCGATGGAGGTCGGCGCGCCCGTCGTCGGCCTCAACGACTCCGCCGGCGCGCGGATTCAGGAGGGCGTCCAGTCGCTCGGCGGCTTCGGAGAGATCTTCCGCCGCAACACCGAGGCCTCGGGCGTCATCCCGCAGATTTCGGCCATCATGGGCCCCTGCGCGGGCGGCGCGGTGTACTCCCCCGCGCTGACGGACTTCACGTTCATGGTCCGCGACACGAGCCACATGTTCATCACCGGCCCGGACGTCATCAAGACGGTCACGGGCGAGGAGGTCACCTTCGACGAACTCGGCGGCGCGACGACCCACACCTCGACCAGCGGGGTCGCCCACTTCGCCACCGACACCGAAGAGCAGGCGCTCGACGACATCCGCCACCTGCTTTCGTACCTCCCGCAGAACAACGTCGAGGACCCGCCCCGGGTCGAACCGTGGGACGACCCCGAGCGCGTCGACGACGACCTCGCCGAGGTCGTTCCCGATCAGCCCCGCAAGCCCTACGACATCCACGACGTGCTCGACGGCGTCCTCGACGAGGGCTCGTTCTTCGGCGTCCAAGAGGACTTCGCGAAGAACATCGTCGTCGGCTTCGGCCGCCTCGACGGCCGCTCGGTCGGCATCGTCGCCAACCAGCCCCGCGTGAACGCCGGCACCCTCAACATCGAGGCCTCCGAGAAGGGCGCGCGCTTCATCCGCTTTTGCGACTCCTTCAACATCCCCATCCTCTCGTTCGTGGACGTGCCCGGCTTCCTCCCCGGTACGGACCAAGAGCACAACGGCATCATCCGCCACGGCGCGAAGCTCCTCTATGCCTACTCCGAGGCGACGGTCCCCCTCATGACCGTCATCACGCGCAAGGCCTACGGCGGCGCGTACGACGTCATGGCCTCAAAGCATCTCGGCGCGGACGTGAACTACGCGTGGCCGACCGCCGAAATCGCCGTGATGGGCCCGCAGGGCGCGGTCAACATCCTCTACCGCGACGAACTCGACGCCGCGGACGACCCCGACGCCCGCCGCGACGAACTCATCGAGGAGTACCGCGAGGAGTTCGCCAACCCCTACACCGCCGCGGACCGCGGCTTCATCGACGACGTCATCGAACCCGGTGAGACCCGCGAGCGACTCATCTCGGACCTCCAGATGCTGAACTCCAAGCGCAAGTCCCAGCCCGACAAGAAACACGGCAACATCCCGCTATGAGCGGCGAACTGCTGTCTGGGCTGTTGATTCCGGACGACGCCGACGCCGAGGAGGCCGCGGCCATCGCCGCCGCCGTCGGCGCGCACCTCCACGACCAGTCGGTCGCCGCGGCCGCCGCGGCCGCAGACGACGGCGAGGAGACGTGGAACGAAAAGCGCTGGCGCTACGCCGGCCGCCTCGAATCGGTCACGGGCTGTGGCCGCCGCGTCCCCGCCGGCGCGCCGACCGACGCGTGGGCCGCCTCGGGCCGCGTCGACCGGTTCTAAATCGGAGGTCTGCGGTTTCACGACAGAACGCTTACATTCTCGCCCGGCGTCAGTCGGTCCAATATGGTCCAATCCGCGCTCGTCTGGCTGTTTCTCAACGCCGTCCTCGCCGGGTTCGCCGCCGTCGCGGTCGCAGTACACTACGCCGACGAGCGCGAACCCGACTTCGTCTCCGCGGCGCTCGCCGCCGTCTTCGTCGGGTCCTGCGTCGAACTCGGGATGGCAAACGGCTACCTCCCCGACGGCGTCCTCCCGACCGCCGTCGTCGGAGTCTGCATCGTCGTCGGCCTCGTCTCGCTCGCGCTCGGTGTGAAACGGGACCAATCGGCGTTTCAAGCGTTTCGCGGGGGCGCTCGGTCTCGGTAGTTGGCAGTCAGTAGCCGGCAGTCGGTGGCCCGTCGTTCACCCCGCGACTCCCGGGTCGTCGACGACGACGCCGTCCACGCCGTACTCCCGGAGTCGCCGCGCGACTTCGCGGTCGGGGACCGTCCACGCGTTGACCTCGAAGCCGCGGTCGTGCGCCTCCTCGACCCGCGCCGACGAGAGCAGGTCGTAGTGCGGGTGGACGGCCGCGCAGTTGAGAGCGGTGGCGACCGAGAGCGCGCTTTCCCAGTCGGCGGCGAAGAGGAACGCGACCGGGAGCGCGCTCGCCTCGCGCACCTCGCGGAGCGCCTCGGCGTCGAACGACGAGACGAGTATCTCGTTTCCCGCGTCGGCGACGACGGCCGCGAGGTCGGCGGCGAGGCCGCTTTCTTTCAGTTCGACGTTGACCGCGACGCGGTCCGGGAGGACGTCGAACACCGCGGCGAGCGTCGGAACCGACTCGTCGGAATCGCCGACGGTGAGTGCCTGCAACTCCGCGAGACTCGTGTCGGCGACGCGACCGCGCGCGTCGGTCAGGCGGTCAAGCGTCTCGTCGTGGAAGACGACGAGTTCGCCGGAGCCGCAGCGTCGGACGTCGAGTTCGACCCAGTCGAGTCGCGTTGCGGCCGCCTCGAAGGCGGCGAGCGTGTTTTCGGGGGCGAGGGCGGGACAGCCGCGGTGACCGATGACGCGCATGTCGGTGCATCTCGGGAGGGCGGACTAAACGCTTCCTCCGGTCGGCTCACGAGCGATGGAGGGCGATGGAGAGCGATGGGGATGGCTCGGGAGCGGTACGTACGGGAATCGTTTACTGGGGACGGCGCGACGACGCGCGCGGACCGGCGCGGCCGCTCCGCGCGGGCCGGAGAAGATGTGTTCGCAGAGAGAATCGACTGACTCGAACTTACGCGCCCTGTCCGCCCTTCTTGCGCGTGATGTAGCCGGCGATGCGGTTGCGGACGCCCTTCGACTCGACCGTGGTCAGTTCCTCGACGCTGTCCTTGTTCGTCTCGAAGTCCGTGTTGAACGCCTGCGGGTATCGCTCCAGCAGGATGTTACCAAGCTGCTTGACGTACTTGGGCTTGATTGCCATGTCGGAAGATTCCCCGGACGAACACTAAAACGATTCGTTCCGTCTCGCGGCCGCCCGCTCGCGCCAGCCCGTCAACTCGTCGATTCGCGCGAACGCTTCTCGCTCTCTGTCGCCGCCGCATTTCTCGACCGTCTCGGCGAAGTAGTCGAGCCGGTCAAGCAGGTCGCCGGTGTCGAACGCCGGCACGTCGAGGCGCGAGGCCGCGACCGTCGCGTCGACGACCGCGCCGAAGCCGCGGTTGATGGTGAACGGCCGGGTCCGCTCGACCGCGGCATCGACGGGTCGGAGCTCCCACGTCTCCCACTCGGTCCCGCCGTCCGCGCCGGAATCGACCGGCGTCGCCTCGACTTCGGCCCACGCGTCGGCCGAGTCGAGGACCGGCGACTCCCGCTCGTAAATGGTCATCGCGGCCTCGACGAACGCCCGCGGGTCGGAAACGAACTGGACGACGCCGCCCCCCCGTCGATGGAAGTTCCGGCGCGTTCGGGTGTTGCCCCACGTCGTCGCGGTCGCGGGCGGGTTCGCGGGCCTGCCGGCGGAGGCGTCGCCGTCGCCGCGGTCGGTCTCGGGCGCGTGGACGCCGAGCGCCGCGAAATTCCACCGGTCGTTCGGCCCGAGCGTGGCGACGACCGTCTCGGTGACGCCGCGGAGTTCCACGGGCCAGTCGGCCGCGGGTTCGGTTCCCGAGTCGCCCTCGTCGCTCACAGCGGGACCCCCCGCTCCAGCGCGACGAACGTCGCCGCGCAGGCGATGTCGGCGGTCGTCCCGGGGTTGATACCCTCGGCGACGAACGCCTCGGCCAGTTCCTCGGCCTCGTCGAGGACCGAAACGTCGGCCGCGCGGGCCATCACGTCGCGGGCGACGGCCTCGCCGTGGTTCGTCGCCACGAGCGTATCCGGTTCCTCGGTGAGCAGGTCCAGAAACGCGCGAGCGACGCGGTCGGTGACGGGGCCGTCGTCGGCGAGGATGGCCTCGGCCGCGCGGAAGGTCCGGGCGAAGCCGCCGGTCCACTCGCGGGCGTTGGCGTCGCGGTCGGCGCTCAGGTCCATCACGTCGGAGAGCGTGACTCCGCGCTCTCGGAGCGCCTCGGCGGCGTCGCCGCCGCGCCGAACGTCGAGGTCCGGGGCGTCCTCGGGAACCTCGCCGACGGCCACGTCGACGTGTTCGAACGCGCGGTAGAACCCGACCGCGTCGGCGACGGTGGTCGATTCGGCCACGTCGGTCGCGCCCGCGGGAGTGAGGTCGCGGTCGTCGTCCGCGGCGGCCCGGACGAGCGGCACGAGAAGCAGGAGACAGCCGAACTGGGTGTTGCCGCCGCCCTGTCGGCTCATCCCGGCGACCGCCGCCTCGAACGCCTCGCCGACCGACGCGCCCGATTCGGCCAGTTCGAGACCGGCCGCGGAGCCGACCGCCCCGGTCAGGAAGTGTTCGAAATGTAGGTCCGAGAGGTCGCGTCGGCGGTCGACGTTGCCCGGTTTGGGCGTGCCGGCGACTTCGAGCAGGAGCGCGAGTTCGGCGTGTCGCGCGGGGCCGAATCCGCGGTCTGAGACTGGTGCGACCATCAGGCCGACACCCCGCTGTCGTCGCCCGACTCGGCGGCGTTCTCGCGTTCGGCGAACCAGTCGTCCACGGCGGTTCGGACCCGGCGGAGGACCGTCGGGTTGTCGCTCGGCCGCCCGACGCTCACCGCGTCGGCCCCGTAGTCGAGGTACTCGGTCGCCGTCGCGCGGTCGCGGACGCCGTTGTTGGCGACGAGAAAGAGGTCGGGCGCGGCGGCGGCCACGTCGGCAATCACGGCCTCGGAGTCCATCGCGTCGACGTGGAGCCAGTCGGCCCCCGCGTCGGCGAGCGCGGCCGCGAGGCTCGGGAGGTCGACGCCGTCGATTTCGGCGCGGACTTTCGCGCCGACCGGCGCGTTCGACTCGGCGGCCGCGGCGACGTAGTCGGCCAGTCGGTCGCCGTCGCGCAGGAGCGTCTCGCCGCAACCGACGGCGCGGAGTTCGTCCTGTCGGCAGTGGGCGTTTATCTCCACGCCCGCGCCGCGGTCGGCGCAGACGGCCGCGACCGCCCGAACCGGGACGGGCGAGGTCGCTCTGACGTTGACGGCGACGAAGCGGTCTTCGCCGTCGAACCCGGCGAGCGAATCGAGCTGGTCGGCGACGAAGGCGACCGGGTCGTCGGCGAGGAACTCCGAGCGCCCGCGGGCGACGAGGTCGCGGGCCGCCGCCTGCGAGGGCTCATCGAGGGCGACGCCGCCGAGGAACGCCGCGCCGACGTGCGGTGCCGCGGCGTCCGCCCACGCGGCGTCGGACTCGCCGCTGAGGCTCGCGACGGCGACCCGCGGGTCGAACATCACGACACCTCCGCGAGCGCCTCGGAAACGGCCCGGGCGACGCGCTCGGCGTCTTCCGGGCCGTCGATTCGGGTGTCGGTTCGAACGACCGGGCGGTCGAGGTCGGTGCCGTCGTCCGCGTCGAGGACGAACGCGTCGGCGAAGGGGTAGGCCTCGGCGACGCCAGCGGTCGAGGGGTCGTAGCCGACGCCTTCCATGAGGTCGGCGGCGGGGCCGGAGAACACGGTGTCTTCGACGAACGGCGAGACGGCGACGACCGGCGTGTCGGCGAGGGCGTCCGCGAAGCCGTCGATGGCGAGCATCGGGCCGATGCTCGTGACGGGGTTCGAGGGACCGACGACGACGGGCTCTTCGAGGGCGTCGGCGACTTCGCCGGTGATGGCGGCGTCGTCAGCACCGCGGAACTCCACGTCGCGGACGGCGGGGTCGGCGCGGCGGTGGACCCAGTACTCCTGGAAGTGCATCGTCCCCTCGTCGGTGTGAATCAGCGTCGCCACGGGGTCGTCGCTCATCGGGCGGAGCGACACGTCGAGGTCGAAGGCGTCGGCGAGCGTCCGGGTGACCTCGGTGAGCGTGTTCCCCTCGTCGAGAAGCGAGGTGCGGGTGATGTGGACCGCGCGGTCGCGGTCGCCGATTTCCATGAACTCCGCGACGCCCGAAAAGCGCCGCCAGCGGACGATGTCGCGGCCGGCGGTCTGGGCCGACTCGGGGAGGTAGCGCGGGCCGGATTCGAGGCCGGCCGCGTCGGCGAGGCGGTGGAGCTCGTCGTCGGTCGCGGTGGTGTCGTCGGCGACGCCCCACCAGCGGTCGGTGTCGAGGACGCCGCCGCCGGCGAAGAGGACGGTGTCCACGTCGGGACAGACGAGGTGGCCGCCGAGTTCCACGTCGTCGCCGGTGTTGGCGACGACGGTCGTCTCGGCGGGGTCGAACACCCCGGCGGCCCCGTCGAGGAGTTTGGGGGTGCCCGTACCCCCGGCGAGGAAGGTGACCATGGTGCGCCGTACGGCGAGTGTCCGTTTGAAAGTTCCTTCACCGGAGACGCCGGCCGGTCGCAGTCAGGGTGTTGTGGGCGCGTTAGGGGCGGGGCAGGGGGCCCGTGGGGCGCTCGTCAGCGACCGCCGCGATAGGCCACCGACACGTCGAACTCCGACGGCATCACCTGTCCGGCGACCGCCTTCCTGACGAAGTAGCCCGAAAAGCCGGTCGTCACGGCCGCCCCGAGGCCGGACATGACGAACATCGCACGACCGGCTGTCACGCCGGTCAGGGCGCTCATCGCGGCCCAGTAGCCCGCGAAGACCACGGAGAGACACGCGAAGCCGAGGAGGGCGTAGCCGACGGCGTTTCCGAAGGCCGACCGGAGAGTCATATCGGCGTCTCGTCGCCCCCGCGTGAAACGGTTTGTGGGCGCAGCGGCTTCCGAGTCGTCCCCGCCTTTCGACCCTCCGCCGACCCGAATGCTCGGCTATTTGATGCCTCTCGCACAACACCCGCTATGACCGCCGTCAAGGACAGCGTCCACGACTACATCTCGCTCGACCCCGTGGCCGCCGAACTGGTCGATACGCCCGCCTTCCAGCGGCTTCGACACATCAAACAGCTCTCGACGGTCCGGCTCGTCTACCCCTCGGCGAGCCACACGCGGTTCGAACACAGCCTCGGCGTCTACCACCTCGCCTCCCGCGCCCTCTCGCACCTCGGCGTCGACGGCGACCGCGCCGCCCACGTCCGCGCCGCCGCGCTCCTCCACGACATCGGTCACGGCCCCTACGGCCACCAGACCGAGGACCTCATCCGCCGGCGGACCGGCCGCGACCACGACGAGATTCACCACCTGCTCGACGGGACCGCGGTCGGCGACGTCCTGACCGGCCACGGTCTCGACCCCGACCGCGTCGCCGACATGGTCGACGGCGCGGGCGGCCTCGGTCAGTTGGTCTCCGGGGAGTTGGACGTGGACCGGATGGACTACCTCGTGCGCGACGCCCACCACACCGGCGTCCCCTACGGCACTATCGACCACGGCCGCCTCGTCCGCGAACTCCGGTACCGGGACGGCGAACTCGTGTTGGCCGAGGGGAACGTCCAGACCGCCGAATCGCTCCTTCTCGCGCGGGCGCTCATGAACGCGACCGTCTATCGCCATCACGTCTCCCGCATCGCGGGCGCGATGCTCGAACGCGCCTCCGAGCGCCTCGTCGACGACGGCGTGCCAATCGAGGAGTTCGTCCGCATGGCCGACCACGACCTGCTCGTCGCCCTCGGCGAGCGCGTGCCCGACCTCGGCCGCCGAATCGAGCGCCGCGACCTCTACAAACGGGCCGTCTGGGCCCCCATCGACGCCGTGCCGGCCGACGTGGTCGAACTCGACTTCGAGGCGACGCGGGCGGCCGAACGCGACATCGCCGACGCCGCCGACGTGTCGCCCGACTCGGTCATCGTGGACGCGCCGTCGCGGCCGCGAATCAAGGAGTCCCGGTCGCGCGTCGTCGTCAACGGCGTCGTCCGACGGCTCGAAGACGCCTCCGAACTCGTGGGCGCGCTCCGGTCGACTGAGCGGACGCAGTGGCGACTCGGCGTCTACGCGCCCGAAGCCGTCCGCGACGAGGTGGCCGCGGCCGCCGTGGACGTGCTCGGGCTCCCGGTTCGCGTGACGACCCCCGTCTGAAGCGCGCGGAGAGTCGGCGAGACGCGGCCGTCCGACCCTTTTTCACCGATGGCGGTCGACTCACCCACGATGACGACCATCAAGGACAGCGTCCACGACCACATCGAGGTCGAGGGCGCGGCCGAAGCCCTCCTCGATACGCCGGAGATGCAGCGGCTCCGGCACATCAAACAGTTGGGGACGGTCCAACTGGTCTACCCCTCCGCGAACCACACGCGGTTCGAACACAGCCTCGGCGTCTACCACCTCGCCTCCCGCGCCCTCTCGCATCTCGGCATCGAGGGCGACGCCGCCGCCCACGTCGAGGCCGCGGCGCTCCTCCACGACGTGGGCCACGGTCCCTACAGCCACAACATCGAGGACGTGACCCACCGCCACACCGGCAAGTACCACGACGACGTGGAGGAACTCGTCGCCCGCGGAACCGTCGGTGAGACGCTTGCGGACGAGGGGTTAGACCCCGAGCGCGTGGCCGCCCTGGTCGAGGGCGACGGCGAGTTCGGCCAGTTGGTCTCCGGGGAGTTGGACGTGGACCGGATGGACTACCTCGTGCGCGACGCCCACCACACCGGCGTCCCCTACGGCACCATCGACCACGAGCGCCTGATTCGAGAGCTGACGTTCGTCGACGGCGAGTTGGTCCTCGCGGAGGGGAACGTCCAGACCGCCGAATCCCTGCTTCTCGCCCGGGCGCTCATGAACCCGACCGTCTACCAGCACCACGTCGCGCGCATCTCGAAGGCGATGCTTCGGCGCGCGTCGGAGCGACTGCTCGGCGAGCCCGACATCGACGCCGAGGAGCTTCGCCGGATGGACGACCCCGACCTGCTCGTCGCGCTCAGACTCACCGACTCGACGAAGGGGTTCGCCGAGCGACTGGCCACCCGCGACCTCTACAAGCGGGCCGTCTGGGCGGAGTTGCCGAACGTCCCCGACTCGATTATCGACGCCGAACACGACGCGCTCGCGGCGTTCGAGCGGGACATCGCCGACGCGGCCGACGTCTCGTCCGAGTCCGTCATCCTCGACGTGCCCTCGCGCCCGTCGATGACCGAGTCGTCGTCGCGGGTGATGGTCAACGGCGAGATTCGGCAGTTGGAGCGGGAGTCGCCGCTCGTGCAGGCGCTCCGGACCGCACAGGAACAGCAGTGGCGACTCGGCGTCTACGCCCCGCGCGAGGAGACGGAGCGGGTCGGCCGCGCGGCCGCGGACGTGCTCGGTCTCGACGTGGACGGCGCGCTCGTCGCCGAGGTCAGAAGCGGCCTCAACGCGACGCTCGACGAGTTCGAGTAGCCGCCGTCCCGAGACGGGAGGTTCAAGCACCGCCGAGACGCAGTCGAGAGCGATGCAATTAGAGGGTACGATACTCCGCGGCCGCGACTTCGACCCGGTCGAGGGGCGGGTCGTCGTCGAGGACGGCACGATAACCGCAGTCGAGGAGACGGCGACCGATTCGACGGATATCATCCTCCCGGCGTTCGTCAACGCCCACACCCACCTCGGCGACTCCATCGCCAAGGAGGCCGGCGAGGGGCTGTCGCTCGACGACCTCGTCGCACCGCCGGACGGGCTGAAACACCGACTGCTCCGCGCGGCCAGCACCGAGGAGAAGGCCGCCGCGATGCACCGGTCGCTCCGGATGATGGAGGCCGGCGGCACGGCGGCCTGTCTTGAGTTCCGCGAGGGCGGCGTCGAGGGCGTCGACGTCATCCGGCGGGCGCTCGACGGCCGCGACATCGAGGCGGTCGTCCTCGGCCGCGAGACGGCCGACGCGATGGAAATCGCCGACGGCTTCGGCGCGTCGGGCGCGCGGGACGGCGAGTTCGGGGCGCTCCGGAACGCCACTGAGGCCGCCGGAAAACTGTTCGGTATCCACGCCGGCGAGCGCGACGCCCACGACATCAACGCCGCGTTGGACCTCGAACCGGACTTCCTCGTCCACATGGTCCACCCCGAGGCGCTCCACCTCGAACGCGTCGAGGACAGCGAGATACCCATCGTCATCTGCCCGCGGTCGAACCTCGTCACCGACGCGGGCGTCGCGCCGATTCGCGAACTGGTCGACCGCACGACCGTCGCGCTCGGCACGGACAACGTGATGCTCAACAGCCCCTCGATGTTCCGCGAGATGGAGTTCACCTCCAAGCTGGCGGACGTGTCGGCCGCCGAAGTCCTCCGCATGGCGACCGTCAACGGGGCCGACATCGCCGGGCTGAACTACGGCCTCGTCGAGGAGGGCCGCGACGCCAAGCTTCTGGTCCTCGACGGCGACACGGACAACCTCGCGGGCGTCGAAGACGTGGTCCGCGCCGTCGTCCGCCGCGCCGGGCAGGCGGACGTGAAAGACGTGTACCTCTGAGTTCGGACGACCCCCCGCTTCCGGAATCCGCTCCCGGCGGGCCGCAGAGCGCGTACGGGGCAGACCTATTCTCGCAGTACTCCTCCCGTAGCAAAGGGTTATTACCGACCCCGAGAAAATGTTATCAAGTGTCATGGTGTTGTACGACCGAATCATCGTTCCCATCGACGGCTCAGCCGGCTCCGAGCGCGTCGCGGTCCACGCGGCGGCCTTAGCGGCCGTCCACGATGCGGAACTCCACGGGGTGTACGTGGTGAACGCGGGGAGCTTCGCGGGGCTCCCGATGGAATCGTCGTGGGAGGGGCTCGACGACATGTTGCGCGCCGACGCCGAGTCGGCCCTCGACCAAGTCGAGCGCGCGGCCGAGTCGCAGGGCGTCCCCGTCGAGACGCACGTCCTCGAAGGGACGCCGAGCCGCGAAATCGTCGAGTTCGCCGAGCGCGGCGGGTGCGACCTCATCGTGATGGGAACCCACGGTCGCGGCGGCATCGACCGCCTTCTCCTCGGGTCGGTCGCCGAAAAAGTCGTCCGCGCGTCGAAAGTGCCCGTCCTGACCGTTCGCATCGAGGGCGGCGACGACGACGCGGACGAGCACGCCGTCGAGGTGCCGGGCGAGGCCGCGCCCGAGTCGCCCGCGGAGGCAGACGCGGCCGCCGACTCGACGGCGACTGCCGACGGCGGAGAGTAGCGGAATAGCGAACTAGCCGACCGGCGGCGCGGGTCCGGTCGCGGTCTCAGCGCCCGACGTCGGCCGGGCGCAGGTGCTCGCAGTCGCCGGCGTGAACTCGTTTTTCGCCCTCGTCGGTTCGGACGACGAGCGTGCCGGGGTGTTCGATATCGACTGCTTCTCCTTCGATGACGCCGCTCGCGGTGTGGACGCGGACCCGCCTGCCGAGCGTGTCCGCCCGCTCGCGCCACGCCGGAAGAACGGCGTCGAGGTCGCCGCGCAGTTCGTCGAAGCGTTCGAGCACCCGCTGGACGAACACGCGGCGCTCGACGGGACCCGCTTCCGCGGCGACACTCGTCGCGCCCTCGGGGAGGTCCGCGGGGTCGAGGTTGACGTTGATTCCGGGACCGATGACGAGCCACGAGACGCGGTCGGCCTCGCCTTCCATCTCGGTGAGGACGCCGCAGAGCTTCCGGTAGCCGCGGCTGTTTGGCGGGTCGGCGTCGTTCGAACTGTCACCGGCGTGAGCCGGTGCGCCCCCGCTCGCTTCGCTCGCGGAAATACCGTCTGCGTTCGCAGACGAACTGCCACTCGCTTCGCTCGTGGCAACTACATCTGACTCTGACGAGTCAGATGAGTTATCGTTCGCTTCGCTCACGATAACGTCGTTCGGCCACTTGATGCTCGCGTCAACCCCGGCCTCGCGCGCCGCGTCACAGACGGCGACGGCCATCGCCAGCGTGTACAGCGGGGCGTACGCCGGCGGTTCGTCGGGACGGACGAGGAGACTCATCCAGACGCCGCCGTCCGGTGCGGACCACTCCCGGCTTTTCCTGCCTCGGCTCGCGGTCTGCTCGCGGGCGACGACGACCACGTCGCTCGCGCCCTCGGCGGCGAGTTCGCGGGCGCGGTCGTTCGAGGAGTCGAGCGTCTCGTGGAACTCCACGTCGTAGTCGACGCCGAGGCCGTACTCGATTGCCGGGCCGCCGTACTCCGGGACGTCGGTGACGACGTAACCGTCGTCGGCGCTCTCGACGCCGAACCCCTCGTTGCGGAGTGCTTCGACGTGTTTCCAGACCGCGGCGCGGGAGACGCCAAGTCGGTCGGCGAGGTCGGGCCCGGAGACGGGGCCCGCGGCGAGTGCGTCGAGGAGGGCGCGTCGCGTGTCGCTCATGGTGGTCGGTACCGCCGCGCGGGAAAAGAGGTTCGCGGTTCGAGCGTCGGTCCCGAGGCCCCGAGACTATTCGAGGACGAGCAGCACGTCGCCCATGTCGACGCTGTCGCCCTCGGAGACGAGAACCTGCGAGACGGTGCCGCCGCGCTCGGCGACCACGTCGTTTTCCATCTTCATGGCTTCGAGGATGCAGACGGTGTCGCCGGGTTCGACCTCGTCGCCCTCCTCGACTTCGACCGAGAGGATGGTCCCCTGCATCTCGGCGGTGACGGACTCGCCGTCGCCCTCGATAATCTGCTGGGCGTCGTCGCCGCCGTCGCCGCCGTCGTCGCGGCGCTTGCGCGGGCCGGACGAGTTGGAACCGCTCGCCGAGGCGTCGCCGACCGGGATGGCGGGCGCGCCGCGCTCTTCGAGGCTGACCTCGAAGCGCTTGCCGTTGACCTCGACGGTGAAGGTCCGTTCCGTGACCTCGTCGTCGTCGTCATCGTCGGCGACGGCCTCGGGCGACCAGCGCTCGACGGCGGCCTGGATGCGGTCGGGGTCGAGCACCTCGTCGAGGTACTTCGTCGTGTGGCTCCCCTCGCGGAACGCCTCGTCGGTGAGCATGAGGCGGTGGAACGGGATGACCGTGCGAAGCCCCTCGATGTCGAACTCGGCGAGCGCGCGCTCGGCGCGGGCGAGGACCTCCTCGCGGTCCGAGGCGGTGACGATGAGCTTGGCTATCATCGAGTCGTAGTCGCCGCCGATTTCGTCGCCCTGACGCACGGCGTCGTCCATGCGGACGCCGATGCCGCCCGGCGGGTCGTAGGTCGCGAGCGTGCCGGTCGCGGGCGCGAACTCCTTTTCCGGGGCCTCCGCGTTGATGCGGAACTCCATCGAGTGGCCCTCGATGTCCACGTCGTCCTGCGAGAAGTCGAGTTCCTCGCCGGCGGCGACGCGCAGCTGCCACTTCACCACGTCGAGCCCCGTCACTTCCTCGGTGACGGTGTGTTCGACCTGAATGCGCGTGTTGACCTCCATGAAGTAGAACTCGCCGTCCTCGACGAGGAACTCCACGGTGCCGGCGTTGGTGTAGTCGGCGGCGCGGACGCCGCGACGGGCGGCCTCGCCGATGCGCTCGCGGAGGTCGTCGGACAGCGCCGGCGACGGGGCCTCCTCGATGACCTTCTGGTGGCGGCGCTGGAGCGAGCAGTCGCGCTCGCCGAGGTGGCGGACGTTGCCGTGCTCGTCGGCGAGAATCTGAACCTCGATGTGCCGCGGCGCTTCGAGGTACTTCTCGACGTAGACGGAGGCGTTGTCGAAGTACGCCTCGCCCTCGCGTTTGGCCGTCTCGAACTGCTCGTCGACCTCGTCCTCGGTGTGGACGACCTTCAGGCCGCGGCCGCCGCCGCCGCCCTCGGCCTTGATTGCGACCGGGTAGCCGAACTCGTCGGCGACGGCCTTCACGTCCTCCGCGGAGTCGGCGGGTTCGGTCGTGCCGGGGACGACCGGCACGTCGGCGTCCTGCATGAGCGAGCGGGCCTTCGTCTTCTCGCCGAGGCGCTCCATGGCGTCGGCCGACGGGCCGACCCACTTGAACTCGGACTCCTCGACCTTCCGGGCGAACGCGGCGTTCTCCGCGAGGAAGCCGTAGCCGGGGTGGATGGCGTCGGCGTCGGCCTTCCGCGCGGCCTCGATGACCGACTCGTGGTCGAGGTAGGAATCGGCCGCGCGGGCGGGACCGATGTTGTACGCCTCGTCGGCGTACCGCACGTGTCCGCCGTGTTTGTCCGCCTCGCTGTAGACGGCGACGGTCCGGACTCCTAACTCCTCGCAGGCGCGCATGACGCGCACCGCGATCTCGCCTCGGTTGGCGACGAGAACCTTGCTGAACATTTGCGGTAGTCTTTCAGGGAACCGCACGTTATTCTATCGATTTTCCCAACGCACGTCGGTGGTCGATTCGACAGACGACGATTTACGTGTTCGACCGTGATAGAACGCCCGAGCTTACACTTCTCTGGCACTATACGCCGCGAATACTGGTTCAAATCCAAACGGCCTTATGCGTGTGCCACACTACGACACGGGTAATGGCAGTACGAGTCGGCATCCTCGGTGCAACCGGCGCAGTCGGACAGCGATTCATCCAACTCCTCGACGACCACCCGACGTTCGAACTCGCGGCGCTGACCGCGAGCGAACAGAGCGCGGGCAAGCGGTACGACGAGGCCGCGAAGTGGCGCGTCAACACGCCCATCCCTGACGACGTGGCCGCGATGGAAGTCGGCAGCACCGACCCCGCGGACGTGCCCGACGACATCGACCTCCTGTTTTCGTCGCTCCCGTCGTCGGTCGCCGCCGAGGTCGAACCCGCGTTCCTCGAAGCGGGCTACGTCGTCTCCTCGAACTCCTCGAACGACCGTATGGCTCCCGACGTGCCGCTCACGATTCCGGAAATCAATCCGGAGCACCTCGACCTCATCGAGGTCCAGCGCGACCAGCGCGGCTGGGACGGCGCGCTCGTGAAGAACCCGAACTGCTCGACCATCACGATGGTCCCGACGCTCGCCGCGCTCGACCAGTTCGGCCTCGAACGCGTCGACGTCACGACCCTGCAGGCGGTTTCGGGCGCGGGCTACGACGGCGTCACCTCGATGGAGATTATCGACAACGCCATCCCGCACATCGGCGGCGAAGACGAGAAGATGGAGACGGAGTCCCGCAAGCTTCTGGGCTCGTTCGACGGCGCGGAGGTCGCGCTCCACGGCGCGGAGGTCAACGCCTCGTGTAACCGCATCCCGACGCTCGACGGCCACCTCGAAAGCGTCTTCGCCGACCTCGCCGACGACGCCTCCCCCGAGGACGTCGCCGCCGCGATGCGCGAGTACCCCGGCGTCGACCTCCCGAGCGCGCCCGAACAGCTCATCCACGTCTTCGAGGACGAGTTCCGCCCGCAGCCCCGTCTCGACCGCGACCGCGGCGACGGGATGCAGATCTCGGCCGGCGGCATCCAGGCCACCGAACACGGTGTGAAGTACAACTGCCTCGCGCACAACACGATTCGCGGCGCGGCCGGTGCCTCCGTTCTCAACGGCGAACTGCTCGCTCAAGAGGGCTGGATTTAGGCTTTCCTCGCCCGTCGGCGTCGCTTCCGGGCGGCTCTTGGCGTCGTCGGCGTTCCCTTCGGCTCGACCGAATCAGACAACGTTTTCACGCGACACCGACAGAGCGTGTCGCATGTCTCGACGCGGCCTCGAAACGGGGCTCTCCGCCGGGCTGCTCGTCGCCGCGCTCGGCGGCATCGCGTGGGCCACCGGGGAGCCGTTCGTCTTCCCGAGCCTCGGCCCCACGGCGTTCGTCCTCGCGTTCCGGCGGCGCAGCGGACGCGCTCGTTCGACCCGCATCGTCGTCGGCCACGCCGTCGGTGCCGTCGTCGGCTTCGCCGCCTACGCGCTCGTCGCCTCCGGCGCGACGCTCGACCCGTCGCTCTCGGCCGCGTCGACTGACACGCTTCGGCTCGTCGCGAGCGCGGCGCTCTCGGTCGCCGCGACGAGTTGGGGGATGGTGGAACTCGACGCGGTCCACCCGCCGGCCTGCGCGACGACGCTCATCGTCTCGCTCGGCCTGCTCTCGACGCCGCGGTCGGTCGCGACTATCGTCGCGAGCGTGGTCGTTCTCGTGGGAGTTCATCGGGCGGCGGACGCGATGCTCTCAGGGGGATACGGAGACGCCCGCACCGACGCGGGCGCGCGGCGTTGAGAGTCGCTCTCGGACGCCGCCCGGTGCCGAGTCGACGTGGATACCGCTCGAACCGAGAGACGCGGGAGAATGGGTGGTGTGGAGGCGAACGAATCCGTTCGTCACCCCGATGTGCCTCTGACAGCAGCAAATAGTAACTCGTCACCGAGTTACTTATGTATTCTGTGACTCACGTTCGCATCGGGCGCGCTAGCGCCTATCGCGCCCATCCGTGGCAGTTCCCGTCCTCGGAAGGGGTCTCCTCCGACTGAAATTCCGCGACAAGAGACTCCTCCGACGACAGGTATATGAGTCATGGTCTCAATTGACACGCTGTATCGCTATGAAGCCGTGCCACAGTTGTCAGGCGGTTATCGACGAGTACATCCTGGACAAAAAGCTCGAAGTGCTGCGCGACCTCACGGTTGACGACTTCAACCTGTGTGCGGACTGCACGACAGTCGTCGCCGATGCGTGCGTGGAATGCGGCGGCGGCGTCTATGTCCCGCGGGGCGAATCGACGGTCCCCGACTACTGTCCGGCGTGCCGCGCGGACCTCATCCGCCGGACGGGCACCGACCCCGGCTGGACCTGCGATGCCGTCTCGACCTGAATAGCGGTTCTCGGCTGTTTTTTGCGTCGTTGCATGGGTTGTGGAGAGGAATCTCACCGCGCCGGTCTCGGCGTCGCCACGAGGCTTTTGTCCGCCGCCGCGAAAGCTGTTGCATGGCTGAACGGACGATGGTCGAATTCGTCGAAGAGTGGCAACGCGGCGCGTTCCTCCTGTTCGGGTCGGCGCTCGCCGGCGGCGTCTCTGCGGTGTTCGTTGGATCGTTGCGACCGGGGACGCCGCTGGGACTGATTACGTTCTTCGTCGGGTCGGTGTTGGCGTTTCTGGCGTTCTCGTATCTGTTTTACGGGGAGTGAACGCCGTGGGTCATCGATGTCCGGTGGCTTCCTCTTCGAGTCCCCACCCTCTCGCCGTCTGCGAGGCGGTCGGCGAATAGCTGGCCGGTCAGTCCGGCGGTGGCGGTGTTCGATGAACGCGGCTGTCGTTCTCAACTCTCGTAAATTCACACATAGTACTATACCGAACAGGGTCTGAATCGTCCCATGAACGCCGACATACCCGCGATTATATACCAACAGTTGACAGCCCCGTTCCGACCACTCGGTCGGAACGCGACGTTAAACGGCGTCCGTGTCGAGTCGAGGACGATCTGGACCGACGAGGTGCTCCCGGACGCTGTTACGAAGTTCGTCGTCAACGACGAACCCGCGTATGAATACCAGTACGTCAGGGGCCTCTCGGACGTTTGTTCCGCTGGTTCCGAAGTCACGCTTATCGGTGGTGGCGAGGGCGTCTCGACGGTGAGCGCGGCGGAGATGGTCGGGCCGGACGGTTTCGTGACCACGTACGAAGGCGGCGAAGACCAGGTCCGAGCGGGGCGCAGAACGCTCCAACTGAACGACGTGCAGAACGCGCGGATTCGACACGCAGTCGTCGGCGACGACGTCTCTTTACGCTCGAACAAAGGAAACGCGGACGTCGTTCCGGTCTCCGACGTTGCGGAGTCGGACGTCCTCGGTATCGACGCGGACGGGGCGGAGTTCTCCATCCTTCGTTCCCTCGCTGGCACCGGTCAACCGCCGGAGAGACTCGTCGTCGAGCATCACGCGGTGCGCAACGACGGAGAGGTCGTCGTTGAGTTCGATCGGGACGAGGTCGTGTCCCTGCTCGAAACCGCGGGCTACGAGGTGACGAAAGAGTACTGCGACGCTCGGGGCGCAAACTACGGAAAAGACGCGGAGATTATCCTCGTTTGTGAGCATAATACGGTTTGAAGCGACACCCGCCAGTCGGCTCTCGGTCGCAGTTCCACCCGCGGGCGAGCGCGACTGCCCCGGTCTCGAAACTCGTCTGGGCGTTCCGACAGGCGGCGACGAACGCCTGTAGTCCGAATTCGGTGTCTCTCCGTCGTCTCCGACGGGAGATACGAGGTCGTACGTCCTTCGACCGCGGAGGCGACGGTGTCGCCATCGTCCGAGGTGACGTCTCTCTCTGAGTCGTGACCGCAAGTCGGACGCTCGCGGGCCACACCTCCCCCTCAGAGTTGCTTTTTTAAGCAGAGGGTTGTTTCCAGACAATATTTAAGTGCAAAATGTACAGAGAGGGCTTGTACTCCCAGTAATTTTAATCCACGAAAGTAAGAAGTGGGACCGCTGAGAGTCGAACTCAGGTCCTACCGACCCCATCGGCAGAGGATACCACTACCCCACGGTCCCGGGGTGCATTCGAACCGATGCGTGTCTCGCGGTTAAGCCCTTCGTTTCGTCGCGGCGGCGCGAGGGTCTGTCGTGCCACGGTTTGGCATCGGCGTCGTGCGGTTCGGACGGCTCCGAGTCGGTGGCACCGGCCTGCGGGTACGCTTTTGTCGCTCCGCGGACAACGTCGACGTATGGCCCTGCCCCTCCAGAGCCTCCCGCTCGCCCTCCTCCCGTTCGTCGTGTTGCTCCTCGTCCTCATCGCGCTGAGCGTCGCGGCCGCCCGATGGTGGTCGATTCGTCGCGGCGGCGGGTCCGAACCGGCCGCGGACCGAGACGAGGAGTCGCACGGCTACCCGCTGGCGTCGTGGCGCTACGTCTACGACCTCGACAAATCGGACGCGAAGCGAGAGGTCGCCTCGGTCAACGAGCAGGCGGAAACGCTCGCGGACGCGGACAGAAAGCGCCGGAGAAAATAGACTCCCGCTTCAGACCAACACGGCTTCCAGCGAGACGACCGTCCCCGAGTCGGCGTCGGCGTCGCCGACCAGTTCGCCCAGACAGACCGCGGAGCCGTCGTCGGTGAAGCAGGCGACGAGGTCGCCGCGGGCGGCGTCGACGTCGAAGACGCCGGGCGCGTAGACGGGCGCGCCGTTGGCGACTTCGCGGGCCGCGCTGTTGGCGATGGTCACCGACGGGAGATGCGACAGCGCCCGCTCGGCGGGCGCGACCACGTCGCGGAGCCACGATTCGTCGCCCTCCGCGGCGAACGCGAGAGCGTCTTTGAGGTCGTGGAGCGTCACGAGGTCGGCGTCGTCGAAGGGGTCGGTCGCGGTCCGGCGGAGGTGGCCCATGTGGCCGCCGGTGCCGAGCGCGAGGCCGAGGTCGTGACACAGCTTTCGGATGTACGTCCCCGACTCACAGCGAATGCGTAGGAGCGCCTGTCTGTCTTTCACTTCGAGGAGGTCGAGGTCGTAGATTTCGCGGACGCGGAGGCGACGCGAGACGGCGGATTTCCGCGGGGGCTTCTGGTAGAGCTTCGACTCGAACTCGGCGACGGTCGAGTCGATGTCGGCCGGCGCGGGTCCGTGGAGTTCGAGCACGGAGACGTACTCCTTCGAGCCTTCGAGGAACACCTGCGCCATACGGGTCGCGTTGCCGAGGAGCGTGGGGAGACAGCCGGTCACCTTCGGGTCGAGCGTCCCCGAGTGGGCGGCGCGGTCGACGTCGGCCATGTCGCGGACCCAGCCGGTGACCTGGTGGGCCGACGGCCCCGGCGGCTTGTCGAGGTTGACGACGCCGAACGAGAGCAGGTCGTCGACGCTCCGGCGTTCGGGCGGGTCTCGGAGCATGGTCAGAAGTCGTAGCGGACGCCTTCGACCGGGTACTTGCCCTCGTCGGCCTCGTGGTCGTAGGAGTCGACCGCGGCGACGCAGACGGCCGTGACCTCGTCGGGGCCCCAGCGGGCGGTGTTGAGCGCGATATCGTAGATAGAGAGGTCCGTGATGTCGATGTCGTAGTACGCGTCGTACCGCTTGGCCTCGCTCGCCTCGCGGGTCGTGGTCTCCTCGCGGGCGACGTCCACGGGCTTGCCCTCGCGGTCGGCGATGCGCTCGGCGCGGACGTCCACGGGGGCGTCGAGCCAGAAGCGGAGGTCGGCGGCGTCGCCGGCGAGCCAGCCGGCGAGTCGGGATTCGAGGAGCACGTCGTCGCGGTCGAGAGCGATGTCGCGGAGGCGGCGGTCGAGGTCGCGGTCGATCTGGTCGTCTTCCTCGGCGAGTTTGTTGAACTCGACGGCGGTCATGTCGCGCTCGGCGGCGAGCTCGCGGAAGATGTCCCCGCCGCTTATGTGTTCGAGGTCGAACGCCTCGGCGAGCGCGGCGGCGGTCGTACTCTTTCCGCTGCCCGGTGGTCCGGAGACGGTCAGTAACATATCCATGCTGGGTGCGGTCGGCTAAAAGGTGTTATCGTTGCCGACGGCCCCTGCGGAGGCTTCTCACGGGTATCGTGGCGGACGCCTCGCGGCGGCTTTGAGGGAGAGCCTCGCGGCCGGCGAGCGTCGGAAACGGAGAGAAAGCGAGTTACTTCGCGTCGATTTGATTCGAGCCGAACCGACCGGGTCGACTGTCGCCCGAACCGGCTTACGACGCCGACGGCGACATGTCGATGTTGAGCGACTTGCGGATGATCTGGGTGAAGCCCATCGAGCAGAGGAAGTACCAGACAATCCACGCCTGCATGGGGCCGAGAACGCCCTGCGTCCACTCCGCGGTGCCGACGAGCGGGAGCACGATGGTCCCGGCGTCGATGTGTGGCTGGGCGTTGCCGCCGACGCCGATGGCCCAGTACATCCAGAGGAACACCGGGATGGTGAGGAACATAATCCAGACCATCGGGCGGAACTGCTCTTTGAACATGCCCATCTGGTCGCCCATCGCCTCCATCTGCTCTTCTTGAATCTTTTCGAGCTCCGCGTCGTCGCCGCGCTCCTTGGCGTCCTTCTGCCGCTGTTGGATGTCCTTCATCCGCTCTTGATACATGCCCATCTTCTCCATGTCCATGAGGTTCGCCTGCAGGAGCGTGGAGTAGAGGCCGGTGGCGAGCGCGAGAACCATCACGACGGCGTAGAACGGGAGCATCCCCGCGACCGGGCCGAGGACGACGTCCATCACGCCGCCGATGACGTTTCGGACCTCGGAGACGGAGTAGCCGAGGAACAGGCCGACCGTGACGACGGCCGCGCCCTTGTCGTACTTCGACCACGAGGAGTCGCCGGTGTCGACGTCGGTCGACGAGGACGACGACGACCCGCCGGAGCCGGACGTGTCGTCTTCGAGGCCGGCGCGGGTCTCCCCCACGTCGGCGAGCCGGAACCCTTCGTCGCCGTCGACGAGGATACCCTTCTCGATGAGGCGACCCCACTGGCCGCTCGTGAGCTCGTCGCGAACGTCGGCCCACTCGACTTCTCCGTCGTCCGCCCGGTCGAGGACGGTCTCGACGGCGGCGCGCATGTCGGCGTCGGAGCCGACGAGGTCGCGCACCCGAGATTCGATTCGTGCCATTACCGGCTCTTTAGCAACCGGCTGTTATCAAGGTTTTACTCTGCGGACGACAGCGAGCGCGCCGTCGGCGGTGCGGACGGTCGCGTCTCGGTCGGTGAAAAACGCCGCGTCGGACTGCGTCGACGAGGCGGTTCGCGCGTCGAACCCGTGCTCAGGCGTCGTCGACGACGGACCGGATGTCCTCGAAGACCTCGTCGGGGGTCTGTTCGCCGTCGATTTCGACGAGGACGCCCTCGTCGCGGTAGTGCTCGATGACGGGTTCGGTGTTCTCCTCGAACACCGACAGGCGCTCGCGGACGGTCTCTTCGGTGTCGTCGTCGCGCTGGACGAGTTCGCCGCCGCAGTCGTCGCAGACGCCCTCCTCTTCTGGCTGGTTGAACTTCACGTGGAAGTTCGTGCCGCAGTCGTCGCAGACGCGGCGGCCGGTGAGGCGCTCGACGAGCTCTGACTCGGCGACGTTCAGGTAGACGACCGCGTCGAGGTCGGTGATCTCGGTGAGGTACTCCGCCTGCGAGAGGTTCCGCGGGTAGCCGTCGAGGACGTAGCCGTCGGCGTCTTCCAGCGCGGCCTCGACGATTTCGTTGACGACCGCGTCGGGGACGAGTTCGCCCTTCTCCATGAACGAGCGGGGCGTCCCGTACTCGGTCTCCATGTCCTTGTTCGCGCGCAGCGCGTCGCCGGTGGTGACGTGTTCGACGCCGTAGGTCTCGGCGAGTCGCTTCGACTGTGTGCCCTTACCTGCGCCCGGCGCTCCGAGCAGGAGGATGCGCTTTCCCATATCTGACCCCATCCGGCGAGAGCATATAGTGTTGAAGATACGTACTGAGTTCTGCGACGGCGACGGTCAGAGGAACGAGAAAATGTTGCTCCTTGTTTGCCGGCTTACAGCTCAATCGACCGGGCCACCGCCGATTTAGCGGATATTGTTGCTGTTTTCACAGACGGAAGCGACACGTTCAACGGCCCGGCTCTCGTGGCACCGACAAATGCGCGATTCGTCTCCCATGCGCGACGCGCTCGGCGCGGCCACCGTCGAGCGCGCGTACGAACTGTGGTGTACGCTCGAACGCGGCTGGCGCGCGACCGCCCTCGGACTCGTCGTCGTGACCGTCCTCGCGGCGCTCGGGCCGTGAGCACCGGGGGGAACTCGGACGCCGAGAACGCCGGCATCAGTCGGCTCGCGCGACTCGCTCCCGGCGTCGGCCTCCTCGTCGTCCTCGCGGGGGCGGCGACGCTCGTCGCCGGCTTCGTCCCCGGTGTCAACGCGCTCCTGCTCGGCGTCTTCTTCGGGGCCGTCGTCGCCAACACGGTCGGCGTCCCCGACTGGGCGCGCCCCGGCGTCGACACGCAGAAACTCCTCCTCGAAACGGGCATCGTCCTGCTCGGCGCTCGCATCGCCGTCGACGAACTCGTCGCCTCCGGGCCGGTGTTGGTCGCGCTCGTCGTCGTCACGGTCACCGCGGGCGTCCTCCTCGTCGAGGCCGTCGCCAGCCGCGTGTTCGGCCTCGCCGACAAGACCGGGTCGCTCCTCGCGGCGGGCGCGAGCGTCTGCGGCGTCTCCGCGGCCACCGCCATCGCCGGCACCATCGACGCCGACGGCGAGTCGCTCGCCCACGTCGTCGCCGCGGTCCTCCTGTTCGACGCGCTCACGCTCGCCGTGTTCCCCATCGCCGGCGACCTGCTCCCGCTGTCCGGCCGCCAGTTCGGCATCTGGGCCGGCCTGAGCATGTTCAGCACCGGCCCCGTCACCGCGGCCGGCTTCGCCCACTCCGAGGTCGCCGGTCGCTGGGCGACCGTGACCAAACTCGCGCGCAACTCCATGCTCGGCTTCGTCGCCGTCGCCTACGCGGTCCGCTACGCCGGTCGCGCCGAGGAGGCCGCCACCGGCCTGCGAGCCGTCTTCGACGGCGTCCCGCGGTTCCTCGTCGGCTTCGTCGCCGTCGCCGCCGTCGCCAACCTCGGCCTGCTCTCGGAGGCGACGCTCGCCACCGTCGGCACCGCCAGCGACGCCCTGTTCGCGCTCGCGTTCGTCGGTCTCGGTCTCGACGTCCGCCTCGACGCGATGCGGCGGACGGGCGCGGCCCCGCTGGGCGTCCTCGGACTGCAACTGCTCACCGTCAGCGCGCTCGCGCTCGCCGCCGTCATCGCGCTGTTCTGACGCGGGTCGCTTTTGTACCGCGCGGCTGTACCGTTCCACATGACCCGATTCGAGGCCGACACGCCCCGCGAGCGCCGGAAGCTGTTCGCCGACGCCGTGTCGGCGCACCGCGACCGCGGCAGCGCCTTTCTCACCATCGAGGCCGAGCGCCTCGACGACCTCGACGGCGAGGGTCCCGGCCCGTGGATTCAGTTCGCCGACCAGACGTTCAACATGGACGTGACAGAGGCGGAACTCGACCGCCTCAAGACGCTCCTCTCGGAGTTCCCCGAGTTCCGTATCGACAAACTGGAGAGCCCCGAGGAGGCCGAGGGGACGAACGTCCGCATCACCGCCCGCTCGGACGCCAACCGTCTCGCCGGCTTCGCCGACCGCGTCTTTCAGGCGGTCTACGGCCGCGACGAGGCGTATCGAGCGTGGGTCACCGCGGTCTGAGGTGGGGCCGCCGCCCCGGAATCGGCCCGGCCGACACCGTACCCCGGTTTGCGAACTTCTAAACCGATTGCCGCACAACCCCGGCGTATGAATTCCCGACGGTCACGTTGTGAATCGGGTGTAGTCGTCCCGGCACAATCCCGTTCCGCCGGGCGGAACCGCTTTCCTCACACCGCGCTCGCGGGCTCGACACATGACTGAACACGTCGAACCGCTGTTCTCGCGTCCCCTGCTTCCGATTGCGAACGCGGACGACGCCGAACTCACCTGCGCCGCCGCGTTCCCGCGCATCGCCGCGGCCGGCGGTCGGGCCTCGGTCGTCCACGTTATCGAGAAGGCGGGCGGCGCGCCGGACAAGGCCGGCGTCGAACAGCGCGAGGAGGTCGCAGACGAGCTATTCGACGTCGCCCGCCGCGCCGCGGACGACGCCGGCATCGACATCCACACCGACCTCCGGTTCGCCACGGACGTCGGCGACGCCATCCTCGACGCCGCCGAGGACGCCGACGCGACGGCCATCGTTTTCACCCCGCGCGGCGGTCGCTCGTGGTGGGACCTGTTTTCGGGCGCGGTCCGCGACCAACTGGTCCGGCACAGCGACCGGCCCGTGGTCGTCCTGCCGGCAGCGGACGCTGCGGACGTCGACACCGACGACGCGGACGACGCCGGTGGTGAAACATGACCGACGAGGAACTCGCAAAGGACCTCGGGCCGCTCGCGGCGTTGACCATCGGTATCGGAACGATGATCGGCGCGGGCATCTTCGTGCTTCCCGGCGCTGCGGTCAAAGCGGCCGGACCGCTCTCGGCCGGCGCGTTCGTCCTCGGCGGCGTCATCGCGCTCTTGACCGCCGCGTCCGCCAGCGAACTCGGCACCGCGATGCCGAAGTCCGGCGGCGCGTACTACTACATCAACCACGCGCTCGGGCCGCTGTTCGGGAGCGTCGCCGGGTGGGGCAACTGGATGGGGCTCGCGTTCGCCTCCGCGTTCTACATGACCGGCTTCGGTCAGTACGTGGTGACGTTCCTCCCCGTTCCGAGCCTCGTACTCGGCGGTGTCACGGTCTCCGCCGTGAAGCTCGTCGCCCTCGCGGGCGGCCTCCTCTTCGTGTTCATTAACTACGTCGGCGCGAAGGAGACGGGGAAGCTACAGAACGCCATCGTGCTCATCCTGCTGGCCATCCTCGCCGTGTTCACGCTCTTCGGACTCCTGAACGCGGACCTCGCCAAACTCCGCCCGTTCGTCCCGCCGGACAGGGGCTTGTCGCCGCTCCTGCCGGTGACCGGCCTCATCTTCGTCTCGTACCTCGGGTTCGTCCAGATAACCTCCGTCGCGGAGGAAATCAAGAACCCCGGAAAGAACCTCCCGCGGGCCGTCCTCGGCAGCGTCGTCATCGTGACGCTGGTGTACGCGCTCGTTCTCCTGACCGTGCTGGCCGCGGTGGACAACAGCCTCGTCGCCGGGAACGAGACCGCCGTCGTCGACGTCGCCCGACTCCTCATCGGTCCGGTCGGCGCGGGCGCGATGCTGTTCGGCGGCCTCCTCGCCACGGCCTCGTCCGCGAACGCCTCGATTCTCGCCTCCTCGCGCATCAACTTCGCCATGGGGCGCGACCGAATCGTCTCCGAGGAACTCAACGAGATTCACCCCCGGTTCGGCACGCCGTACCGATCTATCGCCATCACCGGCGGGTTCATCCTCCTGTTCATCCTGCTGGCCAACGTCAACACCCTCGCGAACGCCGGGAGCGTCCTCCACCTCATCATCTACGGGCTGCTCAACGTCGCGCTCGTCGTGATGCGCGTGGCCGACCCCGAGGACTACCAGCCGGACTACCGGGTTCCGCTGTACCCAATCACCCCCATCCTCGGGGCGATCACGTCGTTCGCCCTCATCGCCTTCTTCGCCGACACCATCATCCTCCTCGCCGCCGGCTTCGTCGTGTTCGCCATGCTGTGGTACGCGGCCTACGCCCGCACCAGGGCGACGAAGCAGGGCATCCTCGGGAAGTACCTGCTTCAGCAGTCGGAACAGCTCCCCGACGCCGCGGTCTCGGCCGCCACGTCGGTCCAGCCCGACGGCGGCTACCGCGTCATGGTCCCGCTCGCGAACCCCGAAAGCGAGCGCGACCTCGTGTCGCTCGCCGGGTCGGTCGCCAAGGCCAACGACGGGACGCTCGTCGGCGTCCACATCGTGAAGGTACCGGACCAGACCGCCCTCGAATCGGCCCGCGAGGAGTACGACTTCGCCGAGGCCGACCGCCTGCTCGAACAGGCCCGCGCCGACGCCGACGAACTCGACGTGGACATCGAGACTCACACCGTCCTCTCCCACCGGTCGTTCGAGGAGGTGTTCGACGCGGCTGAGACCTACAACGCCGACCTCGTCGTCATGGGCTGGGGTCCCGACAGCCACGGGTCCCCCGGCCGCGCCGAGAGCGCGTTCGAGGAGATGACCCACTCGCTCCCCTACGACGTGCTGGTGCTGAAGGACCGCGGCTTCGACCCCTCGCACGTGCTCGTACCGACCGCCGGCGGCCCGGACTCCGACCTCTCGGCGTCCATCGCCTCGGTCCTCCGGGAGTTCTGTGACGCGGAGGTCGAACTCCTCCACGTCGCCGACGACGCGGCGGAGGGCGAGCGCTTCCTGCAGGAGTGGGCCGACGAACGCGGCCTCGGCGACGCCACGCTCACCGTCGAGACCGGAGACGTCGAGGCGGCCATCGAGTCCCACGCGACCGACGCCTCGCTCCTCGTCATCGGCGCGACGGAACGCGGCCTCCTCTCGCGGCTGGTCCGCGGCACCGTCGTCATGGACGTCGTCGAAGACGTGGAGTGTTCGGTTCTCATGGCCGAACAGAGCCGCACGCGGAGCATCAGAAAGCGCCTGTTCGGGTAGGTTCGACTCCCGCCGCGACACCGACGCATTTCTCGCAGACGACGGCCGCTCGCCGCCGCGGCACATTTGTCCCTCGCCGCCGTAGCGGTGAGTATGGCGAAGCAATCGGGGCTGTCGCGCGACGACGTGGAACTCCCCGTCGAGGCGGCGAGCCGTCGTATCGAGGTGGGCGAGGTCACGCTCCACGCGGTCGAAGCCGGACCGGAAGACGGCGACCTCGCCGTGCTCCTCCACGGCTTCCCGGAGTGTTGGTACGCGTGGGCGGACTACCTCCGCCCGCTGACCGAGGCGGGCTATCGGGTCGTCGCGCTCGACCAGCGCGGCTACAACCTGAGCGACCGCCCCTCGGGCGTCGAGTGGTACAGCATCGACGAACTCGCCGGCGACGTCGTCGGCGTCGCGGACGCGCTCGGCCACGAGAAGGCGCACGTCGTCGGTCACGACTGGGGCGGCGCGGTGGCGTGGTGGACCGCGCTCCACCACCCGGAGCGGGTGCGCTCGCTCACCGCGATGAACCTCCCGCATCCCGCGGTGTTCGCCCGCCACCTCCGCCGCGACCCGGCCCAACAGCTCCGGAGCTGGTACGTCCTGTTCTTCCAACTCCCGAAGCTCCCCGAACTCGTCGCGCCCGTGGGCGATTGGGCCGTCCTGGAGCGGGCGATGACCGGCTCCGCGCTTCCCGGCACGTTCTCGGCGACCGACCTCGACTACTACCGCGCCGCGTGGTCGGTGCCGGGTGCCTACGGGTCGATGGTGGACTGGTATCGCGCGGTCGTCCGCGAGCGCCCGCGTCCCCGCGCCGAGACGGTCGAACCGCCGACGCTCGTCGTCTGGGGGAGCAAAGACAGGTTCCTCCGACCGAAGATGGCGCGCGAGAGCCTCGCGTTCTGCGAGGACGGCCACCTCAGGACGTTCGACGAGGCGACCCACTGGGTCCACCACGAGGAGCCGGTCGCCGTCGCCCGCGCGCTCGTCGAACACCTCGACGACGCGTGGCGGACGCCGAACAACACCCCCGACGAAGCGGGGCACCGGCCGGTCTGAGCGGCGGGGGCGATTTCCCCGATGCGGCAGTATTTGCTGACGCCTCGTTGGAGATATATAGGTCCATCGAGGGAACTTAGCGAGGTTCTTGTAGGTCCGGCGTTCACGTTGAATCGACGCGGGAGCAGTCCGGTGGTGGGACTTTCCATGCCCCTTCGAACCGTCTCCGCGTCTCTTCATGAGCAGGGACGGGGGACCGTCCCGCCTTTCGACCGGCGAGCGGCCGCGTCGGCGAGTCAGTCGAGCGCGACCCGCGCCGAGACCGAGACCGAATCCGGGATTCTCCGGTCCCGGGCCCGGCTCCGACCCCGCCGGCGGCGGATGAGTACGTTCTTACTGGCGGCCCCCCGAGGTCGCGTATGACCGACCTCGGAAAGGTCGACCGCGAGTTCTTCGACGAGTACATCTACCCGCGGCTGGGCGCGGCCCGCGACGACGTGGCGCTCGGCCCGACCCACGGCGTCGACTTCGGCCTCCTCGACGTCGACGGCACCGCCGTCGCCATCGCGACCGACCCCGTCTCCGTGCTCCCCGCGCTCGGCTTCGAGCGCGCGGGCCGCTTCGCCATCGACATCGTCCTCTCGGACATCGCCGTCTCGGGGCTGGACCCCTCGCACCTCGCCGTCTCCTTTACGCTGCCGCCCGAGATGACCGACGAGCAGTTCGCGGAGCTCTGGGGCGCGATGCACGACGAGGCCGACGACCTCGGCGTCAGCATTGTCACCGGCCACACCGCCCGCTACGCCGGCTGTTCGTACCCGTGGGTCGGCGGCGCGACCGCCCTCGCCGTCGGCGACCACGACGACGTGGTCCGCCCGGACGGCGCGCGACCCGGCGACGACGTGCTCGTGACGAAGGGACCGGGCGTCGAGGCGACCGGCCTCCTGACGACGCTGTTCCCCGACGCCTTCGCCGACCTCGACGCCGACGTGCTCGCGGCCGCGCAGGACCGACTCGACGAGACCGACGCCGTCCGCGACGCGATGACCGTCTCGGCCGCCGGCGGCCGCGGCGTCCACGCCATGCACGACGCCACCGAGTGCGGCGTCCACGGCGCGCTCAACGAAATCGCCGAGAGCGCGGGCGTCCAACTCGAAATCGACGAGTCGAGCGTCCCGCTCCGTCCCGGCGTCCGCGAGACCTGCGAGTTCCTCGGCATCGACCCGTGGCGCTCGACTACCGCCGGCTCGCTCATCATCGCCACGGACCCCTCTGTCACGGACGACGTGGTCGCCGCGCTCGACGCCCGCGGCACCCCCGTCGGCGTCGCCGGCACCGTCGTCGCGGGCGAGGGCGTCGTCGTCGACGGCGAGCGCATCGAACACCCCGACGTGGACCCCTCGTGGGCCGCCTACGAGCGACTCGCCCGCGAGGCCGAGTCGTCGGCGACCGACGCCGAATAAGCGGACCCGCCACTCGGGTTCCAGCGCGGGCCGCGCACCTACTTGTCGCGCGGGCGCTTCGAGGCGCGTATGGCCGAACCCGACGACCCCGGCGACTCCGACGAATCCGACGTGCTCACCGTCGACACCGCCCGCGAGATGGACGCGACGGACCCGCTTTCGGACCTCCGCGACCGCTTTTTCGTCCCCGAGGGCGAACTGTATCTGGACGGCAACTCGCTCGGCCCGCTCTCTGTCGACGCCGAAGCCGCGCTCGACCGCGTCGTCGACGAGTGGCGCGACCTCGCCATCCGCGGGTGGACCGACGCCGACCCCGAGTGGTTCAGCTACGGCGAGCGACTGGGCGACCGACTCGCGCCGCTCGTCGGCGCGAAGCCCGAGGAGGTCGTCGTCGCCAACTCCACGACGGTCAACATCCACGCGCTCGTCGGGACGTTCTACGACCCCGCCCGCGGCGAGAAAATCGTCGTCGACGACCTCGACTTCCCGACGGACCACTACGCGATTCGCGCGCAACTCCGGGCGGCCGGCCGCGACCCCGACGAGGCGCTTCGCGTGGTCGAGAGCCGCGACGGGCGGACCATCGAGACCGAGGACGTGCTCGCCGCCATCGACGACGACGTGGGGATGGTGTTTCTCCCGTCGGTCCTCTATCGGAGCGGCCAACTGTTCGACATCGAGACCATCACCGAGGCGGCTCACGAGGCCGGCGCGCTGGCCGGCTTCGACCTCGCGCACTCGGTCGGCGCGGTCCCGCACCGCCTCTCCGAGGTGGGCGCGGACTTCGCCGTCTGGTGTCACTACAAGTATCTCAACGCCGGCCCCGGCTCCGTCGCCGGCCTCTACGTCAACGAGCGCCACTTCGGCGTCACGCCCGCGCTCGCCGGCTGGTGGGGCAACGACAAGGGGACGCAGTTCGACATGGCGATGACCTACGAACCGGCGCAGTCCGCCGGCGCGTTCCAGTCCGGGACGGTCCCGGTGCTGTCGGCGGCCCCTCTCGACGGCGCGCTCGATATCGTCGAGGACGCCGGCGGCGTGGGGGCGCTCCGCGAGAAGTCGCTGGCGCTCACGGACTTCCTCATCGACCTCGTGGACGACAGACTGCCGGAGTGCGAGGTCGGCACCCCGCGAGATCCCGCGGCCCGCGGCGGCCACGTCGCGGTCGAACACCCCGAGGCCGACCGCGTCAGCCTCGCGCTCAAGGAGCGGGGCGTCGTCGTGGACTTCCGCCAGCCGAACGTCGTCCGCATGGCCCCCGCGCCGGCCTACGTCGGCTTCGAGGACGTGTACCGGGCGGTCGAGCACTCCCGCGAGATTCTGGACAGTGGCGAGTACGAGGCGTTCGAGAAACGGAGCGGCGGCGTGACGTGATGACCCGGTGAAATCGTCGGTCGCTTACCAGTCGATGACTTCCTTGTCGCGCCAGAACTTCCCCGCGGGCGCGCCGGGCTTGAACGTGGCGAGCCACGTCGGCGTCTCCGCGCCCTTCTCGACCGGCCGGTTGGCCTCCTCGCCGCCCATGTCGGTGCGGACCCAGCCGGGACACACCGAGTTGGCGATGAGACCGTCGTTTCCGTACTGGCCGTCGAGGTAGACCGTGAGGCCGTTGAGGCCGGTCTTCGAGATTCGATACGCGGGCGACCCGCCGGACTGTTCTTCGCCGAGTGCGCCCATCCCCGAGGAGACGTTGACGACGCGGCCGCCGTCGGACTGGAGGAGGAGCGGAACGGCGTGCTTGCACATGAGCATCGGCCCGCGGAGGTTGACGCCGAGGGTGCGGTCGATTCGCTCGGTCGGTTCGGCGACTATGTCCTCGCCGTCCTCGGCGATACCGGCGTTGTTGACGAGGATGTCGAGTCGGCTCTGGTCGGCGAAGACGCCGTCGACGACCTCCTCGATGTCGCCTTCTTGGGTCACGTCGAGGAGGACGCGCTCGGTTCCCTCGGGCGTCTCGTTCGTGACGCTTCGGGACCCCGCGTACACCGTCGCGCCGCGGTCGCGGAGGTTCTCGGCTATCTGGCGGCCGATGCCTCGGTTCGCGCCGGTGACGAGCGCGACCTGTCCGTCGAGGTCGTCGTAGCGGTCGGGTTCCATGGATGCGTCTGCGGACTCGGAAAGGATATTCTCACCGAAGCGCGCCGGCGGGCGCGGCGTACCGGCGAGGGTCCGGGAGGCCGACGAGTCACTCGACCGCGACGGCGAGTTCGCGGAGCTCGTCGCCGGTCCACTCGTGGGCGGTCAGCCGGCCGTCGGGCGAGCAGATGAGATAGACGTAGCCCGGCCACGAGGCCTGTTCGCGGTCGGTCGCGCTCGGCACGGGGTCGGACTCGGGATGCGAGTGGTAGAAGCCGACCGCGTCGTCGCCGGCCGCCTCGACGGTTTCGAGAATCGAAACCGTCTCCTCGGGGTCGAGTTCGTAGGCGACCCGCGGCTCGTCGGCGACGTTCGAAACGGGGTGGGCGGCGGTGACGGTGCGCGCGTCGCCGTCGCCGGCGAGGACGCCGCAGACCTCCGCGGGTGGGTCGCGGGCGGCACCCTCGCGGGCGTGCGAGAGAATCACAGCTCGCGCGTCGTCTGCGAGGGTGAGCCTACTCGAAGTCACGGCGCATGGCGATTTCGAACCACGGGCAGAGGCGCAGTTGGCGGTACCACTCGGGGTTGTCGTGGAGGTGCTCGTAGTCCGCCCAGAGCATGCCCGCAATCTCGTCTTCGTCGGGGTCGAGCGAGGTGTCTTCGAGCGTGACCTTCAGGACGGCACAGACCTCCCATTCGAGGCCGGCGTTCTCGTAGTAGCGCTTGTACTCGAACTTGTCCGTGACGCGGAGGTCCGAGTACTGGTCGGGGCTAATGCCGAGTTCCTCTTCGAGGCGCTCTTCGGTGGCCTCCTCTTGGGTCTGGCCCTCGACGGGGTGGGAGGCGACGGTGCCGTCCCACGAGGTGTCCCACAGGCGCTTGTTGGGCGCGCGCTGGGCGAGGAGTATCTGGCCCTCCTCGTTGAACACGAGGCAGGTAAAGGCGCGGTGGCGGATGCCGTCGCCCGTGTGGGCGTCGAGTCGGTTGACCGTCCCCTCCGCGTTGTCGTCGGAGTCGACGGCGATGACGTCCTGCGCTGCGTTCTCGTGGAGTTCAGTAGCCTCGTCGGCCGCTGCGTTGCTCATGTGCCTTCCGTCGGAGTCGGGGGTCAACTAAGCTTCGATGCGAATCGCGGACCACGCGGCGGCGCGGCGGCGCGGCGTCAGCCGAGGCGCTCGTCGAGAATCAGGCGGGTCTTGGTACTCTTGACGTCGTCGTGCTCGCGGGCGCGGGTGATGAGCTCGTTGACGGCGCGGGTGTCGGCGGCGTCGACGACGAGGACGATGTCCTCCTCGCCGGAGACCTGCCAGACGAAGTCCACGTCCTTCCAGTCGGCCATCAGCTCGGAGACGTCGTTGGTGTCGACGTCGACCGCGACGGTCACCTCTATCATCGCCTTCAGGTTCCCCGTGCGGGTCGAGATGGTAAAGCGCTCGATGACGCCCTCCTCGACCAACCGCTCGACGCGGTTCCTGACTGTCCCCTCGGAGGTCCCGACCTCGGCCGCAATCTCCGTGTTGGGGGTCCGAGCGTCCCGTCGAAGGATATCGAGGATGCGCCGGTCAAGCTCGTCCATACCCCACGTGTCCACCCCAGCGACTTACCGATTACGAATTTCGTAACTCACCTTCGAAAGCAACACTTATGCACCCGTGTTCCGTTCGTTTCTCGTAATGTCGGACGCCTATCTGGCGCTGGAAGACGGACGCGTGGTCGAAGCGCGTGGCCGTGTTCCGGGGCGCACACGCGGTGAACTGGTGTTCACAACCGCATATACGGGATACGAAGAGAGTCTGACCGACCCTTCGTACGAAGAGCAAGTCCTCACCTTCTCGTACCCCCTCATCGGGAACTACGGCGTCCGAGCCGAGCGATTCGAGTCCGACCGGGTCCACCCTCGGGCGGCCGTCGCACGCGAGTTCACGGAGGAGGTCGTCGAGTGGCTCGCAGACGAGGGCGTTCCGGCGGTCGACCACCTCGACACGCGCGACCTCGTCACGTCCATCCGCGAGGAGGGCGCGATGAAGGTCGGAATCGCCGTCGGCGAGGACGTGACCCCGGAGGACGCGAAGGAGGAACTCGCGCAGTGTAAGGGCATGAGCGAGCACGTCGACATCGGCGCGCAGGTCACCACGACCGAACTGACGACGTTCGAGGGCGACGGCGACACCACCGTCGCGCTCGTCGACTGCGGCGCGAAGGGCTCCATCGTGGACTCCCTCGTCGACCGCGGCGCGACGGTCCACGTGCTCCCCTACGACGCGGCCGCCGAGGACGTGTCCGCGCTCGACCCCGACGTGCTTTTCATCTCGAACGGTCCCGGCGACCCCGAGAACTACACCGCGACGCGCGACCTCGTCGAGGAGTTCGCCGGCGAGGTCCCGCTGGCGGGCATCTGCCTCGGCCAGCAGATCGTCGCCAGCGCGCTCGGCGGTACCACCGAGAAGATGGCCTTCGGCCACCGCGGCGTCAACCAGCCGGTCCGCGACCTCCGGAGCGGAAAAGTCGTCATGACGACCCAGAACCACGGCTACACCGTCGCCGACCCCGGCGACCAACTCGACGTGACGCAGGTCAACGTCAACGACGACACCGCGGAAGGCCTCGCCAGCGAGGAACTGAGCGTCATCACGCGCCAGTACCACCCCGAAGCCCACCCCGGTCCCCACGACTCGCTCGGCTTCTTCGACGACGTGCTCGCCATGGCGGGTACGGAGGGAAACGAGCGTAAGCCCCGAGTCGCCGCCTCGGACTGACCACCACCACCACGACCCCGACCACCGAACGCCCGACGCCGCGGTCGATTGCACCCCGACCGTGGCGGTCGAACACCGTTTTTCGCACTCTCAGGCCGCGAACGACGCGACGCGTATTTCGGACCCAATCTGGTAGAAACTGACAAACGGGTTCCCGGCGTACGCTCTGTGATGGACGACGTATCGCTCATCGAACGCGGCTTCGAGGAGTTCCCGGCGACGATTGCGCTCCTCGACAGGCGCGGTGACATCGTCTACACGAACCGGGCGTGGCGGGCGTTCGCCGACGCGAACGACTACGCCGGCGACCCCGATTCGACGGGCGTCAACTACCTCGACGTGTGCGACGCGGCCCGCGAGACCGACGAAATCGCGGGCGTCGTCGCCGACGGCATCCGCGCGGTGCTCCGCGGCGACCGCGATCTCTTTACCGCCGAGTACCCGTGTCACTCGCCAACGGTGTATCGGTGGTTCGCGCTCCGCGTCGTCCCGATAGACACGCCGAGACACGGGAGCTTCGCGCTCGTCACCCATTTCGACATCACCGACAGGCGGCTCGCCGAGCTGCAGGTCAACGAGAAAAACGAGCACCTCGCGGCGCTCGTCAGCGTGCTCGCCTCGGAGCTCAAAGCCCAGCTCGCGTCGGCCACCGCGTCCGCCGAGCGACTCGCCGCCGTCGACGGCGACGACGCGGTGCAGCTCTCCGAGAGCCTCTCGCGCATCGACTCGCTCGTCGACTGGGGCATCGCCGTCGCCGGGCAACCGAGCACGCTCGACCTCGCGCCGGTGGATTTCCGCTCGCACGTCGCGCAAGCGCGGGCCGTCGCGTCGCCCGACGGCGCGGACGACGCCTCGCTCCGGGTCGTCGGCGACGGGTCGCTCTTGGCCGACACCCACCTGTTCGGGCTGTTTCTGGTCGCGGTGCTCACGACCTGCTACGAGCGGAACGCGTCGCTCGGTCTGCCGTCCAGCGTCGTCGTGGGGACGACCGCCGACGGGTTCTACGTCGACGACGACGGCCCCCTCCCGTCCCCGGAGGAGCGCGCGGCGGTCGGTGCGGGCTCGAACCAGTTGCTCGGCGTCGATTACGATGTCACACATCTCTCGACGGCGCGGCGAATCGCCGACCTGCACGGCTGGCAGTTCGACGTGGTGGACTCGGAACTCGGCGGGGCACGCTTCGAAGTCCGCGGCGTCGACTGGCGGTAATCGGCGCTCGGCGGGCGCGGCACCCCCGCGGCGTCAGGAGACGTCGGCTTCCATGACGAACGTCGGCTCCTCGGCGAGGTCGCTCCGGGCGAGCGACGCGTCGGAAATCCAATCGATTCGCTCGGGGAGGAGAACCCGCGTCCGGTCCGCACCGACCGCGGCGGCGTCGCGTCGAACCGCGTCCAAAAGCGACTCGCAGGCCGGCGCGTCGTCCCACGCGGCGACCGCGTACTCGGCCCACGTCACCTCGCCCTCGCCGTCGCGTTCGCGCGAGTAGGTCCGGTTCCGATAGGTGAAGCCGGTCGTGCGGTCGTCGCCGACGACGAACAGGCGGTCGTCGGCCGCGGCGTCGTGGAGGCGGTCGCGGGTCAGCTCGGAGAGCGCCCACGACTCGCGGGGGTCGAGCGCGAGCCCCGTGAGCTCGGTCCGCGCCTCGCACCCGGTCCAGTAGGCCCACGCGGCGTCGGCGTCGTGGCCGACGGCCGCTTCCGGGTCGGCGGTCGGGTCGGGGTCGGGCGTCGCCCAGCGGAACTCGATGCCGGGGTCGAAGCCGACCGTGCGGGCGTTGGCGAGGCTCGGGACGTTCCACGAGTGAATCATGTTTCGGACGCGGCGCGCTCCCCGGTCGCGCGCCCAGTCGAGCAGCGCGTGCGACAGCCGGGTCGCCAGCCCCTGTTCGCGGTAGTCGGGGGCGACGCGCATGCCCTGCGCCCAGCCCTCGTACTCCGAGAGCATGACGACCTGCGCGATTGCGGCCACGTCGTCGGACGGCGTCTCCTCGCCCATGTCGACGACGAGCGTCGCCCGCTCCGACTCGCCGGGCGCGATCCAGTCGTGGTAGATGTCGGGGATGTAGTCCGACCCGCCGCGGTCGGCCCACGTGTCGCGGGTGAACGCGGCGACCGCGTCGTAGTCCTCGGGTCGGGCGGGTCGAATCTCCATCAGGTCACTCCCACGGGACCGAGCGCTGGGTCAGTTCGCCTTCGAGGTTGCGGCCCATCGCGCCCGTCGGGTCAGAGACGTTGGCGAGCGCCCACATCAGCTTCACCTTCGCCGTGCCGGGGAGCGTGTCGCCCGCCTCGACGACGCCCGCGTCGAGCAGGTCGCGGCCGGTGTCGTAGACGCGGTCGCAGACGCGGCCTTCGAGACACTGCGAGGTCATTGCGACGACCGTGCCGTCCTCGATGAGTTCCTCTAACCGCGGGATGAGGTCGGTGTGGACGTGGCCGAGGCCCGTCCCCTCGATGACGACGCCGGCCTTCCTGTCGAGGTAGTCGAGCGCCGCGGGGTCCATCCCCGGCGTGAACTTCACGAGTTCCACCTCGGATTCGAGGTCGGCGCGGAGCGCGAGGTCGGCCTCGCCGCGGGGGGCGTAGTCGCGGCGGAACGTGACCTCCTCGGCCTCGTAGTCGACTTCGCCGAGCGGCTTCGCACCGACGGTCTCGAAGGCGTCGCGGCGGGAGGTGTGGTTCTTGCGGACGCGCGTCCCCTCGTGGAGCGCGCAGACGTCGTCGGACTCCGAGGCGTGCATGCAGATCATGACCTCGGCGGCGTCGGCCTTCGCGGCCTCGACGGCGCAGACGGCGTTCATCACGTTGTCGGAGGAGGGGCGGTCCGCCGAGCGCTGACTCCCCGTGAAGACGATGGGCACGGGCGTGTCGAGCATGAACGACATCGCCGACGCGGAGAACTGCATCGTGTCGGTGCCGTGCATGACGACGACGCCGTCGGCTCCGGCCTCGATTTCCTCGGCGATGGCCTCCGCGAGGTCGACCCACACGTCAGTCGTCATGTTCTCCGAGAGGATGTTGGCGACGACGCGGCCGCGGTAGTTCGCCCGCCCCGCGAGGTCGGGGACGGCCCGGAGCACGTCCTCGGCGTCGAACTGCGCGGTCACCGCGCCCGTGCGGTAGTCGACCGTCGAGGCGATGGTCCCGCCGGTCGAGATGAGCGAGACGGTCGGCAGGTCGTCGTCGAACTCGATTTCGGAGGTGCCGTCGCCCTCGGACTGCGCGTCTTCGATGTCGTACACGTCGGTTTCGAGCACGTCCACGTCGGCTCCCTCGCGGGCGATACCGACGTTGTACCCGCCGTCGAGCTTGACGACGAGGTGGTCCTCGGTGGAAGACGGCATGAGCACGCCTTCGTTCGTGACGTCCGCGCGGGTGACGCGGACGCGGTCCCCTGCGTTCATATCGCGGGATACCGCGGGGGCAGACTTCAAACCCACCATTCCACCTTTTTCCTCCTCGGGGTCGCGTAGCGACCCGCTCGGAGCAAAAATCTGGACCAAAAATGCCGAACGGCTCGCTTCGCTCGCCGCTCGGTACGACAACTGGGGTGGAGCCGCCCCGCCCGAGTGCAACGAGCGAGATGTCCGTGTCGCCGACATAACGGGCACAAGACATTTTATCCGACCGACCGTCGGCCAGCGTATGCTCCCCACGATACTCCTCCAGTCGCGCGGCGCAGGCGCGTTCGTAATCGGCCTGCTGTTTTTCCTCCTGTACCTCGGGATGGTGGTGTGGACGTACCGAGACGCGAAGCGAAACAGCAGTCATCCGGCGTTCCTCTGGGCCGTCGTCGTCTTCCTCGCGCCGCTTCTGGGTCTCGTCCTGTACCTCATCTTGGGTCGGGGGTCGTAACGACCGCGTCGCGCCTCCTTTTCGACGGGGACCTGACGCACCGGCACAAGAGCCATCAGGCTCGCCCGCGACCCTGTACACATGCAACGGTCGGACCAAAAGGAGTCTGAGCAGTCCGTCGACGACGTGCTCTCCGGGATGAGCCGCGAGCGCGACGGCGCGACGCCGACCAGTTCGTCGGGGTCGTCCGGCGGCGGTCGCCTCAGCGGGCTGTTCTCCCCGCGCGCGTTCCTCGCGGCGCTCCTGCTCTCCATCGGGGGACTGCTCGTCGGCGGCGCGATTCCCCTCGTCGGCTTCCTCGGCCGGTTCGCCGGCATCGCCGCCGCCGGCTTCCTCCTCGGCCTCGTCGGGTCGAAGCGACACTACACGGAGGTCGTCCTCGCCGGCGCAATCGCCGCCGGCCTCGCGTTCGTCCTCTCGACGCTGTTCGCCGTGTTCGCGCCCTTCGCGGTGCAGTTGCTCGCGGACTACGGCGTCGCCATCGCGGGCGTCGGCGCGGCGAGCGGCGGGCTCGCGGCGCTCGTCGGGCACTACTTCGGCCGCGACCTCAGAAACGGCCTGACACAGGAGCTGTAGCCGTCAGTCGATTCGCCAGCGGTCGCCGTTGTGGGCGACGAGGCCGCCCTCGGCGAGGTGGTGGAGCGCGCTGTCGACGACCGCGGGGTCCGCGTTGAGGTCCTTCGCGATGCCGCGGACGGTGTTCGACCCGTTGGCGAGCGCGGCCAGAATCTCCGCGTAAAAGCGGCTGTCGGCGTCGACGCCGAGGCGGTCGTTGAGGCGGTCGAGCACGTCGGTGATGCGGCCCTGCACCCACCGCTGGGCCAAGGAGAGTTCGTTGTCGAGTTCCTCCAGTTTGCCGAGTTCGCGCGCTAACTCCGAGACGTCGTCGGTGCCGGCGCTCTCGACTTCGAGCGTCACGTGCGGACAGCGCCCGGCCATGTCGAGGCTCGGACTCGGCGGGTAGGCGCTCTTCGCGCCGAACCCGTACGGCGAGACGTTCACCTCCAGTCGGAGGTTCCGGGAGATGTGGAAGTACTTGCGCCGTTGGTCGTCGGTGCGCGACTCGATGAGCCCCGCGTCCTCCAGCTTTCGGAGGTGGTCGATGACGGCCTTGGGGCTGACGCCGAGGTACTCGCTGATCTCGGTGACGTAGCACGGTTTGTGCGAGAGCAACCGCAGGATGCGCCGGCGGTTTTCGTTCCCGAGTAGGTCGAGCAGTACCGCGGAGTCCATTACGAGGTCATAGACTGCCGGTGGGGAAAAGCCTGACTCATGTGAGTCACAGCGCCGTCGTGCGATTAGCGATTGTGACTCACGGGGCGCTGTCGGGGCGGGACCGGGGCGTTCAGGGGGTCGGCTCCGGCGTCTCTGAGAGGTGGTCGAACGCCCGGGAGGCAAGGAACACCGCGAGGAACGAGAGGGCGACGGTGATGCCCGCGAGGAGCGCCCCCGCCTCGTACTTCAGCGGTGGGTAGTAGCCGAGGCCGTAGTCGAACACGTCGTTGACGAGCGCGAGGACGAGGGCGAATCCGAGCGCGCCCTTCGTGGTCGCGCCGTAGCGCGGGACGAGGAGCGCGAGCGCGAGAAAGCCCGCGTGGGTGAGCATGATGCCCCAGTAGTCCCACAGCGCGGCTCCGGAGAAGCCGACGTAGAGGTCGGGACGGAGGTTGAGCGCGACGACCGTCCAGACGCCGTACTTGACGAGCCAGACGAACGCGAGGGTGTGGAGGTACGCGAGCGGTCGGTTGACGGGCGCGTCGGCGACGCGGCGACCGAGGTTCGGAAGCAGCGTCGCGGCCGACAGCGTCATCAGCGCGAGGGCGGTCGGCGAGTCGCCGAAAAGCGGGTAGAGAAACGTCGGCAGGTCCGAGAGCGCGGGGTCGGAGTGGACGTAGAAGCTCACGCCGACGAGGAACGCGGCGGCGTTGAGGACGAGAAAGACGACGAGGCTCGGGCCGTTTCCGAGGTAGTACTCCGCCCAGTCGTCGACCGCCGCGTCGAGGTCGAAATCGCGCAGACCCATCGCCGAGTCCGACGGCGCGCCGAAAGAAAAGGCCGTCGGGGCGGGCGCGTCGAAACCCCGCCGTCGGGGCTCGAACGCCGACCTCTCATCTCCGTACGCGATACGTTGTCATCCCATGTCGGGAGCAAAGGACAGTTACCCCGGCGCGCCGAACGGCGACGTATGGACGCAGCACTCATCATCCTCGACGGGTGGGGACTCGGCGACCACGACCGCCGCGACGCCATCAAGGCGGCGGACACGCCGAACTTCGACCGCTACCGCGACGCGGGAGCCTTCGGGACGCTCATCGTCGACGGGCGGCGCGTCGGCCTCCCGGACGGCCAGATGGGCAACAGCGAGGTCGGCCACCTCAACATCGGGGCCGGCCGCGTCGTCAAGCAGGCGTACACCCGCATCGGCGACAGCATCGACGACGGCTCGTTCTTCGAGAACGAGGCCATCGCGGCCGCCTACGACCACGCCGACGAACACGACGGGCGCGTCCACCTCATGGGCCTCGTCTCCGACGGCGGCGTCCACTCCGACCAACAACACCTCCACGCGCTCATCGAACTCGCCGCCGAGCGCGGCGTCGAGGCCGTCACCCACGCGTTCACGGACGGCCGCGACACCAGCCCCACCGGCGGCGAGGCGTACCTCTCTGACCTCGAAGCCGTCGCCGACGAGCAGGGCACCGGCGGCGTCGCCACCGTCTCCGGGCGCTACTACGCCATGGACCGCGACCAGAACTGGGAGCGCACCAAGCGCGCCTACGACGCCATCGTGGAGCGCGAGGCCGAGTGGACCGCCGACACCGCCGTCGACGCCGTCACCGAGTCGTACGACCGCGGCGACACCGACGAGTTCGTCGAGCCGACCGTCGTCGACGACGCGCCCGCGCTCGAAGACGGCGACTCGGTCGTCTTCTTCAACTTCCGCGCCGACCGCGCGCGACAGCTCGTGCGGATGCTCTGCGACATCGAACCCGTCTGGGAGTTCGAGACGACGCCGCCGGAGATTCTCATGACGACGATGACGCAGTACGACAAGACGTTCGACGTCTCTGTCGCCTACCCGCCGGAACAGCCCGAGGACACGCTCGGCGAGGTGCTCGCCGAGGAACACATGACGCAGCTTCGCATGGCCGAATCGGAGAAGTACCCCCACGTCACCTACTTCCTCAACGGCGGCCGCGAGGTCGAGTTCGACGGCGAGATTCGGGAAATCGTCGAGAGCCCCGACGTGCCGACCTACGACCTCCAGCCCGAGATGTCCGCGAGAGAGCTCACCGACACGGCCATCGGTATCATCGAGTCCGACGACCCGAACGTGATGGTGCTCAACTACGCCAACCCCGACATGGTCGGCCACACCGGCGACTACGAGGCCGCCATCGAAGCGGTCGAGGCCGTCGACGAACAGCTCGGGCGGCTCGTCGAGAGCGTCCGCGCCCACGGCGGCCACGTATGTATCACGGCCGACCACGGCAACGCCGACGACATGGGCACCGAAGACGACCCTCACACGGCCCACACGTTCAACCCCGTCCCGTTCGTCTACCTCGCGGCCGACCGCGACGACGAGGCGACCGCGGAAAACGACGCCGAGGGCGAGCACGCCGACCCCGACCACCCGCTTTCGGGCGGCCGGACCGTCCGCGAGGGCGGCTCGCTGTGCGACATCGCGCCGACTATCCTCGAACTCGTCGGCGTCGACCAGCCGACCGCGATGACCGGCGAGTCGCTGTTAGAATAGGTCGCCGTCGCTCGCGGACTCTCCGTTCTCTCTTTCCGAGTCACCCTACGCGCCCGAGCCGCTTCGATAGCGACGGTACGCGGTCGGCACGAGCATCGACACGCCCGCGACGGCGGCGAGGACGACGAACTCCGGGCGGACGGCCGCGGCCAGCGACTCGGTCGTGAGCGTCTCGACCGACGCGCCGGCGACGACGCCCGCGACGGCCCACGGGAGTTCGCCGACGGCGGTTCCGAGCGCGAACGCGCCGAGTCGGACGTTGGCGACGCCCGCCGCCACCGACACCACGTCGGAGGGAATCGGAAGCAGACGGCTCGCGGCCACGCCCCGCACCGAGCCCGTCTGTTCGACCGTTCGCTCGCCGACGTCGGCGAGTCCGGTCGCCCCGCGGTAGCGCCGCGCGAAGAGGAACGGCGGGACGCTCGTGAGGACGATGAGCGCCAGCGCGAACGGCACGCCGACCGGGCCGAGGCCGTAGCCGACGACGAGCGCGAGGAGCGTCGTCGGCCACGCGAGAAGGGGTCTCACGAGCGCGAGCGCGCTCGCGACGACGACGAGTCGCACGGGGTCGGCGGCGACCCACGCCGCGCGAGCGATGACGGCGTCTGGCGACGCGAACAGCAGGCCGGCGACGACGGCCGCGAGCGCGAGGCCGGCGGCGAGACGCGGACGGGGCACGGAAGCTCTGGAGTCGGTCGTCGCGCCGCGACCAAACGCTTTGTGCTTCGGAGGGCTTTAGCCCGACCCCGTTCGATTGGCTCCCGAACCGTGACCGAGCCCACACGCGACGAGCGCGTCGAACTCGCGCTCGACCTCCTCGCGCACCTCGAAGCCGACGAACTCTCCCTCGCCGAGGTCGTCGACCGCATCGAGACGGTCACCACGGACCCGACGCTCACGCGCGACATCCTCGACGCGGCGGAGCTTCGGGGCATCATCGAGCGCGACGGCGGCCGCATCCGTCACAACCGCGGCGGCACGTTCGTCCGGTTCGAGAGTCAGGTCGTCCAGCGCGAGGGCGACTTCGACTGCCGCCGCTGTGGCGCGTCCATCTCGACGGGCCACTTCGTGCGGTTCGAGTCGGGCGAACTCGGGCCGTTCGGCTCGTCGTGCGTCAGAAAAGTGCTCGGTCGGGAGTGACTCGCGGGGGGCCGCGACCGGCCGGTGGCCGGGGGTCGCGTTACCGCCCGCGGCGGAGTTCTTCGATGAGCTGTTCGACCAGCTCCTGCTGGTAGCGAATCTGCTCGCTTTGGGCCTCGACGACCTCGCGGAGCGACTCGATTTCGGCGGCGAGTTCGGCGTAATCGGCGTCCGAACCGGCGCCTCCGGCCGCCTCGGACTCGGCGGCCGACTCGAATCCCGACCCCTCGAACCCGAGGTCGCCGGCGTCGGCGACGTTGTCGGCCGACTGCTCAGTGGCCGGCGATTCGGTGGCCGACTGGGTCGTCGCGGCCTCGGCCGCCTTCGCTTCCGCCACCGCGCCGGTCGCGGACGTGGCTTCGACCGACTGGTTCCGGGCGGCCCGCTGGGCCGGTTCGGCTGGCGCGTCGCCCTCGGAGCGGGTGGCGTTCGCCGGCTCGTCGGACAGCTCGCCGGGGTTCGCGCTCAGCGGGTCGGGGCCCGCGCCGAAGTCGGTGTTGTCGCGCTCCGTGTCGGAGGATTCGGCGTTCGCCTGCGCTTTTTCCATCTGGACGCGGAACTCTTCGAGGCTGCCGACGCCGTGGTAGTCACACAGCGCCCGCGCGAGTTTCTCGCGGACGAGCCGCGCCTGCTCGTTGGGAATCTTGAACCGCTCTTGGCGACCGTCGACGGTGAGCACGACCGTCGTGGCGACGCTCCCCGACTCGAATTCGAGGTCGGTCACGTCGGCGAAGCGGTACGACTCGTAGTCCTCGTCCCAGACCGCGCTCCCGATGTGCCGGACGACGCGGGCGTCGGTGATGACGAACGTGAGTTCGCTGAACCGGAACGCCTGAACGAGGCGCTCGCCGTCCTCGTCGGTCACGCCGGCGGCCGCGAGGACGCCCTCGACGATTGGCTGGAGCGCGTCGTCGAGGCGCTTCGTCGACAGCGAGAACGTCTCGCTCCCGTCGAGGCCGTAGTCCAGCGATATCTTCGCTTTTCGTCGCCCCTCCTTGACGGACAGTCGCTCGGCGGCGTGCGAGAATTCGTCGACGGACTCGTCCGAAAGGAGGCCTTCGGCCCGATAGACGAGCGTCCGCGTCGGAGTTACAAACAGTTCGTCCTCGCCCCCGAGGTGGACGCGGGTCACCACGTCTTCCTCTCCGAGGACGGACTGGACGATCTCCGGTTGGCTCATGCGTGTGTGCATCCGGTGTTGGGACATAAATCCGCGGGTGATGACTCGAATCGAGTGGCGTGGTGACTCGCCCCGCGGTCGTCGAAGATGAGAAGCTTAAATACAACCAGCACACAACGGGAAGTTGAGCCCGGGTGGCTTAGCTGGACATAGCGCCGCACTCATAGGGTTTCACAATCGGTGCGGAACGCCTTGGAAGCCTCCGCCCCCCGCGAGGTCATGCCGGCCTCGCACCTGGGACATGCGGAGATCGTGGGTTCGGAGCCCACCCCGGGCATTCTTCGATTCTGGTACGCGGTCGACTGATACGAGAGTCGTAACGTCGTCTCCCGACGTTTCACTCGTTTTAACCCCATACGGGTTCGTCTGAAACGTGCGGTGCAAAGTGCACCTCTCCACACGAGTCACAGCTTCAATCCCACAAGGGCTCGTCTGAAACCGCCGCCTCGTGTTCGATGCGCGCGAGTCGGGACTCCGGGCTTCAATCCCACAAGGGTTCGTCTGAAACCCCTGCATACAATGAGCATGATATCGGGGAAAAGTTCGCTTCAATCCCACAAGGGTTCGTCTGAAACCCGTAGAGTGCTACCTCAACGACGACGTCTCCACGCGGCTTCAATCCCACAAGGGTTCGTCTGAAACGCCAGCGACATCGTCGGTCGACGCGTCGGGACCGATGCTTCAATCCCACAAGGGTTCGTCTGAAACCCGGCAGACGACGTCGGAGCGGACCGACCGCGAGCAGCTTCAATCCCACAAGGGTTCGTCTGAAACTCGACGCAATCGACGCCCGTCTCGACGAGCTGGAGGGGGCTTCAATCCCACAAGGGTTCGTCTGAAACCGTGCCCGACGAGCGCGCCCGCGAGACGCTTCGCGAGCTTCAATCCCACAAGGGTTCGTCTGAAACGACGTGGCGCGCATCTGGAAGGCCCTCACCGGCGGGCTTCAATCCCACAAGGGTTCGTCTGAAACTCGACGGACACGTCGTAGAAGTACGCGAGCACTTCGCTTCAATCCCACAAGGGTTCGTCTGAAACAGTAGTGCTCTCCACCGACGTAGGGCGGGTCCATGTAGCTTCAATCCCACAAGGGTTCGTCTGAAACCATTGACTCGGCGCGCTCGACGATGACCTCCGGCTTCAATCCCACAAGGGTTCGTCTGAAACATGTCGGCGTCCTCGAAGTCGAGGGATGCAACGAGGCTTCAATCCCACAAGGGTTCGTCTGAAACACGCGAGCGTCTCGAACGCGACGACGACGACCGGGGGCTTCAATCCCACAAGGGTTCGTCTGAAACGTTTGAACGAGAGGTACAGCTCTCGTTCGCCGAAGTCGCTTCAATCCCACAAGGGTTCGTCTGAAACGTCGTCTCGACGACGACCGTGGAGGTCACGACGCCCGCTTCAATCCCACAAGGGTTCGTCTGAAACCTGAGCTTCGCCGGCAGTTCGACGCGCTCGTCTGTGCTTCAATCCCACAAGGGTTCGTCTGAAACCTTGTCGACCATGTCGCCGAGCCAGCGCCCGAATGGCTTCAATCCCACAAGGGTTCGTCTGAAACCAGTGTTCATTGACTGTCGTTGTGATATTCCCATCGCTTCAATCCCACAAGGGTTCGTCTGAAACTCTCCGTCCCGGCATTCAGAACACCCCCAAGAGGCGGGCTTCAATCCCACAAGGGTTCGTCTGAAACTCGGCTTAGCACGACGTACGATTAACCGCACGATTCGCTTCAATCCCACAAGGGTTCGTCTGAAACTTGGGAGTTCGCCTTCTACAGTCGCCGCTTCTTCGAGCTTCAATCCCACAAGGGTTCGTCTGAAACCGAATGCTATCAGGGTCAATCGCTTGCAATCTGTCCGCTTCAATCCCACAAGGGTTCGTCTGAAACTAGAAGCCGGGAAAACGATTGAGACGTACCACTCCGAGCTTCAATCCCACAAGGGTTCGTCTGAAACCATACTCGGTTTGACCTCCCGATGGTTCGTAGGGGCGGCTTCAATCCCACAAGGGTTCGTCTGAAACGACGCGGCCGAAGAGCGACCGCTGGCGATGTCGGCTTCAATCCCACAAGGGTTCGTCTGAAACACGTCTCTTGCCACGTCTCGCCCGCATAGTCCGCCGCTTCAATCCCACAAGGGTTCGTCTGAAACTAAAGGCACCGCGTCGGTTCCAGACAGACTCTTAGGGGCTTCAATCCCACAAGGGTTCGTCTGAAACGAGAGTCAGCTGACGCTCAGCGGTCAGAGGTCACGAGCTTCAATCCCACAAGGGTTCGTCTGAAACACCAATAGCCGTGTCTGTCCAATTGCACACTTGTAAGCTTCAATCCCACAAGGGTTCGTCTGAAACACGACCTGACGCCAATCGACGCTTCGGTCGAAGACGCTTCAATCCCACAAGGGTTCGTCTGAAACGCGTCCTGTTGGGGCTGGTCTGCCCCGCGGAGGACGCTTCAATCCCACAAGGGTTCGTCTGAAACTCGGACGGGTCGGATGTGTCGACCGTCGTGTCCACGCTTCAATCCCACAAGGGTTCGTCTGAAACCTTCAGCGCCCGCGTTCCGTTCTCGTTCTCCCCGAGGTAGCTTCAATCCCACAAGGGTTCGTCTGAAACCCCTTGACCATCTCCGAGGTCTGCATCGTCATCAGCGGCTTCAATCCCACAAGGGTTCGTCTGAAACGCGTCCACGTCGAGAGCGTCCCCGAGGGCTGGTCGCTTCAATCCCACAAGGGTTCGTCTGAAACGCCGCTGGGAGGCAGGCGACCAGATTGACTACGAGCTTCAATCCCACAAGGGTTCGTCTGAAACCCGTCCGAATTCACGGGGGTAGGCGGCTGTACATGGCGAACTCACATCAACGTTTCCGTCGACCCCCAATTCCCCCGAACCCCCCGGGGGGTCGACGGAACGACGGTTCAGCACCGGCGGTTGAGAGCCACTTCCGCGGATATGCGTCATGCGTCCGTCTCGTCAGTGAGCCTCGGCCGAACGCTGAAAAAACCGAAGGCGGAGTCGACGGCGCTAGTCCAGCGGGTCGTCGAGTTCGCCCATGACCGCTTCGAGGGCGTCGGTGGCGGTGAGGAGGCCGACGACCTCGCCGTCTCGCAGGACGAGTGCGAGTTCCTGGTCTTCGGCTTGGAACTGGTCGAACGCGTCGCTGACGTTGGTGTCGGCGGCGAGCGTCATCGTCGGCGCGGCGATTTCCTCGAACGAGCGCTCGCCGGCGCGGAGCGCCTCGAAGTTGTCGATGATGGAGGGCGCGTAGACGACGCCGCGGAAGTCGGTGAGCGAGTCGCCGACCAGCGGGAAGCGGGTGTGGGGGGTGTTTCGAATCCGGTCGAAGTTCTCGCCGGGCGTCGCCGTCGTCGAGAGCGAGACGATGTCGTTGCTGGGAATCATAATCTCGCTGATGGAGAGCTCGTCCACGTCGAGCGCGTTGAGCACCTCGTCGCGGCGCTCCTCGGGGAGTTCGCCCTCTTCGAGCAGGGAGTGCAGGCGCTCGCGGAGTTGACCGCGGGACTCGATGACGTCGGTCTCGGTTTCGAGCCACGCGCCCGACATCTCGATGCCGAAGAGCTTGAGCGTCCACTTGGCGACCCAGTCGCCGAACTTGATGATGGGCGAGATGGCGACGTAGAACCAGTGGAGCGGCGTCGCGCCGTAGCGACAGACCATCCGGGAGCGCTCGACGCCGAGGTACGTCGGCGTCTGCTCACCGTGGGTGAGGTGCAGGAGGTTGATAATCAGGTAGGCGATGAGCGCGCCGGCTCCGATGGTCGCGAGCGTCGTCCCGGCGAAAAGCGGTTCGAGTAGCGGTTCGAACAGCGCCGCCAGCGCGGGCTCGGCGACGATACCGACGGCGATGCTCGACGCCGTGATCCCGACCTGACAGGTCGTGAGATACAGTTCGAGTTCTTGGGTCATCTCCCACGCGCGTTCGAGTCGGGAGTCGCCGTCGACGAACTCGGATTCGGTGAACTGCCGCGCACGGGTCAGCGCGAACTCGATAGCGACGAAGAAACCGTTCGTGAGGATGAGTAACGCCCCCGCGACGAGGCGTATACCGATCTCTGTTGGGTTCATCTGTGTCGGTGTCCCGTTCGTTCGGGTTCGACCCGTTAGAAAGCATCGGCCGTCCGGAAATACATAAGTTACTTTATCGGGAGTTGCGTTTTATCTGGATTTAATTGCGGTTCTGATGAAGACGAGCGAGAAAGTTAATGCCGCAGCGGACACAGGAGCAACTGAATGACGAGTCGAGAACTCGACGCGCTGGACAGGCAGATACTGTACACCCTGCAGGCGGAGGCGCGCCGCACGTCGTCGACCGACATCGCCGACGAACTCGACGCCTCGGCGAGCACCGTCCGGAACCGCATCCAGCGGCTCGAAGCCGACGGGGTGCTCCGCGGCTATCACGCCGACGTGGACTACGAGCGGGCGGGCTACCAGCTGTACACGCTCATCGTCTGTACGGCACCGATTCCGGAGCGCGAGGAACTGGCCGAGGCCGCCGCCGCGGTCCCCGGCGTCGTCGAGGTACAGGAGGTGATGACCGGCGAGCGGAACGTCATGGTCCGGGCCATCGGCGTCGACGGCGACGACCTCAGCCGAATCGGCGAGGAGTTGGACGAACTGGGGCTTCGCGTCTCCGACGAGGACCTGATTCGGAACACCCACCGCCGGCCGTACGCGAAGTTCGGCGACGGGGGCGGCGAGTAAACCGGCCGGGGGGCCGACGCGCGAAACGCCGCCACTCGGGTTCGATACCGGTCCCCAATCGTTCGGTAGACGAAACGAGCCCACGGGCCGTGACACGCCGTCTCAGTGGCGAATGCGCTCTCATCGATACCCGATAACGCGGTTCCCGAACCACCGGTACAGCTTTGACAGGTGATAACGAACTGGTAATCGCCGTTGTCAGAGACCCTCCCGTTCGCGTCGGTCTCTCGCCGACCGGACGCCCCCCACCCCCACCACCATCACCACCAGAGCGGTTCAACGCGCTCCGACAACGGGTAGTCGCAGCTGAAACAGCATCGCGCGGCCGAGTCTCCCGCACTCGCCGCGTGGTACGCTACGTGGTTTCGCCGGACGGCCGCCCCCGGTCGTTCGCTTCCGACGGCGTCCACGACTCAGTTTTCCGTGCTCCGCTGTACTCGTGAGCCGTGAGCGACGCGCCCACGGCGGCCGACGAGGGTTGTGCAGGCCGCGACCGGCTCAGTCGAGTCGCTCGACCTGAATCAGCGCGACAGGGTCGTCCCAGCCGTAGACGGTCGGGTCGAGGTCGCCGTCGCCGACGATGCCGGCGTGGGGCGTGACGACCCCGTCCTCGGCGAGGTCCGGGTCGCTCGTTCCGGTTCCCTCGGTCCCGGAGTCGATGCCGTAGAGGGCCTGCGCAGGGGGGACCATGTCGCCGTACGCCTCGGTGTTGACTTCGGTTCCGGCGTCGTAGCTGGCCGCGAAGTACGACCGCGACTCGTTGACTCGCTCCGGGAGCGGCACGGTGTCGAGGCCGGCGAAGCCGTCGTTCGTGCCGATGAGCATGCTGACGAACGAGAGGTACGCGCCGCTGGCGTCGGTCTCCAGTTCGAGCGTCGCGGTCGCGGGGAACATCTCGCTCGCCGGGAGTTCCTCGGGGACGAGCGGCGCGTCACCGACCGCGATGCCACGAACGTCGTCGGCTTCCTCGGCCAACTCGCCGAGCGGGCCGAGATTGCCGTTCTCGGCGACTTCCCTGATGGCGTCGCTCGCCGGGTCGCCGACGGCGAACAGCTCCACGCTTGCGCGGTGGGCGACCACCGCCGGCGGGGTGAACGGCTGTCCGGTCGTGAGGTTCGCCACCGTCACGCGGTAGGTCCGCGCGGACTGGGCGTTTCCGTTCCCGTTTCCGGCCGATTGGCCCGGGAGGCTCGCGCTACCCAGACAGCCGGCGAGGGCGGCCAGCACGCCCGCGCCGGTCAGTCCGAGTACGGTTCGTCGCGTCGTCGGAGTCGTCGTGTCTCTCATTGGTCTCACGTGTGGTCGGTGCCACGAGAACGAAGACGCGAGACCGGCTAAAGGCGGTTTTTCGAGATTCGGGGAGACTCCGTGACGAATCGGGGTCGAGTCAGTACCAAATTCGGGCGGGGTGCGAGCGGGACGGGTCTGGCGCGTGCGATACCGCCGGGGTGCTCACCGGACCGTCACGTAGGTCAGGAACGCCAGCGCGACGAGTTGGAGGCCGCGGAGGACCAACACGGCCTGCTGGACGTGGGGGTCCCCGGAGTAGAGGCTCTGCATCGTGAAAAAGAAGTAGAGCGCGACGGCGTTCTCGACGAGCATGACGACGGCGAACGCGAGCAGGCCGAGGACGAGCGAGGTGCGGAACGTCCGGTAGTTGCGAATCCACACGGCGGTCAGCGCCGCGAGGAGGAGGATGTTCACGCCCGAGAGGGCGCTCGCCGCCACGATTTGGGTGTCCATTGCCATGATCAATCGAGCTGTGTCGCGATCTCTTCGAAGGTGTCGCGGTACCGTTCGAACTGGTCGGTGAGGAAGTACAGTCGCCCGTACTTGTCGCCGCCGGCCTCGACGACGCCGTGGGATTCGAGAGCGTCGAGGTGGTGTCTGACGGTCTTGTAGCCCACGTCGAGTTCGTCGGCGAGGCGGTTCGCGTTCTGCGGGCGCTCCGAGAGGACGCGGATGATGCGGACGCGGTTCTCGCCGCCGCGGGTCGCCGTGAGCAGATACCAGAGCGCCTTTTCCATCGACTGTTCGTTTGGTTGATTGGTCGAGCGCGGTATTATTCTCGCGGGTGCCGTTCGACGCGACGAGTTCGACTCGGCGACGACCGCACATGAGCGTTGTTCCAGTTCCGTACCAAATTCGGGTGGAGTCCGGACGCATCGAGGCCGCCTCGCCACTGGGCCGAGCGAGGCCGGGCCGACTGAGGACCCCGACGACGGCAGTAAGGGATATGTCGGTCGCGTCCTACGAAAACTCGTATGGACGACGACGCCGGACGGAACGCGTGCGCCATCGAGTCCCCGAAGGGCAGACCCTGCCCCTTCTGCGGCACGTCGATGGACCACCGCCACTGCAAGTACGTCTGCCCGGAACACGGGGTCGTCTACGACTGCAGCGACACGTTCTGGTAACGAATCCTGACAGGAGACGCTCGAAACGGGGCCGCCGCGAAGTCGGCGGGTTCGCGGGTTGATTTCACGACGGCACGAAGCGTTATGTCGGCGGCGACCGAACTAATGACTGTCCTCCCCGGTCAGCTCAGTTGGTCCCGAGACGGGCGCGGCCACGAACACGAAACGATGCTCAACGAATCACAGGTCGAGGCGGGAAAAGACATCCAACAGCGGACGGGAAAGACGTTCTACTTCGCGACGCGCCTCCTTCCGGAACGCGTCAGACACGCCACGTACGTCCTGTACGCGTTCTTTCGCGTCGCCGACGAGGTCGTCGACGCCGAGCAGACCGCGCCGCCGGCAACACAGCGCGAGCGCCTCGAACGCCTCCGCGCCGAGGCGCTCGGCGAGACGGAGACCGACGACCCCGTCCTGTCGGCGTTCGCCGAGCTCAGAGAGCGCTACGGCATCGACCCCGACGACGTGAACGTCTTCATCGACGCGATGGAGTCGGACATCGAGAAGGACCGCTACGAGACCTACGAGGAGTTAGAGACGTACATGGACGGGTCGGCGTCGGCGGTCGGCCGGATGATGACCGCAGTCATGCGGCCCGACGACCCCGAGGCGGCGCTCCCGCACGCGACGGCGCTCGGGCAGGCGTTCCAGATGTCGAACTTTCTCCGCGACGTGGGCGAAGACGTGGTCGAACGCGACCGAGTCTACCTGCCGCGGACGACGCTGGACCGCCACGGCGTCGATACCGAACAGATTCTCGCGCTGGAGTTCGACGAGCGCGTCGCCGACGTGATGCGCGACGAACTCCGCCGAACGGAGTCGCTGTACCGCGACGGCGTCGCCGGCATCGAGTACCTCCCGGCGGACTGCCAGTTCCCGGTGTTGCTCTCGGCGGTGCTGTACGCCGACCACCACCGGTCGATTCGAAAGCTCGGCTACGACACGCTCACGACGACGCCCGAACTGAGCTTCGGGCGAAAGCTCGCGCTCCTCGCGAAGACCGCGGCGTACTGGGCCGTCTGGCGCGACCCCGTGGCCGTGTTCAAGGCCGTCAGCGTCGTCCCCTACCCCGACGACGACGAACTCGACGCGGAGTTCGGCCCCGGTTCGACGCCGGCCACCCGCGCTCGGCGGAGCGGGCGCGTCTCTGGGTGGCTCCGGTCGCTGAGCCGCTGGGGCTCCGACTGAGCCACGCGCGATTTTTCCGCGACTGAAACGATTTACTGGATGGCCGACAGAGCCCACGGCATGCATCGCGTCACCCTCGACACCCGGTTAGACGACTGTCCGCTGGGACGGGTGACCGCCGCGCACGACGTGACGCTGACCACGCCGTACTGGAATCTCTCGCCCGAGACGGGACGGTGCGACCTCTGGGTCGAAGCCTCGTCGCCGGGGCGGGCCCAGTTGGAGTCCGGCATGCGCGCGCTCAGAGACGCCGACGGCGTCGCCCGCTTCGAACTGAAGCGGAAGCGCGGGTCGAACGCGACGGCTCACGTCGTACTCGAAGAGACGGTCGCCATCGAGACGGTCATGGCCAACGGCGGCGCGGTCATCGCTCCGTTCCGCGACAGAGACGGCTGGGAGCGGTGGCATCTCGGCTTCGCCGAACCCCGCGCCGCGGCCGCGACCCTCGACTCGCTCGACCGCCGCTACGAACTCGCCGTCGTCGAGCAGGCCCCGCTCGGCGGGTCGGCCGCGGCCGACGTCTTCCGGAACTTCGACGAGGCCGCGACGCTCCTCGACGGCTGTGCCCGGCTCACCGAGGCCGAGTCGCGGGTGCTCCGCACGGCGGTCGAACACGGCTACTACGAGACGCCGCGAGGGGAGTCGCTCGCGTCTCTCGGCGAACGGTGCGGCGTCTCCGACGTGGCCATCTCGAAGACGCTCCGGCGCGCGGAGCGAAAGCTCCTCGGGGCCGCCGTCTCCGCGCTCGCCGACCTCGACACCGACCGGCTGAACGTCGGGGGCGGCGACGGACGTTAGCATACTAACCGTCGGCTACTCCGGGGTCGCGGGCGTTCGTTTCGGTAATGAGCGCACACGCCGACGCGCCGCGTTCGACCGTGGACCGGACGTCGCCGGCCCCCGACGTACCGCCGCGAACGACCGCAATCGACGCCGCCACGCCTCCGTCTCGCGGGTTGACGCGCCACCATGGTCGGTGAGTCGCCTCTCGCCGGTCGGTACCGAGACGCCGCCCTGTTCGTGTTCTTGGCGGCGATATGGGGCGGGACCTACCCCGCGGTGACGGTCGGGCTGGAGTCGTTCCCGCCGATTCTGTACGCCGCGCTCCGGCTCGACCTCGGCGCGGCTCTCCTGTTGCTGTACGCGGGGTGGCGCACCGACTACTGGCGGCCCCGCACGCGACGCGACTGGGCGGTCGTCGCGGCGGCCGGTCTCCTGACGCTCGGCGGGTACGGCGTCCTCCAGAACATCGGCCAGCAGACCGTCCCGAGCGCGGTCGCGTCGGTGCTCGCGGGGCTGATTCCGATACTGACTATCGGGTTCGCGAAACTGTGGCTCCCCGACGAGCGGTTCGGCCCGGTCGAACTGCTCGGCGTCGCCGTCGGCTTCCTCGGACTCGTCGTCATCACCGACCCGGACCCGTCGAACCTCCTCGGGGGGAACGCCGTCGGACAGGCGATACTGGTGCTGGCCGCGGCGTCCTTCGCGCTCGGCGGCGTGCTCACCCAGCGAATCGAGAGCGAGATGCCGTTCGCCGCGCAGACCGCGTGGGCGATGGTCGTCGGCGCCGCCTTGAGCCACCTCGCCAGCGCCGCGAGTCCGACGGAGTCGCTGGCGCAGGTTGACGTGTCGCTCGCGGGCGTCGCCGGCCTCGTCTACCTCGGCGTGTTCGTGAGCGCGGTCGGCTACCTGCTGTACTTCTCGCTTCTCCCCAGACTCGGCTCCGTCGAACTCAACCTCATCACCTACGTCATCGCCGGATTCGGAACCGTCTACAGCTGGTTCCTGTTCACCGAACCCGTGACCGCGACCACGCTTCTCGGGTTCGGCCTCGTCCTCCTCGGCTTCGCCTTGCTCAAGTGGGAGCGAATCGGGGCCGCCTACCGAGGGCGTCGGCGCGGCGTCGAATCGGACTGAAAACAGCCGCTTGAGAACACCGACGCTCAGGATCAGGACCGCCACGGCAACCGCCGCGGAAGCCGCAGGAGCCGCGAGTCGAACCGGTCCGTCTTGAGCAGTCCGACGCCGAACAGCGCCGCGACCGCGACGGGAACCCAGTTGCCGAACCACGCGTTGATGCCGCCCCAGAGGATGACGAAGCTCACGAGGTCGTCGAGCATGAACTCCGTGCGGTCGAGGCGGGCGAGAAGCGCCTCGCGGTCGAACGACCAGTCGAGCGCGACGACGGCGACGGTCGCGCTGACGACCCAGCCGGCGTAGTTCGAAAGCGGGACGCCGTAGAACAGGTGCGCGTCGTCGGCGAGGCGGTAGTACTCCCAGAAGCCGAGCGCGACCGCGCCGGGGTCGAGCACCACGTCCATGGCGAGGACGGCTGCGATGACGACGCCGAGGCGGACGGCCCCGTTGCGGGCGCGGTCGCCCAGCAGGAGCAGACACAGCAGGTAGGCGTTCATCACGAGCGGAATGAAAAACACCGGCAGGCCGACCGGGACCCCGGCGACCGTCGGCCCGAGGTCGACGCCGTAGTGGAACCAGCCGTAGGGCCAGCCCGTGGTGACGCCGGTGTACTCGATGGCGTAGGCGTAGGCGGTGAGCGCGCCGACGCCGAGTGCGGCCCGCCGCGTCACGAGCGGGAGGACGCCCACGACGAGCGGCGAGCGCATCACGAGCGTCCCGAGGAGGATGAGAAACGCGTTGAACGCCAGCGGGTCGGGGAGCCAGCCCATCGCGCTGGCGACGAGGAGCACCGCGCCGTTCAGCGGGAAGAACACCGAGATGGTAAAGCGGTTGTCGCGCACCAGCCGGTCGAGCGCGTCCTCGGCCTCGTCCCGGGTGGACGGCAGGCGCGCTCGCAGGTCGCTCTCGCTCACGGACGCACCTCCGGGGACTCGCCTTCACCCATAGACGAGCCTCCAGAGCGCCCCGAGGGTGATGAGCATACCGACGACGGTGTTGATGACGGGGTACCACCAGTACGCCCGGTCCACGTCGACGCCGGCGGCGACGATGCCGAAGACGACGACCGGATAGGCCGCCAAGAGCGCGCCGAGGCGGGGGTCGACCGCGGCGAAGGCGACGGCGGCGAGCGCCCACGTCGCGGCGCAGTACCAGTAGGTCCGGCGCTCGCCCAGGGCCGTCGCAGTCGTCCGAATCCCGGCCTCGCGGTCGGGTTCGATGTCGGGAATCGCGGAGAACGTGTGCATCCCCATCGTCCAGAGCCACGCGCCCGCGACGGCGAGCATCGGGGGGTTCGACCCCGAGACGGCCGCGTAGGCGGCGACGCCCGGCAGGACGTACAGCCCGTTCGACACCGAGTCGAGAAGCGGCGTCGTCTTGAACCGAAGCGGCGGCGCGCTGTACTCGACGGCGAGGAAGAAGTGCGCGGCGAGCCACGGCCACGCCACCCGCGGAACGAGCGCGAACAGGCCGAGTCCGAGCAGGCCGCTGGCGGCGACGACGGCGGTGTTCACGGGGTCGCCGCGCCAGCGGGCCTCGCGGTCGTCCTTCTTGGGATTCGCCTCGTCCACGTCGGCGTCGAACACGTCGTTGACGCCGTAGAGAAAGACGTTCGCGGGGACGAGGAAGTACGCGAACAGGGCGAGCGGTTCGAGGCCGAACAGGTCGCTCGGGGCGCTCGCGGCGGCCGCGACGCCGACGACGACGGGGCCGGCGAGATAGAGCCAGAATCGGGGGCGCGAGAGGACCGCGAGGTAGACGAGGCGGTCCCGCAGACCGGTGTCTGTTCGTCCGTCGCCCTCTCGTTCGCCGTCGTCAGCGTCTCCGGTCTCGGTCTGTGCGGCCATGTCGGCGCTCACCTCGCGTCGTCGGCCATCTCCTCGACGGTGAGCTGGCCGCTGATGAGACACATCGGGACGCCGATGCCCGGCGTGGTGAACGAGCCGGTGAAGTAGAGGCCGTCGACCGCCTCGGAGCCGTGCGGCGGGCGGAGCAGCGCCGTCTGGAACAGCGTGTGCGCGAGACCGAGGGCGGTGCCCTGCGTGCTGTTGTAGCGCTCCTTGAAGTCGTTCACGCAGAACGACTCCTCGACGACGATTCTGTCGCGCAGGTCGACGCCGGTGTTGTCGGCGATGTCGTCGAGGACGAGATCGCGGTACGACTCGCGCTGTTCGGGCGTGTCCTCCAGTCCGGCCGCGATTGGGACGAGCGCGAACAGGTTGCTGTGGCCCTCGGGTGCGACCGAGTCGTCGGTCTTCGACGGCACACAGAGGTAGTACGCGGGGTCGTCGGGCCACGACGGGTCGTCGAATATCGTCTCGAAGTGGTCGTCCCAGTCGGTGGGGAGGACGAGCGTGTGGTGGGCGAGTTCGTCCACGTCGCCCTCGACGCCGAGGTAGAGCAGGAACGCCGAGGGGGCGTACGTTCGGGAGTCCCAGTAGTCGGCGTCGTACTGGCGCTTTCTCTCCGGGAGGAGTTCCTGTTCGGTGTGGGCGTAGTCGGCGTCGGAGACGACCTGGTCGCAGAGGAACTCGCGGCCGTCCTCGGTGCGGACGGCGAAGCCGCCGCGGCGACCGGCGATTTCGGCGACGGGCGAGTCGGTGTGGAACTCGACGCCCAACTCCTCTGCGAGGTCGACGATGGCGTCGACGACGCCCGCGAGGCCGCCGTCGGGGTAGTAGACGCCCATGTTGAAGTCGACGTGGCTCATGAGGTTGTAGAGCGCGGGCGTGTTGTTCGGCGCGCCGCCGAGGAACACCAGCGTGTACTGCATTATCTGCTGGAGCTTCGGGTGGTCGAAGTAGTTCTCGACGTGGTCCTGCATCGAGCCGACGAGCGACAGCCCCCACGAGTACCGGAACACGTCGAGGTCGATGTAGTCGGTGAGGTCCGGGCGGTCGGTGTAGACGAAGTGTTCCATCCCGATGCGGTAGTTCCGCTCGGCCTTCCGGAGGTAGTCGTCGAGCCTGTCGCCAGCGCCGGGTTCGTACGACTCGAAGGTGGCCTTGTTGGCCGCCACGTCGGGGAGCATGTCCACGCGGTCGCCGTCCTTGAAGAAGATGCGGTAGTGCGGGTCGAGCCGCGTCAGTCCGTAGTAGTCCTCGGGCCGCTTGCCGAAGTAGGCGAAGAATCGCTCGAACACGTCGGGCATGAGGTACCACGACGGCCCCATGTCGAACCGGAAGCCGTCGCGTTCGAGCGTGCTGGCTCGGCCGCCGAGCTGTTCGTTCTTCTCCAACAGCGTCACGTCGGCGCCGGCGTCGGCGAGGTAGCACGCTGTGGAGAGACCGCCGAAGCCGCCGCCGACGACGACGACGGACTCCCCGGCGAGGGAGTCGAGAGCCGAGACAGAATTCATGTCCGTTCGTACGGACGTAGAGGGGATAAATCGACTGACCGAACCGACCGCCGACGGGGGGTAGCTTTAGGCTCGGTCCCTCCTTACGGCCCCGCATGAACGACACCACCGCGGTGGTCACGGGTGCGAGTTCCGGCATCGGCGCGGCGGTCGCGCGCGCCCTCGGTCGCGCCGGCGCGACGGTCGTCGTCTGCGCCCGCGACGCCGACGCCCTCCGGGCTGTCGTCGACGACATCGAGGGCGGCGGCGGCACCGCCAGCGCCGTCCGCGCCGACGTGCGCGACGAACTCGACATGGAGCGCCTGATGGAGACGGCGGCCCGCTCCGGCGGGGAAATCGACGTGCTCGTCGCCAACGCCGCCGTCGCCCACGGGACGCCCGGCGAGATGCCCGCGCCCGAGGAGTCCTACGCGGCGTTCGACGACACCCTCCGAACGAACGTCCGCGGCGTCTTCGCGGCGGTCAAAGAGGCGCTCCCGCACATGGCCGACGACGGGCGAATCCTCGTCCCCTCCGGCTCCGTCGCCCGCGAGGCGAAGCCCGGAATGGGCGCGTACGCCGTCTCCAAGGCGGCCGCCGAGGCGCTCGTTCGGCAGTTCGCCGCCGACTGCGACCGGACCGTGACGGTCGTCGACCCCGGCCTCGTCGCCACCGACCTCACCGGCGGACAGGGCCGCGACCCCGACGACGTGGCCGACCTGTTCGTCTGGGCGGCGACCGACGCCGACCCCGCCGAGTTCGACGGCGATATCGCGGACCTCAAGGCGTGGAAGCGGGCGACGCGCTGAGGTCTCTCGCCGTTTCGACCCCCGCGCTCCGCCGGAACCGCGCCCCTTATTAATCCGAACCATTTCGTTCATAATATGAACCGTTCGACGGCCATCGGCGCGGGGAGCGTCGTGGCGCTCGTCTCGCTCTCCGGGTACGCCGCGAGCGCCGAGGCGTGGGACCTGCTTATCGTCTCGTGGGCCGCTTTCGGCGCGATGGCGTTCGCCGCGCCGCTCGGCGCGCGGAGTCGGGCCGAACACGCCGAGGGACTCGTGTGGGGCTACGGCCTCGCCAGCGGCGCGATGGTGACGAGCGCCGCGGTGTTTCTGGTCCCGCAGGCGCTCGGTCACCACCCCCAGTTCGGCGGCTTCGGCATCGCGTTCGGTATCCTCACTGGCTTCGCCGCCCATACCGTCGGCCATCGATTCGCCCACATGGACTTGCCTATCGACCGCACCGTGGCGGAGCTCTCGGCACACGCGGTCTCCGCGGGCGCGATTATCGGCATCGTCTACGGCAACATCGACGTGGGCGTCGGTCTCGGCCTCGCCATCGTCTCGCACAAGGGCCCGGCCGGTTACGCCGCCGCCCGCCGGCTCTCGGGACAGGACCGGTCGGTCGCGCCGTTGCTCCTCCCCGCGGCGGGCCTCGGCATCGCCGCCATCGTCTCCAGCGCCGTGTCGCTCCCGGCGACCGACGCCTTCCGCGGCCTCGTCTTCGGCTTCGCCTCCGGCGTGTTCCTCCACGTCGCCATGGACTTCCTCCCGCGCTGTGAAATCGGGAGCGAGATTCACGAACTCCTGTCTGTCGAAGACGGCCACGCTCACGAGATTCTCGACCGCCTCAGGTTCCACGCCGCGCTGAGCACCGCCGTCGGCGGCCTCGCCGTCTTCGCCGCGTGGCTGGCGCTCAGTTGATCGGGTCCCGACGAATCGACTACTCGTCGGCCGGGCCGAGGTAGCCCCACGCGAGCAGTCGGTCGCCGTCGCCGCTTATCCACCGCTCCCCGATGTCGTCTCGGTAGTACAGGTTCGGGATGACGATGTCGTCGACGCGGTCGTACGCCTGTCTTCTCGCCTCCTGCATCGTCTCGCCCTTGCCGGTGACGACGAGCGGGATACCGCTCTCACCGGCGGCGCGCCACTGCCCGTCGACGAGCTTCGCGTCCTCGATGTGGACGCCCTCGCGGCTGTCGGTCTCGAAGACGACCGCCGCGTTCCGCGAGTTCTCGTCGTAGGTCTTCTCGTCGGTGAAGGGGAACGGCGGCAGGACGATGCGGACCGCGATTTGGAAGCCGTTGTGGACCGAGAGGTCGGGGTCGTTGCCGTGGGCGAGGTCGTAGAAGAACTGCGCGGTCGACGACTCGAACGACTCCTCTTGGAGCGTAATCGTCGGGTAGCCGAACCGCGGGGTGAACTCCAGCGGTGAGATGCCGTGTTCGTTGACGATGCAGTTGATGTCGATGCTCCCGACGTAGCCCTCCGCGGCGAGCCACGGTTCGAGCCGGCCCAGCGTCTCCTCGAACAGCCGATTCCGCCCGGCCCAGAACATCGACGTGCCCATCTCGCCGGTCGAGGGGCCGATGTTGCCCGGAAACAGCTTCTTGTGCTCGAAGTTGAAGTTCACCGGGTCGACGAACGTCTCCCCGTTGAAGAAGCCGCAGACCGCGATTTCGACGCCCTCGACCTTCCGCTGGAGCTGAAAGCCCTTCATCCGGTGGCCCCACGCCTCCTTATACGCGCGGAGCACCTCGACCACGTCGCTGCCGTCGTCCTCGTTGCCGACGTAGAGCAGGCGCTTCACGTTCTGGACCTCTCCGAGCGGCTTGATGACGTAGGGCGCGCGGTTCCGCCGGACGTACTCGATTCCCTCGTCGAAGTCGCGGAAGACGCGCTGTTCGACCGTGTTGACGCCGTGTTCTTCGAGCACCTCCATCGCGTAGCCGCGATCCTCTTCGAGACGGTCGGTGTTCGGCGTCCCGCCGACGACGGCGTGTCCCTCCTCGCGGAGTTCCTGCGCCAGCGCGCCGGTCCCGATGTCGGAGCCGACCCAGATGTCGTCGAAGACGACGACGTCGGCCCAGTCGACCTCCGCGCGCCAGTCGTCGGTCTTCGGGACGAAGCCGTCGCCGATTTCCCTGTCGCGCTCGGCCTCGATGTAGTACCGCACGTCGTGGCCCTCCCTGTGGACCTGCCACGCGAGGTCGGTGATGAGCGCGGCGTCCGCCGACACGAAGAGGAAGTTCATAGCCGACGACTCGGGCGGCGGCCTGAAAACTGTGTGGTGGTGAGCTACCCCTCGGCGCGGCTCAGTCGCTCGTCAGCCGGCGAAGCTGGACGGAGACGCCGAGCGCCGCCCCGAGGAGCAACACGAGGTTGAACGCCGCTTGGAACGGCGCGCGGTACTCGGGGTTCACCCACGTCGTGATGGTCTGACTCGCGTTGAGGTAGAACTGTAGCGCCGCGATGAGCGCGAGCAACAGCAGTCCCGCGAGGACCGCGTAGTCGAGGTAGCGGCGCATCCGCTCCGCGAACTCGCGGTTCTCGCTTTCCTCGTCGTCGGCCGGGTCCGTGGGCTCTCGAAGCCTGTCCACGCCGGTCGCGTCGTCGTCGGCCGTCGGTGGCTCGTCGGTCGTCGACCGCTCCGTCTCCGTCCGCGTCTCGTCGCTCATTGCGACCACCTCCGGGCGACGAAGACGGCCGCGAGCAGTCCCACGACCGCCAGTATCGGGCCGAAGCCGGGTGCCGACGAGGAGGTCTCGACGGGTTCGTTGTCGGTCTCTCGCGGCGCGTCGCCGCCGTCGCCGTTCTCGAAGTCTTCGACGCGGAGTTCCACGTCCTCTCTGGTCTGGTTCACGCTAATCGTCCTCGTTGGGTTCAGGTTCGCCGCGCCGCGAGCGGTGTCGATGACGACTCCGTCGCGGAGCAACACGGCGTCGATGTAGTAGTTGTAGTCGTTCGGCACGCTCGCCGACGCGTCCACCGTCTCGGTCCGACCGGCCTCGATGGTCCCCGCGTCGACCGTCGTCCGGGAGGCGACGATGTTGGACTCGGCCTGCCGGAGGACGAACAGCACCGAGAGCTCCTCGGCCGGGTCGTCGCCGGCGTTCGTCAGCGTCGCCGTCAGGTCGAGCGTCGTCCGGTCCTCGCCGGTCTCCGCGATGGCGAACGACACCGGCGGGAGCGCCTCGCTGTCGGTGAACGAGGTGGTCGACCGGAGGTACGGCGGCTTGATGGCCGAGACGCCGCGGACGCTCTTTCGCGCCTCGTCGACCCGCTCGTCGTCGCTGTAGAGGACGACCTCGACGTCGTAGCCGCCCTCGCGGGGCACCGTGAGGTTGGTCGTCGTCGCCGTCTCACCGTCCTTCGAGAGCGTCCCGACGTCGAGTTCCTGCGTCGTCGTCAGCAGTCCCGACTCGGCGTCGACGGCGCGGACGAGCACGCTCACGTTCTCCGTCGGGTTGCCTCGGTGGTCGATTCGCGTCTCGATTTCGAGCGTGACCGTCTCCCCCGTCGCCTCCCCGGCCGCGATGGAGACGCCGGCGACGTCCACCGGGCCGGGACGGACGGGCCCGTCGTCGGTCGGGTCCGCGACGACCCCCGGAACGACGGCGGCGGCGACGAGCGCCACGACGACGACGCCGACCGCCCCGGCGGTGAGGAGGGCGTTTCTTTCCATACCCGAGTGACATTTACGATCCGGTATATGTTTTGTCCCCGATGGGTTCGGAGAGCGGCTGACGTGCCGGCGACGACACGGTTTCAGGAATCCGCCCGCCGGCGGGAGTGTCTCGGCGGGGGTGAACACACGCTTTGGCTCCGGAGCGCGTATCTGTACTGCTATGTCGAAGGCGATGCAGCAGGCGACGTGTTCGTGCGGGTTCAGCGTGACCTCGGAGAACAGAAACGAGGTGGTGAAAGTGATTCAGGGACACGCCCACGACGAACACGGGAAAGCGATGACGAGAGACGACGTGCTGGCGATGATGCGGCCGGCCTGACGAGCGCGGTCGGGCGTGGATTTTTATAGGACGGCGTAGCGATATGGGGCATGGCAACATACGTTATCGGGACGAACTCGGTCCACACGAGCGCCGAAGTCTGCGACTATCTCTCGCGGCGAATCGACGCCGGCGACGTGCTCCACGTCGTCAACTCCCACCGCGGCGGCGACGAGACCGACAGCGAGGACGTCCGCGACGGCGAGGACGCCCTGAACGTCGTGACGTCTCGGCTCGGCGACCTCGTGGACGTGGAGACCCACCAGTACATCCGCGGCAACGACGCCGCCGACGACATCCTCCAGTGCGCCGACGAACAGGACGCCGACGAAATCGTCATCGGCATCCGAAAGCGCAATCCGACCTCGAAAATCGTCTTCGGGAGCACGGCACAGGACGTGCTTTTGAACTCGAACATCCCGATGGCGGTCGTCCCGCTGGAAAAAGTCTGATCGTCGCGTCCGAAGTCGCCCGCGGCCGCGCTAGTCTCCGGCTCGGTACTCGACGAGTTCCATCTCGAACGCCGGAGTTTCGTCGCCCTCCTCCTCGTAGAACGCCACGTAGCCCGGCAGCGGGCTCTCCGGCGTGACGCAGCTCTCCCAGAAGACGCTGCCGTTCGTCCGGACGACGAAGTTCGCACATTCGAGGCCGGCGTAGGTCGATAGCGCTTCGACCTCGAAGCTCACGGTCCCGTTCGCGCCCGAGGACTCCCAGCTGTCGCCGACGCTGAGAGTCTCGCCGTCGACGCCGCTGTAGTACGGCGAGTCGAACCCGAGGGTGGCGACCGACCCCGACGGGCTTCCGGCGAGTTCGCCGTACACCTCGTCCGGCGGCGCGGTCACGGTCTGCTCGCTCGTCCCGTTTGGCGTGACCAGTCTCGTCCGAACCGTCACCTCGTCGTCGGTCGCGGAGACGACCTCCCACTCGTAGGTGGCGGTGCCGTCGATGTTCGAGCTCTCGATGTCGTAGCGGTAGTACTGCCCGGTCCGGTACTGCTGGTCCCACGTCCCGTTAAACGTGACCGAGGAGCGTTCTGCGGCGGCGTCACCGCTCTGGTCGGTCGACTCGGCGGCGGCCGTCGTCGCGTCCGTCGCCGGTTCGGTCGCGGTCGTGGCGTCGCCGCCGACGCCGCCCCCGCACCCGGCGAGGAGAATCATGACTGCGGCGAGGAGCACTCGCGCTGCTTTGGGTTGCATACAGGACACGAGAGACCACCCGGGGTCATAATAGACACGTCAGACGGCGCACCGCGGCGGAACGGGCGGGGGCGACCCGGTCAGTTGTCGTCGTCGGCTTCGAGCACCTTCTCGGCGAGCGTCGGCACGAACGTTCCGATGTCCGTGACCATGCCGATGGCCTGCGAGGAGCCGCGGTCGAGCAGTTGCGTGACGGTCGCGGGGTTGATGTCCACGCAGACGGTCTTGGCCGTCGAGGGCAGGCAGTTGCCGACGGCGACCGAGTGCAGGAGCGTCGAGAGCATGAGCACCATGTCGGCGCGGTGGGCCTGCTCGCGGATGGCGTTCTGCGCCTCGATGGTGTCGGTGATGGTGTCCGGCAGCGGGCCGTCGTCCCGAATCGACCCCGCGAGGACGTACGGCACGTCGTGTTTCACGCACTCGTACATCACGCCCGATTCGATGAGTCCCTCCTCGACCGCCTCGGCGATGCCGCCGGCGCGGATGACCTCGCTTATCGTGTAGATGTGGTGTTTGTGGCCCTTCCGGGGGTGTTCCATCGTCTCCATGTCCATCCCGAGGGAGGTGCCGTACAGCCCGCGCTCGATGTCGTGGGTGGCGAAGCCGTTGCCGGCCGAAATCATGTCCACGTAGCCCTCGCGGACGAGGTCGGCGAGGGCGTCGCCGCCGCCCGAATGGATGAGCGCCGGCCCGGCGACGACGAGGACGTTCCCGCCGTCTGCCTTGGTCTCGCGGAGCGCGTCGGCGACCTCGCCGATGAGCGACTCCGAGGGGCGCTCCGAGGAGACGCCGCCCTGCATGAACCCGAAGGGGCCGGAGGAATCGCGGGGGCGCTCCGGCGGCTTGACGCGAATCCCCGCCTCGTCGGTGACGACGAGGTCGCCCTCCTCGATGCCGTTGAGGACCTTCGTGTAGGCGCGCGGGCCGTCGTCGGTCTCCTCGACGACTATCGCGCAGTCCATCTCGATATTCTCGACCGGGAGCCACTCGCCGCGATACCGAACGTCGGTCGGGTGGTTCGTCGTCGAGTAAAATCCCACGGGGACGACCCGGTCGGCCGGCGAGGCCTCGACGCGGGCGTCGACGGGGTCCGTGAGGTTCGCGCCGATCTGGTGGAGCTCGTGCAGTATCTCCTGGAGCGTCTCGCGGTCGCCCGCGGTCACCGACATCCGGCAGTAGGACGGCTCGTCTTTCTGCCGCCCGACGTCGAACTGCTCGACGTCGAAGTCGCCGCCGAGGTCCATCACGATACCCATGGCCTGTTGCATCATCCCCGAGTCGATGATGTGGCCGTCGAGTTCGACCGTGCGCGTGAACGTCATCGACGGAGAGACGAGAACGGTGGCAAAGTGGGTTACGGACGCACGGACCAGACGACGCGGAGAAAAAGACGGATTCGGACGTTCGGGACGGGCTCAGAGGAAGAAGCTCTTGAACGTGTTGGCGACGGTCCAGACGACCTGGTCGACGGGGTGTCCGCGCTCGCCGTTGACGCGGATGCGGTCGTCGGAGAGGGCGCTTCGCACCTCGGACATCGGCTCCGGCGACTCGGCGATGGTTTCGAGCGTCCCTCGGTCCGTCGTGATTCGGGTCGACGCCTCGCTGTCGGGGCCGGTCGACAGGTCTTCGATTCGCATGTCGTCTCGCACCGACGCCGAGAACACCCGGGTCTCGCCCCCGTCTTCGACGTAGACGTTCACCGTCCGCCCCGCGACGAGACTCCGGGCGAACGAGACGTCTAACTCTTCGATGTTGTCGTTGTACAGCGCGACCCCCTCTTCGAGAAGCCGCTGTGTGTCAGCGTCGCTCGGCGTCTCCGACTCCTGTGCGAACGCCGGCGCGGACGCGCCCCCCGCGACGAGCGCGACGACGAGTAACAACGAGACGAGACGGGTGGATGTGGACATTTCTATGCAGTATAGGCCGGGTGAGGACATAATGGTTCGCGCGAGGATTCAACGGGTTGACGACTTCCGTCAGCGAACCGTTCGGAGGAACGACAGGAGGTGGCCGAACGTCTGTTCGAACGCCCGGTCGTAGTGGTCGAAGTGGCCCGCGGGGAGTTCGACCAGCGTCGCGTCCGAAAGCTCGTCCGCGAGGTCGGCGACCGCGTCGGCGGGTGCGAGGTCGTCGCGCGTCCCGGCGACGAGGAGGGCCGGACAGGTGAGCGCCCCGGGGTCCGGAAGCGCCCGGTACCGGAGCAACGAGAGGAACAGCCGCGCAGGCGTCTCGTCGCGCCACGCGCTCCCCGGCGGCACGAGGTCGCGGTAGGCGGCGCGCACGCCGGGGTCTTCGAAGACGGCCATCGACGACCCGTCGCCGACGACGGGGACGCGATGCGGGCCGACGAACCGCGACTGGAGTCTGTCCCGGACGCCGGCCGCGAGTGCGGCGAGCGTGCCCTTGACGCCGCGACCGCGCGTGACCGCCTTCCCGTCGAGCATCGGGTTCTGGGCGACGACGGCGGCCACACGGCCGTCTTCGGCCGCCGCGCGGAGAGCGTAGCCGCCGGAGAGCCCCGCGCCCCAGAGCACGACCGAGCGCGAGTCCACCTCGTCGCGCTCGCGGAGGCCGGAGAGCGCCGCGTGCCAGTCGGCCACCTGCGCGTCGGGCGCGACGAGGTTCCGGGGCTCGCCGTCGGAGTCGCCGGTGTTCCGATAGTCGAAGAGGAACGCCGCGTAGCCCGCCTCGGCCAGCCGCTCCGCGTAGGTGCGGAGGCCGAAGCGACGCTCCGCGGCGAGTTCGCCGGCCATGACGACCACCGGCGGCGACTCGACGCCGTCAGGGCGATAGAGCCAGCCCGCGCAGTTCGTCCCCCCGCTGTCGAACGTCAGCGAAACCCGGGAGTACTCGAAGTGCGAGGGTCGACGCGGGCCGCGCGCGGCCGGCGGCTCACCGCGGTGTCGCCACGCGCTCACGCGTCGCCCCCCTCGTAGAGGCTGTCGAGGACGCGCTCGGACAGCTCCTCGTCGTCCAGCGCGTAGTCGTTGTACGCGCGAATCCAGTCGGCTTCGAGCGTCCACGTCGCCTGCACGTCGCCCTCGCTTCGAAGGACCGTCGCCTCGACGGTCCTCGGTTCGAACTCGTCGTCTTGGGCGAGGTCGAGGAAGGCCGTGACCGCCCGGCCGACTTCGCCGTGGTCGGGTTCGACGTCGGGGAACGCCGTGAGATAGGTCAGCGAGACGGAGTCGTCGAGCGAGACGGACTCGACGCTGATGCCGTTGCCGCGGAGCGCCTCCTCGACGGCGGCCGCCGGTTCGAGGTCGTTCATACCACGGGCTACGACTGCCGGCGGCTAAACGTTTGCCGCGAGACAGGACGCTCGCCCGTCTCGGTTCGACACGTGTTACCGCGTGTCGTCAGTCCGCGCTCGCGTCGGTCCGGCGGAGCGCGTCGCGGAGCGAAAACAGCGGCTCGATGTCGCCGGCGGCGTAGTCGACGAGGAGCCGAGTGAGTTCGGCGTGCGTCCGCGTGTGGTCGAGCCCCGCGACGACGCCCTCGACGTAGGCCTCCCCCAGCGCCTCGCCGACGTGCGCCCCCTTGACGTGGCCGTCCTCGACGCCGAGGCGTTTGAGGTAGCCCGCCGGGAGGTCGTAGTCGTCGTACCAGACGGTCGGCTGGTCGACGCCGGCTTCCTCGCACGCCTTCCACAGCGCCGGGATGTCGCGGTTCGCCCGGACCGCACCCGGGTACGCCTCGGCGGCGAGCGTCCCGAGGTCGAGGTGGTCGGCGAACAGCGCGTCGATTCGCCGCGGCGCGTCCGCCCAGACGCCGGCGTCGGCGACGCGGTCGGCCCACGCGCGGAGGTGGTGTTCGTCGAAGTACTCGCCGTTGTAGGTGACGACGCCCCCGCCGCGGGCCTCGCACCACTCGACGACTCGCCGGAGGAGGTCGGCGGTGTGGGCGAGCGACCAGTCGCCGTCGCGGAGGAGCACCTCGACTTCGACCTCGGGGTCGGCGTCAGTGACGCCGTCGCCGACGCGGTGGCCCAGCCCGACCGCGACCAACTCGAAGTCGTCGGTGTCTCGGAAGTCGCTCGGCGGGCCGTTCGGGCTGGCCGTCTCGATATCGACCGCGAGTCGCCCCTCGTGCATACCCCGACTGTCCCCCGCCGGGAGTCAAAAGTGACCGGATTGCCGACGGCGCGGGCGGCGTCCGTCGAGGCGGGCGCGCCGCTATCCAGTCGAGCGCGGTAAAAATGAAGTGTTGTAGAAGTGACGTTCGCCGCGGCGCGCGGCGGCCGTCGAGCGCGTCGGCCCTCGCTATTCGGAGCCGAACATGTTGCGCATCATCGGGTGCATCTCCATGAGCTGTTCCTCCGCGATCTCCTCGTACAGCTTGTACGTGATGGAGACCGTGAGGAGCAGCCCCGTCCCGGAGACTGCACCGATGGTGCCGAGCATGTTCGCCATGACGGCGAGCAGGCCGACGAGCGCGCCACCGATGACGGTCACCTGCGGGATGTACCGCTCCATGACCTTCTCGATGACCTGCGGGTTGCGTCGGAACCCGGGAATCTGCATCCCGGAGTTCTGAATCTGTCGCGCGGTCGATTCCGGACCCATGCCCGTCGTCTCGACCCAGAAGATCGCGAACACCGCGCCACCGACGATCATGAAGACCAGGTCGATGAGCACGCGGATGGCGATGTCGAGCGGGTCGGCCGACGTGAGGCCGAGGAACCACATCCAGTCGGAGCGCGACTGGATGGGCGCGAGGTAGTAGAACAGGCCACCGGTGACCTGTCCGCCCGTGTACTGGCCGAGCCACGTGGGCATGCCGACCCACGAGTTGTTGAGGATGCGCCCGAGGAACTGGATGTTCGCCTGCAGGGCGCGAACGAGGATCATCGGCAGGACGCTCGCGTAGATGAGCTTCACTGGGAAGCGACCGCGAGCGCCCTTCACGCGGGCGTGCGAGAGGGGAATCTCGACGCGGACGCTCTCGGCGTAGACGACGATGCCGAAGATGAGAAGCGTCGTGATGAGCGCGAGCAGCTGTCCCTGACCGAGGAAGATCGTCGACAGCAGGTCTCTCGGCGAGGCCGGCAGTTCGATGGCACCGGTGACGATACCGATCCACGTCGGGAACAGCCCCGACGTGCCGCCGAGACCCTGCCAGCTGAACAGCCCACCGACGAGCTGCTGGCTGACGCCGGCGATAATGAACAGGCCGACGCCGGAGCCGACGCCCCACTTACTGACGATTTCGTCCATGAACAGGATGAGGACGCCGCCGACGGCGATCTGCGCGAAGATGAGACTCCGAACGCCGAACGTCCCGATGCCGAGCGACGTCGCTACGGCCTGGTCGGCCGGCAGGAAGTTGCCGGCGAACACCATCGGCAGCCCCGTCAGGCAGATCATGACTCCGACGAGGAGCTTCTGGAGGCCCTGATAGAGGACCTGATCGCGCGGGTTGTTGTCCGTGTCGAGCCCGAGCAGGTCAGCACCGCCGAGCAGTTGCAGGACGATGCTCGCCGTGACGATGGGGCCGATGCCCAGTTGGAGCACCGAGCCCTGCTGGCCGGCCAGGATGGACCGGAACTGACCGAACAGGTCGTTCGCGGTCGCGGCGTCGAGGCCGAACAGCGTCACGTTCGTCAGGAAGAAGTACAAGACGAGGATGCCGCCGGTCCACCCGAGCTTCCGGCGGAACGGGACGTGTCCCTCCGGTCGGGCGACTGCGGGCATCCGCGAAAGCACTGGTTCGGCGGCGTCCTTCCATCCCATGATTTATTCCTCGTCGTCTTCGTCGGCGTCGGCCGATTCCTCGGCCTCGGCCGCTTCTTCAGCGCGTTCGGAGAGTTCGGCGTCGCCGCCTGCCTCTTCGATGAGTTCGACGGCACCGGCCGTGAAGGCGTCGGCGACGACGTGCAGTTCGTTGCGGACCTGCCCGCCGCCGAGCACCTTCACGACGTCCGCTTCCCAGCCGTCCTCGGCCACGTCGCGGGCGTCGATGGTGTAGGTGTCGCCGTCCTTCTCGGCGACTCCGTCGGCCGCGAGGAGCGCCGCGTCCTCGTCGAGCTTCTGGATCTTGACTTCGGCGACGTCGTCCTGCAGGACGTCCGGTCGCTTGAAGCCGTGCTTGCCGAGCGGCTCGTAGTTGTGGAACTCGTGTTTGTCGCGTCCGGCGCGGCCGCGACCGCCGCGGTGACCGGCGCCACGCCGGTTCTTGTGGGTACCGCCGCTGTGCGTGCGCGAGCCGCGCTGTCGTCGCTTCTTGGACGTCATCGCATGTCCTCCAGGAGCTCGTCGATCTGTTCGGTGCTGTGCTTTCCGAGCTGACCGCCTTCCTTGGTGACGTGCTTCTGTCCGCGGTGGCCGCCGCGCGGCGGGTGCAGACGGAGCACGGGGGAGACGCCCTGCGCTCGCAGCGTCGTCTCCTCGTCGACGATGGCCTGCGCGAGCGCGGCCACGTCGTCGTAGTCGGTGTTCTCGGAGACCCACTCGTCGGTGATGTCGGCGTCGCCCTCCTCGGGCTCGGCGCGCGTGCTGATGAGGGTCTCGACGACGTCGACGCTCGGCTCACCGTGCGCGACGAAGTCGTTGACCTTCGAGATCATCCCGCGGTAGGCGTCGGTCTCCGGCACGAACGTCGCGTGGTTCACGCGGTGGATGTTGAGCATCGAGAGCGTGTCGCGGACGTCCTGTGCGATGTTGACCTCACCGCGAAGCTGAACGATAGCCTGCATTATTCGCGCACCTCCTGACGGACTTCGCGAGCGCGCCGCGGCGTGCGGGACTGCGACGCGTTCTTGAGCGCGTTGTAGGTCGCCTTCGCGAGGTTGACCGTGGTTCGGGTGTTCCCGTCGCTCTTGGTCCAGGCGTCCTGGATACCGGCGAGTTCGAGGATGTTGCGAACGGTCTCTGCGGCCGCGAGGCCGAGGCCCTGCGGAGCGGGGATGATGCGGACCGTCACGGAGCCGGCCTTCCCCTCCGCCTTGCGCGAGAGGGAGTTGAGGCCGCCTGCGCGGTCTTCCCACGACCCCGAGCCGCGGTCCACCTTGATGATGTTCAGTTTCGCCACCTCGATGGCTTTCTGGATGGCACCGCCGACCTGGTCGTCGCGGGCCTCAGCGTAGCCGAGGTAGCCGTCACGGTTCCCGACTGCGACGACACACCGGAACTTCACCCGGCGGCCGGAGTCGGTCATGCGCTGGACCATGTTGATGTCGAGCACCTCGTCGTCCAGTCCGGGAAGGAGCTGGTCGACGAGCTGGGGTTCCTTGAGCGGAAGTCCCGTCTCGAGCGCCTGGTCCATCGACGTGACGTCGCCGTTCTGCACCATGCGGCCGAGCCGCGTTCGCGGCTCCCAGCCGTTGTTATTTCTGCTCATTCGTCCTCCTGAAGGTTCCCGAGCACTTCGTCGAAGTGGTCGGGGAGGTTCGTGGCATCGAAGTCTCCACTGTAGAGCGGCTCGTCGAGCTGCTCCGCGTACTCGGCGATGTGGACACCGCGGTTGCGGTCCCAATCAGCGAGTACTGTGTCGTTGTGGGGGATTTCGAGGCCAGCGTCGATAGCACCCTCCTGCACCGCGAAGACCTTGTTACCGGGCGTGGCCGTGTTGAGGCCGATGTCGAGGACCGCTTCCTCGACGCCGGCGGCCAGCGCCCGCTTACCTGCCAGATACCCCGTGAGGTACGCGCTCGGGAGGTTGCCCGTGGGGGCTTCCCAGCCGTACTCGTCGAGGTCGGCAGAGGTCGCTGCAGCGTGGGTCTCGTCGCCCTGCGGGCCCGGAGTGACCAGCTGCGCCCTGACGTGCTTGTTGCTCACGCGAGCAACGAGGCGGGGCTTGCCCGATTTCAGCAGGCGCAACCTTTGATGGTAATCGGTCCGGACTTCGCGGCGACGCCGCATCGGAACCTTGTATCGTGGTCCGGTCGCCATTATTGAATCTCCACCTGGTAGTTGTTCTGAATGTACGCTTCGAGCCGGTCCACGCTATCGAATTCGCCACCGGACGCCTTGTTGTAGAGCGAGCGGTACTGGGAACGGTCGAGCGTTCCGTCCTCGCGAAGCTCCTTCAGGCGACGGCGCTGGGCGCGGATTCGGCTGACCCATGCGTCTTTCTTGTTCTGTCGAGCGCCGGAACGGCCCTTGCGGGAGCCGGCACCCTTGCGGTGACCGTAGGAACGCTTGGCGGCGCGCTCGCGTGCGCGACCCTTCGAGTTGCCCTTGGCGTCCTTGGCGCGAATCGTTCCCTCGTCGACGAGTTCACGGATGTCTTCGCGCGTGATGGCCTCCGCGATTTCGGCCTGTTCCTCGGGGTCGAACCAAACTCGACCCTTGCCGACGTCGAGGACGTCGGCCGCCATTCGCTTCTGCGCTTTGAGGTCCGTCATCAGTTGTCCACCTCGACTTCGACGTAGGTGGGGTTGAGGACGCGAATCTCGCGGTCCTCACACGCTTCCTCGATGCGCTCGCGCTTGCGCGCGCCGACCGAGGAGGCGATGCGAACTGCCTGCGTATCGCCGTCGATGCCTTCGAGGTCGTCCGTGTTGAACACGCGGACCTCCTCGAAGCCCGACGGGTGAAGGCCGCGGGCGGCCTTCGGCGTGCGGTAGCCCGCCTCGACCTTGGGGCCCTTGCCCTTGATGCCGATACGCTGCTTGGAGAGACCACCACGGGGGCGACGCCACGACGTGGGCGTGCGCTTCTTCTTGTGGTAGTCCTGCCGGTTGAACTGCGGCTTGCCCTCGCGGCGCTTCTGCGCCAGGGCCTCCGCGGTTTCGTCGTCGAGCTGGGGCTTCTTGTCCGCGTGACCGCGGGGCTGAAGCTCCGTCTCGACCTCTTCGGCTTCCTCTTCCTCAGGCTCGGCTTCGGACTCGTCTTCGACTTCGGCCTCGGCCTCGTCGGAGACCTCGAGGCCACCGACGTCGGCTTTGATACGCGCGGCGAGCGCGTTCCCGATGCCGTCGGCCCCGGCCAGTTCGGACTGGCTCGCGGCCTGTACGTCGTCGACGCTCTCGAAGCCGGCTTCGCGGAGCGCGTCGGCCTTCGACGGGCCGACGCCGCTGATGTCTTCGAGTTCGGTGATTTCTTCCGACATTAGGCATCACCAGTCTGCGGTTTCTGGGTGATGTACACGCCGTCGGTGAACACGCGAGTGTCCTTGTCCTTGACGCGGGTGAGTTGTTCGATGTCGGCGGCGGTCTGCCCGACGTCCTCCTTGTTGGAGCCCGTCAGGGTGAGTTCTTCGCCGTCGACCTGTACGTCCGTGTCGCCGCGAATCTGCGCTCGTCGCGGGGACTTCTCGCCGAGGAAGTTCTTGATGACCACGTCGCTCCCTTCGACGCTAACCTGCATCGGGAAGTGAGCGTAGTGGACTTCCATCTTGTACTCCCACCCCTCGGTCGCGCCGTGAAGCATGTTGTTCACGTGGCTCTCGAAGGTACCGATGGTCGCGTTGGTCTTCGCGTTCTCGACGTCGCTCTCGATGACGATAGCGTCGTCTTCGGCGGAGACCGAGACGTTCGGGTACCAGAGGCGCTTGGTGACGCTTCCGTTGGGGCCCTCGATGGTGAGCTCGAGGTTCTTGACCTCGGCGGATACCTCGTCCGGGATTTCGATTTCTATTCGGCTCATTGTTCTAGTAGACGTAGGCGATGATCTGGCCACCGATGCCCTTCTCGCGGGCCTCGTAGTGGCTCATGACGCCGTGGCTCGTCGTGACGATGAGCGCGCCGTAGTCACGGGCGGGGAGGAATCGCTTCTCCCATTTCTCGAAGTCGTCGGCCCCGGCGGAATACCGGGGCTTGACGACGCCACAATCGTTGATTGCGCCTTTCAGTTCGACCTCGAACAGACCGGCCTTGCCGTCGTCGACGAACTCGAAGCCGTCGATGTACCCGCGGTCGTAGAAGACCTCGAGGACGGAGCCGATGATGTTGGAGGCGGGCTGGATCTCGTGGGACAGGTGTCCGACGCTCTCGGCGTTGTCCACACCGGAGAGCGCGCTACTGAGTGGGTCGTTGTCAGCCATTGCTTATCGGTACTTCTTGAATCCCATCTCGCGGGCGATCTCTCGGAAGCACTGGCGGCACAGGTTGATGTCGTACTTGCTGACAAGTCCCTGTTTTCGACCGCAGCGCCGGCACTCGTTCTCCTGGCCGGTGCGGCGGGACGCGTGCTCGCCCGTCTGTTCTGTTTCGCTATCGCTCATTCTTCAACCTCCACGTCGAACGTGGACTCGATGAACGCGACGGCGTCCTCGACGGTCATCCGGTGGGACGACGGAATCTGCCGGGAACGCTTGTCGCGCTTTTTCACTCGGTAGCCGGGGCGGACGAGGTTGACCGTCACGTCCAGCCCGTAGATACCGATCTGCGGGTCGTACTCCTGGCTCGGGAACTCCGTGTGCTCTTCGACGCCGAAGCCGAAGTTGCCAGTCTCGTCGAACGACGAGACCGAGAGGTCCGCGATGGGGAGCGCGGTTTCGAGGAATTCGACGGCGGTGTCACCACGGAGGGTGACCTTCGCGCCGACGGGTTCGCCGCGACGAACGCCGAAGTCCTGCGAGGCGCGGCCGGAGATCGTGCGAACGCTCTCCTGACCGGTGATCTCTTCGAGGATGTCCTCGGCCTTGGCGAGTTCGCGACCACCTTCGCCGACGCCCATGTGGACGACGACCTTCTCGATGCGCGGGTCGCGCATCGCGTGGAAGTCAGCCTCGCTCATTCGTCATCACCGCCGTCAGTAGCCTGACGTGCTTCGGACTCGTCGTCCGAACCCGTGAAGTTCTCGTCGATGACGACGACGTACTGTTCGACCGTCTCGAACTCGCCGTCTTCGGTCTCGACGACAACGGAGTTGTTCCCGCTGCCGGGCGTGACGATTATCTCTGTAACCTCGCCGATTTCGCCGGCGTGCTGCCCGTTGACAGCCGTGACGAGCGCGCCTTCCTCGTAGGGGAAGTGCGCGACGACGTCCTTCGTCTCGTTGTCGACGACGATGGAGTCCTTGCCGCTGTACTCCGAGGCGTCCTCGACGACGAGGGTCGCCCCGTCGTGGAGCGTCAGCTGGAAGTCGCCACCGGTGACCTGCGTCTTGCCCACGATCTTGCCGAGCCGGCTGGATGCCGAATCGGCGTCGATGGGCGTCAGCGCCAGGCGGCCTCCCTCGTCGGGGAAGACGCGGTAGTACTCCTCTCGCTGGACGAACGCCAGGATGTCGAACATCCCGATGGGACGGCGGACGTCGGAGGCCACGTCGCCGTTGACCAGAATGCTCTGGTGGTTGAGGGCGTACTGGGCCTCCTTCTTCGAGTCAACGTAGCCGAGCACGTCGCGCAGGACGATGATGAGGGGAACCCCCGCCTCGCCGTGCGGACCCGCTCCGGCCTTGACCGTGAACGTGCCTGTCTTGCGCTCGACCGGCCAGGACTTCGGTACGGACAGTCGCTTCTGGTGTCGAGTCATTCGTTATCCTCCTTGAGTCGGGCCTCGCGCACGTCGTCTTCGAGGTCCAGTTCCGTCACGCGGACGTTACTGGCCTGAAGGGGGCGTGGGGCCTCCTCGCCGTCGGCTTTCTCAACGGTGACGCCGTCGACGTAGATGACGGCGTCCCTGAGGTCGACCTCGGTGACTTCGCTTTCTTCGCCGGCGAAGTCGCCGCGGAGCACCTCGACCGTGTCGCCCGCGTTGACGCGGACGTTACGGCTGCCGTACTCCTCGCGGAGTTCGGCCGACAGCGGTGCGCGGACCTGCTTTTGCCGCTCGTGGAGCGGCGCGTCGCGAATCTGGGTTCGCTGTTTGCGCGGTTGTCGAGTCATACTATACAATCATCGTAGCCGTCGATGCGATACTCCCGAAGCGCTCGGCGACTTCGCGTGCGACGGGACCCTTGATTTCGGTCCCGCGAGGCTCTTCCATCTCGTCGATGATGACGGCGGCGTTGTCCTCGAACTTCACACGCGTGCCATCGGGCCGGCGGATAGATTTCCGCTGGCGGACGATGACCGCTTCGAGCACCTGGCGGCGCATCTCGGGGGTACCCTTGGTGACCGAGACGGTCACCTTGTCCCCGATACCTGCCTTGGGGTGGCGGTTCTTCGTGCCGGAGTAACCCGCGACGCTGATAATCTTCAGTTCACGAGCGCCGGTGTTGTCGGCGCACGTGACCAGCGAGCCACGGGCGACACCCTTGGTGATGTCCGCTTTGAGCGCTTCCATCACTCGTCACCTCCGATAATCTCGACGACGACGTGGGATTTCGTCTTCGAGAGAGGTCGGGTCTCCGCAATCGTTACTTCGTCACCGACAGCGACGTCGTCGAGCACGCCCGGCACGTGTGCCGGGATGCGGGAACGTCGCTTCATGTAGCGGTCGTACTTCGGAACGAATACGTCGTACTCCCGCTCGACGATGACGGTCTTTGCCATGTCCGTCGAGACGACTGTCCCCTCCAGGGTCTGACCCCGGACGGAGAGCGAGCCGTAGAACGGACATTTTTCGTAGTCGTAAGCCTCGGAATCGTCAGGTTCCGGAGGCATTGGAACGTCAAGTCCTATCGCCATTTCGAGTCACCTGTAGTTTCGGTGCGCAGGGCGGGTCGTGAGAGCAGTTGTGCGCCATCCACCGTAACGTAGGCCACGCCCTCGCAATTCCCGGAACGGGAAGCCGCCGATGATGAGTCGGCGAGCCGATCAGACTGACTGGCATCAAATCCGCCAGTAGTATCCGACCGAAGTTTGGACGCGGTCCCCGACGCCTTCGAGGCGTCGGCGGCTTCATCTGTACGCGGAATTTCGAATTCGAAGGTCGCCCCTCGCTTTGGCACCTGCCGCACCCGAGAGCCGTCGTCGACCATGAACGTGTGCATCGTTTCGACGACGATGCGACCGGCTATCCCGACGAGGTCGGGGTTCGCCGCGTCGACGACCTCCACGTGGAGGCCGTTGAGTTCGTGTCGCACGAGGGTCTCGGGTGTCAGTGGCATTATTCTTCGTCGAGGTCGCCTTCTTCGCCCTGAATCGTCTTGATTCGGGCGATGGTCTTCTTCAGTTCAGAGACGCGGCCGGGGTTCTCCGGCGCGCCACCCGCGGCCTGCACGGCCTTCGCGTTGAGCAGCTCCGTCTCGAGCTCTTCGAGCTCTGCGGTGCGCTCTGCGGGCGTCATGTCGCGAATCTCTTCGGTGTAGAGGATCGCCATTTATTCTTCCTCCGTTTCGTCGTCGTCTTCGTCTTCCATCTCCGCGACGAGGTCGGCCGCCTCTTCGGCGACGTCTTCGTCGAGTTCCTCGTCGTCGTCGACGACTTCCTCGACTGCTTCGTCGTCCTCGTCGTCGGCTTCGTCGTCGACGACTTCCTCTTCGACCGCTTCGACGGCCGCTTCCTCAACGACGTCTTCGTCGACGGCGTCCGTCTCGGCGTCGGCGTCGGCCTCCTCGGAGACGTCCGGAACCTCTTCCGGCTCCTCTTCGAGGAGGTCCTCGACGCTCTCGGTCTCTTCGATCTGTTCGACCGCGTCGGGGTTGGCGTCTTCCTCGACTTCGAAGTCGTCGGGGAGGCGCGCACCCGGCGGGATGATCTTGACCGTCACGCCGATGGTTCCGAGCTTCATGACTGCGACGCCCTGGCCCTCGTCGACGATCTCCTGTGCGGGCTCGCCGTTGTGCTTGATGTAGCCGCGGTTGAACTTCTCCACGCGGGAGCGAGCGCCCGTGACCTTGCCGGAGAGGACGATTTCGGCGCCGAGTGCGCCGGCGTCCATGATGCGGTCGATGGTCGTGTGGCCCGCCTTACGGAAGTACCAGCCGCGTTCGAGCGCGTTGGCGAGGCGGTCGGCGACGATCCGGGCGTTGAGGTCCGGTTCGTCGACTTCCTGCACGTCGATCTGGGGGTCATCGAGGTTGAATCGCTCTTCGAGTTCGCGGGTGACCTTACGGATGTTCTTCCCGCCTTTCCCGATGACCATCCCGGGCTTTTCGGCCTTGAGCACGATCTGGGTGCCCATCGGCGTCTTGGCGACGTCCATGCCGCCGTAGCCCGCTCGACCGAGTTCTTCCGCGAAGAACTCGTCGATCTGGGACCGCTGCAGTCCGTTCTCGATGAATTGGTGTTCGTCAGCCATTATTCCTCGACCTCTTCGATGATGAGTTCGACGTCACAGATTGGGGTGTTCCACGGGTCCGCCCGACCGAAGGCACGGGGCTTGCGACCCTGACGCTCGCCGACCTTGTGGGCGGCGACGTGCTTGATCTCCATGGCCGGTCCGTCGAAGCCCTGTTCGGTCGCGTTGTTGCGAACGTTTTCGAGGAGTTCGAGGAACGCCTTGGACGCCTTCTCGGGGTACCGACCCGCGTCCCAGCCGTCGATGTCGCTTCGGTGACCGACGCCGGAGTTGTGCTGCTTGAACGGAACCGACCGCTCGCCGTCGATGACGGCTTCGAGGTACTCCTCTGCGTCGGCGACGGGCATCCCCTTGATGGCGCGGGAGATGGCCTTGCTGTGCTTGATGCTGATGGGCCGGTCCCGGAGCATACCCTTGGCCGTGGTGTCCGGGTCGGCCTCGACGCTGTAGTTGATTCCCATGGTTTACTTGAGGGGCACGAACTTCGAAGACCGGGTCGCGCCGATACCGGCCTGACCGTGCTCGACCGAGCTACGGGTCAGCTGGAACTCGCCCAGGTAGTGTCCGATCATCTCGGGCTGAATCTGGGTGCGCTCGAACTCCTGACCGGTGTAGACGGCGAAGGTGAGACCGACGAATTCGGGGAGAATCGGCATGTCGCGCAGGTGCGTTCGAATGGGCGCGTTTGCCGTCTCCTCTTCCGTCTTGTCCTGAGCCTTCGCGAGCAGCTTCTCGTGCTCGGCCGACAGGCCTCGGGTGATGGTTCGCCGCTGACGAGCGGGGAGCAGTTCCGCGACCTCGTCGAGCTCCATCTCCTGCAGCTCGTCGAGCGTGTAGCCGCGGTAGGTGAACTCACCTTCGCGGCCGGTGCGGTATTGCGTACTCATGGTTACTTACCTCCCTTGCCACCGCGACCGGTGCGTTTGGAGGCGATGTCACCGACCTTCCGGCCCGGCGGAGCGTTCCGCGAGACGGACTTCGGCTGACCGGGGTGCTGCCGGCCGCCGCCACCGAACGGGTGGTCGACGGCGTTCATAGCAACACCACGCACGCGCGGCCACTTGATACCGCGCGCTTTCATCTTGTGGTACTTCTTGCCTGCCTTGACGAACGGCTTCTCCGTGCGGCCGCCACCGGCGACGACGCCGATGGTGGCTCGGCAGTTGGGGTTGAGGCGCTTGACCTCGCCCGACGGGAGCTTCACGATAGCGACCTTGCGGTCGTGCGAGAGCAGCTGCGCGCTCACGCCGGAGGCGCGGGCGAACTTCCCGCCGTCGCCGGGCTGGTGTTCGACGTTACAGACGGGGACACCCTCGGGAATCTCGGCGAGCGGCAGCGTGTTGCCGGGCTTGATTTCGGCGGAAACGCCGATCTGAAGCTCTTCGCCGACAGAGATGCCCTCGGGCGCGAGAATCATGCGCTGTTCGTCCTCGAACTCCACGAGGGCGATGGGCGCGCTGCGTGCGGGGTCGTGCTCGATGCCGACGACCGTGCCCGTGATGGTGTCTTTGTCCTCGGACTTCTTGTGCGACAGTTCGGCCTTGTAGCGGTGCGACGGCGCCCGGAAGGTGGACGTACCGCGACCGCGACGCTGGCCCTGAATTCGGCGTCCCATGGTTAGAACACCCCGATACGCGACGCGACTTCCTGCGCGTCGTCGTCTTCAGAGAGACGAACTGTTGCTTTCTTCTTACCTTTCATCGTGACCTGCGTGTTGACCTTCTCGACGGTCACGTCGTAGCGCGACTGGACTTCGTCCTTCACGTCGGACTTCGTCGAGTCGATGTGGACGATGAACTGGAGCTTGTTGTCGAAGTCCATCTGGTTCATCGCCTTCTCCGTGACCAGCGGGTGTTCGATGATGCTCATCGGTCTGCGACCTCCTCAAGTGCGCTTTCGGTGAAGAGGGTGAGGCGACCGGCGTGGGTGCCGGGCGCGAGGTCCTCGGCGGAGACGTTCGCCGCGGTGGCGACGTCGACGCCGGCGAGGTTGCGAGCCGCCTTCGAGGGCTCGTCGGCCGTCACGAAGAGGATGGACTTCGGACGGGTGTACTTGCGACCGCGGAGCTTGCCCTGGCCGCTTTTGACCTTCTTGTTCTCCTCGGAGCGCTCGATGTCGTCGTAGACGCCGAGCGACTGCAGGAGGTCGACGACCTCCTGCGTCTTGACGAGGTCCTCGAAGTCGTCGGAGACGACGAGAGGGAGCTCGACGTCGTCGTCGAAGCGGTGACCGCGCTCGGCGACGAGCTCGGAGTCCGTCGTGGCGGCGAGCGCCGAGCGGACGGCGAGCTTACGCTCCTTCGTGTTGATCTCCTTCCCCTGGTCCTTCTCGGCCTTCGGCGGGTGAGCGCGACGGCCGGAGACGGCGTGCGGGACGCGTCGGGCGACGCCGTTCTGGCGTGGGTCGTGGGACATCCCACGGCCGCTGCCCATGGACTCTGCCGGGGTTCGAAGTCCGGCGTAGGGGTCGGCACCGTACGGCTGTTTTCGGTTTGCCTGCGCGGCGATGACGGCACGCTTGATGAGGTCCGGACGGTAAGCCGTCTCGAAGACCTCGGGCAGGTCGATGCTGCCCGCGTCGTCGCCGTTCAGGTCTCGGATAGTTGCCTGCATGGTTTAACCCTGGTTCGATGCGGTAGAGACGTAGCGCACCTCGGGGTCGAGGCGCGGCTGGTCGTTCGGCCGGATGGCCGGGCGGAACCGCAGGAGGCGCTTGTTGGGGCCCGGGAGCGAGCCCTTGATGAGCGCGTAGGAGCCGTCGACCTCGCCGTAGTTGACGAAGCCACCTTCGACGGAGGCGTCGTCGCCCTCACCGAGGTCGATGAGGCGCTTGTTGAGCTCGGTGCGCTGGTGGTAACCAGTCTGACCGAGCTGCGGAACCGTAGAGCGGACACGGGACGGGTTCCAGGGGCCGAGGTTGCCAATACGGCGTCTCCAGCCCTGGCGGGCGTGCTTGCCCTTACGCTTCTGGACGCCCCATCGCTTGACGGGACCCTGCGTACCCTTACCCTTCGTGACACCCGCGGCGTCGAGGTACTCGCCGGCGCGGAACACGTCGGACATCTCGTGTTCGCCGCCCTCGGAAACGAGGTCGAGGGCGAAGTCGGCGCGCTCCACCATGGAGCCGCCGCCGACGCGAGTCTCCATCACGTCGGGTTTCTTCTTGGGCACGTTCGCGAGCTCGGAGGGCACCGTGTGCGTGATGACGCGGAGGTCATCGACTTCGCCGGCCTCGACGGCCTCGCGAAGCGCGTCGGCGTCCGAGTCGAACGTGTCTTCTGCCGGCAGGTCGAGGACGCGGTCGAGTTCGTCGTGGAACTCGCCCGCCCAGACCTCGGTCTGCGGCTTCATACCGTACGGCGTCTGCTCGTAGGCGCGAAGGGCGACGGCGCGCATCGGCGGCGTCTCGACGACGGTCACCGGGACGGACTCCTCCATTCCTTCGCGGGGGGAGTCTGCCTCGTCGTTGACCATCATCACGTGGGTCATACCGGCCTTGTAACCGGCGAAGCCCTGCAGCGCTGGGGAGCCGTCGTCGGACGGCCACGACTTGATGCGTGGAACCTCCTTGACTGCTCGCTTGCGCGGGCTGAAGCCCATCGAGCCTTTTCGTGGTCTGCTTGGTTGTGGCATGGATTCACTCCGTGAGTGTCAGGGAGGCGAGGGAGGCGAACATCGCTTCCTCCGTTCGCACGACCTCGCTGCCCTGTCGCGGAATCGTATTGAGCCAGAGGTCGAACCCCGGACCAACGGAAGGTTCGACGTCTGCAACATCCTCGGGAGGCATCCCGAGCATGTCCGGAAGCCCACGGCCCGGCGACCCGAAGACGACGGTCATGCCGCCGGCATCGGTGATGCGGGCCGTCAGGTCGCCCAATCTGGGGACCGACAGCGGTTCGCCATAGCGAGACGTGGCGATTCGCACGCCCGCATCTGGCCTGCCGAGTGCTTCCGTGAGGTCCATGCGGGATACGTCGAAGCCCGGGAGGGGCTCGTCGACGATCCGCGCACGGACCGGTTCTCGCGAAGAGATCCTGACAGCGACGCGCTCTCCCTCTGTGAGGTCCATCCCGGGAGGGACGAACAGGGAGATCGGGTGTTGCATTCCGCAATTGACCCGAACGCGGTCGTCAGGTCCGACCTCGGTCACGATTCCTTCTCGCAACGCGGGCGACTCGTCGGAGTCGTCCGCGGTCGTAGACGCGACGAGAACGGGGGGCAGGATACCAGCGTAGCGGAGTTCGTCGCGCTTGCCCCAGACCTCCTTGCGGAGGTAGGGGGGCGTCGCGGCGTACCGAAGTACGGTTTCGACGAACTCGCCGCCCCACTTGTTCTCGCCGTCTTCGTCGGGGAAGACGACGAGTTCGTTCGCCCGGAAGACCGCCGCCGCGCGGGCGACGTAGCCGAGTTTGCGAGTTGCCTCGCGTTGATCTTCGGCTTCCCGGACGAGTGAGGACGGCACGAGTACGCTGAGTTTCATGCCGGGTTCATCCTCGTCTCGTCTAGACTGTGGCGTTTGTACCGGGGGCCTACCTAAAAGAGTAGCGAATCCATTCTGGGGTGATAGAGCGTCCCACGACCCAGTTTGCGGGGGATTGGCGAACGTCGCGTGGTACATAATTACACGGTCGCCGACAGGTCGCCGAAGGCGAATCTCACGTGGTAGCAGGTGGCGCGCCGTCGCCCGATTTCTCCCCCGTTTCGCAAGTCTTATTTATCAACCCGACACTATCGAGTAACGCAGCAGCACGCCACGATACACGCGGAATGCGCTGGTAGTGTAGTGGTATCACGTGACCTTGCCATGGTCACAACCTGGGTTCAAATCCCAGCCAGCGCACATCCACCACATGCGTCGGTAGTGTAGTGGTATCACGTGACCTTGCCATGGTCACAACCTGGGTTCAAATCCCAGCCGACGCACTTCTACAACGAACCTACCTTCCGAGCGACCGCTGTGCGTGTCGCTCGGACTGTGAGTTGTGAATGCGGGACGCTGGGATTTGAACTAGCGAGCGAACGCGAGTGAGCGAGTGGAGTTCAAATCCCGTCTCACCGACTCGACCGCCGTCTCGCCGGTGCTCCTGAGTTCACCTCACGGCGTTCGGTGAACTCCCAGCCGACGCAGTTCTCCGAACGCAACTCACTCAGCGACGCGTCTCCGAGGACTCACGATTCGTCCCGCGCCCGCCACCACCAGACCATCGCTCCCACGCCGACGACGAGGACGACGACGGCGAGCGCGTCGAGAGCGTAGTTAAGGGGCGTGCCCGTCGGCACGGTCCCGGACTGGGTCACCTGCAAGAGGGCGTACGAGAGCCACGTGAGACACATCCCGACGAGGAGAACCGTCCGCGTGCCGGAGAGCTTCCCGCGCCGATACTGCACGGCCGTGCCCGCGAGGAGCAACAGGTACGCGACGAGCAGGGGAACGCCCCCGAGGTCGGCGAGCACGCTCATGATTCGGTCGGGAACCTCACGAGGGCGATGAGGTCGGCGGCGACGACACCGGTCACACGCGCAGTTCGGGAGGGCAGACGAACCATACGCCACGTCCGCAGGGAGTACACTAAGTAGTTGACACTAATGCCCGAGCGGACCGTCCCGGCCTCGCACGCGTGGGCGGAGAATCAATATCCGAGCGTGTCGACCGTCTCGATTCGCTCGATATCGTCGAGTTCGCACAGGTCGGAGACGGCCGACTCGGCGAGCGAGACTACGACGCCGCCGAACCGGAGTTCGCGTTCGAGACTGCCGCCGAGCGACTCGACGCGGGTTTCGAGCGTCTCGCGGGCGTCGTCGTCCACGGGTTCGACGCGGAGTGCCGCGACTTCGTCGTCGAGGGGGTCGTCGCGCATACGACGGACGGGGTGAGAGAGATACATATCCGGGGGTTGTCGGGCGGCGGGAAAACGGTCGCGGTCGGTCTGTGTCGGACCGCGCTCGGCCGAGGCGGTCAGTCCTCGGTGAAGTAGAACAGCGCCTCGCGGCCCGCGCCGCAGTCCGGGCACGACGACGGGAACGCCGTCAGCGCGCCGAGTTCGCCGCAGTCGTCGCAGCGCCAGACGAGTTGCGCCTCGCCGAAGTTCTTCCCGGGCAGTCGCCGGTGTTCGACGACGGTCGGCGGTCGAACCGCCCGAGAGGCCGTCTCGGCGGTCGTCTCGGCGGCTTCCCACCGCGCTCGTTCGTCGTCGAGCGGTCGCGCCGGCTCCGTCGGTCGGGCAGGGGTCTTTATTGCCATAGTGTCGCATACGCACGCCAGCCCCATAACGCCCGTCGTCACTCCTCGTGACTGTCAGGCCACGAGGACCATCGAAGCTCCAGTCTGACGGGGCCCTCCGGCAGGAACCGGTTGGTTTCGGTGTCGGTGACGACCCGTTCGGGGCGGGGGAGCGTGACGGATTCGTCGCCGACGCGGAGCGTCAGGTCCTCGTCGGGAGCGGCCGCTAGGAGGCGGTCGAGTCGCTCGATGGCCGCGGTCACCTCGTCGCGCGTCACAGCGTCGGTCTGCGAGTCGAGGGGGACGCCGCCGAACAGCGGGCGGACGTTCACGTCGCGCGAGCGGTTCGAGAGCACCGCGTTGACGGCCGCGCCGAGGAGGATGACGAGCCCGCTGAAGTAGAGCCACGTCAGGAGGACGAGAATCCCGGCGACGACGCTCGATTCGGGTTCGCGGCTGCTGAACTCGACGTAGAGTCGGAACAGCGACTCGAAGGTCGTCAGCCCGACGGCGGCGACGAGCGTGCCGGGGACGACCTCCAGATAGGTCACGTCCTCGTCGGGGAAGATGTAGTACATCGGGTAGAACGTCAGAAAGAGGACGGCGACGAGGAGGCCGCGGTAGACCACCCAGCCGAGCGTCCCGTCGAGCGCGGGGAGGGCCGACTCGATGAGCGCGCCGGCGATGACGGCGAGGGCGACCGTGACGAGCACGATGATACCGTCGGAGAGCTGGTCGGCGAACGTGTTCGCGGCCTCGGACTCGTAGATGTCCGAGAAGGCGGTGTCGAGGCCGCGGAAGATTCGGAGCGTCCCCCACACCAACACGAGCACGCCGATAACCGAGAAACTGGCGAGCTGACTCGACGCTTCGAGTTCGGCGATGATGACGTCCCCCGCGCCGGGGGTCAGGACCGTCTGGATGACGCCGATGACGCTCTGGCGTAGGTCGCTGTCGCCGGTGGCGGAGACGGCCGCGAGGACGAGCAGAAACAGCGGGAGCAACGAGACGAACGCCCCGTAAGCGATGCTTCCGGCCATGAACGTGAGTCGCTCGGTGCGGACCTCGTAGAGGATGGCCCGACCGAGCGTGAGCGCTCGCGCGACGCGTTGATTCATGGGCGCTGATACGTCGGCCGACGAGAAAAGCGCGATGCGCGGTCGGGCGGCGGTGACGACTACCGACGGGCGGCGAAGACGGCGACCGCGAGGCCGAGGACCGCACCCGTGACGGTCCACTCCGCCGCGTAGCCGACCGCCTCGCCGACGGCCGACCCGAGGGTGACCCCGCCGACGACGTTCGCCCCCAACACGAGCGCCAGCCGAGTTAGTTCACTCTGAAACATACATGAAACTGTGGCTGTTCGCGGAGATAGCCTCGTCGGTTCGGACGCCTCGAACGGTGCGACGAATTCGCACACCTCGATTTTACTACCACGTGGTCCGTGGTGTCGGCTATGACAGTCATCGCCATGCTGAGCGTCGCGCCGGTCGTCGAAGGGAGCATGTCGGGCGAGGTCGCCAAGGCGGTCGCGGCCCTCGACGACTTCGCCGTGTCCTACGAGACGAACCCGATGGGGACGGTCATCGAGGCCGACGACATCGACGAACTGCTCGCGGCGGTCGGCGCGGCCCACAAGGCGGTCGACGGCGACCGCGTGAGCACGTTCCTGAAGATAGACGACAAGCGAACGAAAGACCAGACGGCCGCCGACAAGGTCGACGCCGTCGAAGCCCACCTCGGGCGGGAAGCGAGGAGCGACCGCGAGTAGCTTCGCGGGCCGCGGCGACCCGCCGCGCGGGTCCGCCGTGCGAGGCGCGAGACACGTCCACGCGGCCCGGAGGGTGTGCGACTGACAAACCCTTTAGCCGAAGGCGCGCAATCGCCTCGCATGGACAGCATCAATCGGATGGCCATCGAACTGGTCGACGAGGCGCTCGACTTCGCCGGGGAACTCGGCATCGAGGGCTACGAACTCGACTCGGGTGCGACGGTCATCGACTTCGGCGTCGACGCCGACGGCGGTGTCGAAGCGGGGATGCTCCTCGCGGAGATTCAGACCGCGGGTCTCGCCACGGTACAGACGCGGATGGGGGATGTCGCCGGTACGCCCCGCCCGCACGTCGAACTCTCCACCGACCGCCCGGCGCTGGCCCTCCTCTGCTCGCAGAAGGCCGGCTGGGAGCTCACCTTCGACGACTTCGACGGCCTCGGCTCCGGCCCGGCCCGCGCGCTGGTCGGCGAGGAAGAGGAGTTCCACCACCTCGGCTACTACGACGAGTTCGACCTGACGGTCCTCGCCGTCGAGAGCATCGACCTCCCGAGCGACGAGGTCGCGGAACACGTCGCGGAGACGACCGGCCTCGAACCGAGCGCCGTCTTCCTGCCGACCTACGCGACCGGCTCGCTCGTCGGCAGCGTCACGGGCGCGGCGCGCGCCGCCGAACTCGCCGTGTTCAACCTCTTCGAGGCGGGCTACGACCCGACGAACGTCCTCTCTATCAACGGTTCCGCCCCGCTCGCCCCCGTCAGCTACGACGAGAGCGTCGCCATGGGTCGGACGAACGACGCCGTCGCCTACGGCGGCCGCGTCCACGTCACCGTGAGCGAGGACTACGACGACTTCGACCGCGCGATTTCCACGGCCGGGTCGGACTACGGCGTCCCGTTCGAACAGCTGTTCGAGGACGCCGACTGGGACTTCGGCGCGGTCGACCCCGACGTGTTCGGCCCCGCGCAGGTCACGGTCGACGTGGTCGACGGCCCGACGTACACCCTCGGCGAGACCGACGAGGACGTGCTCGCCGACTCGTTCGGACTGTGAGGCGCAAGCCCGTCCCGCCCGCACCGGGCTCCCTCGACCGACTGTGGGACGCCCACCGCGCCGTCCCGCTGATTCCCGGCTCCGAAGACGACTGCTGCGGCCGGGTTGCGAACCGACTCGACGTGACGCCCGACGAGGGCCGCGACTGGCTCGTGTTCTGCCAGTCGCTCGGCCTCGCCCGCGAGGTGAGCCGCGGCTTCGAGCGCGTCCGCGACGACCCCGACGCGGACGACCTGCGGAGCGCGTTCGAGGGGAACGTCTTCGGCGCGCGCGAGGCGCTCGACGCCCTCGGCGACGAACCGAAGTCGGCGGACGCGGTGTTCGACGCGTTCGAGCCGACCGTGCCGAACTGGGAGCGTCACCGCGACCCCGACGGATGGGAATCGCGCTGGCGCGGCAGGGTCGCGCGGCTGCTCGACTGGGCGGTGCTGTTCGGCGCGGCGGAGAGAAAACCGGACGGCTACGTCGCGGTCGGAGAGTCGGTCTGACCGCCGACGGGGACGACTCGCGCCGCCGCCCGTGCTATTCTAGTCGACCTTCGTCACGGTGCCGACGCCCTTGGACCGGCCCTCGCGGAAGACGAATCGCTGACCCTCCTCGACGAAGTACGAGCGGAATTTGAACTCGATGCGGGTCGTGCCGGTGTCTCCGGGGAGGAGTCGCCCGCCGTCGGGGTGGAAGACGGCCGCCTCGGAGACGGTTTCGAGGTGGACGACCGGCTCGTAGCCCTCCTGAATCCGCGTCGGGTGGTTGAGCACCATCACGTCGGCTTCGAACTCGCGGACGGCGGTGGGCTCTGCGTCGCCCGGCAGGAGCACCATCCCGCGTTCGATTTCGGACTCGCGGACGCCCTTGAGGGCGATGCCGACGATGCGGCCGGCGTTGGCCCGGTCGACCCGGTGGTAGTGCATCTCGATGGAGCGGACCTCGACCTCGCGGAACTCGCCGTCGGACATCGGCCCCAAGAGCAGTGTGTCGCCGGCCTCGACCGCCCCGGAGTTGACCGTGCCGGAGGCGACCGCGCCGACGCCCGTGACCGAGTAGGTCCGGTCGATGTACATCTTGAAGTCGCCCTCGGCGGCGCTGCGCTTCGGCAGCGACTCGAACAGCCGGTCGAGGTCGTCGAGGCCGTCCATCGTGACCGCGCTCGTCGGGAACAGCGGGACGACCGACTCGCTTATCTCCTCGACCGCGGCCTCGACGCCGTGGCGCTCGACGCTCAGGGGCGTCCGGCCCACGTCGCGGAGGAGCCGCTCGACCTCGCGTTCGACCTCGGCGGCGCGCTCCTCGGAGACGGCGTCGATTTTCGTGATGGCGACGACCGTCGGCAGCTCCATGGCGAGCAGGATGCCGAGGTGTTCGCGGGTCGTTCTCGTCGGGCCGTCGTCGGCGGCGACGACGAGCAGGCCGTAGTCGAGGCGCTGGCCGACGAGGCCGCGAATCGTCGTCCGGAGCCACGGCTCGTGACCGACGGTGTCGACGAACGAGACCAACCGGTCGGCCTCCTGAACGATCTGCGCCCGGTCGGACTTCCGGTGGGGGTTTCGCATGTGAACGGGTCCGTCGTCGGAAAAGCCGTAGACTGCGTACGAGAGGTCGGCCGACAGGCCGCGTTCGACCTCGTGGGGCTGCACGTCGAGGAACGACCGCGTGCTTCCGTTGCCGTTGTCGGCCTGTCCCGTCACGAGCGACCCGACGAGCGTCGATTTGCCGTGGTCGACGTGACCCGCGGTGCCGACGACGATGTGGTCGTCGTCGACGTCGAGCATCGCGCCCTCGCGGATGGTCGCGACGCCGACGAGGCCGCGTTCGGCCCCGTCGCCGACGCCCCACGTCTCCACGTCTTCGATGTGCGCGCCGGCCTCCTCGGCCAGAAGCGACAGCACGTCCATCGTCTCGGAGAAGTCGTCCGGCGGGATGCCGGCGATGCCGCCGTCGTCGGTGACGCCGACCACGTAGGTCGCCACGCCGTCGCCGGAGAGCACTCGGTGTCTGAGTTGGGCAGCGAGCGACTCCATCCGGCCGTCGGACAGGTGAACGGCGCGGGTGAGGCGTTCTTTGAACTCGACGTTTCCGCCTTCTTCCTCACCGCGCTCAAGGGCCTCGTCCAAGAGAGCCCGATCCGCGCTCATGGACTCGGGTAGGAAACCGACCGTGAAAACGCTTTCCGCGGTAGCGATTGCCATGAGAACGTACCGCAATCGAGACGGCGTCGGGAGCGGACGCGACCGTCGAGGCCCGTGCGGGCCGAATGCGAAACGAAACCGAGACGCGCTCAGTCGCTCAGTCGCTCGTAGGCCCGGTTGACGCGCTTGAACGCCTCCTCGTCGCCGGTCTTCGAGTCCGGATGGGTCTCCTTGACGCGCTTCCGGTAGGCCGCTTTCACCTCGTCCTCGGAGGCGTCGTCGTCGAGGTCGAGCGTGTCGAGGGCCGTCTGCCGACTCATGCTGCGCCGCGACGGGCGGACGCTCGGTCCGTCGCCGCCGCGAGTTCGCTGTCGTCGGCGGCCGTCGCCGCCGAATCCGCCGTCTGGACCGAACCCCCCGGCGCGCGGTCCCTCTCGGGGGTCGCCGCGGGGGCTCGCGCCGAACCCGCCGGTCTCCCGGCGGTCGCTCCGCCGTCGCTCCGACCGGAAGCCGAACCCGCCGCGCCCGGCGTCGGCGCGGACGCGCGTCCGGCGGAACCGCTCTTCGAGGCGTCCGCTGACGTGGGCGTACATGAAGTACGTCGTCGCGCCGAAGGGGAGGGCGACGAACAGCAACAGGAGCTGTCGGTAGGCGAACGCCAACACGACGAGGAGCATGGTGATGCCCGCGAACACCGCCGCGAGCCCCATGACGAGTCGGTCTCGGTCCACGGGCGCAGTTAGGGGCCCACGGTGGTAAACGTCTCGCCGGGCCGCGACCGCCGGACGGAGCGGCCGGGAAAGTCGACTGTCTGCGTCGCCTCAGCGGTACTGATTCAGCCGCTTTTTGAGGCGCTTTGCGGCCTGTCCGGCGGCCTTGTCGAACTCCTCGCCGCGGTCCTCGCCGGCGAAGATGATACCGCGCGAGGAGTTCACGAGGCCGACGCCGTCCGCGAGGCCGAACTCGACGGCGGCCTCGGCGTCGCCGCCCTGCGCTCCCACCCCGGGGACGAGAAACGGCAGGTCGGGCACCTGCTCGCGGAGGTGTTCCAGTTCCTCGGGACCGGTCGCGCCGACGACGAGGCCGACGTTCCCGTGTTCGTTCCAGAGGTCGCAGAGCGCCGCGACGCGCTCGTAGAGGGGTTCGCCCGAGTCGAGTTCGAGCGACTGGAGGTCCGAGCCGCCGGGGTTCGAGGTGCGGCAGAGGACGAACACGCCCTTGTCCTCGCGGGCGAGGAACGGCTGGATGGAGTCGCGGCCCATGTAGGGGTTGACCGTGATGGCGTCGGCGTCGTCGAGCAGGTCGGCGTACTTGCGGGTCGTGTTGCCGATGTCGGCGCGCTTAGCGTCCAAGAGGACCGGCACACCCTTGCCGTGGGCGTAGGCGATGGTCTCGCGCAGGGAGCGCCAGCCGTCTTCGTCCTCGTAGAACGCCGCGTTCGGCTTGTACGCCGCGGCGTGCTCGTGGGTCGCGTCGATGATGCGGCGGTTGAACGCCCACCGCGGGAGGTCCTCGTCGAGCAGGTGGTCGGGGATGCGGTCGATGTCGGCGTCGAGGCCGACGGAGACGACGCTGTCTGTCGCCTCGATGCGGTCGCGGAGGTCGTCGAAGAAGGCCATTGCCCGCGAGTGCGACGACCGAAAGTAAGGGGTTTTCCCTTCGCCCCGCGCCGCGTCGCCCCCGGACCCGGCTCAGAGGCCGGCCTCGAAGAGGAAGACCACCGCGTCGCCGCTCACGAGCAGCGAGAGGTACGCGAGCGCCGGGACGACGAGCGAGACGGTTCGGTCGTAGGCGACGGCCGCGAGCGCGAAGACGGCGACGTGCGAGAGGACGAAGACGCCCCCGGCGAGCGAGTCGACCGCGAGGAGTTCCTCGCCGACGGCGACCGTCGAGACGACGGCGAGCGGCGCGTACCCGAGCGCCCGTCGCCCCCCGGTCGTCGCTCGCGTCGCCGCCGCGAAGGCGACGCCGAGGCACGCGAGGAACACCGCGGCGCGAACGAGGTGTTCGAGCGCCGGGAACACCACGACTCCGCGGTTCGCGCTCAGGAACGCGAGCGAGGCGGTCGCGGTCGTCACCGCGAGCGCGCGCCGGCCGTCGAGGGCGCGCGCGAAACTCCGCTGGACGAGCACCTGCGAGACGACGACGAGGACGGGAACGCCGACGAGCGCGGCGAGCGCGGAGACCGGCGCGACGGCCGCGAGGGTCGCGTCCGCGCCGTAGCCGGTCTTCGTCAGCGACCCGTACGTGACGCCCGAGCGGAGGCCGACGACCTTGGTCGCGGCCACCAAAAGCGCCGGGGCCGCGGCGGCGACGGCGACGACGCCGATTCCGCGGTCGGCGACCGCCGGGAGCCTGACGCCGAGTGCGATATCGCGGACTCTCGCGTACGCGCCCGCGTAGAGCGCGAGGGCGCAGACGAGCGTCCCGCCGGTGACGACCCCGGCGACGACGAACCCCCGCGACCGGAGGAGGTCGGGCGCGACGCCCGCCAGCGACTCGCGGACGGCGAACTGCAGGAGCGCGACGCCGAGCAGGAGGGCGGCGACGACGGCGGACTCGACCGCGCCGGAGCGACCGCTCGCGGCGGCGCGGGCTGTCCTGGAGGGCGACGGTACGCGCATGCCCTCCCATCGCCGGCGAGCGACCGTAATACTACTGCGTCACACGGGTCGCTCGACCGTCCACAGGAGGCCCGCGCCGACGACGAGCACCCCGCCGAAGAGCGCGAGCGCGCCGGCCGGCGAGAGGGCGTCGGCGACGGCCCCGCCGGCCAGTTCGAACGGGACGACCGCGAGCGAGTAGAGCATCCCGGCGGCCGAGAGGACGGTCGCGCGCCCGACCGAGTCCACCCGGTCGTTGACGTACTGGTTCCCGAGGACGGACGAGACGTTCGTGACGCCGCGGGCGACCGCGAACGCGGGAAAGGCCAGCGGCCCGAAAAGGGGGACCGACGCGTAGGCGACCGCGAGCACGAGCGGCGAGGCGAGGAACCACCGGCGGACGCCGACGCGGGATTCGACCCAGCCGGCGCGGAACGTCGCGGCGGCCGCGACCAGCGAGAACAGCGCGTAGGCGGCGCTGACGGCGGTGTTCGTCGCCGACGCGGGGACGCCGAGGTCGAGCGCCACGTCGCGGAGAATCGGCTGGTCGAAGATGTACACCATGTTGGCGACGCCGAACAGGAGCGCGAAGTAGGCGACGAAGCCGCGGAGCGGCGGGCGCGAGAGCTTCTCGCGGATGACCCGGAGCGCCGCCCGCGGCGTGAAGTCGCCGCCGTTGGCTCCGGTCTCGGGGACCGACAAGAGAATCGGGACGCCCAGCGCCGTCACCGCGGCGGTGGCGAAGAAGGGGACCGCGTAGTTCGTCGCGTCGGCGAGGAGGCCCCCGGCGAGGGTCGTCACCGCGCCGATTGCGAGGCCGACGCCGGTGGCGCGCCCGCGGACGGCGGCGAACTCGTGGGTCTCGTCGGTCTCGGCCAGGAGGTCGTAGAGCCACGCGTCGTCGCTTCCGGACCGGAACGTCTGGCCGACGGCCCACGTCCCGTAGACGACCGCGAGTTGGAGAAACGTCTCCGACAGGCCCATCGCCGCCGTCGAGACGGCGATGACGGCCGTCCCGAGGGCCATCGCGCTCCGGCGACCCAGCCGGTCGCCGAGGTAGCCGGTCGGTATCTCGGCCGCGACGAGCGCGAGCCACCAGACGCTGTTGAGCGCGCCCACCTCGGCGAACGAGAGGTCGCGCGAGCGGACGAACAGAATCCAGATGGCCGTCGTAAAGGAGACGAACTCGGTCGTCTTGTAGGCGTAGTACTTCGCGACCGGGGAGCGCAGGCGGGCGGCGGGCCACGAAGTCATCGTTCCACCGTCTCGACACGGGCCAAAGAACGTGTGGATTCGACCGCCTGCGACGGCATCCGAGTCGGAAAGAACGCCCGCCGCTCACCCGGTCCGGAAGGAGAAGTCGGCACTCGGGGCGCTGTGGGTGAGCCAGCCCATCGACACCACGTCGACGCCGGTGTCGGCGTAGGCGGGGAGCGCCTCCGGGGTGATACCCCCGCTGGCCTCCGAGATGACGCCCTCGGGGAGTCGGGAGACGCCCTCGCGGACCGCCTCGGGCGCGAGGTTGTCGAACAGGACGATGTCGGCCCCGGCGGCCGCGGCGCGCTCGCCCATCTCGGGCGTCTCGACTTCGACTTCGAGCTTCGTCGCGAACGACTTGCGCTCGGCGAAGCGGCGGACCGCCTCCTCCAGACCGAGTTCGGCGACGTGGTTGTCCTTGACCATCACCATCCCCGAGAGCGTGAGGCGGTGGGTGTCGCCGCCGCCGGCGACGACGGCCCGCTTCTCGACGCCGCGGAGGCCGGGCGTGGTCTTGCGAGTCGCGGCGACCCGAACCGAGTCGGAGACCTCGCGGGCGGCGGCGACCGCCTCGCGGGTCGTCGTGGCGACCCCGGAGGCGTGGCCGACGACGTTGGCGGCGACGCGCTCGCCGCGGAGGACGTTCCGGGCGTCGCCCTCGACGCGGAGGACTTCGTCGCCCGCTTCGACCGCGTCGCCGACGTCGACCGCGTTCTCGGCCTCGACGCCGAGGTAGTCGAAGACGGCGACGGCGGCGTCGAGGCCTGCGGCGACCGCCGGCTCCTTGGCAACGAGTCGCCCGGTGGTGTCGCCGGGCACGTCGTTCGTCACGTCGCGGTGGCCCACGTCCTCGGCCAGCCAGCGCTCGACGGTCTCAGTCGTCAGCACTCGGGGTCACTCCCTGTCCGGCGTCGTCGCTTTCCTCGCCTCCTTCGCCTCCCTCGCGTCCGTCCGGGTCGACGAGGGAGTGACAGCCGGCCGACGGCGCGTCGGCGGCCGCGCGGGCGACGAGGAGCGACGAGACGCAGGCGTTCCGGAGTTCGTAGACGGACCGCGAGACGCGGGTGCGGGCGTAGGCGTCGACCTCGCCCTTCAGGCGGCGGAGCCGCGCCCGCGCGGTTTCGAGGCCGTCGGGGGTGCGTTCGATGCCGACGAACTCGTCCATCGTCCGCCCGAGGCGGTCGAACTTCGTCTCTGCGAAGGCGTCGGGGAGCGCCGGGTCGGAGTCGCGCGGCGGCGCGTACTCGACGGTCTCGCCCTCGCCGCGGCCCCGCTCGGCCGCGGTCTCGCCGGCGCGGACGCCCCAGACGAGCCCTTCGAGCAGGCTGGTCGAGGCGAGCCGGTTCGCGCCGTGGACGCCGGTGCGGGCGCACTCGCCGGCGGCGAACAGGCGGGACAGCGAGGTCCTGCCGCGGTCGTCGACGGCGACGCCGCCGCAGAGGAAGTGCTCGCTCGGCGCGACGGGGATGCCGGCGTCGAGGTCGACGCCGCGGTCGTCACAGAGCGCCGCGAGGTCGGGGAACTCCCCGCGGAAGTCGAGGTCGGACACGTCGAGGACGACGCGGCCGGTCCGGTCGCGGGCGCGGGAGACGGCGCGGGCGACCACGTCTCGGGGGGCGAGTTCGGCGTCTTCGTGCACGTCAGGCATGAAGCGGCGGCCGTCGGCGTCGCGCAGGACCGCGCCCTCGCCGCGAACGGCTTCGCTGACGAGGAACGGTCGCGCGTCGTCGTCGGCCCGTGGGTCAGTCCGGGGGTCGTACGCGGTCGGGTGAAACTGCACGTACTGCATGTCCGAGACGGTCGCGCCGGCGAGGGCGGCCATCGCCACGCCGTCGCCGGTCGCGCCCGCCGGGTTGGTCGAGCGGGCGTAGCAGTCGCCGATGCCGCCGGTGGCGAGGATAGTCGCCCCGGCGAACACCGGTTCGACCTCGCCGTCGGCGAGGACGGTCGCGCCGCGGACGGTCCCCTCCTCAGTCAGGAGGTCGAGGGCCATCGCGTCGTCGATTATGCGCACGCCGTCGCGGGCCGAGAGGTGCTTCAGGAACGGCCGGAGGACGTGCGCGCCGGTGCTGGCGTCGACGTGGAGGATGCGGCGGCTGGAGTGGCCCGCCTCGCGGGCGAGGTCGAAGTCGGCGGCGTCGCCGGCGTCGGGGTCGCCGACGCTCGGACTGTCACCCACCGCGTCGAACTCGACTCCGAGCGTGTCCAACAGCACGTCCTCGACGACGGCGCGGGACTCGGAGACGAGCGTGTCGACCGCCTCGGGGTCGGCGGTGCCGTCGCTCGCCCGGCGGATGTCGGCGGCGAACTCCGCGGGCGCGGACTGGGTGACGGCGATGCCGCCCTGCGCCCAGTCGGACGCGGCGTCCTCGGGTTCGGTCGCCTTCGTGACGACGAGCACGTCGGCCCCCTCGCGGGCGGCGGCGAGGGCCGCGGCGCAGCCGGCGATGCCGGAGCCGACGACGAGTACGTCGGCCTTCATAGTTCGAGCATGCGGTCGAGCGCGACCGCGGCGAGTTCCTTCTCCTCGGGCGCGACCTCGACGACGTTGGGTTCGCGGCCCGCGGCGAGTTCTTCGAGCACCCACGTCAGGTAGTTGGGGTCGACCTGCCGCATGGCGTTGCAGTCCATGCAGGCGTCGCCGCAGAGGGGCCGAACGTCGACCTCGGGGTGCCAGCGCGCGAGGTGTCGCGCGAGGTGGACCTCGGTGCCGATGGCCCACGTCTCGCCGGGGTCGGCGTTCTCGACGACGTCGCAGATGTGGCTCGTGGAGCCGACCTCGTCGGCGGCCGCGACGACGCTCGGGCGGCACTCGGGGTGGGCGACGACCTTCGCGCCGTCGGCCTGCGCCTCCTCGACGTGGTCGACGCGGAAGCGCTCGTGAACCTGACAGTAGCCGTCCCAGAGGATGACTTCTGCGTCGCCGAGGTCCGGAATGTCGGGTTCCGCGTCGGCGTCAGCGCCCGCGGCTTCGGCCACGTCGCCGGCCCACGGGTCCCACTCGACCACGCCGTCGATGCCGAGTTCGTCGGCCGTGTTGCGCCCGAGGTGCTTGTCGGGCAGGAACAGCACGGCGTCGCCGCGCTCGAACGCCCACTCGAAGGCGTCGGCGGCGTTCGAGGAGGTGCAGATGAGCCCGCCGTGGGAGGCGCAAAAGGCCTTCAGGTCGGCGTAGGAGTTCATGTACGTCACGGGGACGATGTCCTTGCCGCCGCTCTCTTCGACGAGCGTCTCCCACGCGGAGTCGACCTGCACGGCCTCGGCCATCCCGGCCATCGGACACGACGCCTCCATCGACGGGAGAATCACCGTCTGGTCGTCGTCGGTGATGATGTCCGCGCTCTCGGCCATGAACGTCACGCCGGCGAAGACGACGTAGTCGGCGTCCGACTCGGCGGCGCGCTTCGAGAGTTCGTAGGAGTCGCCGATGAAGTCCGCGTGCTCGACGATTTCGCGTCGCTGGTAGTTGTGTCCGAGGACGACGACGCGGTCGCCGAGCGCGTCGCGGGCGGCGGCGATTCGCCGGGAGCGGGCGGCCTCGTCGAGGTCGCGGTGGCTCTCCGGAAGCTGTTCGAGCGTGTCGTATTTGAACAGGCTGAGCTCCGACTCGAACCCGACCGACTGTAATTCAACCACGATTGGTCACCACGGTGGAAGTCCAATCATCGGGCCTTATTGAAAAATATTTTTCTTCAATACTCGGCACTCACCCGTATATATTCTCTTCACGATTGATTAGCCAGTGGTATCTGCGTTCGATTGGCTGTTAGAAGTCGATAGAAGTCACTACTCGGTTAGAGAATAATCTCATTCAAAAGAGTGGCCTCGTCGGAGACGATAACTCGTTCAGTCGCGTTCGAAGACGACGCGACCGTCCACGACGGTCATCGAGACGGCGATATCGCGAATCGAGTCGGCTTCCCACGGCGACTCGTCGAGGACGACGAGGTCCGCGGCGGTGCCGACCGCCACGGTTCCCAGTCGGTCCTCGTCGAAGCCGGCGTGGGCCGCACCCGACGTGTACGCCCGGAGCGCCTCGGTGACGGTGAGCGACTGGTCGGGGTTCGGGTGGTCGGTGGCGAGGTCGACGCCGAGAAGCGGCCCGAGGGGCATGCAGTCGCTCCCGAACGCGAGGTCGACCCCGGCGTCGAGCAGGTCGCGGTAGCGGTTGGTCCGCAGGCGTCGCTCGCCGAGGCGGGCGTCGTAGAGGCCGCCCTCGTCGGCCCACTTCAGGAAGTTCGGCTGGACCGAGGCGACGACGCCCGACTCGGCGAACCGCTCGATGGCCTCGTCGGAGGCGAGTTCGACGTGTTCGACCCGGTGGCGGGCCGCGCCGGGGTCGTCGGTCTCCTCGTACGCGTCGAGCACCGCGTCGACGGCCGCGTCGCCGATGGCGTGCGCGGTGAACTGATAGCCCGACTCGTCGGCGTCGGCGACGAGGCCGCGGAGTTCCTCGGGGTCGACGACCCACTGGCCCGTCTCGTCGTCGGCCGCGTCGGGGTCCGCCGCGGCGTCGGCGTAGGGTTCTGTGAGTTTCGCGGTCCGCCCGCCGAAGCTCCCGTCGGTGAACGTCTTTATCGCGCCGACGGTGACGAGGCCGCCGCGGCTCCCGCCCCCGTGGTTCGTCCGCAGGCCGACCTCGCGGAGCGCGTCGAGGTGGTCCGACCAGTAGTTGATTCGGACGCGGAGGGCCAGCTCGCCGGCCTCGGCGAGGTCGCGGTAGACCTCGGGCGCGCGGGAGCCGCGGACCATGTCGTGGACGCCGGTGACGCCGCGGGCGGTCGCGTACGACTGCGCCGCGCGGACGAGTTCGGTCATCTCCTCGCGGCCCGGCTCGGTCGCCTCCCGGAGCACGTCGACCGCGCCCTCGACCACGACGCCGGTCGGCTCGACGGCGACGTCGCCATCGCCGTCGCCCTCGGAGGGACCGTCGTCTCCGGCGGTCTGCACGCCCTCGTCGGGCATCTCGTCGGCGTAGCGGTCGAGGACGACCGAGTTGACGCCGGCGGTGTGGAGGTCCTCGCGGAAGGCGACCACGGGGAGCGACTCGGAGACGGCGTCGAGGTCGTCGCGGGTGAGGTATCGAGAGTCGTCCCACGTGCTCTCGTCGTAGCCGTAGCCGAACACCCAGTCGGTCCCGCCGTCGCCGCCGGTCTCGTTGTCGTCGGCCCCGTCGCCATCAGCCCCGTTTTCGCGTTCGACCTCGGCGGCCCGCTCGCGGAGCAGTTCGACCGCCTCCGCCGGGGAGTCGGCGGCAGAGAGGTCTGCGTGGACGAGCGACCGCCCGACCATCGGGAGGTGCGTGTGGGCGTCGATGAAGCCGGGAAGGACGACTCGCCCCTCGCAGTCGACGACCCGCGTCTCGACGCCGGCGAGCAGTTCCACGTCGAACGCGCGGCCGACGCGGACGACCTCGCCGTCGCGGACGGCGACGGCTTCGTGCGTCTCGTCGGGCGAGCCGAGCGTGTGTACCTCCGCGTTCGTCAGTACGAGGTCCGCTGACGCGGTCATACGTTCGACCCCGACGCGGGAGGGCAAAACGGTTCGGGAGGCGGCGGAGCGGTCGGGCGGTGGTCGGACGACGGGGCGGCCTTGAACGGGGACGGACCGCGGTCGTTGGAAGAACCGGAACGCGTTAGGGCCGGCGCGGGAAACGTCGGGGCATGACAGACGCCGCGTCCCTCGCAGACCGCGTTCGGGAGGGCGAACTCCGCCTCCACGAACTCGAAGCGCACGCCGACGCCGACACCGCCGCCGAGGCGCGCCGCTCGCTCGTCGAAGAGCAGTCCGGCGCGTCGCTCGACGCGGTCGGGAACTACGGCTTCCCCGCCGAGGCCGCCGAGTCGGCAATCGAGAACATGGTCGGCGCGATTCAGGTGCCGATGGGCGTCGCCGGCCCCGTCAGCGTCGACGGCGGCTCCGTCTCCGGCGAGAAGTACCTCCCGCTCGCGACCACCGAGGGCGCGCTCCTCGCGTCGGTCAACCGCGGCTGCTCGGTCATCAACAGCGCCGGCGGCGCGACCGCTCGGGTCCTCAAGTCCGGGATGACCCGCGCGCCGGTGTTCCGCGTCGCCGACGTGGCCGAGGCCGAGGCGCTCGTCTCGTGGACCCGCGACAACTTCGCGGCGCTGAAGGAGGCCGCGGAGGAGACGACGAACCACGGCGAACTCCTCGACGTGACGCCGTACGTCGTCGGCAACTCCGTGTACCTGCGGTTCCGCTACGACACCAAGGACGCGATGGGGATGAACATGGCGACCATCGCCACCGAGGCGGCCTGCGGCGTCGTCGAAGAGGAGACGACCGCCTCGCTCGTCGCCCTCTCGGGCAACCTCTGTTCCGACAAGAAGCCCGCCGCCATCAACGCCGTCGAGGGCCGCGGCCGGAGCGTCACCGCCGACGTTCGAATCCCGCGCGAGGTGGTCGAAGAGCGCCTGCACACCACGCCCGAAGCGGTCGCCGAACTCAACACCCGCAAGAACCTCGTCGGCTCCGCGAAGGCCGCGAGCCTCGGCTTCAACGCCCACGTCGCCAACGTCGTCGCCGCGATGTTCCTCGCCACCGGGCAGGACGAGGCGCAGGTCGTCGAGGGGTCGAACGCCATCACGACCGCCGAGGTGCAGGACGGCGACCTCTACGTCTCGGTCTCCATCGCCTCCCTCGAAGTCGGCACCGTCGGCGGCGGCACGAAGCTCCCGACGCAGTCCGAGGGCCTCGACGTCCTCGGCGTCAGCGGCGGCGGCGACCCCGCCGGCTCCAACGCCGACGCCCTCGCCGAGTGCATCGCCGTCGGCTCCCTCGCGGGCGAACTCTCGCTTCTCTCCGCGCTCGCCTCGCGGCACCTCTCCAGCGCCCACGCCGAACTCGGTCGATAACGCGAACCGGGTTTCAGTTTCACCGCCGTCGGGGACGACTCATCGGCTTTTCTTCGCGTCCCTTCGGCTTGTACCTCCGAAATCACCACCACCCGTCCACTTTCACTTTCACTCCGCACCCGTGGCTCGCGTTTATTCCGTTTCCGCGGAAACGATGAAAATGCGTCCGTCGGGGAGCACCCGCGGGCGTGTCCACAACCCATCCCCTCCCATGCCACTCCTCACACGCGGTACCGACCCCGAATCGCCCGACGAGTACGACGACGCGCGGCGGGTGGCGCTCGCGCTCAGGCTGGTGAAGTTAGCCCTCGGCGTCGTCGCCTCCGCGCTGACGGTGGCGAAGTTGCTCGGCGCGCTCTGAACCGCGCCCGCGAGGGCGACCCCGGCGCTCAGACCAGCCGGTGTCGACCCCGGGACTCCGACACCTCGCCGCGCCGCCGGAGCTTATCGAGCAGGTCGCGGGCGCGGTCCTCGGGAACGCCCCGCTCGACCGCCGCCGCGACGATTTCCGCCTCGGTCGGCCGGTCACCGTCCCGAACCGCCTCGCGGACGACCGTCAGGCGGTCGGGCGACCCCGACGACGAGTTCCGACCGCGAGAGGCGGCCTCGCCCGCCTCGAACACCTCGTCGGCGTCGAGCCCCGAGCCTTCGAGGTACTCGCGGTCGTCGACGCCCGACTCCTCGACCCGCCGGTCGAGTTCCGAGACGTGTTCGACCTGCGCGAACGCCTCGCTGTCGCCGTGTTTCTTCGCCAACAGCGCCGAGCGCGCCTGCCGCGCGGCGTCCCTGTCGTCGGACTCGAAGAAGCGCCGGAGCTTCTTCGTCTGGTGTCGCCTGCCGCACCGCGGACACGTCGCCGTCTTCGACCCGTCGGGGTCCGAAAGCAACCACATGTTCGCGCAGTCCGTACACCCCACGACCGCGTACATACGCCGTTGTTCCGCGGCGTCGGATTTGAACGTTCGGGAGCGCGAGCCGCCGCGGGACCGCGGGCCCCCGCAACTCGGCGTGGCTGGACCGCCGTCGGGCGCGAACCGCCGTGCGTTAGAGCCACCGTTACGGCGGTTCCGGCGGGTTGGGGCCCCTCTCGAACGAGGCCGTGATACGTTTCAGTCGAAACATATGAGGAGAAAGCATTTATCAACCCGGTGTCACAATCCGATAGACGGTAGTCCCTAACTATGCCCTCCCCCCGCGTACTTCCTCCATGGACAACGCCCGGCGCGCCGAACACCCCGGTCACCGCGACGAGCGACGGGCGACGATGAGTCACTCGAAGCTCGCGCGCGAGCCGTGGCTGTGGGCGTTCGTCGGCGTCTGGTCGGCGGTCGTCACCGCGCTCCACTTCGGCGGGCTCGCGTACGACGTCTACACGCGCATCTGGTGGTGGGACGTGCTCACCCACTCGCTTTCGGGCTTCGGCGTCGCTGGCGTGCTGTTCCTCGTGTTCCCGCGGACGTTCCGGGGCGCTCGCGCCCCCGTGGTCGTCGCCGGCATCGTCCTCGCCATCGGCGCGGGCTTCGAGGTGTACGAGTACCTGTTCAAGGACTTCTGGTGGGGCTGGTCGATGGCCTACTACGCCGAGGACACCGCGATAGACCTCGTGGTCGACGTGGCGGGTGGCCTCGGCTTTTTCGCCTTCGTCGAGGGTCTCGTCCGGTCTCGGACGCCGACCGACGCGACGTCCGGCGGGTCGTCGCCCCGCGTTGGTCACCTCCGCTCGGACGGCGGCGAGAAAACGGACGACGACCGCCCGGCGGACCGGTAACGTCGACGTCGGTGCGCCCGCGACGAGGGCGATTTCACCCCAAGGGGGAGTTCACCCCAAACGTGTTGTTTCGTCGGAGAAAAGATACATATCGATGATGATCGATCTCTCGTCCATGCTTCCGCTCGCAGGAGATCACACACCGCGCCCCGCCACCCGAGTCGACGCGTTCCGGCCACCGACCCGCGCATGCTGAGACGAACCTGGAACGAGACGGTGTTGGCCGGGTGGGAAGAGCGACCCCGAGAGATGGCCGTCGTCGCCGTGTTCGGGAGCGTCGTCACCGCGACGCACTTCACGAGCATGGCGCTGTTTCTCTACACGCGCATCTGGTGGTGGGACATCCTCGTCCACGCCGCCTCCGGGTTCGGCGTCGCGGCGATTCTCTACGTCCTCAACCCCCGCCTGCTCCACTCGCGGGTCGCGCTCCTCGTCGTCCTCCCGATGGCCGTCGCCGCAATCGGCACGTGGTTCGAGGTGTACGAGCGCCTGTTCACCGGCTTCTGGGTCGAGTGGCCGCGTTCGGTCTACTTGGAAGACACCGGCGTCGACATCGTCGCCGACACCGCCGGCGCGGTCGTCTTCGGCGTCGTCAGACCGCTGTGGAACCGGATTCGGCGCTGGCGAGACCCGAATCGACTGTAGTCGGCGCGAAAGAGATGCGGCGTCGGTGCCGCGAGAGAAGTGGTGTGTTCGCTTACGCGAGTTCCTGAATGTTCTCGACGACCTTGTCGGCGTACTCGCTCGTCGCGAGCTTGTTGCCGCCCTCGATCTGGCGTTCGAGGTCGTAGGTGACGTCGCCGTCCGAGATGGTCTTCTCGACGGCGTCGCGGATGAGCTTACCGGCGTCCTTCCAGCCCATGTACTCGAACATGAGGCGGCCGGAGAGAATCATCGCGGTCGGGTTGACCTTGTCCTCGCCGGCGTACTTGGGCGCGGAGCCGTGGACGGGCTCTGCGAGACAGAGGCCCTCACCGAAGTTCGCGCCGGGGGCGATGCCGAGACCGCCGATCTGCGCGCCGGCGGCGTCGGACATGTAGTCGCCGTTGAGGTTCATCGTGGCGATGACGTCGTAGTCGGCGGTGCGGGTGAGAAGCTGCTGGAGCATGTTGTCGGCGATGCGGTCCTTGACGACGACCTTGTCCTCGGGCTTCTCGCCGTCGTACTCCTCCCAGAGCTCGTCTTCCGTGATGGTGACGTCGCCGAACTCCTCTTCTGCGAGTTCGTAGCCCCAGTCGCGGAACGCGCCCTCGGTGAACTTCATGATGTTACCCTTGTGGACGAGGGTGACGGAGTCGCGGTCGTTTTCGAGGGCGTACTCGATGGCCTCGCGGACGAGGCGCTTCGTCCCGAACTCGGTGATGGGCTTGATGCCGATGCCGACGGGGCCGTCGTGGATGACGCCCGTGGCGCCCATCTCGTCTTCGACGAACTCCTTGACCTTCTGGACCTCGTCGGTGCCGGCTTCCCACTCGATGCCGGCGTACACGTCTTCGGTGTTCTCGCGGAACGTGACCATGTCCATCGCCGAGGGGTTCTTGACGGGCGACGGGACGCCGTCGAGGTGGTAGGTCGGGCGGACGTTCGCGTAGAGGTCGAGCTTCTTGCGGAGCGCGACGTTGAGCGAGCGGAAGCCGGCACCGACGGGCGTTGTGAGCGGGCCCTTGATCGCGACGCGGTGGTTGCGGATGGCGCTTACCGTGTCCTCCGGCAGGTTCTCGTCGTACTTGTCGCGGGCGGACGCGCCGGCGTAGACGCGCATCCAAGAGACAGAGCGGCCGGTCGCCTCGGCGGCGGCGTTGAGGACCTTCTGCGCGGCGGGGCCGACGTCCGTTCCGATTCCGTCGCCGTGGATGATCGGAATAATCGGGTTGTCGGGGACGGAAAGCTCGCCCGTCTCCTCGTCGACCGTGATTTTCTCGCCGTCGTCCGGAACCTCAATCTGGTCGTAACTCATGAACATTCAGAGCTTTCTAGTGCGGTGTAAAAGTCCTGCCGTTATCGACGGAGAGGTGCAAATCCCGCGCCATTCCGCGGTCGATACGTTTACACCCGCGCTCGGAGGACAACCCGCGTATGCGAGTTATCCTCCACGGCGGTGCGGGCGGCATCCCCGGCGAACCGGAGCCCAGACAGGCCGTCATGGACGACGCGGCCGACGCGGGCGCGAGCGAGTCGGACCCGCTTTCGGCGGTCGAGACCGCGGTTCGCGTCCTCGAATCGGACCGGCGGTTCAACGCCGGCGTCGGCGGCGCGGTCCAGTCTGACGGCGTCGTCCGCACCGACGCGGGCGTCATGCTGAGCGACCGACGCGCCGGCGCGGCCTCGGGCATGGCGGGCGTCGAACACGCCGTCTCCGTCGCGCGCGCTGTCCTCGAAGACACCCCGCACGTCCTCCTGACGGGCGAGCCGGCGGTCGAGTTCGCCGCCGACGCGGGCGTCGAGACCGGCGTCGACCTCTTCACCGACGAGACCCGCGAGCGCTGGGCGAACGCGGACGCTCCCGAGGGGTCGCCGACGGAACACCTCGCGTGGCTCGCCGACCGCTTCGGCGAGAGCACGAGCGACCCGACGGCCGAGGCGGGAGACGGCTACCTGCCGGCGAACGACAATTCTGAGGGAACCTCAGCAGGCAGTGACCGCTCGGCTCACGACGTTCGCCTTCCCGGTCACGACACGGTCGGGGCGGTCGCCACCGACGGCGAGACGTTCGCCTCCGCGACATCGACCGGCGGCCGCTGGTTCGCCCTCGCCGGCCGCGTCGGCGACGTGCCGCAGATCGGGTCGGGCTTCTACGCCTCCCCCGCGGGCGGCGCGTCAACCACGGGAGCGGGCGAAGACATCGCCCGCGTGACGCTCGCCCGACGCGCCGTCGGCCACCTCGAACGCGGCTGCGACGCCCAGACCGCGGCCGACCTCGCCATCGAGGAGTTCGGCGAACTCACCGGGTCGTCGGCGGGCATCATCCTCCTCGACGACGACGGCTTCGGCTCGGCGTACAACTCCGACGGGATGCAGACCAGCACCGCATCGAACTGAGGTCGTCGCGGCCGGCGGAGAGCGCGTTTCGGTCGCGCCGACCTCGCCGCCACGGTTTACTCGGTTCGGGCCGTTGAATCCCCCATGAGCGACTGGACCGCGGCCGACGTTCCCGACCTCTCGGGGAAGACTGTCGTCGTCACCGGCGCGAACAGCGGCCTCGGCTTCGAGGCGACGCGCATGTTCGCCGAGAAGGGCGCGCACGTCGTCATGGCCTGCCGGAGCCTCGACCGCGGCGCGGACGCGATGGCCGACGTCCGCGACGCGGTGCCGGCGGCCTCGCTGACGCTCTCGGAGCTCGACCTCGCCGACCTCGACTCGGTTCGGCACTTTGCCGACGAGTTCGCCGCCGAACACGGGTCGCTGCACGTCCTCTGCAACAACGCCGGCGTGATGGCGATTCCCCGGCGGGAGACCGCACAGGGCTTCGAGACGCAGTTCGGCGTGAACCACCTCGGCCACTTCGCCCTGAGCGCCCGCCTGTTCCCGACGCTCCGCGACACGCCCGGCGAGACGCGACTCGTCACGATGTCGAGCGGCCTCCACGAGCGCGGTCGGATGGCGTTCGACGACCTGCAGGGCGAACGCGACTACGACGAGTGGGACGCCTACGCCCAGAGCAAGCTCTCGAACCTGCTTTTCGCGTTCGAACTCGACCGCCGGCTGACCGCCGCGGGCATCGACGACGTGCTGAGCGTTGGCGCACACCCCGGTTACGCCGCCACCAACCTCCAGTTCCGCGGGCCCGAGGCGTCCGGGTCGACGCTCCGGTACTGGATGAGCAAACTCGGCAACGCGCTGTTCGCCCAGTCGGCCGAGATGGGCACGCTCCCGCTCCTGTACGCCGCCACGTCGCCGGCCGTCGAAAGCGGGGAGTACGTCGGCCCGCAGGGGCTGTTCGGCATGCGCGGCACCCCCGGCATCGCGGAGCCGAGCGACCGCGCCAGAGACCCCGAGACCGCCGCACGGCTCTGGGAGGTCTCGGAGGAACTCACCGACACGCGGTTCCGACTGGCCTGAGTCCCGAACCGTCCCGTGCGGGCGGCGACGGCGGCCCGCTGGTCGAACTCGCGGCGACGAATCACCGCGGCCCCGTCACCGATAGCCGAGCGCTTCGAGCCGCCGTTCGACCGACTCGTCTTCGTACTCGCGCCCTTCAGTCTCGCGGTCGCCGCGGGTGATGTCGCGGCGCTCGTCCGCCGGGAGTTCGAGCCACGGGACGTCGACCAGCGCCGGGATGTGCAGGTAGTCGTCGTGGCCGTAGACCCTGGTCGGGAACGGGCCGGACCGCTCGCCGAGGGCGTTCCCGTGGTCCGCCGTGACGACGTGCTTCCCCGGGACGTCTTCGACGAGTTCCCGAACGTTGTCGAGCGCGAGGGCGAGGTTGTCCCTGTACGCGCGCCAGACGTCCGCCTCGTCGACGTCGCCCTCGCGGAGGCGCTCCCAGACGAGTTTCACGTCCGGAACGTCCTCGTCGAGCGACTTGGCGACCGCGCCGAGATACCCCCGGTCGCCGTCGAGGCGGTACTCGCCGACGAACGGGTAGTGCGGTTGCATGAAGTGGACGATGAGGCGTTTGTCGGGGAACCGCTCGTGGGCCTCCTTCGCGTGTTCGACCATCGTCTCCGGTCGGACGGTTTCGAGTTCGTCGTCCCAGTCGTCCATCCAGACGTGGTCGACGTGGTGGAACGGGTCGCCGGGAATCTGGTAGACGAACGGGTTCGCCGTCACGTAGACGGTGTCTTTCAACTCGCGCCCGTGGAAGTTCTCTTCGAGGAACTCGGTCGAGGCGCTCCCCCGCGACGTGACCCGTTCGAGCGTGCCGCCGAGGTCCCCCCGATACGACCCGCGGTACACCTCCTCGAACAGGTCGAACCGACAGCCGTCCAAGATAAACAGGTTGTCCCAGTCCCGTTCGACCACGTGCGCGCCGTCGTTGGACTTCACCTCCTGGTAGTAGTACCGCGGAACGTACCTGTTGAACACGTCCGCGTACCAGTATCGGTCGTCCCAGTTCCGCCTGAGGCCGTCGGCGATTTTTTGTAACTTCATTGTTAGCGTCCCCCGGATGCGACCGCCGGTCGGTTTCGAAGACCGACCACAGTAATATCAAAACTTTGCTACTTGATGGCTGAAAAGAACGATATTCGAGACTGTTCGCGTCGGAGGGCGCTCGCCCCGACCGCACGCGACAGAGCAATCCGCTTTTGTAACCGGAAGGGATACGAGTGCGTATGAGCGAACCCGACGCGGAGCCGGACCACATCACCGTCTACTCGGACTACGTCTGTCCGTTCTGTTATCTCGGCCGCGAGTCGCTGCGGCAGTATCAGGCGACCCGCGACGAGGAACTCGACATCGACTGGCACCCCTTCGACCTGCGAAGCCACAAGCGCCGCCCCGACGGGAGCATCGACTTCTCCGTCGACGACGGGAAAGACGACGACTACTACGAGCAGGCCAAGGAGGGCGTTCGCCGTCTGCAAGACAAGTACGGCGTCGAGATGGACCTCGACATCGCGACCGACATCGACTCCCTGCCGGCGCAGGTCGCCTCGTTCTACGTGAAAGGGCAGTACGACAACGACACGTGGCTCGGATTCGACGTGGCGATCTTCGACGCGCTCTGGCAGGAGGGCAAAGATATCGGCGATGAGGACCTGCTTGTCGAACTCGCCGAGGACGCCGGCGTCGAGGGCGACGAAGTCCGCTCGGCGCTGTCGGACGACGCGCTGTTCGCGGAGGTGCGCGAGCAGTTCGCCGAGGCACAGCGCCACGGCGTGACCGGCGTTCCCACCTTCGCCTACGACGGCTACGCGGCCCGCGGCGCGGTCCCGCCGGAACAGCTCGAACGCCTCGTCGACGGGGTCTGAACCCGCGTCCGCCCGCCGGGCGACACTCCCGCGAGCTACATTCATTTTGTAAGCGGTCGTAGCTATGCGCATGGCCAACAGACACCACCGTTGCAACCTCTGCGGTCGCGATTTCGACAGCGGCGAGCGACTCGACGAACACGTCGAGCGCCGACACCCCAAGGAGGACGTCCGCTGGTGGGTCGTCGTCGAAGACCCCGCGAAGGACCTCAAGTTTTCGCGCTGAGCCACCCGACCCATCCCGGTCGACCCGCACTCGGCTCCGCGGTCGCCCTGCGGTCGGTTCCCCGAGCGACGCCCTCAGCCGAGGTGCGTCTCGAACCAGTCGGCGGCGAGGTCGGCCACGTCGTCCAACTCGCCCGGTCCCTCGAACAAGTGACCCGCGCCGGCGACGACCTCCAGCGACTTCTCGCAGTCGAGTTCCGCGAACGCGTCGCGGTTCAGGCTCAAGACCGGTTCGTCGGCACCGCCGACGACGAACAGCGTCGGTGCCGTCACGTCGCCGAGCCGCGACTCCGCGAGGTCGACGCGCCCGCCCCGAGAGACGACCGCGCCCGCGTCGTCGCCGAGGTCGGCCGCCGCGAGGACCGCCGCCGCCGCGCCGGTGCTCGACCCGAAGTAGCCGTAGTCGAGGCCGGCGGTGTCGTCGCGGCCCCGGAGCCACTCGGTCGCGCCGAGCAGTCGCTCTGTCAGAAGCGGGATGTCGAACCGCGTCTCGTACCGCTCGTCTTCCTCCTCCGTGAGCAGGTCGAAAAGGAGCGTCCCGACCCCGCGGTCGCGGATGACCTCGGCGACGAAGTTGTTTCGCGGGCTCTTTCGACTGCTGCCGCTGCCGTGGGCGAACACCACGAGCCCCGACGCGCCCGCCGGAATCCGGAGGTCGCCCTCCAGCACCGCGTCGCCGACGGGTATCGAGACGAGGTTCGGCGTCGTGTCGTTCATACGAGACGATACGACGGACTGGGGCTTAGGCCTGTCTCGACCCGTCGATTCGCGTGAATTCGCAGTCCGCTCGTTCTGATGGTCATGACTTACACAATTAATGTTAATATACAATCGGGAGTACACCCGTACGCCAACCATGGTGAGTGTTACCGACCTACGGACGATGTACGAGCAGATGGTGACCGCTCGACAGTACGAGGAGCGACTGGTGGACGAGTACCTCGTCGGGAAGCAGCCGGCGTTCGACATCTCGGCGGGACCGATTCCCGGTGAACTCCACCTCGCGGCGGGCCACGAGGCCTCCGGCGCGGGCGTCTGCATCCACCTCCGCGACGACGACACGGTGACCGCGCCGCACCGGCCGCACCACATCGCCATCGCGAAGGGCGTCGACCTCAAGCGCATGACGGCCGAGATTTTCGGCCGGAAGACGGGGCTGTGCCGCGGGAAGGGCGGCCACATGCACCTGTTCGACCCCGACGTGAACTTCGCGTGTTCGGGCATCATCGCGCAGGGCTGCCCGCCGGCGGTCGGCGCGGCGATGGCCGCGAAAAAGCGGAACACCGACGCCGTGGCCGTCGCCTTCCTCGGCGAGGGCGCTATCGACCAGGGCGGCTTCCTCGAATCGCTGAACCTCGCGGCGGTCCACGACCTCCCGGTCGTCTTCGTCGTCGAGGACAACGACTGGGCCATCAGCATGCCGAAGGACCGCGTGACCGACGTACAGAACGGCGCACAGCGCGCCGACGGCTTCGACCTGCCGGGCGTCCGCGTCGACTCCGACGACGCGATGGCGGTGTACGAGGCGGCGGGCGAGGCCGTGATGCGCGCCCGCGACGGCAACGGGCCGACGCTCATCGAGGTGCAGGTCCACCGCCGGATGGGCCACTTCATGGGCGACGCGGAGGGGTATCGCCCCGAGGCCGACATCGACCGCGCGAAACAGCGCGACTCCATCGAGCGCCTCGCCGAGGACCTCCGCTCGCACGGCGTGACCGACGACGACATCGACGAGATTCGAGAGCGCGCCCACGAGCGGGTCGAGGAGGCGATTTCGTGGGCGAAAGAACAGCCCGAGCCCGACCCGGAAGAGGCGTACGAGAACGTGTTCACGAACCCGCCGGCGCAGGCGGCGACGGACGGCGGGGCCGCGGCAGACGCACCGGGCGACGACGGCGAGACGGGAGGTGACAACTGATGGCGACCGAATCGCGAGACTACACCGAAGCGACCGAGACGGACCGCGAACTGACCATGAGCCGGGCGATGGTCGAGGCCATCGCGTGGGAGATGCGCGAGAACGAGGAGGTGTTCTACATGGGCGAGGACGTCGCCGACTACGGCGGCATCTTCTCCAGTACGACCGGCCTCTTGGACGAGTTCGGCCGCGACCGCGTGATGGACGTGCCAATCAGCGAGACGGCCTACCTCGGCGCGGCCGTCGGTGCCGCACAGGCCGGGATGCGCCCGATTGCCGAACTGATGTTCGTCGACTTCTTCGGCGTCGCCATGGACCAGATCTACAACAACATGGCGAAGAACACCTACATGAGCGGGGGGTCATTTTCGGTCCCGATGGTGCTGACCACGGCCGTCGGCGGCACGTACAACGACGCCGGCCAGCACTCCCAGACGCTCTACGGGACCTTCGCCCACCTGCCGGGGATGAAAGTCGTCGTCCCCTCGACGGCCTACGACGCCAAGGGGCTGATGCACAGCGCCATCCGCGACGACGACCCGGTCGTCTACATGTTCCACAAGCGCCTCATGGGCCTCGGCTGGATGCCGTCGCCCTCGGGCCCGAAGACCGGCGTCCCCGAGGAGGACTACGCGATTCCGTTCGGCGAGGCCGACGTGAAGCGCCCCGGCGACGACGTGACCGTCGTCACCCTCGGCCTGCACGTCCACCGGGCGATGGAGGCCGCGGAACAGCTCGACGACGACGGCATCGACGCCGAGGTCATCGACCTCCGGACGCTCGTGCCGCTCGACACCGAGACGGTGCTCGATTCGGTTCGGAAGACCGGCAAACTCCTCGTCGTCGACGAGGACTACCAGTCGTTCGGCGTGACGGGCGAAATCATCGCCCGGGCGGCGGAAGGCGCGCTGGACGACCTCTCGGCCGTCAAGCGCCTCGCCATCCCGGACGTGCCGATTCCCTACGCCCGCTCGCTGGAAGACGAAGTCAACCCCGGCACCGACGACATCGCGGCGGCCGTCCGCGAACTCCACGAATGAGACGAGCGCCCGAAACAGACGGAGACGGAAGCGAGGCCGGACGATGAGCGACGCCGTCGACGTGAACTCGGCCGACTCGTGGCCCGACGACGCCGACGACGTGACCGAGGGCTACCTCGCCAACTGGTTCGTCCGCGAGGGGTCGGCGGTCGACGAGGGCGAGACGCTCTGCGAGATACAGGTCGAAAAGGTGAGCATCGACGTGGCCGCGCCGACGACGGGGACGGTCGCGGAGATACTCGTCGCCGAGGGCGACGACTTCGCTCGCGGCGACGTGCTCGCGCGGGTGCAACCGAGCGCCTGAACCGGTCTTTTTCTTCAGTCGTCGCTCGCCCGGTACGCCGCGCCGAGCGCTCGGTCCATCAGCTCTCGGTGGGCCTCTCGGACCCGCTCGTCGTCGCCGGGGCGACGCTGTTCGTACCGACCGTCGGCGTCCATCACCCAGCGCCGGCGGTTATCCGACAGGAGCGCGTCGAGCACGGCGTCGAGTTCGGCGCGGTGTTCGGGGTCCTCGACGGGCGCGACGGCCTCGACCCGGCGGTCGAGGTTGCGGGTCATCCAGTCGGCGGAGCCGACGTAGTAGTCGGGGTCGCCCGCGTTCTCGAAGTAGAAGATACGCGAGTGTTCGAGGAACCGACCGACGACGCTCGATACGGAGATGTTCTCCGACAGCCCCTCGATACCGGGTCGGAGCCGACAGATGCCGCGGACCACGAGGTCGATGTCGACGCCGGCCACCGACGCCTCGTACAGTTCGCGGACCATCGCGGGGTCTTCGAGCGCGTTCATCTTGGCGACGATGCGGGCCTCGCGGCCGGCGCGGGCGTGGTCGGCCTCTCGGCGGACGAATCGCGTCATCTCCTCGCGGAGGTTCGTCGGCGCGACCAGCAGTTTCCGGTACGTCTCGGCCCGCGAGTGGCCGGTGAAGAAGTTGAACAGGCGCACGAGGTCGTGGCCGATGTCCGGGTCGGCGGTGAACAGCCCGAGGTCGGTGTAGAGCTTCGCGGTCTGGGAGTGGTAGTTGCCGGTGGCGACGTGGGAGTACAGCCGCACCTCGTTGCCCTCCTCGCGGACGACGAGCGCCGTCTTCGAGTGGGTCTTGAGGCCGATGGTGCCGTAGGCGACGTGGATGCCCTCCTCTTCGAGCCGGCGGACCCACCGGAGGTTGTTCTCCTCGTCGAACCGCGCTTTGAGCTCGACCATCACCGCGACCTGTTTGCCGTTGTTGGCGGCCTCGATGAGCGTCTCGATGACCTCGGAGTCGGGGGCGGTGCGGTAGATGGTGGCCTTGATTGCCAGCACGTCGGGGTCGGCCGCAGCGGCCGCGAGGAACGTGCCGACGGTGCCCGTAAACGAGTGGTACGGATGGTGGACGAGCACGTCTTTCCGGGCGATTTCGGCGAACACCGACTCGGGGTCGTCGGCGGAGCGGCCGGCGAACCGCGGGTGGGGCTGGGGCGTCCACGGCGCGATTTCGAGTTCCGGGCGGTCGAGGTCGAAAAGCGACGCGAGCGCCCCGTAGTCCAGCGGTAGGTCGCGCTCGAACACCTCGGGGTCGTCCACGTCGAGCTGTTCCGCGAGCAGGTCGCGGACCGCCTCGGGCGTGCCCGACTCGACCTCCAAGCGGACCACCGTGGCGAACCGACGCTGGCGGAGCACGTCCTCTATCGTGGCGATGAGGCCCTCTGCGACCTCCTCGTTGCGGCGGACCTCGGCGTTCCGCGTCACCCTGAACGCCGAGGTGTCGACGACCTCGACGTTCGGGAACAGCAGGTCGATGTTGCGCTCGATGACGGCCACGAGCGGGACGAATCTGACGGGGGCGGCGTCGGTCGGTCCGTCCGCGTCGCCGACGCGCTCGTCCACGTTGACGAGTCGCGGGCGGTTGCCGGGGACTTTGACCCGCGAGAACTTCGTCGGCTCCTCTGCGCCCTCGGTCGTGCGGACCGCGAGCGACAGCGAGAGGTTCGAGATGAACGGGAACGGATGGGCCGGCTCGAACGTCAGGGGCGTGAGCGTCGGCAGGACCGACGCCTCGAAGTAGTCGCGGAGGGCCGCCCGCTCGTCGGGCGCGAGGTCGTCGTAGCCGACGATTTCGATGCCGGCGTCGGCGAGCGCGGGCCGAACGAGGTCGTGAAAGCAGTCGGACTGCCGGTCGAGCAGGTCGCGGGCGCGGTCGAGAACGAGCGACCACTGCTGGTTCGGGGTCCGACCGTCGGGTGAGAGTTCGCTCACGCCCGCGGCCATCTGCTGTTTCAGGCCGCCGACGCGCTTCATGAAGAACTCGTCGAGGTTCGAGGTGAGAATCGAGAGGAAGTTGACGCGCTCGAAAAGCGGGTTGCGGTCGTCTCTCGCCTCGTGGAGGACGCGCTCGTGGAAGGCGAGTTCGCTGAGTTCGCGGTTGAGATACAGCGCGGGGTCTGCGAGGTCGGCGTCGGCCGGCTCCGTCGCGTCTCCGTCGCGCTCGCGGGCGCGGACCGGCGCGGTCGACTGACCGGCGCGCCGGCCCCGCGAGTCGCCGCCGCGAGGCTCGTCGTCGGACATATGCTGAGAGAAGATGGTTCGGCGGCGACCTTTAGTTCGCCGCCTCGGCCGTCGCTCCCACCTTCGCCACGGCGGCGGTCAGACCAGCGCGGGCTGGCGGGGTTCGAGAATCTTCGAGTCCTTGCGGGACTCGTGGGTGACCTCGGCCTCGACGGCGACGAGTTCGTCGGCGTGGAGGTCGTAGGCCGTGAGCGCGCCGCCGTAGACCGCGCCCGTGTCGAGGCCCATCGCGTGCTCGAACACGGCGGGGTGGGCCATGACGGTGTGGCCGAAGAAGACGCGCTCGGGACCCTCGTAGTACTCGAACCAGAAGGGGCCGTCGTAGCTGTCGCCGGGGTTCATCGCCCGGGTGTTTTCGAGTTCGTCCACGTCGTGTTCGGAAAGCGGCTTTTCGGGGTGGACGCCGCCGTGGACGACGATGGCCCCGTCCCACGTGATGGCGACCGGGAGGTTCGACATCCAGTCGAGGTCGTCGTCGGTCAGCGCGTCTATCTCCTTCGTGCCGCGGATGAGCTTTTCTTCGTTGTTGCCGCGGACGGTCAGGAAGTTGTCGCGCTCGCGGACGAAGTCCACGACGCCCTTGCTGTCGGGGCCCTTCCGCACGAGGTCGCCGACGAAGACGACGAGGTCGTCCTCGGAGGGGTCGAGCCGGTCGACGAGGCGTTCGAGCGCCGGTAGACAGCCGTGTACGTCGCCGACGACGTACACGTCGTCCCAGTCGTCGATGTCGACTCGAAGGTGTTGCTCGGCGACGTCGGGGTGGAAGGATGGGACACTCATTGGAAACGTTCTCTCCTCTCTCTGAGCACGTCTACCTAAGAAAGGGTTGCTAGTTTCGGACTGTTGTGCTATATAGACACGAGAGAGAATAGCACGCACGCGAGGGCAGTCGACGGCGGCGGCCCGCCTCCGACCGCCGGCCATCCCGCAATCGCTTTCCGGCGCGGCCGCGAAGTCGCGGCCATGAGCATCGGACCCCTCGACGACGAGACGGTCGAGAAGTATCGAGAGGCGGGGGAGGTCCTCCGAACGGTGTTGGACGAGTCGGCCGAGATGGTCGAACCCGGCGTCACCCACCTCGAAGTCGCCGAACACGCCGAAGCGCGCATCCGCGAGCTCGCCGACGGCTGTGCCTTCCCGGTCAACATCAGCGTCAACGAGGAGGCATCGCACGCCAGCCCCGGCCGCGACGACGACACCGTGTTCGGCGAGGACATGGTGTGTCTCGACGTCGGCGTCCACGTCGACGGCTACATCGCCGACTCCGCCGTGACCGTCGACCTCTCGGGCAACGACGAACTCGTCGAGTCCGCCGAGGAGGCGCTCGACGCCGCCCTCGACATGGTCGAAGCGGGCGCGCACACCGGGAAAATCGGCGCGGAAATCGAGGACGTGATTCGCGGCTACGGCTACACGCCCGTCCTCAACCTCTCGGGCCACGGCGTCGAACAGTGGGACGCCCACACCGACCCGACCATCCCGAACCGCGGCGCGGACCGCGGCGTCGAACTCGAAGTCGGCGACGTGGTCGCCATCGAACCGTTCGCCACCGACGGCACCGGCAAGGTCAGCGAGGGGTCGAAAAACGAGATTTACAGCCTCGTCAACGACCGCTCGGTCCGCGACCGGATGTCGCGAAAACTGCTCGACGAGGTGCGCGAGAAGTACAAACTGCTCCCCTTCGCGGCCCGCTGGTTCGAGGGCGGCCGCTCCGAGATGGCCATCCGCCGGCTCGAACAGCAGGGCATCCTCCGCGGCTACCCCGTCCTGAAAGAGGAAGACGGCGCGCTGGTCGGACAGGCCGAAGACACCATCATCGTCACCGAAGACGGCTACGAGAACCTGACGCGGTAATCGGACGAAATCGGGTTCGGGTGGAGCGATACCGACCGCCCCGAGACCGAAACGGCTTGCCCGTCCGGTTCCATTGAGCCGTCATGGACCAACTGTTCGCCCCGTGGCGCATCGAGTGGGTCGCCCGCGACGACGACCAAGACGCCGACGACCCGGATGACGACCGCTGTCCCTTCTGTGCGCTCCCCGACCGCGACGACGACAGGGAGAGCAAAATCGTCGCCCGGTCGCCGCACTCGTTCGTCATCCTGAACAACTACCCCTACGCGCCGGGCCACGTCATGGTCATCCCGTACCGCCACACCGGCGAGTTCGCCGCCCTCTCGGACGCGGAACTCCTCGACCACGCGCGGCTCAAATCGAAGACGCTCGCCGCGTTGGACGCCGCCTTCGACCCCGACGGCTGCAACGCGGGCGAGAACCTCGGCGGGTCGGCCGCCGGCGGCTCCATCGACGACCACCTCCACACCCACGTCGTCCCGCGGTGGAACGGCGACACGAACTTCATGCCGGTCATCTCCGACACGAAGGTGCTCGTGCAGGCGCTCGACGACTCCTACGACCAACTTCACGAGGCGTTCGCCGGACTCGGCGGGGCGGCCGTCGACGGCTCCGACGACGCTGTTTACTTCGAATTAGACTGACTCTAAAACTCACGTGAAGTGCGTCTAATAGCCCGCTCCGGCCCGAAGCGCATTTGAACCCCACTCCCGAAAGCCACGGTAATGGAGCGAAAGCGGGCCATCCGTCGAGTCGGATTCGTCGTCCTCGCGGCGAACGTGCTTCTCGTCGTCGGGAAGGGCGGCGTGTGGTGGACGAGCGGGAGCCTGGCCCTCGGGTCCGAGGCGGTCAACAGCCTCGCGGACGCGGTCTACAGCACCATCATCCTCGGCGGCCTCTACCTGACGACGAAGCCGCCGGACTGGGAACACCCCCACGGCCACGAGCGCATCGAGCCGTTCATCTCGCTTTTCGTCGCGGTCGGCATCTTCGCCGCCGGCGGGGCGATTCTCTGGCGGAGCACGTCCAGTATCCTCGCGGGGACCTACGGCGGGTCCGCGGGGACGCTCGGCGTCGTCGTCCTCGTCGTCGCGGCGGTGTTCAAGTACGTCCTCTACCGCTACTGCTACTCGGTCGGCCGCGAGCAGAACTCGCCCGCGCTCGTCGCCGCCGGCGTCGACAACCGAAACGACATCCTCACCGCGGGCGCGGCGCTCGTCGGCGTGGTCGGCGGCCAGTTCGGCTACCCCATCTTGGACCCGCTGGCCGCGATGGTCGTCTCCATCGGCATCGTCTACACCGGCTACGAAATCGTCCGCGACAACGTGAACTACCTCGTCGGGGCCGCCCCGCCGGAGTACCTCCGGGCGCTCATCGTCCAGACGGCGCTGTCGCACCCCGACGTCTACGGCGCACACGACGTGGTCGCCCACTACGTCGGCCCCGAAATCGACGTGAGCCTCCACATCGAGGTCGAAGGCGACATGACGATTACCGAGGCCCACGACATCGAGACGTGGGTCGTGCAGGCGATTCGGAACATCGACGAGGTCGACGACGTGTTCGTCCACATCGACCCGCGGGAGCTCGGCGAGTGGAAGGAAGACGACGAGACCGAGCGCTACACCATGTTCTCGCCCGACGGCGGCGACGGTCGCTGACGCGCCGGGAGGGGGTCAAAGCAGTTTCTGCGCCTCTAACCGCAGTTCACCGAGGTACGGCACGTGGAACTGGCCTTTCGAACGCACCCAGTCGGGGCGGACGGGCGAGGCGATACCCCGCGCTTGGTCGTAGTAGTCGTTGTTGTCGCCGCGGGTGACGTAGCCGGCGTGCGGCGCGGGGCAGTTCAGGAGTTCGGCACAGGAGTCCGCGCCGTCCACGTACGAGTCGTCGGCCCGCTCGTACCAGTTCTCGCCGTCCTCGACCCGGAAGACCGCGCGGTGGATGATGGGTGAGCCGTCGCGCGACGGCGCGTCGTAGACGACGACGTCGCCCGGGCCGCCGAGTCGCCCGTAGCCCTCGCTCGCGTTCGCCGTGACGACGCCGTGCTCGTCGGCCGCGGGGCCGCCGTAGCGACCCTCGGCGGTCACGACGACGAGGTCGCCGCGTTCGAGGGTCGGTTGCATGCTCCCGCTCTCGACGGCGACCATCGGGGGCCACACGCCGCTCACCGCGAACAGCACCGCGCCGACCGCGATGACGACGGCGACCGTCTCCAGCGCGTCTCTGGCGAGCGTTCGGGCCTCCGATTGACTGTCGTCGGACACGGGTGCTGTCAGCCGTCGAGTCGCTATCAATCTTGTTGCCGGCGTCGGCGAAAAAACAGGGACGCAAACCGGGTGAACCGGCGCTGAGCCGGCCAGTCAGGCGACGGTCGGCTCCCGCGGTTCGGGCTGTGCGTCGACGGGTTCGGCGAAGGCGTAGACGGTCTGGTGGGCGGTCACCTTCACGCGGGCGAAGTCGCCGGGTTCGAGGCCGTGGTCGGTGGCGTTCTGGACGATAATCTGGCGGTAGGCCTCGTCGCGGCACTTCACGGAGTCGCCGGTTCCCTCCTCGACGACGAGCACCTCGCGCTCCGTGCCGACCATCTCGTCGTAGGCGGCGGCGACGATGTCCATCTTCGCCTCGGACATCTCCTTGGAGCGCTCCTTTTTGAGCGTCCCGCCGAGGCCCTTCAGGTCCGCGGCGTCGGTGCCGGGGCGCTTCGAGAAGCGCGTGACGTTGACCTTCTCGGGGCGAATCTCGCGGAGCAGTTCCATCGACCGCTCGTGGTCCTCGTCGGTCTCGGTCGGGTAGCCGACGATGAAATCCGTCGAGAGCGTCCAGTACGCCAGCTCCCGGTCGAACGTCTCGACGATGTCGCGGAACTTGTCGACGCGGTGCTGGCGGCGCATGTGTTCGAGCACCTCGTCGGAGCCGGACTGCACCGGCGCGTGGATGAAGTTGTAGAGCTTGTCGTGTCGGGCGAACACGTCGGCGAGTTCCTCGCGGATGCCGTGGACGCCGCCGGGGTTGGCCATGCCGACGCGGACGCGGAACTCGCCGTCGATTTCGGTGCAGATGCGGTCCAGTAGCTCGGGGAGCTTCCGGTCGCCCTTGTCCCAGCCGTAGACGCCGGTGTCCTGTCCCGTGATGCGGAGCTCCTTCGCGCCGGCGTGGACGAGCGCCCGCGCCTTCTCGACGTTCTCGTCGACCGAGGGCGAATCGACCCGGCCGGTGGCGAACTTCGTGATGCAGTACGAGCAGTTCGACATACAGCCGCGGGCGATGGGCAGGATGCCGACGACGCCGTCCAAGACGGGTTCGACGCCGGGACCGGGGGTCGGACACTCGCCGTTGGTGACGGCGGTCGGCACGTCGTCCCAGTGGAGAATCTGGGCGTCGATACCCTCCTCGCGGAAGTCGTTGCCCTGCGCGAGCGCCATACAGCCCGTGATGATGAGGTCCGCCGTCTCCGCCTCCAGCTCTTTGGCCCGACGGAGCATGTTCCGCTCCGTCTTCTCCACGACCGTACAGGTGTTCATGATGGCGACATCGGCCTCCTCGGGCCCGTCGACGCGGTAATGTCCGGCGTCGCGGAGCGCGCTCTCGATGGCGCGGCTCTCGCCGCGGTTCGAGGTGCAGCCGTATGTCTCGATGTGGTATCGGGCCATTCGGTTACCCCACGTACCGGGTCAGCGGGCAAAAACGCCGCGGTCTCCCCCGAGCCTGCCGGCGTCTGCGGTCCGTGCTATCGTCTCACGAACGCCACCGCCCACTCGACGTGGATGCCGACGAACACGGCCGACGGAGCATCGCGCCGGACGGACGCTCCGCCCCCGAGGAGTCTCGCATCCTCCGTATTATCCGCCGAAATGCGAATATAATTCATTATCTCGTGGGTTGTATTTAGACTCGCTATGAAGTTCAACATGCGCGCTATCGCCTACGGGTTCATCGCGACCGTAGTCGTCGGCATCCTCAGCGGTTTCGCGGTCCCATTCACGAACGTCACCCTCCCCACGGTCGGCTACGTCCTCACGGGTATCATCGGCGGCCTCGTCGCCGGCTACCTCGTCACGACCGGCATGGTCGACGGGGCGCTCAACGGCCTCGTCGGCACGACGCTCGGCGCGATTATCGTCGCCATCGGCCTCGTCATCATGAACGTCCTGTTCGCGGGCGTGTTCTTCGGCCTGACCGTGTTCTCGGCGGCCGTCGTCATCATCGCCCTCGCGGGCATCCCCGGCGCTATCGGCGGCGCGCTCGGAAGCATGCTGCACGACCGCTCGGCCGCCCGCCGCACCAGACCCGCGGCCTGAGCCGGCGAGTTCGGCCCCGATTGCCGTTCTCGTCGTCCGTTTTTCAGCCGTCCCGCGTTCGCGCCTCGCTACCGCACCGGCGAAAAGGTACTTATTACGGTGTTGTGCAGTTGTGGTCGATGCGTTCTCGCAGGACACCACCGGACTCGTCCTCCGCCCGCGACTCGGCCGCGACCGACAGCGCCGCTTCGTCGGCCGTCCGCAGTTCCTCCGCCGTCGCTTTGAGCAGCCGCCGCGACGCGCTTCGCCTGCTCGGGGCGGGGGCGGTCGCGGGCCTCGCGGGCTGTCTCGGCGGCGACGGACAGATGGACGACGACTTCCCCGAGGGTGTCCGCTTCGACCGCGGCTGGCGGACCTACGCGCACGACGACGCCAACACCGCGTTCCTCCCCGAGGGGGTCGCCGTCGCCGAACCGACCGTCGAGTACGAATCCGACTTCGGGATGGACTCCATGGAACCCGTCGCGGTCGACGGGGTGGGCTACACGTCCGGTGACCCGATGCGGGCGTTCGACTCGGCCGCCGGCGAGGTGTTGTGGTCCGCACAGGGAAAGAACTGGACCGCGCCGGTCGTCCTCGACGGCGTCGTCTACTCGCTCGGCGTGACGGCCCACGGGCCGAACCGGCTCGTACTCTACCGCGCGCGGACCGGCCGGGAGTTCCGAACTATCGAACTCCCCGGTCGCCCGCGGACGCCGCCGGCGCTCTCCAACGACCGCGAGACGCTGTTTCTCGGCCTCGGTGGCGAGCGCGTCTGCGCCGTCGACATCGACGCCGGCGAGGTCAGGTGGACGCGGTCGCTGTTCGGCGCGGTCCGGCTCCCCCTCGCGGTCAACCTCGGCTCGGTCTTCGTCGTCACCGAGGGCCAGCGGCTCTACTGCCTCGGCGCGGACGGCAGCGCCTACTGGCAGGCCCCGACCGAGACGGTCGAGGCCGTCGCTCCCGTCGTCGGCGAGGAGCGGGTGTACATCGCCGGTTGGGACCGAATCGCCGCGCTCGAACGACAGAACGGCGACGTGGTCTGGGAGGACGACGGCGGCGTCCACAGGCGGCTCGCGTTCGACGGCGAGCGCCTCTACGCCGCGCGCGGGTCGCTCCGGGCGCTCGACAGCGCGACCGGCGAGGAGCGGTGGCGCTACGACCCCCGCGAGAACGTCTCCGCGGCGAGCCTCGTCGCCGACACGGTCTACGTCGGCACCGGACAGGGCGAACTGGTCGCCCTGAACCGGACCGACGGCGGCGGCCCCCTCGGCGACCGCGAGCGCTGGTCGCTCCCGCTCGGACGCTACGTCGGACACTCGCTCGCCGCGACCGACCGGCGGGTGTACTGCCCGGTCGTCCGCGACGACGGTCAGGCCCAACTGGTCGTCGTCGGCGACGCCGACGCATCCGGTGCGGGCACGACCGCGACCGCGGGGGGGTCGGAGTCGTGACGCGGTCCGGCCCCGACGCGGGGCTGTCGAGACGGAGCTTCGTCGGTGCCCTCGGAACCGGCGCGGCAGTCGGTCTCGCGGGCTGTCTCGGCGGCGACGAGGGTTCGACGGGCGACGGCCGCGCCGACTGGCCGCACCCGTACTTCTCGCCCGAGGGGACCGGCTACAACCCCCGCGCGACCGGGCCGGCGTCGATGCCGAGCGAGTCGTGGGGCGTTGAGGTGGACGGTCTCGAACTGGCCCGCCCGGTCGTGTTCGGGGAGACGGTGTACCTCGCGACCAGCGAGCGCCTCAGAGCGTTTTCCGTCGCCGACGGGACCGAGCGATGGTCGGTCGAAAGCGACTCCCAGAGCGGATTCCGCTCGTCGGTGACGGTCGACTCGGAGCGCGTCTACGTCGGCCACGTCGGGGCCAGAACCGGCGTGCTCGCGTTCACCCACGGCGGCGAGGAAGCGTGGCACGCGCCGAGCGAATCGAGCGTCTGGGCACCCGTCGTCCGACCCGAACCGGACCGCGACCGACTCTACGTCTCCGACACCGCGGGGAACCTCTACCGCGTCCGCGCCAGCGACGGGACCGTCGAATGGCGCGAGGAGGTGTTCGGTCCGGTGCGTTCCCTCGCGGCCCGGTACGACACCGTCGTCGCGGGCACGGAGGGCGGCGAAGTGGTCACGCTCCGCGACGAGGGCGGCGAGCGCGGCGCGACCGGGGAGTGGCGAACCAAACACCCCGGCGGCGTGCAGTCGCTCGCAGTCGCCCAGTCGGGCGACGTGTTCGCGGGCTTCTTCGGCGCGGGCGTCGCCCGACTCAGAGGCGACCTCCGCGCCGGTGCCGTGGGCTGGCACCGCGAGGAGCCCTCGCCGCACGGCTCGCTCGTCGTCGGTCCCCGTCGCGTCTTTTCGACCGACGGGACCGGCCTCGACGCCTTCGACAAGCGTACCGGCACCCCCTCGTGGGCGGCCGGTGACGACTTCTTCGCGCCGCCCGCCGGGGCCGGCGACACCGTCTTCGTCTCGGACACGAGCGACGACGGCGGCGTCGTCGCCTACGACGCGGGGGGCGGCGTCGGCCTCGACGACACCCGCATCGGTGCGGTGCGCTGGCGATACGACCTCGCGGGGCGCGCGCTAACTGGCCCGACGCCGGCGGGCGACGCGCTGTTCGTCGTCGAATCCGGCGGCGACGACGGGCCGCGACGGCTCGTCGCGCTGCGGGCCGAGTAAGAGAGCGGTTTCGGAGGTTCGACAGGGCCGCCTCGGGAGACTGCGACCCTCAGAGAAGGCCCAGTATCCACCGCGTGACCTCGGAGGTCGCGAAGAAGGCCCCCTCCAAGCGGGAGAGGGCTCTCCCGGTCCAGAGCGCGGCGACTAGCAGGAGGGTGACCGCGACCAGCCACGCGAGCGTCCCGAGCGCCGAGGCGCTCACCGCGAGCGGGCTGGCGACGGCCGCGACGCCGACGATGCCCGTGATGTTGAGGATGTTGCTCCCGACGACGTTGCCCACCGAGACCCCGAGACTCCGCTGTCGGAGCGCGACGAGCGAGACGGCGAACTCCGGCGTCGACGTTCCCGCCGCGACGATTGTCCCGCCGATGACCCACTCGGAGACGCCGGCACCGCGGGCCAACTCCGAGGCGGCGAGCACCATGTAGTCGCCGCTCACCAACACCAGCCCCAACCCGCCCAAGAGGAACACGGCGTCCCGTCCGGGGAACTCGATTCGGTCGGTTATCGGGCGGGTCACCCCGCCGTCGCCGAGCGACTGGTCGGTCGGTTGCGCAGTCGGTTGCTCGGTCGCTCCGTCGACCTCAGTCTGGGTCCCCCGGAGCAGGAACGTCGTGTAGGCGACGAACGCCCCGACTAAGACCGCGCCTTCGAGCCTCGTGACCCGGAGGTCGAACAGGACGACGCCGCCGAGGAGCGTACTCGCCAGCAGCGCGACGCCGTCGCGGGAGACGAGCGACTCCGCGACCGGAATCACCCGGACCAGCGAGATGACGCCCAGCACGAACGCCAGGTTGTAGATGTTCGAGCCGAGGACGTTGGCGACCGCGATGTCGCCCAGCCCCTTGTACGCGGCGTCGACCGCGACCGAGAGTTCCGGCGTCGACGTCCCGATTGCGACGATTGTCAGCCCGATGGTGAGCTCCGAGAGCCCGAATCTCCGAGCCCCCCGGACGGCGGCGTCGACCAACAGCCGCGCCCCGATCCAGAGCCCCAGTACTGACACGAGAATGACGCCGATTTGAACGGCGGGTCCGCCTCGGAGCATGGTACTGGGTTCTCGCGAGTCGAACAATCAATGTTGGGCCCGCGACGGTCGCGAGAGCGAGAGAGCGAGAGAGCGAGCGAACGAGCGAGCGAACGACACCGGACGCGGCCCGCGTGATACTGACCGCTTGACTGCGGACCTACTCCTCTGGCGCGCCCGAGACGATGTCGACGCCGGACGACGCGCCGATGCGCTCCGCGCCGGCTTCGAACATGGCGACCGCCTCGTCGTAGGAGCCGACGCCGCCGGAGGCCTTGACGGGCAGGTACTCGGCCATGAGCGCCACGTCTTCGACGGTCGCGCCGCCGTCTGCGAAGCCCGTGGAGGTCTTGACGAAGGCGGCGTCGGCCTCGGCCGCGGCCTCGCAGGCGCGGTGTTTCTCTTCTTCGGTGAGAAGCGCCGTCTCGATGATGACTTTCACCGGGACGGGGACGGCCGCGACGACCTCGGAGATGTCCTCGGTCACGAGGTCGTCCTCGCCGGCCTTGAGCCGACCGACGTTGATGACCATGTCCAGTTCGTCCGCGCCGGCCTGCCACGCGTCGACGGCCTCCTCGCGCTTGGCCGTCGTCGTGTGTTGGCCGTGGGGGAAACCGACGACCGTCGCCAGCAACACGTCCGGGGCGTACTCGCTCGCCTCGGCGACGTAGCACGGCGGGATACAGGCGTTCATCCCCCACTCGTCGGCGTCGTCGAGGACGGCCTCCACGTCGGCCATCGTCGTCTCGGGTCCGAGGACCGTGTGGTCGATTCGGGCGGCGAGGTCGGCTCGGTTCATACCCGGTGGAGGCGACCCGAGGCTAAAGAACGTAAGGCTTTCACGCCGCCCCGCCGCGCCTCCTGCATGGCCATCCTCCCCGAGGGGTTCGCGCTCCCGCCGCTTCCCTACCTCGTCGCCCTCGCCGCGGGGCTCGTCGGCGTCGGCGTCGGACTGACTCGCACGCGCCCGACGGTCACCCCCGCGCACGTCCTCGCGCTCGTCCCGTGGATGGTGTCGGGGTCGGCGCTCCACGTGCTCTACGTCGTCGACGCGCTCCCGCCCGCGGTCGAACCGCTCGCCGGCACGCCCTCCGTCTACCTCACCGTGGCCGTCGTCGCCGGCGCGACGTGGCTCGCGCTCGACGCGACCGACCTCGCCTCGCCGACGGCGCTCGCGGCTCCCGGTGCGCTCGTCGCCGCCGGACTCTCGGGCTTCGCGCTGTTCATCGGGCTCGCCGCCGGGACGCTCTCGGTCGTCTGGCCCGGTTTCGCCCTCGTCGCCGCGCTCGTCGTCACCCCCCTGACGTGGCGGGTCGTGACGCGACTCGCGCCCGAGGCGGCCGCCGCGGGGTCGCTCGGGCTCCTCGCCATCTTCGGGCACGCCCTCGACGCGCTCTCGACCGCCGTCGGCGTCGACGTGCTCGGCTTCGGCGAGCGGACGCCGCTGTCGCGAATCATCCTCGACGCCGCCGCGGCGCTCCCGACCGCGGAGGCCGTCGGCGTCGGCTGGCTGTTCGTCCTCGTGAAACTCGCCGTGGCCGGCTTCGTGGTCGCACTCCTCGCCGACTACGTCCGCGAGGACCCGACCGAGGGGTCGCTCCTCTTGGGCCTCGTCGCCGCCGTCGGCCTCGGCCCCGGCGTCCACAACCTCCTGTTGTTCGCCATCGCCGGCTGAGGCCGCGGTTCTGCTCGGACGCGCCAACACTCCATTTTTCGGCACCGTAGTCGCCCGACCCGAGGGAGTTATGCCACCGGCGGCCCGACCTACGCGGACGCATGTCCCGAGTCATCTGCGCCGGTCACGTGAACTGGGACGTCACCCTCCGCGTGGACGCCCTGCCGGAACCGGACGGCGAGGCGACCGTCGAGTCGCGGGTCGGCGCGGGCGGCGGGAGCGCCGCCAACGTCGCCAGCGGCCTCGTCGGCCTCGACGTGCCCGCCGCGCTCCTCGGGAGCGTCGGCGACGACGAACACGGCCACGCCGCCGTCGCCGAACTCGCCTCGAAGGGCGTCGACTGCCGCCACGTCGTCAGCGTCGAGCGCGGCCCGACCACGGTCAAGTACATCGTCGTCGACGCCGCGGGCGAGGTGTTCGTCCTCGGGTCGCCCGGCGTCAACGAGGCGTTCGAGGCGACCGACCTCCCGGCCGACCCGCTCGCGGCGGCCGACCACCTCCACCTGACGAGCCAGTCGCCCGAGACGGCCGCGACGCTCGCCGGACGGGCCCACGAGGTCGACACGACGGTCAGTTTCGACCCCGGCCGGCGCGTCGGCGACCGGGGCTACGCCGACGCGCTCGGCGAGGTGGACTACGTCTTTCTCAACGACCGCGAGGCCGCCACCGCGCTCGGCGAGGCGGCGGTCGAACGCGGCCGGAGCGCCGGCCCGGAACCCGCCTCCGACGTGGCCGCGGCGCTCGCGCGGACGACGCTCGTCCTCAAACACGGCCCGCGCGGCGCGGAGGTCAGAGACGGCGACGAGCGACACGTCCACCCCGGCTATCCAATCGACGCGGTGGACACGACCGGCGCGGGCGACGCCTTCGCCTCGGGCTTCATCGCGGCCCGCCTCGACGGGGCGACCTACGAGCGGGCGCTGGCGGTCGCCAACGCCTGCGGCGCGCTCACCGCGGCCGAGCCGGGCGCGCGGACGCAACTCAGTTGGCGGCGGCTCGACGACCTCGTCGAGGGCTGAGCCGCCGCCCGCCACGCCGCTCGGCGACGACCCGACCAGTTTTATCCTCACCAGCCATTCGTCGGGACGATGTTCGACCAGCTCCCGGCCGCCGTCGCCGCCTTCGACGCCGCGTCAGGTCTCGGCGCGGTCGCCGGGCGACTGCTCCTCGGCGCGGTCGTCGGCGTCGCGGCCGCGGTCGTGATGGCCATCCCGATGTGGCGACAGGACGAGGGCTTCACCCCGGCGTACGTCGCCGCGGCGGTCGTCCGCCGGACCTCGCCCGACGAGGTGAGTTTCGGCGACGCCAACGCCGTCCACCACGCCGCCGGCGCGCTCGCGGGCGTCCTCTACGCGGTCGCCTACCTCGCGACCGACGCCGTCGCGCCGAACCTCGGGGTCGCCGGCGTCGACCTCCCCTCGCACCTCGTCGCGACCGCGGTCGTCGTGGCGTTCATCTACGTCGCGTTCGCCCGCTTCGTCCTCCCGCGCGCCGGCCGGCGCATCTACGAGGAGCGCGCGACGGCGGTCCGCGGGCAGTGGCTCCGCTCCTCGCTCGTCTTCGGCGCGACGCTGTTGGTCCTCGCGCCGGTGGTCTTCACCGGGGTCGCGTGACGCCGGCGCGGTCGGTCGGCTGGGCAGTCGGCCGCTCGGTCGAGTCGCACCCGCCCCCGGTCGAACCGCGTCGTTTTTGCCCGCGACCCGAGTGGGTCGGTACATGGCGAAACAGCCCCACCTCCTCGTCGAAGAAGGCGACGTGAACGACATCGCGCTCATCCCGGGGGACCCCGGGCGCGTCGACCGCATCGCAACGCAGTGCGACAACGTCGAGGAAGTCGCGCAGAACCGCGAGTACAAGGTCGTCAACGCCGAGTACGAGGGCGTCCCGCTCACCATCTCCTCGACCGGCATCGGCTGTCCCTCGGCCGCCATCGCCATCGAGGAACTCGCCCGCGTCGGCGTGGAGACGTTCATCCGCGTCGGCACCATCGGCGCGCTGCAGGAAGACATCGAAGTCGGCGACATGATCGTCGCCACGGGCGCGGCCAAGGAGGAGGGGACCTCGAAGCGCTACGAGTCCGAGGTCTACCCGGCGGTCCCCGACTACGACGTGCTCACCTCGCTCGTCGACTCGGCCGAGGCCAACGACGAGGACGTCCACGTCGGCCCCATCGTCTCCGACGACGCGTTCTACAACGAGTCCGACGAGTTCGTCGACGACTGGAACGCCGCCGGCCTGCTCGCCATCGAGATGGAGGCCGCGACGGTGTTCTCGCTCGCCCGCCGGAAGAGCCTCCGCGCCGGCGCTATCTGCACGGTCGACGGCAACCTCGTCGCCGGCACCCAGAAGGGTGCCGACTCGGACGAGGAACTCCCCGAGAAGGCGAAGAACAACGTCGAGCGCGCCATCTCCATCACGCTCGACGCGGTCGCCGAACTCGCGTAGACGAACACCGTGGACTTACGCCACCTCGCGGCCCGCGCGGTCGCACGCGTCGGGGCGCTCCGCGCCCGAATCCGCCGGATAGAGCGGCGCGAGAAGGTGGCGTTCGGTCGCTGGATAGAGAACACGAACAACCTGCTTCACCTCTCGATTCTCCTCATTATCCCCGTGCTCATCGCCGGGGTGACGCTCATCTCCAACTCGGTCAGCACGCTGTCGTTCCTGCTTTTCCCGCCGCTCGCGTCGGGGTCGTACACGCTGTTTTCGGACCCCGAGGGGCGGTACGCCTCGCCCGTGAAGTTCGTCGTCGCCCTCACGGTCGGCGCGCTCTGCGGCCTCGTCGCGGTCGGCTTCACCGGGTGGGCCTACGGCCCGACCGGGACCGCGCTCGTCCACCCGTCGGCGGCGGCGCTCGCCATCTTCCTCGCCGGCGTCACGACGTGGGCGCTGGACGTGGAGGTCCCCTCCGCGTTTTCGACGGCGCTTTTGACGCTCGTGACCGGCGACGTGAACCCCGAGGAGTACGTGGTGAGCATCTTCTTCGCCAGCGTCGTCATCGCCATCGCCTTCACCGTCTGGCGCGAGCAGTTCTACGAGCGCCGGGCGGAGTACCTCTACGGGACCGTCCGCGGCGACGACCACGTGCTCGTCCCGATGCGCGGCGAGACGGCGACCCAGACGGCCTTCTTCGCCGCCCGACTCGCCGCCGCCCACAGCGCCGGGAAAGTCGTCCTCCTCGACGTGCTCCCGCCGGAGGCGACCGACGAGAGCGACGCGGACTCGGACGCCGACGCGGACGGCGAACTCGACGCCGACACCGACGCGTCGGTCGACCGCCTCGAATCCTGCGCTCACAAACTGCGGACCCAGTTGGGCGTGCCGGTCGAAATCGCCGTCGCGCGCGGCGACCCGCTGACGGCGACCACCGAGGCCGCGGCGAACACCAACTCAGACCTCGTGGTGACGCCCTACGAGGAGGACCGCGGCCTGCTTTCGGACTACATCCGCGGCCTGTTCGGCGGCTCGTACGACACCGTGGCGTTCCGCTCGACCGGCGAGACCTACCGCTGGCGGCGCATCCTCGTGCTCGTCTCGCGGCCGGGCGACGCCGCCCACGCGATGATAGACTTCGCGACCCGCCTCGCCGGGAAAACGGGGAGCGTGAGCGTCACGACCTGCATCGCCTCGGAGGTCGAACGCCGCCCCGCGGAGTCGAAACTCGCCAACCTCGTCGAGACGGCCGACGGGAACATCGAGACGCGGGTCGCCCGCGCCGACGTGACCGGCTTCATCGCCTCCAACGCCGCCACCTACGACCTCGTGGTCCTCGGCTCCAGCGGCGACCGCTCGCCCGCCTCGCGGTTCATCTCGCCGCCGACGTTCGAGCGCATCCGCGAGATAGACTGCGACGTGGCGGTGTTCGACCGCGGGCACTGAACAGGGTCGCGGGGACGGGAGGCGAACCCGCGCTCGCGGCCGGTTCGCCCCGTCAGTCTTGCCCGTCCGGACCCCGTTCGCCCGCCCCGTCGGCCTCGGTCGTCTCGTCGGCCGGCGGGTCGGTGGGACGTTCGTCGAGCAGTCGCTCCTCGATGGTTTCGAGGCCGCTCCCGCCGACGGCGGACTCGGCGAGGAAGTGGCCGCCGAGCGCCGCCGGGCTGATGACGGTGTTGGCCCCGGCGCGGCGCAGTTTCCGCTCGTTTTCCCGCTGGGTCGCCGACGCGACGATGTGTACGTCCGGGTTGAGCTGTCGCGCCGTCAGGATGGCCAGCGCGTCCTCGGCGTCGTTGTTGGTGGCGACGACGACAGAGCGGGCGCTGTCGACGCGGGTCCGCTGGAGCGCCTCCTCGTCGCTGGGGTCGTCCGTGACCACGTCGTAGCCGCGGTCGGTGAGGCGCTTGGCGCGGCCCTCGTCGGGCGTGACGATGACGACGCGGGCGCGGTCGCCGAGCTCTTCGAGAATCGGTTCGGTCAGTTCCCCGTAGCCGAGAACGAGGACGTGGTTCTCCAGGATGTCGAGTTGTGATTCGGTCATGCGTCCGAGTGCCTTGGTGAGTCGCGCTTCGATTGCGGGGGTGAGCAGGACACCGAGCGCCACGGCGAACGTCGCCACCGTGATGAGGAGCGCCGATATCCCGAACAGTCTGGCGATGGCGGTCTGCGGGTAGATGTCGCCGTAGCCGACCGTGCTGCCGGTGACGACGCCGAAGTAGAAGGCGTCGAACAGCGTGTCGACGCCGTTGAACTGCTCTCTGAGCGCCCACGCGCCGGCGGTCGTGTACGTCTGTGCCCCCGCGATGGCGAGGAGCGCCGACAGCTGCGTCGCCGTCAGGTCGAGGTCCCGGTCGAACGCCCTGTAGTTGAAAACCAAGAGCGCGAGGCTGATAAACGAGAGGCCGACGAGCGGGGCCGCCCGCTCGGGCGACTGCACGAGCCCCTGCGCGGCGGTCACCGGCAGCAGCACCGCGGTCGAGTACCATGCGGCGCGGTAGCGGCGGCGGAGGCCGAAGACGCTCGCGAGGAGCAGAAAGCCCGTCAGCGTCCCGGTGAAGCCGGCTGTGATGCGGACCGCCTCCGGGATGTACGGTGCCAGCACGCCGCCGGTGACCGGGGAGCTGATGTTGAGGACGCCGATGGCGACCGACAGAACGGCGGCGACGAACACCGTCACGATGGTCGCGCGGGCACCGACCCACTCTCGTACCGAAGCCATGTCTCTCGCAGTTGTGGCGTTCGGGGGGCAAAAAGCGGTCGGGTATCGGCTCGTTGCGGGCGCGCCGTCACGCCTTTATCTCGCGGGCGAGTGTACCGGTCCATGGCTTCACTCCCCGTCGAAGTCGTCTACGGGCTGTACTTCGGCATCCTCACGGGGCTCGTGCCGGCCGCCGTCGCGTGGCTCCTCGGCTTCGGGTTCCGCTACGTCACCGGCGTCACCGTTCCGGGGCTCGCCGTCGTCGTCCTCAGCGTCGCCATCGCGGGCGCGAGCGGCGGCCTCATGGCCCTTGCCGACCCGACGATTACGCAGTCGGACAACCAGGTCAGGCTGACGGTCGCGCTGTTGGTCGTGCTGATGGGCTCGCTGTACGCGCACAACCGCGGCGACGCCTTCGCCAACGACATCCCGCGGAAGATGTCGCTGCGAAAGCTCACCGAGCGGTCGCTGTCGACCGACGTGGTCGAACTCGTCGGCGGCCGCGGGCAGGTCAGCGTCACCGTCACCGGCGAGGTCGGCGACATCGAGGGCTACCCGCCGGTCCCGCTGGACATCCGCACCGGAATCCGAAACGGGGAGTGGACGTTCCCCGCCGACATCCCGCTCGTGGAACTCGAATCCCGGTTCGCCGACCGCCTGCAAAACGAGTTCGACCTCGCCGCCGTCGAGGTCAGACTCGACGAGCGGGCCCGCGCCACCGTCACCGCCGCGGCCCCGGTCGGCGGCCTCTCGAAGCGCCTCCCGGCGGGGAAACGCGCGGTGTCGGTGACGGCGCTCGTGCCGACGGGGCTCGCGCAGGGCGACGACGTGGTCGTCGTCGCCGACGGCGGGACCGTCTCGGCGACCGTCGCCGGGGTGGACTCCGTCGCCGAGGTGCCGAACGAACCCGACGACGATGACGACGACGCGGACGCCCCGAAGGCCGCGCCGCGCGCCCCCACGGCCGTCGGCGGCGAGGGCCGCGTCACGCTCGCGGTCGACCGGAGCAAGGTCGAACCGCTCCTCGGGAGCGACGTGGAGCGCTTCGTCGTCACCTCCCGCGGCGTCCGCCGGGAGTTCGAACTCGTCTCCCTGCTCCGCCGCGCCGGCAAGCGCTTCTCGCGGCTCTCGGTTCGGTCCGAGAGCCCGCTCGACGGCGTGACGCTCGGGAAGGCCGGCGTCCGCGACGCCTACGGCGTTGCCGTCCTCGCGGTCCGCCACGGCGGGAACTGGACGATTGCGCCGCGAGGCGACCAAGCGGTCTCCGCCGGCGACACGCTCTACGCGGTCGGGTCGAGAAGCGACCTGACCCGCTTCGAGGAGGCGGTGGCGTGATGTCGGTCGCGCTCACCTCCGCCGCCCCCGCCGCCGACCTGTTCGCGGCGGTCGGGGGGTCGGCGGCCGCCGCCGGGCAGGTGTCGATTCCGCCGGCCGACGACTCGCTCGTCCTGCAGGCGCTCCGGCTCGTCGGCCTCGTCGTCGGCGCGTTCGTCGTCTCGGCGGTCGCCGCGCTGCTCTACCGCTGGTACACCCGCGAGATAATCCCGCGGGCGCTGGCGGTGCTGTTCGGCGGCGCGGTCGTCGCGCTCTATCTGAACACTATCGGCCTGTTCGGCGCGTTCACCACCGGCACCGAGACCGAGGTGTTCCAGTTCGACACCGTGCTTTTCAACGTCGCGTCGCTCCTCGGCGGGGCGCTCATCGCGCCGGTCGGCCGGCTCGCCGGCGACCGACTGGCGACCGACGTGTTCGCCGTCGCGGGCGCGAAGGAACTCGACGCCGACGTGAGCCGACTCGTCCGGACCGTCGGCCGCGTCGCGTCGGTGACGCTCCCCGAGGACATCGGCGACATCGAGGGCTACGACCCGGTCGCAGAGAGCGTCAAGACTCAGCTGAGCGGGAAGACGCTGCTTTTCCCCCGGCGGCTCGGCGAGGCCGAACTCCGCGACCGACTCGCCACGCGCATCAAAGACGACCACGGCGTCGGCCACGTCGACGTGGAGTTCGACGGCGGGAGCGAGGTGTCGTACCTCGCGCTCGGCAGTCGGGCGGCCGGCCTCGGGCCGACGCTCGCGCCCGGCACCGTCGCGGTCGCGATTCGCGGCGACCCCGGCTCCGGCGCGGCCGCCGGCGACCCCGTGCAGGTCTGGTCGGTTCCGAAGCCGGACGCGGGAGACGAGGAGGACGAGGCGGGCGGGCCGTCGGACGGAGGCTCCGCGGGCGAGTCTGACCCGACCGAGGTGAGCGAGTCCGCCGACTCGACCCAGACGCCCGCCGGCGGCCCCGAAACCGGCTCGCTGTCCGACGGCGGCACCGACGCGCCGACTGCGCCGACCGCGCCGACCGAACCGACCCGCGTCGCCTTCGGCGAACTCCGCGGCGTCGCCGACGACGTGGCGACCGTCGCCCTCGACGAGGAGGACGCCGACCGCCTGACGAGCGGCGAAGAGTACCGGCTCGTGACGCTCCCCGCGGACCCCCACGTCGACCGCGAGTTCGCGTCGCTCCTCCGGAACGCCGACGAGACGATGGCGGTCACGACCGTCGCGGCCGGTGCCGACCTCGACGGCGTGCCGGTCTCGGACGTGGATACGACTGTCGTCGCCATCCGGTCTTCGAACCGTCCCGTGGACGCGATTCCCGGCCGGGGACGCGAACTGGCGGCCGGCGATACGCTCTACGTCGTCGGTCGGCCGGAGGTGCTCCGGAAGGTCGAACGCCGGGCGACGACCGACACGGGCCGAACGGACGGCGGCGACGACGACGGAGCCGACACCGGCGGTTCAGACGGCGACGGCTCGCGGTCGTCCGGGGCGCAATCCTCATGAGCGCCGGGCGACGAGACGGGAGTATGGAGTGGAAGCTGTTCGCCGACCTCGCGGAAGTCACGGGCGCGCGAACCGTCCGAGTCGACGTCGACGGCGACGACGCGACCGTCGGCGACGCGCTCGACGCCCTCGTCGGGGCGCACCCGGCGCTCGAATCGCGGGTGTTCGGCGACGACGGCGAACTGTACGACCACATCAACGTCCTCCGGAACGGCGAGGCGGCCGCGCTCGGCGAGGCGGCGGCCGCCGGCGACGAACTCGCGCTCTTCCCGCCGGTCAGCGGGGGCTAGCGCGTCGGCACGGCGAGAGGCCGATTCTCACGACCGAATCCGGCACCCGCGAGCGGCGGCGCTGGCGGCGCGCGGCAACGTTGGCGGGCCCGAAACGGGACGTCCGTCGCAGGCGAAAACGGCCCGTTCTGAGGTGAGAGAAAACGGAGAGCGGGAACGCGTCGCGGTCGGACTCGAAGCGGGAGGGCGGCTTCGAGGGTCGTTACTCGCTCGGGCGCGGCAGCGCCGTAAAGAGCGTCTCGACGATGGTGAAGGGGTCGTAGGTGGACTGGTGGCACTGGCAGTAGACGCCGTCTTCGCCGCCGAACGTGGCGGAGCTGGCCGACTGCTTGTAGCCGGGGACACAGCAGAAGTGCGTACACTTGTTGAGCCACGCGATGACGCCCTGATCCGTCGAGGCGGCGAGCCACTCGTTGTCCTGTGCCGCCTCCTCGATGCGCGTCGAGCGGACCACCTGAATCGGCATCGTGTCCTCGGTGTCCTGCGAGCGCCACGTGCCGGTCGCGGGCATCCCGAGACCGGCCTGTCCGATGCCGTTGCCCCACGTCTCGTACTCGTCGAAGTCGTTGACGTTCAGGCGGTCGCCGGCGCTGTAGGTCTCGGACTGCCAGTCGTAGGCCCCGTTGTCGGAGCGGAAGTAGTTGTCCGACTCGAACGTCGGGTTCAGCCCGTCGTAGGTCTGGACGCCGCAGTACTGGAACCAGTCCTGCGAGTAGGTGACGCCCGTGCCCTTGTAGTCCTCGGTGATGGCGAGTTCGACGTCCACACCGTTCTGGGTGACGGTCTGGACCTCGGGCCAGACGCCTCTGATGTAGCCCTCGTCGTCGATCTCGATCGGAATCTGCGGCATGCCGCGCGGTGCGGGTCCGCCGGTGTTCTCGATGGCGTACGCCTGCGTCGGACCGCCGCCGGAACCGGTGGACGACGTCGTCGTGTTGATGGCGGCCGCGCCTGTCGTTCCCACGCCCGCGAGCGCCGCTCCCCCGACGACGCCCTTGACGAACCGACGGCGACCCGAATCGGCGGGGTACTTGTCGCTATCGCTCATACTTCCACCTTCGACCCGGTCAGTAAAAGCGTGACGAATCAGCCGTGTTAGTACGACCCACGAAACGGCCGCCCGCGGGGGGTTCGACCCGCCGACCCCGCGGCCGGAGAAACTGGACGAATCATTAGAAACGTTCGTTTAGGTCTCATCTCCGGGCAAATTTTCGGCGTTACTCGTGGCCTTTTAGAATGTGGTACTCGTATTCGAGTAGGATGCGATTGCACACCAGAGACGTGCGGCAAGATGTCCGCGAGCTGGGGGCGCTGCTCGGGGACGTGCTCGAAGCGCAGACGTCGACGGCGTCGTTCGAGACGGTCGAAGAGCTTCGACAGGCGGCCATCGCCTACCGGAAAGGCGAGTCGGGGTCGCGCGAGCGGCTCTACGACGTGGTCGGCGACCTCGAACCGGAGCGCGAGAGCGTCGTCGCCCGCGCGTTCACGACCTACTTCGAACTCATCAACCTCGCCGAGGAGCGCGAGCGCGTTCGCGTCATCCGCGAGGCGTCCCAAGAGGGGACGCTCGAAGACGGCATCCTCGACACGCTCGACGCGCTGGACGACGAGGAGGTCGACGAGGAGCTTCTGGGGCGGGTCCTCGAAGACGTGCTCATCGAGCCGACCTTTACGGCCCACCCGACCGAGGCCCGCCGGAAGACGGTGAAATCGAAGCTCCGCTCCATCGCCAACCGGCTGGAGACGCTCGACGAGCGCCGCCTCACCGACCTCGAACACGACCAGGAGTGGCGGCACGTCGTCGCCGAGGTGACGAGCCTCTGGCAGACCTCGCAGGTCCGCGACCGCCGCCCGGAGCCGACCGACGAGGCCCGAAACGTCCAGTGGTACCTCGAAAACACGCTGTTCGACGTGGTCGGCGAGGTGTACGAGGAGCTCGAAGAGGAGCTCCGCGCCGAGTACCCCGGCCTCGACGTGCCGAAGCTGTTCGAGTTCCGCTCGTGGGCCGGCTCCGACCGCGACGGCAACCCCTTCGTCACGCCCGAGGTGACGGAGGACACGCTCGAACGCCAGCGTAGCGTCGCCCTCGAAAAGTACAGCGACTCGCTCAAGCGTCTCTCCGGTGTGCTGAGTCAGGACGCGACGCGAATCGACCCGGGCCACGAGCTCGAACGCTCCCTGAAGGCGGACCGCGAGCTCCTCCCCGTCGTCGCCGAGGAGGCCGACGAGCGCTACCCCAACGAGCCGTACCGCCAGAAGCTCAAGCTGATGCGCGAGCGGCTCCGCCGCGTCGAGGACGTCCGCCCGAACGGCTACGCCGACGCGAGCGAACTCATGGCCGACCTCGAAGTCATCGACACCAGCCTCCGCCGGACCGGCGCGGCGCAGGTCGCCGACGTGTACGTCGAGCCCCTGATGCGACAGGTCGACACGTTCGGCTTCACCCTCGCCAGCCTCGACCTCCGCGACCACCAGGAGAACCACACCGAGGCCGTCCACGAGGCGCTGGCCCACGAGGGTCTCGACTACTACGGCAGCTCCGAAGAGGAGCGCGTCGAACTCCTCACCGACGCGATTCTGCAGGAGGAGCCGGTCGTCGACCTCGAAGAACCCGGCGACGTGTCCGAGACGGCCCAGCGCGTCCTCCGCCGCTTCCGCAGGCTCGGCGAGTGGCAGCGCGAGTACGGCGTCGGCGCTATCGACACCTACTGCATCTCGATGACCGAGGAGCCGTCGCACGTCCTCGAAGTGCTGTTCCTCGCCGACCAGGCGGGCGTCGTCTCCCTGCCCGACCACTGCGGCATCGACGTGGTCCCGCTCCTCGAAACCGAGTCGGCGCTCAACGGCGCGCGCCGCATCATGGGCACGCTGTTCGAAAACGAGGCCTACGGGACGGCGCTCGCCGCCCGGAACGACGTGCAGGAGATCATGCTGGGCTACTCCGACTCCAACAAGGAAAACGGCTTCCTCGCGGCCAACTGGGACCTCTACAAGAACCAGCGCCGCCTCGCCGACATCTGCGACGACTTCGACGTGACGATGCGGCTGTTCCACGGCCGCGGCGGCTCCATCTCCCGCGGCGGCGGCCCGATGAACGAGGCCATGCTCGCGCTCCCGAACGAGACCGTCACCGGGCAGATTAAGTTCACCGAGCAGGGCGAGGCCATCGCCGAGAAGTACGCCAACCCGCGCATCGCGGAGCGGAACCTCGAACAGATGCTCAACGCCCAGATTCGCGCCCGCCTGCAGGCGATTCGGACGCCCGAGGAGGAGGTCCCCGACCGCTGGGTCGACGCCATGGACACCATGGCGGCCGCCGCGCGCGAGGAGTACCGGAACCTCCTCGAATCGGACGGCTTCGTCTCCTACTTCGAGCAGGCGACGCCCATCACCGTCATCGAGGAACTCAACCTCGGCTCTCGTCCGGCCTCCCGGTCCGACGAGCGGAGCGTCGAGGACCTCCGCGCCATCCCGTGGGTGTTCTCGTGGACCCAGTCGCGGTGTATCCTCCCCGGCTGGTACTCGCTTGCCGCCGGCGTCAACGCCTTCCTCGAAGACGGCGGCGACATGGACGACCTCCGCGAGATGTACGACGAGTGGGCGTTCTTCCGGAGCACGTTCGACAACGCCGCGATGGCGCTGGCGCGCACCGACCTCGAAATCGCCACGGAGTACGCGAACCTCGCCGACGAGGAGCTCCGCGAGGAGTTCTTCACCCGCCTCACCGACGAGTACGAGGACGCCGCGGACCTCATGCTCGACATCAGCGAGCGCAGCAGCCTCCTGAAGCGCGAGTGGCTCGAAGAGAGCCTCCGCCGCCGCAACCCCTACGTCGACCCGCTGAACCTGCTGCAGACGCACCTGCTGTCGCAGACCCACCGGACCGACGAGGAAGAACAGACCCTGCGGCTCACCGTCAAAGGCATCGCCGCCGGGATGAAGAACACGGGGTAACGCGAACGCGACGCCGACGCCCTCGGCCACCCGCCGAGGATGCCGTCGCCGCGCCGCCGGGACCGCTCAGGCCCGACGGAGGTCGTACGGGTTCGAGCAGACCGGACAGGTCTGCCGCGCGACGCGGTACTCGCTTTTCAGCCGCTGTCTGACGCCGTCGAAGTCGGCGTCGCCCTCGTATCTCGATTCCACGTGCTGTCCGCAGTGTGGGCACACCACCACCACCGTTGCCATGTTCGACGGTACGGGCGAGTCCATCATATATGTTCACCCCGTTTGCGGCGGGGTCGCACGTCTCACTCTGTCGGGGCGTCGGTGACGACGAATACGAGACACAGGCCGGTCGTACGCGACGAAAATGAGCGTTTCAGCGTCGCCGCCGACGGCCGGGGACAGGTCGGCTCAACTCAGGCGCGGTTCCACGGCGCTTCGTCGAAGTCGACGATGCGGTGGGTCGAATCGAGGCCGTCGATGGCGGCCACGTCCTCGTCGTCGAGGTCGAGGTCGAGCGCGGCGAAGTTGTCGCGGATGTGGTCGGGCGAGGCGGCCTTCGGGATGGGCGTCGCGCCCTTTTCCATCAGCCACGCGAGGGCGACCTGCGCGGGCGACGCGTCGTGCTTCTCGGCGATATCGACGATGACCTCCTCGTCGGCGACCCGATTGCGCGCGATGGGCGAGTAGGCGACCAGTCGGTGGTCGCGGTCCGCGGCGAACTCGCGGAGTTCGGTCTGCTGGAGCATCGGGTGCATCTCGACCTGGTGGGCGAACACCGGCGCGTCGAGCGTCTCGATGGCCGATTCGAGCTGGTCGGGTCGGAAGTTGCTCAGGCCGACGCGGCCGATGACGCCCGCCTCGACGAGTTCGTCGAGGGCCGCGAGCGTCTCGTCCTCGTCGTAGCTGTCGAGCGGCCAGTGGACGTACAGCAGGTCGATGGTGTCGACGCCGAGTTTCTCGGCGGACTCGCGGGCCGTCTCCAGCACGTCGTCGTAGCCGAGGTTGTCGGTGTCGAGCTTCGTCGCCACGAACACGTCGTCGACGTCCACGTCGGACTCGGCGAGCCCCTCGCCGACGAACTCCTCGTTGTGGTACATCTGGGCCGTGTCGACGTGGCGGTAGCCGGCGTCGAGGGCGGTCTTCACGGCCTCGACGCACTCGTCGCGGTCTTCGAGTTTGTACGTCCCGAAGCCGAGTCGCGGGAAGTCCTTCATACACGGACGGTTGCGACCGGGCGAGTCAAACCCTGCGGTTGCGGAAGCCGTGGATACACTTACCACCCACCCGCCAGTTATCGCCGGTATGCCCTCCGAGAAGGAGAAGATGCTCGCCGGCGACCCGTACGACGCGAGCGACCCGGAACTCGTCGCCGAGCGCGAGCGCGCGCGTCGACTCACGCGCCAGTTCAACGAGACCGACGAGACGCAGACCGAGCGCCGCGAGGAACTGATTCGTGAGCTGTTCGGGGAGGTCGGCGAGTCGTTCGGAATCGAACCGCCGTTCCGCTGTGACTACGGCTACAACGTCCGCGTCGGCGAGAACTTCTTCGCCAACTTCGACTGCGTCTTCCTCGACGTCTGTCCCATCACTATCGGCGACAACTGCCAGCTCGGGCCGGGGGTGCACGTCTACACGGCGACCCACCCGCTCGACGCCGCGGAGCGAATCAAAGGCCCCGAGTCGGGCGAGCCGGTGACAATCGGCGACAACGCGTGGCTCGGCGGGCGGGCGGTCGTCAACCCCGGCGTCACCATCGGCGACGACGCGGTGGTCGCCTCGGGCGCGGTCGTCACGAGGGACGTTCCCGACTCGGTGGTCGTCGGCGGCAACCCGGCGCGAGTCATTAAAAGGCTGGACTGACCGGGCACGCGCCGTCGAGTCGGCGTCGTCGCCGCGTCGCCGTCGCGCGATTCTCGCGGATTCGGGAGCGTGCGGTGCTCTGGCACACGATGTTCCCTCCGAAATGGTTTTGAAGTACGCTCGCACACGGTCAGTATGCCGACGGACGAATACGACCCAGAGATGGGGCGCAAGTTCATTTTCGTAACCGGGGGTGTCATGTCCGGCCTCGGGAAGGGTATCACGGCCGCGAGCACCGGCCGACTCCTGAAGAACGCCGGGTTCGACGTCACCGCGGTCAAGATAGACCCGTACCTGAACGTCGACGCCGGGACGATGAACCCCTACGAGCACGGGGAGGTGTACGTCCTGAAAGACGGCGCGGAAGTCGACCTCGACCTCGGGAACTACGAGCGGTTCCTCGGCGTCGATATGACCGCCGACCACAACATCACGACGGGTAAGACCTACCAGCACGTCATCCAGAAGGAGCGCGACGGCGACTACCTCGGGAAGACGGTCCAGATCATCCCGCACGTCACGGAGGACATCAAGCGCCGCATCCGCGAGGCGGCCGAGGGAACCGACGTGTGTATCGTCGAGGTCGGCGGCACCGTCGGCGACATCGAGTCGATGCCGTTCCTCGAATCGCTCCGCCAGTTCGCCTCCGAGGAGGAGGAAGGCGACGTGCTCTTTACGCACGTCACGCTCGTCCCCTACTCGAAGAACGGCGAGCAGAAGACGAAGCCCACCCAGCACTCCGTCAAGGAGCTTCGGAGCATCGGCCTCCAGCCCGACATCCTCGTCGGCCGCGCCGACGACAAGCTCGAACCGGCGACGAAGACCAAAATCGCGCAGTTCTGCGACGTGCCGGACGCCGCCGTGTTCTCCAACCCCGACGTGCCGGACATCTACCACGTCCCGCTGATGGTCGAAGAGGAGGGCCTCGACGAGTACGTCATGGAGCGCCTCGGCATCGCCGACGAGGCGCTGCCGAAGGCAGAGCGCGACAACCGCTGGCGCGAGCTCGTCACGGCCGACCGAACCGGCTCGGTCGACATCGCGCTCGTCGGCAAGTACGCCCTCGAAGACGCCTACATGTCCATCCACGAGGCGCTCAAGCACGCGGGCATCGAGTGCGGCGTCGACGTGAACATCCTCTGGGTCGACTCCGACGAGATGCTCGACAAGCACGAAGAGCGCCTGAAGGACGCCGACGGCGTCGTCGTCCCCGGCGGCTTCGGCTCCCGCGGAACCGGGGGCAAAATCGAGGCCATCCGCTACGCCCGAGAGAACGACGTCCCCTTCCTCGGTCTCTGTCTGGGCTTCCAGATGGCCGTCGTCGAGCAGGCCCGGAACGTCCTCGGCCACGACGAGGCCCACTCGGCCGAACTCGACCCCGACACGCCCTACCCGGTCATCGACCTCCTGCCCGAGCAGTACGAGGTCGACGAGATGGGCGGCACGATGCGCCTCGGCGCGCACGACACCGACATCGACGCCGGCACGCTCGCGGAGGCGGTGTACGGCGACACCTCCTGTACGGAGCGCCACCGCCACCGCTACGAGGTGAACCCCGAACTCATCGACGAGCTCGAATCCGAGGGGCTCCGCTTCTCCGGCCGCGCCGAAAACCGCATGGAGATTCTCGAACTGACCGACCACCCGTTCTTCTTCGGGACGCAGTTCCACCCCGAGTTCCGCTCCCGACCCGACCGCGCGAGCCCGCCGTTCCTCGGCTTCCTCCGCGCGGTCCTCGGCGAACTCGACGCGCGCGAACTCGGCAACGAAGAGGTGACAGCATAATGGTAAACGTAGACGAATTCATCGAAGACGCGACCGAATCGATTCGCGACCAAATCGGCGACGAACACGCCATCATCGCCCTCTCGGGCGGCGTGGACTCCTCCGTCGCCGCGACGCTCGCCTACGAGGCCGTCGGCGAGCAGCTCACCCCGGTCTACGTCGACACCGGCCTGATGCGCAAAGGCGAGACCGAGCAGATTGCGGACACCTTCTCCTTCATGGAGAGCCTCCGCGTCGTCGACGCCCGCGACCGCTTTTTCGACGCCCTCGAAGGCGTCGTCGACCCCGAGGAAAAGCGCAAGGTCATCGGCGAGCAGTTCATCCGCGAGTTCGAGCGCGAGGCCAAGGAGACCGACGCCCAGTACCTCGTGCAGGGGACCATCTACCCCGACCGCATCGAGTCCGAGGGCAACATCAAGTCCCACCACAACGTCGGCGGCCTGCCGGACGTGGTGGACTTCGAGGGCATCGTCGAACCCGTCCGCGACCTCTACAAGGACGAGGTCCGCGAGGTCGCCCGCGCGCTCGGCCTCGAATCCATCATCGCCGAGCGGATGCCGTTCCCGGGGCCGGGCCTCGCGGTCCGCGTCCTCGGCGAAGTCACGCCCGAGAAGGTGCAGGTCGCCCGCGACGCGTGTCACGTCGTCGAAGACGAGACCGAAAAGCACGACCCGTGGCAGGCGTTCGCCGCCGTCATCGGCAAGGGCACCGGCGTCAAGGGTGACAACCGCGTCCACGGCTGGATCGTCTCCGTGCGCTCCGTGGAGTCGCGCGACGGCATGACCGCCCGCGCGCAGGAACTGCCGTGGGACACCCTCCAGCGCATCCAGTCGCGCATCACCGGGACGAACGAGAACGTCGCCCGCGTCGTCTACGACGTGACCCACAAACCGCCGGCGACCATCGAGTACGAATGACGACTGCAGTCGTCGCGGGGACCGACCCCGACGGACTCGGAGAAGCGTTAGAAGACGAGGGCGCGACGGTCGTCCGCGTCACGGGCATCGCCTCCGCCGACTCGCTCGGCGAGGCCGGCATCGAGGACGCCGACCTGCTCGTGCTCACCGACATGGACGACGCGACGGCCATCGCGGTGGCGAAAGAGCTGAACCCCGACGTGCGCGTCGTGACCTACGCCTACGACACCCTTCCGGAGTTCGCCAAGGGGCAGGCCGACCTCGCAATCGACCCGAACCTGCTCGCGGTCGACGTGGTCGCCGAAGAACTCGTCTGAGACGGTCAGGAAACCCCGACCGTCTCGATACGCCGACTTTCTTGCAATATTTTAGTTGTGCAAATATTGATATCATCACGGTCCTTCATGACGGTTGCAGATGTCGTCCTTCTCCCGACGAACGATGCTGAAGAGCCTCGGCGCGACCGGTCTCCTGCTCGCAGGCGGCGCGACCACCGCGGCGGCACGCCCCGGCGGCGTCGCCGCGGGTGACGCGCGGTTCCGAGTCGGCCACTTCTCGCCCGACGCGCCCCCCGTAGACGTGTACGTGAACGGCGACCCGTTCCCCGGCCTGCAGGGCGTCCCGTTCGGCGTTCTCTCCGACTACTTCACCGTCCCGGCGGGGACGTATCAGGTCGAGGTCACGCCCGCGGGCGACGCCTCGACGGTCGTCATCGACACCGAGGTCACGCTCCGTCGCAACCGCGATTACACCGTCGCGGCGACGGGCGTGCTCGACGACATTGCGGCCGTCGCGCTCACGGACACGAACCGCCCGGCCCCGTACGGCAAGGCCAGCGTCCGCGTCGCGCACTTCTCGCCCGACGCGCCGGAGGTCGATATCGTCGTCGCGGGCGGCCCGACGCTGTTTCCGGGACTGGCGTTCGGCGACGTCTCGGACTACGAGACGGTCACCGCCGGGACGTACGACCTGCAGGTCGTCCTCTCGTCTGACGGGACGGTCGTGCTCGACCTCCCCGGAACGACGCTCGCCGGCGGCCGAACCTACTCGGTGTTCGCAATCGGCTTCGCCACCGGCGGGTCGCCCGGATTCAGCGTCCTCCCCGTCGTCGACGCCGTCTCGCCCGCCCGCGACCCGCCGACCAACGGGGATGTCTGTCGCGTGCGCTGAGTCGATACCGCCCGCCGCGAGAGTCGAAACCGCCCGACAGCGGCGGGTGACTCCGGCCCGCGTTGCCATGGTCGAAACCCCCTTTTGGCGTCCCCGCCGATAGCCGGTGACATGGTTCGGGTCTCGACCGGCGCGCGCATCCACTTCGGCTTCCTCAATCTGAGCCTCGCCCGCGACCGCCTCTACGGCGGCGTCGGCGTCGCGCTCGACGAGCCGCGGGTGGTCGTCGCCGCCGAGCCCGCGGCCGACGTTCGGTGTCGGCATCCCGCCGCCCGCGAGTACGCCGAGCGCGCGGTCGAACTCCTCGGCGTCGAGGGCGTCGACGTGTCGGTCGAGCGCTCCCTGCCGCGACACGCCGGCCTCGGGAGCGGGACACAGCTCGCGCTCGCGGTGTTGCGGGCGGTCGCGGCCGCCACCGACCGCGAGGCCGACGTGCGCCGCCTCGCCCCCGAGATGGGTCGCGGCGGCCGCTCCGGCGTCGGGGTCGCCACGTTCGAAGCCGGCGGGGCCGTCCTCGACGCGGGCCACCCGACCGCGCGCTTCACCACCGACCGCCCGGAAGACGGCTCGTGGTCGGTGCCGGCGGTCGCCGCCCGACACGAGATACCCGACCGCTGGCGGTTCCTGCTCGTCGTGCCCGACGCCGACCCCGGCCGCAACGGCGCGGCCGAGGAGTCGAGCATGCGCTCCGTCGTCGAGCGCGCGGACGCGCAGACCGGCGACCGAATCGCCGGTATCGTCACGCGCCGGCTCCTCCCGGCGCTCGCCGAGGGGTCCGCCGAGCGCTTCGGCGAGGCCGTCGAGTCCGTCGGCCGGCTCAACGGGACGTGGTACGCCGACGAGCAGGGCGGCGTCTACCGGCCGCCGGTCGGCGCGCTCGTCTCGTCGCTGTCGGAGTCGCCCGTCGTCTACGGCGCGGGCCAGTCGTCGTGGGGGCCGACCGTCTACGGCGTGACCGACGCCGACCACGTCGACGAAGCGGTCGAGGCGGGCCGGGCGGCGCTGGCCGCCGCCGATATCGACGGCACCGTCTCCGTCGCCCGCGGGCGGAACCGCGGCGCGCGCGTCGAGTGAATGCGGGTGTGAGCGAACGGGTGTGAGCGTCGCGGGGCGGGTGGGAGATGGCGACCGCGACGGCCCCACCGCGCTCCCCGAAACGCCTAACCGACGCGGCCGAGTCGGATGCGGTATGTCTCAGATCCCCTTCGGCGTCCCCCGCCTCGACAGCATCATCGGCGGCGGCGCACCCCCGGGGAACGTCGTGCTCCTCGCGGGCGAGTCCGGCGCGGGCGCTCGGGAGTTCCTCTACACGAGCGCGACGATGAACGCCCTCTCGCACACCGACGAGGAGCTGTTCGACCTCCACTACGGCTCGCTCGCGGACACCGCGACGCCGCCGCCGGAGATTCACTACGTCTCGTTTACCGGCGGCGAGGAGTACCTGCGCCGCGAGATGGGCTACACGATGGACGACGAGGTCGTCGAGTCCGCGGTCGAACACATCGAGTTCCACGACCTCTCGCCGGAGTACTTCCAGCTCAGCCCGATTCCGCGCGAGTGGTACCTCGGCCAGCCGACGAGGTTAGAGGACCTCGGCCACCGACACAACCGCGACTCCGTGTTGGGCGCGCTGGGAAGCACCCTGAGCGAACACGCCTCCGGTAACCTCGTCCTCATCGACTCCCTGACCGACCTCGTGGCCAGCCAGTCCGACGAGGTGACGTGGTCGGACATCGCGATGGTCATCAAGGGGCTGGAGAAGGCCTCCTACCAGTGGGGCGGGCTCATCCTCGTGCTCGCGAGCACCGAGGCGCTCTCGAAGACCGAACTCGGCGTCCTCAAGGGCGCGACCGGCGGAACGCTGCTTTTCGAGTGGGAGTCCGGCGGGTCGAAGCGCGCGCGGACGATGGTCGTCCAGGAGTTCCGCGGCGTGCTCGCCCGACTGGAGAGCGAGAACATCGTGCAGTTCGAGACCGAAATCAACGAGAGCGGCCTCGACGTGAGCGACGTGCGGAAGATTCGCTGAGCGAACCGGCTCGGCGGTCGTGCGACGGCGCGTCGGACTCGGGGATAGTTCTTAAGGCCACGCGGACAAACTGGCACGAAGATGCAAGGGGAAGACGGGGCGTCGCTCCCAGACGACCTCCGAACGTGGGTCGAGGCGCGCGCCGACGAGGAGGGCGTCGACCCGGAGACGGTGCTCGCGCGGGCGCTCGGGACCTACAGGCTCGCCGTGAGCGACGCGGGCGAATCGCTCGACGACGCGGACGCGGTACCGGGCCGGCTCGACGGCGTCGAAGAACGCGTCGTGGAACTCGAAGGCGAACTGGACGAGAAGTTAGCCGACGTGCGGACGCGCGTCGTCCAGGTCAAACGCGAGGCCGACGAGAAAGCGCCGCGCGACCACGCACACCCCGAGTTGGACGGCGAACTCGACCGGCTGGCCGACGACGTGCACGCGGTTCGCAACCGCGTGGCCGACCTCGACGACCGACTCGACGCCGGCTTCGAGAACTTCGAGGAGATTCTCAGCTACCTCGACGAGACGACGGCGACGCTCGACGAGAACCTCCGGACGGTCGCGCGGACGCTCCTCCACCTCCGCGGGCGGGTGGCGGACCTCGAAGCCGCCGACCTCGAACGGACGGCGCTCGCCGAACTCCTCCGTTCGGCGAACGCGGCCGGCGAGAAGAAAGCGCGATGTGAGGAGTGCGACGCGACCGTCCACCTCGACCTGCTCGCCGAGCCTCGCTGTCCGTCGTGTCGGACTCCCTTCCGCGAACTGTCGTCGTCGCCCGGGTTCTTCGGGTCGGCGACGCTCCACACCGGCCGGCTCCCCGCGCTGGAGGCGGCCGACTCGTCCGGCGCGACCGACGAGGTCGAAGACCTGCTCGACGAGGCCATCGCCGACGAGCGGGACGCCGACGCCGATTCGGACGCGGACGACGATTCCAGCGACGAGCGCGACCAGCCCCCCGCCGCCCGGGAGGAGGAGTCGACCCAGCGGGGTGCCGGTACCGCGGCGGGGAGCGAACACGGCGGCGACTGAGAGCCCACGAAGACGATGACCGACGACAACGACCCCACGGACGACGCGGCGAGAGACGACCCGTATACCTTCGGCGACCGCGGTGAACGGCCCGAGCGCGACGACCCGACGGACGGCGCGTCCGACGCCGAAAACACCCCGGAAGCGGACCGCGGCGGACGCAACGGCGACGCCGATTCGGCCCCGCTTTCGGACCTCGCGGGGCGCGTGGCCGAGCGCCGCAACCGCTCGCGCGTCACCGACCAGCGCGACGACGTGACCGAACTCTTCGAGTCGGTCGAGGTCGGCGACCTCGACCGCGACGACGTGTGGACCTCGCTCGTCGAGGGCGGCGACGACGCGGAGGCCGAGACCGTCGGCGTCGGTGCCGAGGCCACCCCGGTCGACGCCACCGAGAGCGTTTCGGACCACGTCGTCCCCAAAGCCGAGTTCTGCCAGCGCTGCGAGCACTTCGGCGAACCCCCGGAACTCGCGTGCCACCACGAGGGGACGGCCATCGTCGAACTCGAAGACAGCGACCGCTTCCGGGTGCGGAACTGCCCGATGGTCGAGCGAGACGACTGACGCCGCGGAGTGACAGCTTCTTTGCCCTCGGTCCGCTACCGGCGGGTATGCAGTTCTGCGACGAGTGCGGTTCGATGATGGTGAGCCAGAACGGCGCGATGACCTGCACGAACGACGACTGCGGGGGGACCGCCGAGCGCGACGAGGAGCTCGCGGCGGAGTTCGTCTCCACCGAGGCGCAGTCGGGCGACGAACTCATCGAGACCGAAGAGGGCGCGGAGTTCGAGGGCAAGCCGACCGCGAAGGACGTTCACTGCGACGACTGCGGCCACACGAAAGCGTGGTACACCATCAAGCAGACCGGGTCGGCCGACGAACCACCGACGCGGTTCTTTAAATGTCAGGAATGTGGGTATCGGTGGCGAGAGTACAACTGAAAGACTGACTGTCCCTCTGTCTTAACGCTCACGCACCAAGTCCCGAGAGCCGAATCACCCCTCACCCAACTCCGCGGCCGTCACCGCCCCCGGCCCGTCCTCAACTTCCTCTTCGGCATCGCTCGCGAGCGCGTAGCCGTAGGGAACGAGCAACAGGCTCCCGAACCAGCCGACGACGAGGCCGAGCGCGCCGAAAATCGTCCCGACGAGGCCGATTGCGACGGCGTCGGCCGCGACGACGACCGCGACGAGCGCGACGCTCCAGCCGACGAGCGACTTCCACGACCCGCGGCGGATGCAGAAGCCGGCGAACAGGCCGAAGGCGGTCACGACGCCGATACCGGGGATGAGGACGTAGCGCATGCCGAGCGACCCGGTGTTGGTGAGCGTCGTCGCCAGCCACATGGCGACGAGCGTGCCGGGAACGACCAGTACGGCGGTTCGGCGGTCCAGCGGGCGGGCGCGTCGGTGAATCCGGAACGCACCGAGGAGGCCGAGACCCGCGACGGTGTACGCCCAGCCGATGGGGTTGAACAGGAACCCGCCGATAATGGCGAGGAAGCTCCCCAGAATCTCGCCCTCGTTCGCCGGGTGGACGAGGTAGTGCGCGTCGTCGCGCTCGTAGAGCCCCGGCATGACGAACGTACTGTTGGTGACGGTGCCGCCGTCGATGGCCTCGCGGACGTCGGCGCTGGCGTTCGAGGCGGGCGTCGAAACCGCGGCGGAAACGGTCTCCCAGTCGGTCGGGTCGAGTTCGATGGTCGCGTGAACCGGGTCGCCAGAGACGTTCAGCGAGAGGCGGTAGTACCGGCCGTCGTAAGCGGCGAACTCGGCGTCTTCGTTCACGTCCGAGAGGGTCATGTACGCCTCGGGTTCGATGTCGCCGTCGTACCGGCCGGTGCGGGCGGCGGTGGCGACCGGTTCGCGGAGTTGCGGCGTCTCGTTTACCGTCTCGTCGAGGTTGACCACGTCGGGGTCGTAGTGGGCGACGAGGCCGGGCGGCGAGTCGGCGGTCACCGGGTCGGCTTCGTACGTCGATTCGAGCGACGAGGTGGAGGTTGCGACGGCGAACGACTGGCTCAACGCGACGCCGACGAGGAGGAGGGCGACGACGGCGGCGAGTCGTTTGCGGGGGACCATACGCCCGGTTTCGGAGCCGAGCCAAAAGTGTCGTTCGGTCGAACGGTCGCGGTCGGTGCGTCTCGCGTCATTTCGGCGCGGGTCGATGGCGTCGGAGGCGACCCCGTCGCTCGTCTCCGCTCTCACTCGACGCCGAGGTTCGCGAGGAGGAAGTCGGCGACGGCGGCCGCGACCTTCTCCTCTTGGCCGATGAAGAAGTGGTCGGCCGCGAACTCGACGACGGGTTGGCGGTACTCGCGGGCGCGCTCGACGACGGGTTCCCAGTCGGCGACGTCGTCGCGGGTGCCGTAGACGACCTGCACGGGCACGGGGACGCGGTCGAAGGCGGCGGCCGCGTCGAGGTCGGCGGCGAGTCGCGCGGCGGGGCCGAGCGCGGAGACGGCGTCGACGTCCGCGCCCTCGGCGGCCGCGAGGAGCGCCATCGCGCCGCCGAACGAGAAGCCGAACAGGCCCACGCGGTCGTAGCGTTCCGCGGCCCACTCGACCGCCCGGAGGGTGTCGGCGCGCTCGCCGTAGCCGTCGTCCCACGGGCCGTAATCGAATCGGAGACAGTCGACGCCGCGGGCGGTGAGCGCGTCGCTGACGGCGACGAGACGGGCGTCGCCGCGGTGGCCTTGGTGTTGCGGATGGGGCGGACAGGCGACGACGACCGCATCGGGTCGGGCCGCCGCGTCGTCGCTGGCGTCCCCGCGGGCGCGGTCGAGGGTCGCTCGCACGTCGCGCCCCCCGGGGACGAGAATCGTCTCGGTCATAGAGACAGGTTGCGCTGGTGAGGTTTTAAGCCGAACGTCGCGTAGTAATTGGGTATGGGAATTCTCTCTCGCACGTCGTACGTCATCCGGTCGAAGATAAACGCCCTCCTCAACCGTGCGGAGGACCCGACGGAGACGCTCGACTACTCCTACGAGAAGATGCGCGACGAGCTACAGCAGGTCAAGCAGGGCATCGCCGACCTGACCACCCAGAAGAAGCGACTGGAGATACAGAAGCGCCGCCTCGAAGAGAACGTCGAAAAGCACAACGACCAGGCCCGCGAGGCGGTCCAGCAGGACCGCGAGGACCTCGCCCGCAAGGCGCTCGAAAAGAAGCAGGCCAAGATGAGCCAAATCGAGGAGTTGGAGACGCAGATCGCCAGCCTGCAGGAGACGCAGGACCAACTCGTCAACAAGAAGGACGAACTCCAGAGCCGCATCGAGGAGTTCCGCACGAAAAAGGAGACGATGAAGGCCCGCTACGAGGCCGCCGAGGCGTCGAGCCGCGTCTCCGAGGCGATGACCGGCGTCGGCGACGAGATGGCCGACGTGGGGCGCGCGCTCGAACGCGCCGAGGAGCAGACCGACGAGATGGAGGCCCGCTCCGCCGCGATGGACGAACTGATGGACTCCGGCGCGTTCGACGACGCGCTGTCGGACAAGGACTCCATCGAGCGCGAGCTCGAAGCCGGTCGCTCCAGCGCCGAGGTCGACACCGAACTGGAGACGCTCAAAGCCGAGATGGGCAAGTCGTCCGGGTCGTCGGACGCCGAAGGCGAGAGCGCGGCCGACGCCGACGTGGACGTCGAGACCGAGGTCGCAGACGAGGAGGTCGAGGCCGAACTGGAGGAGCTGAAGAACGAAGAGGAATCGTCGTCGTCGTCGTCGTAAGCCGTCACCGTCGCCGGCCGCCACATCCTTCCGCGTCGACGCCGAACCGAATCGCATGCGGAACGAGAGCGGTGGGTCGTCGGGCGAGCCGAGCGACACGATGAGGGAACGCGGGCGGGCGAGCCGCCTGAAACTCTACCTCTATCTGCGTGCGGACCGACGACTCGTCGCCACCATCCCACTCGCCCTCCTGTTCGTCAGTATCGTCGTGTTCGGCGTTCTCGACCCGAACCCCCTCGCCGAGTCCGTCTCCTCCAAAGACCCCGTCGAGACGCTCGGACAGGGGCTCCTCACGGCCATCGTCACGGGGGTCACGCTCGTCGTCACCATCAACCAACTCGTCCTCTCGCGCGAACTCGGGCCGCTCGGCGACCAGCGCGACCGGATGGAGGGCGCACTGGCGTTCCGAGACGACGTGGCAGAACTGCTCGACGCGCCGGTGGCCCCGCCCGAGCCGTCGGCGTTCCTCCGGGCGCTCGCCTCCGGTATCGGCAACCGCGCCCGAGCCGTCTCCGACGCCGTGGACGCGTCCACCGACGGGAACTCGGCCGAGGAGGCCGACGTGTCGAACGACGACACACAGACGCGCGTCAGCGAGTTCGCGGGCGAGGTCGCACAGAACGCCGACGGCGTCGCCGACAGACTCGACGGCCGGCAGTTCGGGACGTTCGAGGTGCTGTCGGCGGCGCTCGACCTCAACTACTCGTGGAAGATTTACCAGGCGCGACGCCTCATGGAGTCCGGGGGCGACGAACTCTCCGACGAGACGCAACGCGCTCTCGCCGACCTCGTCGACTCGCTGGAGCGATTCGGCCCCGCCCGCGAGCACATCAAGACGCTGTACTTCCGGTGGGAGCTCGTCGACCTCTCGCGGGCGATGTTCTACACCGCCATCCCGGCGCTCGTGGCGAGCCTCTGCGCCGTCCTCTTTCTCGACAACCCGGGGAGCGTCCCCGGTGTCACCCTCGGCGTCGCCAACCTCCTGTGGGTCGTGGCGCTCATCACCGTCGTCTCGTTGACGCCCTTCGCGGTCCTCGGGTCGTACGTCCTCCGAATCGCCACGGTGGCCAAGCGGACGCTCTCTATCGGCCCGTTCGTCCTGCGCTCCGAGACGCGAGAAGACGACTTAGACTGGGAGTGACCCGACGGCCGCGCGGCCGACGGTCGACGCGTCTCAGGTCTCGACCGCGCCGGTTCCGGGCCGGTCGAGCGCGTCGAGGTCGATCCCGCCGTTCGGCATCGGAACGCCCTCGTAGGGGTCGTCGGCGAGGAGGAGCGAGCCGTCGAGGTCGGCGTAGTCGAGGAGCGGCGCGAGGTGACAGCCCGCCGCGATGGCGGCGTTCGTCTCTATCATACAGCCGAGCATGACCTCCAGCCCGTGGGCGCGGGCGGCGTGGATGGCGCGTTTCGCCTCGGTGAGGCCGCCGCACTTCATCAGCTTGAGGTTCGCGATGTCGACGCGGTCGGCGATGTGCGGGATGTCGTCGGCCGTGACGCAGGACTCGTCGGCCGCGATGGGGAGCGCGCCGCGGTCGTAGACGAACTTCAGGCCCTCGCGGTCCTCGGCGGGGACCGGCTGTTCGACGAACTCGACGCCGAAGTCGGCGAGGAACTCGGTCATCTCGACGGCCTCGCGGGGCGTCCACGCCTCGTTTGCGTCGACTCGGACGGTCGCGCCGGGGGCCTCGTCGCGGACGGCCTCGATGATGGCGCGGTCGCGGTCGGTGCCGAGTTTGACCTTGAGCACGTCGTAACCGGCCTCGTAGGCCTCTCTGGTTTTCTCGCGCATCGTGTCGAGGTCGGCGAGGCCGACGGTGTACGACGAGGTGGGCGTCCGCGAGGGGTCGAGTCCCCAGAGGCGGTACAGCGGGACGCCGAGGCGCTTGGCCGCGAGGTCGTGCAGCGCGATGCTCACGGCGGTTCGGGCGGCCGGGTTGCGGCGGACCGTCTCGGCCATCTCGCGCTCGATGCGGTCGATGGCGTGGGCGTCGCCGACCTCCTCGACCACCGAGAGCAGGTCGGGAAGCACGGCCTCGACGGTGTCGGCGGTCTCGCCGTAGTGCGACGACGGGGCGGCCGCGCCGACGCCCGTCATGCCGCCTTCGTCCTCGACGCGGACGACGACGTTCTCGGCTTCGGTCTGGACGCCGCGGGCGATGCCGAACGGCTCCGCGAGCGGCATCGAGACGCGCTCGAACTCGGTCGTGAGCATCTAGAACACCTCGTCGATGAGGTCGGCCGAGCCGAAGCGGACGGGGTCGACCGCGGGGACGCCGAGTTCGTCCGCGAAGGCGTCGACGGCCTCGGCCGCCTCCACGTCGTCGTCGACGTGGGAGGTGTTGAGCATCCCGGCGACCACGTCGGCCTCGTGGACCGGGTCGGCGAGGTTCTCGTACAGCGAGACGTACTCCGAGAGGTCGGGGAGCGCGAACTCCTCGTAGCCGTGAATCGCCTCGCGGGTGGCCTCGTGACAGAGCACGAGCTTGTCGGCCATCGCGCCGTGGAGGATGCCGCAGGTGACCGCGGAGTACGCCGGGTGGACGATGCTCCCTTGACCCTCGACGAACAGCACGTCGTGTTCGTCGCCCTTCTCCAGAATCATCTCCTCGACCGCGCCGGCGGTGAAGTCGCTCACGACGCGGTCGACCGGGTTGCCCCAGCCGGCGATCATGATGCCGGTCTGGCCGGTCGGGATGAAGCCCGCGTCGATGCCGCGCTCGCGGGCGGCCTCGACGAGTTCGAGCGTCGCGGTCATCTTGCCGACCGAGCAGTCGGTGCCGACGGTGAGGACGACTTCGGCGTCCACGTCGGCGGACTTCCCCTGCGCGACGCCGAGGTCGTCGCGGGGCTTGCGGACGTCGTTGATGTCGCAGCCGTGTTCGTCGGCGAGGCGGGCGAACTCCTCGTCTTCGGTGAGGAAGTAGTGGAGGCCGGAGATGAGGTCGCAGCCGCGTTCGAGGGCGGTGCGAACGTCGTCGCGCCACGTCTCGTCGAACGCGCCGCCGATGGGCGAGATGCCGACGAGGAGGGCGTCGGCGTCGGGCGCGTCGGCCATCGAGGCGACGACGGGCACGTCGGGGAGGTCGCGGCGGTGGTCGGCCGCGGAGGTGCCGGGGTTGTCGCGGTCGAGGACGGCCACCACGTCGTAGTCGGCGTACTTCAGAACGCCCGTGGCGGTCTTCGCGCGGTCGGGGAACTTCTCGTGTGCGAGGACGACGACTCGCTGTGGGTCGGTCATACTGGATGCCACTACGTGCCACCCTAAAAGGTGAGGCGATTCGGCGGCGACTGCCGGGTCGCGCCGCCGAGTCGTCTGCGAATATCCGGTGCGTCTCGGGAGAACATCCGCGGCGTCGCCGCCGGCTCAGAGTCGGTACAGCCGCGTCGTCCAGAACTCTCTGGAGGCCTCGGCGAGCGCCGCTTCGGGGTCGCCGCTGGCGTCGACGGTCGCGGTCAGCGCGGCCCGGTCGCGGAACTCGCCGAGGACGGTCCGCTCGCCGAGGACGACGAGGTCGGCGTCGCCGGCGGCACCCGCGCCCGCGCCGGAACCGCCGCCGAGGAACTCGTCGAGCGCCTCGCGACAGCGGTCGAGGTGGTCGTCGATTTGGCCCTCGCGGATGCGCTCGAAGCGAGCCTGCGAGAACCCGCCTTTGGAGTGGGCGGACTTCACGTCGCTCTCGAAGCCCGCGACGAATTCGAGGTCGCCGTCCTCGTAGCGGCCGAGGGCGAACAGGTCGCCGCGGACGAGGGCAACCACGGTTGTTTCGGTCGGGTGGAACCACGCCGGGTCGAGGTCGAAGCCGTCGCTCCAGCGGTCGAAGTCGCCGGGTTGGCGGGGCGGCGAGAGCGCGACGCTCACCAGTCCGGCGTCGTCGGCGAGCGCGACGCAGGGCGCGGCCCGGCGGACGAGCGGGGCGCGGTCGCCGAAGGCGGACTCGGCGGCCGCGGGGAGCGAGCGGTCGTCGGAGACGGCTGCGGTGAGCGCGCCCTCCGCGTCGGTCGAAAACGAATCGAGGCGGGACAGCACCTCGCGGAGGCGGTCGCCCCGAAGGTCCTCGGTCCCGCGGAAGTCGAGGGAGTCGTCGTCGCCCGAGAGGCGTTCCACGCGGTCTTCGAGTTCCGTGACGCGGTCTTCGAGGCGATTGACCTCTTTCTCGGCCTCCTGTCGGGCGCGGGCCGCCTCCTTCCGGCGCTCGGACTCGCCCTCCAGACGCCCGGCTAACGCGTCGCGTTCGTCTTCCAACTCGGCGATGCGTTCTTTGAGTTCGGCTCGGCCCAACAACTCGTCCAGCATACACGGACGCGTGCGGGCCGACCACTTGAGCGTTCGGACGCGAGGCGGACGGCGCGGGAACCCGCTCGCCGCGACGGCGGTCGGGCCTCAGGCCAGCCTGTCGTCGGGTCGGTCCGGGCCGGAGCCGTCGGTCCCGCCGGGAGCGTCGGGCGCGAGGTCGTCGAGGTCGTAGCCGGCGTACCGGAGCAACTCGGCGGCCCGCGGGGCGTCGGCGAGGAGCACCGGTCTGTCGTCCGGAAGCGCGTCCGCGCCCACGGCGTCTCGGGGAAGCGCGAGCGTTCCCGAGGGCACGCCGTCGTCGCCGACGACCGGGAAGTGGGACGTGTCGAGTTTCATCACGAGCGGGTAGTCGACTCGCTCGACGCCGCGGCCGTCCGTGTAGACGCACTCGTTGAGTCGCTCGTGTTCCGTTCGGTGAATCGCCGCCTCGGTCCCGTCGTACGGTTCGACGTACAAGCGGCCGAGGAAGTAACTGCTGGAGAACCGTTCGAACATCTGTGCGTGTGAATGTCAACCATGGGACGGCATAAGCCTTGTCGGAACCATTTATATCGGCACGCAATTCCACCGCTGAGAGCCGGCGGCCGGGTGCGACACCGGCAGCCAAGAGCGCGGCTACAGTGCGAGAGAATCGGGGGTGAAAAACTGGGTTCGCGTTTCGCTCGACCCGGGGGAGCGGTTCCGCGGGTCGATTCAGTCGTCGCCGCGGGTCGCCGCGGTCATCGACCAGACGGCGACGAGGCCGAGCGCGAGCGCCGGGAGCATCGGCAGGGCCAGCATGGCCGCGAGGTACGGCAGGCCGGCCATCGCCGGGAGCGACGGCACGAGGTACACCGCGCCGGGGACGACGAGGAAACAGAGCGCGACGACGCCGACGAGCACCCAGCCGCGGCTCCCGAAGCCGGTCGCTTCCGGCTCCGAGCTACCGCCGCCGACCGGGACGCCGTCCGGCCGGTGGACGTAGGTGTCGGACTCGGCGGTCGCGTCGTCCCGAGTCGTGGTGTCAGAGCTCACTATCGGGGATTACGACCACCTTGCCAAAGCCCTGTCGCTCCTCGATGAGCTCGTGCGCGCGGTCGATTTCGCTCATCGGGAGCGTCTCGCGGATGCGGGGCTCGAAGGTGCCGTCCCAGACGAGGTCGAGCACCTCGTCGGCCTCGCCGGGCGTCGCCATCGTCGAGCCGATAACCGAGAGCTGGTTCCAGAAGATGTAGTTGAGGCCCGCGCCCGGGTCGGGGCCGGTGGTCGCCCCGCAGGTGACGACGCGGCCGCCCTTGACGAGGCTCTTGAGCGACTGCTTGTAGGTGGCCTCGCCGATGTGGTCGACGACCATGTCGACGCCGCGGCCGTCGGTCAGTTTGCGAATCTCCTTCGAGAAGTCGTCTTCCTCGTAGTTGATGACGTGGTCCGCGCCGCACTCCTTGGCGTACTCCAGTTTCTCGTCGGTGGAGGCGGTGGCGTACACTTCAGCGCCCGCGTAGTCGGCGATTTGGACGGCCGCGTGGCCGACGCCGCCGGACGCGCCGAGGACGAGCGCCTTCTCGCCGGGGCGGAGTTCGCCGCGGTCGACGAGCATCCGCCACGCGGTCTGGAAGACGAGCGACGCGGAGCCGGCGACCTCCCACGGCACGCCCTCGGGGACGGGCACGAGGTTCTCCTCGGGAATCGCCGCGAACTCGGCGTGGACGCCGCGGACGTGCTCGCCGATGATGTGGAAGTCCGGCGCGAGCGTCGGGTCGCCCTTCCGGGAGAACTCGTCGCCGCCGCCGGCGACGCCCGCGATGAGCGCCACGCGGTCGCCCGCCTCGAACCGGCTCACGCGCTCGCCGACCTCGGTGACGACGCCGGCCATGTCGCTTCCGGGGATGTGCGGCATCTCCAACTCGACGCCCGGGAGCCCCCGCCGCGTCCAGATGTCGAGGTGGTTGAGCGAGGCCGCCTTCACGTCGACGAGGACCTCGTCGGGACCGACTTCCGGGTCCGGGAAGTCGCCGTATTCGAGGACGTCTCGGTCGCCGTGTTCCGTGAATTGGACCGCTTTCATCTCGACCCGACCGAGGATGGGCAGGAACTAAAGTGTGGGTTTACGCCAATCGTCTTTCCTCTTGTTCGACAGCTGACGAACCTCGTGGATTCAAATCATATCGGTGCGAAGATATATACGACACAGGGTTCCCAACACAGTCGAGCCCGACAGTCACGGTCGCCGACATCTACCGGCGGCCCGTACAGGGGCGGTCGACAGGCGTCCGACTCGTTGGAAGGAATATCAGGTACGTGATTCGAGACGAGACTTCAGCACAGCTTTCGCGCCTCCTCGTGAGGCGGTCGTCGTTCGTCCGGGCGCTCGCGGAGCGACCGCGAGACAAGCGCGGACTCGCCGATGACCTCGACGCCTCGCGTTCGACGGTCGACCGCGTCGTCCGCGACCTGCTCGACGCCGGCCTCGTCGAGCGCGCCGACGGCCTGTATCGGCTGACCTGCGTCGGTCGGTGCGCGCTCGGCGCGTACGACGAGTGCCTCGACTCGCTCCGCGGCGTCAAGGCGGCGCAGGACCTCCTTTCGATGCTCCCGACCGACGCGCCGCTCGACCCGGCGTTCTTGGCGGGCGCGTCGGTTCACACGTCGACGCCGGACATCCCGGACAGCGCGATTCGGGAGCTGTTTTCGAGCGTCGAGAGCGCGGAGCGCGTCTACGGCGTCGCCCCGGTCGCGCTCGTCGGTCAGCTTCGGCCCTTCTACGAGACCGCCACCGAGGGCGGGACGGTCGTCGAGATGATTATCGCCGACGAGCTGTTCGACCGACTCGCCGCCACGCCGGACTCGCGCGAGGTCATCATCGAACAGCTCCGACACGAGTCGGTGACGCTCTACCGGGGCGAAGTCCCGTTCCGCTTCGGCCTCTGGGCGACCGAGTCGGAGGCGGGCGTCGTCGTCTACACCGACACCGGCGTCGGCGGGGTCGCGCGCAACGACACCGAAGCCGCCGTCGAGTGGGCCACAGAGCAGTTCGAAACGCTCCGCGAACGCGCCGAACGCCTGACGCTCGACTCGCTCGACGGGGCTCCGGAGGGCGAGTGAACTCCACCGGTCGCCGGCGAGTCGGCCGGCCGCCGCGAGCGCCGAGACGACGCGGGAACTTTATCGCACGCCGACGAAGCCGCGGCCGTGAGCGACCACGACCATCACCACGGCGAGGGGGACGGCGACGACGACCACAGCCATCACCGCGACGACCACGGTCACGACCATCACCACCACGACGTCGACGACCTCCAAGCGGCGGTGCTGACGGTTTCGTCCACCCGCGATATCGACGACGACCCCGCGGGCGACGCGATAGCCGAACTGCTCCACGAGGCGGGCCACTCGGTGTCGGTCCGCCGGGTCGTCGACGACGACTACGACGAGATTCAGACCGCGGTCTCGCGGATGGCCGACCGCGGCGACGTCGACGTGACGGTCACGACCGGCGGGACGGGCGTCACGCCCGACGACCGCACCGTCGAGGCGACGGCGCAGTTGTTCGGGAAGACGCTTCCGGGGTTCGGCGAGCTGTTCCGGCGGCTCTCGTACGATGAGATCGGGACCAAGGTCGTCGGCACCCGCGCGACCGCGGGTATCGTCGACGGGATGCCGACGTTCTGTCTGCCGGGGAGCGAGAACGCCGCCCGACTCGGGACCGCGGAGATAATCGTCCCGGAAGCGCCGCATCTCACCGGACTGGCGCGGCGCGACGCGGAGTAGGAAAACGCCCTCAGAACTGCGGGTCGTCGGACGAATCCGACTGCAACGTCTGCCCAGTCGCGGCCATTTAAGTTCGCGCACACGCTCCGATGAGGTATGAGCCAGCAGTCCCCCCGCGAGGAGGACCCGGACGACGTGTTCTCCAGCGGCAAGGACCCGAACCTCCGCAGCACGGAGGTCACTGAGGGTCCAGACAAGGCCCCGCACCGTGCGATGTTCCGCGCCATGGGCTTCGACGACGAGGACTTCTCGTCGCCGATGGTCGGCGTGCCGAACCCCGCCGCCGACATCACCCCGTGTAACGTCCACCTCGACGACGTCGCCGACGCCGCCATCGAGGGCATCGACGCCGCGGGCGGGATGCCCATCGAGTTCGGGACCGTCACCATCTCGGACGCCATCTCGATGGGGACCGAGGGCATGAAGGCCTCGCTCATCTCCCGCGAGGTCATCGCCGACTCCGTCGAACTCGTCTCCTTCGGCGAGCGCATGGACGCGCTCGTCACCGTCGCCGGCTGCGACAAGAACCTCCCCGGGATGATGATGGCCTCCATCCGGACGGACCTCCCCTCCGTCTTCCTCTACGGCGGCTCCATCATGCCCGGCCAGCACGAGGGCCGCGAGGTGACCGTCCAGAACGTCTTCGAGGGCGTCGGCACCTACGCCGAAGGCGACATGAGCGCCGACGAACTCGACGACCTCGAACGCCACGCCTGCCCCGGCGCGGGCTCCTGCGGCGGGATGTTCACCGCCAACACGATGGCCTCCATCTCCGAGGCGCTTGGGATGGCCCCCCTCGGGTCGGCCTCCGCGCCGGCCGAGTCCGACGAGCGCTACGAGAACGCCCGCCGCGCCGGCGAGGTCGTCCTCGACTGCGTCGAAAACGACCGCCGCCCCTCCGACATCCTCACGAAGAAGTCCTTCGAGAACGCCATCACCCTGCAGGTCGCCACCGGCGGGTCGACCAACGCCGTGCTCCACCTGCTCGCGCTGGCCGCCGAGGCCGGCGTCGACCTCGATATCGAGGAGTTCAACGAGATCTCCCGGCGCACGCCGAAAATCGCCAACCTCCAGCCCGGCGGCACGCGCGTCATGAACGACCTCCACGAAATCGGCGGCATCCCGGTCGTCATCCGCCGCCTCGTCGAGGCCGGCCTGTTCCACGGCGACGCCATGACCGTCACCGGCCGCACCATCGCCGAGGAGCTCGACCACCTCGACCTCCCGGACGACGACGACCTCGAAGCGGACTTCCTCTACACGGTCGACGAGCCGTATCAGGACGAGGGCGCAATCAAGATTCTCACCGGCAACCTCGCGCCCGATGGCGCGGTCCTGAAGGTGACCGGCGACGACGCCTTCCACCACACCGGCCCCGCCCGCGTCTTCGAGAACGAGGAGGACGCGATGCGCTACGTGCAGGAGGGCCACATCGAGGAGGGCGACGTCATCGCCATCCGCAACGAGGGCCCCCGCGGCGGCCCCGGCATGCGCGAGATGCTCGGCGTCACCGCCGCCGTCGTCGGACAGGGCCACGAGGACGACGTGGCGCTTCTCACCGACGGTCGGTTCTCCGGCGCGACGCGCGGCCCGATGGTCGGCCACGTCGCCCCCGAGGCGGCCGAGGGCGGCCCCATCGGCCTCCTCGAAGACGGCGACGAGGTGACCGTCGACATCCCGAACCGCGAACTCTCCGTGGACCTCACAAACAAGGAACTCGAAGCGCGGAAAGAAGACTGGGAACCCAAGCCGCCGGCGTACACCTCCGGCGTGCTGGCGAAGTACGCCCGCGACTTCGGCTCCGCCGCGAACGGCGCGGTGACGAACCCGGCGCTCACGCGCGACGAATAGGCGACCGTCCCCTCCGCCGGGGGTCCACCGCCCGTTCGATGTGACAACACTCATTACTGTCTGTGCTGAAAGCGGGTTTACATGAGTCGTGTCCCCGAGTTACTTCTCCGCGGGGCGTCCGTGACGTCGCCCCGCCCCGCGAAGTGGCACCGCTCCAGCGCACGCGTCCACACCCGTACTGACGACGGTCGAACCGTCGTCGACGATCACACGCGAGTTCACCCGTAGATGGACGCACCCACTCGACGGTCGTTCGTCGCGGCCCTCGTCGCCGGCAGTTCGGGGTGCGTCGGCCGGGGCGGCCCACTGGGGACCGAAGTATCGAGAGCCCAGCGCGACGGCGCTCGGTTCGACGTCGAAGCGACGCGGCGCTCGTTCGACCTGCGCCGAACGTCGTTCGAACACCGCCCGCAGTTCATCCTCGGTCGCCGCGAAGCGCCGCGCTGTCTCTACGACCTCGGCGACGTCTCGGGAATCGAGGAGGTACAGACCGCGACCATCGACGGCGAGACCGGGCAGATGCCGATTCGCACCTTCCGCGCGATGATGCGGCTGACACACTGCTACCGTGAACGCGGGGCCGACCCGTTTCTGTCGAAGGCGATGTCCATCGGCGAGGCCGCGTTGGACAACGCGACGCGGGTCGAGGGCGTGCCGTACTTCCCGTACACGATGCCGAAAGGCGGGTCGAGCGCCGAGATGGAGCCGCCGTGGTACTCGGGGATGGCGCAGGGGACGGCGCTCTCGGCGTACGTCCGCCTGTACGAACACACCGGCGACGTCCGGCACAAGTGGATTGCGGACGCCGTCGCCGAGAGCTTCGGGCGCATCCCCCGAGCGACCGACGGCCCGTGGACCGTGATGGTCGACGACGGCTACTACTGGATCGAGGAGTACCCCGCAGACCCGCCGACGCACGTCCTCAACGGCTTTCTCGTCGGATTGTGGGGCCTCTACGAATACTGGCTCGTCTTCGACGAACCGGACTGGGTCGAGCGGCTCCTGAACGCCGCGATAACGACGGTGTACGACCACCTCAGCGAGTACCGAGTGCCCGGCGAAGTCAGTTGGTACGGCCTCGACAAGGAGGCGGGCTACCGCGGCAACGAGACCTATCACGCGGTCCACACCCACCAGATAGGCGTGCTCTATCATCTCACCGGAGACGACTACTTCAGAACGATGGAGCGCCGGTTCGAGTCGGACTCCGCCGAATCGAGCGGATACGAAACGCCGCCGAGCGAGTGGAAACACGCCGGCGGAGAGCGGGCGGATTAGAGCGCTCAGACCACGCGGTTCCGCAGGTCGTCGTCGCCGGCGTCCAGTCTGTCGAGGTTCTCGGCGATGATGTCGGCCATGCGCTCCCAGTACTTCGGGGTGTGACCGGCGTTGTGGGGCGTGATGAGGACGTTCTCGAAGTCCCACAGCGGGTGGTCCGACGGGAGCGGTTCGGGGTCGGTCACGTCGAGGGCCGCCCCGCGGATGCCGTTGCTCCGGAGTTGCGAGACGAGCGCGTCGGTGTCGACGACCGGGCCGCGGCCGACGTTGACGAGCACGGTGTCGGGTGCCATCGACGCGAACGCGTCGGCGTCGACGAGGCCGCGGGTGGCGTCGGTCAGCGGGCACGCGATGACGACGTAGTCGGCGCGGGCGAAGGCGTCGTGGAGGCCCCGTTCGTCGTCGAAGCCGACGACCTCGTCGGTCGGGCCGCCCTTTGCCGGCGAGTAGCGCACGCCGACGGTCTCGACGCCGAACGGTTCGAGTCGGTCCACGATTGCCTCGCCGAGCGCGCCGAGGCCGACGACGGCGACCGTCGAGCCCTGCAGTTCGACCGTCTGGTACGACTGCCAGACGGCGGCGTCTTGCTGGCGTTCCGCGACGTGGAAGCGGCGGGCGAAATAGAGGAGGCTCCCGAGGACCTGCTCGGCGATGTTCGGGCCGTGGACGCCGGAGGCGTTGGTGACGGCCACGTCGCGCGCCTCGAACGCCTCGATGGGGAGGTGGCCCGTGCCGGCGAACACGCAGGCGAACAGGTCGAGGTTCTCGGCGGCGTCGAGGTCCGCTTCGTCCACGTCGAAGCCGGTCGCGACTCGGGCGCGGGAGAGGAGGTCTCGCTCCGCTTCGGGCGTCGTCGCGAGGGCGACCTCGCGGTCGGGGAGGCGCTCGCGAAGCGTTTCGGCGTACGCCTCGGCAGACAGGCCGTGAATCTTCTGCCGAAGCACCGCGATGTCTGGGTCGGACATGCCCGATGATTCTCGAAGGCGGTGATGAATCTGTCCGATTCGGGCGGGGGAGGACCGCTCACTCGATGGGGTCGCGCCGGCGCGGGCGACGTTTCGAAATCGTCCGGGTGACCGCGACCGCGTCGACCGTCGGGTCGACGACGAACCGGGAGCCGTCTTCGCCGAGTTTCCACGCTACGGGTGCGTACCCCTGTGGGGCGGGGCCGCCGTCGACGAAGACCAGGTCGCCCGTCTCGTCGCGGAACACGACGGGCTCTCTCGGTTCGTCCAACTCGTCTGCGGTCATTGACTCGGAGCTACCGCGGTCTCCGCTATAAACCTCCGTCTCTGGTTATCAACTACTGTATTTAGTTGGTATTATCGGGAGAAAGCGAGCGCCGTAATCGGTGTCCGACGAAAATCAAATTATCGAATCCCGAAATTGAGTGGGGAGTCCCGCATCAGTTCATCCGCGGGAACGTCGGCTCCGTGGAGGATGCGAGCGGCGGCGCGTCGATGTCACAGTCGCGTCACGCGCTGGAGAACGCCCCGAGCGGAGTTGAGGCGCGCGGCCTCGAAACCGTCGGACGCCGCGGCGCTTCAGGGGGTTTAATAGCCGAGCGAAGTGCTGTAGCGGTATGGAACGCGTAGATGTCGCCATCATCGGCGGCGGTCCGGCCGGCACGTCGGCGGCACACGCCGCGGCCTCGGCCGGGGCCTCCGCCCTGGTCCTCGAAAAGGGCGTCCCCCGAGCAGACAGACCGGGCCTCGGGCCCGATTCGACGGACGCGGCCGGTATCCTCGACTACTGGGTGGACATCATGGGCATCCACCCCGACGAGTTCCCCGACGACGTGGTTCTCGACATCCTCGACCGCGCGGAGTTCATCGGGCCGAACGAGTCGCTGACGCTCCGCAGTACCGGCATCGACTCCTCGTACGACGAGTTCGGCTACACCTTCCACCGCGCGAAGTTCGACGACTGGCTCCGCGGCCGCGCCGAGGACGCCGGCGCGGAGTACCGCGTGAAGGCCTCCGTGCGCGACGTGGAGACCGACCTCGACGCGACCGGCGACGACCCCCGACACGTCGTCCGCCTCGCCAACGGCGAGGACGTGGGCGCTGACTTCGTCGTGCTCGCCGACGGCCCCCAGCGGACGGTCACGAACAAGGTGCTCGACGACCTGCTTCCGTTCCCCGTCACTGACCGCCTGTCGTCGACCGAGGCGAACCACATCGCCTATCAGGAACACCGCGAGTTCCCCCCGGAGCTGTTCGACGAGGTCGACGGCGCGATCAAGTTCTGGTGGGGCTACATGCCCGGCCACACGGCGTACCCGTGGGTGTTCCCGAACGACAACAACGTCTGCCGGGTCGGCCTCACGATGCCCATCGGCCTCGACATCGACGAGGTCGACGACCGCGATGCGTACAGACTCCTCCGCGAGGACGACGAGCGCATCCCGCAGGGCCGCGAGTACGTCCGCCGCCTCCTCGAACAGGAGTACGGCGACGAGTACGACGTCGACGAGGACTTCCCGCTCGTCGAGGACCGCGGGAAGACGAAGGGAACGGAGACGTACGCCATCTCCTCGACGCGACCCATCGACTCGCCCGCGTCGGCCGGTATCGCCGTCACCGGCGGCGCGATGGGCGCGACCTCAGCCTTCCACGAGGGCGGCGACCACGTCGCCGTCCGGACGGGTGCCATCGCCGGCGAACTCGCCGCCGAGGGCGACCTGAGCGACTACAACGACCGCTGGAAGGACGCCATCGGCGACGAGATTCTCCGCAACGTCGCCATGGCCGAAATCGTCCACGACTACGGCCCCGCCCAGTGGGACAAGACGTTCAAGGCGGCCCGGAAGCTCCTCGAAAAGGACGAGGGCTACAAGGCGTTCGGCGCCTCGAAGCTCAGCGCCGGGTTCAGCGCCGCCAAACTCGCCACGCAGTACCAGCGGACGAAAGTGAAGTACCGCAAGGGCAAGTACGTCCAACTGCGCGAAGACGAGTACGCGCTGTAGCCGACGGAAGACTTATCAGTTTCTCCGAATCTCTGTCAGTCGATGGCCGGTCGACCCTCTCGCCGTCAACTGCTCCGCCGCGGAGCCGCGGCCGTCGGCGTCGGGCTGACCGGCGGGGTCGCGGGCTGTTCGTCGCTTCGAGGCTGTTCGTCGGCCGAAATCATGCTCCGGGCGGAACTGGTCGGGTCGGCCCCCGACGGGGCGACCGTCGTCGACGTGGACGACCCGCGGGTCGCAAACAGCCCGTGGGTGCTGAAGGTGGTCGAAGCGGCCGCCGAAGGACACCCCCGCGAGTCGAGCATCTCTGACTGCCTGAGCGACTACGACGCCCTCCGCGAGGACCTCGACGCGCTCCCGTCGGTCGACAAGTCGGAAGACCGCCGCTACTACGTCCGCGTCGACGGGCAGGTCGTCCGACTTCGAGCCGTCTTTTTCGCCGGCGACGACGCCCGCCGGTCGGAACTCGTTTTACCCCCGGCGCGCTAGGGTCGGGTGCGTACCTCAAGTCCCCGGCCGAGTGTTCCCGCTTCGGGAGCGATGACAGCACGGCGAACCCGGGTGCGCGATATCTACTGGCCGGCAGACGCCGGCGTACTTCGGAACGTCCGCGCCCGAAAGACGGACCGCCCGGCACGAGGGTTTCCCGGTCGACGCGGCACGCCGCCTCGGGATGAGACCGGCCGTTAGTGTTCTGGGCGACAACTCCGAACTCACGAGCAGTGGCTTCGCTGTGGACGTGTTCTGGTGAGTCCGGTGGCTTCCGTGTGTGGGTTCTCTCTCACGACAGTCGGGGAGCGATATCCGAACACCGTATCAGTCTACTCGACATCCGGACGACTCACGTCGGTCTCCGGTTCGTCATCGGCGTCCTTGGGTCCGAAAAAGAGCACGGCCGTGGCGAACCCGACCCCGCCGAGTAGCGCCACCTGACCGACGACGAGCAGTACCCAGTCCATCGGTTGGAGGAACAGTACGACGGGCGCGTACTCGGTGACGTACGGGGCCGCGAACGACCGGAGCTGTGGTGGGAGGTCAAAGACGTAGACCTCCGTCCCGGCGATGCAGAGAAGGAGTCCGAACAGGGGGAGCCGTTGGATGTCGGGGGCCGCGTACCGGAGGTCCCACAGGAGCATACCGATGGTCGATATCGTGAGAAACACCGTCCACGTGAGCGCGACCGTTTCGAACGCCGGGGCATCGGTGGCCACTCCGCCCAGTAAGGCGACCGCGGCGCCCCCGAACGCGACGACGGTGAGGACACCGAAGTACGCCCACCGTCGGAGCCTGTTCACGACGAAGCGACGGACGATCGAGGGACCGCCGCCAGAGCCCCCGCCGGAGACGGCTTTGACGACACGTCCCAGGAGAGCTCCGAGCTTCCGGAGGAACTGGACGAAGATGGCCCCCTGAAGGACGCGGCCGATAACGAACACGAGCGCGGCGTAGAACCAGATTATCTCGCCTCTCGCCAAGAACCCCACGCCCGCTACGAACCCCCCCACGACGAGAAGCGTCGCCAGGAGTACCCGCTGTCCGTATCTCGGCCCCCACCGGCGGCGGGCGAGTTCGACGTCGTACACGTACCACCAGATGAGAGCGACGATACCGAGCCCGAGTAGCACCGGCCCTGCGATGCGGGGATAGATGTCGAAGAAGTAGCCGAGCTGTCCCGGCGCAGTCCCTTCCAGGGGGACGGCTCGGAGCCCGCTCATGGCCCGATATCGCTCTTCATCAGCCGGTCGACGGTACTGACCGCGATTCCGATGGGGAGTGCGAGGGCGAAGACGAACGCGACCGCGCTCACCGCTTCACGGACGACCGGTACCTCGATTATGAGGACGCCACCGGCCACGCCGAGGGCAACGAAGAGCACGGCCGTCGCCAGTGTCGAGGTCTGCTGAGTGGTCGTCAGCCACAGCACAGCGCCAAGACAGCCGATAAAAAACACCACGTCGCCCGCGACGACGACGCTGAGCCAGTTGTCGGCCAGGCCCACGACGACCTCTGTCGATGAGGGGGCCGCGACCGGACTGTAGAATGCTGAGTGCACGGTTCACCCTCGTCGAGTCCAGAATCCGAAGTGCTCGACAACTCTCCACAGGACAAACAGACCGGCCACCACGGCGACCACGGTGACGACCCCGATTCGGCAGTTCTGTCCGCACAGTGGTTTCGGGGTGACGGAGATGCTCACCGTGTCCTCGTCGGTAAATCCCGCGGGGCCGACGACCTGTAGTCGGACGACGTGTGTCCCCGGTTCCTTGAACGAGCGTCTGGTCGTCGCGCCCGTCGCTTCGAACGAGCCGTCGCCGTCGAAATCCCAGTGATATTCGGCGATAGAGCCGTCTTCGTGGCTCGAACTCCGCCCGTCGAACAACACCTCGTCGCCGACGGTCGCACTGCCCCGACTGGCCTCGGCATCGGCTCGCGGGAGGCCGAGCACGGTGATAGTGCTCTCGTGGGTCGCCGTCGCCCCCTTGTCGTCGGTCACCGACAGCGAGACGGGGAACCTGCCGGTGCGGTTGAAACGGGTCGTCACCGTCCGGCCGGTCATCTCGGGCTCGCCATCGCTGTCGAGGTCCCAGCTGTAGCGCTCAATCGAGCCGTCGTCGGTCGATGAGGAGGCGTCCAGCGTGACCGTCATCCCGACCGCGACCTTCGCCGGGGACCGGTCGTACCGTGGCGTGGGCGGCGGGTTCGGGTCGATGCGAATCTCTCGCCGCACCGAGTCCGTCTCACCCAGGTCGTCGACCACCTGAAGCGTGACCGTGACCGTCCCGGGCGTCTCGAACGTGTGCGTGACCGATTCGCCCTCCGCGTCTATCTCGCCGTCTGAATCTAGGTCCCACCGATAGGCGTCGATACGGCCGTCGTCGGTCGTCGCGCTCGCGTCGAACCGTATGGGGTCGAGTTCCTTCGCCCGCGTTTCGCTCGGTTCGAACTCGGCGGTCGGCGGCTCGTTCGCGACGACGACGACGTCTCGACTCTTCGTCGTCGTGGCGCCGAATGCGTCCGTGGCGGTGACTGAGACGGTGTACGTCCCCGGCGTGTCATAACTGAGAAACACCGCTTCGCCCGTTCGGTCGACGCTCCCGTCACCGTCGACGTCCCACTCTATCGACCGGATGCCGTCGGGGTCCTCGACGGTCGGGAGAGCGATTTGAACACGCTGGCTCTCACGTATCGTCGAGAGAGACGGCATCGTCACGGTGGGGTTTTCGTTCTCTCGTACCACGACCTGCTGAGAGAGGGTCGCGTCCGCCCCGCGGTCGTCGACGACGGTGAGACGAACTGTGTATCGACCAGGGGCGTCGAACGAGTGTCGGGCCACCGGTCCCGAAGACTCGAACTCCGAGTCGTCGTCCAGGTCCCAGCGGTATTGGACGATGCGACCGCCACGGTCTGACGATGCGGACCCGTTGAACGTAATCGGTTGTGTGGCCTTCGGGTCTTGTGGGCTGATAGAGAACTCCGGTGACGGCTTCGTGTTGGGTTCTCTGACGTCGATTTGGACGGTCTTCGTCCCGCCGCCACCCGAGTAGTCGAGCTCCCACGTTATCGTGTAGACACCGCTTGCGCTCGGTGGAACCTTGAACTCCATCCACGGGTCGACCGACTCGCCGGCATCCAGGCCAGACCAATCCCAGTGTACCTTGTGAAACCACGCACCCGGTCCGGTCCACGACCCACCGTCATCGAATCGGTCGACCATCTCCCATTCATCCGGGAACCCCCCGTTCGACTCGGGAAACAAGAGATAAAACGTGGTGGACTCGTCCGAATCCCCGACGTTTTCGACACTGAAGCTAATTCGAACCGTGTCCCCTGCTTCGACGACGCTCTGTGAAACCCTCGCAGAGGCTTCCAACCGCGGACCCGTCGTCACGCTTTGCGACGAGACAGTCCCGGCCGCGAGAAACAGTATCAGTGCGAGCACCCCCAGTTTGTATACCGTCCTCCCCCCAACCATGAGCCCTGTTAACTATGCTCCCTGTCCTATTCAACCTCTTGGTTGTAAGACACCAAACGACGACATAAACGGCTTCAGGAGGGCTGAGGGCGCGTCTCTTGTGGTCTATTCTGTAGGACTGTAGTTCGGATACGAACCAGTTGACCCGGCGGAGAAGGTTTTGGATGTGCCTGCTGAACGGTTCGACCCGCGAGCGAGACGAATCCGAACTCCCGAGAGCGACCGCTATCGGTCCCCGGGCGTTCCGGGACGCCGCTCGCCGAGGGCCGCGAGTATCGCCCGGCGATACCGCGCGGCCAGCGCCGTCGCCACGAGTCTGTCGCGGTCGTTGACGCCGAGTGCGACGAGCGCGACGACGTAGGTCACCGCACCCAGTATCGCACCGGCGACGGCGACGAGGACGCCGGCCCCGGCCAGCGCCTCGCGGACGAGGAGCATGACGCCGGCCGCGGCGACGCCCGCGCCGAGGGGTTTGAGAAACGTCGCGTCGAAGGGCCACAGCCCCTCGAAGCGCCGCAGGAGGACGACCTGAACCGAGTTCTGGACGGCGATGGCGACGGCCGTCCCGAGCGCCGCGCCGGCGAGGCCGAACGCCCGGACGAACGCGAACGTGAGGAGCGTGTTGAGGACGGCCAAGAGCCAGTCGAGCGCCATCCGGGCGTACTGGTGGTCGGTCATCATGAGCAACCACCCCGTCGCGCCGACGGCGCTGCCGACCAGCACGCCGCCGAGGTAGACCACGAGCGGGACGTATCCCGCCGCGAAGTTCGGGCCGAACGCGGAGAGAATCGACCGCCCGTACACCGCGAGCACGGCGAGAATCGGAACGACGCAGGTGACGATGAGCCGCGTCACCGCCGAGTACACCGCGTTGAGCGTCTCCATCTCGTCGTCGGCGTAGAGCCCCGACGCGACCGGCGGCAGGAGCATGTTGAACGAGAGAAGCGGTATCCACGCCAGCGTCACCAACACGAGCACGACGTTGTAGACGCCCGCCGCCTTCGCGGTCAGGAGAAACCCAACGAGCATCACGTCGACGCGGTTCTGAAACACCTTGCCGAGGCTGCTCAGCGCGATGGGGGCCGAGTGGTTGTAGAACCGACGGGCCTCGGAACGGAGGCCGCCGACGGAGGGGCGGATGCCGCTCGCCGAGACGACCAACGGCGCGCCCAGCACCACGAGTCCGGCCATGCCGGCGACGAACGCGGCGGCGACGCCGACCAGCGAGTAGCCGAGCGCCATCGCGGCCACGGCACCCACTAGCTTGACCGCCGGCCGGAGGACGCGATTGAAAAGCGCCTCGCCGCGGGCCGACTGCACCGCCCTGAGGACGCCGGCGTGAATCCGCACCAGTCCGACGAGGACGACGAGCGCCGCGAACAGGTGAATCGTCGGCGGGAACTCGGGGTGCGACACCGTCGCGTCGTTGAGCCGCCCGCTCGTGAGCACCAATCCGCCTGCGAGTCCGAGGCCGACGGCGAGCGTCGTCAGATACGCCAGCCCCACGACCCGGCCCTGCCGGGCGGGGTCGTCGTCGTACGCGGAGAGGTACCGCTGGAGCGTCCCGACCGACCCGAAGTTGACGAGGCGGAACAGCAGTTGGGCGATTCGCCACGCGAACGCGTAGACGCCGTAGACGACCGGGCCGAACCCCTGTGCGAGGACGTACTCGGTCGCCGTCGTCAGCGCCCGCTGGAGCGACTGCCCGCCGGAGGCGACGACCGCGCCGTGACCGATGGTCAACAGCGCCTCGCGTTCGTCGTCGGGGATGTCGCTGTCGAGAGTGTCGCTGTCGGGTGTGGGGACGGGTGCGGGAGCGCGGTCGTCGGGACCGCCGCCGTCGGGTGTATCGGAGGACACGGTCGCGTCTCTGTCGCTTGTCGGGGTCGAAAATAAGTCGCGTGATTCGCCCGCGAGCCGCCGTCGGACTCGGCGGCGCGGTCACTCCCGACGCGAGGCGAGCGCGAGCCGGCCACCGCCGGCGACGATGCCGAGGATGCCGACCAGCCCGAGGGGGCCGGAGAGTCCGAACAGCGTCGCCGCGAGGCGGAACGAGCCGGCGGCGCGAAGGGCGACGCCGGCGGCCGCGACGGCGAACGCCGAGAGCCAGAGCGCGCCGCCCAGTCGGGCCAGCCGACTGCGCCACAGGCGCGTTGCGAGGCTCGTGAGCGGCCGTCGGGGACGGCCGTCGGCGGGGTCGGCCGCCGGGGCGGAGTCGTCTCCGCGGTCGTCGGGTGGCGTCTCCTCGCGGGGCGAGAGGAACGCGGTCCCGACGCCGACGACGAAGCCGACGAGTCCGACGACGAGCGAGTGCGGGGCCGCGGCCCCGTTGAGCGCGGCGGCTATCGCCACGAGGCCGACGAGTTTCGAGCCGCCGTCGACGAGGCGGAACGCGCGGGGGGAGAGTGGAACGTTCATAGTCGAAGTCGAGTTCGGTGAGTCGGGGTCTGTGCGGTCAGCCGGCGGTCCCGAGGCGGCGCTTGCGGCGTTTGAGGAGCCAGTAGACGACCGCGAAGTCGAAAACCGGCATCCCCACGGTCAGCGCGACGAGCCACGGGTAGAGAACGGCGTCGGAGACGCCGAGCACGGCGGCGACGGTGGCCCGCATCCCGTCGATAGAGAGGACGATGATGAGCATGACGGCCGCGACGCCGAGGGCCGTCTGGAGCGGTCGGTCGAGCGGGTCGGCGGTGAAGTGGACCGGGTGTTCGGGGTTGTCGAGGAGCGGCCAGAGCATCATCACGCCGATGATGAGCGAGGGGACGACGACGCCGCCGGCGAACCGGCCCCACTCGCCGAGCCACGAGGGCATCATCTTCAGCGAGCCGAACACCCACATGAAGAACCAGTCCGGGCCGACGTGCGAGGGCGTCGACGTGGGCGTCGCCGGGCCGATGGCGGCGATGCGCTGGACCGGGAAGAAGCCGGCGAGGAAGGCGACGGTCGCGGCCGTCAGGAGGAAGACGATGGTCGAGACGAGGAACTGCTGGGGGAAAAGCGGCATTCCGACGACGACGCTGTCGTCATCGTCGTCGGGGCGGCCCTCGCCGCGGGAGCTCGGCGCGTGTTCGGTGTGTTTCTGCCGCATCAACACGGCCATGTGGAGGGCGATAGCGCCGACCAGCGCGGCCGGGATGAGAAAGACGTGGAGGAAGAACATCCGCGGGATGACCTGGTCGGCCCCGGCCGGGAACGCCCCGCCGAAGACGAGCGACTGCAGGAACGACCCGACGACCGGAATCGTGCCGGTCATCTGGAAGCCGATGGTCGTCGCGGTCTTGCTGAAGTTGTCGTAGGGGAGCGCGTAGCCGAAAAAGCCCTCCACGAGGGCGAAAAGCAGCAGCGTGCTCCCGATGAACCAGTTCGGCTCGTGGGGGTTGCGGTACGCGCCCGTGAAGAAGACGCGGAACATGTGCAGGGCGATGGCGGCGATGAAGATGTACGCCGCCCAGTGGTGCATCATGCGCGCGAACATCCCGAAGGTGGTGTCGTAGGTGATGTGCAGGACGCTCGCGAACGCCGCGGGGACCTCCGTGCCGGCGTACTGGAGCGCGTTGCCCTCGTAGGTGACGGCGTTGACCGCCGGATTGTACAGGAGGCCGAGGAACGTCCCCGTCAGGCCGAGGATGACGAAGGTGAAAAGCGCGATTTCGCCGAGGAGGAACGAGCCGTAGTTGTCCTCCGGGAACGCCTTGCCGAGGAGCGTGTGGTCCAGTTCGAGCCGCTGGTCCAGCCAGTCGAACAGGGCGTTTCTCGGGTACGCCTCGTGGGTCCGGACCGTCAGGTCGGTCCCCGGCAGGTCGCCGCCCGCCTCGCCGCCGTCCGGCCGCGCGTCGGGTCGGTCGTCGCCGGAGCCGTCGTCAGGTGCTGTCCCCGTCATCTCACTCCTCCGTCCCGATCGGTCCCTCGAACGGCCCCGTCGCGAGGAGGAGCGTCCCGTCCTCGTCGTCGGCGATGCCGAGGGGGAGCTGCGGGAGCGCCCGCGAGGCCGGGCCGCCGGTCACGGACGCGCCCTTCGTGGGGTCGTAGAGGCTTCCGTGACAGGGACACCGGAGCTCCGAGTCCTGTTCGCCCGCGACGAGACAGCCCTCGTGGGTGCAGACCTTCGAGTAGGCCACGTAGCCCTTGGCCGTCCCCTCGATGTTCGTCGGCGACTCGTACTCGTCTTCGGGGAACCGAAGCAGGAGCGTGGTCGCGCGCTTCGTGACGAGCGCCCCGCCGCCTTCCTTCTCCGGGAAGACGTCCATCTTGTCGAACTCGTCGGTCGAGAGCGCGTCGGCGGCGGTCAGGGGGTTGCCGTCCCTGTCGACGAGGCGCGTGCCCTCGACGTAGAGCGTCTCGCTTCCGGTGTCGAGACTGCCGGGGAGGCCCGCGGCGTAGCCGATACCGAAGCTTCCGATGGCGGCCGCGCCGCCGATGCCGGCGAGGAGCTTCGCCATGTTTCGCCGCGTCAGTTCGTCGTCTGTCTGCGGGATGTCCGAGCGGTCTGTGTCGGTGTCGTTGGTGCGTTTGCGCATGGTCTGTGCGGTTGGTCAGTGGTCTCTGGTCTCTGCGACGGTGATGCTCGGGACGAAGTACGCCGTGTACGCGAGGACGGTCAGCGCGAGCGAGAGGAACAGCATCCCGGCGTAGGTGCCGAGGAACTGCGTCCGCGCCGGGCCGAGCCCCTCCAGCGTGAGGAGGGCGGCGAACGACACGTCCACCCACGAGAGGAGCGCCACGACGAGCAGTCCGGTCCGCGACGACACGGCCGGGACGTAGTCGAGGATGCGCCGGGACTCCGTCTCCATGTACGGCGGGACGGAGACGGTCGCGCGGCCGCCGTCGGCGACGACGGAGTCGTCGAGGTGGCTGATGCGGTCGAGGAACCGTTTCGTCCCGACCATCACGCCGACCATCCCGAGGAGCGCGACCCACGCGACGACGCCGGCCTGATTGACGCCGACTTCGACCGGCCCGGGGAGGTAGCCGCTCGCGGGCTGGAGGTCGGACGAGGTGTTGACGGCGACCGGCTCCGCGCCGGTGCCGACGCCGATACCCCCGCCTTCGGTCCCGCTCGTCAGCGCGACGTACCACATCGGGAGCAGTACGACCGCGATGAGGAGCAGGATGACTGCGGTCTCACGTCGCATCGGTTCTCACCGCCGAACGTCGGGTCGGGTTCACCACGAATTTCATGAATGTACCAATAGTTTTACGTAATTGTTGATGCCGGATTAGCGCTCCCGCGGCCGCGGCGGCGACCGTGGGTTCGCGGGAGCGACGATGCCACGTAAGCGTTCAGACGAGCGGTTATCTGTTTTTCTGTTTCGGGATGTTCGGGAATCAACAGAACTACAAGATAGTAGACGAACGGTCACGTAGTCGGCCGTATCAGCGGTAATTCAAACTTGAAATCCATTATGAACAGACGAACGTTCATGAAAAATATTGCGGGTGGAATCGCCGTTCTCGGGGCGTCGACGGGCGTCACCGGGGCGTCGGGCGGGAATTCGACCGCCGGTTCCGACGGGGGTACAGACGCCGGCGGCGGTTCGGGCGGCGGCGGCTCGGCCACCCATACTATCCAGATGGTGACAGAAGACGGGGAGTACTATTTCGACCCCGTCGGACTGCACGTCGACCCCGGCGACACCGTCGAGTGGGTCATCGAAAGCGGGGACCACTCCGCGACGGCCTACGCCGAGTCGAATCAGGCCGAGGGGCGCATCCCGGCGGACGCGTCCGGTTTCGACAGCGGCCTCCTTGAGGAATCTGGTGCGAGCTTTTCGTACACCTTCGAGGTTGAGGGCACCTACGACTACTTCTGTAGCCCGCACAAACAGCTCGGGATGGTCGGTCGGGTCGTCTGCGGCGAGCCCGGCGGCCCGGCCGAGGAGGGCGCGATTCCGAACGAACCGGGGTCAGGTCTCATGCCCGGGTCGGCGGACATCGTCGAGGCGGGGTCGCTGTCGTACCCCTACGTGCCGAGCGGCGGGTCCTCGGGGTCGCTCCCGTGGCAGTTCTGGGCCGCAATGGGCGGTCTCGGGACCGCTGTCGTCGCGATGGTCTCCAAGTACGACCGGGCGTCGGGCCGCTACAGCGAGTAGGGCCGCGACGACCCCCCCGTCAGGCCGCGGTCGGTCGCGCGACCGTCTCGCGGACGAACTTGCCGAGCAGGCCGAGCGTCGCCGCCGCCATGGCCGCGGCGAAGACGACGACGAAGACCGAAAGCGGGTCGCCGAGGTCCGAAAGCGCCCGCGAGCGGACGAAGTTCGCGGCGAGGACCGTCGTGACCGCGAACAGGACGACGCCGCCGAGGTTCGCCGGCGTCGAGTTCGGCTCCGCGACCGCGTCGCCGTTGAGTAAGACGAGCACGACGGCGATTGCGAAGGGCGTGCCGACGAGGCCGAACGCAAGCACCAACACGAGAAGCGGGAAAAAGGCCCCGCCGAGGAACGCGCCGACGCCGGAGAACAGCGCCACGCCGGCGAGGAGCGCGCGGTATCGGCCGTCCGAGAGGTCCGTTCCCCAGCCGAGTTTGTCGGCGACGAGGAACGGCGGGACGACGGTGTTGCCGCCGAGCGTGGAGACGGCCGCGCCGAGGAGGCCGAGCAGGAACAGCCACTTCGCGTTCGCGCCCGCTATCGGGCCGAGCGCCTGCGCGGCCGCCACCGCCGAGAGGTCGCTCGCGGCCACCTCGGGGCTGTGGAGGACGCTCGCGGCGACGAGGAAGATGGCGAGGCTGTAGACGCCGAAGGCGACGAGCATGGACGCGCCCACGTCGAACGTCGCCAGCCCGTAGTCGCGGGTCGTCCAGCCGCGAGCGCGCATCGTGTACGAGTGCATCGTGATGAGCGTGATGTGGACCGCGCCGCCGAGGATGCCGGCCGCGACGAGCGCGCCGTCGACGCCGGCGGGGATTCGCGGGACGAGCCCGCCGGCCGCGGCCGCCGGGTCGATGGGAACCAAAACCAGCGACGCGAGGAACGCGGCGACGACGGCCGCGACGAGTCCCTTCGCGAGGAGTTCGACGAAGCGGTAGCCGCGCCCGGCGAGGCCGGCGGCGAGGACGACGGCCCACACGACGCCCCAGACGCGGGCGTCGACGCCGGTTATCGTCGCGCTCACGTTCGCGAGACCCTGCATGATGACCAACTGGGCCAGCCCCGCCGCCAGCACGCCGTCGGCGACGAGCACCCACGCCCAGCCGTCGCCCAACTCGCGTTCCACGACGGAGACGATGCCGTCCTCCGTGAGCAGGCCGAGCCGCATCGAGAGGTACTGCGCCGACGCCCCGAGCACCGCCGAGAGCAGCACGACCCACAGCATCGCGTAGCCGAACGTCGCCCCCGCCGTGAGCACGGTCGCCATCGTCGCCGGTCCCGCCGCGACCGCGCCCGCGACCCACGACGGCCCCATCTCCGAGAGATATCCCCGCCAGTCGCCGCTCATCACCGCCGATACGTCGAGTCTCGGTTCGTTCATGCCGTCGTGGTCTCGGCGGTCGTCACAAAAGTGTTGTTACTGAGTAATACAACCGGATAATATCTCGCGTCGCGGGAGTCGGCGCGCGACCTTTTATCTGACGGTCGTGAGTGTCCTAGGTAATGCATGATGGTGGTGGAACGGTCCGGCTCCTCGTCGTCGCCGATTCGAGCGTCGCGGCGGCGATCGTCGAAGCCGCCCGTCGGCGAGTGGCGCGGGTCGACGTCGAGGAGGTTCGCACCGCCACCGCGGCGCTGGAACGACTCGGGGGCGCCGACGCCGGTTCGGACTCCGACTTCGACTGTGTCCTCGCGTCGACCGACGCGGGGGAGATGGACACGCTCGACTTCCTCGCCGCGGTTCGGAGACGCGCTCTCGACCTGCCGTTTTTCGTCGTCGTCGACGGGGAACGCGGGCTGACGGCGAGCGACGCCCTCGACGCCGGCGTCACCGACTACGTTCGAGTGCGGGACCGCGAGGGGTACGACGAGGTGGCCGCCCGGGTCGAGCGGGTGGTCGCACCGCCCGCTCCGGGGCGGGTCGCCCAGTCGCTCGTCTACGAGCGCGTCTTCGAACAGATGCTGGAGGGCGCGTGCCTGTACGACCGCGAAGGGCGATTCCTCCTCGCGAGCGACTACCTGGCCGACTTCTACGGGATGACGCCCGCCGAACTCGAAGGCGAGCGGAGCCTGCTCGTCGAGACGGTCCGCGAGGAACGCCCGGGCGACCCGTATCAGCGGCTCTTGGACGAGGAGGTCGACTCGCTCGAAGGCGAGACCGAACTCGTCACGCCGGACGGCGAGTCGCGGACGCTGAGCTACCGCTTCGCGCCGTTTCAGGTGGCCGGCGAAGTCGTCGGCGTCATCGGCGTATCGAGGGACATCACCGACCGACGAGAGCGAGAGCGGAAACTGAGGCGCGCCCGCGAGGAGTACCAAGAGCTCATCGACGGGATGAACGACACCGTCTGGGTCATCGATATCGACAGCCACATCCTCGCGGTGAACGAGACCGCGGTGGAACTGCTCGGCTACTCGCGGGACGAACTCCTCTCGATGACGGTCCACGACATCGACGCGGGACTCAGCGACGACGAGGCATCGGCGCTCATCACGCAGATGCCGTCGGACGGCACGCAGGTGTTCGAGACGGTCCACCGGGCGAAAGACGGCCGGGAGATTCCCGTCGAAATCAGTTCGAGCCTCGTGACCTACCGCGAGAGGACGGTCGTCCTGAGCGTCGCCCGCGACATCACGACGCGGAAGCGCTACGAGGCGGAACTCCGCGAGCAGAACCGCCTCCTCGAAACACAACGCGACGAGCTATCGGTGCTGAATCAGGTCGTCCGTCACGACGTGCGCAACGACCTGCAGTTGGTGACCGCCTACGCGGAACTGCTCGGAGAGCGCGTCGCCGACGACGAGGCGCGGGAGTACGTCGAAATCGTCCGGAAGCGCGCCAATCACGCGGTCGAACTGACGAAGACGGCCAGAGACATGGCCGAGATGATGAGCACGCGGGGCGTCGAGACCGAACCGGTCCCGCTGGTCCCGGTGCTGCGAGGCGAACTCGCGTCGCTGCGAGAGATGGCACCCAACGCGAGCGTGACGGTCGACGCCGAGTTGCCGACGGTCGCGGTGCTCGCCGACGACATGCTCGGGTCCGTCTTCCGGAACCTCCTGACGAACGCCGTCCAGCACACCGACGGGGACGAGCCGACTATCGAGGTCTCCGTCTCCGAGACCGAGGGGGGCGACCGCGTCGTGGTCCGAATTGCCGACGACGGGCGCGGCGTGCCCGACGAGCGGAAAGAGTCGATTTTCGCCAAGGACGAAAAGGGACTGGAGAGCCGTGGGACCGGCCTCGGACTGTACCTCGTGCAGTCGCTGGTCGAGAAGTACGGCGGCGACGTGTGGGTCGAGGACAACGACCCCTGCGGTTCCGTCTTCGCGGTCGAACTCCGGACCGCCCCCGGTCAGGCCGACTCGGACCAGTCGTCGCCGACGCGGTCGTAGCCCATCATCTGGCTCCCCTCGTGTTCGGTGAAGACGACCTTCTGGTTCGACTCCGGCACGCCGAACCGCTCGGCGACGGCCTCGATGACCGCGAGAGCGAGGTCCCGTTTCCGGTCCGCCGACCGACCCGCCCGGATGTCGGCCTGCAACACGACGGTCTTGTCCCCGGTCGCCCGACCGAGATGAATCGCCTCGACCTCGCGGACGGTGACGGCGGCGTAGTCGGTGTCGGCGTCCATCCGCTCGGCGTACAGCTCGGCCATCTCGGTGGCGAACTGGTCCGCCTCGCGCGCCGTGACCTCGAAGTCGAGGTCGAACTGGAGATGCGGCATCTGCGACGGGGCTTCCCTACAGGTCCGCCACGTCTTCGATGGCGTCGGTCAGCGCCTTGATGGACTCGACGTCGTGTTCGCCCATGTGGCCGATGCGGAACGTCTTCTCGCCGAGCGCGGAGCCGTAGCCGTTCGAGAACGCCATGTCGTACTTCTCGTTGACCTCCTCGATGGTGGCGGCGACGTCGATGCCCTGCGTGTTCTCGATGCAGGCGACGGTCTGGGACTCGTAGCCCTCCTCGGGGAACATGTCGAAGTGCTCGTAGGCCCACTCGCGGGTGTACTCGGCCATCTCGCGGTGGCGCTGGTCGCGCCCCTCGTGGCCCTCTTCGAGCATGTACTTCATCTGCTTTCGGTACGCGAGCATGATGGGAATCGCGGGCGTGGAGTGGGTCTGGCCCTTGCGGTCGTAGTAGTCGAGGGCGCGCTGGAAGCCGCCGTACCACGACGCCGAGTCCTTCGACAGTTCGCGCTCGTAGGCGTCCTCGCTGACGGTGCAGACGGCGAGCCCCGGCGGCATGGCGAACGCCTTCTGCGACGAGGCGAAGATGACGTCGATGTTGTGCTCGTCGATGTCGACGTAGTCGCCGCCGAGGGCGGACACCGCGTCGACGACGAAGTAGGTGTCGGGGTACTCGGCGACCACGTCGCCGATCTCCTCGATGGGGTTGCGGACGCCGGTCGAACTCTCGTTCATCACCGTGGCGACCACGTCGTACTGCTTGTCGCTGGACTCCAGCGCCTCGCGGATGTCCTCGGGCTTGATGGCCTGGCCCCACTCGTACTCGATGCGGTCGACGTTCTTGCCGAGTCGCTCCGCGACGTTCGCGTGGCGCTCGCTGAAGCTCCCGCAGGTCGGCACGAGGATGTTCTCGTCGACGAGGTTGAGCGTCGAGGACTCCCAGATTTCGGTGCCCGACCCCGTGAGAATCATCACGTCGTTGTCCGTGCCGAGGAACTCCTTCGTGTCCTCGACGATGGTGGTATAGAGGTCGGTCATGCGGTCCATGCGGTGGCCGAACATCGGCTGGCACATCTCCGCGATGACGTCCTCGCGCACCTCGGTCGGACCGGGGATGTACAGCGTCTTGTCCTGATAGTCGTCCGTGTATTCGCGTTTTTCCGTCACGTCATCCACCTGAATACGGACCACTGCGTCGCGGGCGATGATGGTACTTGTGATTGCGACACTCGTCGCAGTCGCTCAGGCGGTGTTAACACGGGACAAAACGGGGCGTCCACCGGGCGGGAACGGTTCCGGACCGGTTCGGGGTCGGGAGTCAGTCGTCGGCTTCGGCCGACTCGGCCCGCGGGACCGTCACGTCGGTCAGTCCGGCCTCTATCTGTTCGCGCCGACCTTCGAACTCGCCGGGGAGAACGAGGCGGCCGCCGAGGTCGTCGAGGGGTTCGTCGGCGGTGTAGCCCGGGTCGCTCGTGGCGAGTTCGAACAGCACGCCGCCGAACTCGCGGAAGTAGACCGACCGGAACCAGTGGCGGTTGATTTGGGCCGTCGGGCGCAGGCCCTTCGACTGGACGGCCTTGCGCATCGCCTGTTGGTCCTCGTCGGTCGGCGTCTGGAAGGCGACGTGGTGGACCGTGCCGAGGCCCTGTCGACCGCTCTCGATTGTCGGCAACACGTCCACGTACTTCCCGACGCTCCCGGTCGCGGCGAACCGCGTCCGCTCGTCGCCGGGGGTGTCGCCCTGCGCTTCCTCGGTGCCGACGCGCTCGAAGCCCATCGTTTCGAGGAGGTCTTCGGTGGGCTGGGGGTCGGCCAGCCAGAGCGTCACGGAGTGGAAGCCGCGAATCGCGACGTCTTCGGGGACGAACTCGGTCCACGGGACGGTCGGGTCGTCGTCGGGAACCTCGACTTCGACCAGTTCGACCGGGAGGCCGTCGGGGTCGCTGAAGGGGAGGACGGTCTCGCCGAACCGCTCGACTCGGTCGTCGTAGTCGACGCCGTACTCGTCGAATCGGTCCTCCCAGTAGTCGAGGCTCCCCTCGGGCACGCGGAACGCGGTGCGGGAGACCTGTCCGGTGCCGACCTTCCCCCGCGAGAGGTTCTCCCACGGGAAGAACGTCATGCTCGTGCCGGGCGTCCCCTCCGCGTCCGTGAAGAAGAAGTGGTACGTGCTGGGGTCGTCCTGATTGATGGAGCGCTTGGCGAGGCGGAGGCCGAGCGTCTCGACCCAGAAGTCGAGGTTCTGCTGGGGGTCGCCCGCGATGCAGGTGACGTGGTGGATGCCGGGTGTCGGCGTGGGTTCTGCCATGGGAAGCGCTACGGGCCGGAAGGACTTGAGTATCCGCTGACGCGAGTGTTACCGGGTCGCGGCGGCGTCAGCAGGTCGAGCGTCCGTCCCCCCTCGCCGGTCACGCCTCCGCATCCAGCGACACGGAGTCCGCCCTGACCGACGCGTAGACGCGCTCGGCCCACTGGCGGGCAATCGGCGCGTCGGTGTCGACGAACACCTCCATCAGCCCCGTCGTTTCGTCGTAGCCGCCGATGCCGACGCGGTCGTCGAAGATGGCGAGTCCGTACGGGAGTTCGCCGCGGGTCCGAAGCCGGAGGTGGCCGCACTCGATGGCCTCCCGTGCGCGCTCCGGATAGGTCTCGAACAGTTTCTCCGCGATTTCGGGGCGGTAGATAATCTCCGTCTCCGTCTCGTCGAAGACGTGCCGGTGGAACTCGCCGAAGACGAGCGGGGCCATGTGCGTGGTGTTGAACCCGCGGAACGTCTCCGACCCGCGGACGAGTTCGACGAACCGCTCGACGGGGCGGTACGGGTCTTCCGACTCGGCGACGGTCACCGTCGCGTCCGCGAACGGTTCGACGACGAACTCGTCGTGGTCGTCGCAGATGGCGTCGAGGAGCGGCGTCAACCGCCGGGCGGTTCGGACGTTCGCCTCGAATCGCAGGACTTCCTCGGCGACGACTTCTCCGAGGCCGGTCAACCGGAACCGGCGGTCGGTTCGCTCGCCGAGTCCCCGCTCGTCCAGCCAGCGCGTGAAGCGGTGGCTCGTCGCCTTCGAGACCCCGAGTCGGTCCTCGATTCCCCGCCTGTCCAGCGGTTCGTCGAGGAGCGCCTCCAGTAGCGGACCGTGCCGGACGACGTCCACGAGGTCGTCCGTCTTGATGCGCTCACCCGCGGTCGACAACTGCCGTCCGAGACGTCGGCGGTTCCGCGCGTTTTCGAGAATCGCGTCCAGAACCGACGGCTCCGGCGGCGAACCGTCGCCACCGCCGGAACCGCCGTCGGAACTGTGCATGTGAATCACTGGCTAGTTGGTCGGCCCGAGTAGTAACTTCATCCCTCGGCGCTCAGTGGTCGGTGGCGCGCCCCTTCAGCAACGGGTTCCACCTCGGTTGGGTTCCACCGGCTCACTGCAGCGTCTCGTTGGAATGGCGTGGTGGACCCCTCTTTGGTAGATTAGTGGACGCGGTGCAGACAAAACACATACTTCGTGGCGGGGTCTCAATGTCAAACGTGAAGACTGTCAGACAATTTAGTCTGGAAACTCCGTGGGTCTTCGTTCTCGTAACGGTGGTTCTGTGGGTTCTCCTCTACGTTCTCCTCGAATCGGTGCTCTTCGGCGGACAGTGGGTGAGTGCGGTGAGTCGGGGCGCGTTCGGCGGGTTCGTCTGTGGCCTGACAGTGTTGGCATGGAGACGTTATGAACCATAATCACGAGACACGGCTGTAACGCGGCTGCTGACAGGTGCGGCGTGATACGTATTGCGGTGAGACTATCGACCGAGCATACCGAGGCTTCCATAGAACACGAACAGTGCCCCGAGGACGACCCCTCCAACGAGCGTTCCGGCTGTCGACGAGACAACGAGCCCAAGCGTCGCTATCCCGCCACCGACGACTATCCAACACAGGCCAGTCCAGCGATGGCTGAGGCGCTCGAACCACGGCGAGATTCGGGGGGGCGAGAACCCGTACAAGACCGATGAGCGCGAGAGCGATTCCGGCGACAACGCCAGCAGTATCGATGGGGTCTGTCGTGAAGACGAGAACGCCGATAGCGAGCAGTGCGACCAGCACCGTACTCACGCCGGACCACACACCACCGAACTCGTCGTCACTGTCAGTCATCGATAGCGGTCAGATGTCGGTTGCAACGCATCTGTGAACGAGTACTGGTCGGACGTCTAATATATTTCGTCAGCGCCAGTGACCGACTCGCGCGTTGTATTCGGCAAACCGCCGCTCTCTGTTTCCACTGGGCGAGCCAAACGAACCGATTGAAAAAGCGTGCGTATTCGTCATCGATCTAGAGAGGTCGCGAATCCACACTCAGAGTGACGTAGACACCTGAACTGAGAGAACTCCCACAGCGCCCAAGACTACGGCCCAGAATCCTAAATCGCCGATCTCGAAGTCGGATGGAGACCCGGTGGACATCTCGTATACTGATGCGAGTATCAGCCCCACTCCAGCGATGCTACCCAAGATGATGGGTAGGCCCGCGCTCCCCTCGGTGAGAGCGAGGACTGGCCCGATTGCGAAGGCCGCACCATAGACCGCCAAGCACGCGTAAAATACGTAAAATCGCTCCATGGATAGTAGTAATACAGAGCTGACATAATCGTGGGGGTTGAGCCGACCGATACGCGCGCTGTGTTCAGCACGACTTCGACGCGGTGTCTGAAACGAACACTCTCGATAGCGTCATCGGACCCACTTGTCTCACGGAGTGAAACGCGACTCACGCCGGAACACACCTCTCGGGAGTTGAGGCTAACGGCCGTGCGAACCAATGGCAACGCATGTCCAACGACCAGCAACGCGACAGCTTCGACGCGAGCCTTCGCGGAACAGTCCTTCGCCCGGGAGACGCCGAGTACGACGAGGCCCGCGCGGTGTGGAACGGGATGATAGACAGGCGACCGTCGCTCATCGTCCGCTGTGCGGGTGTCGCCGACGTGGTCCGGTCGGTGGACTACGCGCGGGAGAGCGGCCTCGTCGTCGCGGTTCGCGGCGGCGGCCACAACGTCGCGGGAACGGCCGTCTGCGACGACGGCATCGTCATCGACCTCTCGGAGATGACGGGCGTCCGGGTCGACCCCGACGAGCGAACCGCGTGGGTCGAGGGGGGCGCGCGGTGGGCCGACGTCGACCACGAGACGCAACTGTTCGGTCTTGCCGCGCCGGGCGGCGTCGTCTCCGACACGGGCGTCGCCGGACTCACGCTCGGCGGCGGCCTCGGACACCTCCGCCGGAAGCACGGCCTCAGTTGCGACAACCTCCGGTCGGTGGAACTCGTCACCGCCGCCGGCGAAGTCGTGACCGCGAGCCGGGACGAGAACGCCGACCTGTTCTGGGGGCTCCGCGGCGGGGGTGGAAACTTCGGCGTCGTCACCGGCTTCGAGTTCGAACTCCACCCCGTCGGCCCGGAGGTCGCGATGTGTCTGGTGTTCTACCCCGCGGCCGACATCCCGGACCGCCTGCGGGACTTCCGCGAGTACGCGCGGTCCGCCCCCGACGAGGTGAGCGCGCTCACCTTCTCGGGCGTGCTTCCCGACGAGGAACTGTTCGGCGAGGCGGCGGCGACTCCGAAACTCGGCGTTCTCGGCTGCTACGCCGGTCCGCCCGAGGAGGGAACCGAGGCGCTCGCACCGCTCCGCGAGTTCGCCGACCCAATCGCCGACTTCAGCGGCGTGATGCCCTACGTCGAACTCCAGCGCCTCCTCGACGAGGACTACCCCGACGGCATGCGCTACTACTGGAAGTCGCTCTACCTCGACGGGCTTTCGGACGACGTCATCGAACGACTCGGCTACTGGACCGACGCGGCTCCGTCGCCGCTTTCGACCGTCGACGTGTGGCACCTCGGCGGCGCAATCGCCGACGTCGGCGCGGACGAGAGCGCGTTCGCCGGTCGGGGCGCGCCGTACCTCCTCGGCGTGGAGGGTAACTGGGAGGACCCCGACGCCGACGCGGAGAACGTCGCGTGGGTCCGCGACTGCATCGACGACATGCGGCGGTTCTCCGACGGCACCGTCTACCTGAACTTCCCCGGCTTCCTCGAAGGCGGTGACGAGCTGGTGCGGACGACGTTCGGCCCCGCCTACGAGCGACTCGTCGCCCTGAAAGACGAGTACGACCCGACGAACCTGTTCCGGCTGAATCAGAACGTCGCGCCGTCGGCCTCCCGGTGAGCGCGTCACGGAAAACGGACCGGGGGAGACGCACGTTTTTGTCCGTCGGCGATGACGTTCGACGTATGCAGACCCGCGCACTCGGCGACACCGGCCACGAGAGTACCATCGCAACGTTCGGCGCTATCGCGCTCAACTGGCTCGAACAGGAGGGCGCGAACCAGATGGTCGAACACGTCCTCTCGAAGGGCGTCAACCACTTCGACGTGGCCCCGACCTACGGCGACGCGGAGCTCAAACTGGGCCCGAAGCTCCGCCAGCACCGCGAGGACATCTTCCTCGGCTGTAAGACCCAAGAGCGGGGCTACGAGGGCGCGAAGCGGAAGCTCGACCGCTCCTTTGACCGCCTCGGCGTCGACTACATCGACCTCTATCAGGTCCACGGCCTCGAATACGAGTCCGAACTGGACGAAATCACGGCCGACGACGGCGCGCTCGCGGCCTTCCGCGAGGCGAAAGACGAGGGGAAAATCGGCCACATCGGGCTGACGAGCCACGGGAATCCGGGGCTCATCCGCGACGCCATCGACCGCATCGACGACCTCGAAACGCTGATGTTCCCGCTGAACCCCGTCGTCGTCGGCAAGGGCGACGACGAACACGACTACGCGGGCGTCTTCGAGGCGGCCGAGAAGGCGGGTATCGGGACGCTCGGCATCAAGGCGTTCGCTCGCGGCCCGTGGCCCGACACCGACGACCTCCCCGAGGCGGACCGGCCGTTCGCCAACTGGTACGAGCCGGTCGACGCCCCGGACGAAATCGCCGAGCGGTTCGACTTCGCGGCCGCCCAGGGCCTCACGAGCGTCGTCACGCCGGGCGACCCGAAGCTCGTGGCGATGGTCCTCGACGCCGCGACGCGGTACAACGGCATGGACGAGACGGCCCAGCGGTCGCTCATCGAGCGCCTCCGCCACGACGAGAGCCCCGTGCCCGAGCAACTCCACCACTAGCGAGGCGAGACGACTCCCGCCTCGATTCCACCCGCCGCCAATGGACGTTCCAACGACCGTCACGGCCGCCCTCGACGACCGGCCGGTCCGCGACGCGGTCTGTCTGGAGGCCGGCGCGGGGACCGGCAACGCCACCGCCGGACTCCTCGACGCGGGCGCGAAACGGGTCTACGCCGTCACGAACGACCCGGAACACGCCGCCCTCGTCCGCGACCGGGTGGCACCCGAGCCGGCGGACCGAGCGCGGACCGCGGTGCTTCAGGCCGACGTTCGGAGCCTCCCGCTCGCCGACGACTCGGTCGGTATCGTCACCGCCCACGGGCTGTTCAACCTCATCGGTCCCGAGTCGCTCGCCGCCGTCGCACGGGAGCTAACGCGGGTCGCCGCGCCCGGCTGTCACCTCGTCGTCGACGACTACGAACCGCTCCCCGACGACGCCGCGATTCGGGAGCTGTTCGCGCTCGAAAACGCGGCGAGCCAGTTGGCCCGCGGGCGACCCGCGCTGACGTTCTATCCGGGCGACGCGCTCGGGGCGCTGTTTTCGGGGTACGACTGGCGCTTCGACCGCGAACTGACCCTACTGGACCCGGTGCCGTGGTCCGAAAGCCACGTCGAGGCGCACGCGTCGCTGGCGAGGTCGCTGGCGGCCGAGGTTCCCGACCCGATGGGCGGGTGGCTCGCGGCCGAGGTCGAGCGCGTCGCCGACGCGGTCGAATCGGAGTCCGCGGGCGAGATGTACAGCGTGGCGATGCGGCTGTCCGACTCGGGGGCGGACGCGACTCGATAGCCGCGGGCGCTACTCCCCGCGGTCGACCGCCGCGTCGTCGAGCCAGCCGTCGACGACGCCCTTGAGCGCGCCGGTGGTACTGCCGAGATTGATGAGCTGATAGCCGTGTTCCGCCTTCCGGTTCGCGTCGTCCATGCCGAAGCCGAGGCCGCCGACGGGGACGCCCGCATCGACGGCGGCCGAGCGGATGCGCTCGACCGCGTCCCGCACGTCGGGGTGGTCTATCTCGCCGGGGTGGCCGAGCGCCACCGAGAGGTCGAACGGCCCGATGAAGACGAAGCCCAGTTCGGGCACGTCGAGAATCGCGTCGAGGTCCGCGAGCGACTCGGCGGTCTCGATGGTCACGCCGACGAGCGTCTCGCGGTCCTCGCGCGCGACGTAGTCGTCGGCGAGGCCCCACCGGCGGGCGCGGGGCGACGCGAGGCCGCGGTCGCCGGGGCCGTCGCCGTAGGTGAAGCGGGCCGACCGAACCGCCGCGCGGACCTCGTCGGCCGACTCCACGCGCGGGAGGAAGACGTTCCTGACGCCGAGGTCGAGGGCCTTCCGGACGAACTCGGGGTCCGCCGTCGGGAGCCGAACCAGCGGCTCGATGCCGGTTCGTTCCGCCGCGCGGAGGAGGTCCTCCATCGCGCCCGAGTCGAGCGGGCTGGGGCCGCCGTGTTCGAGGTCGAGCCAGACGAAGTCGAGACCGAGTTCGCCGTAGAACTCCACGAGCGTCGGGCTGTAGGTGTTGTCGAGGACGCCGAGCGCGACGCCGCCGGCCTCGATTCGGGCGCGGAGCGCGTTCGATGCTGGTGTGTCGACCATGTTCGCGATACGACACGTAGCCGGAAAAAGGGGCGTGGCGGCCGTCGGAGAGCCGCGTCGCCGGTCGCCGGTCGTCGCTTACGACTCGTCGGGCGTCCAGCCGTCGCCGACGCCGACGAGGTGGTTCACGCTCCCCGCGCCCTCGCCCACGTCGGCGGGTTCGGCGAGGGTCGCGCGCGTGAATTCGATGCCGTGCCGGACCGCGTCGGCGAGGTCGTCGCCGCGGGCGAGGCGAGCGGCGACGGCGCTCGAAAGCGTACAGCCCGAGCCGTGAGTCGCCGTCGCGTCGATGCGGGGGTTGACGAACGTCGTCGTCTCGGTCGGCGTGACGAGCGTGTCGACCACGGTGTCGCCGTCGGGCGCGACGTGGCCGCCCTTCAGGAGCACGGCGTCAGCGCCGCGGTCGAAGAACCAGTCGGCGGCCTCGGAGACGGCCGTCGGTGAGTCGGGGAACACGCCCGTCAGCGCCTCGGCCTCGTCGGCGTTCGGCGTGGCGAGCGTCGCCCGCGCGAACAGCGCGTCGTAGGCGTCGACGGCGTCCTCGGCCAGCAGTCTGTCGCCGGAGGTGGCGACCATCACGGGGTCGAGGACGACCGGAGCGTCGCAGTCGGCGAGGCAGTCGGCGACCGTCTCGACGGCCTCGGCCGTCGCCAGCATCCCGAGTTTCACGGCCGCGATGTCGAAGTCGTCAGCGACGGCCTCGAACTGGGCGCGAATCGACTCGGCGGGGAGGACGTGCGACCCCTCGACGCCGCGGGTGTTCTGGGCCGTCGCGGCCACGATGACCGACCCGCCGTAGACGCCGAGTCGGGTCATCGCCTTCAGGTCGGCCTGGATGCCCGCGCCGCCGCCGGAGTCGCTGGAGGCGATGGTGAGGGCGTACGGCGGCGTCCGCGGGTCGGGCGGGGTCCCCGGCATCTATCGCACCTCGATGCGGTCGATTCGGTCGGCGATGTCCGGTGTCGAGGCGTCCGCGAGCCCCGCGACCGCGTCGAGGAAGGCGATTTTGTAGCTCGCCGGGCCGCGGTAGTCGCCGAACGCGCCCTCGGCGGCGAGTTCGCCCGCGAGCCCGTACGCCGCGGTTCCGGCGAGCGCCGCGTCGAGCGGGTCGTCCACGGCGGCCGCGAACACCGCGAGGGTCACGCCGAGCATACAGCCGGTGCCGACGACCGCGCCCATCATCGAGTGGCCGGCGTCGACCTCGAAGGCGGTCTCCTCGGTGGCGACGATGTCGGTCTCGCCGGAGGCGACGACGACCGCGCCGGTCTTCCGGGCGCACTCGACGGCCGCCGCGGCGATTTCGGCGTACTCGCCGACCGACTCGACCCCGCGGACCTCGGCGTCGTCGCCGACGAGCGCGGATATCTCCCCGTAGTTGCCGTTGAGCACGTCCACGTCGAGGTCGGTGACGAGGCGGTCCGCGACCCGGTCTCTCGTCGGGGTCGCGCCGACGCCGACGGGGTCGACGACGAGGGGCACGCCGCGCTCGTTGGCGGCCCGCCCGGCGGTCAGCATCGTCTCCTCGCCGGACTCGCTCACGGTCCCCATGTTGAGCAGACAGCCGTCGGCGATACCGACCATGTCGCCGACCTCGCGCTCGTCGTCGGACATGACCGGCAGGCCGCCCCAGTAGAGCGTGACGTTCGCCACGTCGTTGACCGTCACGTCGTTCGTGACCGAGTTGATGAGCGGTTGCTCGCCCGCGACCGCGGCGAGCGCCTCGTCCAGCGCCACGTCGGGCACGCCGCCCGTACCGGGCGCGTCGTCCGAACCGCCCGGTCCACCCGCGCCGTCAGCGTCGTCGTGTCCGCTCATCGGCTGTCCCTCCCGGCGGCGACCGAATCGGCGAGGTGGCGGGTCGCGTCGGCGGGGTCGTCCGCGGCGGTGATGGCCGAGACGACCGCGACGCCGTCGGCCCCGGCGGCGACCACGTCGGCGGCGTTGTCGGGCGTGACGCCGCCGATGCCGACGAACGGAATGGAGACGGCGTCCGCGATGGCAGACACGCGCTCGGTCCCGATTTCGGACTGCTCGGGGTCGGTGTCTTTCGTGTCGGTGGCGAACACCGCGCCGACGCCGAGGTAGTCCGCGCCGGCCTCCGCGGCGGCTCTCGCGCCCGCGACGGTCGAGACCGACCGGCCGACGATGGCGTCGTCGCCGAGTTGCTCGCGCGCGACCGAGACGGGCACGTCGTCGTCGCCGAGGTGGACGCCGTCGGCGTCGATGGCGGCCGCGATGTCGACCCGGTCGTTGACGACGAGCGGGACGCCCGCGTCGGCCGTCACGGAGCGAACCTCGTGGCCGATCTCGTAGCGCTCGCGGGCGCTCGCGTGCTTCTCGCGGAGCTGAACGACGTCGACGCCGCCGTCGACGGCGGCCCGCACCACGTCCGGCGTCGACCGCGCGCCCGAGCGGTCAGACTGCGTCACAAGATAGGTTCCCATCGGAGTATTCATGAGTTGTATTCAAGAGTGATGCGGCGACGGGCAAAACAGTTCCTCCTCCGAGCGTCGTCCGGCCGGATTCCCGACGACTGAGAGGTGCCGACTGCCGTTATGGTGTGAGCGAGCTAACAGGAACGCGGTGAACTGTATGGGAACGATACTCGTCGCGTACGGGAGCAAAGAGGGACAGACGGAGAAGATAGCCGGGCGCATCGCGATGGCGCTGGCGGCCCACGGGTACGACGTGCGGACCGAGTCGGTCACCGACGACGCCGCCGGCGAGGCGGTCGCCGACGCCGACGCGGTGCTCGTCGGGTCGTCGATTCACATGGGCGCGCACTCGAAGCAGGTGTACGCGTTCGTCCGCGAGTACCGCGAGGACATCGAGGCGCGGCCCAACGGCTTCTTCCAGGTGTCGCTGTCGTCGGCGCTCGACGACGAGGACGCCCGCGCCGAGGTCGCGACGTACATCGACGAGTTCGTCGAGGAAAGCGGCTGGCACCCCGAGCGGATGGCCGCGTTCGGGGGCGCGCTTCGGTACTCCGAGTACGGCTTTCTCACCCGGATGGTGATGAAGCGCATCGCCAAGGGCGCGACCGGCGACACGGACGCCTCGCGGGACTACGAGTACACCGACTGGGACGAAGTCGAGACGTTCGCCGCCGACTTCGCGGACTTCGTGGACTCGACCGCGGGCACCGCCGCGGGAGGGGCGGCGGTCTGAGCGGGCGGGCCGGCCCGGTGATTTCCGTGAATTTCCGCACACTCGGTATCGTCGTCGTCGCCGCGCTCGTCGTGGTCGCGGTCGCGGCCGGCGGGCTCTGGGCGTTCGGCCGGCTCTCGTTTCTCGACTCCTACGGGAGCCAGTACGACTACAGCGTCCGCATCTCGGCGGACGAACCGGTTTCGAACGTGACGGTCCTCGTCCCGCTTCCCGTCAGCGACGGCTCCTCGGCCGTCGGCGACGCCGTCGAGTCCCGCGAGTACCTGCTTCCGGCGGGCTGGGGGTACGCCGTGGCCGAGACGGAGTACGGTCCGATGCTCCGCCTCCGGGCCGACGAGATTCCCGCCGACCCGACGTACTACCGGAGCGTCGTCGAGAACGACCGACTCGTCCGCTGGGAGCGGATTCCGGCGAGCGAGTACAGTCGGAACGACTCCGACACGCTCCGCGTCGAACACGACGCGATAGACCTGTCCGCCGACGTGCGGGTGAACCAGTCCATCGACACGCTCGCGCCCGAGGGGACCGAACCGCTGTTCGAACCCCGCGAGAACGCCCGGCTCGTCCCCTGCGACTGGCCGAGCGAGGGCGACGACACCCGGTGTTACGACTACGAGTCGATGCTGTTCGTGCAGTACGACGGCCCCGCGACGACGAACGTCTCGGTGAGCGTCGAACTCCGCGGCGCGAACTCGTGGTGGGTCGGCGGCTGGAACTACAACGAGTACGTCGACCACGTCGCCGCCTACGACCTCCCGGCGGACCGACAGGGCTGGGTCGTCGCCGACGGCGAACTCCGAACCGGCGTCGGGAACTACCCCCGGAACCCGCCGCAGTAGCCGAGGTCTCAGCCGGGTGAAAACCCGTACAACCCCCGCTCAGACCCCGTGCGACGAAGCCGGCCCGCCGCGAACGACTACCGCTTCGGGCAAACGTGGCGAGTCACACACAGGTTTTTGCTATCCTGAACGATTATATGTGATAATGTCTGGCGACGGCCCTCCGCGGGCGACGCGAATCACGGCGGAAACGAACGGCGAGAGACGGGGAGATTTCCAGCGATTTCAGGAGTCGCGCGACTACGACGTGGTCGACGTGGCCGAACACGCCGACCTCGCCGCCGACCTCCGGGACGTCGTCTCCGGCGAGGTCCGGTTCGACGAGTACGCGCAGGTGCTGTACGCGACCGACGGGTCGATTTACCGGGCGCGCCCGGCGGGGGTGGTCATCCCTCGCGACGAAGACGACGTGCGCGCCGCGGTGCGGACGGCGGCCGAACACGACGTGCCGGTGCTCCCGCGCGGGGCGGGGTCGTCGCTGGCGGGGCAGACCGTCGGCCCCGGCTGCGTCGTCATCGACTGCTCGAAGTACATGGACGACATCGTCTGCGTGGACCCCGACGCGCGGCGGGCGCGGGTCCAACCCGGCGTGGTGCAGGACGACCTCGACGACCGCCTCGCCGACCACGGCCTGAAGTTCGCGCCGGACCCCGCCTCGTCGAACCGCGCGACCGTCGGCGGCGGCATCGGCAACAACTCCACGGGCGCGCACTCGGTCCGCTACGGCATCACCGACGCCTACACCGAGGAGCTGCGGGTCGTCCTCGCGGACGGGTCGGTCGTCCACACCCGCGACGTGGTCGTCGGGAGCGACGAGTGGGACCGCATCGTCGGGAAGGACGACCGCGAGGCCGACCTCTACCGGACCGTCCTCGGCCTCGTCGAGGACCACGAGGAGGAAATCGAGCGGCGGTATCCGACCCTCAAGCGGTCGGTGTCGGGCTACAACCTCCACAAGGTCGTTTCCGAGACCGACGACGGCGAGACGGTGGTCAACCTCTCGAAGCTGTTCGTCGGCGCGGAGGGCACCCTCGGCGTCGTCGTCGAGGCCACCGTGTCGCTCGTGACGGTCCCCGAGGAGACGGCGCTCGTCCTCTACGCCTACGACGACCTCGTGGAGGCGATGGCCGCGGTCCCCGACGCGCTCGACTTCGACGCCAGCGCGGTCGAACTCATGGACGACGAGGTGTTGCGAATGGCCGCCGAGTCGAGCGAGTACGCCCAGTACGTCGAGGAGATTCCCGACGGCACGGCGGCGACGCTGATGCTGGAGTTCGACTCCGAACTGCACGACGACTTCGAGGCGGTGATTCGCGAGGCGAACGACCACTTCCTGCGAGACGGCGACGCCGAGTCGGCGGCTGGTGACGCCAACGACGGCGGCGGCGGCGCGTTCGAGGCCATCGAGGCGTACACGCCCGCGGCGCAGGCGGACCTCTGGAAGCTCCGCAAGGCGGCGATACCGCTTCTCATGTCGCTGCCGGGCGACCCGAAGCCCTACCCGTTCATCGAGGACGCGAGCGTCCCGCCCGAGGAGTTGGCGGAGTACGTCCAGTCGTTCGAGGACGTGCTGGAAGCCCACGGCACGTCGGCCGCGTACTTCGCCCACGCCGGCGCGGGGACGCTCCACATCCGTCCCATTCTGAATCTGAAGGACGGCGCGGGCATCGAAACGATGCGCGCCATCACCGACGACGTGACGGACCTCGTGTTGGACCACCGCGGGGCCTTCTCGGGCGAGCACGGCGACGGGATGGCCCGGACCGAGTGGAACCCGAAGATGTACGGCCCCGAACTCTGGGGCGCGTTCAAGGAGCTGAAGACGGCGTTCGACCCCGACTGGCGCATGAACCCCGGCAACGTCGTCTACCGCGACGACGCCGACGACTTCGGTCCGGACGGCGACCGCGGCGTCGGCGCCGACATGCGCGAGAACCTCCGGTACGGCGCGGCCTACCAGTCTCTCGAACCCGCGACGACCCTCGATTTCGACGACGAGGGCGGCTTCTCGCACCTCGTCGAACTCTGTAACGGCTGCGGCACCTGCCGGCAGACCGGGTCGGAGACGATGTGTCCGACCTACCGCGCCTCGAAGGACGAGGCCGAGACGACCCGCGGCCGGGCCAACATGCTCCGCGCGGCCATCAGCGGCGACCTCCCGGAGGACGAGATTCACTCCGACCGGTTCCAAGAGGAGGTCCTCGGCCTCTGTGTCGGCTGTAAGGGCTGTCAGAACGACTGCCCGACCGGCGTCGATTTGGCGAAGCTCAAAGCCGAGGTGAAACACGCCCACCACGCCGAGGAAGGCGCGTCGCTCCGCGAGCGCCTGTTCGCCAACATCGACCGGCTGGCCGGCGTCGGGAGCGCCCTCGCGCCCGTCTCGAACTGGGCGGCCGAGATTCCGGGCGCGCGGGCCGCGATGGAGCGGCTCGCGGGCGTCGCCCCCGACCGGTCGCTCCCCTCGTTCACCCGCGACACGCTCGAATCGTGGATGGACGCGCGGCGGCCCCGCGTGCCGGCGAGCGAGGCCGACCACCGCGTCCTCCTGTTTCCCGACACCTACACGAACTACGTCACGCCCGAAATCGGGAAGGCGGCGGTTCGCGTGCTGGAGGCCGCCGGCGTCCACGTCCGACTCGCGGAGGGCGTCGAACCGAGCGGCCGCGCCGCCTACTCCGGCGGTTTCCTCGACCTCGCGCGGCGGCGCGCCGGCCACAACGTCGAGACGCTTCGCCCGTCGGTCGAAACCGGCTGGTCGGTCGTCTTCGTCGAGCCCTCGGACGCGGTGATGTTCCAAGACGAGTACGCCGACCTCCTCCCGGACGACGCGGTCGCCCCGGTCGCCGCGGCCGCCTACGGCGTCATGGAGTTCCTCGACACCCACCGACTGGACGAGTCCCTGCCGATTCGCGGACGCTCGGCCGACGGCGACGACGCGGCCGGACCCGTCGCATCCGCGGTCGCCGACGGCGGCGCGTTCGGCTCGCTCACCTATCACGGCCACTGCAACCAGAAGGCGCTGAACAAGGACCACCACGCGGTGGGCGTCCTCCGGCGGGTCGGCTACGAGGTCGACCCGCTCGATTCGAGCTGCTGCGGCATGGCCGGGAGTTTCGGCTACGAAGCCGAACACTACGACCTCTCGAAGGCTATGGGAGACATCCTGTTCGAACAGGTCGACGACAGCCCGGGCGACGAGGTGGTCGCCCCCGGCGCGTCGTGTCGGACGCAACTCGAAGACAGGGACGAGGCGGCGCGGCGACCGCCGCACCCGATAGAGAAGGTCGCGCAGGCGCTGTCGGGGTGAGCGTGCTGGGGGGCCGGTCGATATCTGGCCCGTTTCACGACGTTCCGCAATCACATCGTTTTTGCCGGTTTGCGTGGCACGTCACATCAGACCATGTCCGATGCACCCGATGTCGGCGAACTCACCCCGCCGAATCGCACGCTGATGGGCCCCGGCCCGAGCGACGTTCACCCGCGCGTCCTCCGCGCGATGTCCACGCCGCTGGTCGGTCACCTCGACCCGTCGTTTATCGACATCATGAACGAGGTGCAGGAGCTCATGCGTTACACGTTCCGCACCGACAACAAGTGGACGATTCCGGTCTCGGGTACCGGGTCGGCGTCGATGGAGGCGGCCATCGGCAACCTCGTCGAACCGGGTGACACGATGCTCGTCCCGACGAACGGCTACTTCGGCGGCCGCATGGAGTCGATGGCCGAGCGCGCCGGCGGCGAGGTCGTCCACGTGGACGCGCCGTGGGGCGAGCCGCTCGACCCCGCGGACGTGCAGGACGCCTTCGACGAGCACCAGCCGGACGTGTTCGGGTTCGTCCACGCCGAGACCTCGACGGGCGTGAAACAGCCGGGCGTCCCCGAACTGACGAGCATCGCCCACGACCACGACGCGCTCGTCGTCGCCGACACCGTCACCTCGCTCGGCGGGGTCGAACTCGAAGTCGACGACTGGGGCATCGACGCAGCCTACTCCGGCCCGCAGAAGTGCCTGTCGTGCCCGCCGGGCGCGAGCCCGCTGACGCTCAACGACCGCGCGATGGACAAGGTTCTCTCGCGCGAGGAGCCGACCCGCTCGTGGTACCTCGACCTGTCGCTGCTGGAGGGCTACTGGGGCGACGACCGCTCGTACCACCACACCGCGCCCATCACCAACGTCTACGCCATCCGCGAGGCGCTCCGGCTGGTCGCCGAAGAGGGCATCGAAGCGCGGTGGGCGCGCCACCGCCGGGTCGCGGGCGCGCTGAAAGCCGGCGTCGAGGCGATGGGCCTCGGCCTCAACCCCGAAGACGACTACTGGCTCCCCAGCCTCAACGCGGTGCTCGTCCCCGACGGCGTCGACGCGGGCGCGGCAATCGACTACGTCCTCGAACACTACGACCTCGAAATCGCCGGCGGCCTCGGCGCGCTCGCGGGCGACATCTTCCGCGTCGGCTGTATGGGCCACTCGGCGCGGCCGGAGAACGTCTCGTTCCTCCTGACCGCCCTCAGCGAGGCGCTGGAGGCGCAGGGCGCGGACGTGGACCCCGAAGCCGGGTTCGCCGCCATGCGCGAAGCGTTGAACCAGTAACGGCTCCGAACCGGCGGCAATTCGGTGTGAACCGCGTCGAAACTCGGCGAAACCGACGCAAAACGCCCGCCACGGTGTCCGCTTTTCATGAGCGTCGCCCCGCGAGTGGCGACCGGAGCGATTCACCATGACCCGACTCACTCTCGTCGGCGTCGCGCTCGCGGTCCTCGTCGCGACCGCGGGCGTCGCCGCCGCCGCACCGTCCGAGAACGCACGCGAATCGTCCCCCGCGTCAGAGGCCGGACAGCAGGGGCCGCCGGGCGAGCTCCCGGACCCGGTTCCGGAGTTCGTATCGGACGTCCACCGCATCGTTAGCGACTTCCTGAGCGGGGCGCTCGACGGCTCGCTTGGGGACTCGCTAAGCGACCGCGCCGACGACTTTTCGGGTGCGTAACTAAGTGCAACCCGAAGGTAGCCGACAACTGCGCTGAACGCCACCCGTTCAACCCGAATCACCAACTCATATGAGACGAACACTCCTCGTCGCCGCGACAGTTCTGGTCCTCCTCACGGCCGGCGTCTCGGCCGCGTTCGTGACCGGAGTCGGACCGTTCTCCGACGACGACGCCGAGTCAGACGAACCGTTCCCCACGAAGACGACCGCACCGCCCGATGACGACGGCGGTGACAGCGGCGGGAGCGACAGCAGCGACAGCAGCGACAGCGGCAGCAGCGACAGCGACAGCGGCGGCGACGCGGCCGAGAGCGAATCGGTGCCGCCGTTCGGTGTCGTCGTCGACAACATCGAGAACTGCGGCCAGACGTGTCGCGACGTGACCAGCACGATAACGAACCAACAGGACGCCGATAGTTCCGGCGTCACCGTCTACAGTCGCATCTTCGTCGGCAACAGCACCGACCCGGACGACGAGGTCTGGCGCGGGTCCCAAGCGGTCGGCGACCTCGCGGCGGGCGAGTCGTACACGACGACGAAGCGCGTCAAACTCTCGTACTCGGAGGCGTTCGCGGTCCGGCAGGCCGACGGCTGGATTACGGTCCAGACGACAATCGAGACCGACGACCGGACGCTGACGTACACTGAACAGCGCCACGTGGCATAACCCGGCGCAGCGGCGCGGCGTGACGCCCGGCCCGGCGGCGACCCCGCGTCCGCGCCCGACTCGTTTTACTCCCCCGCTGGTTCGCGTCTGAGACGAGCGACAGTGACTTTAGTTTTTGAGCTAAACTATTATTAGACATGGCAAATTCATGCATTCGTCTCAATGAACAATCGGGGTGGCGGTAGGGGATGCGCCCCTCGCTCCGCGAACTTCTCTCGTATCTCGGCCCCGGTTTTATCATCAGCGTCGCGTACATGGACCCCGGCAACTGGGCGACAAACATCTCGGGCGGCGCGAAGTTCGGCCCCGCCCTGCTGTGGGTCATCGTCCTCGCCAGCGTCATGGCGATGGGAATTCAGGTGCTCGCCGCCAAACTCGGCATCGCCACCGGAAAGGGCGTGGCACAGCTCTGCCGCGAGCGGTTCTCGGGACCCGTCGTCGTGGTCCTGTGGGCCGCCGCGGAGCTGGCGATGGTCGCCACCGACATGGCCGAAATCATCGGGGCCGCAATCGGCTTCAGCCTCGTCTTCTCGCTCCCGCTGTGGGCGGGGGCCGTCCTCGCGGCGGTGAGCTCGTTCGCCCTCCTCGGCGTTCGGACCGCCCACAAACGGGGGTTCCGCTGGGTCGAACTCACCGTCATGTCGCTCGTCGGCGTCATCGCGCTCTCGTTCGTCTTCGAGATGGCGCTGGCGAGGCCGACCGCTTCGACCGTCGCGTCCGGCCTCGTCCCGACCGTGCCGAACGCCTCGGCGCTGTACGTCGCCATCGGCATCCTCGGCGCGACCGTGATGCCCCACAGCGTCTACCTCCACCCGTACATCGTCCAGGACCGCCGCGACCGCCTCATCGAGTCCGACGGCGACACCGAATCCGTCCACCGCCGCCACTTCCGGCTGGAGCGCCTCGACACCGTCGTCGCGCTCTTCGGCGCGATGTTCGTGAACGCCGCGATGCTCATCGTCGCCGCCGCGGCGCTTCAGGGAACCGGCATCGAGACGCTCGAAGAGGCGTACGTCACCCTCAGCGGCGTCTTCGGCGCGAACGCGAGCCTCGCGTTCGGCGTCGCGCTCATCGCCGCCGGGCTCTCGTCGTCGCTCGTGGCGACGATGGCCGGCCAGACCGTCATGGACGGCTTTCTGGACCTCAACATCAACGTCTGGCTCCGGCGGTCGGTCACGCTCGTGCCGAGTCTCCTCATCGTCGCCGCGGGGTTCGACCCCACGTCGGTGCTCGTCGCCTCGCAGGTCGCGCTGAGCTTCGAACTGCCGTTCGTGCTGATTCCGCTCCTCTGGTTCACCCACGAGGCGTCGCTGATGGGGACCTTCCGCAACCGGGCGACGACGACCGGCGTCCTCGGCGTCGTTATCGCCGTCATCGTGGCGCTGAACGGGTGGCTCCTGTACTCGACGCTCCTCGGGTGACGGAGGAGGGTGGTCGACCCCCGCTCGGCGACTGTCGGCGCGAACCGGACGACCGCCAACCGCCCGCCCACCGCATCCGCAACGACTTTTCGCGCCGGCCGCAAAGCCGGGGTATGAACATCGAGGTTCTCGAACTAGCCGACCTCGGCACCGACGCCCGCCGCGCCTTCTTCGAGCGGGACGCCGGCGTCGGCGAGGTTCGCTCCGACGTGCGCGACATCGTCGAGCGGGTCAGCCGAGAGGGCGACGTCGCAGTCCGTGAGTTCTCAAAGGAGTTCGACGGCGTCCAGGTCGGCAACATCGACGTGACCGACGCCGCCGAGCGCGCCTACGACGAAATCGACGACGACGTGCGCGAGGCCATCGAGGACGCCGCGGCGAACGTCCGCGAGTTCCACGAGAAGCAGGTCCCCGAGGACTGGCGCGAGGAGTTCGGCGACGACGGCACCCGCGAACTGGGTCGTCGCTACCGGCCGCTCGACCGGGTCGGCGTCTACGCCCCCGGCGGCACCGCCGCCTACCCGTCGAGCGTCCTCATGGGCGTCATCCCCGCGAAGGTCGCTGGCGTCGAACACGTCGCGGTCGCCACGCCGCCCGCGGAGCCGATGAACCCCGTCACGCTCGCCGCGATGCACGTCGCGGGCGCGGACGCGGTGTACTCGGTCGGCGGCGCGCAGGGCATCGCCGCGCTCGCCTACGGCACGGAGACGGTGAAGGCCGTCCAGAAAGTCGTCGGGCCGGGCAACAAGTGGGTCACGGCGGCGAAGGCCGAGGTCCGCGGCGACGTGGACATCGACTTCCTCGCCGGCCCCTCCGAAGTACTCGTCGTCGCCGACGAGACCGCCGAGGCGCGGTTCGTCGCCGCCGACCTCGTCGCGCAGGCCGAACACGACCCGAACGCGTCTGTCGTCGCCGTCACCGACGACGCCGACCTCGCCGCGGACATCGTCGCGGAGGTCGAGCGACAGGCGGGCGAGCGCGACCGGGCCGAGACCATCGAGGCGGCGCTCGAAAACGACGCGTCGGGCGTCCTCCTCGCGCGGTCGATGTCCGAGGCGGTGCTGTTCGCCGAGGAGTACGCCGCCGAGCACCTGACGATTCAGGCCGACGACGACGAGGCGCTGTTGGACCGCATCGACTCCGCGGGGAGCGTCTTCCTCGGCCCGTACACGCCCGTCGCGGCCGGCGACTACGCCTCCGGGACGAACCACGTCCTCCCGACCGGCGGCGGCGCGAAGCGGCAGGGCGGGCTCTCGGTGGACCACTTCGTCCGCTCGACGACGGTCCAGCGCCTCGACCGCGACGGGCTGTCGGAGCTCTCGGAGACGATTACGACGCTCGCCGAGGCGGAAGGCCTCGACGCGCACGCCCAGAGCGTCCGCGAGCGGTTCGAAGAGTAAAGAGTAGGCCGAACGGCCGAGTCGAGCCGTTTTCTGTCCGTCTCGCACCCGGTAGCCGCAGCCTACCGGGTCGGCGCGCGAAGTTCCGCCTGCGCCACAGTTAACCGTTCCCACAGTATAATGGGGCGTATGAGCACGGAATCCGCGAGTGGCGGCGGCGATGTGGCGGTCACGGTCACGCCCGCGGCCGCGGACGAGGCCGTCTCCCTCCTCGAAGGCGAGTCGATGGACACCGACGTGGCCGGACTCCGGCTGTTCGTCCAGCAGGGCGGTTGCGCCGGGTTGTCCTACGGGATGCGCTTCGACAACGAACCCGAAGACGACGACACGGTCGTCGAACAGCACGGTCTCCGCGTGTTCGTCGACCCCGCGAGCATGAACTACATCGGCGGTTCGACCCTCGACTTCGAAGGCGGCCTGCAGGGCGCGGGCTTCCACGTCGACAACCCGAACGCCGAGAGCAGTTGCGGGTGCGGCGAGTCGTTCCGGACGTAGGGACCAATTTCTTAAGCCGCCCCCGCGCGAAGCGGTGGCATGGCCGAACTTCAGACCCAGACCGTATCGAGCGGTAAGACCGTCTTCGTCGCCACCGACGAGCCAGAGCGAGGCTCGAAGGGACCGTTCTACGTCGTCTATTCGACCGAGGACGCCGAGAACCGATGGGGCTACCTCTGCGGGAACTGCGACTCGTTCGACACCGCGATGGACACGATGGCCCGCATCGAGTGCAACAACTGCGGGAACGTCCGCAAACCCGAGGAGTGGGACGCCGCTCACGAGTAGTCGAGCGTCCGGCGCGGCCGCTCGCCGATTATTGGTATGGTATACCGTGACAATCTTTATCAGGGGTGCGGGTGTACGTTGACCTGCATGGCCCAGGCTTCGATGCCTCCTGTTCAGGAGGCTCGGTCGATATTCGGCCGGCTCGGCTACTCCGTCTCGGGGGACGGACCCGATATGCTGGCCGAACGCAAGTGGCGTACGGTCCACGTGACCGCACTGAGTTCGCGCGAAGCGACCGAATGCCGTCCGGTGCTCGCAGACGGCGGAACCGAGACACCGTATCGGTTCCGCTGCTTCGTGACGTGGGACGACCACATCAGCTCGCTTCGAGAGCGGCTTCGCGGTATCGACCTTCCATACGAGTGGGCAATCATCGGCGTGTCGAACGGTGGTGGGAACGACTACGAGGTCGTTCACGGCACGAACACGTAATCGAAACGGGGCGTCTTCGCCCAAACGTTTTCTCAGCCCGTCGCTAACGGACGAGCATGTCGCAGGCCGCAGAGACGGAGCTGGCGCGATTCGTCCGGAGCAGACGGCTCAACGCGGCGCTCGCGTGGCTGTTCGTCGGCTTCCTCGTCGCCGTCGCCGTCGGGAGCGTCGTCACCGGCGGCGACCTCGTCTGGGGCGGCTTCGCGGCCGTCGTGGCCGCGGTCACCGTCGTTCCGGCCGTCGCCTTCCGCGAACCGCGAGCGATGCTTCCGTGGGAGGTCGTCGCGCTCGCCTCGCTCCCGCTCGTCGCCCGCGTCCTCGTTCGGGGCCAGACCATCGGCGGCGTGGCGTTCACCGGCCGCGTCTCGACGTACCTCGCGGTGGCCGCCATCGCGCTCATCGTCGCCGTCGAACTCGACGTGTTCACGCCGGTCCGCATGAACCACTCCTTCGCCGTCTTCTTCGTCGTCATCGCCACGATGGCCGCCGCCGGCGTCTGGGCGGTCGTCCAGTGGCTCTCCGACCTCTACCTCGGGACGCGCCTGCTTTTGAACGGCCGGCCCGACGACGTTATCGAGGCGGGGCTGATGTGGGACTTCGTCGCCGCCACCGTCGCCGGTCTCGCCGCCGGGTTGCTGTTCGAGTACTACTTCCGCCGCCGGGCCGCCTCGCGCGAGCGGCTTCCGGAGGAGGTCGCGGAGATGGCCGACGTGTCGGAGACGACGGAGGCGGCGGAGGCGGACGACCACCCCGCGTCGGAGGGCGGTGAGTCGTCGTGAATCTTCGCACCTACCTCCGCATCGACGCGCGACGCCAGCGTCAGCTCTCTCGGGCGATGCAGGTGGTCCTCGTCGGCCTCGTCTTCATCGGCCTCGACCGCGGGAACTTCGGCATCGTCGTCAACGCGCTCGTCGGCCTCGGCGTGACCTACCTCCCGGCGCTACTCGAACGCGACTACCGCATCCCGATGGACGCCGGACTGACGCTCTGGATATCCTCCGCGGCGTTCCTCCACGCGCTCGGCACGGTCGGCCTCCCCGGTTCGGAGACCAGTTTCTACGCGGGCGTCTGGTGGTGGGACCACCTCACCCACGCGCTGTCGTCGTCGGTCGTCGCGGCGGCCGGCTACGCGACCGTCCGCGCGGTCGACGAGCACACGACGGACATCTACCTGCCGCCGCGGTTCATGTTCGTCTTCATCCTGCTTTTCGTCCTCGCGTTCGGCGTCTTCTGGGAGGTCATCGAGTTCGCCATCTCCGGGGTGGCCTCGCTCGCCGGCACCGGGTCGGTGCTGACGCAGTACGGCCCCGACGACACGCTCCTCGACCTCGTGTTCGACGCCGTCGGCGGCGTCATCGTCGCCGTCTGGGGGACCGCACACCTCTCCGACGTGGTCGGCGCGTTACAGAGCCGGCTCGAAGGGACGGCCCGTTGACACGACGGGGCGGACACCAGTACGTCGGAATCGGCCGACTGGGGGAGAATCTCTCCGAGTCCCGATATACATTTGTACACGGGCTGAGACGTTCACACCGATGTCGAGCTGGGTCGGAGACGGAGACGAGGACGATGGCGAGGACGCCGCCGCCGCGTTCGAGACGGTCGGTCGCCGCAGTCAGATTCTGCAGGCGCTCTCGTCGGAGCCGCTAGCGAAGGCCGAGCTGGTCCGCACGCTCTCAGTCTCTCGGTCCACCGTCGACCGCGGCGTCGAGCGACTCGTCGACCTCGGCCTCGTAGAACGGTCGGACGGCGGGTTCGTCGCTACGACGGCGGGCCGCGTCGCGCTGGAGACACACGACGAAGCGATACGGGCGATGGCGAACGTGCTCGGCGCGGGGCCGGTGCTCGACCGCCTCCCCGAGTCGGTCAACCCGCCGCCCTCGCTGTTCCGCGACGCGGTCGTCTGTACGGGCGACCTCACGGCGATGGAACAGCGGACCTCGCTCGATTTCGACCTCGGCGAGGTGACGACGCTCACCGGCTTCAACGGCCCGTTTCTGTTCAGCCTCTGGCCCGAGGGGAGCGAACAGCTCGCGCGGCTCGGCGACAGCGCCACGCTCGTTCTCTCCGCGGAGTCGCTCGACTGGCTCTCGAATCGCTATCCCGACGGTCTCGACGCGATGGTCGACGCCGGCGTCCGCGTGTGCGCGGTCGACGACGACCCGGCGTTCGGCGTCGTAGTGATGAACCGGCCGACGACGGCCTCGGTCACGCTCGTCGTCTACGACCACATGGGCGGACCCGAGGCGCTGGTCGTGAGCTACGACCCCTCGGCCGTGGCGTGGGGGCGGACGCTCGTCGCGGCGCGGGCCGAGACCGCGCGCCCGTATCGGGTCGACGACTGAGTCCCGCGACGACGCGTCGGGGGTTGCTCCGTTCGCCCCGGCCCCCGGCCGCCGAGTTGGGGACGATTATTTGTGATAGTAAGACGAAGGGTCCGACGAGATGGTGTTCAAGAAAATCACCCTCGTCGGTCGGAGTGCAGAGAGTTTCGACGCCGCCGTCGACGACGCGATTAACCGCGCGGAGGAGACGCTCGCGGGCGTCCACTGGGTCGAAGTAAAGGAGCTCGGCGTCGAACTCGCGTCCGTCGAGACGCGGGAGTACCAAGCCGAGGTCGAAGTCGCGTTCGAACTCGAAGGAGAAGACGACGAGTAGAGACGTAACTCGCCCGCGTCGAGGCGAGGGCAGTCGCGCCGGTTCTGCGCTGTCTCGCCCGACCCGCGGGCCGTCCCGACGGCTTCTTATCCGCCCGCACCGCCACATTCGAGAAGCGAATGCCTCGGCTCCTCCACTACTCCGACATCGAGAACGTCTTCGACGACACCGAGCGCGCCGGCCGCCTCGCGGGCTGTGTCAGCGCCCTCGCCGGCGACGACTCGCTCGTGGTCGGCACCGGCGACAACACCGCGCCGGGCGTCCTCTCGCTCGTCGAGCGCGGCGGGCAGGCGCTCGACTTCTACGACGCCGTGGACGCCGACCTCGAAACGTTCGGCAACCACGACTTCGACTACGGGGCGAGCCGGACCCGCGAACTCGTCGCCGCAAGCCGGCCGACGTGGGTTACGAGCAACGTCCGCGGCGAGGGCGGCGTCCGGTTCGCCGCCGCCGAGGGAACCGTCCCGCGGACGACCCGCGGGGTCGACGGGCTGACGCTCGGCTTCTTCGGCGTCACCGACCCCGCGACCGGCTCAATCAACCCCGAGGCGGTCGACCTCGACTTCTCGGACCCCTACGAGGCCGCCGCCGACGCGGCCGCCGCCCTCAGAGACGACGGCGCGGACCTCGTCGTGGCGCTCTCGCACCTCGGGAGCGGCGACGACGAACTCGTCGCGCGGTGCGACGTGGACCTCGTCCTCGGCGGCCACGTCCACGCCGAACGCGACGACGTGGTCGACGGCGTGCCAATCGTCCGCCCCGGCGCGAACGGCCACGTCGTCTGGGAGGTCCGCGTCGCCGCCGACCGAATCGAGACGGTCCGCCACCGGACCGCCGAGTACCGACCCGACGAGGGACTGGTGGCGGCGCTGGAGGGGCGAGTCGACGCCGCCGGGCTCGACGAAGTTCTCTGTCGCATCGACCGCCCGATGGACCGCGCCGAGGAGACCGTCGCGGCCGGCGAGTGCCGCGTCGGCAACGCCATCGCCGACGCCTACCGCTGGGCGACCGGCGCGGACGTGGGGCTCCAGAACAGCGGCGGCATCCGCTCCGGCCCGCCCATCGGCCCCGACGTGACCCACGCCGACCTCGTGAGCCTCGTTCCCTTCGAGGAACACCTCGTCGTCGCCGAGGTGACCGGCACGGAGCTACTGGCGGCGTTCGGAGCCGCCCGCGGAGCCGAGATGGGCTTCGGCGAACCCGACTGGTGGCACGCCCACGTCAGCGGCGCGCGCATCGTCTGGGACGACGACCGAGACGAGGTGGTCGAGGCGTTCGTCGACGGCGAGCCAATCGACCCCGAGGCGCGCTACACCGTCGCCACGAGCGACTACCTGCTGCACAGCACACAGGAGTTCCCGGCTATCACGCAGGCCCACCGCGTCGGCGAGTTCGAGATTCAACACGACGCGCTGGCGCGGTACGCCCGCGAGGTCGGCTTCGACGCCGCCGTCGAGGGCCGCATCGAGCGCCGGTCGGCCACCCGCGCCGACGACTGAGCGCGGAACGGGGCCGAAACCGAGACGCGGCCGCCGGCGAACCCGTCCGAGAGGGAAAGGTTCACGCACGCCCGGCGAGTGGCTTCGGAGTATGACACGGGTCGTGGTCCCGGTTCGATACCCCCTCTCGAAGCACTCCCGGGCGACGCTCGAAGAGGCCGTCCGCGTCGCGAGAGAGCGCGACGCCGAACTGACGGTCCTCCACGTCGACCTCTACCAGTCGAACCGCGGCGTGACGCGGACCGAACTCAAGCGGGCGGTCGAAGGCGAGTTCGGCCCGCTCGTCCGCGCGCGCTACGTGGTCCGCCGGGGCTTCCTCGTCGAGGAGACGATTCTCGAAGAGGTCGCCGCCGAGGAGGCCGACATCGTCGTCATCGGGTCGAAACAGGCGAGCCGCTGGCGGCGGATGCTCCGGCGGTTCCTCGACGACCCCGACATCGACGTGTTCCTCCGCGAAAAGCTCGACTGCACGGTCATCACCGTCCGCGCGGACGACTGAACCGGCGACGCTCGGGTTCGGGTTCGGTCGGTTTTCCGTTTCCGCCGCCGCCCCAGTGCCGACCGTCTCGGGCGCTACCCGCTCAGTCGTCGTCGGCGGTGTCCGTCGACTCCGCGTCAGCCGAATTCGGGGAGTCAGTCGCGTCGGCCGCGTCGGCCGAATCAGCCGCATCGACCGGGGCTTCGCCGCCCTCCCCGGAGACCGGGTGGGTAGGCGCTCCCGGTGCCGGCGACGCGGTGGCGTGACGCCGGTTCGCGGCCTCGTCGCCGGTGACGTGGAGGCTCCCGCTCGTCTCGTCGAAGACGAGGTGGGTGTGCGGGTAGGCGAACTCGACGGTCGCCTCTGACTCCTCGACGAGCGTCCAGAGCCGCGTCTGGACCTCGGACTGGATGCGGCCGATTTTGTACGGTTTCAGCGCCCAGTAGCGGAGGCGCAGGAGGACGCCGTTGTCGGCGTAGGAGTTGATGTAGGCGGTCGGCTTCGCCGGGTAGCGGGCGCTCCCGATGCGGATGTCCGGCCCGCCTTCAACCACCGCGTCGCAGTCGCGGGCGGCGCGCTCGACGAGGTCGCGGGCGGCGTCGATGTCCGACTCGTAGGTGACGAGCACGTCGAGCGACAGGCGGGTCCGCTCGTCCTCCGCGGAGTAGTTGATGACGTCGCGGTCGCGGATGTTCGAGTTCGACATCACGAGAAAGGTGTTGTCGAGGGTGAATATCTTCGTGTAGCTCAGGGTAATCTCGTCGATGAAGCCCTTCGTGCCGTCGTCGAGTTCGATCATGTCGCCGATTTCGAACGGCTGGTCCGAGAGGACGAACACCCCGTTGATGATGCTCCCGACGATGGGCGCGAGGACGATACCGAGCACCGCCGAAAACACCGTCACCGAGAGGACGATGTCGCCGAGTTCGAGGCCGAGGACGTTCGCCCCGACGCCGACGCCGACGAGGACGATGGCGAGGCGGACGATTCGGAGGACGGTCTGGGCGACGCTCTGACGGCGGAACTGCCGGGCGACCGGCCGGCCGAGCAGGCGGACGATGTACTTCGAGAGCCCGACCGACAGGGTGACGATGACGAGCGCGACGGCGATGCGCCACCCCGGGAACAAGAGGTACTCCGGCACGAACGTCGGCGGCGTGAGCGCCGTGGACTGGAGCGGGGCGACCGCGACGTGGATCCCCGCAGTCGGTACCCCGCCCGACGCGCCCGACACGTCGGCAACCCCCTCGACTCCGTGCATGGAAACCGCAACGGGGAGCGGCGAAAAAAGGGTTGTTACTACGGGGGGCGGTCGCGGTGAACGGCTAAGTGTCGGGGCGTCGCAATATTAGTATGAGCAACGCGACGACCTCCCGTCCCGACTTCCGGATAACGCACGACACCCCGCCCAGTCGAGCGCTCCTCTGTGGCTTTTCGTCGTTCGGACTCGCCGGCCTCACGGCCGTCGACTTCATCGTCGACCACCTCGACCTCGAACAGACCGGTCACCTCACCGTCGAGGGCCTCCCGGCGGTGACGCCCTTCGAGGACGGGCGGCCCCGACACCACACGCGACTGTTCTCCCGCGACGACCTCGACGTGACCGTGCTCGTCGGCGAACTGTTCGTCCCGGCGGTCCACGGCACGCAGTTCGGAAACGCCATCCTGGAGTGGACCGAACGAAATCAGGTGGAGGAACTCGCCGTCCTGTCGGGGATTCCGATGGCCCACGGCCCGGACGAACACCGCGTGTTCTACATCGCCACCGACGACTACCGCGAGGCGCGACTCGCCGACAGCGACATCCCGCCGATGGGGCGCGGATTCTTCGACGGCACCAACGCGGCGCTCGTCGAGCGCGGCATCGGGTCGCCCCTCGGCGTCGGCGTCTACGTCACGCCCGTCCACGCGCAGGTCCCCGACGTTGAGGCGGCGATTCGACTCGTCGACGCCGCCGACGACGTGTACGACCTCGGCGTCGACTCCTCGCCGCTGGAGTCCTTTGCGGCCGAGGTGCAGCAGTACTACGCCGAACTCGCCGAGCGACTCCACGACAGCGAGGCCGACCTCCCGGAAGACCGGATGTACATGTGAGGGGCGATTCGCCCGCCGTCCCGCGATATTCGGCGGCCACCCTGCTATCAGTTGTGCCACTTGTTTTCGGAATTTCGTGCTACTCGGATTTCAGTAAATGATTTAGGTGATGCCGTACACGTCACGAGCATGGCCGACGAACTGCGGCTCACCATGGAGCGAGTCGGTGAGCGCTTCAACCTCGGTGAGTACGAGATAGACGCGTATCTGGCCGTCCTCGAACACGGACAGTTGACGGCGAGCGAAATCGCCGACCGAACCAGCATCCCCCAGCCGCGGGTGTACGACACGGTCCGGAGCCTGTCCGACCGCGGCCTCGTCGAACTCCGCGAGTCGCGGCCGATGAAAATCGTCGCCGTCGACCCCGACGACGCCTTCGCGAACGTCAAGACCTCGCTGGAGGAACTCATCGAGGAACTGGAGGCGCGGTACACCGCCCCCGCCCGCGACACCGAGGCGGTTTCGCTCGTCAAGTCGCGGTCGACCATCCTCCGCTACATCGAGGAGATTATCGAGGCCGCCGAGTACGAACTCGTGCTCTCTTTGACGCCCGACCTGCTCCGTCGCTTCCGCGACGACCTCGCGGCGGCCATCGATAGCGGCGTCAGCATCGACCTGCTCGTCACGCCCGCCTCCCGCGCGCCCGACCCCGAGGAGTTCAACTACCTCGACGTGGCGACCATCGCCCGCGCCCGCCGCGGCATCACCTCGCCCGTCCTCGCGGTCGCCGACGGCGAGTACTCCATCTACGCGACGCAGGACGCCCTCCGAGACGACCGCGACCGCTACGGCGTCATCTTCAACCGCTCCGCGCTCGGCTTCCTCGTCAGCGGCTTCTTCGGGACCGTCCTCTGGACCACCGCCGAGACCATCGTCGCCAACGGCAAGCGTCGGCCGTTCCCGCGCCGCTACGCCTCCATCCGCCGGGCCGTCAAGGACATCCGCGAGATAGACGGCGACTTCTACGCCTCCGTCTCCGGCCGCGACATCGAGACGGGCGACCCCGTCGTGGTCGAGGGCCGCGTCATCGAGACGGCCTTCGAGGACACGGAGGAGGTCGCGTCGCTCCACATCGAGACCGAAGAGAGCGTCGTCGAAGTCGGCGGACTGGTCGCCGCGCTCGAAGACGTGGAAGGACAGGAGATTCTGCTCGGCCGCGACGAGGTTCCGAACCGCGACGAAATCGTCTGAAGCCGCGTCGTCAGTCACCGCACGTAGCTTTTCGGGCCCGCCGCCCTCGCCAGCGACGGCTACTCGTCGGGGAACTCGTAGACGACCGCGCCGCAGTCCGCACAGCCGAGCACCTCGTGTTCCGGTGAGTCGTACAGCCCCGCGGTGCCGCCGCAGCAGTTGCGCGTCGTCGTCTCCTCGACCGGGCCGCCGCAGTCCGGACAGACCTCGGCGAACATCCGCATCGGCTCCGTGGCCGCGAGCGCGACCATCGGGTCGACGCCGCGCTCGACGACCGTGTAGAGGGTCGCCACGTCCGCGATGGCCTGCGGCCGGGAAATCCACACGGACATCGAGGGACCGTCGAGCGAGATGCCATCGAACTCGGCGTCGACCGTCGCGTCGAACGGGACCGCGTTGGCGACGGCCTCGGCGAGTTCCTCGTCGGTGGTCTTCCGGAGCGTCGCCATCGTCGACTCCCACTCCTCGCGGGCGTCGTCAGTGAGGAACAGCCCGTCTTCTTCTTCGACGAGGACGCCGGCGTTCAGGAGCGCCGAGAGCATCACGTCGGGGTCGACGTTGGCGTCGAGCGATTCCGAGCGGCGGTCCGAGGCCGGCCCCTCGTCGCCGTGGTCGAAGACGCCGGCGAGGCCGACTGCGCCGACCAACTGCGGCGCGAACGAGGGCGTGCCGGGGACGACGTAGCCCCGGAGGTACACAGAGAGCGCGCCGCCGACGAGGACGACGAGGCCGGCGACCGGCGAGAGCACGCTGACCGCGAGACCGACGACGACGACGATTGCGACGTTGACGGCGGTACACGGCAGACAGCGGTTCTCGCCGGTGTGTTCCGGGCGCCTGAGTGAGTCGATGACGGACATGGTGTGAGAAGTGGGACTGAGAGGTGTTCGCGTTCGCGGTGGTCAGTTCGCCGGGGGCGTCTCGGTCTCGGTCTCGGCCGCGTCGAGGCGGACCGCCTTCCCCGTCTCCGACGAGCGGTAGATTGCGTCGATGACGCGCTGGACGGCGAGGCCCTGTTCGACCGTGTTGCGGCCGGGGTGTTCGCCCTCGGCGACGGCCGCGAGGAACGCCTCCTGTTCGGTCTTGTGGGTGTCGTTGTCCTGCGTCACCACGTCCGTCGTCGAGAGGTGGTTGCCGCCGCCGACGCCGTCCTCGTAGAACTGGAGATCGTGGCTCGCGCGGTCGAAGCGCACGCCGCCCTCCGTGCCGCGGAGGAAGAACTCGTCGTTGGTCGGGCGGTTCGTCGCCCACGCGACTTCGAGGGAGATGGTCGTCCCCTCGTCGGTGCGGATGAAGGCGCTCGCGGAGTCGTCCACGTCGAAGGCCTCCGGGCCCACGTCCTCGCCCCACATCTCGACGAAGGTGTAGTCGTCGCGGTCGCCGAACTCGGAGCGGGTGACGCCGGAGACTTCGACGACCTCGGGGAAGTCGAGGAAGTAGAGCGCGAGGTCGATGGCGTGGACGCCGATGTCGATGAGCGACCCGCCGCCCGCGACCTCCTTCGAGGTGAACCACGACCCGCGGCCGGGGATGCCGCGGCGGCGGACGTAGTTGGCCTCGACGTGGGTGACGTCGCCGAGGCGGCCCTCCTCGTAGTGGTGGCGGACGACCTCGACGGGGTTGGCAAAGCGGTTGTTGAAGCCGACCATGCAGAAGCCGTCGGCCTCCTCGGCCGCCTCGGCGATTCGCTCGGCGGATTCGAGCGAGTGCGCCAGCGGCTTTTCGAGCAGGACGTCGAGGCCCGCGTCGAGCGCGGCGACGGCGTACTCCTCGTGGAAGCGGTTCGGGGTGGTGATGATGACCGCGTCGACCGCCTCGAACAGTTCCGACTTCTCCTCGTAGGTGTTCACGTCGTACTTCTCCGCGAAGCGCCGACGGGCGTCCGCCATGATGTCGAGGCCGCCGACGAGGGTCGCGCCGAGGTCGACGAGGCGGTCTGCGTGGTGGTGTCCGATGTTTCCGAGTCCGACGATACCGATTCGGACCGATGATTCCGTGCTCATGATTCGATGATTAACTACTGGTGGTGTTAAGTTTCACGTTCTTTGGGCTGAATTGCCAGAATCGACCGCGAGACCCCGGTTAGCAAGCGTTCTCACTGCGACGGGTGGCGTGCAATGGAGCCGGACCAGACGGGGCGAGACGAGACGGGACACGCGGGTCGAGTCGGCGTTCAGTAGAGCTGTTCTTCTCGCTCCTTGCGTTCTTCTTCGCGGCGCTGTTCCTCCTTGAGCCGACGCCGTCCGCGGAGGTACTGCCTCCCCTTCGGGATGAACTTGTTCTTCAGGTCGAGGAGGAACGAGACGATACCGTAGGCCCAGAAGAAAAACAGGACGGTCATGCCGCCGAGGTACAACAATCCGAGTTCGTTGACCATGGGTGTGAGTGTGTGCTGTGGGTGGGTTCGGTGAGCGTTGTGCGGGCTGTGCGAGTCGCGTGCGGGGTCGAGGACGAACCGACGCGGGCCGTTTTACGGGCGCGTCAGTCGTCGCTTTCGGCTTCCGTGCCGGCCGCGCCGCTCGTCTGGACGGCCGTCTCGATGCCGTGGCTGATGGCCTCGCCCGTCGCCGTGTCGAAGAGGTGGACGCGCGAGCGGTCGAGGACGACCGTCACGTCCTCGTCCTCCTCGATGTCGGTGTCGGGGGCGACGCTCATCAGCAGTTGGTCGTTGGCGACGCCGCTCGTGTCTTCGAGGTCCGTCTCGGCCGACTCCGAGAGCTTCAGGTAGACGAATATCTCGTCGCCCATCGGTTCGAGCACGTCCGTCACGGCGTCGATGCGGCGGCTGGGGTTCGAGACAAGCGACTCCTCTTCGACGAGGTACACGTCCTCCGGGCGGATGCCCATCGTGACGTCCGTCCCCGGTTCGACGCCGAGGTCGGCGGGGTCGAACTCCACGTCGATGTTGGTCGAGACGAAGCCGCCTTCGGTGACTTCGCCGTCGAGGAAGTTCATCGAGGGCGAGCCGATGAAGCCCGCGACGAACAGGTTCGACGGCTCGTTGTAACAGACCAGCGGCGGGTCTATCTGCTGGAGTTGGCCGGAGTCGATGACCGCGATGCGGTCGGACATCGTCATCGCCTCCGCCTGGTCGTGGGTGACGTAGATGATGGTCGTGTCCAGTTCCTTGTGGAGGCGCTGGAGTTCGGTCCGCATGTGGACCCGGAGCTTCGCGTCGAGGTTCGCTAACGGCTCGTCCATCAGGAAGACGCCGGGGTTGCGGACGATGGCGCGAGCGATGGCGACGCGCTGGCGCTGGCCGCCGGACATCTCGTCGGGCATGCGTTCGAGCATCCCCTGCAACTGGACGATTTCGGCGGCGCGCTCGACGCGGCGCTCGATTTCCTCCTTGTCGTAGTTGCGGAGGCGGAGCCCGAAGGAGATGTTGTCGTAGACGTCCATGTGGGGGAACAGCGCGATGTTCTGGAACACCATCGCCACCCCGCGGTCCTTCGGCGGGAGGTTCGTCACCTCGCGGTCGCCGATGAACACCTTCCCCTCCGAGGGGATGGTGAGGCCCGCAATCATCTCCATGGTCGTCGACTTCCCGCACCCCGACGGACCGACGAGACAGATGAATTCTCCGTCGTCGATGTCGAGGTTCATGTCGTCGACCGCCGTTACGTCGTCGTAGTGCTTGCTTACGTGTTCGAGTGTTACGTCTCCCATGATTACTCCTTCAGCGCTCCTGCGGTCAGTCCACTCACGATGCGTTCCTGTGCGATGATGACAAGGATGGCCACGGGTAAGACTCCCACGATGGAGGCGGCGGCCATCAGGTTGTACGGGGTGTCGAACTGCCCCTGATACTTCAGGATACCCGCGACGATGGGGGCCCACGAGTCGGCCTCGCCGTTGTTCATCAGGAACGAGAAGAAGAACTCGTTGTAGACGCTGATGAACGTGAGGACGCCCGCGGTCGCCACGCCGGGTGCCGAAAGCGGCACGATGACGCGGAATAGCGCGCCCAGTCGGGTCGTTCCCTCCACCCGCGCGGCATCCTCCAACCCGTCGGGAATCTGCCCGTAGAAGGTCGTGAGGATGAATATCGACAGCGGCAGGAACAGCGCGCTGAACGGGAACACCATCGGTGCCGGCGTGTTGAACAGGTCCGGCGTCGATATCGTCACCATCCCGACGGTGAGCGAGGTGTTCCCGGTGAACAGCTCGAAAAGCGGGATGAGAAACGCCGCCGGGGGGAAGTAGCTGATGGCGAGGATGCCGAGCATCAGCACGCCCTTGCCGGGGAACCGGAGGCGACCGAAGACGTACCCCGCGAGGCTGGCGATGAGCAACACGAGCACGGTGGTCGTGATGCCCAGCACGAAGCTGTTGAACATGTAGTAGTGGAACGGCACCCGTTCGAACATGGCGACGAACACCTGCGGGTTGAACCCGTTCGGCACGAGCCCCATGTCGGCGATGAGGTTGTTCGGCGTGAGCGCGAGCACCAGCAGCCAGTAGAACGGGAACAGCGTCGTGACGAGGAAGAACAGCATCGCCACGTAGAACATCGCGCGGTAGACCCTGTCGGGGTTCTTGATGGCCGAGTCGACCCAGCGGCCGAGCGGCCCGCGTTTCGTGTCGGCGTCGTCGGAGCCGATGCCGGCTCCCGGAGTTTCGTTGGACATCTCAGAGACCCTCGCTGGCGAAGTTCACGATGTACACCGAGACCACGACGGCGATGATGCCCGCGGTGACGAACGCCACGGTCGCCGAGGTCCCGTACAGCGGCGTGTTGAACGTCGTGACGACGAGACACGACAACGACGGGACCGTCTGACAGCCGGCCATGGTCTGGATGATACCGTAGACGCGCATCGCGTCGATGGTGCGGAACAGCATCGCCACGAGCACCGTCGGCAGGATGAGCGGGAAGGTGATGAGCTTGAACTGCTGCCAGCGCGACGCGCCGGCGACCTTCGCCACGTCGTACAGAGACCGGTCGATGCTCTGCATCCCCGCGAGGATGAGAAGCGCCATGAACGCCGAGGTCTTCCACACGTCGGCCACGATGATGAGGAACAGCGCGTCGGCGGTGTTCCGAAGCGGCGTGGTGCCGATGAGGCCGAGTTGGTTCAACAGCGCCGGGTTCTCGGTCGTGCCGACGAGGAAGCCGATGTTCGGCTGGAACATCAGGTACCAGATCATCCCCTGGATGACGATGGGGACGGCCCACGGGATGATGATGGCGACGCGGACCCACCGCCGCCCGCGGAAGTCCTGGTCGAGGATGAGCGCCTGACCGAAGCCGATGAGCGTTTCGAACAGCACGCTGAAGACGGTGAAGATGAGCGTCACCGCGAGCGCGCTGGAGTAGATGTTCGTGACGAAGGGGAACTCCGAGGTGAACGTCGGGAGGAACTGCGACGGCAGCGCGTAGTTCCGCGCGCCGGTGAACAGGTCCACGTAGTTCTGCAGTCCGACGAACTCGCCGAGCCGCGCGCTCCCGGTCAACTGGTCTGCGAACAGCGACATGCTGAACGTCGAGACCAGCGGGTAGACGGCGATTACCCCCAAGAGGACGAGCGCGGGCGTCAAAAGCAGGTACGCGAACTGCGTCTCGGAAAGCGACTCCATCCAGTTGACGGCCGAGGCGTACGGGCCGCTGTTTCGGGTGTCGGAAAGTGCTTCCCCTGATTGTTGTTCTGTAGCCATGTCAAATGATAACGTGTATCTTGGTTACGTCTCGGTAAAGACGTTACTCTACGCGCTCTGCTCGATCTGTTCGAGCTGTGATGCGAGGTCGGACATCGCCTGTTCGGGGGATTTCTCCTGGGCGAACGTGGCGTTGACCTCCTGAGCGATGCGGCCGGACTGCTGCGGCCAGACGACGGTGACCGGCCGCGGAATCGCGTTCTCGCCGGCGACCTTCAGGGCGTCGAGGTAGCGGCCGATGATGGGCACCTCGGCGGCCTCGTCGGAGTCGAGCAGCGACGGGCGCGGCGGAATCCAGCCGATGATGCGGAACATGTCGAGCTGGAACTGCTCGGTTTGCATCGTCCGAAGCACCTGCACCGCTGCCTGCTTCTGTTCGTCCGACGAGTTCGGGTTCATCGTCATGTGCCAGCCGCCGAGTGCGGCGACGGGGCCGCCGGTGCCCTCGTACTGGGCCTCGTCGGCGGTGACGCCGTACGGAATCGGCATGACGCCGAGGTCCTCGCCGAAGCCGGTCTGCTCGTTCTCCGCCGACGGCTCCGCGCCGTTGATGACGATGGAGTACGGCCAGTTGCGGTGCATGACCGCGTTGCCGGTCGTGAAGGGTTGGCGGGACGGGTCCTCGGTCCACTGGAGGACCGCTTCGGGCGAGATGCCGCCCGTGATGCCGTCGAGGGCGTACTCGTCGTCCTCGCCGTGGATGAGCGTCCGAACCATCCGAATCGCGTTGATGACCGGCTCCTCTTCGACCGTGATGGGGCGGTCGCCGATGGGGCCGAACAGGTTCTCGCGGCCGCCGAAGTACGCGCCGCCGTACGAGGTCATGAACTCGTTGAAGTCACAGCACGACAGGCCCTCGTAGACGTTCGCCTGGAACGTAAACCCGTTCTCGATGTCTTCGTTGGCGTCGAGCGCCTCTCTCGTAATCCGCGAGAACTCCTCCCACGACATCGACTCGGTCGCCCACGTCGAGAAGTCCTCGTCCGTGTAACCCGCGTTGCGGAGCAGGTCCTTCCGGTACTGAATCGTCGGGAAGTCGGGGAACAGCGGCTGACCGTAGAGGTCGCCGTTCGGTCCCATCGCCGTCGAGACGCTGGCCTCGAAGTACTCCTCTTCGATGGTCGACGTCAACTCATCGGGGAGCGACTGCGAGAGGTTCTGCAGTTGGTTGCGGGCGATGAACGGAATCGTCCACCCGCTGTCCATCATGAGCAGCGTCGGCTCCGAGCGACCGCCGGAGAGCCACTGCTGATACTGCGCCTGTCTGTTGTCGGTCACCTGCGAGCCGGCGAGGATGTCGATGTCGATGTTCTCCGGGAGGCCCGCGTCCCGGAGCGCCTGCACGACTTCCGCTTCCGCCTCCGCGACCCGGGTGTCGGCGGCCCACTGAAGCGTGATTTCGTCGGTTGTCTCTTCGGTGTTAATCGGCGTGTCGGTGTCGGCGTCCGTGCCGCCGTTGCCGCCGCCGTTTCCGTCTCCACCGCCGGTGCTAATACATCCGGCCAGCCCGACGGCGACGCCCGATGCGCCGGCCGCCTTCACAAAACTGCGTCGAGAGACGCCAGTACGCTCGCCCTCGCGTGAGTCAGCATCAACCATTACAGTCTGTATTCTACAATTAGTGATTATTTATAGTTTTGGTGCTGGCCACTACCGCTGTTGTAGTAAATTACTTGATAATATTCTCGACGGCTCGAAAATCAACCAGTCCCGAATATGTAATAATTGTACGTGAAGGTTAGGTTCCGGGGGTTTAGTCTTTCCCCGGCGCGGGCCACCGCGGCGACTTCGGTGCCTCGATTCGCTCGATATCGTCGTCGCTCAGGGTCACGTCGAGCGCGCCGACGTTCTCTTCGAGGTGGTCGAGTCGTCGCGGCCCGATGATGGGCGCGTCCACGACGGGCTTGTGGAGGAGCCACGCGAGCGACACCTGCGCGGGCGTGGCGTCTTTCTCCTCGGCGAGCGACCGAATCGCGTCGAGGACGGCCCAGTTCTCGTCGGTGAAGCGGTTCGACGTGTACTCGTCGGACTCCGCGCGCGTGTCGGCGGGCACCTCGGCGTCGCGCTCGTACTTGCCCGTGAGGAAACCGCCCGCGAGCGGCGACCACGGGATGACGCCGACGCCCTCGCCCTCGCAGACCGGAAGCAGGTTCGCCTCCTCGTGACGGTCGACCGCGTTGTACTCCGGTTGCATGCAGGCGAAGCGTTCGAGGTTCTCCACGTCGGCCGTGTACAGCGCCTTCGTGAACTGGTACGACGACATCGTGGACGCGCCGACGTACCTGACGAGGCCCTCCTCGACGAGGTAGTCGAGCGCCGACAGCGTCTCCTCGATGGGGACGCCGTCGTCCCAGCGGTGAATCTGGTAGAGGTCGATGTAGTCGGTGCCGAGGCGGTCGAGGCTCGCGTGCGCCTGGTCGATGATGTGCTTGCGCGAGAGCCCCGATTTGTTCGGCCCGTCGCCCATCGGGAAGTAGACCTTCGTCGCGATGGCGAGTTCCTCGCGGTCGCGCTCGGCGATAGCCTCGCCGACGATTTCCTCCGACTCCCCGCGGGAGTAGGCGTTCGCCGTGTCGAGGAAGTTAATGCCGGCGTCGAGCGCGCTGTCGAGGAGGTCGAGGCTCGCCTGCCTGTCGTTCATCATCCACTCCGCGCTGGAGCCGAAGTTCATACAGCCCAGACAGAGCCGCGAGACTTCGAGGCCGGTGTCGCCGAGGTAGGTGTACTCCATGTCGGTCACACCGGTTCATACACGAACGACAATGATAAGCATGCGCACACTACGGTAGTGAGAGAAACGACCACGGGCGCGCGGAGACGTAATCGCTTTACCCGCGCCACCGGAACCCGAGGTGTATGGACGGGCGCACTCGCGAGTACCTCGAAGGTCGCTTCGGCGATTACTACCGGAGCACCGACGTTCCGCTCCCGCCAGCGCCGGGCGAACGCGAGTGGGGTGTCATCCCGTGGTCGGCCGGCGGCACGCGGATGCACCGCCACCAGTCGCTTCTCGACCTCGGCGACCTCTCGGACTACCTCGCCCGGAGCGCGCCCCGGCACGTCTACTTCTCGTCGGCCCGGTTTGCGGACCCCGGCGCGTCCTCGATGGACGACAAGGGCTGGCGCGAGGCGGACCTCGTGTTCGACATCGACGCGGACCACCTCCCCGGCGTCGACCCCGAGACGACGGGCTACGCCGACATGCTCGACGCCGGGAAAGATGCCCTGTTAGACCTCCTCGACCTCCTCGAAGACGACTTCGCGTTCGAGGAGATGCAGGCGGTGTTCTCCGGCGGCCGCGGCTACCACGTCCACGTGCGCGACGAGTCGGTCCGCGGCCTCGACAGCGAGGCCCGCCGCGAGGTGGTCGACTACATCCGCGCCATCGACCTCGATTTCGACGCGCTCATCGAGACGCGACAGCACGGGACGACGACTCAGCGCGTCCTCCGAACCGAGGGCGGGTGGGGCCGGCGGACCCACCGGCGACTCCTCGCGTTCGTGGACGCGCTGTTGGAGATGGAAGAAGACGCCGCGCTCTCGCGGCTGAAGGAACTCGACGGCATCGGCGACGGGCGCGCGAAAACCATTCTCGGCGCGTTCCGCAACAACCCCGACGCCGTCCGCGAGGGCAACGTCGAGGCCGGCGGCCCCGGCGTCCGGACGCTGGTCGAGGCGCTCGCACACGAGACCGTCGAGGACGAGACCTCGCCGATAGACGAACCCGTGACGACCGACACGAAGCGGCTGATTCGCCTCCCCAAGAGCCTCCACGGCGGGTCCGGACTCGTCGTCGAACCGCTCGACCGCGACGAGATCGACGACTTCGACCCCCTGTCGGACGCGGTGCCGGACCGCTTCCGCGGCCGCGACATCGCCGTGAAAGTGACCGACGCCGGCGAAGTCGAGTTCGACGGCGATAGCTTTACACTCGACTCCGGCGTGCAGTCAGTAGACGAGAGCCTCGGCGTGTTTCTCATGACCCGCGGCCGAGCCGAGAAGGTGACAGAATGAACGTAGACGACCTCAGGAGCGTGCTTCGGACGGAGCGACAGAAAGACAGCTTACAGCACCTCCGCGAGTCGTTTTACGAGGACGTCGCGGAGTTCATCGCCGAGCAGAAGGCGAAACGCGAACAGAAGGCCGAACAGCTCGGCACCCACTACTCGCCGGAGATTCGGCGGCTCACGGACGAAATCGAGACCGCGGAGGAGGTCGTCACCTCCATCTACGAGCGCCGCGTCGGCAAGGTCGTCAAGGCCGCGAGCTTCGCGGCCGCGGGGATGTCCTCCGAGACGGACGGGCTGACCCGCGAGGAAAAGCGGCTGTTCGACGACCTCGTCGACCGCATCGAGGAGAACCGCGGCACGGTGCTGTCCGCGCTCGAAGACGTGTCGGCCGCCGACTCCCCGCGGGACGACGTTGCGGCGACCGACGTGGCGACCGCGGAACCGGACGCGCCCGGCGGGTCGGGTCCCGCGATTCCGCCGGACGAGCCTGACCCGGAGACCGCGCCGACCGGCACCGGAACCGACGCTGGCGGCTCCGAGACCCCCACCGGCGATTCGGCCGCGGGCGACGTGCTCGCGGACGCGATGGGCGGTGGGACCGGCGACGGCGCTTCGAACCCGGAGCCGACGCCTCAGACGGGGACCGACCGACCGGCCACCGAGGCCGCCGCGGTCGAACCCGACTCCGAACCCGCCGACTCCACCCCCACAGACTCCGGCCCGGCGGTTCCGCCGGACGAACCCGACCCGGAAACCGCGGCCCCGTCGGCGGACGACGCCGACACGGTCGAGCCGTCAGCCGACGACCCGCTTTCCGGCCTCGCCGACGAGCGCGAGACGGTGCGCATCACCGCCGACGTGGGGACCATCCTCGGCGTCGACGAGCGCGAGTACGACCTCGCCACCGAGGACGTGGTGACGCTTCCGTCGGCGAACGCCGACCCGCTGGTCGAACGCGGCGCGGCCGAGAAACTCGACTGAGAAAGACCCTTCTTTCCGCCGCCGGAACTGGTGGCTATGCTCGAAATTGGCGACGACGCCCCCGACTTCGAACTCCCCGACCAGCGCGGCGACCTCGTCTCGCTGTCCGACTTCCGCGGCGAACACGTGGTGGTCTACTTCTACCCGCGCGCCGACACGCCGGGCTGTACCACCGAGGCCTGCGGCTTCCGCGACTCGTGGGACGAGTTCGAAGACCGCGACGCGGCGGTCATCGGCATCAGCGACGACCCCGTCTCGGACCTCGACTCGTTCGCCGAGAAGTACGACCTCCCGTTCACGCTCCTCTCGGACGAAGACGGCAGCGTCTCCGCGGCGTACGACTCCTACGGCGAAAAGAACATGTTCGGCAAGACGTTCGACGGCGTCTTCCGCAACTCGTATCTCGTCGGCCCCGACGGGACCGTCGAACGGGTCTACGAGGGCGTCTCGCCCGACGGCCACGCCGACGAAATCCTCGCCGACCTCGACGAACTCGACGGCTGAGGGGGACGCCGCCCCGACCGGGCGACCGCTCCGCCGGACCGTCCGGGTTCCGTCCCGCGCCGAAACGACAACTACCGGCCGAGTACATTCTTTACAAACGCCGGGAGACACACCGCATTTCCGGTGAAACAAACGTAGGACTCGTTTATTATTTCGTATCCCGAGAACCGCGTACCACTACGTAGCAGATGGGAGTGATATGAACGTGACGGTCGCCACCGCCGCGGCGGGCGGCGGACGAACAGTCGCCGCGAACTGGCTGGGCTGTCGCGGCCGACAGCGCCACCGCTCGGGGACAATCACTTCGAAAAACCGCTTGAGCCGGGTTACGAGGCGCTTACTGGAAGGTGCGACCGACTTCCGTCTCGCGGTCGCGTTCGACCTCGCTCTTCTGGAAGCGCTCTTCGATTTCCTCGTAGCGGCGGCGCACGTCGTCGGTGACGCTCGCGCCGATTTCGTCGAGCGCGTCTTCGAAGTGTTCCATCGTCACGCGGACGTTCCCGACGCTCTCGCCGATGTCCTCTTTCTCGACGCTCCGGATGAACTCGCGGGAGGCGTTCATCGACGCCTCGCGGGCGAGCGCTTCGAGGTCGGCACCGACGTAGCCGTCGGTCTTGGACGCGATTTTGTCGAGGTTCACGTCGTCCGCGAGCGGCTTGTTGCGGGTGTGCACGTCGAGGATGGCGCGGCGGGCGTCCTCGTCGGGGACGGGCACGTGGACGTGGCGGTCGAGGCGACCGGGGCGCAGGAGCGCCGAGTCGATGAGGTCCGGCCGGTTGGTCGTCGCGATGACGACCACGTCTTCGAGCGCTTCGAGGCCGTCGAGTTCGGTGAGCAGTTGGGAGACGACGCGCTCGGTGACGCCCGAACTCGACGAGTCGCGGCCGCGCTCGGTCGCGATGGAGTCTATCTCGTCGAAGAACACCACCGTCGGGGCGTTCTCGCGGGCCTTCTTGAACACCTCGCGGACGCCCTTTTCGGACTCGCCGACGAACTTGTTCAGGAGTTCGGGGCCCTTGATGGAGATGAAGTTCGACTCCGCCTCGTTGGCGACGGCCTTCGCCAGCAGGGTCTTCCCCGTGCCCGGCGGGCCGTACATCAGGACGCCCTTGGCGGCGTCCATGTCCATCTGCTGGAACACCTCGGGGTATTCGAGCGGCCACTGGATGGTCTCGCGGAGGCGTTCCTTGGTGGGTTCGAGTCCGCCCACGTCCTCCCAGGTCACGTCGGGAACCTCGACGAACACCTCGCGGAGCGCCGACGGTTCGATGCTCTTGAGCGCCTGCTTGAAGTCGTCTTCCGTGACTTTGAGGCCTTCGAGCACCTCGGCGTCTATCTCCTCGGCGTCGAGGTCGAGCTGCGGGCGGATGCGCCGCAGGGCGTGCATCGCCGACTCCTTGGCCAGCGATTCGAGGTCCGCCCCGACGAAGCCGTGGGTGCTGTCGGCGTAGGCGTCGAGGTCCACGTCGTCGGTCAGCGGCATGTTCCGCGTGTGGACCTGCATGATCTCCTTGCGACCGTCGCGGTCCGGCACGCCGATTTCGATTTCGCGGTCGAACCGGCCGCCGCGGCGGAGCGCGTTGTCGATGGCGTCCACGCGGTTGGTCGCGCCGATGACGACGACCTCGCCGCGCTCGTCGAGGCCGTCCATGAGCGACAGCAACTGGGCGACGACGCGGCGTTCCACGTCACCGCCGGCCTCGCTGCGCTTGGGCGCGATGGAGTCTATCTCGTCGATGAAGACGATGGCGGGCGAGTTCTCCGTCGCCTCCTCGAAGATTTCGCGGAGCTGCTCTTCGGACTCCCCGTAGTACTTCGACATGATCTCCGGGCCGGAGATGGTGTGGAACGAGGCGTCGATCTCGTTGGCGACGGCCTTCGCGATGAGCGTCTTCCCCGTCCCCGGCGGGCCGTGGAGGAGCACGCCTTTCGGCGGCTCGATGCCGAGGCGCTTGAACAGCTCGGGGTGGCGCATCGGGAGTTCGATCATCTCCCGGACCTGTTCGAGCTCCTTGTCGAGGCCGCCGATGTCCTCGTAGGTGACGGAGGGGCCGCCCTCGTCGCCCGGCGCGGCGTCTTTAATCTGCTCGGCGGGCTTCTGGCTCACCTGGAACTCGGTGTTGTCGGTGACGACGACGGTCCCGTCGGGGTCCGTCGACGCGATTTTGATGGGGACCGACTGGTTCGACGCGCTCATGAAGCCGAAGCCGAGCGGAAGCTGGACGCTCTGGCCCTGCGCGACCGGCTGGCCGGAGAGCTTGTCGCGGATGTACGTCCCGATGTTGCCGCCGATGCGGAGGTTCTGCGGGAGCGCGATGGTGACGCGCTTTGCGGGCTTCACGTCGGCTTTCTCCACGTCGACGCGCTCGTCGATGCCGACGCCGGCCTGCTGGCGGAGGCGACCGTCGATGCGGATGATGCCCGTGCCCTGGTCTTCGGGGTAGCCGGGCCAGACGCGGGCGATGGCGGTCCCGTCGTTCGGACCGTCGATGCGGATGAAATCCCCGCCTTCGAGGTCGAGTTCCGCGGCCGCGGCTCGGTCGATGGCGGCGAGCCCGCGGCCGGCGTCCTTCTGCTTGAGGGGTTTGACGATGAGTTTCATTTACTTGGTGAGGGTGATGGTGAGCACGCCGTTCCGAACCGCCACGTCGGCGTCGCCGCCGGCGGGAAGTTCGAACTCCGTCTCGGTCACGCGGTCGCCGGTGTCGGCCACGACGATGGCCGTCGACCCGACGATGTCCACGTCGATCTCGTCTTCCGAGAGACCCACGTCGGCCGCGATGACCCAGCTGTCTTCGTATTCGTACCGGCGAATGAACCGCTCGTTCCCGCCGGCGAACTGTTGCATGCTCATGATAAGTCTAACCCAAGGTTAGCGTTTTGAATATATAAATCTTTCTCCGCCGAATCGGGTGACGACACCGATATTCCGCACTTCGGTTGAATTGCGGTTCACAGTCGCCACGCCTCACCGTACTGTTCGCGGCGGAGTAACGTCAAACTAGTGGCCTCGGCAGTCGGCCGCCCGGTCGGTCGGGGCGCTCCGCCGCCGAAACTCGGTGCCTGCGTGGGGGTTTATTGGCTCGCGGCGACCAGTTTCGAGGTATGGAGACGGCCTCGGTTGACCACCACGGACGGGAGACAGCCTATCGATACCGCGACGCGGGCGGGGAGGGACCGACGCTCCTCTGTGTACACGGGAGCGGCGGCGCACACGGCGTCTGGCGCGGCCAGTTCCGCCTCGCCGACGACTACCCGGTCGCCGCGCTCGACCTGAGCGGCCACGGCGACAGCGACGACGTGGACGCCGACGCCGGCTACGAGACGCTGTCGGCCTACGTCGACGACGTGGTCGCCGTGGCCGAGGAGACCGACGCGAGCGTCCTCGTCGGCAACTCGCTCGGCGGCGCGGTCGTCCTGACGCTCGCGCTCGAACGCGACCTCGACCTCGACGCGCTGGTGCTCGCGGGGACGGGCGCGAAACTCGCCGTGCTCTCGGACCTGCTGAACTGGCTCGACGACGACTTCGACCGCGCCGTCTCCTTTCTCCACGGCGAGGACAAACTGTTCCACGCCGACGACGAGCGACTCGTCGAGGGCTCCAAAGAAGCGATGTACGACGCCGGACAGGCCGTCACCCGCCGCGACTTCCTGTCGTGTCACACCTTCGACGTCCGCGACGAGGTGGGCGAGATTTCGGTTCCGACGCTCGCGCTCGTCGGCGAGTACGACCGTCTCACGCCGCCGTCGTACCACGAGTACCTCGCGGAGACGATGCCCGACTGCGAACTCGGGACGGTCGAAGACGCCGCGCATCTGGCGATGCTCGAACGGCCGGCGGCGTTCAACGAGGCCGTGAAGTCGTTCCTCGACCGCCGCGTCGCGTAGGTCGTCGCAACCGGGCGCGAGTTCGGGTGTCTGGAACGGGGCCCCTCAGTACAGTTCGTCGAGGTCGTCTTCGACGTGGCTGTGTTCCTCGGCCGGGAACTCCCCGGCTTCGACGGCGTCCCGGTACGCGCCGACCGCCCGCTCCATCTCCGATTTCACGTCGCCGAACTGGGCCGCGAAGGGCGGGGTTCGGTCGCTCATGCCCACTACGTCGTCGACGACGAGCACCTGCCCGTCGCAGTCGGGGCCCGCGCCGATGCCGATGGTCGGGACGTCGATGGCCGCCGTGACCTGTTTTGCGAGGTTCGCCGGGACGTGTTCGAGGACGAGCGAGAACGCGCCCGCGTCGGCGTGGGCCTTCGCGAGGTCGAGAATCTCCCGCGCGTCGTCGCGGTCGGTTCCCTGCCTGCCGTAGCCGACCTCCCTGACGCGCTGGGGCGTCAGCCCGAGGTGGGCCATCACCGGGATGCCGAGCCGGACGAGATGTTCGGTCAGTTCGACCGTGTGCGGGCCGGATTCGAGTTTGACCGCGTCGGCGTCGGCCTCCTTGAGCATCCGGCCGCAGTGTTCGACGCTCGACGCCTCGTCCACGCCGACAGAAAGGAAGGGCATGTCGGCGACGACGAGGGCGTCGTCGGCCGCGCGCGCCACCGCGGCGGTCCGGCTCGCCACGTCCTCGACGGTCACCGGGAGCGTCGAGTCGTAGCCGAGCGCCGTGTTGCCCATGCTGTCGCCGACGAGGACGATGTCGATGCCCGCCTCGTCGACGATGCTCGCGGTCGGCGCGTCGTACGCCGTGAGCATCGTGATAGGCTCGCTACCAGCCTTCGCCCGAATGGACCGTACCGTGACCATGCGTGCCGTTGGCGCGTCCGCGTTATCAGGTTACCCTTGCGCGTCGCCGAACGCGGGCCCCCGCCGCCCGCGGCGTCCGCGCGGGTCGCCCCGACCCCCCGTCCGAAGTAACACTTTACTTAGGGGAATGCGCCTGTGCGAACGACGCATGCCCGCTTTGTCCCCCACCGAACGCCGGTCGAACCGCGGCCTCTCGCCGGTCGTCGGCGTCTCGCTTCTCGTCGTCATCGTCGTCCTCCTCGCCGCCACGGTCGGCGCGATGGTGATGGGGTTCGAAGACGTGCTCACCGAGCCGCAACCGCAGGTGTCGTTCGACGTGGACTACCACCCCGACGGCCCGGGCAACGGCGCGAACGGCGCGTACATCAACATCACCCACGAGTTCGGCAGCATCGAAGACGGCAGTCAGGTGTTCGTCGTCGACGACGCCGGCAACCGAATCGCGTGGGAGGACGTGTGGACCGGCGGCGAGACGGTCGGCCCCGCGGGCGAGTACGCCCACATCGACGGTGCCGGCTCCGACAGCGCGCTCCGCCCCATCTGCGAGGCGGGCCAGCACTACCGCGTCGTCATCGAACGCGAGGGCGGCTCGTCGAGCGTCCTCGTCGACTACGAGATACCGACCGAGCCGACCGCGACGAACGCCGCCTGCTGAGCCCCGGCGGCCGGGGCGTCGGACCCCCGCGCAGCGAGCGGGAACCGGCACGCATTAGCCGTCGCCGTGAAACTGCTACCCGTGCAACCAGTCGAGCGCTCGAATCCGGACGGCGTCGATTACGGGTGGGTCATGCAGATGACGTTCGTCACGACGATTCTCGTCGGCTCGCCCATCGTCGCGGTCCTCTCGATTAACGCGGGGCTCCAGACGTGGGGCGCGCGCGCCGAGTTCGCGGTCCGCGTCGGTGCGGTCATCTGGTTCGTGACCGCCGTCGCCCTGTTCGTCTACGCCAAGCGGACCAACGCGGGCGACGGCGGGACGCCCCCCGAGGCCGAGTTGGACACCGACATCGACGCGGAGGACTGAGGCCGACCGCGGCTGACCGCGGGGCCGCGCCCACGACGGCGATGGCGACCGCGACGTCGCCCGCTCCCGGAAACTCTTTCACACGATACGGCGACGTTCTCGTATGATAGACGAGACCATCGAGGAGATTCGCGAGATGCAGACGCACAGCTCCTCGGTCGTCGCCGTCAAGGCCACGCGGGCGCTCGCGGAGCTGACCGAGCGCGACTACGCGACCGTCGAGGAGTTCGAACGCGACCTCGAACGGAACGTCGGCGCGCTCAAGCGGGCGAACCCCTCGCACGCGTCGCTGTACAACGCCCTGCAGGACGTGCTCCACAGCGTCCAAGGCGAGGCCGACGACCTCGACGAGGCGCGGGAGCTCACCGTGGCGACCATCGACCGCGTGGTCGAGACCGTCGAGACGGGCAAGCGCCGCGCCGCCCAACAGGCGGCCGCGACCATCGAGGACGGTCAGACGTTCCTCACCCACGACTACTCCTCGACGGTCATGGAGGCCGTCGAACTCGCCGTCGCCGACGGCGCGGAACTCACCGCCTACGTGACAGAGGCCCGCCCGCGGTTCCTCGGCCGGAAGTTCGCGCGCGAACTCGCCGCCATCGACGCGGTCGAGCCACACCTGATGGTCGATGGCGCGACCGGGATGTTCCTCCCGAAGTGCGACCGCGTCATCATCGGCATGGACTGCATCGTCGAGGAGACGCTCTACAACCGCATCGGGACGTTCCCGCTCGTCGCCGCCGCAAACGAAGTTGGCGTACCGGTCACGGTCGTCGGCTCGGGCGCGAAGGTCGTCGACGACGGCTTCCGCTTCGAAAACGAGATTCGCTCGCCCTCCGAAGTCATGCTCGAACCCGTCGAAGGCATCGAACTCGAAAACCCCGCCTACGACGCCACGCCGGTCGACCTTATCGACGAGGTCATCACCGACGAGGGCGTCATCGAGTTCTGAGCGGGCGGCGGGTCGCCCGCGGTTCGGGTCGATTTCCTTCCGTCCGCCCCGTCAGCCGAGGCTGACCCACTCGCCGGCCTCGTCGGAGCGCTCGATGGCGTCGAGGATTTTCTGGACCTCGTAGCCGTCCTCGAACGACGGCGAGAAGTCGCCGCCCTCGGCGACCGCCGACAGGAACTCGTAGTTCTCGTGGACGAACGTGTGTTCCCAGCCGATGACGTGGCCCGGCGGCCACCAGTGGTCGAGGTAGGGGTCCGTCTCGTCGGTGACGAGCACCGTCTCGTAACCGCGGGCGTCGCCGGTTTTTACCTCCAGTTCGTTGAGGCGTTCGAGCGAGAACTGTAGGCTCCCCTCGGAGCCGTGAATCTCGATGGTGTGGTCGTTCTTGTGGCCGTCGGCGAAGCGCGAGGCCTCGAAGCTCCCGACCGCGCCGTTTTCGAACTCCGCCTGCGCGGTGTAGGCGTCGTCGACGGTCACGGGCCTGTACTCGTCCTCGCCGGGCACGGGTCGCTCGTCGACGAACGTCTGGAGATGCCCCGAGAGGCGTTCGATGTCGCCGGCGCGGTCGCCGACGAGGAACCGAACGAGGTCGACGGTGTGCGCGCCGAGGTCGCCGAGCGCGCCGGAGCCGGCGGCGTCTTCGTCCATGCGCCACGTCCACGGCGCGTCGGCGTCGACGAGCCAGTCCTGTAAGTAGCGCCCGCGGACGTGTCGAATCTCGCCGAGTTCGCCGTCCTCGATGAGCCCCTTCGCGTACCGGATGGCGGGGACGAAGCGGTAGTTGAACGCGCACCCGGCGACGCCGTCGGCCGCGCGGGCGGCGTCGCGCATCGCCTCGGCCTCGTCGAGCGTCGGCGCGAGCGGTTTCTCGCAGAAGACGCTGGCACCGGCTTCGAGCGCGGCGATGGAGGGCTCGGCGTGGAGGTGGTTCGGGCCGAGGTTGTAGAACACGTCCACGTCGTCGACCACGTCGCGCCAGTCGGTCGCCGTCGATTCGAAGCCGAAGCGGTCTGCGGCGTCGGAAAGCGCCTCCTCGTCGCGGCCGACGATGACCGAGCGCTCCACGTCGGGCGCGTCGGGGAAGAACATCGGCAGGCGGGCGAGCGCGTTGGAGTGCGCCTTCCCCATGAAGCGGTAGCCGAGGACGCCGACGGTGAGTGGTTCAGTCATTGTGCCACCTCCGTGCCCGATGCAGTACCGCGAGCGAGGCCGGAGGCCGAGTCTCGCGGCAGTTTTTGGTCCAGATTTTTGCGGTGAGCGGGTCGCGACGCGGCCCCGAACCGGAAAAAGGTGGGCCTGAAGCGGTAGCCGAGGACGCCGACGGTGAGTGGTTCAGTCATGGATTACTCCGCCCAGTAGGCGTCGCCGGGTTGCGTCTCGAAGACGGCGCGCGAGAGCACGTCGACGGCCTTTTCGAGGCCCTCCTTGGACGACGTGAGCGCGTCCTCGTGTTCGATGGAGAGCGCGCCCTCGTAGCCGACCATCCGGAGCGTCGAGACCACGTCCTTCCAGTGGCCCTCGTCGTGGCCGTAGCCGATAGAGCGGAACAGCCACGAGCGGTCGGCGGTGTCCGCGTAGGAGGTCGTGTCGAGGACGCCCTTGATGCGCGATTCGGACTCGTACACCTTCGTGTCCTTCGCGTGGAAGTGGTGGATGGCGTCCTCCTCGCCGAGGAACCGAATCGCGTCGGTGATGGAGATGTCCTGCCAGTAGAGGTGCGAGGGGTCGAAGTTCGCGCCGATGCGCTCGTTCGTCGCCTCGCGGAGCTTCAGCATGCCCGTCGGCTCGTAGACGAGCATGTTCGGGTGCATCTCGATGGCGATGTCGACGCCGTGGTCGTCGGCGAAGGCGGCGAGGTCGGACCAGTAGTCGACGGCGACCTCCCACTGGTAGTCGTGGGCGTCGGCGTGCTCGGTCGGCCACGGCGCGGTAATCCAGTTCGGCACCTCGTCGTTCGGCCCGCCGGCGGGGAGCCCCGAGAAACAGGTGACGGTGTTCACGTCGAGGGCGTCCGCGAGTTCGATTGCCTCGCGGAGTTCGGTGTCGGCCTCGGCGGCCGTCTCCTCGACGGGGTGCAGCGGGTTGTTGTGCGTGGCGAGCGCGCTGATCTGCAGGTCCCGGCTCTCGACCGAATCGAGGAGGTCGGCCTGCGCGTCGTCGTCCGCGAGGACGGCGCTCCGGTCGACGTGGTCCTCGCCGGGCCAGCCGCCGACGGCGAGTTCGACGCCGTCGACGCCGATACCCGACAGGTAGTCGAGCGCGTCGTCGAGGGGTTCGTCTCCGAGCGGGACGGTGAGCACTCCGATGTACATATCGACTACATATACTAGGAAGTGAATAAAAATTAAGGATACGCGCAAGGGGGCGTGGCTGCGGCGCGACGGCTCTCCAACCGGTGTCGAATGCGGCGCAGTCGGTCGGTTACCGGCGGAGGAACTCCGAGAGCTTCTCTCTGAGTCCGGCCTCCTCGCCGAGTCGGAGGTAGAACGCGGCCCCGCCGTCCTCGTAGTAGTTCTCGATGCGGCGGCGGACCTCGAAGCCCATCTTCTCGTAGAAGTCGAGGGCGTTCGTGTTCGTCGTTCGGGCGTGACAGGTCACGACCGGGTGTTCCTTTGCGACCTCGGCGACGAGGCGCTTGCCGTAGCCCTCGCCGCGGGCGTCGGGCGAGACCGCGAGAAAGAGGATGTAGCCGTCGCGCCGCGTGGAAGCGAACGCGACGAGCGCGTCGTTCTCGTAGAGGAGATACGTGTTCGCCCGGCGGTAGGCGTCCATGAAAAAGCCCCGTCGCTGTTTCAGGAGGCCTTCCTCGACCCGAATCCGCTCTTTCAGGTCCCACGCCTCCTCGGCGTACTCGCGCTGGCCGGGGGCGTCGACCCGCATCTCCACGTTGACGCTCACACCCGGTCGTAACCGGAGCGAGAATATAACTCCACCGTCCGTTTGGACGACCGGTCGACGCCGCCCCCCGACTGGATAGCGGGGCGACACGACCGGCGAACGGACCCCCGGGGAGCGAGACGCGCGCTCGCCGCCGACCGAAAGGACGAGGGTCGACGGCGTCCCTCGTCTCGGCATGGGATTTACGCTCCGCGACCACACCGCCGACGTGGCCGTCGAGGCCGACGGCGAGAGCCTCGGTGCCGTCTTCGCCGCCGTCGCCGACGGACTCACCGCCGCGATGTGCGACGCCCCCGCCGAGACGGGCGACCGATTTTCGTTCGTCGTCCGCGCGGAGAACCGCGAGGCGCTGTTGTTCGACTACCTCGACCAACTCATCTACGAGCGCGACGTGCGCGGGGTCCTCCCCGCGGCCCACGAGGCGGCCGTCCGGCGGGAGGGCGACGAGTGGGTCGTCGCGGCGTCCGCGCGGGGCGTCCCCTTCGCCGACGTGGACGCCCGCGACGTGAAGGCCGTCACCTACTCCGAGATGCGGTTAGCGGAGACCGACGCCGGCTGGGAGGCGTACGTCGTCTTCGACGTGTGAGTTGTCGGCTTCGTCTTCGTCGCCCTCGTCGTCCCCGGCGGCCGCGCGCCGCGGGCGCTCGCGGCGTGACGGAATCCTATTGAGTCGCCGCGTCGATTGTCCGGGTATGGAAACGCGCGAGTTCGGCGACATCGAACTGCGACGGGTTCGCGAGCACGTCTGGGAGATTCCGCGGGAGGGCGAGATGAACGCCCCCGCGCGGGTGTTGGCCTCCGAGGCGCTGCTCGACCACATCGGCGACGACAAGACGCTCGAACAGCTGCGGAACGCGACGCACCTACCGGGTATCGCCAACCACGCCATCTGCATGCCCGACGGCCACCAGGGCTACGGGTTCCCCGTCGGCGGCGTCGGCGCGACCGACGCCACGGACGGCTGTATCTCGCCCGGCGCGGTCGGCTACGACATCAACTGCGGCGTCCGCATGATGACGACGAATCTCACTTACGAGGACCTGCGGGGTCACGAGGAGGAGCTCGTCGACGCCCTGTTCGAGGCGGTTCCCTCGGGCCTCGGCGGCGGCGGCGTCGTCAAGGGCGACGCCGAGACCATCGAAGACATCCTCGCGCGCGGAATGCGCTGGGCGGTCGACGCCGGCTACGCCACGGAGGACGACCTCGCCCACTGCGAGGACGAGGGCTTCCGCGACGACGCCCGCCCCGAGTTCGTCTCCCAGAAGGCGAAGGACCGCGGCCGCAACCAAATCGGCAGCCTCGGCTCCGGGAACCACTTCCTCGAAGTCCAGCGCGTCACCGACATCTACCGCGAGGACGTGGCCGAGTCGTTCGGCCTCGAAGCCGACCAAATCGTCGTCCTCATCCACTGCGGCTCCCGCGGCCTCGGCCACCAGACCTGCACCGACTACCTCCGGCGCATCGAGAAGGAGCACAAGGACCTGCTCGACGAACTGCCGGACAAGGAACTCGCGGCCGCGCCCGCCGGTTCCGAGCTCGCCGAGGAGTACTACGGCGCGATGTGCGCCGCCATCAACTTCGCGTGGGTGAACCGACAGCTCATCATGCACCGCACGCGCGAGGTGTTCGCCGACGTGTTCGACCGCGACTGGCGCGACATGGAGATGCGTCTGCTGTACGACGTGGCGCACAACATCGCCAAGAAGGAGGTCCACGAGGTCGACGGCGAGGAGCGCGAACTCTACGTCCACCGGAAGGGCGCGACGCGGGCGTTCCCCGCGGGCCGGCCCGAACTCCCGCCCGCCTACGCCGACGTGGGTCAGCCGGTCATCATCCCCGGCAGCATGGGCGCGGGGAGCTACGTCCTCCGCGGCGGCGACCGGTCGCTCGACCTCACCTTCGGCTCGACGGCCCACGGCGCGGGCCGACTCATGAGTCGGACCAAGGCGAAACAGGAGTACTGGGGCGAGACGGTGCAGGACGAACTCCGCGAGCAGGAGAAGATATACGTGAAGGCCCAGTCGGGCGCGACGGTCGCCGAAGAAGCGCCGGGCGTCTACAAGGACGTCGACGAGGTCGTCCGCGTCTCCGACGAGTTGGGCATCGGCGACAAGGTCGCGCGGACGTTCCCCGTCTGCAACATCAAGGGCTGAAGTCCCCGACGTCTTTTCGCGTCAGGCGACGGTGGTTCCGACCGCGCGGCGCTTGTAGAAGTAGTACGCGAGCGCCGCGAGACCGACGAACACCGCGGTCACGCCGTCGCCGACCGCGCCGCCGGAGAGGAAGGCAGAGACGACGCTCCCGAGGCCGAGCGCGAGCACGAGCAGGCCGCCGCCGAGAATCCACGCCCGCGAGTCGCGGCCGGCCTCGTCGTAGTGGCCGCTCTCGATGAGCGCCATCTCCTTTCTGTGTTCGAGGTAGACCACCGCGCCGGCGAACGCGAAGATGACGACGGCGAGGGCGACGAACGGGACGAAGAACAGCGCGTCGCCGAGACCGAACGAGGACTGAATGGGAACCATGCGTGAGTAATCGACGCGTGAGCTATTGAATACGAGCTGATGCGTGCTCGCACGACGTGGGCAGTCTCGCCGTCGAGCGACTACGTGACCGGGCGACCGAGTGTGCGTGCGAGTCGCGCCGAAGGTTCAGAACCCCCCGGGGCCGCGCGGCCCCGCGTTCGGTCCGCCGGGTCCGGCCGGCCCCGAAGGGCCTCGCCCGCCGATGACGACGTAGTCGCTCTCGGGGACCGCCTCGACCTCGCGGCCGTCTTCGTATCTGACGAACGAGAGGTAGAACTCGCGGCCGCACGGCGACTCCAATCCGGGGTGCTCCACGTCGTCGGCGTCGACCACGTCGCCGGTCCACGACAGGCCGGGCGCGTCGCTCTCGCCGCAGGAGAGCCGGACGCCGTCGGCGTCTTCGAAGTCGTCGGTCGGGTCGACGTACGACCAGCCTTCGAGGGGGTACGGCGTCACCGACTTGTCGGCCAGGTAGCCGTCGCGTTCGAGCTCGACGACCGCGCCGCAGTGCGGACAGTAGTACGAGACCGGAAATCCCATAGATGAGCGTAGGACTCGGCGGGCTTAACGCCCGCGCCGAAACGGGGATTTATCACGGATTCCGCGACCAGCGCCGCCGTGCGTTGAGCATCGCCGCCGGGCGAGACGCGGGAGCGCGGCACGCCGCCCGGCGGAGCGGCCGTGCCGCCTGTTCGCCCCTGTTCTGACGGGCTTCCGGCCCCCGGCTCTCGTCTCAGACGCCGGAGGGGCCGCCGTCGACGTATCTGAAGGCGATGCCGGCGCGGTCGGCCGTCACCTCGTCGCGGGCCGAGTCGCCGACGAACACGGCCGAGTCGGGGCCGACCGCCATGCGTTCGAGCGTCGTGAGCAACGGTTCCGGGTCGGGCTTCTGCGTCGCCACGGTGTCGCGGCCGACGACGGCGTCGACGTGGTCCGAAAGGTCGTGCACGTCGAGCGCGACCCGGCAGGCGTCCTCGGCGTTGAGAGAGCAGACGCCGGAGGGGACGCCGTCCTCGGCGAGGAGGTCCGCGAGCGGGAGGCGGTCGGAGAGCCGCGCGCCCTCCCGCTCGTGCGCCGCGATTTCCCGCTCCAGTTCGTCGCGGACGCCCGCCTCGTCGGCCGCGTCGAGCATCTTCCAGAGGTCCAGCGAGTCGGCGTCGACGCCGGCGTCCCGCAGGACGGCCGCGGCGTCGCGGGCGGTGTCGTTCCAGTCGACGCGGAGGTCGACGAGCGTCCCGTCGAGGTCGTAGACGACCGCGTCGAACGCCGAGAGATCGGGGAGCGTCATTGCCCGCAGTAGGGAACCGCGGGGAAAAGACGCTTCGGGAGAAGGCCTATACGGAAACCCGGCGTCGCTTCCTGCATGGCATCCCCGCTCCGCGAACGCCTCGCGCCGGTCCTCCCGTCGCTCGTCGTCGCGGCCGGCGTCTTCCTCCCGTGGATACAGGTCGACCCGGCCCACGAGGGGCCGGTCATCGACGTCTACTACGGCGGCATGGGAAACGGGCTGGAACTCGTTCACGGCATCGTCCTCCTCCCGACGGTCGTCGTGCTTTCTCTCGCCGCGCTCGCCGGACGGCGGTCCCGACGCGCGGAACTCGTCGTCGGCGTCGTCGGGACCGTCGCAGTCCTGCGGTTTATCCAGCTGTGGGACGAGACGTTCGTCTCGGCGGCCGGCGCGTGGGTGACGCTCGTCGGCTGTCTCCTCCTCGCGGGCGTCGCCGCCGCCGACGTGGTCCGCGAGCGAGGACTTCCGACGCTCGCCCGGAGTCCGTGAGCGACGCGACTGGCAGAAACAGAGGTCGGCTCGCCGGCTCGCGCGTTCAGTCGAGGAGCGACCGCGCGATAATCTCCTTTTGAATCTCGCTGGTCCCCTCGTAGATGGTCGTGATTTTCGAGTCGCGGTAGTAGCGTTCCACGTCGAAATCGGTGGTGTAGCCGTAGCCGCCGTGGATCTGCACGGCCTCGTTGGTCACGTCGACCGCGGCCTCGCTGGCGAAGTATTTCGCGATGGACGCCGCGGTCCGCGGGTCGTCGCCGGCGTCGGCGACGCGGGCGGCCTCGCGGACGAGCATCCGCGAGGCGTGGACCTGCGTTCCCATGTCGGCGATTTTGTGGCGAATCGCCTGAATCTTCGAGATGGGTTTGTCGAACTGCTCGCGCTCGTTCGCGTAGTCGATAGCGTCGTCGAGCGCGGCCTGCGCGAGTCCCACGGCCTGCGAGGCGATGCCGATTCGGCCGCCGGTCAGGATTCGGAAGGCCGCAGAGAGGCCCTTGCCCTCCTCGGTGAGCCGGTTTTCGGCCGGGATGCGAACGTCGTCGAAGATGAGCGCCGTCGTGTCGGACGCGCGGAGGCCGAGTTTCTCCTCTTTCTTGCCGACCTCGTAGCCGGCCGATTCCGGGACGAGGAACTGCGTGACCGACGAGGGGTCGTCGGGGTCGGTCTTGGCGAAGAGGATACAGACGCCGCCGCGCTGGCCGTTCGTTATCCACTGCTTTTTCCCGTTGATGACGTACTCGTCGCCCGCTCGTCGGGCGACCGTCGACATCTCCGCGGGGTTCGACCCGGCGTCCGGCTCGGAGAGGCCGAACATGCCGACCGGCCGGCCGCGGGCCATCTCGGGGAGCCACGTCTCTTTCTGCTCGTCGGTGGCGAACTCGGCGATACACTCGGTGGCGAGACAGTGCACGGAGAGCGCCGTGGCGACGGCAAGCTGGCCGTAGGCAACCTCCTCGTTGACGACGGCGTAGGTGGCGCGGTCGGAACCGAACCCGCCGTACTCCTCGGGGACGGTCAGCCCGGTCAGGTCGAGTTCGGCGAGACCGTCCCACACGTCCTCGGGGAACGTCTCCGTCTCGTCGGCCTCGCGCGCGGTCGGGCGAATCTCCTCGACGGCGAACTCGTGGACCACGTCGCGGATGGCCCGTTGCTCGTCGGTCAGACCCGTGGCAGACCCTACGGTTTCCATGGTGTTGAGTACGGACCATCATTGAAAAAGATGATCGAAGCGTCGGGCGTCCGCCGGGCGTCAGCACACCACAGTCTCGGCCGCACCCGGGCGTCACTCAGTCGCGTAAGTACGCCAGCACCTCGTCGGCCGGCGCGCCGAGACCGCCGCCCTGCGCGAAGGTCGGCCCGCCGCCGCCGCCGCCGCCGAACTCGTCTGTCACCTCGGCGACGACGTCGCCGGCGGCCGCGTCGCCGGCGCTGGCGACGACGACGAACGGCGCGTCGGACTCGCCGACGGCGACGAGCACGTCTACGTCGGCTCCGTCGCGGGCCTGCTTGGCGGCCTCACCGACCTCGTTCGCATCGAAGCCGGAGACCGCGCCGACGTTCCACGTCAGCCCGTCGCGCTCGACCGTCTCGAAGTCGGCGAGTCGGGAGCGAAGCACCTCGGATTTCAGGTCGGCGAGTTCGGACTCCAGTTCCTCGCGGGCGGCCGCGGTTCCGGCGGCCGACTCCCCCAATCCATCGAGGTTCGTCCCGAGCGCTCGGGCGGCCTCGTAGGCGGACGTTCGGACCGCGGCGCGCCGGTCGATGGCTGACGGACCGACCGCGAACTCGACCCGGGTGAGTCCCTCTCCGGGATTCGACCGGCCGAGCACTTCGACCGGCCCGATTTCCACGGTGTTCGAGACGTGCGTGCCGCCGCAGGCCGCCCAGTCCCAGCCGTCGATGGAGACGACTCGGACCTCGTCAGCGTCGGCGAAGACGCCCTCCTCGGTCTTGACGTTGAACGCGATTTCCTCGCGCTCGCGGGCCTCCGAGACGGGAATCTCCTCCCACGACACCTCGCGGCTGTCCCACACCGCCCGGTTGACGAGACGCTCCAGTTCGACGAGCGCGTCGTCGTCCACCTCGGTCGAGGTCTCGAAGTCGACGCGCACCTTCTCCGCGGAGATGTCGAAGCCGCCGTAGCCGAGGTCGTCGAAGATGCGGCGACCCGCGCCGTAGAGGACGTGACTCGCGGTGTGGGCCCGCATGCAGTACGTCCGGAAGTCGTCGTCGACGACGCCGGTCACCTCGTCGCCGACGCCGAAACCGGGGTCGGCCGCGAGGTCGTGGACGACCGCTCCGTCGGCGTCCGTGCGAACGTATTCGACGTCGACGCCGCCGAGAACACCGCGGTCGGCGGGCTGGCCGCCGCCTTCGGGGTAGAAGTACGTCTCGTCGAGAGTGACCGACCGACCGTCGACGCGCGTCACCGTCGCGTCGAACGCCCGGACCGTCGGGGAGTCGGCTGCGAGTGAGTCGGACATGTGCGCGTCGACACGCCCGACCGAGAAAAATCGTGCTACTCGTCGACGAGGGTCACGTCGAGGCGCTCTTCGAGCGCGCGGATGGCCGACCCGCCGACGTTCGCCCGCGTGGCGCGGCCCTGCTCGATGGCGAGCAGTTGCTTCTCGTCGAGGTCGAGTTCGTCGGCGAGTTCGGCGAGTTGGAGGCCGGCGTCCTGCCGGGCGGATTCGACGACGCCGCCGTAGCCGGAAACGAGGTAGGGAAGCCGGTCTTTCTCGTAGTTCGTCCCTTTCTCCTCCCAGTGCTTGGAGTCGCCCTTCGCGCTGTCGTACATCTTCGCCGTCCGCTGGGCGGCGCGCTTCTTTCGGTTCCCCGAGGAACCGTCCCGGGAGGTGTCACTCGACCCGCTCTTTCGGTCGGCGTGGCGGTTCTCGCCGTGCGGCGCGCAGTCCGGACAGACCAACAGGTCCGCGCCGGCCACGTTCGCGCGCCGGAGCTTCGCGGTGCTTCGGCCGCAGAGTTCGCAACTGTCGCCGTCGCCGCCGCCACCGCCCCGGTTCGTCGAGTACTTGGCCATGCCGCGTGTTACTCGTTCGACCCTTTTAAACTCGCGGCACGGGACGGCGGTCGATGGTCGAAGTCGGGGGGCGGCACGGGCGCTGTCCGGTGAACAACAAGATACTCAGAGAGGTGTTCCTCACCGAGGAGCAGTTCAGAGAAATCCAGAGAGACGCATCTCTCTGTGGTGTAGTTTCGTGGAAGGATTGTGCGTGGGTGATGTCCGTGTAGGGACGTCACCTGCATCATTCGGCGGCTTCGCCGCCTCATTGCGGACTGTGAGTCCGCACATGCGATGCGTGGGACCGGATTTGAACCGGCGGACCTCTACAGGACAGCGCCCTCAACGCTGCGCCGTTGGCCTGGCTTGGCTACCCACGCTCGCTGTGTCTTACTGCATTCTCGTTTACCCCGTGGTAATTTAAATGACTTTCCTTTCGACTCGGCAATGTCGGGCGTTTGCAGGCGTCGCACCGCGGGGGACGACAGAACGATTTTGGCCCCGCGGCACCGGGATACGCCCATGGAGTTCCGAGCACGCGACCACGTCCGCGGACTGACCGCTCTCCTCTCGGTGCTGTCGCTCGCGCTCGTCTTCGGCGCGGCGCTCGGCGCGATTCCCCGCGCCGCGATCCCGGTCGCGCCGGCGGCCGCGTTCGACGCGATTCCGCACGTGAACGCGGTCATCAGCACCGTCGCCATCGTCACCATCCTCGCCGGCGTCCGGTTCGTCCGGCGCGGCGAAATCGAGCGTCACCGGCGCATGATGCTCGCCTCGTTCCTCCTCTTCGCGACGTTCCTCGTCCTCTATCTCTACAAGGTCGTCGTTCAGGGGACCGCCGAGTTCCCCGGCCCCGACGCAGTCTACCGGTTCGTCTACCTCCCGACGCTGGCGATTCACATACTCTTGGCCATCGTCTGCGTCCCCGTCGTCTACTACGTCCTGTTGCTGGCGTTGACGCGGCCGATAACGGAGGTCTTCGGCACCGAACACGCCCGGTTCGGCCGCGTCGCCGCCTCGCTGTGGCTCGTCTCGTTCGTCCTCGGAAACGTCGTCTACGCCCTCCTTTACGTCGTCTACTGAGGCGGGAGTCGCCGAGCACCGCCGCTCGGCCGTTCAAAGGGAGTACCCGTCCGACGCCCGCGGCTGGCGCGCGGCCCGAGGGCCGGTGCGGACGGGCGGTAGTACGCGGTGCGACCGGCAGGTCACAGAGACGGGATGTGCGGGCCCTCCCGCGGTGTTACACCACCCCGTCGATTCGCACTCCGTACTCCGCTCGCAACCCGGTCCTCGGCGAGTCGGAGTACGGTTCGAACGACGGGCGCGAGAGAAAAGAAAGGCCGCGTTGATTATGCTATCGAGGCTCTCGGTGACTGTCAGGCGGAGCGATAGGTCGGGGGGACGAGACGGGGGAACTCAGTCGCTCAGCGGCGCTTCGGCACCGACGACGGGACGGCTCACGTCGCGGTCGGTCTCCTCGCCGTCGATGTCGTAGGGGTACTCGCCGGTGACACAGCCGAGACAGAGGTCGGCGCGGGACTTTTCGAGCACCTCGGCGACGGAGTCGATAGAGAGGTAACCGAGGCTGTCGGCGTCGATAGTGTCGCGGACCTCCTCGACGGACTTGTCCGAGGCGATGAGCTCCTCGCGGGTGGCCATGTTGATGCCCATGTAGCAGGGCGCGACGATGGGCGGCGCGCCGATTCGCATGTGGACCTCGGTCGCGCCGGCGTCGTACAGCAGTTGGACGAGTTGGTTCGAGGTCGTCCCGCGGACGATGCTGTCGTCGATGAGCGTCACGGACTTCCCCTCGACGGTGCTCTTGATGGGGTTGAGCTTCAGGCGGACGGCGCGCTCGCGCTCGTCTTGGGTCGGCATGATGAACGTCCGACCGACGTAGCGGTTCTTCATCAGCCCCTCGGCGAACTCGACTGTCGCGTCGTCTTCCTGCGCGGCCTCGGCGTAGCCGGAGGCGAACGCGCGACCCGAGTCGGGGACGGGCATGACGACGTCGGTGTCGACGCCGTTTTCCTCCCAGAGCTTCCGGCCGAGCCCGCGGCGGACCTCGTAGACGAGCGTGTCGTTCATCACGGAGTCCGGGCGGGCGAAGTAGATGTGTTCGAAAAAGCAGTGGGCCGTGTTGTCGCGTTCGACCAGTTGATACGAGTCGAAGCCGCTTCCGTCGGGGTCGAGCACGACGAGTTCGCCCGGTTTCACGTCGCGGACGAGTTCGCCGTCGAGCGTGTCGATGGCGGCAGACTCGGAGGCGAGCACGTAGCCGTCGTCGACTTTCCCGATGCAGAGCGGGCGGTTCCCCTCGGGGTCGCGCACGCCGAGGACCGTCTCGTCGTGCATGATGGTGAGCGCGTACGAGCCGTGGATGCGCTCCATGGTCCGCTTGACGGCGCGGACGAGGTCCTCTTCGAGGAGGTTGCGCGCGAGGTCGTGGGCGATGACCTCGGTGTCGCCCGTGGAGGTGAAGGCGTGACCGAAGTTCTCCAGTTCGTCGCGGAGTTCGTCGGCGTTGACGAGGTTGCCGTTGTGCGCGAGGCCGAGCGACCCCGACTTGAACGAGACGGCGAACGGCTGGGCGCACGACTTCGACACGTCGCCGGCGGTGGGGTAGCGGACGTGACCGATGCCCGCCTCGCCCTTCAGGCCGTCGAGGTCGTCGGCACCGAACGCGTCGCCGACGAGACCCATCTGGACGTGACTGTGCTGTTGGAACCCGTCGTGGGTGACGATGCCTGCGGACTCTTGGCCCCGGTGCTGGAGGGCGTACAGCGAGTAGTACAGGGGTCGTGCGGCGTCTCGACCGCCGAGTGCGACGCCGACGACACCGCACTTCTCGGTCGGTCCGCCGATGTGGTGGTGGGAGTCGTCCCGCCCAGTTACCATGGAAGACGATAGAGAGTCGAGGGGGTAAAAAACCCGTCCTTATGCAGTAACGACGGGTTCAGAAACCAGCAAATATACACATACGTGCATATCTCGGCGTGCGACGGAACTGCGGACGACGACGTGGCGAAGCGCGGTGACGTCAGCCACGGAGACGCTGGCTGTTGCAGGGATGACGACGGTGCTCGTCGGGGAGTAGTGACGAAGACGGCCGCGGAGGCGACGACGACGCGCGAGGAAGCGCGCACGCAGTCGGCGAGCGCCGAGGACGACCCGTACTCGGTGCTAGCGAGTGTCACGGGTGCGAGGACGAACCGGGAGTCAGGAACGCGGGTTCGTTCTCGCCGCAGACGGCGAGAGAGAAGACAGAGACGGTCGGAGACCGTCGAGAGTCGTTAGTTGTCGCCGGACTTCGACTGCCAGGCGTAGCTCCGACGCTTCTTCGACTTACCGAAGCCGCAAGACGAGCAGACCTTCTTCTTCACGTGGTAGGACTTCTCGCCGCAGCGACGGCACTTGACGTGCGTCGTCTTGTTCTTCTTTCCTTGGCTGGGGGTTCCTGCACCCGTCATGCTTTGATGGTGACGACGTTATCGCCGCGTATAATGGTTGTGTCTTGGACTTGCTCGAGTTCGATATCCCCGGGCACGGTGTCTTCGTCCAGCGCTTCTTCGAGTACGACGTTCATGTGCTGGTCGTAACCAGCGAGGACGCCGAAGTACGCGTTTCCGTCCTTGAGGAGAACCGTCACCGGCTCGTCGAGTGACGCTTCGAGGACGTCGAGGGGTCGGCCGCTCATGCATCAAATCCGTCTCGTAGTTGTCTTAAAGGTGCCGGACCGACAGTGCTCGATAGCGTCAAACCTGGTCGTTCGAAGGCGAAATCGTCGTCGAACGGACAGGTGACCGCGAATCGAGCGAGAGATTCCCACGGGTACGGGCGTGCGGACGCGGTGAACCCACGTAGTTTTTAGTACCCCCGTGAGTAGAACTCAGTACCAGAAACCCGCGGGTAAGTGCGGGCGCGCCCAGTTCGACCGGTTCGGGCCGTCTCGTACGCGGGGTCATTCGACCGACGAGCTGCAAGACGCCGGGGCCGGTGGCCCCCAGACACCCGTCTTTCCGTGAGCACCTTCGCCACATCGTGGCTTTCGATGCTCGGAATATCGAGACACAAACCATGGAAATCGAAATCGCAACCATAGGCGGATACGAAGAAGTCGGCCGTCAGATGACGGCCGTCCGTGCCGGAGACGACGTCGTCGTCTTCGACATGGGTCTCAACCTGTCGCAGGTCCTCATCCACGACAACGTCGAGACCGAAAAGATGCACAGCCTCGACCTCATCGACATGGGCGCTATCCCGGACGACCGGGTCATGAGCGACCTCGAAGGAGACGTGCAGGCCATCGTCCCCACGCACGGCCACCTCGACCACATCGGGGCCATCTCCAAGCTCGCCCACCGCTACGACGCCCCCGTCGTCGCGACGCCCTTCACCATCGAACTGGTGAAACAGCAGATCGAAGGCGAGAACAAGTTCAACGTCAACAACGACCTCGTCAAGATGGAAGCCGGGTCGACGATGTCCATCGGTGACTCCGGACAGGTCGAACTCGAATTCGTCCACGTCACCCACTCCATCATCGACGCCATCAACCCGGTCATCCACACGCCCGAGGGCGCAATCGTCTACGGTCTCGACAAGCGCATGGACCACTCGCCGGTCCTCGAAGACCCCATCGACATGAAGCGCTTCCGCGAGATCGGCCGCGAGGGCAACGGCGTCCTCGCGTACATCGAAGACTGTACGAACGCCGGCCGGAAGGGCCGCACGCCCTCCGAGTCCGTCGCGCGCCGCCACCTCAAAGACGTGATGACCTCCGTCGAGGACTACGACGGCGGCATCGTCGCGACGACGTTCTCGTCGCACATCTCTCGGGTCTCCTCGCTCGTCGAGTTCGCCAAGGACATCGGCCGTCAGCCGGTCCTCCTCGGCCGCTCGATGGAGAAGTACTCCGGCACCGCCGAGCGCCTCGGCTTCGTCGACCTCCCCGACGACCTCGGGATGTACGGCCACCGCAAGTCCGTCGACCGCACCTTCAAGCGAATCATGAAGGAGGGCAAGGAGAACTACCTGCCCATCGTCACGGGCCACCAGGGCGAGCCGCGCGCGATGCTCACCCGCATGGGCCGCGGCGAGACGCCGTACGAGATCGACGACGGCGACAAGGTCATCTTCTCGGCGCGGGTCATCCCGGAGCCGACGAACGAGGGCCAGCGCTACCAGTCCGAGCGCCTCCTCCGCATGCAGGGCGCGCGCATCTACGACGAGATTCACGTCTCGGGCCACCTCCGCGAGGAGGGCCACTACGAGATGCTGCAGGCGCTCCAGCCCCAGCACGTCATCCCGGCTCACCAGAACCTGAAAGGCTTCGCTCCGTACGTGGACCTCGCGGAGAGTCAGGGCTACGCCCTCGGTCGCGACCTCCACGTCACGCGGAACGGCAACATGATCCAGCTGGTGGAGTGATGACTCCCGACGCGACGGAAAAGCGGGTGCTTGAGGCGATTCGCGAGCGACGCGAACTCGTCAACGAGGCGCTCGACGAGGACGTGCCGATGGCCGAGCCCGAGCGGCTCTACGAGGCCTCCCGGTACCTCCTGCAAGCCGGCGGCAAGCGCCTCCGGCCGACCGTCTCACTCCTGACCGCGGAGTCCCTCGCGGACGTCGAACCGATGTCGGAGGACTACCGGGCGTTCCCGACGCTCGCGGGCGACGCCATCGACGTGATGGTCGCGGCCGTGAGCATCGAAGTCATCCAGTCGTTCACGCTCATCCACGACGACATCATGGACGACGACGACCTCCGTCGCGGCGTCCCGGCGGTCCACAAGGAGTACGACAACTCGACCGCCATCCTCGCCGGCGACACGCTGTACGCCAAGGCGTTCGAACTCCTGACGAAGACGGGTGCTGACCCCGCCGACGGTCTCGAAGCCGTCCGCCGACTTGCGACCACCTGCACGCAGATCTGCGAGGGGCAGGCGCTCGACATCGAATTCGAGCACCGCACCGAGGTGCTCCCTGACGAGTACCTCCAGATGGTCGAACTGAAGACGGCGGTTCTCTACGGGACCGCCGCCGCCGTTCCGGCGGTCATCATGGGCGCTGACGACGAGGTCGTCGAGGCGCTCTACCAGTACGGCATCGAGTCCGGGAGCGCGTTCCAGATTCAAGACGACGTGCTCGACCTGACCGTACCGTCCGACCAGCTCGGCAAACAGCGCGGCTCGGACCTCGTGGAGAACAAAGAGACCATCATCTCGCTCCACGCGCGTCAGCAGGGCATCGACGTGGACGACCTCGTCGACGCCGAGACGGCCGAGGAACTCACCGAAGACGCCGTCGAAGCCGCCGTCGCCGAACTGAACGAGGCGGGAAGCATCGACTACGCCCGCGAGATGGCCGAAGACCTCACCGAACAGGCCAAGTCGCGGCTCGACGTCCTCCCGGATAACGAGGCCCGCGACCTGCTGTGCGACATCGCGGACTACCTCATCACCCGCGGCTACTGAACGCGCGGCGCGCTCGCCGCAACCCGCGAACCGCGGCCGTGCGCTTTTCTCTTCGAACCGCTCCGTCCCCGAGTCGCGCCGTAACTCATATTTACTCTGAAGTGCTAACATATGACGTACCCCTGCCCGCGCGAGGACCCTTCCCCGCAATCCGGGCCTGTTTTTAGGCGCGCCGCGGAAGCGAACGGTAATGGACGACGAGCTTCGAGAGCGCATCGAGCGAGAGGCCGAGAAGCACGCGCTTCTCAACGCGGTCAAACACGACAGCGACGCCGACGTGGGCGCGATTATGGGTCCGCTGATGGGCGAGAACCCCGACTTCCGACAGCACGGCGGCGAGATTCCGGGGCTCATCGGTCCCGTCGTCGCCGAGGTCAACCGGCTGTCCGCCGACGAAAAGCGCGAGCGACTCGAAGAGCTCGCGCCCGAGGAACTCGCCGAGATGGAAGCCGAGGAGGAAGCGGACGACGCCCTCCTTCCCGACCTCCCGAACGCCGAGGAGTACGACGAGGTCCGCATGCGCGCCGCGCCGAACCCAAACGGCCCGTGGCACCTCGGCCACGCCCGCATGCCCGCGGTCATCGGGACGTACAAGGAGATGTACGACGGCTCCTTCCTCGTCCGGTTCGACGACACCGACCCGGAGACGAAGCGCCCGGACCTGACGGCCTACGACGCCATCCTCGACGACATCGACTACCTCGGGTTCGAGCCCGACGACGTGATTCGCGCCTCCGACCGGGTGGAGACGTACTACGATTACGCCCGCGAACTCATCGAGATGGGCGGCGCGTACACCTGTTCGTGTTCGGGCGAGGAGTTCTCGAACCTGAAGAACGACGGGAAGCCCTGTCCGCACCGCGACAAGGACGCCGAGACGACCCGCGAGGAGTTCGAGGGCATGGTCGCAGGCGAGTACAGTTCGGGCGAGATGGTCCTCCGCGTCAAGACCGACATCGAACACAAGAACCCCGCGCTCCGCGACTGGGTCGCCTTCCGCATGATAGACACGCCGCACCCCCGCGAGGAGGCGGCCGACTACCGCGCGTGGCCGATGCTCGACTTCCAGTCGGGCGTCGACGACCACCTCACGGGCGTCACCCACATCATCCGCGGCATCGACCTGCAGGACTCCGCGAAGCGCCAGCAGTTCGTCTACGACTACTTCGGCTGGGACTACCCCGAAGTCGTCCACTGGGGCCACGTGCAGGTCGACGCCTACGACGTGAAGATGTCCACGTCGAGCATCAAGGAACTCATCGACGCGGGCGAGGTCGAAGGCTGGGACGACCCGCGCGTGCCGACCATCAAGAGCCTCCGCCGCCGCGGCATCCGCGGGCAGGCCATCGTGGACGCGATGGTCGGCCTCGGCACCTCCACCTCGAACGTCGACCTGTCGATGTCGACGGTGTACGCGAACAATCGCGACCTCGTCGACGACGAGACGGACCGGTACTTCCTCGTTCGAGACGGAGAGGAGTTCGCCGTTGAGGGCGGCCCAGACAGCGCCCACCCGCCGCTCCACCCGAGCTTCGAGGAGCGCGGCACCCGCGACATCCCCGTCGGCGACAGCGTCCGCCTCGAATCGGGCGACGTGCCCGCCGAGGGCGAGCGCGTCTGGCTGAAGGGCTTCGGCGCGGTCCGCCGCGAGGGCGACTCGCTCGTCGCCACCGGCGACGACCTCGACGTGGTCCGCGAGGGCGACGTGGCCGTGATTCACTGGGTCCCGACCGACGGCGTCTCGGTCCGCATGCGCACCATGGACGGCGACGTGACGGGCGTCGCTGAGCCCGACTTCGGCGACGTGCCCGAGGACGAACTCGTCCAGTTCGAGCGCGTCGGCTTCGTCCGCGTGGACGACCGCGGCGACGACGAGACGGTCGTCTACTTCGCGCACAAGTAAGCCGAGCGACGGACAGTCGCTCTCGACACGAACACTCGTTTTACCCACCCGCGCCTAAGGAGTCGTATGACCCTCCTCGACCTCACCCGCCGCGTCGAAACGGGGATGCCGACGTACCCCGGCGACCCGCCAGTCACAGTCGAGTCGCACGCCGACTTCGACGCCGACGGCTACCGCGTCTCGCGGCTCGAACTCGGAACCCACGCGGGCACGCACGTCGATGCCCCCGCCCACACCGAGCCGGACGGCGCGACGCTCGACGACTTCCCGGTCGAGGACCTCCGGTTCACCGCTCGGGCCATCGACTGCCGAGACGCGGGGGCCCGCGGCCGAATCGGACCGGACGCGATTCCAGAACACCTCGAACCGCGTGTGGACTTCCTCGTGTTCCGGACCGGCTGGGACGACGAGTGGGGAACCGAGCGCATGACCGACCACCCGGCGCTCGCGCCGGAGACAGCCCGTGCCTGCGCGGACCGGGGGCTGTCTGTCGGTATCGACGCGCTCAGCCCCGACCCGACCGGCGGCGACGACGTGCCCGCCCACCACGCGATTCTCGGGGCGGGCCTCCTCGTCGTCGAGAACCTCCGCGGGTTGGACGCGCTCCCGACCGACCGGACGTTCGACCTCTACGTCATGCCGCTTCGGGTGGACGCCGACGGCGCGCCCGCCCGGGTCGTCGCCGACGCGGAGACGGGGCTGATTCGGCGTCGAGACGAGCGGTGAGTCGGCGGGAACCGGGGGGAACGCGAAACCGGTCGGCGCTCAGACCACCACGGTCAGGACGAACCCGACGAGCATCGAGAACGTCAACAGGGCCTGTACCGCCGCGGTGGCGAGGACGCCGACGGTGGCGACGAGGGCGCACCGACCGCTCTCTTCGGCGTCCTGATGGTCGAGGTATTCGAGGGCGAAGACGGTGCCCGCGACGCCGACGAAGATGCCGAGCGGGCCGATGAGGAACATGAGCAGGAAGCCGGCGACGCCGGCGATAATCGACGTTCGAGTCGACGCGCCGCCGAACCGTGCGGCGACCATCCCGCCGGCGTAGTCGGTGACGAGCGCGACGAGGCCGACGAGGGTCAGCCCGACGAACGCGATGGGACCGGGGTCCGAAAAGCCGGACGCCACCCAGTAGACGACCACACCGAGCACGGACAGGAGCGCGCCGGGGAGAAGCGGGAGCACGCTCCCGACGACGCCGAGGACCAGGAGGGCGAGCGCAATCCAGAGGAACACGTCCATACCGGGGTGGTTCGGGCCGGGGGCTATTCACCCCACCGAGTGGGCGCGTCGAGACTGCGGCGGGAAACGGTGAGTGTAATGGGCCACCGATTCGCGCGCCGCGCGACCCGGTTTCGCGCCCGTTCGGGGGATAGTTTATTGCCTCTACCGGAATATGTCACTAAGAGTCATGGCTATCGACCCGCAGTTCGAGGCAAACAGAGAGAAGGTCGGAGAGGAAAACGGCGTGGCCGTCTGGGGACCGGTCGAACCGCCGGAGAAACTCGGCATCCACGGCACGCACGTCGCGGTGGACTTCGACATCTGTCTCGCCGACGGGGCGTGTCTGGAGGACTGCCCCGTGGACGTGTTCACGTGGGTCGACACGCCCGACCACCCCGAGTCGGACATCAAGGCCGAACCGACCCACGAAGACCAGTGTATCGACTGCATGCTCTGTGTCGACGTCTGCCCGGTCGACGCCATCGACGTCGACCCCGGGCGAGCGGGACGCATCTGAGGGAAGAAACCCCGATTTTTTGCGGGTGACGCCGCCGCCAGCGACGCCGCCGAGCGGCGCAGACGTTCCGGCCACCTAGTACAAAAGATTATTATGAATATGAGCTAGCATTAACTGGAGAGTGTTCTCAATGCACATGGTGGTACTTACCAAAGGCGTGCCCGACTTCCGGGAGGGCCAGGTATCGTTCGACGAGGACGGGCATCTCGAACGGGGAAAGACGCCCACAGTGATGAATCCGAACGACCGCTTCGCGCTGGAGGCGGCGCTCCAGACGCGGGTTCGACACGGCGGGCGAGTGAGCGTGATGAGCATGGGTCCGCCGGGGTACAAGGAGGTGTTACAGGAGGCGATGGAGACGGTGTACGCCGACGACCTCCACCTCGTCTCGGACCGCGAGATGGCGGCCGCCGACACGTGGGCGACGGCCATCACCCTCAGCGCGGGCATCGAGACGCTCGGCGAACCGGACGTGGTGTTCGCCGGGTTCAAGACCGCGGACGGGGAGACGGGCCACACCGGCCCGCAGACGGACTGGTGTCTCGACATGCCGCTCGTCACGCACGTCATCTCCCTCGACATCGACGAGGAGGAGGGGACCCTGCGGGCCAAGCGACTGGTCGAAGGCGACATCGAGGAGATAGAGACAGTCGAGACGGAGCTTCCGGCGTTCGTCGTCGCGGACCCCGAGTTCGAGCCGTCGTATCGGACGGCGGGCGAGCGCCTGACGCTGAAGGACTTACGCGAGGAGACGAAGGCGCGCGCCGAGAACTACGAGGAGCACCTGACGGTGCGGGACCACGCCGACATCAACGTCGACCCGGACTACATCGGTCTCGACGGCTCGCCGACCATCGTCTCGTCGGTCGACCCGATTCCGAAGGCACCGGCGGAGCGGGAGGCGACGATGGTCGACCCGGACGACGCGGGGGCCATGCAGGACGTGCTGTCCGCGATGCAGTCGGCGGGCGACGGCGGCGACGCCGCGGCCGCGGGGGGTGACTGAGCGTGACCGACTTCGACCCCGGCGACTACGAGATTTCGGAGCTCGGCCCGGCCATCAAGGACATCGACGACCTCGGCGAGCTAGAGGAGATTCTGCAGGCGGAACACCGCGGGCAGAACCGCGCGCCGGCCGTCGCGCTCATCGAGAGCCGCATCGAGAAGTTCTCCGAGGACGACGAGGAGCCGGCGGACGCGGACGAACTGGACCTCGCGTCGATGAGCACCGCGGAAGTCGGGAACACCCTCCAGAACGTCGAGGAGGTCTCGGAGCTCGAAGCGCTCCTCGAACGCGAGGAGGCCGGCGAGAACCGCGACCCGGTGAAGCGACTCATCAGCAACCGCATCGACTCGGTGAAGGGAAGCGACGAGGAGGACACGGAAGTCGAGGTGGACGAACGGCCGCCCGAGGAGCGCCATCCGGACCTCGACCATCCGACCCGCGACAAGCGGCACGTCCGGTCGCTCCACGGCGGCGTCTACCGCGACATGTGGGTCTACTGCGAGACGCAGGCGGGCGAACTCGTGGACGTGTCCAAGGAGATGCTCGGCAAGGCCCGCGAGCTGATGGACGCGTACAACGACGACTACGCTGCCGACGAGCGGGTCGTCGCGGTGCTCATCGGCTCCGACGTGTCGAAACACGTCGAGGACGTCATCGCCTACGGCGCGGACGTGGTCGTCGTCCGCGAGGACGCCCGGCTCGAACGCTTCCAGCACAAGCCGTACACCGAGATATTCTGCGACATGGCCCGCGCGGGAGCCACCCACCAGAACTTCGAGGTCACGGACGGCCGCGACGAGTCGTGGCGCGACTACGACAAGCCGCGGTACGTGCTGTTCCCGGCGACGAACAACGGCCGGGACCTCTCGGCGCTCGTGCAGGCCGAACTCGACTCCGGCCTCGCCAGCGACTGCTCGGGGCTGTACATCACGGAGGAGGTCATCTCCAACCCGGTCAAGACCGGCGTCGCCGGCGAGAAAAAGGAGTTCCAGCGCGTCCTGCACATGAAGCGCCCGGACTTCTCGGGCTTCGAGTACTCGACGATTCTCTGTATCGACAACCCGACGCGGGAGTTCCACCCGCAGGGCGCGTCTGTCATCCCGGGGAGCTTCGACCTGCCCGAACCCGACGCCGAGCGCGAGGGCCTCGTGGTCGAACACGACGCCCCGCTCGACGACGACTGGTTCCGCGTCACCGTCACCGACTTCGACCGGCTCGACGAGGGCGTCGACCTGACGGGCCACGACGTCATCGTGGCGGTCGGCCGCGGCATCGGCGACGACCCGACGAAGGGTATCGAACTCGCCTTGGACCTCGCCGACCAGTTCGAGGACGCCGACGTCGGCGTCACCCGCGGCATCGTCACGGGGTCGTTCAACTTCGACGGCCACGTCGAGCAGTACACCCACGAGGACCGACAGATAGGCGAGACGGGACAGGTCGTCGCGCCGAAACTCTACGTCGCGGCGGGTATCTCCGGCGCGGTCCAGCACAAGGTCGGCATGGACGAGTCGGACACCATCGTCGCCGTCAACACCGACCCCGACGCCCGAATCCGCGACTTCTCGGACTACTTCATCGAGGGCGACCTGTTCGAAGTCCTCCCGAGGCTGACGACGGCGCTCAAGGAGGGCCGGTTCGAGGCGGCGGTCGCCAGCGACGGGGGGCGCGCGGCGTCGACGCCGCCGACCGGAACGCCCGACGCTGGCGCTGGCGCTGGCGCGGACGACAGGGGTGAGTCCCGATGAGCGACTACGAACACTACGAGGCGCTCGTCGTCGGGGCGGGTCCCGGCGGCGCGGCGGCGGCCGCGACGTTCGCCAACTACGGCATCGAGACGCTCGTCCTCGAACGCGGCGTCGAGGCCGGGTCGAAGAACGTCTCGGGCGGGCTCATCTACGCCGAGGAGTCCGCGCCCTACACCATCGACGACCTCTTTCCGGGCTTCCGCGAGGCAGCCGCCGAGCGGCCCATCACGAAGTACCGCATCCACAACATCGCCGGCGACAAGGTCGAGTCGTTCGACCTCACCGACCTGCACGAACACGACACCGAGTGGTCCGACTCGGTCCTCCGGCGGAAGATGGACTCGTGGCTCGAAGACCGCGTCCACGAGCGGACCCGCGAGACCGGCGGCGGCCTCCTGACGGGCGTCCACGTCAACGGCCTGCTCCGCGAGGAGGGCCGCATCGTCGGCGTCACGCTGGACGAACTCGACCCGATAACCGCCGACGTCATCGTCGCGGCCGACGGGGTGAACTCCGAACTCGCCCGCGACGCGGGCCTGATGGACTGGGACGAGCCCGACGAGTGGTTCCAGGGCGTCAAGGCCGTCGTCGACATGCCGGAGGACGCCATCGCCGACCGGTTCGACGTGGCCGACGACGAGGGCGCGGCCCACCTGTTCTCGGGCGACCTGTTCGAGGGCGTCCGCGGCGGCGGCTTCCTCTACACGAACCGCGACACGCTGTCGCTCGGAACGGTGTTCCACCTCGACAGCCTCGTCGCCGAGGAGGCCGAGCCGCACGAGTTACTGGACGGGCTTCTGACCCACCCGCTCCTCGCGCAGTGGCTCGGCGACGACTACACCGAACTGGAGTACAGCGCGAAGCTCGTCCCCGACTCGAAGAAGGTCGCCCTGCGCGAACCGCACTTCGGTCGCCTGCTCCTCGTCGGCGACGCGGCCGGCCAGATGCAGGCGCAGGGGCCCATCATCAAGGGCATGAACCACGCCGTCACCGCCGGCGCGCTCGCCGCGGAGTCGTACGCGCAGGCCAAATCGCGCAACGAACCGGAGAAGGCGGGGACGCGCTACGCCCGCAAACTCCGGAGCGAGGGCGTGATGAAGAAGCTCCGGCCCCGCGGCTACGAACTGCTCCGCGGCGTCGCCGAGGACGACGGCGTGACCGGCGTGGTCGATTCGGTGCTCACCTCGGCGGTCGGGCGCGCCGGCGTCCGGGCGCTCTCGGGGCGGCTCGAACGCCTCTACAACGTCCCGACGCTGTCGGCGCTGATGCCGGACACGCGGACGCCCTACGTCACGCTCCCGACGGTCATCGCCGAGGAGTTGGGGACGCGAGTGCGCGAGACCAACTCCGTGACGCCGCCGGACCTCGAAGCCCGCATCGGCGGGCTGACCTACGACACCGACATCGGCAACCCGCACATCACGCTCCGCGACGAGTCCTACGAGGCGAGCGGGGCCGCGGTGGCGGCCTGTCCGGTCTCGGCGGTCGACTTCGGCGGCGGCTGTTACCGCGAGGAGGTCGTCCGGACCAACGGCACCGAGGAGCGCGTCGTCAGCCTCGACACCCAGCCCTGCGTCGAGTGCGGCACCTGCGCCGTCGTCGCCGACACCGAGTGGACCCACCCGCGCGGCGACAAGGGCGTCGAGTTCAAGTGGGGGTGACGGGGGTGCGAAGATGAGCCGCGACGCGACCCATTCGGACGCCCGCCCCGTCGCCGACGGTCGCGGTGCCGAGGAGCGCCACCCCGAAGACGTTCGGTTCGGGGAGCGCGCCAGAGCCCTCGCCGCCGAGGCGCGGGAGGCGCGGGAGTCGTTCGACCCGCCGCCGCCGTCGGCCGCGGACCGGCGCGCCCTCGAATGCGCCCGCGACGGCGTCGGCCCCGCGGTCTCGCTGTACGTCAGCGCGCGGACGGGCGACCGGCTGGTCTCGTTTACCGGCGAGGAGTTCGAACTTCTCCACCGGGCGATGAACGACTGGCTCGCCATGTACGCCCGGTGCTACGGCGTCGACCTCGACGCGGACTTCACGGTGCGCGAGGCCGCCGAAGTCCTGCTTCGGACCCACGACGTGGTCGATACCGCCCAACTCTTGACCTGCGTCCCCGAGCGGCGCTGAGGGGGCCGCGGCCCCGTTTCACCCGTCGGTGCCGGCGACTCTCGGCGAACCCGACACGAACAACAATTATTAATCATGAGTGTGATTGAGTACCATGGAAGTAACTGACAGTCTCAACTTCGGACACAAAGACCGCAAGGACATCTACGAGTACATCGAGCGCAACGGGACCGTCCGCGAGGACGAGGTGCGGCGGGCGCTCAACTTCGAGCCGGCGGCGCTGGGGGCGCATCTGACCGTCCTGCGACGCGACGGCTACATCCGAAAGGTCGGCAACCACGTCGAGGTGGCTTACGCGCCCGGCGAGGAGGAGACGGTCGAACTCGGCGACCTCGACGTGACGATTCGGATAGCCCAGAACGTCGACCTCGAAAGCCTCGTCGACGCCATCCACGAGGTCGCTGACGAGGGCCGGTACATCGAGGCCGAGACGGTCGCGGACCTGCTCGACCACGAGGAGGTCGTCCTCCGACACAACGAGGTCAGTTCCCGGATGGTGTTCGTCGCCACCGTCGGCGACGAACTCGCCGGCTGGGTCCACCTCGACCTGCCCGAGGCGGAGAAACTGAGCCACACCGCCGTCCTGACGGTCGGCACGCGACCGGAGTTCCGCGGCAACGGCATCGGGAGCAGACTCCTCGACCGCGGCGTCGACTGGGCGCGCGAGCGCGGCTTCGAGAAGCTCTACAACAGCATCCCGGCGACCAACGAGGAGGCAATCGCGTTCCTCGAAGGCCACGGCTGGGAGACCGAAGCCGTCCGCGACGGTCACTACAAGATAGACGGCGACTACGTCGACGAAGTGATGATGGCCGTCTCGCTCCGGTGAGCGCGGACTCGCCTCGCTCCTAACCCCGAATTTCTGCGCGTCGTCGCCCCCGCCAGCGAGGCGTGGGTCTGCGACTGCCCCGCGTGCGACCGGTCGCGCGACCACCCGACCGGCTTACGACCAGTCGTCTTCGGCCCCGTCGAGGGGTTCGGCGACGACGCCGTCCTGCTGGACGAGCGCCCTCGCGTGAGCCGTACAGACGTCCCTGTCGGCGTCCCACGGCACGTAGAGCCTGACCGCCGCGACGTTCTCGCAGTCGGGTTCGCTACAGTCGGCCATACGGGGAGCGTCGGCTCCGACGACTATCGGTGTGTCGGCGAGGGGGCGACAGACTCGCCCTCCGACCTCCGGCCGTCACCGGAACCGCTCGCGCTCTGCGCGGGCCGCGTCGGTGCCGTACTCGTCGACGAGCGGTTCGTAGGCGTCGCCGAGCGCGCGCATTGCACCCGCGGTGGAGTGGAAGTCGAGTTCGTCGGCGACGGCGTCCCACGAGTGCGTCTGAAACACCTTTCGGACGAGCAGGCGCTCCTCCCGGGGCGTAAGCGACGCGCGCTCGGGGTTCGTGAGGTGCGCGAGGCCGAGTCGCCGGAACGCGCCGGGGGCGGTCGTGTAGAGTCCCGGCCCGTACGACGCGCCCACGACGACGCGCCACTCGTACTCGGAGAGGTCCGGTTCGGCGGCGGTGTCGACGGCGGCGAGGGCGGCCCGCGCCACGTCGGCGTCGAGGTCCGAGAGCGCGTCGCCGAGCACGTCGCCGACGCGGCCGAGGAACCACTCGGCGTGGCGGTCCCGGAGGTCGCGGCCGGCGGGCGACAGGGGGCGCATCATGAGCGCCGAGTACTCGCCGCTGGTGTCGTTTCTGGTGGTCGAGAGGTGGACCGTCCCGTAGCCGTTGTCGCGCCAAAACGAGAGGAGCTCGGGCGTCGCGCCGAAGCCGACGCCGAGGTAGTCCGCGTCGCCCGCGAACTCGTCGCGTACCTCCGAGAGGAGCCGCGAGCCGAGGCCGGACGACCGGACGGCGTGGTGGGTGGCGATGCGCATCACGCGGTAGCCGACGGGGACGCCCGCCGCCTCGTCGCGGAGTTGGCTCGTGAACACGTCGGGGAGCATGTTCCCGCGGATGCGGCCGCCGTCGTACATGTGCCGGCGGGTGTCGGCGTCGAGGCCGCCCTCGCGGGCGAGGAGCGCGACCGAGACGACTCGGCCCTCGTGGGTGAGCGCCCGGAGCGTCAGGTTCGGCGCGTCGAGGAGGCGGGCGAGGTCGTCCGGTTCGGTCCGGTAGTGCGCGAGGACGAGCAGGCCGAACGCCTCGCGGAGCAGGTGTTCGTCAGCCAGCAGGTCGTCGGGCGAAAGCGCCCGGTAGGAAACGGTATCGGGCGTCGCGTCCGCGACGAGCTGGTCGACCGGCGGCCGAGCGTCGAGGAGGAGCGCGCGGAACGTCCACGACTCGACGGGGTCGCCGGCGGCGTAGCGAATCGGGTCGTCGAGGCGCGCGTCGGTCACCTCGCGGTCCGCGTCGGCGAGGCGGTCGCGGAAGCGGACGGCGAAGCCCCGGCCCGCGCCCTCGTAGCCGCGGACGGTCGTACAGAAGGCGACCGCGGGCGCGGCGAGGAACGATTCGAGGAGCCTGACGGGCAGGGCGGCGGCCTCGTCCACGACGAGCGCGTCGGCGTCGGCCGCCGCCGCGCCGGCTTCCGTCGGCGGGACGTAGCGGACGCGCCCGCCGCGTTCGGCCGCGATGTCGAAGTCGTCCGCGCCGCCGCCTCGGAGCGCGTCGAGTTCGGAGAGGAGTCGCTCCGCGCGGGCGAACACCTCGGCGGCGTTTCGCTTTCCGGGCGCGGTCACGACCACGTCCGCGCCCTCGGCGGCGAGACTCCCGGCGGCGAGGCCCGCCGCGCTCGACTTCCCGCGGCCGCGGTCGGCCTCCACGACGACGGCGGTGCCCGGTTCGGTCAGAGCTTCGAGCGCGGCGAGCGCGTCCGACTGGTCGGCGGTGAGGCAGTCCTCGTAGGCGCGCCGCGGGAATCTGCGGTCCCCCTCTCTCGGCACCCGCGGCGGCGCGGCGTCGAAGCTGATTCCCTGCCGGTACGCGCCGTCGCGCTCGACGGTCCCCGAATCGAGGGCGACGAGCGCGATGCCGGGGTGGTCCCGGAGCGTCGAGACGAGTCGGCCGCGGAAGCGACCGGCCACGTCGTCGACGGAGAACGGCGGGACCGCCAATCGCTCGTCGAACGAGTCGCGGCGGGCCGGCCAGCCGTCGAGAGAGGGGGTGAGCAAAACGAGCAGGCCGCCGCCGTCGACCGCGCCGGCGACGCGGCCGAGCGCGTTCGCCGAGAAGTCCTCGTGGGCGTCGAGGACGATGAGCGTCCGGGTCGTTCCGAGGAGCGACGAGGCGCGCTTCGGTTCGACGCGGTGGAAGCGAAAGCCCTCGCGGGCGGTGACGAACGTCACCTCGTCGTCGGGCACGTCGGCCCCGCGAACCGCGTCGAAGGCGGCGTCGATACCGGCGTCTCGGTCGCCGGCGAGGACGAGGAGGCGTCGCTGGTTCGTCGCCAGCGCCTCCTCGCGACGGGCGGCGGCGAGCGCCTCGACGTCGGGGTCGTCGCCGAGTTCGGTCATAGAGGCGATACGCCGGCGCGGCTATTCACTTCCTTCGGTCGGGCGAGGGCCCCGCGTTCCGGTCGACACAGCGGTGGTTCCGGTGCGGCGTCACGCTCCGCCGAAAGTGGATTGCGCGAGCAATCGACACGAAAACCCGGGCGCTGTGGTCGGCGAGAGATCGGGCGATTCGCGGGTCGTGCGGACGCGTCGCACGGCGCTACGATTTTGAAAGCGCTTTTATGGGGGCCGGAGCAAAGGATGGTTACAGCCTGTCCGGGGTTGATGAACCTCCTCGCCGTAGGGAAATCGTTGACCGGTCGCGACCGACCGACCGGTGTGATACCGGCGAGGGAGTCGAGCCCGCGAGCAGGATATAGGTGAACAACAATGGCTGTCTACGTAGACTTCGACGTACCGGCCGACCTCGCTGACAGCGCCGTCGAGGCGCTTGAGGTCGCCCGAGATACTGGTATCGTGAAGAAAGGAACCAACGAAACGACCAAGTCCATCGAGCGGGGCAACGCCCAGCTCGTCCTCATCGCGGAAGACGTTTCCCCCGAGGAAATCGTCATGCACCTGCCCGAACTCGCCGACGAGAAGGGCATTCCGTTCATCTTCGTCGAGACGCAGGACGACATCGGCCACGCCGCCGGCCTCGAAGTCGGCAGTGCCGCGGCCGCCATCGTCGACGCCGGCGACGCGTCCGACGATGTCGAGGACATCGCGACTAAGGTCGAGGACCTTCGATAACCGACCATGAGCGCGGACGAACAAGCCAGCGACTCGACGCCTGCCGAAGTCATCGAAGTCGTTGGAAAGACTGGGATGCACGGCGAGGCCATGCAGGTCAAGTGCCGCATCCGCGAAGGCTCCAACCAGGGCCGTATCATCACGCGAAACGTGCTGGGTCCCGTCCGCGAGGGCGACATCCTCCAGCTCCGCGAGACCCAGCGTGACGCCGACTCCATCGGAGGGCAGTAACAATGGTCGAGAAGCGCACGTGCGACTACAGCGGTGAAGAGATCGAGCCCGGCACGGGCACGATGTACGTCAAAACCGACGGCACCATCCTCCACTTCAAGGACTCGAAGGCCGAGAAGAACTACTTCCTCGGCCGCGAGGCCCGCGACCTCGAATGGACGGAGGCCGGCCGCCGCGCGAGCGGCAAGTCGGAGGACAACTGATGTCCGACGCTGAGCGCACCTTCGTGATGGTCAAGCCCGACGGCGTCCAGCGCGGCCTCATCGGAGACATCGTCTCCCGCTTCGAGGACCGCGGTCTCAAGATGGTCGCCGGCAAGTTCATGCAGATCGACGAGGAGCTCGCCCACGACCACTACGGCGAGCACGAGGGCAAGCCCTTCTTCGAGGGTCTCGTCGAGTTCATCACGTCCGGTCCCGTCTTCGCGATGGTCTGGGAAGGACAGGATGCGACGCGACAGGTCCGCGGCATGATGGGCGAGACGGACCCCGCAGAGTCCGCCCCCGGCACCATCCGCGGCGACTACGGTCTCGACCTCGGCCGGAACGTCATCCACGGCTCCGACCACGAGGACGAGGGCGCGAACGAGCGCGAAATCGCGCTCTTCTTCGACGAGGACGAACTCGTCGACTACGAGCGCGTCGACGAGACCTGGCTCTACGAGTAAGTCTCGTCTCGCGGTTCTCACGCTTTCTTCCGAGAGGAGCGACGGCCACGTCTCCCCTCTCGTCCGCGCTCCAGCCGTCGAGAGGGTGTTCTCGTCGGTCCAGTGTGCGGGATTCTACCACTGGTCATCCGCGGTCGACGGCGACCCTCACCGCGCCCTGACCGTCATCCCCGCGGCGAACAACGGTTTTCTTGCCGCCCGGCGAAACGTGTCACATGGTCGAAGTGGAACTCGTGCTCCTCGCGCTCGCGGTGGTGTTCGTCGGCGGTGCGGTGGCGATGCTCGGCGCGACCGCGGTTGCGGCGTGGACCGCTGCGCGGCTGGCGGCGACGCTCTCGACGCTCGTGCGGCCGGTCGTCCTCGGGCCGACCGACATCCGCGACGTGGAACTCCGCGTGGCCGGCCTGCGCGCGCTCGACCACGTCGACTCGGGGGTCGTCACGAACGTCGTCCCCGAGCGGCGGCGGGGCGCGAGCGGCCTCGCCCGGCTCTCCCGGAGCGACGGCGTGCGGTTCGACCTCGCGCTCGCGACTCCCGACGACCGGACCGCGACCGTCTGGGTGCCGGTACCGGAGGCGCTGACCGGCGGGTCGCGGTTCGAGCGCATCGCCTCGGCGTGCGACGTGGTCCCCGAGGAGATTTCCGACGCCGTCGGCGCAGAGCTTCCGCTGGTGCGCGGTGCCGACGGCGGCTGGCGCGTCGGAGGCGGCGGCGCCTCCGGCCACCGCCGGGGCGACGACGATGCCGCACTCGGTCGGTCGTTCGAGCACGAGCGCGCCTGAGTCGCCGGTCGCGTCACCGCCGAGTCGGGCGGCGGCTATCCAACAGAAGCTATCGAAAGAAAAGACCGAACCGAGTCGCGTCGGTCGCTCAGTCGGCCTGCGGGACGGGCGCGTCGAGGTCGATTTCGCCGGCGTCGAGTTCGGCTTCGACCTCGCGGGCGGCTTTGACCATGTTCTCCATCTTCTGGTAGGCGACCTCGCGGGGGAGGAGCTTCACGCCGCAGTCGGGCGAGACGGTGAGCTTCTCCGGCGGGACGACCTTCAGGCCCTGCTTGATGTTCTCCTTTATCTCCTCGACGGTCTCGACTTCGGCGGTATGCACGTCCACGACGCCGAGCGCGAGGTCCGGCTCGAACTCGGGGTCGGTGAACACGTCTATCTGCTCGTAGCCGCCGTTGCAGAGTTCCACGTCGAACTCGTCGATGGGGTAGTCGTTGAGTTCGGGGTAGATGCGGGAGTAGTCGCCGTAACAGACGTGGAGGCCGATGCGGACCTCGTCGGGGACGCCCGCGACGATGCGTTCGAGACACTCGCCGACGATGGCGTGGTCGTCGGGCGTCGTCGCCAGCGCGGGCTCGTCGATCTGGATGTAGGTCGCGCCCGCCTCGACGAGCTGTTCGATTTCCTCGTTGACGAGGTCGGCCAGCGCGTACGCGAGGTCCGCCTCGGAGTCGTAGTGTTCGTTGAACGACCAGCTAGCCAGCGTGTACGGGCCGGTGATGGGCACCTTGACCGGCTTGGAGGCCACGTCGCTCGTGAACTCGAACTCGTCGACCAGCCACGGCTCGTCGTACTCGACCTCGCCGACGACGGAGGGCTTGTCGAAGTAGTTGTGGCCCCACACCTTCACCGGGCCGTTGAACTCGTAGCCGGGGATGCGGTGGGCGAAGTACTCGACCATCTCTTCGCGGCGCATCTCGCCGTCGACGACGGTGTCGAGGCCGGAGCGCTCGTGTTCGTGGGTGATGACGCGACAGGCGTCGTCGTGGGCCTCGTGGAGGTGCTCCTGGGTGAACTTGGAGTCGGGGTCCTCCGCGAGGTCGTTGGCGCGGTTGAGCCACTTGGGCTTGGGGTAGGAGCCGACGACGGTCGTGAGCAGGAAGTGCTCGGTGTCGTGGCCCTCGGGGCGGAACTGCTCGCGGTTCTCGGTGTCGCGGCTCATGCTTCCACCTCCAGTTCGTCCTCCGTGGCGGCCGCGAGCGCGGCCAGTTTCTCCGTCGCGCGGTTCTCCGGCAGGTAGAACAGTTCGGTGTTGGAGGTCACGTAGGCGGTGTCGAACGTCTGGCTCTGGATGTTGTCGAGGGTCCACTCGACGCGCTCGCGGACCGTCTCGGGGTCTTCGACCAGCGTGTTCTGGCCGTCGACGAGACCCAGGGCGATGTCGTCTTTCGTACCGTACTCGTTGATGTTGTAGAGCGTCTGGTCGCGGTCGCCGGCGACGAAGTCGAAGCCGATGGCGTCGACGTCGGCGTCCATGAGGTGCGCGTAGACCTTCTCGTCGAGCGCGCCCCAGTAGGTGTGGACGACCACGTCGGCGTCGGTCGCGTCGGAGACGGCCGAGATTGCCTCGGCGACGCGCTCGTCGACGTCCTCGCCCGGCGGCGAGAACACGAGCGAGGGTTCGAGGAGGAACAGCGTCTCGTGGTCGGGGAAGGCGTCGACCTCGCCCGCGAGGAACTCGCTGACGGCGTCGAGGAAGTCGGCCTCGTCGCCGTAGTGCTCGTCGGTGGCGAGGTCGGAAAGCGAGTACGGGCCGGGGAGGACCGCCTGCAGCGACTCGTCGCCGAGGAGGTCGGCGGTGGCGTCGAGTTCGGCCGCGACGTCGCCGGAGAAGGTGAGTTCGCCGCGGACCTGCGGGTCGCGGTAGAAGTTGTTGTTGTCGTAGTAGCGGACGATGCCCCCGGTCTCGACGTTCTCGTGGACCGTCAGCGGGTGCGCGAGCATGTCGTCCCAGCGGAGTTGCCCCTCGACGACGCGGTCGAGGCCGGCGTCGCGCTGCTCGGAGACGACCTCCTCGCGGGCGCGGTCGTACGCGCCCACGATGTCGCCGCTCTCGTTACCGGAGATGAGGTCGTGTTTCTGGTGACCCTTGAGGTCGGAAAGCTCCTGCTTCACCCAATCCGGGAGGGGATACAGTCCCGGTGTCGTCGAGACGAGTTCAGTCATCACTCCTGGCTAAGAAATGACGGTGTATAATATTTCCTGTATCAACATATGCGCATTGGTTATCCCAACGCGAGCACCGTGAGCGTCTCGTAGGGGTACGACTCCCGAACGACGACCTCGTGGTCGAAGCCGTTGGCCTCGGCGCGCGCGAGCACCTCGTCGTAGCCGGTGAAGCTACTCACGAGGAGGAAGACCGTGCCGCCCGGTTTGAGGACGCGCCCGACCGTGTCGAGGAAGGGGTCGATGATTTCGCGGCCGTCCTCGCCGCCGGTGAGCGCGACCTCCATCCAGTCGTCGCGCGCGGCTTCGAGGTCTTCTGGGAGGTACGGCGGGTTGAACGCCACCGCGTCGAAGGCGTCGTCGCGGAACGGTTCGACGAGGCTCCCGCGGACCAGCTCGAACCCGCGGTGGCCGTCGGCCCGGAGGGAAGCGGCGCGGTCGGCGGCCTGCCGGCAGGCGTGGGGGTTGAGGTCGCTGGCGACCACGTCGGCGTCGGTCTTCGTCGCGAGTTGTTCTGCGACCCAGCCCGACCCGGTCCCGACTTCGAGGACGCGCCCCGAGACGCGGCCGACCGCGGCCTGTGCGAGCAGGCCCGAGTCCTCCGCGGGCTGATAGACCGAGGTGTTCATCCCGCGTCGCTCGGCGAGGTCGGTCATCGGTCCGCCTCCGCGGAACCGGGCGAGGCGTCGTCGCCTTCCCCGCCTTCCTCGCTCTCGCCGCCGCCGTCGGCCTCGGGACTCGCTTCGGGCCGCGCGTCGGTGAGCGGAACCGGACCCGAGGGGTCGCGCTCGGACAGCGCGCGCTGCGGGAACGGGATGGTGATTCCCTCCTCGTCGAACGCCTCGCTGACGGCCGAGATGGTCGCGGTGCGCGCGCGCCACCACCGGCGGGCGCTCGGGCGGTCTATCCACGGGCGCACCCCGAGGACGACGGCGGAGTCGCCGAACCGCTTTGCGACGACCTGCGGCTTCGGCACCGAAAGCACCTCGTCGAGGTCTTCGACGGCCGCCTGCGCCACCTCGGCGGCGCGGTCGACGTCGGTGTCGTAGTCGACGCCGACCTCGATGTCGAGGCGGAGCCGCCCCTTTCGGCTCCGGTTGACGAGGCTCTCCGAACTCACCACGTCGTTCGGAATCATCACGAACTCGCCGTCGAACGTCTGGATGCGCGTGTTCACGACCGTGATTTCGGTGACGATGCCCTCGTGGTCGCCGAGCTCGACCCAGTCGCCGATTTCGAACGGCCGGGAGAACATGATGACGAAGCCCGCGATGAGCGCGCCGAGAGTCTGTCTCGCCGCCATCCCGACCACGATGCCGAGGAAGCCAGCCCCGACGAGGAAGCCGCCGAGGTCGGCCCGCCAGATGCCGAGGATGACCGCGAGCGTGGCGAGGTAGGTCGTCACCTGCGCGATTCGGTAGATGACCTCGCGCTGGTGGTCCGAAATCTCCGGGCGCGTGCTCGCGATTTCCTTGATGAACCGGCCGAGGACGCTCGTGAGGACGTACGCGCCGACGATGAACGCCGCAGACAGCACGATGCGGACGAACGTCTGCCGGTTGACGTCGTACTGCTCGGAGAACGTGCCGATGTCGCCCGACAGCGACCAGACCGCGAAGACGAACGCCCCGCCGCCGGCGACGACGACGAGGCGGAGAACCGTCACCGAGAGGTGCCACACCGGCATCGAGACTGCCTCTACCTCCTTGTCGTGGAGGCGGGCACCGACCCGCCAGACGGCGACGACGGCGACGGTCACGAGGACGCTCGCGGCGACGCGGAGTTCGAACGTCGGGAACAGCGACGCGATGTCGAGGACGGCGTCGCTCTGGAGGGGCGTTCCCGTCGAGGCGAGGCGGAGAAGCACCGCGGCGAGTGCGGGGAGCGTCATGGATTACAGGCCGACCGACGCGGCGAGTTGCGCGAGTTCGGCGAACTCCGCGGGAGCCATGTTGCCGGCGCGCTTTCGGAGGACGTCTTCGTCCGCGGCCTCGACGACCGCTTCGGGGTCCGACAGCCCGGAGATGTGCGCCGTGTTACGGATGCCGTTTCTGATGGTCTTGCGTCGCTGGGTGAACAGCGCCTTCACGAAGTCGAGGAAGAACGCCTCGTCGTCGACCTCGTAGTCCGGGTCGCGCGGCGTGATGCGGACGACGACGCTCTGGACCGCGGGCTTGGGGTCGAACGCCTCGCGGGGGACGTGCTCGCAGACCGCCACGTCGCCGTAGTGTTGGGTGCTCACCGAGAGGCGACCGTACTCCGAGGTGCCCGCCTCGGCGGCCATCCGCTCGCCGAACTCCTTTTGGAACATCAACACGAGCGGCTTGCCTCGGGGGAGCAGGCGGAATGAAATCTCCGAGGAGATGCCGTAGGGGAGGTTCGAGACGCACGCCGTGAACTCGGGCAGGTCGACGTCGAGCGCGTCGCCCTCGACGACCGCGAGTCGCCCCGCGTCGACCTCGTCGGCGAACTCGCGGCGCAGGTGCTCGGCGAACGTCCGGTCCTGTTCGACGACGGTCACGCGGTCGGCGACGTCGAGCAGCCGGTCCGTGAGGACGCCCGGCCCGCCGCCGATTTCGAGGACGTGCGAGCGGTCTGCCTCCTCGGGGAGATACGTCGGGATTCGGTCGACGACGCGGTCGTCGACGAGGAAGTGCTGGTCGTGGTCCGGGTTCCCGCGAGCGCCCGCCCGCCGGATGAGGGCGTCCGGGTCGCGCGCGGCGGCCCCGCGGACCTGTTCGCTGCCGTCGCTCGTCATTGGGAGAGGTATCGTGCGGGAGCGGGTAAAAGTCCCGTTCCGCTACCGCCCGTCGCGTCCGACGAACGTCTTGTACTTCACGTCGTTGTCGCGGAGTTCGTCGAGGATGCGCTCGACGATGACCTCCTTCGGGCGGTGGAGCCCGGAGACGCGCTCTTCGAGGTCTTCGAACGACTCGAACGGCCCCTGTCGCTTGCGCGATTCGAGAATCTTGTCGCGGAGCTTCTTCCCGATGCCGGGAAGCAAGTTGAGTTGGTGGAGCCGAAGCGTGATGGGCTGTGCGTCGTTGTAGAAGTCGACGAACCGCCGTTCGTCGGCCTCGACGATGTCCTCGACGACGTAGTCGACTTCGGCCGTCGCCGTGTTCGAGAGGTCGCCGTACGAGAGTTCTTCGACGGACTGAATCAGCTCGCGGTCGGCGGCCGGCGAGACGACGAGCCGGTCGCCGATACTCACGTCGGCGTCTTCGACGAGGGTCAACTCCAGGAGACGGAAATCGGACTCTCCGAGCGCGTACGCGATGGGTGCCGCGTCGAAGCGCCGTCGGTCGTCCCCCTGACGCCCGTGGCGGAGTACGTCGAGTACGACGACGTACTCGGTCGTGGCGTCGGCGTCACCGCTCTCCGTACGTGTCATACCAGTAGTTACGGCGAGCCGATATTTAAAGAGTTGGCCGCGCCGTCACGCGGTCAGACGTACTTCGCGACGACGTTGAGGATTTCGTCGAGTTCGTCGCCCGACAGCGCGTAGCGCTGCTGAGCGAACACCGCGCGAAGCTCGTCGCGCGACTGCGGAAGGAGGTCCGCGATTTTGATGGCGGTCGGACCGTCGACCTTCTCCAGTTCGGCGAGCTCCTCGACGAGTTCGCGAGACTCCTCGGGGTCGAGGTGGGCGAACCGGTTGACGTGTTCTATCGCACGGGCCAGTTCGTAGCGCATCTCGCGCTCTTCGTCGGCGGCGCGTTCCGCCTCAACCTCGGCGAGCAGTTCCTTGACCTCGGAGGTCGTCAGATACTCCTCGTCGAGCTTTTCTTTGAAGATGGTCATCGCTTACTGCTGGGCGCGCAGGTGAGCGGGACGGACGATGACCGTCTTCTCTTTGCCGCCGTCGTTGATCTGCACCTTGAATGCGCGGCCCTGCTTCCCGGTGACTTCACCGGTGAGACCGTTGAAGCGCGGGTGGAAGCGACCCTCGCGAACGCTCGGGTCGATGTTGAGGTGGACCTTCTGGCCCTCCTCGAATTCCGCGATAGCGCGCTGCGGCGGCGAAGTGCCGCGCTCGCGCGGCTTGTTCGAGAGCTTTCCTCGCGTCCCCTTCATCGGACCGTTGGAGCTCGGCATAGTCGTGAGAACGAATACTTGCGTCGCCATTATAAATTGCACGTTACGAACCGCGCGTGTGTGTCTCCCGCGTGGTCGCGCGGGAGGGACGGACTTAACCCGAGTCGGCGCGGCGCTCTTTGTATGTCCGAAGACGAGCGACGCATCGAGACGCGCGCCATCCACGCGGGTCAGGAGCCCGACGAGGAGACGGGGGCGCTCATGACGCCCATCTACGCGAACTCGACGTACGCCCAAGACGGGCCGGGCGACCACCGCGGCTACGAGTACTCCCGCACCGGGAACCCGACGCGGACCGACCTCGAATCGAACCTCGCGGCGCTCGAACACGGCTCGCACGGCCGCGCCTTCTCCTCGGGGATGGGGTCGATAAACACCGTGCTCAACCTCCTCGAAGCGGGCGACCACGTCGTCGCCGGCAACGACGTCTACGGCGGCACCCACCGCATCTTCACGCAGGTGTACGAGAAGTACGACCTTGAGTTCGACTTCGTCGACACCACCGACCACGACGCCGTCCGCGACGCCGTCCGAGAGGAGACCGAACTCGTGTGGGTCGAGACGCCGACGAACCCCCTCATGCGCGTCAACGACATCGGCGCGCTCGCCGACATCGCCCACGAGGTCGACGCGCTCTGCGCCGTCGACAACACCTTCGCCACGCCGTACCTCCAGCGGCCCCTCGACCACGGCGCGGACATCGTCTCGCACTCGCTGACGAAGTACCTCGGCGGCCACTCCGACGTCGTCGGCGGCGCGCTCGTCACCGACGACGCCGACCTTGACGAGGAAATCGGCTTCTACCAGAACTCCGTCGGCGCGACGCCCTCGCCGTTCGACTGCTTCCTCGTCCTTCGGGGAACGAAGACGCTCCCGGTCCGGATGGACCGCCACTGCGACAACACCCGCGAACTCGCCGCGTGGCTCGACGACCACGAGGCGGTCGCCGAGGTGTTCTATCCCGGCCTCGACTCCCACCCGCAACACGACCTCGCGGCCGAGCAGATGGACGACTTCGGCGGCATGCTCTCGTTCGAACTCGACGGCTCGCTCGAACAGGCCTCGACCGTCGTCGAGGAGACCGAGGTGTTCACGCTCGCCGAGAGCCTCGGCGGCGTCGAGAGCCTCATCGAACAGCCCGCGGCGATGACCCACGCGGCCATCCCCCGCGAGGAACGGCTCGAAGCCGGTCTCACCGACGGCCTCATCCGCGTCTCGGTCGGTATCGAGCACATCGACGACATGAAGGACGACCTTCAGCGGGCGTTCGACGCGGCGTTCTGAGGTCGCCCCGCGTCCGCCGGGCGTTCGACGCGGCGTTCTGAGGTCGCCCCGCGTCCGCCGGGCGTTCGAGCCGCGCGATTTCACTCATTCCCGCGTTCAGGTTCCAGCGTTGCCGGAAACTGGGAACGCGAGTAAGGGTTATTGAATAGCACGATGAATAATGAGGTATGTCCCAAGAGACGTTCACCCTGAGCGCGGAGTCCGCACAGCGACAGAGCTACGGCGAACCCGCAGACCGCGTGACGGTCGATTCCGACGACCACGAGGGGTCGAGCCACAGCGCCGAGCAGTTCGGTATCGGGCTGGCCATCGGCTTCCTCCTCGGCGGCGTCGCGGGGGTCATCGGCAACTCCCTTCCCATCGGCGTGATGCTCGGGCTCACGTTCGGCGTCGTCCTCGGCGTCTACCTCATGGAGCACCGCTGACGGCGGGCGAGCGCGGCGGCTCCGGGGACGAGACGGAACTGCGAAAAAGGTCGGTCGTCAGTTCAGATACGGCCGACGTTCTCGACGGAGACGCTCTCGACGCCGTCGACTTCGATGAACGCTTCCTCGACGGCCTCGGTGCCGCCGGCGTCGTCGGGGACGATGACGGTCGGCAGGAGGGCGACGAGACCGAACGCGACGTCGTCGCGTTCGAAGCCCTTGATTTTCGCACCCTCGGGCAGGGAGTCTTCGAGCGCGTCCTCGAGGTTGTCGAGGTCCAGCTCGGGACTGTTCGGCATGACCTTGATTTTGGCGGCTACCTTTCCCATGATTATGGACCCATGAACCCGCAGTCGGGGCACTCGTAGAGGTTACTCTGCTTGCGGCACTTGGAACAACGCGAAATCTCCTGGCCACAGTCGGGGCACTTGAACGTCGCCGCGCTCATGCCGGCGATGTTGATGCCACAGGACACACACTGGTGCGCGTGTCGCTGTTCGGACTCGCTCATACGCTCATAAACCGGCGCGCGACTTTTAACCGTTGTCTTTCCGGGTTCCCGCGGGGGAAATCCGTGTCCCGCGTGGACACGTCTCACCCGAGTATCAGCGGCCCCATGAGGACGCACATCAGGTGGACGCGCCGACAGCCGAACCGGACGGGGATGTGACCGACGACGCCGGCGACCGCGAGGACGACGACGCCGGCGACGCCCGCGAACGCCCACGAGAGAACGACGAGGAGGGCGCAGACGGCGGCGACGAGTCGGCGCTGGTCGAGCCTCCCGACGACCGCGAGCGCCCGGTCGCCGACGACCGGCACCAACACCGCCCCGCAAAGCCCCGCGACGACCGTCACCGGCACCGCGAGGCCGAGTCCGGTCGGGAGCTCCGCCTCGGTGAGCGCGACGAGCGCCCCCGTTCTGGGCGTCCCCAGCCCAGCGAGCGCGAACAGCGCGAACACCGTCGTCGCCGTCGTGGCGGCGCTGGTCGCTGTGACGTAGGCCCGCGTCGATTCGTCGGGGTCGCGGCCGGGGAGAACGGCCAGCGCGAGCGTGCCCGCGACCCCCGCGGAGACGCCCGGGAGGTAGCCGACGAACGCGCCCCCGCCGGTCCCCGCGGCGACGCTCCGCGCGACCGACCCCGGCGACGTTGCGAGCGCCGCGTCGCCCTGCGGCGGCACGCCCCCGCCGCGTCGCGCCGCCAATAGAACCGGTACGCCGAACAGGCCGGCCAACAGCGGGGCCAACACGCCGCCGACGGGGAGCGGCCCCCCGAACGACCTGTCGAGGACGGCGAGACCCAGCCCCGTCGAGGCGGCGATGGTCACGCAGGCCGCCAGCGTCGCCCGACGGCTCGGTTCGGTCCAGACGAGCGCGACGACGACGCCCGCGAGCACCAGCCACAGGTGGTCGCGGACGACGGGGTAGCCCTCGACCAGCACGTCGGTGAGCGGCACCGCGACCGGCACGGCCAGACAGAGCGCCGCGCCGCTTCCGAGCGCCGACAGCCGAAGCGCCTCTCGCCCTCGCCCGCCGAGGACGAGTTCGTGCGCCGGCAACGCGCCCGGCGCGAGCGCGGCGTCGGGCACGCCGAGCGTCAGCGCCGGCACCACGTCGAGGAACGTGTGGACCGTCGACGCGGCGAGCACGGCGGCCGCGACGGCGACGGGCGGCCCCGGCGCGTCGGACGCGACGCCGGCGAGAAGCAGGGCAAAGGCGTTCGCGTGGAGGCCGGGGACGAGACCCGAACAGGTCCCGAGCAAGACGCCGACGGCCACGCCGAGGAGGGCGGCGGTCGTCGGGTCGACCGCGGCGGGAGCCGCGAGCGCCGCCGCTCGGCCGAGGAGAGACACGACCGCCCCGCCGGTGAGGAACATCGCGCCGGAGTGGCCGCGGCCTCGGGTATGAAGCTACGGGGTCGGCACCGACGCTGACGGCGTCGTGGCCCGTATCCGAGTCGGCGGGCGTGCGACCGGGGTCGTCAGATGCGCGGACAGAACCGCCGCTGGCGGGTTGCGTCGAAAGAAAGCGGAGTTTCGAAGCGAGCGTCGCCGCGGACGCGGCGGGGTCTCGCGGGAGTTAGCCGAAGAGCGCGCCGAGGCCCTCGCCGTCGGCCTCTTCGTCGTCGTCGTCGTCGTCGCCGCCTTCGTCAGCGGCCTCTTCTTCGGCGTCTTCCTCGTCGTCGTCGTCAGCGGCCTCGACTTCGCCACCGGCGGAACCGCCCGCGGCGGGCGCGGGGGCGGCGGCGGCCGTCTCGATGGCCTCTTCGATGTCGACGTCCTCCAGCGCGGCGACGAGCGCCTTGACGCGGGATTCTTCGACATCGACACCGGCGGCTTCGAGGACCGCGGTGATGTTCTCTTCGTTGACCTCTTCGTCCGACTCGTTCAGGATGAGCGCAGCGTAGACGTATTCCATTGTTGTGTACCTTGTGTGTTGTTAGAACAGGGAGCCGAGGGCGTCGCCGGCGTCTTCGTCGTCGTCGCCGTCGTCTTCGGCGGCGTCGTCGGCGTCGGCGTCTGCCTCGTCGGCGTCCGCTGTTTCTTCGTCAGTCGATTCTTCTTCCTCGGCGGCACCCGTGTCAGCCGCGGACACGCCGCGGAGTTCCTCGGGAAGCGCCTCTTCGTCGTCGATGTTCGCCGCGAGCGCCCGAAGCTGGGCGTCCGCCTTCGAGATGAGCTCGGGCATGAAGTCCGGGCTCTCGATGTTGGCGAACAGACCGACGGCCTTGGCCTCGCTCGTCGCCTTGGCGATGAGCGTCGGCGCGGTCTGGGCGGTCGGGTAGACCGCGTTGACCGACAGGTTCGTCGCGGCGGAGACGGCCGACTGGATGTCGGCGCGGTACTCGTCCACGTCGATGGCGAGTTCGTCGGGCTCGAACAGGACGCCTTCGGAGAAGACGCCGCGGAGGTCGAGACCGACCTCCTTGGGCTCGATGCCGAGTTCCGCCAGGACGTTCGCGAGTTCCTCGGAGACTTCCTCGCCCGCCGAAAGGACGTTGGAGTCTTCCGTCACCTTGATCGAGCCGTCCATGATGCGGGCGGACGCCCCGACCTGCTGGAGTTCGCCGACGAACGGACCCGGGTCGACACCGGTGTCACCCTCGGGGATGACGATGTCGTTCGGGGCGACTTCACCGGCGTTGATGGGCGCGGGCGTCTTCGACGCCTCAAGCTCCTTGAACAGGGCGAACGGGTTGTCGTTCGTGCCGATGAGGGCGACCTGCCCGGCGATGTACTCCTTGAGTTCCTCGAAGCCGTCGTTGACCTCGTCGAGCGCGCGGTTGACGAGCGTGTTACGGCTCATGCGCACCGCGGCCGAGCCGTGAAGCTCGCGGCGCATGGCCTGGAGCTGGCGGCTCGGGATGCCCGCGACGCCGACGACGCCGACGGATTCGTAGGATTCGATGAAGTCGACGAGCTCGTCGACCTCTTCACGCTTCCACTGCGGGATGACCTCGGTCTGCCGAACCTCGGATTCGCTCATTCGGGCACCTCCACGGACGGCCCCATCGTCGTCTTCACGTAGACGGAGTCGATGTTGAGCGGGCCCTTTTCGAGCGTCGCTTCGAGACGACGGACGATGACGTCGATGTTCTCCGCGATCTCGTCGGGCGTCATGTCGTCTGCGCCGACGCGCGTGTGGAACGTGCGACGGTCACGCGAGCGGAGCTGCACCGTGTTCTTCATCCGGTTCACCGTCTCGACGACGTCGTCGTCGGGCTGAAGCGGGGTCGGCATCTTACCACGGGGACCGAGCACGGTACCGAGGTAGCGACCGATGTCCTGCATCAGTCCAGCCTCGGCAACGAAGAAGTCGGTCTCGTCGGCAAGGTCTTTCGCCGCATCGGTGTCGTCGCCGAAGTCTTCGAGCTCGTCGGGCCCGAGAACTTCGTCGGCGACATCCTCTGCGCGGAGCGCGGTTTCACCGGTCGCGAACACCACAATCTGGGTGTCCTGGCCGGTGCCAGACGGGAGCACGATGCTCTCGTCGACACGCTTCGACGGGTCGTTAAGATCTAAGTCTCGCAAGTTCACGGCGAGGTCAACCGTTTCGCGGAAGTTCCGCCCGGGTGCCTCGTCGAGTGCGCGAGAGACTGCGTCAACTATTGTGTCTGCCATTATTCACCTCCGTAGTACGCAGGATTGCTCCTACGGGTCAGTGAAACAGGCTACTGCCTGCCTCGTCCGGCAGGACGAGTAGGCTCAACTTAAGTCCGTCGAACCACGGGAGCCGAAACCCCCGAATTCGGGGGTTTCGCGTGCCACAGCCACACATGCGAACCGGCGGGCACGCGAGCGACGTGAGGCCGTCGACGGTCGGGCCGCTCCGGGTCGAGTCGGGTCCGTGGAGAGAAGAAAGCGGGCCGAGTCGGCTCGGCCCGACGGAAAGGGCGGTTCGAACCGCCGAGGCGGGTCCGAGACGATTACTCGTCGTCGTAGTAGTCGTCGAACTCGCCGCCGTCGATGCGCTCTTTGAACGTGCGGGCGTCCTCGCCTTCGACGGTGACGCCGAGGGACGCGCACGTGCCGGCGACTTCCTTCGAGGCGTTCTTGAGGTCGTACGAAAGCAGGTCAGAGGACTTCTGCTCTGCGACCTTCTTCAGCTGTTCGATGGACATGTCGGCGATGAAGTTCTCCTGGGGTTCGCCGCTGCCGGTGTCGAATCCGACTTCGTCCTTGATGAGGGCGGCCGTCGGCGGGACGCCGACCTCGATGCTGAACGAGCCGTCGTCGTCGTATTCGACGGTGACGGGCACTTCCATGCCGTCGAACGCGGACGTCTGGTCGTTGATCTGGTTGACGACGTCCTGCACGTCGACGGGGGTCGGGCCGAGTTCCGGGCCGAGCGGCGGACCGGGGTTCGCCTTCCCGCCGGGAACGAGTACTTCGATAGTTCCAGCCATACGTGGAAACACCGTGTGGCGACTTTTAACGGTTTTCTTTCGGCCGGAGCCGTATGCGACAACTACGCACAGGCGAGACGCCGCTCGGCGACGTCCCGCTTAGAGGTCGACGCCGAACGAGTCCACGTCGCCCGCGAGCGCGGCCATCGACCCGAGGAGCGCGGCCACGTCGTCGAGGTCGCTCGTGGAGACGACCTCCACGGGCGTGTGCATGTAGCGGTTCGGGATGCCGATGTTGAGCGAGGGGATGCCGGAGCGACTCGTGTAGAAGGCGTCCGCGTCGGTGCCCGTGCGGACGCCGGCGGCCTGCAACTGCACGCCGATGTCGGCCTCCTCGGCCGCGTCGCGGGCGAGCGAGACGACGTTCGGGTGGTTCGCGCTCCCGCGGGAGACGACCGGTCCCTCGCCGAGTTCGACCGGGCCCTTGCGCTTGCCGGGCACGTCGGGGTTGTCCGTGGCGTGGGTCACGTCGACGGCGACCATCGCGTCGGGGTCGAGGTCGTAGCCGACCATCTTCGCGCCCTGCACGCCGACTTCCTCCTGTACCGTGCTGACGGCGTACACCGTCGCGTCCACGTCGGCCTCGACGGCGGCGCGGAGGCCCTCCGCGGCCGACCACGTGCCGACGCGGTTGTCCATCCCGTTGGCCGCGACGCGGTCGCCCGCGAGGTCGCGGACCCGCGCTTCGACCGTCACGGGGTCGCCGACTTCGACGTGGTCCTTCGCGTCGCCCTTGCTCGTCGCGCCGATGTCGACGAACTGCTCTTCGAGGTCGTCGTACTCCTCGCTCCCCACGTCGCGGAGGTGGATGGCCGTCTGGCCGATGACGCCCGCCACGTCGCCGTCGTCGCCGTGGACCGTCACGTGCTGGCCCTTCGAGACGGTGCGGTCCGCGCCGCCGATGGGGCCGATGCGGACGAAGCCGTCGTCGTCGATGTCGCGGACGATGTAGCCGATTTGGTCCGCGTGGCCGGTGAAGGCGATTTCGGGGCCCCCGCCGATTCCCTCGTGGACCGCGACGGCGTTGCCGTAGTCGTCGACCGTCACGTCGTCGGCGAACTGCGAGACGTAGTCCACCCACACGCGCTGGCCGGCGACCTCGTAGCCGGACGGACTGGGTGTGGTGAGCAGGTCTTCGAGGAAGGCGCGTCGGTCGTCGTCCATACCGGACGTTCGCGGGCGGCGGGACAAGAACACAGCGAATCCAGCACACCCCACCGGAAGCCGGTCTGGGCGTCGCGGTTCGGAGCGTCCCGCGAGGCTCGAATCCCCCCGTCGCCACAAGGCATATCCATCTTGTGAGCGTACTGATGGGTATGGCCGACTTCACCCTCTTCGAGGTTCACCTGCACGACGGCTTCGAGTTCAGCCCGACCAACAGCGCGCCGCTGCTCTCCAAGGGCGCTGACGCGGAACTCGAAACCGACGACGAATCGAACGACGACTACGACGCCGAATTCGACGCCGACGAGGCTGACGAGACCGACGAGGCCGAGTCGGGCGGCCGTCCCGGACTGGGGCTACTCGTCGGGCTGGTCCTGCTCGTCGGCATCGCGGCGGCGGTCCGCTACATCCGCGGCGACGGCGACGACCTCGACGAACTGGCCGACCTCGACGATTCCGACGAGGAGCGCGACGAAGTCGAAGTCGACGCCTGAACCGGCGTCCCGAACACCGTTTTTCCGCGGCCGTCCCCCGACCGTTACCGCCGACCACCACCGCCGAGTTCGGCCGCGGTCGGATACCCTTAAGCGAATCCCGTAGCAACTCCGGGGTATGACCGTTTCGAGCGCTCCCGGCAAGGTGTACCTGTTCGGGGAGCACGCAGTCGTCTACGGCGAACCGGCGGTCCCCTGCGCGGTCGAGCGCCGGGCGACCGTCACCGTCTCCGCCCGCGAGGACGACCACGTCCGCGTCCGCGCCGAGGACCTGAGTCTCAACGGCTTCACCGTCGAGTACCGCGGCTCGACCGGCGACCGGCCCGACGTGGACGTTCCGGCACCGCTCGTGGAGGCCGCGATGGGCTACATCGACGCCGCGGTCGACGAGGCCCGCGACGCCGCCGACGCGCCCGACGCCGGCTTCGACATCACCGTCGAAAGCGACATCCCGCTCGGGGCCGGCCTCGGCTCCTCCGCGGCGGTCGTCGTCGCCGGCATCGACGCCGCGACCCGCGAACTCGGCGTCGAACTCGCGCCGCGCGAAATCGCGGAACGCGCCTACCGCGCCGAACACGAGGTCCAAGACGGACAGGCGTCCCGCGCCGATACCTTCTGTTCGGCGATGGGCGGGGCCGTCCGCGTCGAGGGCGACGACTGCCGGACCATCGACGCGCCGCCGCTCCCGTTCGTCATCGGCTTCGACGGCGGCGCGGGCGACACCGGCGCGCTCGTCTCCGGCGTCCGCGCGCTCCGCGAGGAGTACGACTTCGCCGCCGACACCGTCTCGACCGTCGGCGACGTCGTCCGCCGGGGCGAGGAACTGCTGGCCGAGGCGGACCCCGACGCCGACGAACCCTCCGAGGAACTCCTCTCCGAACTCGGCCGCTTCATGAACTTCAACCACGGCCTGCTCGAAGCTCTCGGCGTCTCCTCGCGCTCGCTCGACTCGATGGTGTGGGCCGCCCGCGAGGCCGGCGCGTACGGCGCGAAACTGACCGGCGCGGGCGGCGGCGGCTGTATCGTCTCGCTCGACCCGACGCCCGAGACCCAGACCGCGCTCCGATTCACCCCCGGCTGCGAGGACGCCTTCCGCGCCGAACTCGCCACCGAGGGCGTCAGAGTCGAGGTGCCGCCCGGGGCCGAGGTTGACGCCGAGGGCGACTCCGAACCCGACCGGGGGGACTCGGCGTGAGTCTCGTCGTCCTCAAACTCGGCGGGAGCGTCGTCACCGACAAGGACGAACCGGAGACCGTGGACGAGGCGGGGCTGGCGGCCGCGGCGGACGCGGTTTCGACCCTCGCCGAGTCGGGCCGCGTCGTCGTCGTCCACGGCGGCGGGAGCTTCGGCCACCACCACGCCGCCGAACACGGCGTCTCCTCGGACTCCGGGAGCCGCGACGCCCGCGGCGTCCGCGCCATCCACGACGCGATGAAGCGCCTCAACGACGCCGTCCTCGACGCCCTCGCGGACCGCGGCGTCGCGGCCCTGCCGGTCCACCCGCTTTCGGCCGGCGCGCGCGAGGCCGACGGCTCGCTGTCGCTTCCTCTCGCGGCGACCGAAACGATGCTCGACGAGGGCTTCGTCCCGGTCCTCCACGGGGACGTCATCGCGCACGCGGGGAAGGGCGCGACCATCGTCAGCGGCGACGACCTCGTGGTGTCGCTCGCGTCCGGTCTCGGCGCGGACCGCGTCGGGCTCTGTTCGACCGTCCCCGGCGTCCTCGACGCCGACGGCGACGTGATTCCCGAGATTACGGCGTTCGCGGACGCGGCCGACGCGCTCGGCGGGTCGGACTCGACCGACGTGACCGGCGGCATGGCCGCGAAGGTCAGAAAACTGCTCGCGCTCGGCGCGCCGGCGCACGTGTTCGGCCCCGAGGGGCTGTCGGCGTTCGTCGCCGGCGAGTCGCCGGGGACCGTCATCCGCGGGGAGTAGCGCGTAGCCGGCGTCGAACGCGACTCAGAGTTCGACGACCAATCCGTCTTCTGCGACTCGGACCTCGCCGTCGAAGCGCTCGCTCACGCCCGCCCGGAGGTCGTCGGTGACGCGGTCGGCGTGGGGGTAGAGATGCGTCAGGAAGACCGAATCGATGTCCCGACCGGCGAGCGCCTCGCCCACCTGCGACGGCGTCGGGTGGTTCGACACGTCCACGTCGTCCGGGAACGAGCAGTCGTGCGCGAGGACGCTCGCGCCGTCGGCGAAGTCGCCGAGGGCGGAGAACGCCTCGGTGTCTCCGGAGAAGACGAAATCGGCCTCGCCCCGCTCGTTGCTGAAGCGGTAGGCGAGCGTCGGCATCGAGTGGCGGACTTCGAACCCCATCACGTCGAAGCCGGCGACGCCGAACTCGGTCGGGCCGACCTCCCGAATCTGCACGTCGAGGCGGCCCCGCAGGTAGTCGTGGACGTCGAACAGCCCCTCGACGAGGGCTTCCGTCCCCTCCGGCCCGACGATTTCGAGGCTGTCAGCGCCGGCGAGCCACCGGGCTTTCACGAGCGCCATGAGGTCCGACACGTGGTCGAGGTGGTGGTGCGTGAGGAGGACCGACGAGACGCCCTCGTAGCCGACTTCCGTCTCGGCGAGGCGGGCGAGGACGCCCGACCCGCAGTCCACGAGGAGGGCGTTGCCGTCCGATTCGAGGAGGAGTCCGGTCTGGGCGCGGCCGGTGACGGGCATCGCGCTGCCGGTGCCGAGGAACGTGACGCGCATGCGCAGAGCTACCACGGCGGCGGCGTTAGTCCTTGTGCTCGCCGGGTCGGTCGTCCGCGGGGACAGGCACAACCCTCATACCCGCGCGGGCTAACCCCGAGGTAATGACCCGGCGCGGCCGCTCGCTTCTCGCGTCGAGAGGCGGCGACTACGAGTTCGACCCCGAGTCGGTGTCCGTCGCCGACGAGGACGTCCTCGACCTGCTGGAGCCCGCCGTCCAAGCGTGGTGGGTCGACCGGTTCGGGGAGTTCGTCCCCGGCAACGGCGGCTTTTTCACCCCGCCGCAGCGCGGAGCCATCCCGCACATCCACGACGGCGACAACGCCCTCATCTGCGCGCCGACGGGGTCGGGAAAGACCCTCGCCTCCTTCACGGCCATCATCAACGAGCTGTTCCGCCGCGACCGGGGGTCGCCCGACGGCCTCGACAACTCGGTGTACTGCCTCTACGTCTCGCCGCTGAAGTCGCTCGCGAACGACATCCACCGGAACCTGACCGAGCCGCTTTCGGGCATCGCCGACATCGCCGAGGGCCGCGGCGAGACGGTTGACATCAGACACGCCATCCGCCACGGCGACACCTCCTCGGCGGACCGCCAGAAGATGCTGTCTGAGACGCCGCACATCCTCAACACGACGCCCGAGACGCTGGCGATTCTGCTCAACTCGCCGAAGTTCAAAGAGAAGCTCCGAACCGTCGAGTACGTCGTCGTCGACGAGATTCACAGCCTCGCGGAGAACAAACGCGGCACGCACCTGTCGGTGTCGCTGGAGCGACTGGAGGACCTCGCCGAGTCGTCGCCGACGCGCATCGGCTGTTCGGCCACCGTCGAACCGCTCGACACGGTCGCGGAGTTCCTCGTCGGTTGCGAGGGCGGCGACCCCCGCGACTACGAACTCGTGGACACGCGGTTCGTCCGCGACTTCGACGTCCGACTGGAGTGCCCGACCGACGACCTGATTCGGACGCCCCGAAGCGAGGTCCAGAGCCGGTTTTACGACCGCCTGCACGACCTCGTCGCCTCGCACACGAACACGCTCGTGTTCACCAACACCCGGTCTGGCGCGGAGCGCGTCCTCCACAACCTCCGCGAGGAGTTCGACGACATCGACGAGTCGAACTCGGGCTGCCACCACGGGAGCCTCTCGAAAGAGCGCAGACAGGAGATCGAGTCGAAGCTGAAGGCCGGCGAGCTTCGCGTCGTCACCACCTCCACGAGCCTCGAACTCGGCATCGACATGCCCCACATCGACCTCGTGGTGCAGGTCGGCTCTCCCAAATCCGTCGCCGCGCTCCTCCAGCGGGTCGGCCGCGCGGGCCACCAGCTCGGCCAGACGGTCGAAGGCCGCGTCATCGCCCTCGACAGGGACGAACTCGTCGAGTGCGCGGTGATGCTCTCGAAGGCCGAGTCAGGGTTCGTCGACCGGGTGTTCATCCCCGAGAACGCCTTCGACGTGGCCGCCCAGCAGGTGTACGGCATGGCCATCAACGCGATTCGCCCCGAGTCGGAACTCCGCGAGACGCTCCGGCGGGCCTACCCCTATCGGAACTTCTCGGACGACGACTTCGAGCGCCTCTTTCGCTATCTCACCGCCGACTACGACGGCCTCGAAGACAAGAACGTCTACGCGAAAATCTGGCGCGACACCAACGACCCGCCGGACGGCGAACACCACTACGAGGAGTACCCCGTCGGCGAGCCGCTCATCGGCAAACGCGGTCGGATGGCCCGCGTCATCTACATGACCAACATCGGCACGATTCCCGATTCCTTCACCTGTGACGTGCTGGTCCGCGGGGCCGACCAGTGGGTCGGCACGCTCGACGAGGGCTACCTCGACACGCTGGAGAAAGGCGACGTGTTCGTCCTCGGCGGCGACCACTTCGCGTACCGCTACCGCCGCGGGTCGAAGGTGTACGTCGACCGCACCGCCCAGCGCCCGACGGTCCCCTCGTGGTTCTCCGAGCGCCTGCCGCTTTCGTACGACCTCGGCCGCGAACTCGCGGCATTTCAGGCAGACCTCGTGGACCGACTCGACGCCGGCGGCGCGCCCGCCGTCAGGTCGTGGCTCCGGGAGTTCCCGCTCGACGAGAACAGCGTCCGCGCCGTCACGCGGATGTTCGACGAGCAGGTCAGATACGCCGGCCCCGAGAGCGTGGCGACGCCCGACAGACTCGTCGTCGAGACCGAACTCGACCGCGAGGCCTACCGCCGGCATTTCTACGTGCATTGCACCTACGGCCGGCGGTTCAACGACGGGCTCTCGCGGCTCCTCGCGTACCACGCGGCCCGCCGGACGAACGCGAACGTGCAGGTCGCCGTCGCCGACAACGGCTTTTCGCTGTCGATGCCGCTCAACCGCAAGGTCGACCTCGCGGGCGTCCTCCGCGACCTCAACCCCGAGGAAGTCGAGGACGACCTGCGGGCCGCCCTCGACGGGACCGACCTCCTGAAGCGCTACTTCCGCATCAACGCGACGCGCTCGCTCATGATTCTCAAGCGCTACAAGGGCTACGAGAAGTCGGCCGCCCAACAGCAGGTCTCCTCGGAGATGCTGCTGTCGTTCGCACAGGACCTCGACGAGTTCGCGGTGATAGAAGAGACCTACCGCGAGATTCTCGAAGACAAACTGAACCTCGACGCCATCGAGGACGCGGTTGCGGCGATTCGGGCGGGCGACGTGGACGTGGTCGGCCACCAGGTCTCGTCGCCGACGCCGCGGGCGTTCGGCCTCGCCACGCTGACGGCGAGCGACGTGGTCCTCGCCGAAGACGAGAGCGCGGCGCTCAGGGAGTTCCACGAGCGCGTCAAAGCGGAAATCGACGACGACGAGGCGGACCTCGATATCGACGTGAACTGAGAGTCGATTGGCCGCCGAGACGCCCTTACCGCCGCGCCCACGCGAGCATCCGGTCGTAGAACGGGTCGGATTCGAGCGCGTCGGCGTCGCCGACGAGACACAGCGCCTTCTTCGCCCGCGTGAGGGCGACGTTGATGCGGCGGTGGTCCTCGAACAGCGGGCCGTCCAACTCGCCGGTGGCGACGAAGGAGACGACGATGACCTCCTTCGAGGAGCCCTGGAACCGGTCGACCGTGTCGACGGTGGCGTCGGTTCGGCGGGAGATTTCGGCGACCTGCGCCCGGAACGGGGCGATGACGCCGATGTCGTCGGTGTCGACGCCGGCGGCCTCGTAGGCGGCGACGACCTCGGCCACGCGGTCAGCCTCGACGGGGTTCGTGTTGCCGACGCGACGGCCGTCGGGGTCGACGAAGGAGACTTGGTCCGCGAGTTCGGCGGGGAGGTCCGCGGTGTCGACGCCGAGGTCGCGGAGGTGCTGAGCCGCGACGGCCCCCGTGGCCGGGCGGAGCGCGCCGTCGTAGAACTCCTTGGAGGCGAACGCCTGAATCCGCTGGGACATTCGGTACTGGCGGTCGAGCATGACCGAGGCGTCGGGGTAGGTCTCGATGAGCCGCTGGAACAGCGATGTCTGGAGGTCGTTTTCGGCGCGGACGACCGGCGGAAGCTGTTTGTGGTCGCCGACGAGGACGAACCGGTCGGCGAGGTTGACGGCGGCGAGCGTCCCCGGTTCGGTTATCTGCGACGCCTCGTCGACGAGCGCCGCGTCGAACGACTGCTCGCGCATCACGCGCGACCCGCAGGAGGCGGTGGTCGCGGCGACGACCGGCGCGTCGCGGAGGGCGGCGGCGAGCGCGTTCGGGTCGCCGCTCCGCGAGAGGCGCACGTCCTGCATGTCCTCGCGGACGCCCGATTCGGTGCCGACGCGAACAATGTCCTCGAAGCCTTGGTCGCGCAGGGCTTCGAGCGCGTTGTCGACCGCGCGGTTCGTGAAGGCCGAGAGCAAGACGCGGTTGCCGTCCTCGACGAGCGCGCGGATGGTCCGGGCGATGGTGTAGGTCTTGCCCGTCCCCGGCGGCCCGTGGATGAGCGCGAGGTCGTCGGCGTCGACCGCGAGGCGCACCGCGTCGTCCTGCGCGTCGTTGTTGTCGATGAACGTGCGACCCGCAGAGCGGTCCGCAAACTCGGGGTCGCGGCGGCCGAACAGGGCGTCCTTGCGCTCGGGCGAGCCCTTGAGCACCGCGTCGTGGAGGGCGGTGAGCAGGCGGTCGACGGTGAGTTCGGAGGGGTAGACGTCGAGGCGTCGGAGCGGGACGGGCTCGTCGGTCGTGACGACGATTTCGTCGCCGAGTTCGACGATGCGCGCGAGTTCGGCGTGCCCCTCGACGGGGTGGCCGTCGCTGGCGAGCGCCACGTCGCCCGCGCGGAGTTTCGACACCGCGTCGTCGGTCTGCTCCGCCCGGAGTTCCCACGTGCCGTCGGGGCGCTCGGTCCGGCCGAGTGGTTCGAGGCCGATGAGCGCCCGGTCGTCGTCGGCGCGCTCCTCGGCGCTCTGGTCCCAGAGTTTGCGGTACTCGTTGTGGACCGCCCGGCGCTCCTCCTCGACCGCGCGGTAGAAGCGGTCGAAGTAGTCGCGTTCGTCATCGGGAACCGGAGTCCCGATTGCGCCGGCTTTCGACTCCTGTCCGAGCCTGCCGGAGACGACCATGCAGGTGTCCTTCTCGAAGCAGTACTCGCACTTCGAGTTCACCTCGTAGCCGGTCGGCACCGACATGTCGTGTTCCATCGCCGCGATTTCGTTGCGGGTGCGGACGACGAATTCGAGGAGGCCGCGACCGATGGAGAAGTCCTTCGCCGGCGAGAGGTCGCCCGACTCCTCGGTGCGGTCGAGCGTCGTGTTCTTCGTGTAGAGGAGCGTCCCCGTGTCGACCGGGACGCCCCGCTCTTCGAGGATGAGCGCGTAGGAGGCGGCCTGAATCTTGTCCTGAAACCGCGGGTCGCGGTTGAGGTTCTTACCGGTCTTGAGTTCGACGGGCGACCCCCGGCGGAGGGCGTCGGCGCGGCCCTTGATGCCGAACGTCGGCGAGATGAGGGTGTACTCCGAGCGCCACTCGTCCTCGTCGGTGAGGACGCCCTGCGAGAGCCAGCCCTCGATGGCGGCGGCGTTGCGGCGCACCTCGTCCGCGACCTCGTCGACCTCGCGGCCGAGCAGGCCGAGTTCGAGGCCGCGCTCGTCGATGCGCTCGTCGATGGACGAGTCGAGGTCGCGGCCGCGGAGGAGGTCGCCGAACACGTCGTGGACGATGGTCCCTTTCACAACCGGGTAGTTCAGCGGGATGCCCGAGAGCTTGTTCAGGTAGTACATCCGCGAGCACTGCACCCACGAGCGGACGTCAGTCACGTCCACGAGGAAGTCGGGCTCGACGACGACGAACGACTCCGAGCCGGTCGAATACGTCGTCTCGCCGCGGTACTCGGACTCCTCGGCGTCGGTGACGAGGAGGTCCATGCCCGGTTCGGCGTGTTCGGCGGCGTGGGTCCACTTCCCCCAGAGGGTGACGGTCACCGGCTCTCCGGTCCCGCGCTCGGGGCGGAGCGTCACCTCCGCCAGCGAGCGCTCGCCGTGCTTCGTTTCGACGTCGCGCGGCTCGCCGACCTCGACGAGCGGACCGCGAAGGTTCACGTCGAAAGCGTGGGTGAGGCGCGGGCAAATAGCCGTCGGTGGGCGCGGGCAGTTCGGCAGGTCGCGTGTGTGAATCCCCCGACCGTCACGCTCTTTCTCTCTCGCGCGGTACGCACTCCCATGCGCGTCAGAGATTGGCAGGACATCCTCTCGGAGGTCGTCGACGACGACCGCAACCGCGACCCCGACGGGTGGCGGGCCGTCGCGGGGAGTCGCCGCCGAAGCCTCGGCGAAGACCTCTTTCTCGCCCACCCCGACGCCGGCGTCTACCAACTGAAGACGTACGCGAAGAACCCCTACGAGGTCCGCGGCGTCGGCGCTCGCGTCGCCCGCCGCGTCGACGACGACCTCGACCCGCTGTTCCCGCGCCGGCGCGACGGCGGCGAGGGCGACGCCGGCCGGTTCGCCGTCCAGCGACCGCCCGAAGACGAGTCGCAGGCCGAGTCGATGGCGCGGCGACTCGAAGAGACCGTGAAGGTCCACGCCGACGCGCCGACCACCGCCGACGACTTCTTCACCGACGTGATGGAGGCGCTCGAAAGCCCGGCGTTCGGCCCGATGGACTACGAGTTCGACGCCCGGCCCGACCGCCTCGACGACCTCTCCGATGAGTTCGCGGACGCCGACGAGTTGCTCTCATCGGACCTCGACGACCTCATCGAGTCCGACGGCATCGACCGCGGCTTCCAGTAGGAGTCATCGGTTTCAAACCCTCGCACTCCCATTAGCCACGCATGGACGATAGGCTCCGCGGGCGGGCGCGACGACCGCCCCACTGCGGGACTTCGGAGGGACGATGGTCGGGTCGAGCATGAGCGACGACGAGACGCGGCTCGCCAACAACCGGCTCAAAATCGGCTTCACCCTGCTGGTCGGCGTGTCGGCCGCGCTCGTCGCCGCGCAGGCGGGCGCGACGCTCGTTCAGGGCGCAATCGCGCTCCTCGCCGGACTGGTCATCGGCGGCCTCCTCACGTGGTACATGAGCCGGTGGGCGCGCGAGTTCACCGCCGTGAACCGCCGGTAGGGGGACTCAGGGCGACACCCGAGCGAGCCATCGCTCGGGGGCGTCCAGTTCCGCGTCGGTCGGTAAGTTCTCCGGATGGTCCCACACCCGCGACGCGGCGGCGACGCCGCGCTCGTCGGCGACGTGCTCGAAGAAGCGAGCGCCGCGTTCGTACTGCCGGCGCTTGAGTCCGAGGCCGAGGAGTCGCCGCGCGAGTTTGGCGACCGGGCCGCCGCCCTGCCGACGCTCGTCGAGTTTCCGGCGGAGGTCCTCGTAGTCGTCGTCGAACGCTCGGTCCATCAGCAGTTCCGCGTAGCCCTCGACGGCGGTCATCGCCGTGTCGAGTTCGCGGAACGCGTCGCGGTCGATGTCGCCGTCGACGAGGGCGTCGACGCCGCGTTGCATCCGCGATTCGAGGTGCGTCGAGAGCCACGGGGCCGCGCCGAACTCCGCGGCGTGCGCCACCTCGTGGAAGGCGATCCAACGGCGGAACCGCGGGTAGTCCACGTCGAGGCTGTCGGCGACCCGGCGGATGTTCGGGTGGACGAAGTACAGGCCGTGGTCGTCGTCGCCCTCGGCGAGGAGGAGCGGGTCGTACTGCCCGAGGACGTTGTTGCCGAGAAACGAGAGGACGAAGGCGAACGACCCGGTGTTGACCGCGCGCGTGACGCCGGGGAGGACCGCGGGACCGTGTTCTTCGAACGGGGCCATCACCCGGCGGAACGTCGCCACGTTCGCGTCTATCCAGTGGTGTCGGTTCTGGACTTCGACGACCTCGGGCACGTCGAACTCGACCTCGGCGACGGCCGACAGTCGGTCGCGCGCGTCGCGAACGTCGGCCGCGTAGCCCGCGCGCTCGGCGTCCGTGAGGTCGAGCGACCCGGGCTCGGTCGCTGACTTCGCGGCCTCGGTGACGGCGTCCCAGTCGATGGTGCCGGAGCCGGTCGCCGAAGCGTCCGCGACCGCTCTGACGCTCCGAAAGAGGTTCATACCGTATCGTGGCGGTCCGGACGCAAAACGCTTCGGTCGGGGTGTTCGAACCCGCCGATTCGCAGACACGACGACCCTAGACACTATATCGAGTCAGACGTGGGGGGCGTATGGACCGAACCATCGACCACGTCGCGTTCGGTGGTACCGAGCTGTACGAACTCCGGGCGGCCGCGAACGAGGTCGGTCTCACGCCGACCTACGGCGGCGAACACGGGACCGGAACGACCCACATGGCCGTCGTTCCGTTCCCCGACGGGTCGTACCTCGAACTCATCGCGCCGACGCTCGGGACCGACGCCGAGGACGCCGGCTTCTGGCCCGACCACCTCGCGACCGACGCCGGCCCCGCGGCGTGGTGTCTGGAGACCGACGACGCCGCCGCCAGCGCCAAGGCCGCCATCGACGCCGGTCTTCCAGTCGACGGCCCGCACGAGGCCTCCCGCGCCCGCCCGGACGGCCGCCTCGTCGAGTGGGACATGTGCTTCGAGGGCACAGACCAGCGACTCCCCTTTTTCATCCGCGACCGCACCCCGCGGGGCTACCGCGTTCCGACCGCTGTGCGAAACGCCGCCGTCCGCGGACTCCGCACTGTCGTCGTCGCAACCGCCGACCGCGAGGCGACCGCGGCGCTGTTCGCCCGGCGACACCGCTACCCCTCGCCGGTCGATATCAACGGCCCGTTCTCGGCGTTCGCCACGCTTCCCGGCACGCCGCTCGCCCTGTGCGAACCCGGCGACGGCGCGCTCGGGGAACGCATCGAGGCGGTCGGCGAGGGGCCGTGCGCGTTCCTCGTCGGCGTCACCGACCTCGACCGGGCACGGAACTCGCTGTCGCTCGGCCCCGAGATTCGCTACAGCGACCGCCGCATGGCGTGGTTCGACCACGACCTGTTCGACGGTCGGTTGGGTGCGGTGGAACTCCCCTGAACCGCCGATTGAATCCGGACGACGGGCTCAGGCGGCGCAGTTGTTCGGGCCGAGTTCGAGTTCGGTCGCCTCCTCCTCGTCGCCGACCGCGGCGCGGCCGGTGTTGATGTCGATGACGCGCTCGTAGTTCGCCGGCTTTTCCGGCGTGTCCTCGGAGACGCGAGAGACGAACGCCGCCTCGTCCATCGACAGGAGGTCGAGTTCCGAACGCAGGTCGCCGAGCGTCGCGCTCACGAGTTCGCCCGGCGCGGCGACCCCGTAGCGCCCGTCCGCCCCGACGGAGACGTGGCCGGGGAGGACGCGCGTCTCGTCGGGAAGCGACAACAGCGTGTCGTGGAGCGTCTCGTAGAGGAGTTCCGCGCCCGTCGACGCGTCCGCATCGCCGAACTGGAGTTCCGTCCGGCCGACCGACTCGACGAACAGCGTGTCACCGGTGCAGAGGAACCGCCCGTCGACGAGGTAGTTCGTCATGTCCGAGGTGTGCCCCGGCGCGTGAATCGCCTCGACCTCGTAGTCGCCGACGGCCAGCGTCTCGCCGTCGTCCAGCGCGGTGAACTCGTAGGCCACGTCGCGGTCGGTTGCCTCCGACCCGAGGTAGTACGGCACGCCGAGTCGGTCGGCGAGCGCGCGTCCCCCCGAGACGTGGTCGGCGTGGATGTGTGTGTCGAGCACACCAGTGATCGTCAGCCCCGCGTCGGCGGCGACGAGTTCGAACTCGTGGGTCTGACGGGTCGCGTCCACGACGACCGCCTCGCGGGCCGACCGCGAGCCGACGACGTAGCCGAGACAGCCCTTCGCGCGGCGCTGGACCTGCGCGACGAACAGGTCGTCGTCGCCGGTGTCGAGTTCGACCACCTCGTACAGTTTGCTCCAGTCTTCCATGCCGCCTTTGACGACCTCCACGTCGTCGTAGTCGCGCGCCGCGAGTTCAAAGCCGAACGACGTCGAGGACAGTCCTTTCCCGCAGATAGCGACGACCGGCCCCTCCGCGGCGAGGTCGCCGACGCGGTCCCAGTCCCAGTCGCCGCCGAGCCCGTCGACGGGGTGGAAGGGGACGTTGACCGCGCCCTCGATGTGCCACGACTCGAAGCTCTCCGGCGGCCGCGTGTCGATCACGGTGAACGAGTCGCCCGCGTCCAGTCGGTCGGCGAGTTCGCCCACGGTGAGCTGGTGGAGGAGTTTGCTCATGTGCCTAGCTATGGGAACGACGCACAAAACCGTTTGTGGCGGGCGCGGCTGACACGGCTCTCGCGCGGCGGCGAATCGACGCGCGGTCGGCGTTTCGCAACCGCGGCTGACCCGAAAGAGAGCGCCGCCGCTCACCGGGCGGGCGTCAGAAAAGTCGAATCGAAAGGTCGTCCCGAACTACAGTTCGGCCTCGAAGTCTTCGAGGGCGTAGACGGTGTCGGAGCCGCGGCGGTCGAGCGTCTCGTTGGCCAGCAGCCAGTAGACGACCGACAGCGCGCGCCGACCCTTGTTGTTCGTCGGGACGACGAGGTCGACGTTCGACGTCTGGTTGTTGGAGTCGCACATCGCGATGACCGGGATGCCGACCGTGATGGCCTCCTTGACGGCCTGCGCGTCACCGATGGGGTCGGTGACGACGACCACGTCGGGTTCGATGTAGCCGGCGTAGTCCGGGTTCGTCAGGGTTCCCGGGATGAAGCGGCCCGTGCGGGCGCGAGCGCCGACGGCGTCGGCGAACTTCTCGGCCGGGAAGCGACCGTACTGGCGGGAGGACGTGACCAGAATCTGCTCCGGACTGTAGTTCGCGAGGAAGTCCGCGGCGGTGCGGATTCGCGAGTCCGTCTGGCTGACGTCGAGCACGTAGAGCCCGTCGTCGCGGACACGGTGGATGAACCGGACCATGTCCTTGGTCTTCTGCTGGGTACCGATGTGGACACCGGCGGCCAGGTAGTCCTCGACCGGGATGAGCAGGTCGGCGTCTTCGTCGGGCATGACGTCCTCGTCGAAGGCCGGTTCCGGCTCTGCTTCTTCTTCGGCCTCGGCGGCGTCGTCGGCCGCCTCGGCGGTCTCTGCTGTCTCGTCTTCGGTGGCGGCCTCGGCGGGTTCCGTCTCGGCGACCGCTTCGGTCTCCGTCTCGGGTTCCTCGTCGGCGACCTCCACCGCGTCGTTTTCGTTGTCGCTCATACTGCGTCGTCCGCGATGCGGATGAGTTCGTTCAGTTTGGCGGTTCGCTCGCCCTGCACCGTGCCAGTCTTGATGAACGGCGCGTCGGTTGCGACGGCGAGGTGTGCGATGGTCGCGTCTTCCGTCTCACCGGAGCGGTGAGAGATGACGGCGTCCATCCCGTTTCGGGAGGCCAGTTCGACGGCGTCGAACGCGTCGGTCAGCGTCCCGATCTGGTTCGGCTTGATGAGGATGGAGTTCGCGGCGCCCACGTCGATGCCGTCCTGCAGACGGTCGACGTTGGTGACGAACAGGTCGTCACCGCAGATGAGCGTGCGGTCGCCCACGCGCTCTGTGAGTTCCGCGAAGCCCTCGTAGTCGTTCTCGTCGAGGGGGTCTTCGACGTAGACGAGGTCGTACTCGTCGACCATCTCGGCGACGTAGTCGATCTGCTCGTCGGTCGTCTTCGTCTCGTCACCGTAGTGGTAGACGCCGTCTTCGAACATCTCCGAGGCCGCGATGTCGAGACCGAAGCCGATCTCGAAGCCGAGTTCGTCCTCGACGTCGGAGACCGCTTCGCCCATGATTTCGAACGCGTCGGCGTCCGACACCGGCGGCGCCCACGCACCCTCGTCGCCCTTCGCGGCGGGCACGTCGCGCTCGTCGAGAATCTCGGACGCGCGGGCGTGGACCTTCGCGTTGGCGAAGACGGCTTCGGAGACGCTCGGCGCGCCGACCGGCGCGGCGAGGAACTCCTGGATGTTCGTCGCTTCCTTGGCGTGTTCACCGCCACCGATGACGTTCCCGAGCGGCGTCGGGAAGTTGTCGCCGCGGAACGCGCCGCCGAGGTGCTGGTACAGGGGCGCACCGAGCACGTCGGCACCGGCCTTGGCCGCCGCCATCGAGATGGCGACCGCGCTGTTCGCGCCGATTTCCGAGAAGTTCTCGGAGCCGTCGGCGGCGCGGAGCGTCGCGTCGACCTCGCGCTGGTTGCCCGCGTGGACCTCGTCCACGAGTCGGGGAACCGCGTGTCGCCGCGCGGCGGCGATTGCTTCGGTCGGCGGCAGTTCGATTGCCTCGTACTCGCCGGTGGACGCCCCGCTGGGGGCCGCAGCGCGACCGAACCCACCGGATTCGGTGAGCACGTCGGCTTCGACAGTCGGGTTCCCACGGGAGTCGAGCACGCGGCGCAGAGCTACGGATGTGATTCGTGTCATGTTGTCACTTACCCTCTCGTTTGACGGTGAACGGAAGTACACCTGCGTCGTACTCCTCGGCAGCGATTAATATCGGTTCTGTCTGTTCCGAATCGACGAGAACCGGTGCCCCGTAGGAGACCTGCAGCGCTCGCGCGCCGAGGATGCGTGCCTTCTCGTATCGGTTGTACCGTTGCATCATTGGTAGGGGGATACGACGTCCACGAGGTCCTTGTGCGACACCATCATCCGCCGGCAGCAGGCACGCGTGACCCCGAGGTCGTCGAGGACATCAGCGGGGTCCTCGTCTCCCTCGCGAGCACGGGCTTTGAACTCGTCCCAGTGTTCGCCGATCACTGTGCCGCAGGTGAAACACCGGACGGGAATCATCATGGTTAGATCACCTCAGCGGTAGGACTTCTGGTAACGAGCGCGCGCGCCCGGTCCGCCCCACTTCTTGGGTTCGGACTGGCGAACGTCGTTGACCAGAAGCGAGCGGTCGAACTCCATGTACGCGTCGCGAAGCTCCGCGTCGTTCAGGTGCTGCACCAGCCCACGAGCGAGCGCGGTGCGGACTGCGTCGGCCTGACCGGCCACGCCGCCGCCGTTGACGCGCACGTCGATGTCGACCTGCGAGCGGAGGTCCTCGCCTGCGATGCGGAACGGCTCCAGCATCTTGAGGCGGGCCATCTCCGGCTCGACCAGCTCGACCGGCTGGGAGTTGATTCGGACTCGACCCTCGCCCTCGCGCACGGTGGCGCGGGCGATTGCGGTCTTCTTCTTACCGGACGTGTTCGTTACCATGTGACGTTAGCACCCAGCTTCTCGGAGACCTCTCCGAGCGAGATGAACTTGATGTTCGAAAGGCGGTCCAGCGAGGTGTCTTCGAGCATCTCGCCGTCTTCGTCGTACGGATTGCCGACGTAGACGCGGACGTTCGAGAGCGCCTCGCGGCCGCGGGGCTTCTTGTACGGAAGCATGCCGCGGATGGCACGCTTGAAGATGCGGTCGGGACGCTTCGGGTAGTACGGACCCTGGTCCGAACCGACTTCGACGCGCTTTCTGTACTTGGCCATCACGTCCTCTTCCGAGCCCGTGATGACGGCGTCTTCCGCGTTGACGACGGCGACCGTATCGCCCGCGAGGGCGCGCTGTGCGACCTCCGAGGCGACGCGGCCGACGATGCAGTTTCGAGCGTCGACAACGACGTCTGCGTCGAATTCTGCGAGGCTCATCGGATCACCCGTACGTTGGACCCGTCGGGGTTCTGTTCAGCGAGTTGTTCTAGCGTCACGGTGTCGCCGACCTGCTCGATCTTCTTTCGAGCGGTGGACGAGAAGTCCACGGCCGCGACTGTGACGTTCTTCTGCAGCACACCGCTACCCAGCACCTTGCCGGGCACGACGACGGTCTCGTCTTCCTGAGCGTATCGTTCGATACGACCAAGGTTGACTTCCGCGTGGGTGCGCCGTGGCTTTTCGAGACGGTCCGCGACATCCTGCCAGACGTTGGCACCGGACTCACGCGAGACCGCCTTCAGCTCGGCGATGAGACTGTTGAGTCTCGGGTTCGTCTTACTCATTGTCTACCTCCAGAGAGAAAGCGGAGTGCAGGGAGCAGGATTTGAACCTGCGGACTCCTATGAGACAGCGCCCTGAACGCTGCGCCGTTGGCCAGACTTGGCTATCCCTGCAAGCATTCCGCTGTACTTCATGCCCCGTAAAAACACCTTCGGTCCGACCCGCCGTCGTGAGGGAGTCACACGCCACGCTATCGGTGGCAGTGACCCCTCGCGGGGCGGGCGAACGTCGGTGTTGAGACGGGGCAGCGTTCATTCTTACAGTGCGACCTTCTCTTCGAGTTCGGCCGCGCGGTCGCCCAAGGAGGCGACGGCGCGCGTCACGAGCTCGTCGACGTCGAACGAACCGTCCGTCTCCACACTGAAGACGAACGCTCCGGGCACGTCGTGTACTTCGACCTCTTTACCGGGGTACCGCTCCGTCAGGTCGTTGCCGAACGTCTCCGTCGCGACGAGGTCGCCGTCTGCGGCGTCCCCCTCGGCGTGCTCCGCCGCGGCCTCTTCGATGACGCCGCGGAGGATGTTCGGCTCCTGTTCATCGAACTCGCCGGCGTCGCCGACGACCTCCACGCGCTGGAGGTGTCGGTAGCCGACGGCGACCCCGCCTTGGTTCTTGGCGTGGTCCTTTCCGTAACCGAGGACGGCGTCGGCCTCAAATTCGAGGCGCTGGCCCTCCTTCAGCTCGATAATGGGGATGTTCTCGTCCGCCGGGACGACCATGTCGTCCGCGGATTCGATGTCCCCGGAGTAGGCGGTTGCCGGCCCGTCGACTTCGAGCGCGACGGTGACGGTGTCACCGGGCTCGAAGTCGTCGAGAGGCGTGGTCAACGGAACCAGACCGAGACGAAGCCCGATCATCTCGTCGAACATGACCGAGGTGTTCTCCACGAACCGAACGGTGTCGATGGAGAACGTCGGCACGTCGGCGACCATCGCCCGGCGAATGCCGTTGGCTAGCGCCGGGGTCAGACCGCGCGCGACGAAACGGGCGCGTCGGTCTTCGCGTTCGATGAACTCGACCTGGAAGTCGTTTACCATGGTGTGTTAGAGTCGGCTGTTTTTCGGCGCGCGAGTTCCGTCGTGCGGAATCGGCGTCACGTCCTCGATGCGACCGATTTCGAGACCGGCGCGAGCGAGGGCGCGAATCGTTGCCTGTGCGCCGGGTCCGGGGCTCTTGTTACCGTTGCCACCGGGACCGCGAACGCGGACGTGCAGACCGGCGATGCCCGCCGCCTTGATCTGGTCGGCGACGCTCTCTGCCATCTGCATGGCCGCGTACGGAGATGCCTCGTCACGGTTCTGCTTGACGACGGAACCGCCGGACGACTTGACGATCGTCTCGGCGCCCGTGATGTCAGTCACCGTGATGAGCGTGTTGTTGAACGATGCGTGAACGTGGGCGATGCCCCACTTGTCACCGGTTTCGGATTCGCTCATTCTTGGGCCTCCGCGCGCTCAGGGTGCAGTTCGTCCGCGAGCTTCGACGTCTCGTCGAACGCCACGGTGTCCTCTTCGTCGACCTCGACCTTGCGGGAGGGGACGGTCGTCCGCGCACCGTCGACGGTCACGTGACCGTGGACGATGAACTGACGGGCCTGCTGGGGCGTCTGTGCGAGCCCCTTGCGGTAGGCGACCGTCTGGAACCGACGTTCGAGGATGTCGGTCACGTCGAGACGCAGCGTCTGGGAGATGTCGTCCTCCGCAGAGAGGATGCCGTAGCGGCGCATGCGCGCCATGAACTCGGCACCGAGCGACTCGGCTTCTTCGACGTCACCCTGGGCCTCGCCGAGGAGGCGTCGCGCCTCGCGGCGGAGGTTGCGCAGTTCGGACTGCGCGCGCCAGAGTTCTTCCTTGTTCTTGAGACCGTACCGAGAGAGGAGGTCCGATTCCTGCGCGATGCGCTCGCCCTGGAACGGGTGGTTCGGGGTCTCGTAGAACTTGGTGTTGTTACCCGTCGTCATTCTTCAGCCTGCGCCTCCTTGATCTCCTCGACGTTGACACCGATGGTGCCTTCGGTACGTCCAGTGGACTTCGTCCGCTGGCCGCGAACCTTCTGGCCGCGCTGGTGTCGAACGCCCTTGTAGGAGCTGATCATCTTCATGCGGTTGATATCATGCCGCCGCTTCTCTTCGAGGTCCGAGCCCGTGATGTGGTCGGTCTCACCGGAGAAGAAGTCCTTCCGTCGGTTTGCCATCCACTCGGGGGCGTGGTCCTCGAAGTTCTCGACGACATCGACAACGGAGTCGATCTCGCCTTCGGGGAGCTTACCGAACAGCGCCGTTCGGTTCACTTCCGCGGCGTCGGCGATGATGCGCGCTGTGCGCTTGCCGATACCCTTCATGTCCGTCAGACTGCGCTCTACCGTCTTCGTTCCGTCAAGGTCGGTCTGACCAATTCGGATGAAGTAACGGAGGTCCTCTTCCTCCTCCGGAGAGCCGTCCTGTGGTTCTTCTGCACTCATGACTTTGGAAGTCGTGTTGTGAGCGTTGCGGCGGGGATTCGAACCCCGGGGGCTTGACGCCACTGAGTTAGCAACCCAGCGCCTTGGGCCAGGCTTGGCTACCGCAACACTTCGGTCGTGTTAGTTTCGCCCTTCCGGACTCGGGGACGACATTCCCCTACATCGATTGCATCCGTTACGAGACGGGGGCATTACTTAAACATCACGAAAGGGACCTCGCGTGACAGCCCGAGTCACCGCCGCTCGCCGCCGAACTGTGGCGTGTTACACAATCTCACCAAAATCATAATAACTGCGGTTACGTATTCCCGCCAATGAGTTCGACAGAGTCCGCGACCGCGCCGACGAAGCCCGTGCGAATCGACACCGCCGAGGAGCTCGACGCCCTCGTGGCCGAACACGACCGCGTCCTCCTCGACATCTACACGAAGGGCTGTACGCTGTGTCAGAGCATCGAACCCGTCCTCGGCAACGTCTCGAAAGCCACCGACGTGGTCGTCGCGATGCTGAACCCGCAGACGGATATGTCGGTCGCGGAGCGGTACACGATTCGGAGCGTCCCGACGCTCCTCCTGTTCGAAGACGGCGAACTCGTCGACCGCCTCGCCGACGGCTTCCAAGGGGCGCAGGCGGTCGTCGACTTCGTCGAGAAAGAGCGGTAAGGTCGGTCGCGTCGGTTCGGCCTCCGTGGGGGCGCTCTTTCGACCCCGCGGTGGCAGTCTCAGCGGTCGGTCGGTTCGTCGAGGCGGGTCGTACACCAGTGACAGAAGCCGAGATCAGCGTCGACCTCACGGCCGCACTCGGGGCACGTGACGGTGTCCGAATCGGGGTCGGCGACGGTCGCCGCCGAGGCGTCGGTGTCGGCGTCTTCGGCGGCGGAGCGGTCGGCCTGCGCCTGCGCTTCGGCGGCCTGTCGCAGGCCGAGGAAGAAGGCGTCGAGGACGCTCACGAAGCTCACCGCGAGGATGGGCACCAGTTCCGAGAGGACCGCGACGAACTCCGACGGCGGTATCGCCTCCCCGACGGACAGCGGGTCGAACGCCTCCGGCGGAACGAACAGCGCGGACACCGCGAACGTGAGAAGCACCCAGAGAGCGGCCCGCCGCCAGCGTCGCAGATACAGATGCCCGAGCCCCGTGAGTATGAGGCCGAGTATCGCGGCGAGCCAGGGGCGGTGTTTCGTGAGTGCGGACATACGTGGATTGGGTTGGTTCTCGCTCATGAGAGTTCCGTTCGTGAGACGCGGCGAGCGAACGCGGTCGCACGTCCGCCTCTGACGCCGAGCGACCGAACGCACATGGACACGTGAACCGACGTGGAGCGGACACATAAAGTGAGCCACGCGAACCGGCGCGGCGCTCCCGAAACAGTCTCAGCGAGTTATCGTCGCCCGGGCGAGTCGATGGTATCGCCGTCGCCCGCGCTCGGAACGACGAGCGCCGGAACCCCGACGTGGCGGACGATTCGCCCGGCAACGGTTCTCGCGGTGCGGTCCCCGCCGCCCTGAGCCTCATCGGCCCCGTCGACGCCGACGACGACCACATCGGCTCCCGTCCGTTCGACGTGCGCCAGCAGTTCGGCCGCGGGAACGCCGGTTCGGACGGTCCCACCGGACTCGACGGCGTCTCTCGCGGCCGCGGCAGCGACGGCGTTCACGCGGCCTCTCGCCTCGGTTTCGAGCGTCCGGCGCGTGTCGGGCGACGCCGTCTCGACGGCGCGCTCGTCGATGACCGCGAGCGGTTCGAGAACCCCGCGAGTCGCCGCGGCGATGCGGCGAGCGAACGTTGCGGCCGGCTCCGCCGAGGGCACGTCGTCGGCGAAGAGCGCAATCCGTCGGTACGTCGGTCGAGGCGACGCCGACGGGACCACGAGCGTCGGGACCGGCGGCGCGTCGAGGACGCGCTCGGCGACCGACCCGACGAGGAACCGACCGGGGCCGGACCGGCCGTGGCGACCGAGGACGAGCAGGTCGCCGTCGCCGACGGCGCGTTCGACCGCGGCCGCGGCCGGCCCGCCGACGACTGCCGAGGTCAGACGGACGCCCGCGAGGAGCGCCCGACGCGTGACCGCGCCGACGGCCTCCTCCGCTTCGACGGCGGCGCTGGCGGACGGCCCGGCGGTCTCGGTTTCAGTCGTCCCGGACGCGGCGGTGGACGGCACACCGGTCGCGGAGACGACGTGGAGCGGCGCATCGAGGACGCCGGCGAGAAACAGCGCGTGGGCCGCGGCGGTCGCCGCGGCGGCGCTTCCGTCCGTCGCGAGGACCACTCGCTCGGCGGTGACAGTCATGCGCCCCGAGAGGTCGTCGGAGGAGAAAAGTTCGCGCGTCGGGGCGACCGACGCTCAGGCGCCGATGTACTCCTCGTTTATCGTCCAGCCGTCGTCGCCGTCGCGGACGAGGTACTCGCCGTAGTACGGGACGCGGTTGGCGACGACCGCCTCGAACGTCTCGCGGATGTCCTCCCGGGTCATCTCGCCCATCGGGCGCAGGTCGTCGTTGCGGTTGAGACAGCCCTTCAGGTATCCCTCGTGCGTCACGCGCACGCGGTGGCAGTTGGCGCAGAACTCGGGGTTCTCGACGGGGTCGACGATTTCGACCATGCCCTTGCCGACGTAGTAGCGGCGGCGGTGGTGCATGTCGCGGACCTCCACCTCGTCGGCGAGGTCGGCCAGCCACCGGTGGACGCGCTCGATGTCGATGTTCCACTCCGGGCGGCCCGTCAGTTCGGGCATGTACTGGATGAGTTGGAGCTGTAGCCCCTCGTTTTCGGCGACGTACTCGACCATCTCCTCGACGTGGCCGGCGGTCTTCGTGAACACGACCATGTTGAGCTTCACGGGCGTGAGGCCGGCGTCGACCGCGGCCTTGACGCCCTCCATCACCTTGTCGTACGCCCCGGACTTCGTGATTTGCGCGAACGCCTCGGGGTCGAGGGCGTCCTGCGAGACGTTCACGCGGTCGAGGCCGGCCGCGACGAGGTCCTCTGCGCGGTCGCCGAGGAACGTCCCGTTGGTGGTAAGCGAGGTCTCCATCGAGTCCGGCGTCCGCCGGATAATCTCTTCGAGGTCCGCGCGGAGCATCGGCTCGCCGCCGGTGAATTTCACCTTCTCGACGCCGTACTCCTCGACGACTTCGAGAAAGCGGACCACGTCGTCGGCGCTCATCTCCTCGTCGGAGGCGTCCATCGGCCCGCGGGTGTCGCCCAGTCCCTCGTTGTGGCAGTAGACGCAGTCGAAGTTACACCGGTCGGTCAGAGAGATTCGAACGCCAGTTACCTCGCGGTCGAAGTCGTCCACCAGCACCATATACCGAATCCTGGGAGTGTACGTTGATAAATTCGCTGTCGATGACCGGAACGGAGTAACTGGAACCCGTTACGTTCTCGGGGTCTCGAAGTCGGTGGCGGTGTGGGCGGCGATGCGGGTCGCCACCTGCGACCGTCACCGCGCGACGAGACCTTACAAAACCCTTATCGGCCGCACCGCCGGAGTGACGGACATGGACGAAGCCGACGTACGCGACCGCTTGCGGTCGGTCGAGGACCCCGACCTCGGAGACGATATCGTCTCGCTCGGACTGGTGAACGCCGTCGAGGTGGACGGCGACACCGCCCGCATCTCGCTCGCGCTCGGTGCCCCGTACTCCCCGGCGGAGACGGACATCGGCCGTCGAATCCGCGAGGTCCTCGCCGAGGACGGGTTGGAGGCCGACCTCACCGCCAAGATTCCGACCGACCGCGACCCCGACGAGGAGGTGCTCCCCGGCGTGAAGAACATCATCGCCGTCGCCTCCGGGAAAGGCGGCGTCGGGAAATCGACGGTCGCCGTGAACCTCGCGGCGGGCCTCTCGAAGCTCGGCGCGCGCGTCGGTCTGTTCGACGCCGACATCTACGGACCGAACGTCCCGCGCATGGTCGCCGCCGAGGAAGCGCCGCAGGCGACCCAAGACCAGACCATCGTCCCGCCAGAGAAGTACGGGATGAAGCTCATGTCGATGGCCTTCCTCGTCGGCGACGACGACCCGGTCATCTGGCGCGGCCCGATGGTCCACCAACTGCTCACGCAACTCGTTGAGGACGTGGAGTGGGGCAGTCTCGACTACCTCGTCCTCGACCTGCCGCCGGGCACCGGTGACACACAACTGTCTATCCTCCAGACGCTCCCGCTCACGGGCGCGGTCATCGTCACGACCCCGCAGAACGTCGCCCTCGACGACGCCAACAAGGGGCTTCGGATGTTCGGCAAGCACGACACGAACGTCCTCGGCATCGTCGAGAACATGAGCACGTTCCGGTGTCCCGACTGCGGCAACCGCCACGACATCTTCGGCGCGGGCGGCGGCCGCGAGTTCGCCGCGTCGAACGACCTGCCGTTCCTCGGGGCGCTCCCGCTCGACCCGGCCGTCCGCGAGGGCGGCGACGGCGGCAAGCCCATCGTCCTCGAAGACGACGACGAGACGGCCGACGCGTTCCGCGTGATGACCGAGAACATCGCCGACATGGTCGGCGTCGTCCAGCGGCGGACCGTCAGCGAGCGATGAGCGACGACGGCCGACTGGACGGTGACGCCGACGTGAACGGCGACGCCGACGAAGTCGACTGGGAGATGGCTCCGGACTCGGACGCCGATTTCCCCGCGGACCCCGAGCGCGTCGCGTTCCTCCGCGACATCGCCGACGACATCTACGGCGAGTCCTCCGAGAGCCGACAGGTGTCGGCCATCCTCTACCGCGTCAGCGACCTCTACGACCCCGACGGCGACACCTCGCCCGAGGAGATATACCTGAACGTCCGTCACATCATGGACATCAAGGCCCAGGGCGGCATCGACCGCTGAAGCGTTCGAAACCACGTCTCCCAAGCCCCCGACGGGCGTCCGCCCCCGGACGTTCACTTCCGCTTTCTTCGAGTCCGTGATTCGACCGCCAGCGTCGCCGCCGGCGACTCATCCGCCCGGTCGCCTCGTGTTCACTTTCACCGCGGACTGGAGGTCGGACGAACTGAGAACCTGCGCCGACCGGGCGGGTTTTGGTTCCGGAGCCGAATTCGAGGGTGTGGACGCACACCAACGCCAGTTCCGGAACCCCTTCTCGATGGACACCGATTGCACGAACTGCTCGGCGCTCTGCGAGACGCGCGAGCGGGTCGTCCACGGCTACGGCGACGTGGGCGCGGAGTTCCTGTTCGTCGGCGAGGCTCCGACCGCGGCCGCGGAGCGGGCGGGCGTTCCCTTCACCGGCGACGAGGCCGGCCAGCGCGTCCAGCGCGTCCTCGGCGACCTCGGGTTCGTTCGCTCCGACCCGGACGCCGACGAGCCGGACGTACAGAACGTCTTTTTCACGTACCTCACGCGCTGTCGACACCCCGACCGCGGGCCGACCGACGACGAAGTGGCGACCTGCGAGCCCTACCTGAACGCGGAGATTCGGATGATAAACCCGCACATCATCGTCCCCGTCGGACAGGCCGCACTGGAGGCGCTCGCCTTCGATTACACCACGCGCGCGGCCGACAGTTTCGACGTCGACGCGGAGCACGCGACGACCATCCGCGGCCGCGGCTTCGAACTCGTCCCGATGAAGGAGCCGGAGCGCCTGACCGACGCCGACGCCGAGGCATTCGTCGAACACGTCCGCGAGTCCGTGTTCGCCCGGGACTACCGGCAGACGAAGGGGCGGCAGAGTCGCTGAGGCGGCCCGCCGGGTTCGAGGCGTCCGCGACTGCGCCCCGCAAGCGGCGGGTTCAAGGGTTCCCCGGCGCGAGGGGAGGGTATGACGGTCATCGCCGTACTCGCCGAACCGCCGCGGCCGGGACTGGTGCTTTCGGAACTCGCTGAGACGAGTCCGCTCTCCGAGTCCGAAGCCGCGGAGCTCTACGCCGCGATGCTCAAAGACGTCTGTATCGCCGTCGAGCGGTCGGGCGGCGACCTCCTCGTCAACTACCGCGCCGAGGACGACATCCCCGACGAGTTCGCCGGGGACCACGACTCGGAGGCCGAGGTTCGGAGCGTCGTCGCCGACGCCCTCGGCGGCACCGACGACGCGCGGTTCGAGCCGCAGGTCGGCTCGACGTTCTCCGCCCGAGCGGGCAACACCGTCTCGCACCTCCTCACCGAAGAGGAAGTTCACTCGGTCGCCGTCGTCCGTCCGGTCGCGCCGCTTCTCGGCCGCACCCATATCGACAGCGCGGCGATGAAGCTCCGGAGCACGCCGGTCGTCCTCGGTCCCTCGACGGAAGGTCGGGTCTACTTCTCGGGCTTCCTCGACCCAATCGACTTCACCGACGCCTACGCGGAGCCGGAAGTCGAGACGCTCGCCGAGGCGGCCGACGACGCGGGCCACGGCCTCGACTACGTCCCGATGTTGCCCGTCCTCGAAACGGGCGCGGACCTCGCCACGGTCGTCCCGATGCTCCGCTCGCGGGTCGAATCCGAGCGGCTCGTCCCCGAGCACACGACGACGTTCGTCTTCGAGAAGGGGCTTCGGGTCGAATCGACCGACGGCGTGTTGGAACTCGTCCGCGACTGAGCGAAGCGACAACACTTAGGTATCCGACTCAAAATTCCCGTGTGAAGGTGGGATGGCGGAGTGGCCTAACGCGCCTGCCTTGAAAGCAGGTTTCCTCACGGAATCCTGGGTTCAAATCCCAGTCCCACCGCATTCTCAGAGAACCGAGACGCGCAGGTTTAGCTGCGCGTCTCCGGTGAACGCGTGACGCGGAGACGGACTGTGATTTGAACGAGACGAGTCGCAGCCCGAGCGGGGCGAGGGACCGTCTCGGCGTTGTTCAAATCCCAGTCCCACCGCACTTACTACGCGACACCAACGACCCCACAAAAAGCGACTAACAGCCCCCGACCAACTCAGAACTGATACGCCATCATCACCTCGTCGATGTGTTCGTCGCCGATGGTGTAGTGGTCTCTGCGAATCGCCTCGGTCTCCCAGCCGTGGTCGCCGAGGAACTCCAGCGCGCGGTCGTTCGTCATCGGAACGCTGTTGTACACCTTCCGGAAGCCGTTGGCCTCGGCCCAGTCGAGGCCGCGACGAAGCAGGAGGCTCCCGATGCCCGACCCGCGGTAGTCCTCCTTGACGCCGACGGTCTGCTGGGCGGTCTCGCGGATGCGCGACACCTGCGGGAGGTCGAGATGCGTCCAGCCGACGACCTCCTCGCCGATGGTGGCGACGAAGAACACGCGGGACTCGACGCGGTTGTGGCGCGTGACCGCCTCGTCGTAGAGGAGCTGTTCGGCGATGGTCTCGGCGACGACGTACGTCTCCTCGGAGGTCACGTCGCGAATCGCGTCGATGAGGCCCTCGAAGTCGCGCTGGCGGCCCGGCCGGATGGTGACGACGCCGGCGTCGGTCTCGTGTTCCTCGATAGCGCCCACGTCGAGCGCCAACTGGAGCGTGCCGCCGTCTTCTTCGAGATAGCCGCGGGACTTCAGCCGGTCGAGTTCGCTCCGGAACTCGTCGGAGGGAACGGGCGCGACGTCGAGGAGGACGTTTCGCTTGGCGGTGCCGTGCCGCTCGACGTACTCGTAAATCAGCTTGCTGGCCTCGGATTCGAACGTCGGGCGCTCGGTCGCTCGCATGACTCCAAGAACGATAGTGTGCCACGCGTATATTTCTTGTTCATGGATAGCAAACAGCATAGTCGGCGCGGCTCGGCAGCGGCGTCCCGCATGACAGATATCAACAGATGCGTAACGGCTTTGAATCGGCCTGCCAACACTCGGGTATGGATTGGCCACACGACCCGGACGGCGAAGAGGGGAGCGAAGGCGGACGCAAGTACGGCCAGGCGGTCATCGCGAAGAAGATCGACGAGGACGAGGACTTCCCGCTGAACAAAGCGGCGTTCGTCGAGGAGTTCGGCGACCACCCCATCCGACTCGACTACGAGCGCGTCGTCTCGCTTTCGGACATCTTCGAGCACGTCGAAGGCGAGGAGTTCGGCGACTTCGTCGAGCTCCACAAGGCCGTCGGCAAGGCGATGCGCGAGAACGGCTTTTGGTTCTACGAGGGCGCGGAGCAGTTCGTCACCGGCAAGAAGGCGTAATCTTCGCGGCCCGGACTTTCGACCCGCGACGGCGAGTTAGTTGCCGGACCCGCGGAACGAGGTCCGCTCTTTGACCTCCCGTTCGATAGCGTCGCGCTCCCACGTGCGCGTCTCGTCGCCCTCCACTTCGGCTTGGACCTTCTCTTCGAGCAGCGTGACCGCGACGCTGTTGGCTCCCTCGGGGATGATGAGGTCCGCGTGCTTCTTCGTCGGCTCGATGAACTGCTCGTGCATCGGCTTGACCGTCGAGAGGTACTGGTCGATGACGCCCTGCAGGTCGCGCCCGCGGTCGATGGCGTCGCGTTGGATGCGCCGGAGGATGCGCACGTCGGCGTCGGTCTCCACGTAGAGCCGGAGGTCGAGCATCTCGTTTACGTCCTCGTCGTAGAGCGCGAGAATCCCTTCGAGGATGATGACGTCGGTCGGCTCGACGGTCTCCCGCTCGGGCTTCCGGTTGTGAATCTCGAAGTCGTACTGGGGCATTTCGACCGCTCTTCCCTCCAACAGCTCCGAGAGCTGTTCGTACAGCAGGTCCCACTCGAACGCCGAGGGGTGGTCGTAGTTCAACTGCTCGCGTTCCGCCATTTCGAGATGGCTCCGGTCTTTGTAGTAGTTGTCAATCGGAATCCGCGTCACGGACTCGCCGACGTTCTCCGTGATGAGTCGGGCCACGGTGGTCTTTCCGGCACCGCTCCCCCCCGCGATACCGATGACGAACGACGGGATAGTCATTGTCCCAAAGACGCCCGCGAACGGGTTTGAACGCAGCGGTTCGCCGGCTTCACCGCCTTGGTACTTAAAGGAGGATGTGTGGTAGTTTCACGCAACCGATTCTCGCACCGCCGTCGGTCGCAATTATCATGGCTTTTCAAACGCAGGGAGTAAGGCTTATAAGTAGTAGTTGCTATTGCCTTTCACATGGTACGTGATATCGTACGCCGCGACTTCCTCAAGGGAGTGGGAGCCGCGGGCGCGGCAGGCTTGACTGGCTTATCCGGATGCATCGGTGGCGGCGGCGGCGGCGGCCCCGAGGGGCTCGTCGTCATCGGCTACCCCGAAAGCGGTATTCAACTGTTCCGTGACTACTACAGCGCGTCCGACGGGAGCCAGGAGATTCTCGTGCCCGACGGGATGCGCTCCGGGTCGATGCCCGGGCAAGTCGGTAACGACATGGCGAACGTGACCGGGACGGCGCCCGCGGCGGGCGGCCCGAATCAAGACACGTTCAATCAGCTGTTCGAAGACGAGTACGATGCGGCACCGGGCGTCTTCACGTCGCAGACGTACGACTCGGTCGCGATTCAGTTGCTCGCGAACGCCGCCGCCGGGGAGAACTCCGGGCCGGCCATCAAAGATCAGATGCGCCGGATGGCGAACCCCGGCGGGATGACCGTCGGACCAGACAACCTCGTCGAGGGTATCGAGGCCGCTGCGAACGGCGAAGACATCGACTACCAGGGCGCGTCGTCGTCGGTCAACTTCGACGAGAACGGCGACCCGGCGGAGGCCGCGTACGCCATCTGGACGTTCGACGCCGACAACAACGCGACGAGCCAAGAGGACGTCCAGAGCTTCGAGGGCGAGAACCCGGACGGCTCCGGGCCGGCGGCCGACAGCGGCCCGGGCGGTTCCGACCGCGAGATGTCGATCGGTATCCTCCTACCGGAGACCGGCGACCTCGCGGCCGTCGGTGCGCCGATGATTCAGGCCGGACAGATTCCGGTCATGCAGGTCAACGACGCCAACCCGGCCGGCCTCTCGGTCAACGCGCAGATCGAAGACACCCAGACGTCCCCTGACGCCGGTGTCTCCGCCGCGAGTTCGCTCGTCTCCGCGGGCGTTCCCTCGGTCTGTGGGTCCGCGTCGTCCGGCGTGAACGTCCCCGTCTCACAGCAGGCGTTCATCCCGAACGAAATCGTCGGCTGTTCGCCGTCCTCGACGGCGCTGTCCGTCTCGAACCTCGACGACAACGACTTCATCTTCCGGACCGCGCCCTCGGACTTCCTGCAGGGCCGCGTCATGGCGCAGGTCATGGCCGAGCGCCTCGAAGCCAGTTCGGTCTCGACGCTGTACGTCAACAACGACTACGGCCAGCAGCTCTCCGAACGCTTCGCGAACGTGTTCAGCGACTCGTTCGACGGCGAGGTGTACAACCAAGTCGCGTTCAACATCGGCGAGTCCTCGTACTCCTCGGTCATCGAGACGGCGCTGTCCGGCCCGGAGAACTAACCCGACGACAACCCCGGATTTTCTTTCGTCGCCGCCGACGCGAGCGGCCGCGCCCGGTCGTCGCGCCCGCGTTCCGGTTCGCGTCTCTGTTCGTGATTCTGTTCCGCTCTCGCCACACGCCCCCGGGGGACACAAGACATACATACCCCCGTTGACAGATTCGAGTCGATGAAGCGACGCGCCCTCCTCTCGACCGTCGCCGGGTCGGCTCTCGGACTCGCCGGCGGCTGTCTCTCCGACGCCGACGAAGCGACCGAGACCCCCGCGAACCCACAGACCACCGCGACCGGCTCTCCGACCGGTTCGCCGACCGAGACGGACACGTCGGACCCGGAGGCCGACCCCGACGTCGGCCTCTCGGTCGTCAACGAGGACGACGAACCGCACGCGCTGTCGGTTCGAGTGACCGACGGCGGCGGGACGCGCGTCGACAGTTCGCTCGACGTCGGGGCCGGGCCCGGCTACGGGCGGAACGTCGCGAACGACCTCGTCGGCGACGGCAGCTACCGCGTCGTCGCGGAACTCGAAACGGGCGCGACGCTCGACTACGAGTGGACGGTCACGAACGAGGCGCGCCGCCTCGAACTCGTCGTCACGCCCGACGCCGACCTCGAACCGCGGCAGCGCGTGACGCCGGCATTCGACGACGCCGACCTGCCGTACTCGGTGCCGGATGCGGCGGACATCTTCTCGCCGCCGACCGCGGGGATTCGGAACCGGAGCGACGCCGACGCCCGGCTTACGGTCGCCATCGAACACGACGGGACCCTCTTTTTCGAGCACGCGTTCGACGCGGCGACCGACAGGGAGATTTCGACGCCGTCGCTCGTCGAGTCCCACGGCACCTACGAGGTGTTCGTGGAGGCCGAAGACGGGCGCACCGCGACCCACGAGTGGCGCATCCCCGAGAAGTGGGCGTGGCCGACGCTCGCGGTACTCGTCGCGGACGACGGCTCGCTCCGGGTCGGCTCTGGATGGCCCAAGATGGCCTCGGTCCACGTCGAAAACGAGGGCGAGGCGGAACGCGACCTGACGGTGACGCTCGTTCGACCCGACGACGCGGACGCCGCCGGCGACGACGCCGGCGGGACCGGCACCGGCTCTGGTGGCACGGTCGTCTCGGAGACGAGCCGGACTGTCTCGCCCGGTGAGTCGAATCTCGCGTTCGACGTTCCCATCGGCGACGAGTACGAACTCAGTATCGAGACGCCCGCGGGCTCGGAGACGGTCGACTACCCGGCGTGTTACTGCTGGAGCACGAACGTGACGGTGACGCTCGAAGGTGGTTCGAGCGGCGGTAATGGCGGCGGCCCGTCGGTCGAGTCGTCCCAGTACGTCTGCGAGTGACCGCCGAAACATAACGCGGCCTCCCGGAGGCGGGAGACGGACTATCCGCCGAGGAAGTCCTGCCGGACCTGTTCGTCTTCGAGGAGCGCGGTCCCGGTGTCCATGTAGCGGTTCTGCCCGTTGGCGAGGACGTAGCCGCGGTCACAGCGCCGGAGCGCCTCCTTGGCGTTCTGTTCGACCATCAGGATGGCCGTGCCGGCCTCGTTGATCTCGTCGATTTTGTCGAACATCTCCTCGACGAGGTCGGGCGCGAGCCCCGCCGACGGCTCGTCTAACAGCAGCAGGTCGGGGTCGAGCATGAGCGCGCGACCCATCGCGAGCATCTGCTGTTGCCCGCCGGACATGGTGCCCGCCTTCTGGTCTTTCCGCTCTCTGAGGATGGGGAACCGCTCGTAGACCGCCTCCATGGCATCCTGCGGCACCTCGTCGAGGATGTACGCGCCCATTTCGAGGTTCTCTTCGACCGTCAGCGTCGGGAAGATGTTGTCGTTCTGCGGGACGTAGCCGATGCCGACGTGGATGATGTCCTCGGGGCGACGGCCGGTGATGTCCTCGTCTTTGAACCGGACGTTGCCGCCCATGTGGGCGGTCAGTCCGAAGACGGATTTCATCGTCGTCGACTTGCCGGCCCCGTTCGGCCCGACGATGGTGACGTACTCGCCGTCGAACACGTCCATGTCGACGTCGGTGAGTATCTGGAGGTCGCCGTAGCCGGCGTCGAGGTCGCGGACGCGCAAGAGCACGTCGTCGCGGCCCTCGACGCCCGCGCCGCTCGTCGCGTCGGTGTTGGCGTCGACGCTCATACGTTGCCTCCGAGGTAGGCCTCGATGACCTCTTCGTTGCTCCGAATCTCGTCGGGCGTCCCCTCGGTGAGCACTTTGCCCTGGTGGAGGACGATGACGTGTTCACAGTTGTCCATGATGAGGTCCATGTCGTGTTCGACGAGCAGGAACGTGTAACCCTGTTCGCGGAGTTCGTGTACGTGTTCGAGCAGCTTCTTCTCCAGCGTGGGGTTGACCCCGGCGAACGGCTCGTCCAAAAGCAGCATGTCGGGGTCGGTCAGAAGCGCCCGCGCCATTTCGAGGAGTTTGCGCTGACCGCCGGAGAGGTTGCCCGCGTACTCCTCCGCGATGTGGGCGATGTCGAAGAAGTCGAGCACCTCCCAGACGCGTTCGAGCAGTTCTTCTTCCTGTTCGCGGACGTCGTCGCGGACGCCCGGCATGACCGAGCGCCACAGCGCCTCGCCGCGCTGGTGTTTCGGCGCGAGCATCATGTTTTCGAGGACGGTCATCTCGCTCAGTTCGCGGGCGATTTGGAACGTCCGGACCATCCCGCGGTTGGCGATTTGGTGGGGTTCCTCGCCGGTGATGTCCTCGCCGTTGAACGTGACCGTGCCGGCATCGGGCTTGAGCATCCCCGTGATGAGGTTGAACGTCGTCGACTTACCGGCCCCGTTCGGCCCGATAAGCCCCGTGAGCGTCCCGGATTCGACCTCGAAGGTCGCGCCGTCGACGGCGGTGATTCCGCCGAAGGACTTCTCCAGTCCCTCGACCTGAAGCGGGTAGTCGACCGACGTGTCGACGCCGGAGGCGAACGCGCCGAGCGCGCCCTCGTCGACCTTGTTCGCCACGTCTTCGACGGGCTGGTCGGCGGCGTCACTCATCGGTCTCACCCCCCTCGGCCGCGGCGTCGACGCCGCCGTCGGTGCGGACCGAGTCGTCGTCGCCGCCGTCCGCGGCCATCGACTTCGGCCGCGACAGCGGGATGACGGACGCCGTCTCCTTGCGGTAGCCGAGCATCCCCTCCGGCCGGTTGTGCATCAGCCAGATGAGCACGAGCCCCATCACGACCAACTGGAGCTGCCGGATGCTGTCGACCGTGTACAGGAGGAACGGCACGGGGTCGAACTGCGAGATGAGCGGCGAGATAGCCTGTCCGAAGCCGGACGGCGAGTCGAGGTTGGGGAACACCGCCGTCACGAGGTTCTGGAAGTACCGCGGCCCCTGGTAGAGCACCGCGGCGAAGACGGCCCCGCCGAGGACGCTCCCCGTGTTCGAGCCGGCACCGCCGATGATGAGCGCGATCCAGACGAAGAACGTCACGCGCGGCCGGAAGAAGTTCGGCGTCACCGCGCCCTGCGGGACGAGCCAGAGGATGCCGGCGAGCCCCATGAGCGCACAGCCGAGCATGAACGACTTGATTTTGAACCGGTCGGTGTTCTTGCCGAGGGCGTTCGCCACGTCCTCGTCCTCGCGGATGGCCTTCAGGACGCGACCGAACGGCGACTCGCCGGTGCGCTTGAGCAGCCAGTAGAACGCCGCGACGAAGCCGAGGAGCAACAGCCCGTAGATGAGGCCGTCGACGACCGGCTTGGGGTTCCTCGGCACCACCACTTGGAAGGCGTCGACGAAGCCGAGGTACGCGTTCCAAAGGCCGACGCCGCGGAGCAGCGCCTCCAGCGGCGGGGCGAAGTCGAGGATGAGGCCCGACCCGCCGCCGAAGCCGACGCGGTTGCCGAACAGCTGGAACTGCTGGAGTTCGCCGGAGAGGAAGCTGAACCGGACGATTTCCGACATGGCGATGGTGACGATAGCCAAGTAGTCGGCCCGCAACCGGAGCGCCGGGAGCGCGACCACGAGCCCCAACAGCGCGGCCGCGAGCATCCCGGCGAGGATGCCGACCCAAAGCGGCAGGCCGAGACCACCGACCTGCGCCGCGCCGCCGGCGACGTACGTCGGTTTCGTCACGATTGCCGTGACGTAGACGCCGACGGCCATGAAGCCGACGATGCCGATGTTGAACAGCCCGGTGTACCCCCAATGGAGGTTGAGCGCGAGCGACAGCATGGCGAAGACGCCGATGTAGAACGTCAGCGTCGCGATGGAGTTGAGCTGTCCGCGGAGCGTGTAGCCGAGGACGAACCCGGCGAGGACGTACGCGAGGTACGTCGCGAGGAGGACCAGCACGATGAGGCCCGCGTCGCCGCCCGGAATGCGGTCGGTGAAGTCGTCGCGGACGCTCATGCGGTCGCCCTCCCGCTGAACAGCCCGGACGGTTTCACGAGCAGGATGACGATCATGACGACGAAGGCGGCGGCCCGCGAGAACGCCGAGGGAATCCACAGGACCGACATGGACGCCGTCAGCCCGATGACGAGGCCACCGGCGATGGCCCCGTAGATGGAGCCGATGCCGCCGAGGATGACCGCGGCGAAGATGAGAAGCAACAGGAGCCACCCGTCGTTGAACCCGAGTGTCCCCTTCCAGAGGATGAACATGTACCCGGCGACGCCGGTCAGTCCGCCGCCGATAATCCACGTCGCACGGACGACGCGCTCGGTGGAGATGCCGGTGATGAGCGCGAGGTCCTTGTTGTCGGCCATCGCGCGCATCGCCTTCCCGAGTTTCGTCCGCTGTAAGAGGACGTGAACGCCGAGCATCAGACCCGAGGCGACCACGAGGAGCGTGATGTCGTGGGCGTTGATGAAGACCGTTCCGTCGACGAAGTACAGCGATATCGAGGGCGGCTGGGCGGTCGTGCCGCGAACGTCGGAGCCGAAGACGAACTGCATCAGGTAGCGGAGCGCGAACGCGACCCCGATACTCGTGATGAGGAGCGTGATACCGTCCTCGTTCCGAATCGGTTTGAAGATGGTTCGGTCGACCGCGAGCGACAGCGCGATGGCGAAGCCGCCGGAGACGACGATGCCGGCGACGACCGCGAGCGGCGTCGAGAGCATCCCGATGCCGAGCGTCCCGCCGTAGACCGACCCCCCGGCCCCGACGAGCAGGAGCGCGCCGACGTCGGCGCGACCCAGTCCGGCGATGAGATACGTCGTCGCCCACCCCGAGAACGCTCCGGCCGTGATGTAGTCGCCGTGCGAGAAATTAGCGAAGTTTAGAATGCTGTACGTCATCGACAACCCGATGCCCGCGAGGCCGATTACGAGCCCCCGCATCAGACCGTCCCAGACCAGCGTGCCAATGTCGGCAAACTGCGTCTGCCCTGTTGCTAACCCGAGAAGCAAGTCACCGAGTAGTACGACTGCGATGACCGCCAAGACGAGCGCGAACGGACGCTCGATGGCGAGCTGCCTTCCCCGAGTGTAGGTTTCGGCAATACCCATTGATAACTATCCTCATGATATGTGCGGACCATAAACATAGATAAATCTTTCCTCATCGGTCGTCTTTACTGACCCCACTCGGCACCCCGCAGGAATGCGATTCCCCGATTTGGAGTCGAATCGTCGACACTTAAAAGCGGATAGAGCCACGACAGACACCATGCGCGTCAGTTCGGCGGCGTTTTCGGACCTCGACGCCCTCGCCGACCTGTGGGTCGAACTCGCCGCGGACCAGCGGGCGTTCGGGTCGCACCTCCGGGCCGACGCCAACCGGACGTCGATTCGGGAGGCGCTGGCTCGGCACGTCGCCGCCGACGGCGTGCTCGTCGCCCGGGAGGGCGATGAGGCGGCCGGTTCGGGGTGCGGGACGGAACCCGCGGACGCGGACGGCCTCGTCGGGTTCGTCATGTTCGACATCGAGGCGGGGGCGTACGAACAGGACGCGACCCGCGGGATGGTTCGGAACCTGTTCGTCCGTCCGGCGTACCGGAACGCCGGCGTCGGCACGCGACTGCTGGCGGCCGCGGAGGACGCGCTCGGCGAGGCTGGAGCCGACACCGTCGCGCTGGACGTGCTGGCGGCCAACGACGCCGCCCGCCGGTTCTACCGACGACACGGCTATCGACCCCACCGCGTCGAACTGGAGAAATCGATGCGAAGCGATACACACTCAAAGGAGGACGGGTAACCGGCAGACGCGCCAGGAGAGCATGGGCGGTTCATGCACTCGACTTGTAATCGAGACTTCGTGGGTTCGAATCCCACTCCTGGCTTCCCTCGGCGGTTCGCTCGGTCCTCTTGCGTCTCGTCGCCCACCGCGAGCCACCGCCGCGACCGGGGCCGAACCGCCGCGCCGTCAGTTCCGCCGGGCGGGCGACCGCACGCGGATGAGGAGGAGCGTTCCCGGGACGCCGAGGACGAGCGCGCGGAACGGGTTGTGCTTGATGATGACGTCGGGGTCGAGCGGCTCCGACTGGAGGTCGGTGATGCGGATACACGAGTAGTAGACCGTGACGTGAGTCAGTACGTACGCGAACGCCGCGGGGACGACGACCGGATACCGGATTCCCAGCATCATCAGCCCCTCGAACGCGAAGGCGGTGAGCGCCGAGATGAAAAGGAGATTCCCCAGTTGGAGCGTGACGCCGGTCAGCGCCGTTATCGCGGTGTCGAACAGCGACGCGCCGTAGGGCGTGTACGTGAGCGCGGTGACGACTGCCACCGCTCCGAGGAAGAGCCCGGCGAACAACCCAGACAGCGCGTACACGAACTCCATTGGAGGACCGTTACGGGACCGACGGGTGCGAGGAATTTAGTTCTACCCCCCTCGTTATCGCGGTCGAAAATCAGAGAACCCCCACGAGAGCGGCGTGGACGCGGCGTCGAGACGGAATTTTATCTTTATCGGGAACGTCGTGCTCGGTATGAACGGGACCGACCAATTCATGCTCGCCGTGACGCTTCTCATCTTCGCGCTCCTCGTCGTCGGCCTGCTTCTCGCAGTCGCGTAGGGAGAAAACTTATGTGATATTCATGGAGGATACTAGATACCATGCCGGAATGTCAGAACTGTGGTTCGTTCGTGACGCCCGCATACGCCCGAGTGTTCGCTCCAGATGGCATGGAGAACCCGCGTGTCTGCCCGAACTGCGAGGATATGGTCCGCGACGGCGCACAGGTGCGGGCGGCGCGTTCGCCGAGAAATCACTGACTCGCCGAGCCGTCACTGCGCGACGTGGTAGCGTTCGGCGTCCTGCCGGACGAACCCGCGCTTCGAGAGCGTACTGAGGATGCTGTAGAGGGCGATTTTCTTCATCTCCAGCCCGTTTTGCAGGTCGGTGATGGACGCGCCGTCGTGCGTGGTGAGATAGAGGTACACGAGCTTGGCCGAGGGCGATTCGAGTTCGCCGGGGACTTCGATGGTCGGAACCGTCTGTTGCATGGTCGTTGTCATCCTGTTTGCTTCGACGATAATAAAACTCTCTTACAACAATCGTCGAAGAACCGAGGTTGGGGGTGAGGCGGCGAACGTCTCGAATTCGGGAGAATCGTCGAATTCGTCACGAACGTACATCGCACGAAACCCGGCGTTCGACGCCTCCGACTTCGACGACAGTCGAAGAGCGCGAGTCGCGGGTCGTCGAGTCCCGAACGCTCCGGGCGTCGCGGTTTCGAGACGGAAGGGGCGGGAGTCGAACCACGCGAAGCCATTGAAAACCACCGGTCCGACCGCGAGGGCCTGTGCCGGTGTGCTCTACCACTGAGCCACCCTTCCGGCCGGGCGTAGGTGTCGAGCGGGCAAATAGTCGTTGGTGGGTTCGGTCACGGGCACGCGGTTCGGCGGGTCGAGCTCCCGTCGATGCGCCGCTGGGCGGCTGGCGGCGTCGAAAGAAATGTCGCCTGCGACGACGCGACCGGCGCGGTCGAAGTCGGCTCAGTAGCTCCGGACCTTCGGCTCGTAGGTCTTGTTCTCGCCTTCGAGGATGACCGGCTTGAACCAGAGTTCCGGGCGGCCGTCGTTCCACGAGAGCATCGTGTGCTTGAGCCACTCCTCGTCGCGGCGCTCCTGGTACTCCTTGCGCCAGTGGGCACCGCGGAACTCGTTGCGCGCGAGCGCGCCGAGCGTGATGGCCTCCGCGATGTCGAGGATGTTGCGCGTCTCCAGCGTCTGCAGCAGGTCGGTGTTGAACGTCCGCGACTTGTCGGCCACGAACACGTCCTGATAGAGTTCGCGCGCCTCGCGGATGTCGCGGAGCGCGTCCTTGAGGGCCGACTCCTCGCGGAAGACGTTCACGTTGCGCGTCATCGACTTCTGGACGCGCTCGCGGATTTCGGCCTGCTGGATGCCGTCGTCTCGCTCCAGGAGCGTCTCGATGGTCTCGCGCTCGTCTTCGACGGCGCGCTGGACGAGGTCGGTCCCGGAGGCTGACGCGCCGGCGTCGGCGGCCGTCCCGCCGTCCGCGACGGCGTCCTCGCCGATGCCCGCTTCGCCGAGTTCGACCGGCGAGTCGACCTCGCCGAGTTCGTACTCGCCTTCTTTGCCGGTCGTGATTCTGGCCTCCTCCATGTCCTTGCCCGCGGCGTGGTGGCCGGCGCGCTTGCCGAAGACGATGAGTTCGGGGAGCGCGTTGCCGCCGAGGCGGTTGCCGCCGTGGACGGAGGCGCAGGCGCACTCGCCGGCCGCGTACAGGCCGGAGATACACGTCTCGCCGTTCTCGTCGGTCTCGATGCCGCCCATCGCGTAGTGCTGGCCGGGCTTGACCGGCATCGGCGCTTCGAGCGGGTTGACGCCCTCGAAGTCCTCCGAGAGGTGGACGATGTTTTCGAGGCGGTCGATGATGCGCTCCTCGCCGAGGTGGCGCATGTCGAGGTGGACGTACTCGTCTTCGATGCCGCGGCCCTCGTTGACCTCGGTCAGTTCGGCCCGGGAGACCACGTCGCGGGACGCGAGTTCGCCGAGGTTGTTCGCGTAGCCGTACTCGAACATGAAGCGCTCGCCGTTCTCGTTGTAGAGGATACCGCCCTCGCCGCGGACGCCCTCGGTGATGAGGACGCCCGTCGAGGGGAGCGTCGTCGGGTGGAACTGGATGAACTCCATGTCCTCCATCGGCGCGCCCGCGCGGTAGGCCATCGCGACGCCGTCGCCGGTGTTGGCGACCGCGTTGGTCGTGTGGTCGTAGACCTGTCCGAGACCGCCGGTGGCGAGGATGACGCCGTTGCGGGCGCGGAAGCCCTCGACCTGTCCGGTCTGAACGTCGTAGGCGACGATGCCGTGACAGTTTCGGTCCTCGGGCTTCTCCTCGTCGGAGACGGCCAGTCGGGTCACGTGCCACTCGTCGTACACCTTGATGCCGCGCTTGACGAGCTGCTCGTACATCGTGTGGAGCAGTTGGTGGCCCGTCTCCGCGCCCGCGTAGGTGGTCCGCGGGAACGAGAGTCCGCCGAACGGCCGCTGACTCACGCGACCGTCGTCGTCCCGGGAGAACGCCATTCCCCAGTGTTCGAGCTGGATGGTCTCTTTCGGGCTGTCCTTACAGAGGGTCTCGGCCGCCGGCGCGTCGGCGAGATAGTCCGAGCCCTTCATCGTGTCGTAAGCGTGGTCCTCCCACGAGTCGCCTTCGCGGAGCGCGGCGTTGATGCCGCCCTCCGCCGCGCCCGTGTGACTTCGGACCGGGTGGAGCTTCGACACGATGGCCACGTCGGCTCCTTCTTCGTGTGCCGCAATCGCCGCGCGCAGGCCCGCCCCGCCCGCGCCGACTACGATAACGTCGTGTTCGTACATGGTGTGTTTGGGTGTGTCGTAGGGTTGGTCGAACTTCAGGGTTTCACCGGGAAGTTCACCAGAACTTCAGGTTGTTCTTGATCGCCTCGCGCTTGAGCTCCTGGATGTGCTCCGTGAGGGGGATGTCCTTCGGGCACACCTCGGTACAGGAGAACTGGGTCTGACAGCGCCAGACGCCGTGTTCCTGTTCGAGGATTTCGAGGCGGCGCTGTTTCATGTCCTCGCCCTCGCGTTCGTCCATGGCGAAGCGGTAGGCCTTGTTGATGGCCGCGGGACCGAGGTACTCGTTGTCGCCGGCGGCGATGTTACACGAGGACATACACGCGCTACACCAGATGCAGCGGGTGGACATCTTGACCTTCTCGCGGTTCTCGCGCGTCTGCCGCTGCTCGTCGAGTTCGTCGTCCGGAAGCGAGTTCGTCTGGAAGTACGGCTCGACGGCCTCCATCTGGTCGTAGAAGTGCTCCATGTCGACCACGAGGTCCTTGACCACGTCGGCGTGCGGGAGCGGTTCGACCCGAACCGGCTCCGAGAGGTCCGACAGTTGGGTCTTACAGCCGAGTCGCTGCGAGCCGTTGACGAACAGCGCGTCGGACCCGCAGATCGCCTGCCGGCAGGAGTGCCGGAAGGTAAGCGAGGAGTCGTAGTGGTCCCGCGCCCACATGAGGGCGTCGAGAATCGTCATCCCCTGTTTGTACGGGACGTGGAAGTCGTCGAAGCGGGGCTCCTGTTTCTCCGGCACCTCGGGGTCGTAACGGAAGACCTTGAGGTGGTAGGTGTCGTCCGCGGAGCGCGCTTTCTCGGCCGCCTCGGCCTCGCGCTGTTCTTGGACGCGCTCGGCGCGCTCGCGCTTTTTCGCGTCGCGCTTCTGCTTGCCGGCGGACGCGGTTTCGGTGGCCGATTCCTCTTCGACTGATTCGGGAACTTGCGTGCTCATTAGATGGGAACACCTCCGGCCCACGCGAGGGCCGTGCGGACGCCCTGCACGATGAGGAGGACGCTCGCGAGACCGAGAATCGCCTTGACCGCCGTCTTCCGGGTGCCCGAGAGGCCCTGGTTGACGAGGGCGTTGTAGACGCCGTTGACCCCGTGGAACGTCGCGGTGACGAGGAACAGGATCATCAGCGAGAAGTACGTCAGTCGCTCCATGCGCGCCTGCGAGAGCGCGAACGTCACTTCGTCTGCGTGGTTGAGGAAGTGGAGCAGGAAGAAGTGGAACGCCAGCACCACGACGAGGAACGCGGCGGTCAGCCGCTGCCAGAGCCACCGCCGGCCGCCGGGCTCGAAGGACGTGTATCGCTCCGCCATCAGAGGCTCACCCCCGAGAGGAACGTGGGGACGCTCGCGACGACGATGACACCCGTGAGGATGAGCGACGCGTAGAAGCTCCTGTCCTGTGCTTCCAGCCCGACGCCCAGGTCGACGAACAGCAGTCGCAGTCCGTTGAGGATGTGAAACACCGCCACAGCGAGCAGTCCGACTTCGAGAATACGCACGACCAAGAGGCTCTCCAGCGCCTGAATCGTGTTCGTGTACGCCGTCGCGCCCGAGAGGGCCGTCGACAACACGGCGATGTGGGTGAAGAGATACCCCACAAGCACCCAGCCGGTGAACTTGTGGAATATCCAGGCCCACATACCGGCCGAGAACTCCCGCCATCTGCTGAAGTCCTCGATGAGGCCCCGATTGTAAGACTGACTCATGCTCTTGTGAGTGTCGGGAAGGGGAGGGTATAGAACTTACGTGTATGGAGTTTCGTGAGGGTCGGCAAAAATCGCCGGACTCCGTGTGTCTCGGTTCGGGTCGAACGGTCTCACCGCGTCGTCTCGGGGGAGCCGGACTGCTCGCGCTCGACGACGCGCCGAACCTTGTCCTTCAGTTCGACGAGGTGGCAAAGCGGGTTGCCGGGGTAGACGACTGGGTTTTCGAGGACGCCGACGAGCAGGCCCGTGAAGGGGGCGACGACGGTCACGTTGTCGTCCTTGAACGGGTTCGTAATCGTACAGATGCGGTCGCCCTCGTGGACGAGCGCGCCGCGGTCGTGGTGCATGTCGACGATGCCGCCCGCGTCGGCGCGGAGCCACGTCTTTTCGTTTTCGTCCGAGATGACGGTCCGCCAGCCCGGCCAGTTGACCGTCGAGGTTCCCCGGAGGCCGTACTCGGCGAAGACGCTCTCGACGCCCGCGAGCGCCTCGTCGATGAGTTCGCGCTGGAAGCGGTGGGCCTCGCCCATCTCGACGGTTATCGCCGGCGTCCCGTTCGCCGACGACTCGGTTCGGAGCATCCCGCTGGACCCGGAACTGTCGATGATGACGTGCGAGCCGAAGGCGTTGGCGAGGCGCGCGACCGCGGGGTCGGACATGTCGGCGCGGACGTGGAGCATGTTGGTTCGCCCCCGCGTCGAGGTGTGGAAGTCGATGCCGAGGTCGCAGGGCGCGATGAAGTTCTGGTAGATGCGGTGGGCCATCCGCTTTGCCCCCGTCGAGGTCTCGGAGCCCGGAAACGACCGGTTCAGGTCGCGGTCGTAGATGGGGAGGTACCGCTGTTGGGCGAGGAAGGCGGGGACGTTCATCACCGGCATGCAGACGAGCGTGCCCGCGAGGTCCGCGAGGTCCCACTCGTAGGCCACCTCGCGGACGACCTCGATACCGTTCAGTTCGTCGCCGTGGGCGGCGGCGGAGAGGAACACGGTCGGCCCCGCCCGCTCCCCGTTGATGATGGTGACGGGGATGCGAACCGGGTCACCGAGATACGTCTCGGAGATGCCGTACCGGATGTCCTGTGTCTCGCCCGGCTCGACCTTCCCGCCGTTGTAGGTGAAGGCCTCGTTGTCGGCCATGTGATGCGATGGGAGGGCCGGGGTTATAAACGGTCGCGACGGACCGCCCGACGCCGTCCTCGCGGGGTCGAACCACGGAGGCGCGGGTCTCGACCGTCATGTCTTTGAAACCGGAAGGATATCAACTGAGTATGTCCACCACAGACGACGCCGTGCGTGTCGGCGTGCTTTCTCTGCACAACAGCAAGGAGACGAAGGCAATCCTCAACGCGGTCGAAGACCTCGGCCACGAGCCGGTGTGGCTCCGTCGGGAGAACGCGGCGGTCAGCATCGAAGACGGCGAGGTGACAGTCGAGCCTGAGGTGGACATCATCGCGAACCGACTGCTCCTGTCGAACACCGAGGAACCCGCGGAACTCCTCGGGCTGGCGACGACGTTCAACCGCATCCGACCGATGCTCAACGAGCCGGACGCGGTCCTCGCCGCCATCCACAAGTTCGCCACGGCCGCGACGCTCGCCAACTGGAACATCAAGGTGCCCGACGCGCTGCTCGCGCTCTCGAACGACCGGCTGAACAAGGGCCGCGAGCGCTTCGGCGACGTGGGCGTCTACAAGTCCGCCATCGGCACCCACGGCGGCGGGACGTGGAAGGTCGACCTGACCGAGCCCGTCAACCCGAAGGTCGGCAACCGGCAGGCGTTCCTCCAGAAGCTCATCGACCGCGACGGCGACCGCCACCGCGACCTGCGCGTCTACATCGTCGACGGCGAAATCGTCGGCGCGATGTACCGCTACGCCCCGGAGGGCGACTGGCGGACCAACGTCGCCCTCGGCGGCGACGTACTCGACGCGACCGACGAGATGCCCGAGGAGGCAAAGGAGACGGCGCTCTACGCCGCCGAAGTGATGGAGATGGACTACGTCGGCGTCGACCTCGTCGAGGGCGACGACGGCTGGTTCGTCCTCGAAGCCAACCCGACCGCCGGCTTCAAGGGCCTCTATCAGGCGACGGGCAAGAGCCCCGCGCCGCACATCGCCAAGCTCGCAATCGAGCGCGCGGGCGGCGAGGTCGACGAGACGCGCGTCGAGGAACTGTCGGCGACGCTCGACGACTCCGTCCCCTCGTGTGCCCCCAACGAGTCGCCCATCATCGACGGCGAAGCGCCCCTCATCGGCTACATCGAGGAGGTCGTCGTCAACGGGACCAGCGGCTCCCAGCAGACTCTCGCCAAGTCCGACACCGGCGCGACCCGGACGAGCATCGACACGAGCCTCGCCGCCGAAATCGGCGCGGGGCCGATTAAGAGCATGACGCGCGTGAAGTCCGGGAGCCTCAAGAGCGGGAAGGCCCGCCCCGTGGTCGACCTCGTCATCGGTATCGGCGGCACCCAGCACACCGTGACCGCCAGCGTCGAGGACCGCTCGCACATGGACTACCCGCTGCTGCTCGGCCGCGACATCCTCGAACACTACCGCGTGGACGTGCGCCGCCGCGCCAACGCCGACCGCAACGACAGCGACGACGAAGAAGAGGAACTCCTCGAAGAGTAAGTCGGTCCGCCACGCCGCGGCCACCGGCGCGGTCACCGCCGTCGAACCGACCGGCGCCGCATCCGAACAACCGAGACACGCGCACTTTTCTCCCCAACGGCCCAACCACGAGTCGATGAGCGACGACGCCTACCGCGAACTCCGGGCGGACCCCCACCTCGGCGACGTGGTCGACGAACACGGCCCGCTCTCGCTCGACCCGGCCGACGACCCCTTCGAGCGACTGGTCGTCTCGATTGTCAACCAACAGCTCTCGACGACCGCGGCGGCGACGATTCGGGACCGCCTGTTCGACCGCGTCGAGGTCACCCCCGAGGGGATACTGGCCGCCGACGAGGCCGTTCTGCGCGACTGCGGCCTCTCGAACCAGAAAGTGGGCTACGTCCGTAACGTCGCCGACGCGTTCCGAGACGGACTGTCGGCCGAATCGCTCCGGGCGATGGACGACGACGAAGTCGTCGCGGCGCTCACCGAGATTCGCGGGGTCGGCGACTGGACCGCGAAGATGTTTCTCATCTTCGTGCTCGCCCGCGAGGACGTGTTCCCGGTCGAAGACCTCGGGATTCGCCGCGGCATGGAACACGTCTTCGGGTTCGAACGCGACGCCGTCTCCCGCGGCGAGATGCGCGAGCGCGCCGAGCGATGGGCCCCCTATCGGAGCTACGCCAGCCGGTATCTCTGGCGGTGCGTCGACTAACCGTCAGTCGGTGGAAAGCCGACTCGACCGGAGTAATCGACAGACTGCGTCGGGGTTACCCACCGATAGAATAAACGCGAGTTTTGTTTATTTTTCCTGCGAGGGAAACGTTGAAACCGCGACGCAGTATAACGTTCTTCCATGAACGTAGATGACGTCGACAGCATCACCGTTCTCGGAGCGGGCAACATGGGCCACGGCATCGCGGAGGTCGCGGCACTCGCCGGCTACGACGTCGTGCTGCGCGACATCGAAGACGAGTTCGTCCGAAAGGGCTACGACCAAATCGAGTGGTCGCTGAACAAACTCGTCGAGAGAGACCGACTCTCGCAGGAGGACGCCGACGCCGCGCTCGCCCGCGTCTCGACTGCGGTCGACCTCGGCGAGGCCGTCGCCGACGCCGACGTCGTCATCGAGGCCGTCCCCGAGAAGATGGCCATCAAAAAGGAGGTGTACACCGAGTTGGAGGACCACGCCCCCGACCACGCGGTGTTCGCCACCAACACCTCCAGCCTCTCTATCACCGAACTCTCCGAGGTGACGGCGCGACCCGAGCGCTTCTGCGGGATGCACTTTTTCAACCCGCCGGTCCGCATGGACCTCGTCGAGGTCATCTCCGGCGCGCACACCGCCGACGAGACGCTCGACCTCGTCGAAGACCTCGCCGAGTCGATGGACAAGACGCCCGTCCGCGTCCGTAAGGACAGCCCCGGCTTCATCGTGAACCGCATCCTCGTCCCGCTGATGAACGAGGCCGCGTGGATCGTCCACGCCGGCGACGCGACGATGGCCGAAGTCGACGCCACGACGAAGTACGACATGGGCCTCCCGATGGGGAGCTTCGAACTCGCCGACTACGTCGGCATCGACGTGGGCTACCACGTTCTCGAATACATGCACGAGGTGCTCGGCGACGCCTACGAGCCGTGTCCGCTCCTCTCGGAGAAGGTCGAGGCGGGCGACCTCGGCCAGAAGACCGGCAAGGGCTTCTACGACTACGAGGACGGCGAGGGCGCTGAGGTCCCCCACGACGAGGGGAGCGAGGCCGTCAAGAACCGCCTGCTGGGCGTCATGGCGAACGAGGTCGCCGGTCTCGTCGAAAACGACGTGGCCGACCCGGCCGCCATCGACCGCGCGGTCAAACTCGGCGGGCGCTTCCCCGACGGCCCGGCGAAGATGGCCGACGGCGCCGGTATCGACGCCCTTGTCGACGCGCTCGACGACCTGCACGACGAGACCGGCGAAGAGCGTTACGAGGCCGTCGCGTACCTCCGCGACCTCGCGCAGTCCGGCGAGGGCTTCTACGGCGGCGAGGGGTCGTCCGACGACGCTCCCGCGTTCGACGACATCTCCGTCGAGGTTCGCGACGGTATCGGCCACATCACCCTCGACCGCCCGCACCGTCTCAACACGATTAGCATCGAACTGATGGACGAACTCTCCGAGGCGCTCGACGCCCTCGCCGACGACGACGAGGTCCGCGCCGTGCTTCTCACGGGGGCCGGCGACCGCGCGTTCTCCGCCGGGGCCGACGTGACGAGCATCGCCGCGGGCGGCGGCGACGCCGTCTCGGGCGTGGAAATCTCCCGGAAGGGCCAACAGACGTTCGGAAAGCTCGAAGCGCTCGACAAGCCGGTCATCGCCGGAATCGACGGCTTCTGTCTCGGCGGCGGAATGGAACTCGCCATGTGCGCCGACCTCCGCATCGCCACGGAGCGCTCCGAACTCGGCCAGCCAGAACACAACCTCGGGCTCCTCCCCGGCTGGGGCGGCACGGTCCGTCTCCAGCGCATCGTCGGTACCGGCCGCGCGAAGGAGATTATCTTCAGTGCCGACCGCTACGACGCCGAAACGATGGCCGATTACGGCTTCATCAACGAGGTCGTCGAGAACGACGGCTTCGAAGAACGGGCCTACGAGTACGCGAAGCGGTTCGCACAGGGACCGCCGGTCGCCCAGCGCTACACCAAGCGCGCCATGCACAACGGCTGGGAAGACACCGACTCCGGACTGGAAGTCGAAGCACAGGCGTTCGGCCTGCTGTTTACCACCTCCGACCTGATGGAGGGCATCGCGGCCTTCACGAGCGACCGCGACCCCGAGTTCACGGGCGAGTAAGCCGCCGTCGTGGGTGGGTTCCTCTCACTTACCCACGATGGAACGCAACGCTTAAAATAGTCCAACGACCACTCGTGAATGCAGACGCTCGGTTGGTGTAGTCCGGCCAATCATCTTGGCCTTTCGAGCCGAGGACCAGGGTTCAAATCCCTGACCGAGCACTTCTCTGAGGAACAATGTGACGAAGAAGAGCGCACAGTGTAGGGATTTGAATCAGGGAGCAGCTTGCTGCGACTGAGGTTCAAATCCCTGACCGAGCACTTCTCTGCTGAACTTCCTTTCAAGCGACCGCCATCTCCACGCCCAATTAGCTTACACGTTTTTAACGATAGCAATTAAAATACGAACGATAGCATGGAACACGAACGTCCCGAGACGAGGGGTCGGTGATGCTCGAAGAGTTCGTCTCGCAACTCGACCCCGTGGTCGTCCGCCTGTTCGTCGCGGCGGCGTTGGGTATGTTCCTCGGCTTGGAGCGCGAGCGGTCGAAAAAGAGCGCCGGCGTTCGGACGTTCACCCTGACGAGTCTCCTCGGAGGCATCGCCGTCGCGGTCGGGAGCGACGTGCTCCTCGCGGCCGGCGGGTTGTTGGTGGTCGTACAGGCGGTGTTGCTCGGGAGTCGCGGGCTGTTCGACCGCGGGCCCCACGAAAGCGACGCCGGCGGAGCCGACTCGCGGGACGACCGCGACGCCGTCGGTGCGTCCGATTCACACCGCGATGGGAACCACCGCGACGACGCCGAAGTCGCCCGGTTAGACGACCTCGGCGTGAGCCTCTCGCTCACCACGTCCACGTCGCTTCTGGTCGCGTACGCGGTCGGCGCGGCGGTCGTCAGCGGCTTCGTCATCGAGGGGGTCGTCGTCGCGCTCACCTCGTCGCTCCTGTTGGTCCTGCGGCGCGAACTCCACGGGTTCGCCCGGCGACTGACGGCGGACGAGGTCCGAAGCGCCGTCGAGTTCGCCATCATCGCGTTCGTCGTCTACCCGTTGCTCCCCGAGGGGCAGGTCGGCCCGTGGGACGCCGTCAGCCCCCGAACCGTCTGGCTACTCGTCGTCGCGGTGAGCGCCATCGGCTTCGTCAACTACGTCATCATCCGTCGGTACGGCGAGCGCGGCATCGCCATCACGGGGTTTTTCGGCGGGCTGGTGAACTCGACGGCCGTCATCGGCGAGATAGCCGGACGGACCAGTCGAAACCCGTCGATTCGGCCGCTCGCGGCCGGCGCGATTCTCATGGCCGACGCGGCGATGGCGCTCCGGAACCTCTCGCTCGTCGCCGTGTTCGTTCCGGAACTCGCGGTCGAGGTGGGCGTCCCCCTCGGACTCATCGCGCTCGTCGGGGTGAGCTACGCGCTGCACTCCCGGGAGTGGGGCGTCGACCTCGACGTGGCGTTCGAGTCGCCGTTCAGCCTCGAAAGCGCCCTCCGGTTCGGCGTCTTCTTCCTCCTCGTGTTGATCGCCTCCGCGGCCGCACAGGAGTACTTCGGCGCGACCGGGTTCGTCGTGACGAGTTTCCTCGGCGGACTCGTGTCGAGCGGGTCGGTCGTCACGACCGCCGTCACGCTCTACGGCGGCGGCACCATCGGCGAGACGACCGCCGTCGTCGGCGTCCTCGCCGGCACCGCCGCGAGCATCGCGGTCAAAGTCGCGCTCGCGGCGAGCGTCGACCGGGAGCTCCTCGGGCCGGTGGCCCGCCGGAGCGCGCTCCTCGTGGCCGCCGGCGTCGTCGGCGTCGTCATCGTCACCACCGTCGCCGTTCGCTAGGCGAGCCGATGGCTTGAGGTACGCCGGGGGCTATCGTCGCTCCACGTCCAACAAGCGATGATACTCGACTCGACTCGACGTGACCGTGGCGAACCGCGGGGGGAGCGACAGCTACCGGCTCCGGAGCCGAACGGAACGAGGCACGTCCTCGGGAGCGCCTGACCGTGTCGGACGCGACGCGCGCCGCGCTCGCCGCGGGAACCCTCGTCGCCCTCGCCGCGACGAGCGGGAGTCTGTACTTCAGCCTCGGCCTCGGACTGACGCCCTGCGACCTCTGTTGGTACCAGCGCATCCTGATGTACCCGCTCGTCGTGGTGCTCGGTGTCGCCGCGGTCGAGGACCGACCCGGCGTCTGGAAGACGGTACTGCCGCTCTCGCTCGGGGGCCTCGCGCTCTCGGGGTATCACTCCTATCTGCAGGTCGCGCCGGGCGCGACCTGTACCGTCGGCGGCCCGTGTACGTCTATCCAGTATCCCATGCTCGGCGGTCTCCTGACCATCCCGCGACTCGCGTTCATCGGGTTCGCGCTCGTGACGGTCCTCGCGGTCGCCGTCGCCCGCCTCGGCGGGGCCGACGACGCGTGGGGGATGTGACGTGACCGCGGTCGGCCGCACAGGCGGCCGCGAGCGCCGCGTTGTCGTGCAGGCGGAGGTCGCGGCGGAACCACGCGAGCGAAGTTGACTCGGACATCGTCGGCGGCGCTTAGGATGGGGGTGACTTGAGTCGAACGGCAGATTCGGGGCTGGTGGAATCGGGGCGGGTGGAATAGGACGGACCGCGACCGCGTCACCGACCTATGTCCGGCTTCGCGTCTGTAAGCCGAGTTCCGCGCCGGCGACGACCGCGACGGCGGTGAGCGCGAGGCCGGCGACGAGTCGCGGGTCCACGCCGTCGATGACGGGGACGCCCATCCACCCGGCGACGAGGAGCGCGAGGCCGGCGAGACACGTCGCCAGCGACAGGAGCGCCAGCGGCGGCTGTGTCGGCTCCGGGTCGGCCAAGAAGTGGTCGAGTTCCGCCGCGGCCGAGCCCAGCGAGACGGTCTTCGCCCGCGAGTCGTACGCGACGATTCGGAGCGAGTCGAGTTTGGGGAGGTGCGTCTGGTGCAGCGAGATGTAGACGCTCTGCCGGACGTTCTTGGGGGGCGGCGACTCGCCGGACTCTACCTCGGCGATGTACTCCGCGAGGTCGCCGACCGACTCCGGCCCCGGCGCGTCTCGCAGTCGGTCGAGCGCGAGCCGTCGCCGCTCGTTTCTGAGCACGTCGTGGATGTCGGCCTCGTCGAGCGAGTCGTCCGCCGGCTCGTCCACCGACGGCGGCTCAGCGTCGCCCATCGCCCCGCTCAGAGCCAGTCATCGGGCTTCGTGTCGTAGTCGACCTCGCCGGCGGCGATGCGCGCTTCCAGTTCGGCGTCGAGGTCGTGTTCCTCGAACGACTCGCCGTCGTACCGAATCCGGATGGCCCGCTCTTCGGGCGTCGGCTCGCGCCCCCGTCGCCGGGCGACTTCGACCTCGTGTTCGTCGAACTCCTTCGTGATGGTCATCAGGTTCACCGGGCGACCCCAGAGGTGGTAGACGCGCTCTAAGACGCCCTTCGCCTGCTTCATGTCGAGGATGACGCCGTTGTACTGGTGGCCCAAGAGGAGCTCCCCGCGGTTGTCGAAGTTGCCGTCGTACACCGCGATGGTCGGCTTCCCGAAGTTGGTGAACTGGAACAGGAGCTTCTTTTTCACGTCGCGGTACTCCGACGACGAGACGCGGAACTGCTGGGACGACTGGGAGTACTCGTAGGCGAAGTAGTGATTCGCGCGGACGAACTCCTCGGAGAGGAACGCGTCGAGGAACGTCACGTCGTTGTGGCTCTCGCGAATCTCGCGCATGCGGTCCCAGCCGGCGGTCTTGTCCACGTCGGCGACGGCGTCCGCGACGCTGTCGTACACCTCGTCGTCGAACATGTACCGCGAGAGCTGTTCGAGCTCGGAGCGCCGAATCCGGCTGAGGAACCCGCGGTTCTGCGCTTTGACCAGCGAGTAGTGTCGCTCCGCGAGCCCCTCGTAGGTGAGGAGCTTCCACGGGTACGCGTCGAGGTCGAGCGACTCGTCGCCCGACAGCGCCCTGTCGAGGGTCTCGTGGTCGACTCTCGGGTCGTCGGGGCCGAGTTCGGACAGTTCGTCGAGGGAGTCGGCGCTGACGCCGTCGATAGCTGGGTGTGCCCGGAGGAGTTCCTGCACCTCGTCGAAGTCGATCGTCTCGCGGAAGTTGCGCCACGTCACCCCCTTCACGCGCAGGAGCTTGTCGGCGACCGCCGCGCGGTTCGTCGAGTTCTCGATGTACTCCCACAGCTCCTTGCCGAGCTTGTAGGGGTTGAGCCCGGGCGACCCGAGGACGCGCGATTGGTGGTCGGCGTAGGTGATGAACTCGTCCGTGCCCGCGAAGCGCTCGTCGCCCATCATGAGCGACTCCCAGTAGGCCGCCCAGCCCTCGTTCATCACCTTCGTCATCTTCTGGGCGGCGAAGTAGTACGCCTCCTCGCGGAGCATGTCGAGGACGTCCTTCTGCCACGGCTCCATCTCCTCCGCCTTGCCCGTCTCCTCGTCGTACCGCATGCCGTGTTCGCGGACGTACGCGAGCACGTCCTTCCGGGGGTCGGTGAGCTTCGCGGCCTCGCGTTCGGCCTCTTCGACCCCTTCGAGCCACGCGTCGTCGAAGACCTCGCGGCGCACGTCGTCGGAGATGTCGAGGCTGTCCAGTTGGGCGCGGATGTCTCCGGGGATGCGGCCGTCCTCGTCGGCGGCGGCCTCGCGGATGGTCCGGTGCTGGTCGATGGTGTCTTCCAGACAGAGGACGGCGTCGATGAACTTCTCCACGTCGTCCCGGCTGATTTCGGGGTTTTCCACGTACCGCTCGATGGTCTGGGCGTGGCGTTCGAGCATCGCGGCCGCGGCGAACTGCCCCTCGTCCGAGAACAGCCCGAACCACTGGTTGTTCTTGAAGAAGTCCGAGTGCGCCTCGACGTGGGTGATGACGGCCTTCTGGTCGGCCAGCGAGTTCGACTCCTGCAGGAAGGCGTTCGCGGGGTCGTCGTTGTTGACGATTTCGAACGCCTTGCCCATGCCGAACTGGTCGGTCTTGCGCTGGCGGTCGTAGGTCATCCCCCACCGCCAGTGCGGGTAGCGCTCTTGGAACCCGCCGTAGGCGATGAGCTGGTTCATCTCGTCGTAGTTGACCACCCAGTAGTTCACCGGGTAGGGGTCGAGTCCGAGCTTCTTGGCGAGCGCGCCGGCCTCCCGGACGGGCTCGTCGAGTCTGGCGGCCTCGCGCTGTGCGTCTCTGCGGTGTCGTCTGAAACTCATTCTGCTGTCGCCTCCGTGCTGAGGATGGTGTAGATGGCGTCGATGACGTCGTCGGGCTCCGAGACGTACGCGACCACGACGTTGCCCTGCTCGCCGAGGCTCCGTTCGACCTCCTCGGCGTGCGTGGCGTTGATGGCGGTCCCGCCGGGCTGGGTCTCCACGTAGGCGTGGAGGTTCGCGTCTATCTCCTGCATGAGCGGGACGACACGCTCTTTCGTGTCGTTCGAGGAGTTCTCGGAGTCGCCCGCGGCGAAGACGTAGCGGTTCCACTCGCGCCACGGGTAGCGCTCGTCGAGCACTTCCTTCGCCAGCTCGTAGGCCGACGAGATGCGCGTCCCGCCGCCCGAGCGGATGCCGAAGAACTCGTCGCGTTCGACCTCCCACGCCTCGGCGTCGTGGGCGATGTAGACGAACTCGGCGTGGTCGTACTTGCCCGTGAGGTACCAGTCGAGCGGAGTGAAGGTGCGCTCGACGAGTTCGCGCTTCGTCTCCCGCATCGACCCCGACACGTCGCGGATGTTGACGACCACGACGTTCGACTGCTTCTTCTCGATGACCTCGGGGTGGCGGTAGCGCTCGTCCTCGCGGCGGAACGGAATCTCGCGGAGCCCCTCGCGGCGGATGCGCTGGGTGGCCGTCGTCCGCTCGACGTTCTCCTCCATCTCTTCGAAGGAGGCCCACGCCCCGCGCTCGTCGTCCGGGATGCGACCCCACTCGTCTTCGATCCACGCCATCGAGACGAGGATGTTCTGCTCGCGGCACCACTCGAACACCTCGCGGGCGGTGGTGCCCTCGACTTTCATCGCCTCGCGGACGAACTCCTCGTCGAAGTCCATCGCCAGCTTGCGCTTCAGCCCCTCCTTGAACAGGCGCTCGAAGTCGAGGGTGCTGTGGGGGCCGCTCCGGGTGATGTCGGTGAAGTCGCCTTCGACCTCTTCTACGACCTCCTTGCCCTTCGGTTCGAGTTCGAGGCCGAGTTCCTCGTCCAGCGCCTCGGCGAACTGCTCGGGGTCCATCTCGTAGTACTCGTGTTCGGCCCCCTCCTCGCCGGGTTCGCCGTCTTCGCCGTCGCCGTCGCCGGGTTGCGGCTGGCCGAGCGGCTGGCCCACGTCGGGCGTGCCGCCCTTCCCCTGCCCGACGCCGCCCATGTCGAGGCGGTCGTATTTGAACTCCGGCAGGTCCACGACCTTGATTGGAATCTTGATGTCTTTCGAGCCGGACGCGCCGAGGTCGCCGTAGGAGATGAACTCCTTGAGGTCTTCGCGGCGCTCTTCGCCCACTTCGCGGAATCGTTCGAGGTCGTCTCTCAGTCCCATGTGTGGCTCACCTCCTTCATCACGGCGCGGCTGGTCAGTTCGGCCGACGCGGCGGTGTAGCCGCGGTCGACCAGTTCGTCGATGGTGCGGGCTTTCACCCGCGCCGTCTCGGTGTTCGCCGGCGGGTCGTCCCACTGGCGGGGGTCGAGGTCGGAGAACAGCCGGCGCACGTCCTCCCAGTCGTGGGTTTCGAGCACCGTCCGGATGACCGGAATCTCGGTGAGGTCCACGTCGGAGACGGTGAATCCCTCGTCGCGGTTCTCCCACGCGTAGCGGTTGAGCGCGGTGATGACCTTCTCGTTGCGGAACTCCTCGACCGACTCGGAGGGCTCGTTGCCCTCGTAGTCGTCCGGCGAGAAGCGCCCGAGGTGCTCGGTCTCGAACAGCTTCATCAGAAGCGGGTCGGGGTCGACCGGCCCTCGCTCGGTCTCTATCTGCCCCTCGGACGCCCACGCGTAGACGTGTTCGACGTACTCCTCGACCGTCTCGCGCTCGACGCCCTTGTCGGCGAGGAGCGCGTCGAGCACGTCGGCCTCCTGTCGGTCGAAGATGTACTCTTTGACCATCGCGATGCGGCCCTCGTACTCCGAGGACTCCGCCCGCGAGAACACCGGCGCATCGGAGAGTTCGGCGACCATCTCGTCGAGCACGTCGGTCGGCATCACCACCGACGACACGTCGAGGTCTGGATGCCTGCGGTCGACGCGGTCGTGCAGCAGGTCGGCGATGACGTCGCGGGTGAACGTCACGGGAATCCCGTGGGTCCCCTCGGCGTCGCCGACGAACTCGAACGCCGACACCTCGCGGCGCTGGTCGCCGACTTGCAGGTAGCCGCGGTCGAACAACAACGCCTTGTCCACGAGGTCGAACTCCATGTCCGGGTCGCGCGGCACGTCGTCGCCGTCGAGACGGGTCACGACGCTGTAGAGCGCCGCGGCCTCGACCGTGTGCGGGGCGAGTTCGCGGGTTCGGACCTCGCCCGGCCCCTCGCGGACGTCCAATGCGACGGCTTCGGCGACTCGGTCGGCCATCGCCTCGGGGTCGTCGGTCCAGACGCTCGTCTCGTTCGTCAGCTCGCGGCGGATGAGTTCGGCCTCCAGCGAGAGGTTCGTCAGGTAGCGGAACTCGTGTTTGTTGAGCCGGCGCTTGAGCGCCTTCAGCGGGTCGCGGCCGTTCCTGTCCGCGTACTTGTCGAGTTCGGCGTCGAGGTCCGGGTTCGAGATGATGACGAGCTGGGTGTCGATGTCCATCCCGATTCCCTTGTCCAGTTTGACGTGGCCCTCGTCGGGAACGTTCAGGAGTTTCTGGAGCAGGTCGGCGTGCTGGGTGGCGTCCTCGACGATGGTGAGGAGTCCGTTGCCCTGCGAGAGCACGCCGTCGTAGCTGAACGCCTGCGGGTTCTTCCGGCCCCGGGAGTTCAGTTCGCGGAGCATGCTCGGCATCCACGACCCGACCAGTCGCTCCTTGGGCGAGCCGTCGTCCTCCGAGTGGAGGACCCCGACGCCGCGGCCGACGTCGACGACGTAGTTCTTCACCCGGAGGTGTTTCGGGTCGGTGACGGCGCTGAACAGGTCTTGCTTGCCCGCTCTGCGGAACTCCTCTTCGAGGTAGGTGTACGCCTCCAGACAGAACGGGTCGAGGTCCTCGTCCACGTCGACGGGGATGTGGTCGCCGTTCCTGCTGTTGAGGTCGGACAGCAGTCGCTTGCGCACGTCGGCGGGGAACACCGAAAGCGGGTGCGACTGGACCGGGCTCTCGTACCAGTCCTCGTCGGCTGCGTCGACCTCGCCGCCGTAGGACAGCCCGCGGGTGTCGTCGGCGTTGGCGACGTTCCACTCGACGGTGTAGCGCCGCCCCGCGTCGGTCTTCGAGTACTCCCGGAGGCCGTTGATGAGACAGCGTTTCAACTCGGATTTCCCCGTGGCCGTCGGGCCGTCGAACCAGATTATCTTCTCGGCTTTGCCGCGGTCGGCGGCGATGGTCCGCAGGTCGTCGACGAAGGCGTTGAGCACCTCCGTGTTGCCGAGGACCGCGTGCTCGCCGTCGTTGGCGGGGTCGTCGAAAAAGCGGTAGCGCTCTTTCTCTTCGCCCTGTTCGACCACCTGTCTGGTCCCCATCGACTCGATGGCTTCCAAGAGGTACTTCGACGCGTGGGAGGCGATAGACGGCGACTCGAACGCGGCGTCGACGTACTCGCCGAGGCTCATCGGCTCCTCGTAGGTGCCGCGGAGCGCCTCGTCCGCCTCGCGGATGTAGTCTCGCATGGTCACCCTTCGAGCTCGGTCTTCGCCACCTCCGCACCGGCGAACTCAAGCACCTCCCGTGCGCCGTCGCGCGAGTAGCCCTGGTCGACGAGCGCGTCGATCCACGCGTTGCGCTCGTCGTCGTCCAGTTCGTTCGCGCTCACGAGCGCCGAGAAGTTGATGTTGTGCTTCTTGTCCTCCCAGAGCTTGCGTTCGAGGGCGCGGCGGAGGCGGTCGTTGTCCTGCGGGTTGAACGACGTTCCCTCGCGGGCGCGCCGGGAGACCCAGTTGGAGACCTCCTGTCGGAAGTCGTCCTTGCGGTCCTCGGGGATGTTGAGTTTCTCCTCGACGGCGCGGAGGAACTTCTCGTCGGGGTCCTGGTCGCGCCCCGTCAGTTCGTCTTCGACCGTCGCGTCGTCGATGTAGGCCATGACGTGGTCCATGTACTTCTCGCCCTGCCGGCGAATCTCGTCGATGTCGTAGGCGAGGGCGTGGCGCACGTCCTCGATGGCGCGCTCTTTGTACTCCTCGCGGACCATTTCGAGGTAGCGGTGGTAGCGTTCGAGGTTCTCCTCGGGAATCGACCCGTGGTTTTCGAGGTTCTCTTCGAGGTGGGTGAACGAGGACAGCGGCGAGAGGTAGCCCCGGCCGCGGTGGGTCGCGTCCATGATGGCCTCGGCGATTTCGTCGCCGATGAACCGGGCGGAAACGCCGTCCATCCCCTCTGCGATGTCGGCTTTCTTCTCGCCTTCCTCGCGGAGTTTGCGCACGTCGACGTCGTCGCCGTCGTCCAACTCGCCGTTGTAGGCCTTCGCCTTCTGAACGAGCGAGATGGTGTCGGAGTCGGGTTCGACGATGCGGGTGAGGACGCCGAACAGCCCGGACATCTCCAGGGTGTGGGGCTCGACGTGGATGTCTGGCACGTCGGCGTTCCGGAGCATTTTCCGGTAGATTTCGGCCTCCTGTTCGTATTCGAGGACGTACGGGAAGTCGATGCGCTTGGTCCGGTCGTTGAACGCCTCCATCTTCTCGTCGCCCTTCTTCTCGCGGTATTCGGGCATGTTCGTCCGCCCGACGATGACCTGGTCGATGTCGATTCGGGGGTTGTTCTTCGGCTTGATGGTCTGTTCCTGCGAGGCGTGCAGGAAGTCGTAGAGGAACTCCCGCTGGAGCTTCAGCAGTTCCTCGCCGGAGAAGATGCCGCGGTTCGCGTTACAGAACGCGCCGGCGTAGTCGAACGCCCGCGGGTCGGACTCGCCGTACACCGCGAGCTTCGAGTAGTTGACGTCGCCGGTGAGTTCGGTCTCGTCTTGGTTCTTCTTGTCCTTCGGCTCGAACGTCTCGATGCACTGGCGTTTGTTCTCGGAGGCGACGAGCCGGATGATTTCGATGTGGTTCTCGACGACCTCCTCTAGGTCGTCGTCGTAGTGGGCGAGCAGTCGGTCCATGTAGAACTCCGAGGCGGGGTCCAACGCCTGGTCGTTCCGGATGGTGTAGGGCGCGTCGAGGTTCTCGTTCAACTGCTCGATGACCACGTCGCGCTGTTCCTGCGGGAGCAACACGAGCGGGTCCTGATTCATCGGCGACTGGACCACGTCGTCGGACGGGTCCTGGTCGCGGATGACGTCGCCGAGGTTCGTCCACCGGAAGGTGTACATCCGCCCCTCGTCGGACATGGTGTAGTCCTCGAAGTAGCGGCGGGAAATCCAGTCGAAGTGCGACTTCCCGGAGCCGACGGGACCCAAGAGGAGTTTGATGCGCTTTTCGGGGCCGAGGCCGCGGGCCCCCGATTTCACCTTGTTGACGAACTCGTGAATCGACTCGTGGACTTCGCGGCCGTAGAAGACGTTCTCTCCGTCGTGAAGGGGGTCTTCCGAGGCCATGAGGTACTCCACGACGCCCGCGTCCTCGTCGTAACGGGTGCCGTAGAAGTCGAACATGTCCGCCACGCGCTGGTGGGCGTTGCGAGCGATCTTTGGGTGGGCGTAGACCTCTTCCAAGTACCACTCGAAGCTCTTCGCCTCGCGGAGGTCCGCGGGCACGGAGTCTTTGTAGTGCTTGCTCAGGTCTGCGAGTGTTTCAATTTCGCCGGTCATTGTTCGTGGAGCCTCGTCGGACCAGCCGTCCGGAGACGACCGAGGGCGACGCGCCCGCGTTCGCGGGTCGCAGACGACACACCGCGAGCCACGGACCCGCGGCGACAGACCGCGGGGGGTGAATCGAAGTGCGCCGCCGCCGCTACACGCTCACGACGGGTCGGCGACGGGCGACAGAATCGGCGATTTGCGGACGATGCGTGACGGCTCGCTCGGCCCGGGGACCGAGACTACCAATCAATGAGAGACGTTAACATATAACGCTTTCTGTGAAAGTAGTCAACTGATTGTCTCGAACGCCGACCAATCCAGATACGTACCACCTCGGGTGACCCTCCGACTGGCCAACGTATGTCGATTTAATCGGCGATTCAGTCGGTTGGCGGTCCCGTTAATCGGGTCGGTTGGGATTCATGTCGTCTGCGACGGGTCGCTTTCGAGGGGGAAACCACCCCGGTCGAGGCGGCGTCGCGGCGAGCGCGAGCGCGACCAGCGGGCGCGGCGGAAGCGGGAAGGCTTAGGACGCGCGGCGGACTAGCACGCCCATGACCGACCTGCCCGACGGGTGGACCCTCTGGAACGACGAACCCGAGGGGCGGCGCATCCTCGCGTATCGCCCGGACGTGTTCAACGAGAGCGCCTTCCCCGCCGAGTGCATGCCGACCGTCTTCGTGTGGAACGGGTCGCGGGCGAACCGTCCGGGCGCGACGCAGATACGCACCGATACGTGGCACGCCGTGCTCTCTCTCGAACCCGAAATCGAGGTCGTCGTCGAGGCGTTCGACTCCCGCGAGGCGGCCGTCGAGGGCGCGGCCGACATCGCCGGGCGGTTTTCCGACGGCGAGATAGACTACCGGAGCGCCTACCAAGTCCCCCGCGAGGAGTACTTCGAGAAGCTCGACGAACTGACCGGGCGGGAGCCTTAACCGCCTCGCAGGAGAATCCCCGCTATGACCTCCGTCACTCTCGTCGGTGCCCGCCTGACCGACCCCGGCACCGAGTTCGTCTACCACGGTGAATCGAGCGCCTGCGAGGGGTGTCCGTATCGCCGCCAGTGTCTCAATCTCACCGAGGGCGTCCGCTACCGCGTCCTCGGCGTGCGCGAGAACACGCAGGTCCTCGACTGCGCCGTTCACGACGAGGGCGTCCGCGCCGTCGAGGTCGAACCGGCCCCGGTCACGGCGAACGTCCCCTCGAAGGGGGCGTACGCCGGGAGCAAGGCCAGCCTGCAGGGTCCCTGCCCGCACACCGAGTGCCCGAGCCACGAGTACTGCGTCCCCGAGGGCGCGGAGTTCGACCAAGAGTACCGCATCCGCGACGTGGTCGGCGACCCGCCGCACGACCACTGCCACCTCGACCGGAACCTGACGCTCGTCGAGTTCGAACCCGCCGACGAGTAGGGGTTTTTGTGCCCTCCGGCCGCCGGCCCTGATATGACGACCGCCGTCTTCTTCGACCTCGACCTGACGCTCCTCCGCTACACCGCCGACTTCGAGACCATCTTCGACCGGGCGGTCCCGGACGCTCCGGACGGTGCCTACGACCGGTATCTCTCGGTCTTCTTCGACGCGTTCGAGGACCTCGCCGTGGACCCCTACGCGGTCGGCTTCGAGGCGATCACCGACGAGTTCGACATCGGCGACGACCCGGAGGCGCTCGTGGCGCGCTACGCGGAGGCCGAACTCGCCGCCACGACGGTCCCCGCGTCGGCCCGCGAGGCGCTCGTCCGCGTCGCCGACCGCCGACCGACGGGGATTCTCACGAACGGCGCGCCGGCGGTCCAGCGGGCGAAACTCGAACGCCACGGCCTCGCGGGCGTCGTCGACGCCGTCGTCGTCTCGAACGACCCCGCGGTCGCCTCGCGGAAGCCCGACTCGGGCATCTTCGAGGCCGCGGAGACCGCCCTGCCGGCCGACGGCTACGTCTACGTCGGCGACACCTACGACGAGGACGTTGTCGGGGCGCGAGACGCCGGGTGGGAGGCACACCACGTCGGCGACGACGGCCCCGACGACGACCCCGCAGCGGTCGAATCGGTCGCCGACGCGGCCGCTCGAATCCTCGGTGAAGACGACGCGTAGCGCGGGAGAAGCGAGAGAACCGACTACGGGAGCGTGCCGACCTTCTCGCCGGCGTAGCCGAAGATGTCCGCGTAGCCGTACGCCGAAAGGAGAATGGGGTAGAAGTCGCGGTCGGCGACGAACTGCTCGGCGTCGGCGCGGGCGAACGTCTCGCCGGCGGCGACGGGTTCGAAGTTGGTCGCGTGGACCTCGTACTGGTCCGCCGGCGGCTTGGGAAGCCGTTCGAGCAGGCGGAACACGTCGAGGCTGCCCTCCTCGGGGATGCCGAGTTTCAGGCGGTCGTCTTCGGTCTGCGACTCCGACTCCTCGTCGGGCCCGCCGCTCTCGTGACCGCCGTCGCTCGCGACGGCCGGCGCGGGGAGGACGTTCGTCGCGGTGAGGAACGCGCGGATGAGCCAGTATGCGTTGTCGGCGGCCTCGGCGGATTTCTGGAGGCCGGCTTCGACCTCGATAGTGTGGGCGTGTTCGATGAGGCGACCCTCCGCGAAGTGGTTCGTCTCGACGGCCACGTCGACCGGGAGCCGGGGGAGAATCGACCGAGAGATGGCGTCGACGGCGTCCACGATGGCGAAGGGTTCGGCGTACGACTGGGTGGAGTGAAGCGAGAAGGCCGTGGTGCCGCGGACCTCGCGGCCGAGGTCGTGGGCGAGGCGTCGCTCGTGGCTCTCGGCGTTGGGGTCGCCGGGGAACGCCCGGTTGAGGTCCTCGTCGAGATAGCGCGCGTCCGCCGCCAGCGCCTCCTCGTTTGCGACGATGAGCTTCACCGGCCGCTCGACGTCGGGGTCCTCCGCGACGAACCGCTCGATGGCGCGAGCACCACAGGGCTCGTCGCCGTGGATGGACCCGACGACAGACACTTCGGGCGTGCCGTCACCGAGTTCGTAGATTCGCATTGCCGGTTCCTAGAACCGGACGCTAATGGACCTTTAGATTCTCCCGGTTCGAGCCGCTTTCCCGGACGCGCCCGCCGAGGCGGGCGGGGCGGGACCGCCGCGAGAGCGCCCTGACGCGGTCAGTGGTCGAGTCCCTCGACGTACTCGTAGTCGGCGGGGTACGCGGTCGCGCAGTGTCCGTCGAGTTCAATTTGCCAGCCGTGGAGCGCCGTCGGGTCGTCCAGCGCCGCCCGGAGGGTCTCGCGCACGTCGTCCACGTCGACGCCGTAGAAGTCGCCCGGGACGCCGCGGATGTACTCCAGCGCCGTCTCGAACAGCGACCGCATCCCCGCGTCGTTCTCGAAGTCGAAGTGCTTGTACGCGCCGGCGGCGACCTGCACCATCCCGTGGAGGAAGGCGCTTTCCGCGGTCCCCGCGCCGTAGTTGTACCACTCGTCTTCGAAGCAGTCGTGGCTCTCGTGGAAGTCGCCGGCGTTGAACAGTCGGACGCCGTGTTCGACCGCCCGCCGGAGCGTCGCGTGCTCCCACGCCCGCAGTTCGTCGTTCCACCCCGACGGGTTGCCGAGCGGCGGGGCGACGCTCGGGTCGCGGGTGTGTTCGTCCATGTGAGTCAGGGCGACCGGGAGACCGGTAACTCCATCGGTGGGGTAATCGGTCGCGTTGTTTTTCGTGCTGGCGCGGCAACGGTCGGACGTGACGGACGCGATAGAATGCACCTACTGCGGGAGCGACGTTCGGCGTCACGACCCCGTCTTCGTGGAGGAACTCGAAGCCGGCGAGCGCGTGCCGGCGGGCGCGTTCTGCAACTACGCGTGCCTCTCGTCGCACATCGACGCGGCGGGACTCACGACCGGCGCGTCCTGCGAGTGGCGGCCGGAGTAGGAACCGGACTCGCTCGCTCCGGACGACCGGACCGAGAGCTGTGGTCGTCGCAGCGACCCCTGACCTATTTATCCCGATTCGTCCTTTCGAGCGTATGGCACTCGCATCTGCGCTCGTGGCCGGCGGGGTCGTCGGCGTTCGGCACGCGCTGGAAGCCGACCATCTCGCCGCCGTCGCGACGATGGTCGAAGACGACGACCGACCGAGCATCGTCGGCGCGTCGTGGGGCGTCGGCCACTCGATTCCGATCGCCGTCGTCGGTCTCGCCTTCGTCGCGCTCGGCGTCCGCCTACCCGAATCGGTGACGCACTTCTTCGAAGTCGTCGTCGGCGCGGTTCTCGTCGTCCTCGGCGCGCGGATGCTCCTCCGAGCCGCCGGCGTCTCGGTGCCGACGCTCCGCGACCACGACCACGACAGCGGCGTCCACCGGCATCTCTCGCTCGGGAACGTCGCGTTCGGGACGAAACACACGCACGTCCACGACGAGTCGTTCGGGGTCGGCGTCCTCCACGGCTTCGCCGGCAGCGGCGCGCTGGTCATCGCGATGGTCTCGACCGCGCCCGCGGTGGGCCAGGCGCTCGCGTTCCTCGCGGCGTTCAGCCTCCTCACCATCGCCACGATGGCGACCGTCTCGTTCCTCTGGGGCCGCTCGATGGCGGTCGGCGGGACGCGCGTCCTCCGCGCCGCGGCCGGCGTCGTGGGCGTCGCAGTCGGCGGTCTCCTCGTCGCAGAGCAGTTCGGCGGTCTCGTCTGACGTTTCGCAACGTTTTAGCGGTCCCCCTATCGTACTTGAGTACGCGCGAGGGTAGCTAAGTCAGGAAAAAGCGGCGGACTCAAGATCCGCTCCCGTAGGGGTCCGTGGGTTCAAATCCCTCCCCTCGCACTTGTCCCGAGAAACGACGCGACGAGTGGCGAGTGCGTCCCGAGGGAGCCGAGTCAGAGCGCGTACGCGACGCGGTTCGACCCGCTCTCGGGCGGGAACGCGGACGCCGACGCAGTCGGCCGTCAACGTATAAACCCGCTCGCTCGACCGGCGACGCGTCTCCATCGAGCCTCGGCGGTTCTCCGGTCACGCAGCCACCGAAGCGCCGCTGTCCGCATCCCGAACAATTCATCATGAACAGACCGGGTTTCCGGTGAAAACCACCGGAAGCGGCCTATCCGAGGACGACATTGACCGACGAGCGCGTCTGACCGTTCCGCCGGACGGACAGTCAGGGTCCCCAGACTCTCCGAGAAATATCAGAAACGTTCATTATGGTTTCGGACCTACTGTAGTGTTGCCGGAAGCGCAAGGACGCACCGGATGACCAAACCGAATCTGTCGGGCGACGTGAAAGGCGTCGACGACGGTACGCATCGCAAGACGCGGAGGAATGGAATCGACACGAACACCGAGTCTTTCGTAACAGGAAGACGAGGTCAAAGTGCCGAAGAGGAACCGAATCAGCCCCGTAACCGCTCTGCGAGCGAGTGGCAGGAAGACCAAGTACCGGACCACGAGGAATCGGAGTTCGGGAACTCGGCGCAAGCCGAAACGGTCGTGAGGGCTGTGGAAAACGTCTTCCGTCCGGGTTCTAATTGCGGATTCTGGCTTTTCTGATATCCGCCCGCCGAGCGGACAGTCCGCCTCACGGTGCGTGCGGTTCACGACTTGTCGAGTCAGCGGCGCGTCGGCGACGACGTCACGGCCGGACCAACCGGCTCATCAGTCGGAGATACTCCGAGGCGACGAGCGGTTCGGCGGCCGCGGTTCGCTCGACGGCCGCCACGCCGTGTCGCAGTTTCTCCTTGAGCGGACTCGGCGGTACCTTGTGGCCGAGCACGCGCGACGCCGCCTCGACGTGTTCCAGCGCGACCTCGGCGTCGCCGGCTCTGACCGCCGCTCTGGCGTCGTCGAACGACGCCGCGAGCGATTCGCGGACCCGAGCCGGGAGGTCGATAGCGTCTGACACGTCACGAAGTAAACCGTCCATCGACATAAGCCACCGGGCCGCGCCGCCGCCGGGTCGGTGGATATAGGCACCTGCCGGTCCTGCCACGTTCATGAACGAACTCGACGCCCGGGCGGACCGGGCACAGCGCGCGGCCCGCGACGGCGGCGCGGTCGCGCGGCGCGCCTTCAGAACCGGCGTCGCCGTCGAGACGAAAAGCGGGAAGACGGACGTGGTCACGCAGGCCGACAGGGACGCCCAGCGCCGCGTCGTCGACCGAATCCGCGGGGCGTTCCCCGACGACCCCATCGTCGGCGAGGAAGCGGACGAACTCAAATCGGTTCCCGAGTCGGGACCGGCGTGGGTCGTCGACCCCATCGACGGGACGAACAACTTCGTGCGCAACGTGCCGATCTGGGCGACCGCGGTCGCCGCCGTCCGCGACGGGGAACCGCTCGCGGCGGCTAACTACCTGCCCGCGCTCGGCGACTGCTACGCGGCCGACGACGAGACGGCCTACCGAAACGGCGAGGAAATCTCGGTGAGCCAGCGCGACGACCCCGAGACGTGTACGGTCTGTCCGACATTCTGGTGGGACTACGACGACCGCGACGAGTACGCCGCCGCGGCCCGGGCCATCGTCACGCGCTTCGGCGACCTGCGTCGCTACGGGAGCATGCAGGTCGTGCTCTCGTACGTCGCCGACGGCTCGCTCGACGGCGTCATCACGAACAAGCGGGCGAACCCGTGGGACTCGGTCGCCGGCGTACACCTCATACGGACGGCTGGAGGGACGGTCACAGACCTCGACGGCAACGAGTGGCGACACGACTCGGAGGGCCTCGTCGCCTCGAACGGCCGCGTCCACGACGTCGTGCTGGAGGCGGCACGCGAAATCGACGGGCGGTAGACGGACGAAAGCCAGACGGCGCTCGTCGCCGACGCGAGCGAGTCCCCATCCGCAAGTGCGAAGTCACCCCCCATCAGAAGGGATAGCATGGACCTCGACGCGACGGACCGGGCGATTCTCCGGATTCTGATGGAGGACGCGCGGACCCCGTTCAGCGAAATCGCCCGCAGAATCGACATGTCGAGCGCGACGGTTCACGACCGGGTCGGTCGGATGGAAGACGCCGGCGTCATCGAGGGCTACCACGCCCACGTCGACCCGCGGGAGGTCGGACTGGGCACCTCCGCGCTGGTCGGCTTCCGGGTGAAGCAGGGCCGCGAGAAGGAGGCGCTCCAGCAGCTCCGCGACATCGAGGGCGTCCAAGAGATCAACCTCACCACCGGCGAGTGGGACGTGATGCTCCGGGTGTACGCCGAGGACACCGACGCCCTGCGCGAACTCATGTTCGACCACATCGCCGAACTCGACGGCTTCTCGCGGTCCCAGACGATGGTCATCCTCGGAACCGAGTACGACGACCCGGTGTTGCCGATTCGCGAACCGGACGACAGGGACTGACCCCCGCCCGTCGCGGAACTGAGTCGCCGCGCCGAGACCTGCGCGAAGCGTGCGAGAGACCGGAACCCTCAACAGGCCCGCCGTCGGGGTATCGGCTATGGCAACGGTAGCAGAGCGAATGGGTCTCGACCCCGAGCGCCTCTGGGGGCTCGGCGTCGCGGCCATCCTCGTCGCCCTCGTCGGCGGGTCGCTCGCGTTCCCTCGCGTCGTCTACGACGGCTTCATCTGGCACTACTTCTGGGGCCCCGTCCAAGCCGACGCGAACTCGGCCGTCTGCGCGGTTCGGGCGAACGGCGTCACGCAGTACCTCGACACGGCGTCGGCCTGCGCCGCCGCGGCCGAACCCGTCGCGTACCCCGGCTACACGCTCGTCTCCGAGGTCGGGTACATGGTCACGCTCGTCATCGCCCTCTCGGGCGTCGTGTTCCTCCTCCGCCGCCTCGACATCGGCGAGAGCCCCCGGTTCTTCTACGCCCTCTTCCCGTTCATGCTGTTCGGCGGCGCGTTCCGCGTGGTCGAGGACGCCAACGACGCCCCCGGCGTCGCCGACGCCCTCATCACCTACCCGCTGAACACGCTCGTCATCAGCCCGGTCATCTACGTGACCGTCTTCGCAATCACGCTCGTCGCCGTCGTCGGGAGCGTCCTCGCCGAGCGTCGGGGCCTCGTCGACGACTACGTGAAACCCCTGTTCGGGGCCGGTCTCGCCGTGCTCGCGGTCACGCTCGGCTACCTCCTGTGGGCCGGCCTCACCGGCGCGCAGGGCGCGACGTTCTACCCGCAGGTGCTCGTCGTCATCCTCGTCGGCGCGACGCTCGCCGCCGCCGCGACGTGGTGGCTCGTCGAGCGCTTCGCACCGGAGATTAACGAAGGAACCGGCTACATCGGCCTCGTCGTCATCTGGGGCCACGCCATCGACGGCGTGGCGAACGTCGTCGGCCTCAACTGGATGGTCGCACTCGGCGCGGGCAACAACCTCGTCCCGAAGCACCCGGTGAACCAGGCGGTCGTCGACTTCACCGCCTCCACGCTCCCCGAGTCGGTGCTGGCCGTCACGGGCGACGCGTGGCCGTTCCTGCTCGTCAAGCTCGTGGCCGCGACGGCCGTCGTCTGGGTGTTCGACGAGCAGATATTCGAGGACAGCCCGCGCTACGCGATTCTGCTTCTCATCGCCGTCCTCGCGGTCGGTCTCGGACCGGGGAGCCGCGACATGCTCCGCGCGACGTTCGGCGTCTAATCGGCCCGCCGTCGCCTCCTCTCCGGCCGCTCGTTCCCGCTCTCCGACCCCCTCGTACCCCTACCCGGCGAAGCTTCAAGTACCGAGCCGCGGCCACCGCCGCTATTCTGTGACGCACGTCGCACGGCGGCTCGCGGGTGTCCGGCACACCGCCGCGCGGACTCGATTCGGCCCGCCTGCCGCGCGGCCGCCCGTGCCGGCTGTCAGCCACGAACCCCACGAGACGCGCGACTCGCCGGCTACGGGAACGGGTGGAACTCGCGGTCCAGCCGCGGTTCGAAACCGAGGTCCCGCGGTACCGACTCGGCGCGGTCGGCGAAGTACGGCTCGCCGATAAACAGCGGCTGGGCCTCCGGAACGACCGTGCGAACCGCCTCGAAGCCGAGGCGGTCCACGTCGCGCGGGGTGGTCCGCGCCGCGTAAGCGTCGAGGCCGGCGTCGGCGACCGCCGAGACGACGGCGTCGAGTTCGGCCGCGCCCTCGGGAATCTCATCGGGACCGACCGAGTCTGCGGGGATGGTCGCGTCCGGCGAGACGAACGTCCGTGCGGGCTTCGGGAAGTCGGCGTAAGTCGCAATCGCGCCGCCCTGCGTCGCGGCCTGCTCCGGTCCCATGGCGCGCAGTTCGGTCCAGTTCTGAAGCGCCTCGGCCAGCGCGGAGCGAGCGGCGCGGTTCGCGTCGAGGTCCGCGCCGGAACCCATCGCGAACTTCGGCCACTCGGTCTCGCGGTGGACGGCCACCGCCACGACCGGCACGTCCACGTCCTGCGTCACGAGGAGCGCGGTTACCTCCAAGGACTCCGAGCGGGCGCGGGCCGCCAGCGTCTCGAACGTCTCGTCTGTCACGTCCAGCCCGAGCGGGTCGAACGTCGAGTACCACGCGAGCATCGTCGCGTCGCGCTCGACGACCTCGTACAGCCCCGAGAGAATCGCCTCGGTCCCGGAGTTGCCGAGACCGAGACCGGTCGTAATCGACGGCTTGTGTCGCTCCGCCGGCGGGGGATAGTGGACGAACTCCGCCGGGAGCGAAACGGTCGCCCCGGTAGCGAGGTCCTCGCCTTCGACCCACTGAATCGGCTCGTCGGGGTCGGGGTCGCGGAACGAGTCGGGTCTGACGAAGCGACTCGGCGGCACCGCGGCCGGCCGAGACGCCGCGGGAGCGACGGCGAACTCGCTGGTGCGGTAGACGCCCGCCGAGTAGCGTTCCAGCGCCTCGCCGAGCGCCTTCATGTAGGCCTCGTCCCAGCCGGCGGCCGCGCCACCGGCGAGTTCGGCCGCCCGAGCGTCGGCGTACACCGTCGTGTCCGCCGTCTGTGCGACGTAGTACGGAAGCGGGAACGACTCGCGCTCGCCGACCTGCGTGACGATGCCGACGCGGTCGTCGACGGCCGATTCTGCCCGCGCGAGCGCGTCGTCTAACTCGACGGCGCGGAAGTCGCGGTCGAGGGTCCGGTCACGTTCCGTCGGCGACGGCGCGGGGAGAAACGACCGCTCAGGGCCGGGGACTTCGACGACGGTCCCGGCCACGTCGTCGCCCGAGAGGAGTGCGATGCCGCGTCGCCCTGCCACCGCGCCGGCGAGTCGGACGGCCGCGCGGTCGCCGCCGGGGCGGCCGTCCGACTCCGTGGTGGACGCGACCCGCGCCCGGAGGTCAGCGAAGTCGGCGCTTTCGGGGTCGAACGCCGAGACGGCCGCGTCGAGGTCGGCCACGGGGTGACCGCCGACACCACCGATTTCGACCGCGAGCCACCGCGAAGCGGTTTCGTCGGCCGCGTCGAAGGCGTCGCTGCCGACCGCATCGACGACGAAGCCGAGGTCGAACGAGTCGAGCGAGTCGGGGGCCGTCTCCGTGACCGTCGCGTCGATATCGGCGCACGCCGCGCGAATCGACTCGGCGGCGGGGCCGCTCCCGACGAGTCCGATGTCCATGCGCGCGACGAGGAGAGGTGGAGGGAAAAAGCGAGGGGGTCGCGGTCGGTTACGCGTCGAGCAGTTTCTGGGCCTCGTCGGCCAGTTCGTCCGCGCTGGCGGCAACGAGTTCGTCCGCGCCGAGCTTCAGGCGGAGCCGCGGGCGGCCGACGTCGATTGGGACCTTCTCGGTGTCGATGAGGCCGAGTTCTTCGAGCTTCGTCTTCGTCCGGGAGAACGTCGCCTTGCTGGCGATACCCACGTCCTCGCCCCACTTCGAGATGTCGTAGAGGAGGACCTCGTTGCGGGCGGCGACGAGAAGCGAGATGGTAACCTCGTCGAGGCCGTCGCCGTCGCCGCGGGCCGACGGGAGCGAGGCGAGCACGGCGTCGAAGTCCGCGAGGGTCTCCTCGCCGATGTCCTCGCCGAGCGTCTCGCGGACGCGAGCGAGCGGCGGCGTCCGGAGTTTGAACTCGGGGGCGTTCTCCCAGTGGGCCTGGTGGGCCTCGAACGCCGTCTCGACGAACGCCTCGTCGTCGGTGACGAGACCGGCGACCTTGCCCCCGGCGGCGACGAGCGCGACGACCGAGTTCGGCGTGACGAACAGCGTGTTCTCGACTTCGTCCGCGGCGGTCCGCAGCGAGAGCGCGCCGTCGGCGACGAGGTTCGCGGCGTTCGAGGCGACGATGAAGTCGTCGAGCACGTCTTTCAGGATGCCCTCGTCGGCGACGAGACGGATTTCCGGCAGGTCGTCGTCGACGTCGGTCGCCACGGCGACGAGCCCCTCGATGACTTCGGCGGTCGGGTTCGCAACTAACACCTCGTCTTCCGACGAGGAGAGGACGGACTGGATGATGTCTTCTACCCCCTCAGCGAGTAGATTAGAACGAATAGCCATAGGTTGAATATCGCCAGTAATATATTTAATATTAACGCAAGACGACCGGCAGAACGTATTCGAAATCGAGTTGTACCAACGCTGTATCGAGCGAATTGAGAAGCACGTTTCAGAAATTTTACTCCAGCGCGTAACTGGGAAAATCGGATTCGAACCGGACGACTCAGCCGGGAGAAGGTCGTCTCCCGCGAGGGCCGTTCCGAGCGGTCCACTCGGCTCGGAGACACGACGGAGTGAATCGGGCATCGCGCGTTCGTGTATCTGTTCACGGTAGCACGCCACAGAATATACACGGGTGTGCAACACAACACCGGCAGGCGTAGCCAAATGGGACACATTTATGCCGTAATTGCCCCGGATACTACGTATGGACTACAGCCACGTCCGCGACGTCGACCCCGCCGTGGCAGACGCCCTCGACGGCGAGGTCGAACGCCAGCGCGACACGCTCGCGATGATCGCCTCGGAGAACCACGTCAGCGAAGCGGTCCTCGAAGCGCAGGGGAGCGCGCTGACGAACAAGTACGCCGAGGGCTATCCCGGCAAGCGCTACTACGCTGGCTGTGAGTACGCCGACGACGTGGAGAACCTCGCCATCGAGCGCGCGAAGGAGCTGTGGGGCGCAGAGCACGTCAACGTCCAGCCGCACTCCGGTACGCAGGCCAACATGGGCGTCTACCTCGCCATGCTCGAACCCGGCGACAAGATTCTCTCGCTGGACCTGACCCACGGCGGCCACCTGAGCCACGGCCACCCGGCGAACTTCACGGGCAAGCTCTACGACGTCGAGCAGTACGAAGTCGACGCCGAAAGCGGCTACATCGACTACGACCAGCTCGCGGAGAAGGCCGCGGAGTTCGAGCCGGACATCATCGTCTCCGGCTACTCCGCGTACCCGCGGGCCGTCGAGTGGGAGACGATTCAGGAGGTCGCCGACGACGTGGACGCGCTCCACCTCGCCGACATCGCCCACATCACGGGCCTCGTCGCCGCCGGCGTCCACCCCTCGCCGGTCGGCGTCGCCGACTTCGTCACCGGCTCGACCCACAAGACCATCCGCGCCGGCCGCGGCGGCATCATCATGTGCGACGAGGAGTACGCCTCCGACATCGACAGCGCGGTCTTCCCCGGCGGTCAGGGCGGCCCCCTCATGCACAACATCGCCGGCAAGGCGGTCGGCTTCAAAGAGGCGCTCGAACCCGCGTTCGAGGAGTACGCCCAGCAGGTCGTCGATAACGCGAAGGTCCTCGCGGAGACGTTCGAAGACCACGGCCTCAGCGTCGTCTCCGGCGGCACCGACACGCACCTCGTGCTCGTCGACCTCCGCGACTCCCATCCCGACCTCACCGGCGGCACCGCCGAGGAGGCGCTCGAATCGACGGGTATCGTCCTCAACGCGAACACCGTCCCCGGCGAGACGCGCTCGGCGTTCAACCCCAGCGGCATCCGCGCCGGCACGCCCGCGCTCACCACCCGCGGCTTCGGCGAAGACGAGATCCGCGAAGTCGGCGAACTCATCGTGAAGGTCGTCGACGCTCCCGAGGACGACGACGTGCTCGCGGAAGTCTCCGAGCGCGTGCAGGAACTCTGCGACGCCAACCCGCTGTACGAGTAAGCGACGCCCGCCGGCGACCGCCGCGGTCCGGCGCGTTCGGTTTTTCAAACCCCTCTCCCGAGTAACACTATTAGCCGCGCCGCCGTATCGCCGACCGACATGGCTCCGATTCGTCGGCTCGTTCTCGACGTGTTGAAACCGCACAGTCCCTCGACGGTGGAGTTCGCCCGCGAGGTCGCCGACGCGGCCGGCGTCGCCGGCGTGAACGCGACGCTCCTCGAAACCGACCGCGAGGTGCAGAACCTCAGACTCGTCGTGGAGGGCGAGGCGGTCGACGCCGACGAGGTCGAACGTCGCGTCCGCGACCTCGGCGGGACGGTCCACTCGGTCGACGAAGTCGTCGCCGGCGAGGAACTCGTGGCGTACCGGGACCAGCCGCAGGACCCGTCGCCGTCGTGATGTCGGCTCGCCTCGCCGCGCTCCTGCGCGACGACCGCGTCCGCGCCATCTCCCGGCGGTACTTCGTCTCGAACGGCTTCGACGGGGCGCTGACCTGCATCGGCCTCGTCATCGGCGCGTACCTCACCGGCGTCACCGACGGGGTGACGGTCGTGGAAATCGGCGTCGGCGCGGCGGTGGGGCTGACCACCTCCGGCGTCTGGAGCGTCTGGGAGATAGAGCGCGCCGAGAAGCGGGCCGAACTCGGCCGCATCGAGGACGCCATGCTGACCGACCTCGGCGGGACGGCGGTCGAACGCGACAAGGTCGCGGCGCGGGGAATCAACGCGGTCGCCAGCGGGCTCGGCCCGCTCGTCGGCATCGTCGTCCCGCTCCTCCCGTTTCTCGCGGTCGGCACGCTGCTGTCGATGACGTGGGCGACGCTCGCCTCGGTCGCCCTCGGGACGGGCATCCTCTTTTCGTTCGGCGCGTACATGGGGTCGATATCGGACCAGCGGTGGTACGTCGCCGGCCTGCGGATGGCGCTGGCGGGCGTCGCGGTGGCCGCCGTGAACCTGCTGTTCGGCTGAGAGACGATAGCCACATACGTGCATATTTCTGCTATCTCAAGCCCTAGAATACGCACGAATCCGAATCTTTGAAATGGTCGGGGCGCGCTGTCTGAGACAATGACGACCATCATCGACGGCAACGCCGTCGCCGAGGAGATTCGAGACGGGCTGGCCGACGCCATCGACGCGCTCGACGAGGCCGGCGTGAAGCCGGGTCTCGCGACCGTCCTGATGAGCGACGACCCCGCCAGCGAGACGTACGTCTCGATGAAACAGCGCGACTGCGAGGAGGTCGGCATCGAGGCGTTCGACTACGAACTCGACCCCGAGACGCCCGCCGAGGAGCTGTACTCGCTCGTCGACGACCTCAACGACGACGACGAGGTCCACGGTATCCTCGTCCAGATGCCCGTGCCCGACCACGTCGACGACCGGACGGTCCTCCGCCGCATCGACCCCGCCAAGGACGTCGACGGCTTCCACCCCGAGAACGTGGGCCGCCTCGTCGCCGGCGACGCCCGCTTCAAGCCCTGTACGCCCCACGGCGTCCAGAAGCTCCTCGCCGCCGCCGACGTGGAGACCGAGGGCGCTGACGTGGTCGTCGTCGGTCGCTCGGACATCGTCGGCAAGCCGATGGCGAACCTGCTCATCCAGAAGGCCGAGGGCGGCAACGCCACGGTCACGGTCTGCCACTCGCGCACGGACGACCTCGCCGCGAAGACCCGCGAGGCCGACATCGTCGTCGCCGCCGCGGGCGTCCCCGAACTGGTCACCGGCGACATGCTCTCGGAGGGCGTCGTCGTCATCGACGTGGGCGTCAACCGCGTCGACGCGGACAACGAGAAGGGCTACGAACTCGTCGGCGACGTGGAGTTCGACTCCGCGAAGGAGAAGGCCAGCGCCATCACGCCCGTCCCCGGCGGCGTCGGCCCGATGACCCGCGCGATGCTCCTCTGGAACACCGTGAAGGCCGCCGCCGAGGCCGAGGGCGTCGACGTCGACCTCCCCTGAGTCCGGGTCGTGAGCGACTCGTCAGACGCCGACATCGACGGCGAGTGGACGTGCGACCCCGACGGCGTCATCCGGCGTCGAAATCGCCGCGACCTCGACGCCGAGGCGTTCGCCCGCGCCGTCGAGCGCATCGAGGGCGGCCTCGACTGGGGCGTCGGCGCGCTCTGCGAGCGCGACGGCGCGGTGCTTCTCGTCCGGCAGGACGGCCAGTGGGTTCTCCCCGGCGGTGAGGTCGAAGTCGGCGAGTCGAGACGCGAGGCGCTGGTCCGCGAGGTCGCCGAGGAGACCGGCCTCGCCGCCGACGTGGGCGCGCTTCGGGTCGTCACCGAACAGTCGGTTCACCACGGCGACGACGCCGCGAGCTTTCGGTTCGCGATTTACGAGGCGACCGTCGCGGGCGACCTCACCGACGACCCCGGACTCGAAGGCGAGGCCATCGCCGACGTGTCGTGGTTCGAGACGCTCCCCGCGGACACGCTCGACCGCGGGCTGATTCGGTTCCTCCGCGGGCGCTGACCGGCCGCGCGTCCGACTGCGCTTTTTCTTACTCTCTTCACTCGTGGGTCGCCACGAGCAGTCGGTCGCCGTCCCGTCGGACGCAAAAGCGGGTACCGGCGTCCACGTCGAAGCTGTGGGCCTCGCGGCCGGAGATGAGCAGTTGCGAGAAGCCGTCGCCGCAGGCCGGACAGGCCACGTCGTCGCGGTTCTCGACGAGCATCGTGTCGCCGTCGTCGCGGAGCAGTTTCACCCGGTGGCGCACCTCGTGGACGTCGAAGCCGGCAGTCATCGTCGGCGAAGGGTCGCCGCGGGGCAAAAACGTTCGGTGAGCGCGGCGGTCGGGCGGCCTCAGAACAGCGACGCCAGCGTGTCTCGGGCCGACGCGAGCGCGTCGGGGTCGTCGTCGACGAGCGCGGCGTGAAGCTCGCGGGCGGCCTCGACGAGCGCCTCGGACTCCGACAGCGAGACGGCTCCGTCGAGCGCTTCGACGCGCTTGCGGTGGTTCGAGAGGGTTTCGAGCGTGGTCCTTCCCTCGGGGTTCGGGTTGTCGTCGAGCCACGTCGAGAGGTCGCGGCAGTAGGCGTCGATGGCCTCGGCGTAGGCGAGGCCGCGGGCGTCGGCCATCGAGTCGGGGACCGCGTCCGACGCGAGGCGTTCGCCCTCGTCGGCGCGTTGGAGCAGGGAGATGACGTAGAGCTGTTCGTCGTCGGTGGGTCGGTTCGACCGGGCGACCACGTCGACCGCGTGGAGGAGTTCGTGGGCCGCCAGCGGGGTGTCGCCGAGGGGGAGCAGTTCGCCCCCGCGGATGTAGCCCGTCTGCCGGACGTAGTCGCGGAGGTCGGACTTCAGCGCCGGCGCGGCGTCCCGAATCGACCCGTCGCCGACGGCGGCGCGGTGCGCCGAGAGGTCCAGTTCGGCCTGCATGGCGGTGTGGCGCTCCCTGTCGCCGACGCCGACGCTCCGGAGGCTCCCGCACTGCGGGCACGACACGCTTCCCGTCTCGTAGTACGACCATCGGTGGTCGCACTCCTTGCACTCGCGCTCGCCGCGTATCTCCATGCGGTGCGGTTCGTCCCGACGGCGCAAAAGCACGGCGACCCGGAGGGCAGGCCCCACACCGAAACGAGCGGTGCCCCCGAAGCGACCGCCGGGCTACATACGTCCGGGGACCCACCATCGACGCATGCGAAGCGAATCCGAGGTCCGAGAGCAGTACGAGTTCCTGAAGGACGAACTCGACTCCGAGGAGATGCGACACGAGGGCGTCAGAAAACTCATGACGCACTACAAGCGGGCGCTCGGCTGGGTGCTGGAGGAGGAACACATGTGACTTCCCAAACGGAACCGCCGGTCCGGTCGCTTCGCTCACGCCTTCCACGGAGTTCGCGAATTTGGGAATTCGGCGCGCACGTGCCACTCAGATAGACAGTTAGCCGCGTTGTCAACGTTTGGCACGCGTCGTTATCTTTAAGTGAAATCGAACAGTAGCCGTAAGTGACGCTTCGCTTTGGAGGGCCGAAGCGTCAGCGGGGACCAATTCAGGGCGGCATGCCGTGCCGGAGATTTCCGGCACGGCTTGCTTTCCTTCTGTGCGAAACTACGACCCGAGACCGAGAGGTCCGTCTGCCCCGCCGTCCGTGTACGGTGTCCCGTCGTACCGAATCTGTCGAGAAACACACAGGAGAGCCGCGAGTTACTTCGACGCCACGGAGTTCCGGTTCTGACAGCCGAACCATGTTCATAGATAACAATTAACAACATAGTCGCCGTAATTCGTTCGAGTCGTCCATCTGTGGACATATCCAGTCCTCGAAACGGACAGTTCGACAGATTAGTAACTTGGTCAACATAATTGCGGCCGGAAGATTTCGGGGACTGGCGCGTTTTCGAGGGTAAATCGTCGGCCGAGGCCGATATGTTTATCTGAATTAGACAGTAACATACGAGTCGAATTTACCGATGTACGACCTGACAGGATTCCAGCGAGACCTGCTGTACGTCATCGCCGGTCTCGAAGAGCCGCACGGACTCGCCATCAAAGAAGAACTCGAAGCCTACTACGAAAAGGAGATTCACCACGGGCGGCTCTACCCCAACCTCGACACGCTCGTCGAGAAGGGGCTGGTCGACAAGGGCCAGCGCGACCGCCGGACCAACTACTACACGCTCACCCGCCGCGGTCGCCGCGAAATCAAGGCCCGCGACGAGTGGGAAGCGGAGTACGTCCCCGAAGACTTCGAGGCGTGAGCGGGGCGACTCGGGCTACCCGTCCGCGCCGGCGTCGGACGGCGACCGTGAGTCTCGACCTGTTCTCGTCTCGTCTCGGTCGGTAAACGTCTCCGAAGCGCCGGACTCGCCTTCCACCGACCGGTCGGTTTCGGCTGTTTCTCGCGGCGCGTCGTCGCCCTCGTCAGCGGTCAACTCCTCCACCGGTGGCCCGTCGATCAGGTGTCCCGGGTCGACCATGTACGGTCTAATCGGCTTTCCGGCCAGTAGCTCCGGCAGGACGAGTCGGACGAAGTTCACGAACAACACGAGTATCATCGGCATCAGGAAGATGCCGTACCAGCCGAAAAGCAGCGGGCCGAACGTGTACGCGAGCATCACGGCCCCGACGTGGAGGCTCCGACCGGAGACGTACGGCCGGAGCACGAGGTCCGGAATCGTGTCCACGATGACGAACGAGACGGCGGCGAAAAGCAGGACGAACCAGAGTCCGGGCGGGTTCGCAATCGCCGCTTCGATGCCCATGTAGCCCGCGACTGGGACGTAGACGAGTTTCATGCCGACGACGGGGATGAGGCTCGCGACGCCCGCGAGCAGACCGATGAGCGCCGGGGCCGGAATGCGGACGCCGGTCGGCGCGAGGACGTTCAAAAGCGAGTACGCGATGACGCCGATGGTGCCCGTGAGGATGGCGTTCAGGATGTTGCCGAAGAAGATGCTGTTGAAGTCGCGGTCCACGCCGCGCATGTAGGCTTCGAGGATACCGTGGTCGTCGGCGAACATCGACTGGCCCCACCGTCGCAGGAGGTGGCCGTCGCGGAGGAGGTAGAACGCGAACGCGATCATGACGAACAGGTGAATCGCGCCGACCCCGAGAAAGGCGAAGGTGTTGGCGGCGACGCTCAGCGAGTCGAACACGGAGCCGAGGGCCTCGGGCGTCAACACCGACCGGAAGTCGTACTCCAACAGCGCCTGCGGGCTGGCGATACCCTCCACCAGCGCGGGGTCGATGCCGTAGGCTTCGAGGTCGATGGGCACCTCGTCCGACGAGAGTCGGTCGGCGTACCGCAGGAACTCGCGGAGCGCGATGGTCGCGGCGTAGGTGACGAGTCCGAGCACTGGAAGCGCGAGGGCGAAAAGCGCCACGGCGGCCGCGAGGCTCGGGGGCTTCACCCGGCGACGAATCCGCCGGTAGATGGGCCGCGTGGCGTAGTAGATGAAGAGACCGAAGACGAACGTCCCGATAAAAGAGTAGACGACGTAGGTGAGCGCGCCCGCGAGGACCAACGCGAGCGACCACCACATCGCCCGGGAGCGCTGAATGTCAGGGAGAGCCATACCCAATCACGCACGCGGAGGCGTCAAAAGCCTACCGCGGGAGCGACAGGTCACGACGGAACACCGTCACGACCGGCCGGCGAACCGTCGGCCCCCGCGTCGAAACCGACCGACTCGGCCGCGGCGCGGGAGATATTACATCAATAATAACGAACATCTTAACTCGCGCGTCGCCGTACCGAACCGCATGGACCGAGAGACGGCGGTGCCACGCGTCGATTCGATGCCCGGCGAGAAAGCCCGCGAGTGGGTCGCGTACCACCACGAGCACGCCGCGCCGAGCACGTACGTCTACGACTTCGTCTGGGACATCACCGCGGAGTCGGAAGGTCCCTTCTGCACCGACGTCGACGGCAACGTCCTCCTCGATTTCACGAGTCACGTCGCGGCCGCGCCGCTCGGCTACAACAACCCGAAGCTCATGGACCGCATGGCCGAGTTCGACCTCGTCGACCCGACGAAAATCGCCGGCCAGGACTTCTACGTCAGCGACGGCTCCGCACCCGGCGAGGAGCGACTCCCCGGCCCCGCCGCGCTCATGGACAGACTGACCGACCTCACGAGCCACTACGGGATGGACACGGTGTTCCTGTCGAACTCCGGGGCAGAGGCCGTCGAGAACGCCATCAAAATCGCCTACGACCACGCCGACGGCGCGAAGTACGGCATCACCTTCGAGGGCGCGTTCCACGGCCGTACCCTCGGCGCGCTCTCGCTCAACCGCTCGAAGTCAGTCTACCGCCGCACGTTCCCCGAGATTTCGGGCGTCCTCGACGTGCCGTTCTGCGACGACCGGACCTGCTCGCCCGCGACGTGTTCCTGCGGCTTCTTCCCCGACGCCGACTCTGCGGTCTCCAAACTCAGACAGAAGCTCCACCCGAAGAAGGGTCACATCGACGCCGACGAGGTCGCCTACGTCATCGTCGAACCGATTCAGGGCGAAGGCGGCTACCGCTTCCCGTCGGACGCCTTCGCCGAGGAGCTCGCCGCCGTCGTCGACGACTACGACCTGACGCTCATCGCCGACGAGATTCAGACCGGCGTCGGCCGCACCGGCGAGATGTGGGGCTCGGACCACTACCCCATCGAACCCGACATCATCACGGGCGCGAAGGGCCTCCGCGTCGGCGCGACTATCTCGAACGACGAGCTATTCCCCGACGAGACCTCGCGGCTCTCCTCGACGTGGGGCGCGGGCGACATCGTCGCCTCGATGCAGGGCGTGTTCACCCTCGACGCAATCGAGGAGTACGACCTGCTCGACAACGCCGTCGCCCGCGGCCGGCAGTTCATCGAGCGCCTGCGCGACGACGCGCCCGACACCGTCGTCGACGTGCGCGGCAAGGGCCTGCTTCTCGGCGTCGAATTCGACACCAACGCACGCCGCGACGCCGTGCAGGAAGCCGCCCTCAAGCGCGGCCTCCTCACCCTCTCGTGCGGCTACAAGGTGCTTCGAATCCTCCCGCCGCTCGACGTGACCGCCCGCGAAATCGACCTCGGCGCGACGATGCTGGTAGACGCCATCGAGGACGTGTCGTAACGCGGTCGGTCAGGTCGCGTCGCGGCTGACGAGCGGTTCGACCACGTTCCCGAGTTCGCGCATCATCCCGGCACCGACGAGGTAGTACACCGCCGATTCGACGCGCTCTTTCCACGCGGGACCGTCGCCCATTTCGAGACTCACCTCGCCGGCGCGGATAATGCTCGCCGCCTCGTTCGCGACGACGCCCGCGAAGTTCGAGTCGTATTCGTCGCGCGTCGCCCGAAAGTCGCGCATCGCACGGCGTTTCGCCCGGAACGACCGGCCGGAGTCGTAGTCGGTATCGCCGGGGTCCACGTCGAGGGCGTCGAGCGCGAAGTCGTGGGCCCGTCGCGCGAGGAGGGCCTGACCGGTCTTCACGACGCGAAAGACCGTCAGGTCTCGTCGGAGGTCGTTACCGTAGAATCTGAAGCCGTTGTCGAAGCAGAGCATGTACAACCCCCAGCGGGCAGCACCGTAGGGCGACGACCGGTCGAGTTCGAGTTCGTCTTCGAGTTTCGTCCGCATCTCGTCACGTCTCGGGAACCGGTCGGTTTCGGCGAGGAGGCCGCGAAGCGCGTCGTCCAGTCGCTCGCGACGTGGCTGTGGGTCGTCTCCGAGACCCGAGCGATACTGCTCTCGGTAGTGTCGTGCGTTTGCGAGTCGTTGTTCCGCCCGCAACTGCGACCCCCACGTGCTCGCGAGTCCGTGGGGCGAGTACTCGTCTACCGAGTCGGGGTCGCCGCCGACGGACGTCCCATTCCAGTGCGAACTGATTCGGACAAAGGCCAGTTCGCGTTCGATGGCGTAGAGATACCCGAGGTCACGGCCGGGGGCGGAGACACGGTACGCAGAGATGGAGTCCGCAACCGCGTCACTCGCCTCCCGCAGTTCACGGCCGCGTTCGAGACGGGCCTCCGGGTCCTCCTCTCCGAGTGCAATCTTCGCGTAGCCGACGGCTTCGCCGGCGAACAGCATTCCGTAGGTTGCCGAGAAGAGACGGTCACGGGTGTCTCGTTCCTCTTTGGCGGATTCGAGGTGACCGCCCGCCGGCGACCCGCGAAGGTGAAACCGCATCTCCTCGTCCACCGAATCGAGGTCGATGCGCGAGCGGAGTTGCTTCGCCTGCTCGACGGTCTCTTCGAGTCGCCGCACCGCCGCGTCGGCGTGCTCGTCGCTCACCGGCGGCCGCCAGACGTAGTTACTCGGCGGATTGGGATACACCGTCGTCAGCCAGTCCGTAATCGGGTCGGGGAGCCACGTCGGCCTGAACCAGCCGATACCGCCGACCGCGCCCGCGCCGCCGACGAGGCCGAGCAGTTGGCGACGCGAGAGGGAGGAGCGGTCGTCAGAGCGGGGCGCGTCGGAGGGCGAGTCGGAATCGGATTCGGAGTCGTCGCGGGCGCGGACGGCCTCGGAATCGTCGTCCGCGGGCGGAACGTCGTCGGGGGACACACGCCGGAGTTCCGAACCGGCCCGTGTAAACGTGTCGGCGGGCTGTTGGCTCGGCGCGAACGCGGCCTACGTCCAGCGGTCGAGGCCGGTCTGCGTGACCGACTCTTCGATGCGCTCGAAGCCGCGTCGGACCTCCTCGGGGTCGACCTCCCACGTCTCGGTGACGAACTCGCGGGCGGCGGCCACGTCGGGGTCGATGTGGGTGTCGTAGCCGTAGTCGTCGGTGACCGGCGGGTCCAAGAAGAACTCGCGCACCCGGTCGGCGTTGGGGATGGTGTCGCCGCGGGCTTCGAGGACCGACCAGAGGTCGCCGTGTTCCTTGACGACTTTCACGGCCGTCTTCGGGCCGATGCCCGTGATGCCCTCGTTGAAGTCGGTCCCGCAGAGCATGGCGATGTCGACGAGTTGCTCGTAGGTGATGTCGTGTCTGTCGAGCGTCGCGTCGAGGTCCATCAGCTCGGGGTTCCCCTTGCTCGTCAACTGTCGGAGCGTGTACGGTGCGCCGAACAGGAGCGTGTCGTAGTCCTCGCTGCCCACGTAGTCGGCGTCGCCCTTGCGGGCCATGTAGGACGCCTGCGCCTCGCCCTCGGCGGGCGCTTCGACCACCGGCACGTCGAGCAGCGAGAGGAGTTCGCGGCTGGTGTCCTGAATCGTCTCGGTGAGCCGCTGGGTCCGGGCTTCCATCCGGGCGGCCTCGACCGCGTCGCCTGCCTCACGCGCCGCTTCGAGGCGTTCTTCGGCCTTCTCGCGCTGTTCGCGGCGCTTGGCCACCTCGTCGTCTTTCATCTCGGTGACGCCGCCGTCGAAGACGAAGACGGGCGTCAGGTCGTGTTCGAAGAACTTGGGGAGCCCCTGGACGATGCCGACGAGGTTGGCGACCTCTTCTCCCGCGTCGGTCGTGTACTTCTCCGAACTCGTCCACTTGACCGTCGTCGTGAGATACCGGTACAGCCAGTTGTGGGCGTCGACGGCGACGACGCTTCCGGCCACCTCCTCGAACGACACCTCGGAGAGCGCGGCGAGCGTCCGCAGGTCTGCGTTTCCCATTTGCTCGGCCTTCGGGACCCGAGGGTTTCAATCGTGCGAGTGAAGGCCGTCGGTTTCGGGGGGTCCCACGCCCTCGCGCGACGCGAGAAACGCCCGTTCCGGGTCGCCGAGGTCGCGGGCGCGGTAGCGGTCGAGTCCCGACTGGTAGGTCTCGCGGGAGACCGCGGCGGGCGCGTCGGCCGGGCGCTCCAACACCAACTCGGCGACGCCCGTCTCGCGGCCCGTGAAGCCGAATCCGGCCTTGTGGCACGCCTCGTAGGCGAAGGGGTTGTTCGCGGCGATGCGGACCGTCTCGTAGCCGCGGTCGGCGGCGGCCGCGCAGGTCCGGCGGAGGAGGTCGGGGCCGAGACCCTCGCCCCGGCGGTCCCGCCGGACCGTGACGTACCGGAGCCAGAGCGTCGTCGGGTCCGTCCGGTCCTCGTTGAACGCGACGGCGGCCACCACGTCCTCGGCCAACGGCGGCAGGGAGTCGGGGCCGCCGGTCGGCGCGGGCCGGTCGTCGTCGAGCGGCGGGAGGGACGCGCCGGGGTCGCGGAGCACCGTCTTGCCCGTCGCCGCGGTGACGAACTTCCCCGCGTAGGCGAACCGCCGGTAGTCGAGGCGGAGTCGCGGGCCGTCTTCGGGCCACCCGAGCAGGTCGAACTCCATACGGCCGAACTGGGATCGCCGCGCGCAAGAACCTTCCCCGTCGGGGTCGTGGCGTCGGCCATGCACGGCGCTGGCGACGTTCGGTTCTTCGACCGCTTCGCACCCGTCTACGACCTCGTGATGCCGCCCGCGGACCCCGGCGCGCTCGCCGACGCCCTCGGCCGCGCCGACCGCCCGGTCGAGCGCGTCGTCGACATCGGCGGCGGTTCCGGGCGGGCGACCCTCGCGCTCGACGTTCCGGAGCGAGTCGTCCTCGACCGCTCGGCCGGGATGCTCCGCCGGGCGCGCGAGCGGGGCCTCGACTGCGTCCGCGGCGACGCCCGCGGGCTCCCCTTCGCCGACGGCTCCCTCGACGCCGTGACCGTCGTGGACGCCTTCCACCACATGCCGAACCAGCGGGGCGTCGCCGAGGAGGTTCTCCGCGTGCTCGCGCCCGGCGGGGTGTTCGCCGTCAACGAGTTCGACCCCGAGACGCTCCTCGGCCGGGGGCTCGTCGCCGCCGAGCGCGTCGTCGGCTTCGGGTCGGCGTTCGCCGCGCCCGACGAACTCGTGCGCTTTCTCGAACGCGTCGGGTTCGAGGCCGAGGTGGTCGAACGCGGCTTCGAATACACGGTGGTCGGAAAAAAGCGGGAAAGCCATTAGGGGGGCGACGAATCCACGCCTATGGCAACCTCGACGTCGTTCTTAGAGGAGCGACTCGATGCCGGGGCGTTACCCATCGCCGTGGGCGACGTGCTCGCCATCTTCCTCCTCGTCACCGTCGGCGTGATTCAGCACAACGGAGTGTCGTACCTCTCGGCCGACCCGGTCGGGTGGGTGCTCACCGCGGTCCCGTTCCTCATCGGATGGCTCGTCACCGCCCCGCTTTTGGGCGCGTACTCGCCGGGCGCGGCCGAGTCGGCGAAGTCGGCCGTCCCGCTGGGCGTCCGCGCGTGGCTCGCGGCGACCGTCGTCGGCATGGCGATTCGCTGGACGCCGCTTTTCGAAGGCGGCGTCGAACTCACGTTCGTCGCGGTCATGCTGGTGCTCGGCTCCGTCGCGCTCGGCGTCTGGCGGACGCTGTACTTCAAACTCGTCTGAGCGTCGAACGCCGAGCGCCGCGAACCGAACCGAAGAACTGACCGAATCGAACACGGATTTTCTCTCGGCCGTCCCCGCCCGACCCGGAGTCAGGCGGGGGTCGGCCGCCGCCGCAACAGCGTCACGCCGAGGAGCGTCGCGACCGTCGCGAACCCGGCGAGGACCAAGAACAGCGCCGTCGAGTCGGCGACCGTGAGGATGTAGCCGGCGATAGCGCCGCCGAGCGCGCCGACGCCGAACACGCCGAGGTAGGTAAAGCCGTACGAGAGGCCCCGCAGACCGGCGGGCGTGTACTCCGCGACGGTGGCTTGGTAGAACGGCTGGACCATGAACAGGAAGAAGCCGAGCAGCGCACAGATGGCGAGGAGCGGGCCGACGCCGAGGCTCGCCACGGGGAGGAAGGCGACGGCGATGACGGCGAGGGCGGCGAAGCCGGCGACGATGCCGCGTTCGGTCCTGATGCGGTCGGTGAGCTTGCCGCCGACGTACTGCCCGAAGACGCCGACAGTCAGGAGCCCGGCGTAGACGAACAGCTCCACGTCGAGGGTCGGCGCGCCCCCGGCCGACCCGGACGCGAGGGCGACGGGGAGGAGCTCGGAGACCGGAATCGGCTCGATGCCGATGACCGAGCCGAGGAGGTCCGGCAGGAACGTCGTGACGCCGCGGTAGTAGAGCCCCGAGAACATCACGAGCGCGAAGACGAGCGCGAACCCGCCGGCGAAGAGGTGCTTCGACTGCGAGACGAACTCGGCGAACGAGGAGACGCCCGCGCCGGCCTTGTCGTCGCCGCCGGGGTCGGTGTCGGTGCCGTCGTCGCCAGTGTCACCACCCTCACCGCCGTCGGCGGCGGTGACCGCGGCCTGCTCTTCGAAGTTGGCGCGGGTGGCGAGCGCGGCGGCCGCGAGCGCCGGGAGCGCGAGCACGCCGGCGACGAGGTGCCAGTCGAAGAACAACAGCAGGAGCGCGGTGAGGAACGGGCCGAAGCCGATGCCGAGGTTCCCGGCGATGCCGTGGTACGCGAACCCGGTCCCGCGTTCCTCGACGCCGGTGCTGATGAGGCGGAGCCCGGCGGGGTGGTAGACGCTGGCCGCCGCGCCCCAGACGACGAGCGCGAGGGCGACGACGACGAGGTTCGGCGACAGCGCGAGCAGGAGGAACGACCCGGCCATCCCGAGGAGACAGGCGACGATGAGGCGCTTCGAGCCGACCCGGTCGACGAGGATGCCGCCGGGGAGCGCCCCGAGTCCGAACAGCGCGAAGCCGAGGCCGGTCATCACGCCCAGCGAGGCGGTCGTGACGGGAACCGACGCGAGACCGAGGTCGATGCTGGCGAACTCGCCGAGCCAGATGGCCACGAAGATGGGGATGGACAGTTCGTAGGTGTGGACCATCCCGTGGGCGAGCATCACCAGCGCGACGATGGAGCGGTCGTTGCGGTTCACGTCTCCGGCCACGGTACCGACTCCCATAACCGTGTGGAGTTCCGGCAGGCGACGCGAGCGCCACCCGACTGTTCGAACGAGAGGCACAACCCGCAGTATCGGATTTGTGATGTTCTCTCGGCGAGCAAACCCGACGCAGTCCTGCGATTCTCCTCTCATAAGTTATGAGAACGTTATCGAGAGGCCACAAAGAGAATATCAGTCATCTATGGGAAAGAATTATACCACTTACGTCCGTAGTATGGTATATATTATGACCGGATATTACGACTACATTCTTGGGCTCATCCCGCTCGCACTCCTCGGCATCACCGGCACGCTTACCGTCGCCGGGTTGCAGTTGACCACGGCAGTGCCGATGGCCGCGGGCGTGGCCGCGCTCCTCACCGGCCACGCGCTCTTCGTGAACGGGCCCTCGTCGCCGTCCCCCGCTCGCTTCGACGAACACGCCGGTCCCAACGCCGCTGACGCGCCTTCTCCGTCGGTCCTCGACGCCGACTAATCCCCATCGCACGCCCGCCCGGCCGGTTCGCCGGCCCGCAGGGTTTTGACCGCAGGTCTCGTTTTTCCGACCATGACAGCGACGTTGTTCCTCACGAGCGACGAGGTTAGTGGACTGGCGACCCCGGCCGAGTACGTCGAGGCCGTCCGCGAGGGCTACAGACAGCGCGGCGAGGGCGCGCCGGCCGAGCCGCGAACGAAGCTGTTCAACCGCGAGCCGCCGGGGATGCTCACCTCCTACGCGGCCGTGTTGCCCGAGACGGGCGCGATGGGCGGCTACATGTACTCCGCCGGCTTCGGCGCGGAGGACGCGTGGTTCATGACCCCGCTTTTCGACGCCGAGAGCGGCGAACCGCTGGCGCTCCTCGACGGCGCGAGCATGAACCCGTTCAAGACCGGGGCGGCGGGCGGCGTCGCGGTCGACGCGCTCGCCCGCGAGGACGCCTCGACGCTCGCGCTCATCGGGAGCGGCGCGCAGGCCCGCGGCCAGCTCCGTGCGGTTGCGACCGTCCGCGACCTCGACACCGTCTGGGTCTACTCGCCGACGAAGGAGAGCCGCGAGTCGTTCGCGGGCGAGCTGGACCGCACGCTCGACGCCAGCGTCGCGGCCGTCGCCTCCAGCGCCGCGGCCGTCGAGGGCGCGGACATCGTCGTCACGGCCACGACCGCCACGGACCCGGTGTTCGACGGCGACCTGCTCGAACCCGGCACGCACGTCACCGCGATGGGGCAGTACCACCCCGAAAAGCGCGAACTCGACGAGACGACCATCGAGCGCGCGACGTACGTCCCCGACCTCCGCGAGCGCGCCACGATGGACGCCGGGTCGTTCCTCGCCGCCGTCGAGGCCGGCGTCGTGGACGAAGACCACATCCACGCCGAACTCGGCGAGGTCGTCGCGGGCGTCGCCGCCGGCCGCGAGGACGACGAGGAGATAACCGTCTTCGACAGCGGCGGCACGGGCATCGAGACGGTCGCGGCGGCGCACATGCTCTACGAGAAGGCGCGCGACGAGGGACTCGGGACGACCGTCGACTTCTCGCCGGCGAGCGAGTCGCTCACGGGGGAGTAGAACGGACGGAGGTGTCTCGATTGGCGAGCGACTGCTCGCCGACGCGGTCGTCACGGCTTCGCGGCCGCGGAAAAACCGCCGGTAACCGGCGTTCGTGCTCGCTCAGAACGTCGTCGGCCACGGACGGGGGAACGCCTCCGGCAGTTCGGCGTTTCCGGGTGCGTCTGCGACGCGTTCCGGAACGATCGGGCACAGGACGACAACACCGGGTTTCGACACCGTGACCAGTCCGGCGTCCGCCGCCGCCCGAACGTCTTCGACGTCGTCGAACAGCGCCTCGGGATAGTGTTCCGAGACGTACGGCGAGGCGACGATGTCGGCCACCGTCTTCCCCGCCGCCGTGTTGACGAGGTTGACGTTCCAGTGGGGAGAGTACCCGGACTCTCCGGGGACGAACTCGACGACCTGTGCCTGCAACGTCCTGTCGCCGCCGACGAGGTAGATGTCGTTTTCCCCGCGTTCCGTCACGCCCTCCTCCACCCCGTGAGCGACGTAGTATATCTCTTCTTCTTCGTACCACCCGTTCGCGACCGAGACCCCCGCCGCGGCGGTTCCAGTCGCGCCGACGCCGAGGGCGAGTCCGCCAACGAGCAGTCCGGTCGTTCGGAGGAACCGGCGACGGGTCGGCCCCCCGCGATATGCTGTGTTCGTCATGGTTTTCCTTCGGAATCGACGGGTCGGGAGCGGTCCCACCAGACTCGGCGATTCGACCGAACGAGGGACGAGAGAACAGATAGCGGTTTTTCGATATCTCTCACCACTCCGTACCGGGTCTCTTCCAAATCTGGTGTGAATGTCGCCTCACTGTCGGCATCGGGTCGCGTGTCGATACCGAGTCACAGCGTCAGTCGCGCGGCCCGCTCGGTGCCGACGAGGACGACCGGGACGAAAGCCAACGCGCCGACACCGACGACCGCCGGAACGACGACGCCCGGCCAGAACGCGCCCAGTTCGGTCTGTGCGAACGCGCCGAGGAGCGCCGCCCCGCCGACGACGAGGCTGTAATAGGCCGACCGAATCGGGAGCGACGGCAGGTGACCCGGCCGCGGCCACGACCCGGTTCGGACGTAGCCGCCGCGGAACGTCCCGACGGCGACGGCGCTCGCCGCGAGAGCGGTGAGGCCGGACAAAGACACCGCGGCTCTCGGAGTCGCGGCGAGCAGGAACCAGAGCGTCGGAATCGCCAGTACCGACACCTCCCACGCGGCGAAAAACACCTGGTCGAGCCAGCGGTCGACCCGCTTCGTCGCCTCCGAAAGCCCACTCCGCATCACGACTAGACGTGGGTTTCGGGCGGCTAAACGGTTTCTCCGGCGATGGCGGCGATGGCGGCGGTGGTGGCGATGGCGGCGAACGTGGTCTACTGCAGTCGGTACCGGAGGACCGCCGCGATGCCGCCGAGGTTCTTCAACTGCTCGCCGGGCTGGAACTCCGCGGAGAACACGGTGACCTCGCCGCCCTTCTGTTCGACCGAGTCGATGATGTCGTTCACGTCCACGTCCCAGTCGCCGTCGCCCTGTCGCTCCGCGCGGAGCCGCGAGTCGAGGAGAAGCAGGTGTTCGACCGCGCCGAAGTCCGCGGCCTCCGCGACCTGTTCGACGCCGTAGGCCGCCTTCGCGCCCGTCGAGATGTTCTCCATCAGTTCGTCGATGAGGTTGGCCTCCTCGGCGATACGGGTCTGTTTCTGCACGTCGTCGACCGCGCCGCGCTTCAGCACCTCGTGGACGCCGCGGTCGCCGACGCCGGCGGTGTCGACGGTCGTGACGATGGTTTCTGCGACCGCGGGGAAGTTGTCCTCGAAGTAGTCCATCGCGTCGTTCTTCGTGAAGCCCGGCCCGGCGAGGATGATGGCGTCCACGTCGAGATGCGACAGCGCGGAGCCGAGCTCGTCGAACAGTTCCGAGCGCGGGCGGGCGTACTCGCCTTTCCCCGTCGGCTTCGTGAGCGAGGCGTACTCGTCGGTGCCGTACTGGGCGACGGTGTGGATGTAGGCCGCGCCCTCCTCGACGGTTGCGATGGCCACGTCGGGGTTTTCTGCGGCCTGTTCGGCCGTCTCGATGCGGTCTATCTGGTCGGCCTTGAAGTGCTTCTCGATGGTTATCTCGGCGCGTTCTTCCACGTTGAGCGTGTGGTGGTGGCCGAGTTGGTCCTCGCGGGAACAGGAGACGATGACGCCGCCGACGCGGAGGCGGTTGGCGAACCGCGCGAACTCCACGTCGTCGACCTCGATGGTGACGTTGAGGTGCTCGCGCTCGCCGCCGGTGTCCCGCATCTGCTCGTCGTCGCGCTGGATGCGGCGGGTGGTGTCGCCGGAGACGAGGTCACCCGGTTCGAGGACGTACGAGAGGTGCCAGAGGTCGTCGACGTTCTCGGGGACGAGCGTGATTCGCTCGCGCCCCTCCTCGCCGCGACCGCGGCTCGAAATGCGCATACACGTCCGGTCGTCGGGGAACGGAAAAGAGTCCTGCTATCGCGGTCCCCCCGCAATCGCCGCCGACTTACCACCCGGCCGACTGCCGACCCTTGCCGGTGGCGTCGGCGAACCCGCGCGCCCACAGGTAGTACGTCATCACCTGCACGTAGAACAGGATGAAGAGCCCGACGACGATGACCGAGAGGATACTGCCGATGAGGCCGAGCACGGCCGCGACGACGAGCGCGAGCAACCACGCGACGGCGTACTCGCCGGTGAACGCGCCCGAGACGATGGTCCGCACGTCGAAGCCGGCTCCGAGGTTCCCTTCGATGGCGAAGTTCGCCCCGGCGGCCGGCGCGAGGTAGGCTACGAGGAGGCCGAGCGCGAACACGAGGAGGCCGAGGACGACCGAGACGATACCGAGCCCGACGCCGCCCGCGGAAGCCGCCGCCGCGCTCCCCGTCGCCGCCTCGGAGACGGTGAAGGTACTGACGCCGACGATGACCGTGAGGAGCATCGCCGGGACGACAGCCAAGAGCGCCCAGACGAACGTCACCACGAACAGTTTCAGGCCGTCGACGAACAGCCCGCCCCAGTCCGTGAACGAGGGGGCGGACTGCTCGCCGTTCGCGGCCGCCTGCATCGCTCTGACGAAGTAGCCCTGTAGGATAATCCCCGGGAGTATCAGCACAGAGAGCAACGAGAGAACCCCGCCGATAATCGTCGTTGCGAACCAGTCGTCGCTTCGCTTGAGAAACCACAGCGCGTCGGAGAGCATACGTGGTCTCGCGGCGCTATCGGCTTAGATATTCCGTCGAAAAGTCGAATTCTCGCTGATAGTTCAGACGGCGGGCTGTTCGCCCGGGGTCTCGCCCTCGTCCATCATCTCGACGTCGTGGAGTTCGCCCCACGTCCTGCCGATGATGTAGTAGGCGGCGACGGCCGCGTAGAACGTCACGAACGCCCCGACGACGAAGCCGAGAATCGGGATGACGTTCAGGACGCCGACCACGATTGACGACGCGAACAGCACCGCGAACGCCGTGAGCCACGCGGTGGCGTACTTGCCCGAGGTCAGGATGGGCCGGAGCGTACCGACGTCGAACGCCGCGCCCATGCGGTCGGTCTCGGCGTAGTTCGACAGCGCCGCGGGGATGAGGTACGCGGCGAGCAGACCGAGGACGAACGCGAGCAGGAGCCCCACGAGCGCCACGATGCCGCCGACCGCGCCCGCGGCGTCGGAGCCGCCGGCCATTGCGCCGACGATGCCGGCGAAGCCGAACACGCCCGCGATGATGAGCGGGACGATACTGTAGACGAACGCGATGGCGAAGCCTTTCACGCCGTCTATCGCCATGTCGCCCCAGTCGTCGAACACCGGGGGCTCCTCGTCGCCCTTCATCGTCGCGCGAACGACCCGAAGGAGATAGCCGATGACGAGGAACGTCGGGACGATGAGGATGCTCAACAAGCCGAGGACGCCGCCGATGAGGACCGTCTTTACCCAGTCCTCGTCGTTTCGAAGGTAATTGAGGGATTCTGAAATCATGATGTTTCACCGAGCGCCACCACCCACCCACCGGCCGTTCGACCGGGTGAGAACCGCGGGTAGACACACGCGCTCGAAACTACATTACGACGAGAAAGTATATAATCTTGTACCCGATGCGACCGAATAATTGAATATTAAGCCATCTAGCGTTCGATTACCGGAAGGCTGCGGCGACGTTTACTCGTCGACGATATCGCTCCCGCCCGGCGGGAGGAACTCCTGAATCTGGTCGGGTGATGCGATTTTTCTGACGAACGACTTGTCGGCGAAGCGCTCGCGGAGCCGGCGGTAGCACAGTTTCGCGGCGTCGTTCTGGGCGTACTGCCCCGGCGTGAGCGTCAGCGTCGTCTCCGCGCGCGCCTCGATGGCCGACGGCGGGCCGCCGATGACCCGCGTCTCGCCCTCGCACTGGATGCCGACCGCGACCTTCGCGGCCACGTCCTCGAAGTACTCGCGGTCGCCGCGGATGACGAAGCTCCCCTTTTCGATGTACTCGCCCGACTCGGGCGTCTTCGACACCTGCGAGGGTTCGACCATGTAGGCGTCGTCGGCGAAGCGGCCCTCCTTCCAGATGGAGGAGTACGAGACGGCGAACTGCGCGGCCTCGCGGAGCGTCTCGTCGGAGAAGTCGACCGCCTGCGCGGGCTCGCTCGGCCCCGTCGCCTTCAGGAGCGTGACCGGCCCGCCGTGGGCCTGCGTGTGGAAGAAGCGGTCGTGCTTGCTCATGTACTTCTTCACCAACTCCTCGTTCTGGTCGGCGTTGCGGCCGCCGACGACGAGGTAGCCGCTTGAGGTGTGGAACCAGCGGAACCGCTCGAACCAGTGTTCCGTGGACTTGACGGGGACCGAATCGAGCGCCAGCCAGTCGGTCTCCTCGGGTTCTTCGTCCTCGTCGTCCTCGTCGTCCTCGCCGTCGTCGGCCTCCCACTCGTCGCGGCGGCGCTTGGCGGCCTCCAACTCCTCGCGGGTGTCCTCGATGGCGGCCAGCGCGCCCTCCTTTTTCTCCTCGATGCGCTTGGCCTCGGTGTAGAGGCGGTCGGCGTTCTTCTCGACGCCCATCGACACGTCGAGGGTGACGGTCGCGTCGTCGAGGTCGACGGTGACCGTGCCGTTCGCGCCGTCGACGTTCGTGACGGCCTCGGCCTCGGGGATGCCCTGTTCGGCACCCTCCGCGAGCGTCTCGCCGATGTCGTCCCACGGGACGCCCTCCTCGCGCGCGCCGCGGACGGTCGACAGCACGTCGTCGACGAGGTCGTAGTTGGCGTACAGCAGTTCGGCGCGCTCGCGCTCGTCTTCGGCCTGCTGTTCGAAGCCCTCGATTGCGCCCTCCTGTTGGTCGATGATGCGCTCTTGTTTGGCGATTTGCTCCTCGAAGTCCGGGCGGTCCGAGGTCGCCTCCTGCTCGTCGGCGGTCAAATCGAGACGGAAGAAGTACTCGTCGAGCGCGTCGTTGAACGTGTCGTAGGCCTCCTCGTCGAGGCCGGCGTTCTGGTGTTCGCGCAGGGGGAAGGGCGTCACGTCGACGACCTCGCCGTCGTCGTCGAGGTAGAGCCGCGGGTCGAACTCCCCGGCGCGTACCTGCTCGCGGAGATCGACGATGGCGTCGTAGATGTCGTCGTAGTCGTCGTCGGTGGCGTCGGCGATGTCGAGGGTCTTCTCCACGCCGGCGCGGGTACACAGTTCCTCGGCGTAGAGGCCGCCGAGGTTCAACTGGGTGGCGAGCGTCCGCACCACGTCGGTGTCGGACTGCTCCATGTTCCGGCCGAGGGCGTCGCGGCTGACGGTGAGAGGGTCGAGCCGCGAGGCGGGGTACTCGTACTGCGACCCCGGCGCGACCGTCCGCGACTTGAGCCGCACCGTCTCCAGACTGCGGACGACTTCGCCCGTCTCGTCGAGCACCGCGATGTTGCCCTGTCCGAACAGCTCGACGACGATTTTCGTGTTCTCGTCGCCGCGCTCGAACGTGAACGTGAGGATGCGGTCGAACTCGTACTGCTCGACGCCCGCGAAGTCGGCCCCGTTGAGCCGGTTTCTGAGCATCATCGCGAAGTTCGGCGGCCGACCGGGGGCGTCCGGCACGTGCTCCTGTGCGGCGAGGTGCGCGCGCTTTATCTCGCCCACTTCGAGGAGGAGTTCGAGCCGACCGCGGTCGAAGTCCCGCATCTTGAGGCGAAGCAGGTCGTCGCCGTAGAGGTACGCCTTGTCGACCTTCGCGCCCTCGTACCGGTTCAACTCGGTGACGAGGGCCGCGAGGTCGACGCTCGTGAGTTCCCGCTTCGGGTCCATGGACTCGCTTTTTGGCGGCGAACGAAAAGGGGTGTCGTTTCCGCGGATGCGACGCCCGTCCGAATCGGGGAGAAGATTCTTGTCAATCAGTCCGAATGTGTCCGGTGAATGCGTCCTCGCACCCTCGCGCTCGCCGCGCTCGCCCTCCTCGTCGCGCTGGCCGGACTCCCGGTCGGAAGCGCCCCGGCCGAAGCCCGGCCCCCGCCCGAAGCCGTCTGCGGCGTCTGCGGCGAGGCGTTCGAGGAGTCGGCCGCCGCCGCCGGCGTCCCGCTTACCGTCGAGTCGAGCGCGCTCCGAGTCCGCGTCGGCGACGACGGCGTCGGCGTGTGGACCGCCCGCGTCGAACTCGACGGCGAGTCGGCCACGACGTTCCGCGAGAACCCCGACCGACTCGAACGCGTCGTCCGGCGGACCTTCGAAGACTACCGCGTGTTCACCGACGACCGCCGACGCCTCGACACCCGGATGGACGGCGACACCGCGGTCGTGACGTTCGAGGTCCCCGACATGGCGTCCCGCGGCTACGGGGACGTGCTGGTCGTGGACTACTTCCACGACGACGGGGTCAGGGGCACCGTCTACGTCGACGCCGACCGGTTCGTCGTGACCGGCCCCGAGGGGTCGTCGCTCCTCACCGCACCCGCCGAGACTCGGACCAACGAGACGGCCGCCGTCTGGAGCGCCGCCGACGAGGACGCGTCGAGCGTCGGGAGCCAGACGTACCTCACGTTCGGCCCCGACGCGGGGCTGGCGACCACGGCCGCGGCCTACGCGAGTCTCGCCGCCGACTCGGGGCCCGGCGTCCTCACGAACCTCGCGTGGGTCGCGTTCGTCCCGACGCTCGTGCTCACCGTCGGCGTGCTCCTCATCCGGCAGTTCGACCGCCGGTTCGATAGCGGTCGGGGGGCGCGACGCTTCGGCCCCGTCGTCGCGGGACTCGGCGTTCTGTGGGGCCTCTGTCTGCTCGTCCTCCGGGCGTTCTCCGGGAGCGTCGCCGCGATGGCGTGGCTCCTCGCCCTCCAACTGGTCGCGCTCGGCGTCGCCTCGGCCGTCCGCCCCGGGGCGCTCGGGTTCCGTCGCCTCGTCGCCGCGACCGTCGGCCCGCAGGTCGCGCTCGCGGTCGCCACCGCGGTTGCGATGCCGGGACCGAACCCGTGGTTCTCGGTCAGCGCGCTCGCGTTAGAGGCCGCCGTCGTGTTGTTTCTGCCTCTCGGCTACGCGGCCCGGCGCGACGGAGGCACGCGCCCCCTGTCGCTCGCCATCGTCGCCGCGCCCGTGGTCTTCGCGCTTCCGCTGGTCCCCTTCGGCGGCTACGGCGTCTTGTTCGTCGGGATTCTGCTCGTCGTCTGGGTGCTGGTGACGCTCGCAACCGGGTCGCTCGTCTACCGACTCGGCTGGGCGCTCGGCGGCGAGTCGGCTCGGGGTCAGGCCGACGACAGCACGCGAGCGACGGCGTAGCGACCGCCGAAGCCGAGCGCGAACCCGGAGGCTCGCGAGTCCGACGTGAGAAACTCGCTCCGCAACCGTCAGGTAGACCCCCGCGGAACTGCCCTCATGAGCGAACCCGATGTCCGCGTCGCGGTCACCGAGGGCGAGCGCGACGACGCCTTCGCCGTCCGCAAGGCCGTCTTCGTGGACGAACAGGGCGTCGACGAGGAACTGGAGTGGGACGAACACGACGACCCCGACGCCGAGGCCGTCCACTTCGTCGCCTACGGCGGCGACGACCCGGTCGGCGCGGCCCGCCTGCGCGAGTACGAACCCGGCGTCGGCAAGGTCGAACGCGTCGCCGTCCTCGAATCGACCCGCGGCGAGGGCTGGGGGCGGCGACTCATGGACGCGCTCGAAACGGAGGCGCGCGAGCGCGGCTTCGACTCGCTCGTCCTCCACGGCCAGACGACCGCGGAGGGGTTCTACCACGGCCTCGGCTACGAGACGACGAGCGACGAGTTCGACGAGGCGGGGATTCCGCACGTCGAGATGCGGAAGTCGCTGTAGCCGACGCGGACGCCTAATCCTCCGAGACCGACGTCTCGACCGGTCGACTCCGGCGGTCCTCCCGTAGCTGGAAGCCGTCGGCCTCCTCGCGGGCGAGCAGTTCGCGCTGCGGGTAGGGTATCTTGATGCCCTCGCGGTCGAACGCGAGTTTCACGCTCCGCAGGACCTCGGCTTTCGCCTGCGCCCGGCGCGGGGCCGAGGGGTTCGTAATCCAAAAGCGAAGTTGGAGGCCGATGGCGGAGTCGCCGAACGTCGTCGGCATCACCTGCGGCTTCGGCACCTCCTCGACGAACTGGAGGTCCGTTAGCGCCTCGTCGGCCACCGACTCGGCGTGTTCGATGTCGGCCTCGTAGTCGATGCCCACGTCGAGGCGGAGCCGGAGGCGGTTGCGCTTCGTCCGGTTGGTTATCTTCGCGTTGGTCACGCGGTCGTTGGGGAAGACGACCGTCTCGCCGTCGGCGTTGCTCAGCCGGGTGTTGATGATGGTGATGTCGGTGACGATGCCCTCGGCGTCGTCTATCTCCACCCAGTCGCCGAGTTCGAACGGCCGGGAGAACATCAGCACGAAGCCCGCGATGAGCGACCCGAGGGTCTGTCTCGCGGCCATGCCGACCACGATGCCGAGGAAGCCCGCGCCGACGAGCAGGCCGCCGATTCTGACCTGCCAGACCGTGAGCGCCGCCATCCCGACCGCGAGGAGGACGACCAGTTGGAGGACGCGGAAAACGATGCCCTGCTGGTGGGCGTTGATGTTGTCCGAGGCCCTCGCGTACGAGTCCAGTTTCTCTTCGAGGACGTTCGTCCCCACGAGCGCTCCGGCGAACAGCGCGACCGTGGCCCCGAGTTTGGCGGCGTTCGGCACCGCGACGGCGAGCACGTCGGCGAGGTCAGCGGCGAGGCCGGTGTACCCCCAGAGGAGTAACAGCGACAGCGCCGCGCCGACGAACACCGCGAGTTGGAGCGTCCGGATGACGACCGTCGCGGGAAACAGCCACGCCGCGTCGGTGACGGCGTCCGGGACCCGCGGGTGGGCCAACACCCGCGCTCGGAGTTCGGCGGTCGCCCGCGAGACGAGCCGCGGCGCGAGAAAGACCGCGATGCCGAGCGCGAGCGCCACGAGCGCCGCCGAGATACCGATTCGTTCTTCCGTCGAAACGAACTGTGCGAGCGTCGAGCGGAGGTCCTGAAGCCACGTCGCCGCCTGCCCCGAACCCGCCGCACCCCCCTGAGGTGCCATCCTACCGTGTGCGATGGGTCAGACAGTAAAAGCGTGACGGAGCGACAATCAGCGGTGAGAATCGGACGGGACGTTTCGTCGGTTACAGCCGCTTCGACACGTAACGCCCACCTTTTTCCGAGGCTCGCTTCGCTCGCCTCGCAAAAATCTGGACAAAAAACAGCCGAACTAGCCTACAGCCGCTTCGACACGTAACACCCACCTTTTTCCGAGGCTCGCTTCGCTCGCCTCGCAAAAATCTGGACAAAAAACAGCCGAACTAGCCTACAGCCGCTTCGACACGTACGGGCCGTCTTGGTGGTAGCCGAGTTTCTCCTTGTAGTACTGCCGGACGCCGATGCCCGAGATGACCGAAATCTTGTCGTAGCCGGCGTCTCGGGACAGTTCCTCGGCGTGCGCGAGGAGCTTCTTCCCGTAGCCCTTGTGTTGCCAGTCGCCGTCGGCACCGATTCCCGCCTCGGAGCCGTACACGTGGAGTTCGCGGACGAGCGCCGCGTCCCGCAGTTCGCGGCGGACCGGATTGCCGGGGAACCGGAGGCGACAGAAGCCGACGAGCAGGTCCTCGACGGGGTCCTCGAACGAGATGAAGTGCTCCGTGCCGCCGGCGACCTCGTAGGTCATCACGTCGAGTTCGATGCGCTCCGGGTCCGGGTCGGCCTCGTTCATGCCGACCTCGCGGGCGCGGATGTCCCGCTGGACGATGCCGCGCTCCTCGGCGCGCTGGGCGGCCAGTTGCCGGAGGTTGGACTTCCAGACGCCGGCGTCGATGAAGTCCGCGGGGATGTCTCGCTGGACGCGCTGGAGGCGGGTGTACTTCGGAATCATGCCCATGACCTCCGCGACGATGTCGGCGGCCTCCTCGTTGTTCAGCGGGTCGTACTCGTCGCGCCGCCACATGTCGTAGGTGACGGTGTCGCGGACGATGAGCGTCGGGTAGATTTTGAGGTAGTCGGGCCGCCAGTCGCTGTTTTCGAACAACTGGCGGAAGTCCTCCAGACACATCTCCTTGGTCATGCCCGGCTGGCCGGGCATCATGTGGAAGCCGACCTTGAACGCCGAGTCGCGGAGCCGGCGGTTGGCGTCGATGGAGGCCTGCACGCCGTGGCCGCGGTGCATCTCGCGGTTGATGCGCTCGTAGGTCGTCTGGACGCCGACTTCGACCTTTGTCGCGCCCAAATCGAGCATCCGGTCTATCTGCTCGGGGTCGCACCAGTCGGGCTTCGTCTCGAACGTCGTCCCGATGTTCCGGATGTCGTTCGTCTCGTTTTCCGCGATGACGTCCTCGATGTACTTGAACTCGACATCTTCGGGGTCGGGCTTGAACGACCTGTCTTCCGCCGGCTCGGGCTCCTTGTCGAGGTCGTAGTCGTTCATGGCTTCGAGCGCGCGCTTGACGAACCACTCCTGGTAGTCGTGGCTCCGGGCGGTCATCGTCCCGCCCATCAGGATGAGTTCGACCTTGTCCACGGGGTGGCCGATGTGTCGAAGCTGTTCGAGCCGGAGCGTGACCTGTCCGTAGGGGTCGTAGTCGTTCTGGACGCCGCGGGCGGCCGCGGGCTCGTGGCCCGTGTACGACTGCGACGAGGAGAACTCGCTCGCGGGGCCGCCGGGACAGTAGAGGCACTTCCCGTGGGGGCACATGTGCGGCGAGGTCATGATGGCGACCGGCGAGACGCCGGAGGCGGTGCGGACGGGCTTGCGCTGGACGACCTCCTTGACCTCCTCGCGGCGGTCTTCCGGGGCGTACTGCAGAATCTCGGCGTTCTTCGGGACCTTCGGCGAGGAGTGTTCCGAACAGGCGTCGAGCTTTGCCGATTCGAGGTCGTCGCGGTCGACGTCGCCCGCGAGGATGCGCTCGACGAGCGCCTCGCAGGTCCGCTCGAACGCCTCGGACTCCGTCTCGGTCTCGGCGCTCACGGACACACCTCCCGTTCGGCGACGCGGTGACGGTTCATGGGCGCGAATCGGGTCGTTTCGTGGATAAGCGTGTCGCTCGGGAGGCTGGAATACAGCCCTCCGTCGAACCGCGCGAGGAGGAGTCTGGATTGCGGCTTAGAACTGCTCGGCGGCGGCGTCGAGGACGGCTTCGAGCGCCTCGTCGCGCGCGCCGGTCAGGAACTCGATGCGACCTTCGCGGATGCCCGCGGCGGCGAGGCCGGCGGCGGGCGCTTTCTCGGCGGCCGACTCGACGACCGCGCGGAGGTCGAGGTCGCCCGTGGCGCGGAGGTAGAGTTCGTCCATGCCGAGCGCGACGGTCACGAAGGCGTCGCCCTCGCGGGTGCGGCGGTGGAGTTCGTCCACGAGCAGGCCCGTCGGCGGGAAGTCGAAGCGGTGACTGTAGGCGTCGGAGTCGAGGACGGCCGCGGAGATGGCACCGACCTCGCGGCGTTCGAGGTTCGCCTGCGCCGTCTCGATTTCGGCTTCGAGCTTGATGCGGAACTGCTCGGAGACGTGGCCGGCGAGGCCCTCGTCGGCGTCGAACAGCAGGTCGGCGATGAGTTCGCGCTTGTCCTGATACGACTGGTAGTAGGCCTCCAGCGCGACGGCCTCGCGGAGTTCGCTGACGCGGTCGGCGTCGAAGCCGTGCGACTCGGCGAGGTCGAGGTACTGCTGCGGGCAGTTCTCCCAGTAGCTGACGGCGGGGAGGTGCGACACGTCGTCGCGCACGTCGTCGTTGACGGCGACAGAAAGCGTCGAGGCGAGCGCGCCGACCGAGAGGTCGCGGGCGTCGGCTCCCTCGCGGGCGGGGTTGACGAGCACGTCGACTTCCTCGGCGACCTCGTCGTCGGCGGGCGCGGCGTCGACGACGACGCGCTCGGAGCCGTAGACGCCGAGCAGGCCGAGACCGTCGAGGGACTCGGCGGTCGAGCCGGCGCCGAGGAGAAGCACGAGCGGGAGCTTCTCGTCGTGGCGGTCGCGGTCTTCGAGCATCCGCGTCACGTCGTTCGTGGCGGCGTCCATGCCGTAGACGGCCTCTTCGAGCGGCCGGCGGGTGAAGTAGTGGTACTCGGCGTCGTCGCGGGGGTGCTCCTCGCGGATGAGCGGGAGCACGGCGCGCTCGACGGCCGCGCCGGCGACGTAGCCGTCGGCGGTGGCCGTGTGGCGGACGACGATGGGGCGCGATTCGAGGACGGCGCGGCGGATGGCCTCCGCGGCGTCGAGCAGCGACTTGCCGACGGCGGCGACCGGCTCGTGGGCCGCGAGGGGCGCGACGGCGTCCGGGCGGGCCTCGTCCGAGAGGGCGTCCGCGAGGCGCTGGGCCACGGTGTCGGCCTCGTCGCCGCCGAGAATCGTCAGCTCCTCGGTCTCTATCTGGAGTTCGCCGCGGCGGCGCTCGACCTCGCCGTCGATGCGGACGTAGTCGCCCACTTCGACGTCGGGGTACGCGCGGACGCCGGCCTCGACGAAGGCCGCGCAGTCGGCGATGGCCGTCTCGTCGCGGAGTTCGAACACCGTCGGGCCGCCCGTCTGGCGGACGCTGGCGATTTCGCCCTCGACGCGAATCACGTCGCCGACGCGGTCGTCGATGCTGTCGAGCGTCACGCGCGCTGCCTCGGCGTCGTCGGCGTCAGCGTCGGACTCGACTTCCTGCTCGGCGTCGGTGTCGTCCTGCTCGGGCTCCGACTCGGGTTCGCTCTCCGATTCCGTCTCGACTTCCTGCTCGGGCTCGCCGTTGGCGGCGATGTCGTCGACGACGTCGCCGGCGGTCGGCGCGCGGTCCTCGTCTCCGGCGTCGGACTCGGACTCGGACTCGGACGCGGCGTCCTGCTCGGGTTCGGGTTCGGGTTCGGGTTCAGCTTCCTGTTCGGGTTCCGATTCGGGCTCAGACTCGGATTCGACCGTCTCGGACGACGTGCTCGCGCCGGCGGGCTTCGTCGTCTTGCCGGTCTTGGGGCGCGTCTTGACGGTCGCCGGGCCACTGCTCTCGGCTTCCTTCTCGACGGGCTGGCCGTCGGCGTCGCCGTCGGGGTCGTGGATGCGAGCGCCGCGGAACTCCGAGTCGGACTGGCGAATCGACCAGCCGAGGTCGATGTTGCCGTTGTCGCGGACGTTCTTCACCTGGACGAACACCTCGTCGCCCGGCTCCCAGTCGAGGGATTCGAGGCGGCGGTCGAGTTCGCTGCGGTGCAGTAAGCCGGTCACGTTCGAAGCGAGGTCGACGAAGACACCGAAGTCGGCGTAGCCGTCGACGGTGCCTTTGTAAAATCGGCCGGGGACGAGCTGGTGGGGGCTATTGCCCCGGAATTCGAACCAGACGTCCTCCTCGTGCGTAATCCAATCCATTGCGTTGAGCAAACAACCCCTAACTAAAACGATTGTCGAAAAACGCTCAGGCGAAATTCGCGCGTTCGCGGGCGGAAAAACGGCGTTCGGTCGGTCGAAACGGGCGAAATACGGGGGGAGATTGGCTCAGACGAGCGCGAGCGCGGCGGCGAGTTCCGAGAGGGCGCGGAAGCCGCCGAAGGCGTAACCGAAGACCAGACCGGCGGGGACGGCGGCCGCGACCGCGGCCTTCGGAACCGTCGTCCGGTGGACCTCGCTGATGCCGACGACGAGGAGTACCGCCCCGTAAACCGCACAGAGCGCGCGGACGCCGGGAATCGGGAGGCTGGCGAAGGCACAGGGCGCGGCGGCGTAGGCGATGACCTGCACCGTCTCGCTCACCCCCGCGCGGCGGGACAGAAGCGGGATGAGAAGCGCCGTCTGGATGGCCGCCGTCAGGTGGAGCAGCGCCGGCGCGACGAACAGCGCGACGACGAGCAGGGCGACGAGCGCCGACACGAGCGGGCCGCCCTCGATGGCCGGAATCGTCGCCGGCGCGAGGGCGAACCCGAGGCCCTGATAGACGAGCGCGACCGCGATGGCGAACACGAGGCCGGGCGCTTGGTCGCCGGGGGCGACGCCGTCGCGGAAGAACCGGCGGGGGCGAACGACCACGGCGACCCACGCGCGCAGGAGGCCGGTCAGCCCGCGGTCGCGGCCCTCCCGTGGGGTTTCGACCCAAGTAGTCACGCTAGCCTCTAGTCCCGCCGGAGGGTATGACAGTTCCGACACCGCGCCTCGTAGGACTCCTCCGCGCCGACGAGGATGGTGGGGTCGTCCACGTGGGCGGGTTCGCCGTCGATGAGTCGCTGGTTCCGGGTCGCCGGCTCGCCGCAGACGGTGCAGATGGCTTGGAGCTTGTCGACGTACTCGGCGAGCGCCATCAGTTGGGGAAGCGGGTCGAACGGCTCGGCGCGGAACGTCTGGTCGGTCCCGGAGACGACGACGCGCTTGCCGTCGGCGGCGAGCGCCTCGCAGACGTCGACCAACTCGGCCGAAAAGAAGTTCGCCTCGTCGATGGCGACCACGTCTTCGCCGTTGAGTTCCTCGGCGATCTGCCAGACGCCCTCTCCCTCGGAGGGGACGACGCTCGCCTCCCACGAGCGCCCGGCGTGCGAGCCGACCGTCGTTTCCCCGTAGCGATCGTCGAGCTGGGGCTTGAACACCGAAATCTCCTGGCCCGCGATTTCGGCCCGGCGGAGCCGTCGGAGGAGTTCCTCGGTCTTCCCCGAGAACATCGACCCGGAGATGACCTCGATCCACCCGCTCTGCGTGATGGCGTGCATATCCTGACTGGGGGACGAGGAGGGTCAAAACGATTGTTCATCTGCCGCGACCGTCGGGAGTCGCGACGGGTCGTCCCGGACCGTCGGCGCGATAGAGACGGCGTGACGGCACCGCGTGGCCGCGTTTCAGTCGTCAGCGCCGACGTTCTCGCCGCTTTCGAACGTCGGCGGCTCCGGCTCGATGTTGGCGTAGACGACCGCGTCGCGGCCGAGTCGTTCGACCCGCTCGCGGAGGTCTTCGCTCGTGATGTCGTCGCCGTCGAACGACGAGGAGACGCGGGGGATGGCGACCTGATGCGGGAGCACCCACGAGTTCAGCGACCGGCAGACGGACCGGAGGTGTTCGAGGGCGGTCACGGGGAACGACCCGCCGGCGACGGCGAGCAGGCCGACGGTCTTCTCGCCGAACTCGTCGAAGCCGCAGTAGTCGAGGGCGTTCTTGAGGACGCCGGAGTACGAGCCGTGGTAGACCGGCGTGCCGAGGATGACCGCGTCCGCGCCGTCGACGACGCGGACGAGTTCGTCCGAGTCGCCCTGCTCGTCGTAATCGGCGTTCAGCGGCGGGAGGTCGTACTCGCGGAGGTCCACGAGCTCCGTCGTGCCGCCGGCGGCGGACGCGCCTGCGAGGACGTGTTCGAGCGCCAATCGGGTGTAGCTGTGGTCGCGGAGACTGCCGCAGACGGCGACCACGTGTGGTTGCGTCATACCCTGTGTCTCCGTGACTGCGTGAAAACCTCGTCGGCCGCACCCGGTCGTGTCGGACGGGCGCAACACACAGGGAGCCGGGGGACGAAAGCCGGATATGAACGTCGTCTTCCACGTCTCCAGCGCCGACCTCGGCGACTGGCGGCACGCCATCCGCAACGTCCGAAACCTGCTCGACGACGAGACGGTCGAGACAGGGAACATCACCCTCCTCGCGAACGGCGACGCGGCGCTTCTGTTCCTCGCCGACTCGCCCGTCCGCGACCGCCTCGACCCGCTGTTCGAGGCCGGCGTCCGCTGTTGCGCCTGTCGGAACTCCCTCGACGGCCGCGGCGTCGACGCCGACCGACTGGCCGACGGCGTCGAGGTCGTCCCCTCGGGCGTCGGCGAACTCGCGACGAGACAGGCGGCGGGCGACGCGTATCTGAAAGTGCCGTAGGCGTCGGCGCGCTACCCCGAATCGACGAACTCCCGGAGCACCGTCGCCTCGGCTTTTCGAAGCAGTTCGCCGGCCGTGCTCGTCGAGCAGTCGAGCGCGTCAGCCACGTCCGCGACCGACCCCTCGCGAGGGATTTCGTAGTAGCCGGTCGAGACGGCGGTCTCCAGCGCGGCCCGCTGGCGGTCGGTGAGTTGCGACGGGGACCGCCGCCGGTCGAAGGGCCGCACGCGCTCGACCGTGAGTTCGCCCAGCGCCGCGATGTCGTCGTAGAACGCGCTGAGCGCCGACACCTCCCCGACCGCCTCGAACCGGACGGTCCCGGCGGCGTGGAACACCACCGGCGGGAGGAATATCACCCGCGAGTCGGCGATGACCCCGAGAAGCGGGTCCGCGAACTCGTAGTCGCGCTGGTGCAGGAAGCCGTAGGTCCCTCCCGCGCCCTCGACGAAGTGCGCCCGCACGAGCGAATCGACGCCCGAGACGAGCGCGTCGGCCGCGTCTCGGTCGCCGTCGAACCAGAACAGCGTCGTCGCGTCGGCGGTCGGACTCCACATCAACAGCTCCGCCCGGTCGACCGGCGAGTCGCGTATCATCCCCCGCTGGAGCGGATGGACCAGTCGGTCCGGGTAATCGACCGAAAACTGGGCGTGTTTCATTCCGTTTCGGAGAACAGTTCCGCTGACCGATACATCAAACGCGGTGATGCGATTCGGCGGGGGCCGTCGGTTCCGACGGGCCAGCCGAATCGACCGGGTCGAGCGACCGCGCGGCCCGGCGCTGTTCGTCCAGCACGCCGGGAGCGCTTCGGAGGAGCGTCCGGAGGTGGTCCGCGCCGCGTACTTCTCGAAGTCGCGCGCCGGATATCTCCGATTCGAGGCGTCTCACGCCGGCTATCGGGACGTTCGTGTCGGCGTCACCGTGCCACAGGGACACGTCGGTCTCGATGTCGTCGAGGGGGACGTCCCACGGCGCGGCCGCGGTTCGGAAGTCGTCGACGACGCCACGTCGCGACCGACTGACCGCCGCCACGAAGTCGTCTCGGACCACCACGGCGACCCCGTCCGGAACCGTCTCGGCGTCGTCGGCCGTGTACTGCGCGACGACGACTGAGGGGTCGAGCACCCCGGCGAGCCACGCCTGTCCGCGGAAGAGATAGCTGAGGAGCGCCGGCGCGTTCGTCGCCAACCACGACAGGAACCGCTGTGTTCGGGGCGTCTCCTCGCGCGTTTCCGGTGGGACCGCCCCGGCGACGACGCTCACGTGTCGAACCCCGTCCGGCCGCGCCGCCGCGACAGCCAGCGCGTCGCGGCTCCCGCCGGAGAACGCGACGAGCCCCGCCGACTGCGCGCCGATGTCGTCGAGAAGCGCGTCGAAGAAGTCCCCGGAGGGAGTCGGCGCGGACCCCTGGCTCGGGTCGCCCGGTTCCTCGGACGTCGGGCGCGACGACGAACGACCGTAGCCGGGTCTGTCGGGGGCGAGCACTCTGATTCCGCGTTCCTCGGCCGCCGCGTCGAACAGCGCCCCGAGCAGACGCGACCCCGGCGCGCCGTGGAGGAACACAACCGGAACTCCGTCGGAATCGCCGTACTCGGCGTACGTGAGTCGCCGTCCGCCGTCCAGCGCGAGGGTCTTCGCTTCGGCGGACTCGGCGGCTTCACGAGGGTCGGACGGCGACGCGTCAGGTGTTGCCATCGACTGTACGTAGTCGGAGACGGGGAGTGCGACTGGTGCCGGACTAGTGCGGTGGGATAAATGCGGGCGGCGAGTCGGTCGCGGCGAGAACCGCCGGCGGAGCGCGGGCTACTTCGCCAGCGAGACGCGGACGCCGTCGTCACCTTCTGCGACATCGACGAGGCCGTCTGATTCGAGGTCGTCCACGAGGCCGCGGAGCCACTCCGCGCCCGTGTCGCCGCCGTAATCGACGCGGACCCGCGGCCCCAACTCCGAGAGGCCGAGTTCGTCGTACTCGCCGAGCACCCTGACGACCCGCCCGCGGAACTGCCGGCGGCTTCCCTCGAAACTCGGTTGCGTCGGCACGTCGGGCGCGGTGAAGTCGCCCGTCTCGTAGGCGTGGCAGAACCGCCGCCACGGGCAGCCGGACTCGTCGCAGGTCGGCGTCTTCCCGCAGGCGACCCCGCCGAGTTCCATGATGGCGTTGTTCCAGACGCGGGACTCGCCGTCGGGCATGAGTTCCGAGGCGGCGGCCTCGAACGCCGCGTCGTCGTCGGGGACCGCGAAGGCGCGGTGGAGCACCCGCTTGACGTTGGTATCGACCACCGCGTCGCCGTTGTTGAACGCGAAGGAGGCGACCGCGTTGGCGGTGTACGGGCCGACGCCCATCAGTTCCGAGAGGCCGTCGGGCGTCCGGGGGAACTCGCCGCCGTGGTCTTCTTCGACCTGCCGGGCGGCCTCGTGGAGGTACTTCGCGCGGTTGTTGTAGCCCAGTCGATGGTCCGTCCAGAAGCCGACCACGTCGGCGCGGTCGGCCGCCGCGAGGTCGGCCGCCGTCGGCCACTCGTCGAGGAACGCCTCCCACGCCTCGACCACGCGGCCGAGTTGGGTCTGCTGGCTCATCACCTCGGAGACGAGAATCTCGTAGGGGTCGTCGGTGCGCCGCCACGGGAAGTCCCGGTGGTCGGCCTCGTACCACTCGGTGAGCGCGGACTGGACTGCTTCGCGGTCGAGGTCGGCGGGGAGTTCGGACGGCGCGTCGCTCATCGCCCCGGCTTGGGACGGCCCGCGTTTAGCCGTGGCGATGCCGAACGGTCATCAGACGACCGTGTTTACGAGGTCCACTTCGTACGTGGTTCCCTCGTACTCGACGAGCGGGGGACCGCGGCCGGTCGCCCGATTCTCCGATATCTCGTATAGCCGGTCTTTGAGCGCGTCGAAGTCGTCGGAGAGCGGTTCGCACTCGTCTACCTCTCCCTCGATTGCGCGTTCGAACACCGCGCGCTCGGCGTCGGAGAGGTCGTCGAGCGGAACGACGAGTTCCTCGTGAACGAAGGCGGCGAACGCCGCCCGGTCTTCGCCGACCTGTTCGAGCGTGTATCTGAAAGTCTCCTCTTCGACGGTTCGCGTCTCGCCGACGGTCACCTCGAACGGTCGCCCATCGTAGCGTACCCAGACGGTTCCGGCGTCGATGAGTCGAGAGTCGGCACCGTCGGGATAGACGTACGCGTATCCGCCGACCGAGAATCCTCGCGGGCCGTCGCCGTTCTCGAAATTCTCGCTCGGATACGCGGCGAGGAACGCCTCGCGGTCGGCCTTCGGGAGTTCGGCGAAGTCGAAGACGGTCGCTCCAACCGTCGGCGGCGACTCGTTTCGGTCGTATTCGATTCCGACCTCGCGGGCGGTGCGTTCTCGCGTCTCGGTTCGCTCGCGTTCGACGCGGTAGTACGCGCCGTCGTGTTCGACGTAGTCGCCCGAATCGAGCGGGAGATGGCGGTACGTACTGTACGTAGCCTCCCCCTCGTTGGCCGCAGTTGCGACGAGATTCGACACCGTGTCTGCGTGCTCGTGGAAGTCCTGCGTCACGGTATCGACCAGTTCGGGGTCGGAGAGTGCCGTCGCTTCGAGCGAGTAACTGGAGGGACAGCTACTGCCGGGGAGCCCGCCGAGACAGCCCGAGAGAAGGGCCGAACCGGCCACGAGGCCGCCGAGGAGGGAGCGGCGAGAGAGTTCCGGGGACATGCGCGGAAATTGCCGAATCACCAGTAAGTGTCTTCTGTCGGGGACCGCCACCACCGACCGACCGGCGGGACGCACAGCGAACAGCTACCGCGGTCGAAACGCGTATCCCCGTGACGGCCCCATCGCCGGGCGATGACGCTCGACGAACTCACAGACGACGTTGACGCGGCCTACGGAGACCTCGGCGACAGCCTCGACGTGTCGCTCGACCGCGAGACGCGACACGAACTCGCCATGCTCGTCGCCCTGTTCGACCCCGACGACGCGGACGAACTCGTCCGCCGGGCGGTCCACGCGCTGTTCCAGTCGGAACTCGACCGCGGCCAGCTCGACTTCCACCTCCGGCAGGGCTACGACGTGACCTACGACGAGTACCTCGCGGGGATGACCTACGAGGAGATGACCGGGCAGTCGCAGGCCCCGCCGCGGGACGACGTGCGACGCTACCAGATGTAACCGCGGCCGAGGTTGGGTATCTGTAATCGCGGTCGAGACGGGGCGTTCAGACGATTTCGGCCTCGATTTCGACGCCGTCGATGCGGCGGTAGCGGTGGGCTCCGTCGTCGCCGTCGCCGTCGCTGTCGTCGCCCCGGACGACTTCGAACGCCCGGAGGAGCATCACCAGTCGCTCCTCGCCGAGGGTGGCGCGGAGGACGACGCCCTCGCCGGTGACGACCACGTAGGGCGGTGCGGCGACCGGCGGCGCGGCCATCGGCCGGCCGGTGGCAGTCACCGCGTCGGCGAGCGCCCGCGGCAGGCGAGAGAGCGCGCCGGAGCCGTCGAGGGCGCGCCTGAACGGGGGTACGACGCGCTCGCGGTCGGTCACCGAGTCGCCGTCCCACTCGGCGGCGACGGCGATGGCGCACTGGCCGACGACGGTCAGCAGTCGCTCGTGGTCGTCGCGGAGCACGCGGACGGCCTCCTCGGCGGCCCCGGTGGCGGGTGTCACGTCAGTCACGACCCGAGGTGCGTCGTCCCCGGATAAAAACCTCCGTCGAGTCGTCGGGTCGGGCGGCGACGGCGGCGCTAGGGTGCGGCCACGCCGACCACGTCCGACAGCGCGGCGTCGAGGAGGTCGACCGCGAGGTCGAGTTCGCGCTCGGTCACGTCGAGCGGCGGCAGGAGTCGGAGCGACCGCGCGCCGCATCCGAGGGTGAGCAGGCCGCGCTCGAAGGCGGCGTCGACGACCGCGTCACGGCGCTCTTCGGTGTCGAACTCGACGGCGACCATCAGTCCGAGGCCGCGCACGTCGACGACTTCCGCGAGCGACTCGGTCGCCGATTCGAGGCGTGACCGGAGGGACGCGCCCTTTTCAGCCGCGTTGGCCGCGAGGTTCTGTTCCTCGATGAGTTCCAGCGTGAGCGCCCCCTGCATCGCCGCGAGGACGTCGCCCGCGCCCCACGTCGACGAGAGCCGAGCCTCCTCCTCGGGGAAGACGTCGCTCCGCGAGATGGTCGCACCGACCCGGAGCGCCTTGGCGCTGGTGATGACGTCGGGTTCGAGCGCGTAGTGGTCCGAGGCCCACATCTCGCCGGTCCGCGCGACGCCCGACTGAATCTCGTCGGCGATTATCGTGATGTCGTGGGCGTCGCAGAGCGCGTTCACCTCGCGCATGAACTCGTCGCTCGGGACGCGGTAGCCGCCTTCGCCCTGCACGGGTTCGAGGATGAGAAACGCAACTTGGTCGGCGGGGAGATGCCCGTTCGCCCCGTCGAGTTTGGCGCGCAGTCGCTCGACGCCCTCCATGGAGTACGGCACGTCGACGATGCCCGACACCTCCGGGAACTTCCGGCGGTGGACCGACTTCGAGCGGTTGAGCGAGAGCGCGCCGAGGGTGCGGCCGTGGAACGCGCCCTCGAAGGTGATGCCGTACTTCGGCGTCTCGCAGTTGTCGTAGGCGATTTTGATGGCGTTCTCGACGGCCTCGGCCCCGGAGTTCGACAGGAACACCGTGTCCATGTCGTACTGGCCCGTGACCTCGGTCAGGAGGTCCATCAGGTGCGCCGGCCCCGGGAGCGACGTGTCGTCGGGCGTGCCGCCCGTGCTGACGTAGAAGTCCTGACCGGCGATTTTCATCGGATCGACGAGGTCGAACTCCCGCAGTCGGTCGATGAGGTCCGGGTTGTTGTAGCCGAGCGGCGCGGCCGCGACGTGGCTCGTGAAATCGAGGAGGACGTTGCCGTCGGGGTCGGTACAGAACGGACCGACCGCGTCTCTGGTCACGTCCCAGACGAAGTCGTAGACGTACGTGCTCGGCGCGGCGGACCGCTGGTGGTACGAGACCCACTGCTCCGCCTTCGGGCCGGGGAACTCACCGACGCTCGGCTCGACCGTGTCTCGGTTCATACGCAACAGATTGGACATACATACATAAAATTTTGCTAAGCAGGCGTATTAGAGCAAGTAATTGTCCGAATGGGTGTTGTTTGTTTCTAAATATCGGAGATGTATTTGATATATACAGGCGGTTCGTCGAGCGTCGACCGGTGCGTTCGTTCGACGGTCGGACGTGGGTCCGGGCGAACAGCGACCAATCGCGGGGGACGGTGTCACACGACACGGCGCGCGCGGTCGCTCTCTCGTTTGATATATCCAGACGCGGCGAACTCGAACGCCGGGGTCACCGATTTCGCTCGAAAACCGCGGTTTCGAGGTTCAGTTCGATGAGATTCGCCGTCTCCGTCACGAGTTCGGGAACCTCGGTCTCGAACCGCTCGCCGGTGAGTCTGCTGGTCGGCGCGGTCACGCTGACCGCGCCGCAAACCGCGCCGTCGACGCCGCGAACCGGCGCACCCACCGAGCGCATCCCGCGGATTTCCTCCTCGTCGTTGACGGCGTAGCCGCGTTCGCGGACCCGTTCGAGTGCTGCGAACAGTTCGTCGCGGTCCGTAATCGTGTTCTCGGTCTGGCCGACGAGGCCCTCGCTGTCGAGTATCGACCGGACCCGGTCGTCGTCGAACTGCGAGAGGAGCGCCTTCCCGCTGGCGCTGTAGTGGAGGTGTTGGGGCGTCTCCCGCATCCTGAGGTGGTAGTCGGTGGCGACGGCGTCGTCGCCGCGACTCTCGTAAATCGTCACCTCGCGGCCCCGGTGTTCGACCGTGAGATGGGCGTACTCGTGGGTGGTGGCGGCGAGCGCGTCGACCTCCTCTTTGCCCGCGCGGTACAGCGGCGTCTCGTTTCTGACGCTCTCGCCGAGGGTGACAAAGCGGAAGCCGAGCCGATAGGACTGCCCCGTTCGCGTGAGGAACCCCTCGTCTTCGAGCGTGGCGAGGTAGGTGTGTATCGTCCCCTTCGACGCGTCGAGTTCCGCGCAGATCTCGCCGAGCGTCGGGTTCGAAAGCCGCTGGACCACGGAGACGATTCGGCTCGCGGTCTGGACCGACTTGATTCGCCGCGGCTCGTCTCCGGCGTCTCCCTCGCTCATCGCTCCTCGACGTGGAACGTCACGCTGTCTGCCAGTGCCTTCGGTTCCGCGTCGGCGACCAGCCGGGCGTTCGCGCCGGAGAGGTACGGAGCGACGAGGTCCGCGGCCTCGGACCCCTCCGCAGCCGCCCCGCCCCGACTCGCTGTGTCGTCCGGACTCATGAGACGACCCGTCGAGGCGCGCCGAGTTATAGCTATCCGAACCCCGACGACGGACCCTCTCATACGAGGGGGCTGACTTTTGCCCGAAAGATGACCCAGCTACAGTATGCATCTGACCGAACGCTACGAGGGCCCCGTCGAGACCATCGTCTTCGCGGAGGGGGCCTTCGGTGAGACGGCGGGAAAGACCGCCAACGGCGTCGTCGCCCACGGGACCCTGTTCGACGTTCGGGCCGTCGTCGACTCCGAGAAAGCCGGCCGCGACGCCGCCGACGTGCTCGGAACCGACCTCGCTGCGCCGCCCGCGGTCGTCCCCTCCGTCGCGGCCGCGTTGGAGGAGGCCCCCGACGCCGAGGCGCTCGTGCTCGGCGTCGCGCCCGTCGGCGGGAGCCTCCCGCGAGACTGGGTTCCGGACATCGAGGCCGCCATGGACGCCGGCTGTGACGTGGTCTCCGGCCTCCACGAGTTCCTCAGCGACGACCCCGAGTGGCGCGAGCGGGCCGCCGCCGCCGGCGTCTCCCTCGTCGACGTTCGAAAGCCGCCCGAAGACGACCTGCGCGTGGCCGACGGGCGCGTCGACGACTGCGACGCCGACGTGGTGTTGACGATGGGGACCGACTGCGCCGTCGGCAAGCGGACGACCACGTTCGAACTGTATCGCGCCGCGCGCGAGGCGGGCCTCGACGCCGGCTGGGTCGCCACCGGGCAGACCGGCGTGATGATCGGTGCCGACGCCGGCGTCGTCATCGACCGCGTCCCGGCCGACTTCGTCGCGGGCGTGGTCGAAGACCTCGTCTGCGACGTGGCCGAGGACCGAGACCTCGTCTTCGTCGAGGGGCAGGCCGCGCTCTCCCACCGCGCCTACTCGGCGGTGACGCTCGGACTCCTCCACGGGGCGAACCCCGACGCGGTCGTCGTCGCCGACGAACCAGGCCGGGACTCGCGCGACGACTTCGACCGCTTCGAGGTCGAACCGCTCGCGGACGAAATCTCGCTCATCGAACACCTGTCTCCGGCGACGGTGGCCGCGGTTTCGACGTGGGGCGACGCCGACGCGGTGACCGCCGAAACCAGCCTCCCAGCCGGCAACGTGTACGCGGACGGCGGGTCCGAGGTGCTCCTCGACGCCGTGTTGGAGGCGCTGTGAGCGACATCGTCTCGGTCGGCGTCGAGGCGCTCGACCTGCCGCTCGTCGAACCGTTCGAAATCGCCCTCGGAACGCAGTACGAGGCCCCGAACGTCCTCGTGACGGTCGAGACCGAAGCCGGCGTCGTCGGCTACGGCGAGGGGTCGCCCGACCACTACGTCACCGGCGAGACGCAGGGCGCGACGCTCGACACGGCGAGGCACGCCCGCGACCTCCTCGTCGGCCGCGACGTGGCGGACTACCGCGCCGTCATCGAGTCGTTGCACGCGACGTACCCCGGCGCGGTGTCGGCGCTGTTCGCCCTCGAAACCGCGATTATCGACGCCTACTGCCGGGAGCGCGAGCTACCGATGTCGGAGTTCTTCGGCGGGACGCCCGACCCGGTGCGGACCGACATGTCGATACCGATTCACCCGCCGGAAGTCGCGGCCGACCGCGCGGCGGCCGCCGCCGAAGCCGGCTTCGAGACCATCAAGGTGAAAGTCGGACAGCGCGTCGAGACCGACCTCGAACGGCTCCGCGCCGTCGCCGAGGCCGCGCCGGACGCGACGCTCACCGTCGACGCGAATCAGGGCTGGTCCGTCTCGGAGGCCGTCCGGTTCGACGACGCCGTTCACGACGCCGGCATCCCGCTTTCCCTGCTCGAACAGCCCGTCACCAAGACGGACGTCTCCGGGCTCGCGAGCGTCAGAGACCGGACGAAGACGCCCGTCGCGGCCGACGAGACCGTGTTCACGCCCGAAGACGCCGTGCGCGTGGTCCGCGAGGACGCCGCCGACGTCATCAACGTCAAACTCGGGAAGTCGGGACTCCTCGGCGCGGCCGACATCGCCGCCATCGCCCGCGCGGCGGGCCGCGACCTGATGGTCGGCTGTATGCTGGAGAGTTCCATCGGCATCCACACCAGCGCCCACCTCGTCTCCGGTATCGGCGGCTTCTCCCACGTCGATTTGGACGCGACGCGACTCCTCGCCGAGGACGTGGTCCCGAAGGAGACCGGCCCCGTCCACGCGCTCGACGGTCCCGGCCACGGCATCACGCCGAGCGTCTGAGCACCGCTCGTTCGCCCGCGACCGATGCACCGACCGCTTCCCGGACGCTTTTTGCCGGCGCGGGCCGCCAGTTGGGACATGGAACTCTCCGCAATCGAGGACCTCATCGAATCGCACATCGAGGACGCCGACGCGACGGTCTCGCGGCCCCGGACGGTCGATCAGGACCACGAGGACGACCACTACGCCGCCGTCGTCGTCTCGCCCGCCTTCGAGGGGAAGTCGCTCGTCCAACAGCACCAGCTCGTCTACGACGCCCTCGGCGACCACATGACGACCGACATCCACGCGATGGAACTGAAGACGTACACGCCCGAGGAGTACGCGGCGCGAGAGGAGTAACTGCGCCGTCGCGGTCGGCGCACTGACGGACGCCGACGGACGCCGACGAGCGCCGGCGGTCGCGGCTGTCAGCGGGGCGCACGGACCAATGGATTTTACCCCCTGCCAAAACGACCCCCGAATCATGGGCGACGATGATTATCGAATCGAGCGGGACAGTCTCGGCGAGATGGAAGTGCCTGTCGACGCCTACTGGGGCGCACAGACCCAGCGGGCGGTCGAGAACTTCCCCATCTCCGGTATCACCTTCGGGCGGCGGTTCGTCCGCGCGCTCGGCGTGGTGAAGAAGGCCGCCGCGCAGGCCAACCGCGACCTCGGCATGATAGACGAGGACGTCGCGGCCGCCATCGTCGAGGCCGCCGACGAGGTCATCGCCAGCGAACTCGACGACCAGTTCCCCGTCGACGTGTTCCAGACCGGCTCGGGCACCTCCTCGAACATGAACGCCAACGAGGTCATCGCCAACCGCGCCGCGGAGATCATGGGCGAGGGCATCGGCGACCGCGTCGTCCACCCGAACGACCACGTCAACTTCGGCCAGTCCTCCAACGACGTGATTCCGACGGCCATGCACGTCGCCTCCCTCGAAGCCGTCGAGAAGGACCTGCTTCCCGCGCTGGAGACGCTCGCCGAGGCGCTCGGCGACAAGGAAGACGAGTTCGACGGCGTCGTCAAGACCGGCCGCACCCACCTGCAGGACGCCACGCCCGTCCGCCTCGGACAGGAGTTCGGCGGCTACCGCACGCAGGTCGAAAAGGGCATCCGCCGCGTCGAGAACGTCCGCGAGCACCTCGGCGAACTCGCGCTCGGCGGCACCGCGGTCGGCACGGGACTCAACACCCACCCCGAGTTCCCGGCGAAGGCCGCCGAGTACATGTCCGAGGAGACCGGCGTCGAGTTCCGCGAGGCCGACAACCACTTCGAGGCGCAGGCGGCCCACGACGCGATGAGCGAGGCCCACGGCGCGCTCCGCACGGTCGCCGGCTCCCTCAACAAAATCGCCAACGACCTCCGTCTCTTGGCGTCCGGCCCGCGCAACGGCCTCGGCGAACTCGAACAGCCCGAGAACCAGCCCGGCTCCTCCATCATGCCCGGGAAAATCAACCCGGTCGTCGCCGAGGCGGTCAACCAGGTCCACAAGCAGGTCGTCGGCAACGACGCCGCCGTCTCCGCCGGGGCCGCCGAGGGCCAAATCGACCTCAACCTCTACAAGCCCGTTCTCGCGCACAACTTCCTCGAATCGGCGAAACTGCTGGCGAACTCCTCTGAAGTGTTCGCCGAGCGGTTCGTCGCCAAGCTCGAAGCCAACGAGGAACACTGCGAGACGCGGGTCGAACAGTCGATGGCGCTGGCGACGGCGCTCAACCCCGCAATCGGCTACGACAAGGCCTCGAAGGTCGCGAAAAAGGCGCTCGCTGAGGACAAGAGCGTCCGGCAGGTCGCCGTCGACGAGGGCTACCTCACCGAGGCGGAAGCCGACGAGGTGCTCGACCCCGAGAAGATGACCCATCGCGGCATCCTCGGCGACGACTGAGCGGGCCGAAAAAACAGTCCACTTTTTGATACGTCGGGGTGAGCGGGTGAACCGCTCTGTTCGGGTCGCGTTCGCGTCGATTTCGGTCAGTTCAGCCGCGGAGACGGTTATATTTACTCGGCTTGCGGTAGCAATCGCACCCCCGTGACGCCGTGACAGTCGCTCCCGAGTGAAGAACTGTCACGAAATCTCGAAAACCGGTATTTTGAAGCTTGATTTTGACGATTATACCAGTATGGCCGGACTGCAACAGCAGCGGGCCCGCGGGCGAGACATGTTGGAGTGTCGAGGTTGTGGGGCCGTATTCCCGGAGGGACGAGCGACGAACGACGGGTGGACGTACGTCTGTCCCGAGTGTGAACAGGTGGAAGGTATCGGCGAGGGTCTGCGCCGTCTCTGACGGCAGACTGAATCCTTTTTTACTCCCCCCGAACGCAGGGAGTACCAATGACCGAGTACGACTACGACTACGAGGACCTCGGCCTCGTGGCTGGGCTGGAGATTCACCAGCAACTCGACACCGAGACGAAGCTGTTCTGCGGGTGTCCGACCGACCTCCGCGAGCCAGACGAGGCGGCGCGCACGTTCTCGCGGTTCCTCCATCCGACCAAGAGCGAACTGGGCGAGCTCGACGACGCCGCGCTCGAAGAGAGCCGCGTCGAACGCGAGTTCGAGTACCTCGCCTACGACTCGACCTGTCTGGTCGAAGAGGACGACGAGCCGCCGCACGAACTCGACCACGAGGCGCGCACGGTCGCCATGCAGATCGCCGAACTGCTCGACATGAACGTCGTCGACGAGGCGCACGTGATGCGCAAACTCGTCATCGACGGCTCGAACACCTCGGGCTTCCAGCGCTCGTCGCTCATCGCGCAGGAAGGCGAGATTCAGACCAGCGACGGTCCCGTCTCCGTCGTCGACCTCATGCTCGAAGAGGAGTCCGCCCAGCGCGTCGAAGAGCGCGATGACGGTGTCCTCTACAGTATCGACCGCCTCGGCATCCCGCTCGTCGAAATCGGCACCGGTCCGGACATCTCCTCGCCCGAGCAGGCGCGCGAGGCGGCCCAGACCATCGGCATGCTCCTGCGCTCGACGGGCAAGGTCAAACGCGGCCTCGGCACCATCCGACAGGACGTGAACGTCTCCATCGCCGACGGCGCGCGCGTCGAAATCAAGGGCGTGCAGGCGCTCGACCAGATCGACGAAATCGTCCGCTTCGAGGTCGGCCGACAGGCGGAACTCGTCGAGATTCGCGACGAACTCCGGTCGCGCGACGCTTCCGTCGGCGACGTGGCCGACGTGACCGACGTGTTCGAGGACTCTGACTCCGGCGTCATCCGCGGCGCGCTCGACGCCGGCGGGAAGGTCACGGCCGTCCCCCTGTACGGCTTCGACGGCCTCGTCGGCCGCGAACTCCAGCCCGACCGCCGCCTCGGAACCGAACTCTCCGACCACGCCAAGCGCCACGGCGCGGGCGGCATCTTCCACACCGACGAACTGCCGGCTTACGGCGTCACCGAGGCCGAAGTAGAGGCGCTCCGCGACGCCGTCGACGCCGGCCCCGAGGACGCGGTCGCCATCGTCGCCGACGACGCCGAGACGGCCGACCTCGCCATCGACGCGGTCGCAGAACGCGCCGCCGTCGCCATCGAGGAAGTCCCCGAGGAGACCCGCGGTGCCAACGACGACGGCACGACGCGCTACCTCCGCCCGCTCCCCGGCGCGGCCCGGATGTACCCCGAGACGGACGTGCTCCCCGTCGACCTCGACCCGAGCGACGTGGAGACGCCCGAACTCCTGACCGAGAAGGTCGACCGCTATCAGGCCGAGTTCGGCCTCGACGCCGGCCTCGCGGAACAGGTCGCCTACGGCCGGAAGATGCCGCTGTTCGAGGAGGGGGTGGACGCCGGCATCGACGCGACGTTCGCGGCGGGCCTGCTCGAATCGACGCTGACCGAACTCCGCCGCGACGACGTGGCCGTCTCCGAACTCACCGACGACCACCTGCTCGCGGTCATGCACCTCGTCGAGGACGGTGACCTCGCCAAGGAGGGCGTCAACGACGTGCTCGCCACCATCGCCGCGGACCCGAGCCTCACGGCCGAGGAAGCCGTCGAGGAGGCCGGCCTCTCCGGCGTCTCCGAGGACGAGGTCCGCGAGGCCATCGCCGAGGTCGTCGAGCGCAACGCCGACCAGGTCGAACAGCAGGGCATGGGCGCGTTCTCCGCGCTCATGGGCGAGGCGATGGGCGCGCTCCGCGGCAAGGCCGACGGCGAGGTCGTCAGCGACGTGCTCCGCGAGGAGATTCAAAAGCGCGCCTGAATCGGCCCCGACTGTTCTCGCCGACCGTCTTTTCTCCCCGTTCTCACGACGTCGAGCGCCCGCCGTCGCGGACGAACCGCCGCCGGACCCACCGACCCGCGTACTCGACGCCGGCCGCGGCGACGAGGAGGACCAACAGCGCAGGTCCGAAGATGAGGAACATCCCGAGCGCGTCCGTCTCGCCGCGGACGTGGAGGAACGCCCACCAGACGAGTTCCGTGACGCCGAACAGGGCGACGAGCGGCGCGACCAGCCCCCGGCGAGCGAACAGCAGGGCCGCGACGACGACGAACCCGGCGAGCAGGAGGAACGAGAACCCGAGGAAGCCCGCCGCGGCCAGCGGGTCCTCGACGAAGCCCGAGGGGAACGCGTCGGTGACGAGTCGCGCGACAGTCCAGACGGCGAGCGCGGCGAGGGCGTAGCCGCCACCGAGGAGCGCGGGCGTCAGAAAACCGCGGGTGCTCCGAGCGCGGGTCGCGTAGACGACGCCGACGGTCGTGAGCGCGGCGGCGACGGCGACGACGTGGGTGAGAAGCCAGTCGCCGAGCACCGGGTCGGGCGAACCGGGCATCTCACCGCACCTCGATTCGCGTCATCGACTCGTCGGCCATCGCGGCCAGCCGCTCGACGCGCTCGTCGGTCGAGGGGTGGGTCGAAAGCAGGTCCGACACCGGGTCTTCGACCTCGACCTCGCCGTACACCCACAGCGGCGACAGCCCGAGTTGCGGCCGGGCGGCCCGCTCTAACTTCCGCAGGGCCGACGCGAGCGCCATCGGCTTGCCCGTCACCTCGGCGGCCCGCGCGTCGGCCGCGAACTCCCGCTTTCTCGACTGCGACCGGACGAACACGGTGAGGCCGAAGCCGAACAGGCCGACGAACTCGTCCAGTCGGAGGCGAATCCGTCCGGCGAGCGTCTCGGGCCACGACCCCGGTCGGCCGCGCATCCACGCCGAGCCGAGGGCGAGCCCCGTCGTCAGGAACGTCACCGGCGAGACGAACAGGTAGCCGACGCCGACGACCGTCTGGAGGACGCTCGCCACGAGCGACTGGACCAGCCCGTCTTTCCGTTCGAGGTGCGCGAGTTCGTGCGCCAGCAGGGCCTCGAACTCGTCGGCGTCGAGGAGGCGGAACAGCGCGGCGTCGAAGACGACCACGTCGCGGCCCATCGGGTCGAGCGCCAGCGCGTTCGGCGCTGAAAAGCGCGCGAGCTTCAGCGTCGGCGGGTCGATGTCCATCCGCTCGGCGAGTCGGTCGCGCAGGCGGTGGACCGACGGCGACTCCGCGGGCGACATGTCCCGCGCGTCGAGTTGGCTGAGCAGGCGCACCGTGCCGAAGCGGAAGCTCAGATAGCCGAGGACGACGGCGACTGCGACGCCGACGACGGCGGCGGTCAGGGGGTCGGGGCGGAGTCGCCAGAGCGTCACCACCGCGAACGCGCTGAGCGCGCTGAGCGAGAGGTAGAACGCGAGGACGACGACGCCGACGGCGACCATCGGGAGGCGAGAGCGACGCGGGGACGTTGCCATCTCGCGTGAGGGTAGGACGCCGGGTCGCAAAAGCTGTCTGGCGCGTCGGGGAAGCGAAGTCGCCGAACGCGACCGGGGGAGCGCGTCGCCCGGACCGCCGGCACCGCTACTTTCTCCACGGGGCCAGTCGAAGTGGGGTCATGCAGTTCTTCGAGGATTTCGCGGTCGGCGACACTCACGAGTTCGGCGCGTACGACGTGACCGAATCGGAGATTCTGGAGTTCGCCGAGCGGTACGACCCGCAGTGGTTCCACACCGACACGGAGCGCGCCGAGGCCGAATCCATGTACGGCGGGGTCATCGCCAGCGGCTGGCACACCACGGCGATGACGATGCGCCTGCTCGTGGACGGCTTCCTCGCCGACTCCGCGTCCCTCGGCGCGAAGGGCGTCGACGAGCTTCGCTGGTGGAAACCGGTGTACCCGGGCGATACGCTCGTCGTGGAAGCCGAAGTGCTGGAGACGACCGTCGAGACCGACAGTCGCGGCCTCGTGGAGATTCGGACGACGACCCGCGCCGAACGCGAGTCGGGCGAGGTCGAGAAGGTCTGTTCGTTCGTGAGCTACGTGATGTTCGCCCGCCGGGACGGCGACGCGGAGTAGCGCGGGGCGCGCCGCGTCAGTCCTCGTCGTCGCGGAAGCGGTCCGGGTCGCGGACGGCCTCGGCGGCCCGGCGGAACACGCCCGTCAGCGTCGCGGCCTCGCGCTCGGTCGGGTGGGCGCGCCCGAGCAGTCGGCGCATCATCCGCGAGGTCTTGGTCCGCTTGTGCTCGCGGTAGTCCACGGCGTCGAGCAGGTCGTCGAAAAAGCGATAGACGACCTCGATTTCGTCCTCGGAGGCGCGCTCGCGCTCCACGTCGGGGAGTTGCGTCTCCTCGACCGTAAAGCGGCGAAGCTCGTACATGAGAATCGTCGCCGCCTGCCCGAGGTTTAACACGGGGTAGCGGTCGTCCGCGGGGATGCAACAGACCTCGTCGAGCATCGCCAACTCCTCGTTGTCGAGGCCGGTTCCCTCGCGGCCGAACACGAGCGCGGTCTTCGTCTGCACCGACTCCAGCGAGTCGGCGATTTCGACCGGCGTCTTGAACGGGTAGCGGACGTGCCGGGTGGAGTCCTCGTGGGAGACCGCGGTCGTCCCGACGGTGTGGAACTCCTCGACGACTTCCTCCAAGGTCGTCTCGGTGGCGTTCGGGAGCACGTCCTCGCGGGCGTGGCCGGCGAAGCCGTACGCCTCGCCGTCGGGGTCCAGTTCCGGCGGGTCGACGAGGCGGAGGTCGTAGATGCCGAAGTTCTTCATCGCCCGCGCGATGGTCCCGACGTTGCCGGGCGTCTCGGGTTCGACGACGACGACGACGAACTCGCGGCCCCGGTCGGCGTCGGCGTCTCGGTCGCCGCTCATCTCGTCGGGTAGTCCGTGTCGAGGTCGACGCCGTCGAGGTCGTCTTCGGTCAGGGGCGTCGCGTCCTCGTCGTCGTCCGCGTCGGGACCGTAATCGCGGAGGTCGATGCGCTCGCCCTCGACGAAGTTCTCCTCCAGCCGGCGCTGTATCTCGTTCGCGTCCGGCGGCGACGGCAGTTCGTCGGGTTCGGTGTCGACGTACTCCAGTCCGCCGTAGCCCTCGGGGGCGCGGCCGCCGTCGGCGAACCACTCGTGGAAGGCGTCGGCGAACACCGCGTCGCCGACGAGGTCGCGGCCGTCCTCCTCGCGGAACCAGTAGAGGAAGTCCGGCTCGTGGTGTTCGCAGAGGAGCACCTCCTCGCGGGGCTCGCCGTAGACGATGGACGCCTGTCGGCACTGCTGTATCTCCTCGTCGCCGTGAATCAGATAGCAGGCGTCGCACGGCTCCTCGACGAGCGAGACGAGGCGCACGAGTCGCTCCCGCGGGTCCTCGGGAATCTCGTCGAGCGGTTTGAACTCGCCCTCGTCGGTGAATATCTCGGCCTCCTCGAACCGCCATCCGCGGAGTCCGACGCTGACCTTCGCCATGGGCCGAGATAGCCGAGCGGCGGATAAAAATGGCGTGATGCCGGTCAGCCGTCCGCGAGGAGCGCGTCCAGCCGGTCGAGGTTGTCGGCGGCCGCCTCCTCCGTGACGGGCACGTAGCCGACGACCGCCGGCTCCGACGTGGACCGTTCGAGGTAGTAGCGGACGAACGCGGCGACCTCCGGACGCGACAGCGCCTCGCGGGCGACGTAGACGTACAGGGGTCGCGAGAGCGTGTCGTAGGTCCCGTTCTTCGCGTTCGCGGGCGACGGGAGGGCGCATCCGTCGGGCTCGGAAATCGGGACCGCGCGGACGGTGTCGCGGTTCTGGAGGTAGTACGCGAGGCCGAAGTAGCCCATCGCGTGCGGGGAGTCGCCGACGGTCTTGGCGATGACCGTGTCCTGTTCGGTCGTGAGGTGGTCGGTCCGCTGGACCGCGCTCGGGAGGACGGCGTCGGAGAAGTAGTCGAACGTGCCCGAGGCGGTCGTCGGGCCGGCGAGGCGAATCGGCTCGTCGGGCCACTCGGGTCGGACGTCGCTCCACGACGAGGCCCCGCCGACGCGCCATATCGCGGCGAGTTCGGAGAGCGTGAGGCAGTCCACCCAGTCGGCGTCGGGGTTGACGACGACCGAGACGGCGTCGGTGGCGATGCGGAACTCCACGGGGCCGATGCCGGCGGCCGCACACGCGTCGCGCTCGTCCGCCTCGATGGCCCTGCTCGCGTCGTTCACGACGGTCCGGCCCGCACAGAAGAAGTCGGCGAACCCCCCGCCGGTCCCGGTCGAGGCGACGGACACCGTCACGTCCGGGTGCGCCTCCGAGAACGACTTGCCGAGCGAGAGCGTCAGCGGGTAGACCGTACTACTTCCGGCGATAGCGATACGCCCCGAGAGCGCGTCGTCGGCCGTCGCGGTCGCGGTCCGACTCGCGGTCGGCCCCGGCACCGACCCGACGCTCCCGAGACAGCCCGCGAGCCCGACTGCCCCGGCCGCCCCGAGCGCGCCGAGGAACCCGCGCCGACTCGCTCCGTCTCCGCCCCGACAAGGTGGCTTCACGGTCGGTCGTTTCTCGCGTCCGGTCATGGTGGTTGCTAAGTGGGGTATATAGTCACACGAGGGAGACGGCGTCGTCGGCACCGCCGCCGACATGCTCGACGCCGCTGAGTTCGAACCGCGCGCCGCCGGTCGCCGACTCGCAGAGCGCGAGGTCCCAGCCGTGGGCGTCGGCGACCTGCAGGACGATTGGGAGGCCGAAGCCGGTCCCGCCGCCGGCGCGGTTCGTCGTGTAGCCCGGTTCGAGCACGCTCGCCCGGTCGGCCTCCGGGATGCCGGGGCCGTCGTCTTCGACGTAGAAGCCGGGGGCGTCGCAGAGCGCGCCGACGGTGACGGTCACTCCGTCTGGGTCGCCGTGCTCGACGGAGTTCCGAAACAGGTTCTCGAAGACGTGGGCCGCGAGGTCGGGGTCGGCGGCGAACCGGGCGTTCTCCTCGACGACGAGCGTCGCGTCCCCCGTCTCCACGTGCCCCCACGCCCGCCGGGCCGCGTCCGACAGCGCGACCGGGAGCGTGTCTTCGACCCGCCGCTGGAGCGCCAACACGAGCGCGTCGTCGATGATGGCGTCGATGCGGTCGAGCGACTCGACGAGCGGTTCGACGTGGTCGCTTTCGGTCTCGTCGGCGAGGAGTTCGGCCCGGCCGACCGCGACGTTGAGTGGGTTTCGCAGGTCGTGCGAGAGCACGTTCGAGACGGTTCGGAGCTGTTCGTTTCGCTCCTGTACGTCGGCCATCATCTCGTTGAACGAGCGGGCGACCTCGGCCATCGCCTCGCTCTCCTCGTCGGGCTCGATTCGCTCCGCGAGGTCGCCGTCGGCGCAGGCCCGCATCACCTCGCCGTAGGCCTCCGCGGTCCGTTCGAGGTGGCGGCGGCGGCGCTCGGAGGCCTCCTTTTCGGCCCACGCCACCCCTCTCGCCGCCTCGGCCTCCTCGCGGGCGCGCTCGGCTTCGAGAATCTGGTCGCGCAGGGAAACCCGCATCACGTCGAACGCCTCGTAGAGGTCGCCGAACTCGTCCTCGCGGTCGCGGTCGATTGAGACGTCGAGGTTGCCGTCGGTGAGTTCCCGCGCGTTCGACCCGAGGGTCCGAACCGCGTCCACGGTGTCCCGACCGATGGTGACCGCCAGCAGGGCCGCGCCCGCGCCGACGACGAACAGGGTCGCGAGTATCTGCGTGAGGATGTCCGTCCGCAGGGCGTACGCCTCGCCCGTGGGGACGCGGGAGGTGACGACCCAGTCGTGGGTCTCCATCCGGGCGAACCCGACCTCGGTCGACGAGCCGGCGAGCGACTGCCCGGGGACGAACCCCGACGCGGCGTCGTATCGGGTCGTGTCGAGCGCGTCGGTCTCCAACAGCCGCGACTCGTCCTCCGCGAGGACGACCGTCCCCGCCCCGTCGACGACGACGAACCGGCCGGCGTCGATGTCGTGGAGATGCGTCTCGGAGATGTCTCGGAGGTTCGCCACGGCGATGACGGCCCGGTTCGGGCGGTCGGGAATCGTCGTCGCGAAGAGGACGACGGGCGCGGCCCCCTCGGAGGGGCGGAACGGGTCCGAGACGACCACGTCGCCGTGGGACTGCTGGGCGAGCGCGGTGAACTCCCGGCGGCCGTAGTACGTCGTCACCGACTCGGCCGAGGCGACGCTGGCGCTCCCCGTGCTCGTGAGAACCGTCTCGTTTCTCGTGTCGATGTAGTACGCGGCGTCGATGTCGCGGTCGCGTTCGACCACCGACCACAGATAGAGGTTGATGTCGCGGTCGTCGCCGGACTGGAACGCCGCGGACTCAGATATCGACCGCATCTGCACCTCCATCCGCGTGAGCCACTCGTCGAGGTTCTGCGCCTGAATCTCGGCGTTCGTCACGAGGTCGTCGCGCGTCTCGTCGCCGATGACCTCGTTGGCGTGGAGATACGAGTAGCCGCCGACGGCCGCGATGGCGAGCGTGACGAGACCGACCGCGAGCGCGAACTGCACCGCGTACCGCTTCCTGACGAACCGCGGCAGGAGGCGTCGCGTCACGGCCGGTCGAGCCTCCGGTCAGTCATCCGAAGTCGAGCGCCGCCTCCTCGAACGCGTCGTCGAGCAGTTCCGCGCGGGCGTCGTCGGCGCGGGCCGCCGCGTCATCGACCGAGGCGGTGAGTTCGCGGTACGACGCCGACTCTTCGAGCGTCTCGCGGTCGTAGGTGGACTCCAACACGGCCCGCTTGCGGGCGAGCGCGAAGTACTCGCGGAGCAGGTCGTTGTACGACCCGCGGACCACGAGCGAGCGGACGGCGCGGCGGACCTCCAGTTTTCCGACCGGCTTGACGAGGTAGTCGTCGAACGGCATCTCGACGATGTCGGTGTCGGGGTCGACGCCGGTCACCATCACGACCGGGAAGTCGTGGTCGCGCGCCCGGAGTTCGGACAGCACCTCGTCCCCGGTGCCGCCGGGCATCTGCCTGTCGAGCATCGCGGCGTCGAACGACTCGTCGGCGACGAGTCCGAGCGCCTCCTCCGCGCTCGAAGCCGTCTCGACGCGGTAGTCGTCCGCGAGCCACGCCTCGTACAGCGTCGTCAGGGACGGTTCGTCGTCAACGGCGAGTATCGTCGGTGGTCCGTCGCCAGTCATAATCCTGTGTGGGTGCGCCCGGAAGGCACCCGGTTGGCTGTGTAGTCCAGAGAGCGCTATTAAGCGGTTGCTATGAGGACTCAATAGCCCTCAATTCCGTCGCATGCGGCTTCGTACTCGACGAACTCGCCCGCCTTCCGCGACCGGTCGGCATATAATCGTGTGGTCCAACCGACGGGTATGCGAACCGTCGATGCGGCAGGACTCGAAATCGGCGACGACCACCCGCCCCGAATCATGGGTGTGCTGAACGTCTCCAAGGAGTCCCCGTACAAGCCGAGCGTGTTCAACGACCCGAGCGAGGCCGCCGAATACGTCGACCGCGAGCTCATCGACGAGGGGGCCGACATCGTCGACGTCGGCCTCGAATCGGCGAACAAGCGCCTCGACGTGCTGTCGGCCGAAGACGAACTCGACCGCCTCGACACGGCGCTTTCGGTCCTCGACAGCGTCTCCGGCGACGCCGTCTTCTCCATCGAGACGCGCTACCACGAGGTCGCCGAGGCGGCGCTCGACGGCGGCTTCGACATGGTCAACGACATCTGCGGCTTCGCCGACCCGGAGATGCCCCGCGTCTGCGAGGAGTTCGACGCCGCGGTCGCCAAGATGGCCAGCCCCCCGGACCTCACTCGCCCCGGCGCGATAGAGGAGGTCGACGACATCTACGACGCCCTCGAACTGAACGGCTTCACCGACAAGACCATCGTCGACCCCGCCTTCGGCGGCTGGTCGGAGGCGAAGACGCTCGAACACGACCGCGAGACGTTCGACCGCCTGCGGGAGTTCCGCGGCTACGGCCACCCCATCTTGGTCTCCATCAACCGCAAGAACTTCCTCCGCGACGTGGCCGGCCGCCCGACCGAGGAGGCCTTGCCCGTCAGCCTCGCCGCCACGTCGATGGCGGTCGAGCGCGGCGCACACGTCGTCCGGACCCACGACGTGAAAGAGACCCGCGACGCCGCCCTCATCGGCCACGAGTTCAAGCGCCGCCGCGTCCGCGAACCCGGCGACGTGTCGGTCGAGGAACTCGACGTGACGACGCCCGGCGAGGCCGCGAGACACCTCGACCGCGTCGGCGCGAACCGCGAGGTCGCCGCCGAGAGCGTCACGCGCGTCTTCGAACTGGAGGGGCTCGGGGCCGACGACCGGGAGGCCCTCGCCGCCGCCGCCGGCGACGCGGGAGCCGTCTTGGCCGGCGGCGACACCGGCGCGCTTCTGGTCGGGACGCCCGCCGCGCTCGCCCGGCTTTCGGCGCTCGTCACGGACGCGTCCGACGCCCTCGAATCCGCCCTCGAAACGGTCGAGCGGGCGACGCGTTAACCGGTTCGAGAACCCTTCACAGACCCGTCTGCCCGTCTGACGTTCGGCAGACGTTGACCGTTCTACTAAGAGAAAACTTATACCATCCGACTCTAAAACGGTCCTGTGGACGCCGGAAGGGCACGCGGGTAGGGGTACACGAGTGCCGTTCCGGCCCATACAGTTACATTCTGAGCGACAGCTACACCATGGATTTCACCACGTGGGAACCCGTCTACGGGCGGATTCTCGATGACTTCGGCTTCGACCGAACCGGCGACGAGCGCGCCAGAGACGCGCTCGCGGACCTCGTGGAACCGTTCGACCGCGACCGACTGGACTGGGCGGGCGCGACCGTCGCCGTCTGCGGGGCGGCCCCGACGCTCGACGCCGAACTCGACCGGCTCGACGGCCCCGACGTGGACGTCGTCGTCGCCGCTTCCACCGCCGCCGACGCGGTTCGAGACGCCGGGTTCGACCTCGATTTGATGGTGACCGACCTCGACAAAAACCCCGAGACGGCGGTCGAACTGACCGAATCGGGCGTGCCCGTCGCGGCCCACGCCCACGGTGACAACCTCCCCGCGGTCCGCGAGTGGGTGCCGCGGTTCGATACCGACCACGTCCTCGGGACGACGCAGGCGGCCCCGGTCGGTCCCGTCGTCAACTGGGGCGGCTTCACCGACGGCGACCGGGCGGCCTTCACCGCCGACGAACTCGGGGCGGACCGGCTCGTCTTCGTCGGTTGGGACTTCGACGACCCGACCGTGGACGCCATGAAAGCGCAGAAACTCCGGTGGGCAGAACGACTGCTCAGGTGGCTCGAACGACGCCGCGGGGAGCGGTTTTCGGTGCTCGACGGGCGACGCGACGGCATCGACCCGCTCCCCTGAGAGCGCCCGCGCCAACGCGTCCCCGGCGAGCGGTGAGCGGTCGCCCGGCTACCTCGTGTTCTGCGGATGCACGCCGGCCCCCTCCTCGGACCCGGACTGCTCGCCCGCCGACTGCTCGACGACGCCGTCGAACAGGGACGCGTCACAGCCGCGGCAGGTCGCCGAGACGCGCCGTTTCGTCCCACCGCGTTCGGCGCCCGCAACTCGCTTCGTCTCGACCGAAACCGCGCCGTCGCAGGTCGGGCAGGTCCGGAGACACAGCCGAAGCGCTCCGAGGACGCGGTTCCGGTCCGCCGTCGAGAGCCGCCACCACTCGGGGTAGTACCGCCGGAACGTCGCGACCGCCGTGAGGTCGGCGACGAACGCGGCGCGAGAGGCCCACCGGCCCACGGTCCCGCGGTCGAGGCGCGCGAACAGCCCCCGCTCGTCCCACCCCAGTTCGATTCTGTCCGGATCGACGCCGAGGAGTCCTGCGAGCGCCTCGCGGTCGTGGTCCCGCCCCTCGGTGTCGAGCACGCGGGCGCGCCACTCTTCGGCGAACTGCGGCGACAAAGAGAGCGTGCCGTCCGCGTCGGCCGAAAAGACGCCCGCGCCGTGCAGGGCGGCCGCGAGGTCGACCCGGCCGTCGAGCGAGAGCGGCGGCGACGGTCGCGCCGACGGGAGTCGCGGGGGCGACGGCGGCGGCGACGAGAGTTCGGCGAGCGCGAAGCCGAAGACGACGACCGGCGGCAAGACGCCGAGGAACACGCCGTAGGGGACCCAGACAAGCCACCCGAGCGTGCCGCAGACGAGCGTCAAGAGGAAAAGCGGAAACACGAGCGGGGAACGGAGACGCGGCTGTCGGACCCCGGAGTCGGGAAGGAAGCGATGCCCGGACATACCAGAACCGTGGGTACGACGCCGTATAGGTATGAACCGGGTACACCAGATAGCAAGAACGTAAACGTGCTCCGGTCCGGGAATTCGGTCGATAACATCACATTACCCGCGACAGTCGCGTCGCCGGGAGTGTCGGCTGTCGTACCACATTCATGCCAACGGGCGTCCGAAAACGAGCGACTGCCGCCGCGAGACGCGGTAGGAAGCCGTTTCCAGCGTCTCCGGGCGATTAAGCTCAGTCGAACGAGCCGGTCGAGCGGTTTTCCCGCCTGTCGGCGGCCGACTGCCGCTACATTGACATAGACGCCGTCCTGAGGCGCGGCTATGCAACTGCACTGGCACCGCCGGGACCTGCGCGTCGCGGACAACCGCGGCCTCGCCACGGCCGCGGAGGCGGGGCCCGTCGCCCCGCTTTTCGTCTTCGACCGGGACGTGCTCGACCACGCCGGCGCGCCCCGCGTCAGGTACTTGCTCGACGCGCTCGCCGAACTCCGCGAGGCGTACCGAGAGCGCGGGAGCGACCTGCTCGTCGCCCGCGGCGACCCGCGGACGGTCGTGCCGGCGGTCGCGGCGGCGCTCGATGCGAAACGGACCGTGTGGGGCATCGACTACTCCGGACTGGCCCGCGAGCGCGACGCCGACGTGCGGCTCGCCCTCGACGACGCCGGCGTCGCCCGCGAACCGGTCCACGACGCCATCTTCCACCCGCCGGGGAGCATCACGACGAACGCGGGGGACACGTACTCCGTCTACACCTACTTCTGGAAGAAGTGGCGCGACCGCGACAAGCCCGAGCCGTACTCGGAACCGGAGGCCGGAGACCTCGCCGACGCCGGAACGCTCGAATCCGCAGCCGAACGCCTCGCCGACGGAGACGCCGAGTTCGACATCGCCGTCGGCGACCTGCCGACCGTCTCGGACCTCGGCTTCGAGGAGCCGACGGCGGCGGTCCAGTCGGCGGGGACCGAGGCGGCCCGCGAGCGCCTGTCGGCGTTCTGCGCGGACGCCATCTACCGCTACGCCGACGACCGCGACTACCCGACGCGGGACGCCACGTCGCGGCTCTCGGCGGACCTCAAGTTCGGGACCATCGGCATCCGCGAGGTGTACGCGGCGACCGCGGCGGCCCGCGAGGGCGTCGGCGGCGAGCGAGACGAGTCGGTCGAGGAGTTCCAGTCGCAGTTGGCGTGGCGGGAATTCTACGCGCACGTCCTCCGAGAGCACCCGAACGTCGTCACGGAGAACTACAAGGAGTACGAGGAGGACATCGCGTGGCGCGACGACGCCGAAGAGCTCGCGGCGTGGAAGGCGGGCGAAACCGGCTATCCCATCGTCGACGCCGGGATGCGACAGCTCCGCGAGGAGGCGCACATGCACAACCGCGTCCGGATGATCGTCGCGTCGTTCCTCACGAAGGACCTCCTGTGCGACTGGCGACACGGCTACGCGCACTTCCGCGAGCACCTCGCGGACCACGACACCGCCAACGACAACGGCGGCTGGCAGTGGGCCGCCTCGACCGGGACCGACGCCCAGCCGTACTTCCGCATCTTCAACCCGATGACGCAGGGCGAGCGCTACGACCCCGACGGCGAGTACATCAAGCGGTACGTCCCCGAGCTATCGGACGTGACGGCCAACGCCATCCACGAGTGGCACGAACTGACCGACCTCGAACGCGAGCGCCTCGCGCCCGACTACCCGGCCCCGGTCGTGGACCACTCCGAGCGCCGCGAGCGGGCGATTTCGATGTTCGAGGCCGCCCGCGGCGACGACTGAGCGTCGGCCGAATCAGTCCGCGTTTCTCCGCCCGCGGTCGCCGCGGCACGAACGGCTTTCTCCTCGGGCACCGACTCCGGAAGCGTGCACGTCTCTATCATCCTCTACGACGGCTTCGACGAACTCGACGCCGTCGCGCCGTTCGAGGTGTTCCAGAACGCCGGCGCGGCCGGGGCCGACTGCGCGGCCGAACTCGTCGCGCTCGACGACCGCGAGTCCGTGACCGCGAACCACGGGATGCGCGTCGGCGTCGACGGCGTCCTCGACCCCGAGACCGACCGCCCGGACCTCCTCGTCGTCCCCGGCGGCGGCTGGAACTCCCGCGCCGAACAGAGCGCGTGGGCCGAAGCCGAGAAGGGCGAGATTCCCGACGCCATCGCCGCGCTCCACGAGGCCGGGACCACCGTTGCGGGCGTCTGTACCGGCGGGATGCTCCTCGCCCGCGCCGGCGTCCTCGACGGTCGCCCCGCGGTCACCCACGGCGGCGCGCTCGCCGACCTCCGAGAAACGGCCGCGGAAGTCGTCGAAGCGCGCGTCGTCGACGACGGCGACGTGCTCACCGCGGGCGGCGTCACCTCCGGACTCGACCTCTCGTTACACGTCGTCGAGCGCGAGTTCGGGTCAGACATCGCCGACGCCGTCTCGACCGAAATCGAGTACGAGCGCCGGACGGACCCGTTCGACGGCTGACACGCTCGCGCGAACCGGAGTTTCTCGAACGGGAGAAATCGACCGACAGCGGTCTCTATACCGTGGTTTGTGCTAGCATACCTCTCCTCAAGTTTTAACAGGATTCCGCCCCACCCGTGATACGGAGGTTACACATTATGAGCTACGAACTCGACCCGCTTCCGTACGAGTACGACGCCCTCGAACCGCACATCTCCGAGCAGGTGCTGACGTGGCATCACGACACCCACCACCAGGGCTACGTCAACGGCTGGAACGCGGCCGAGGAGACCCTCGCCGACAACCGCGAAGCAGGCGAGTTCGGCTCGTCCGCCGGCGCGCTCCGCAACGTCACGCACAACGGCTCCGGTCACATTCTGCACGACCTGTTCTGGCAGAACATGTCGCCGGAAGGCGGCGACGAGCCCTCGGGCGCGCTCGCAGAGCGCATCGCGGAGGACTTCGGCTCCTACGAGGCGTGGAAGGGCGAATTCGAAGCGGCGGCCGGCGCGGCCGGCGGCTGGGCGCTCCTGGTGTACGACTCGTTCTCGAACCAGCTTCGGAACGTCGTCGTCGACAAGCACGACCAGGGCGCGCTCTGGGGTAGTCACCCGATTCTCGCGCTGGACGTCTGGGAGCACTCGTACTACCACGACTACGGCCCGGCCCGCGGCGACTTCGTGAGCGCGTTCTTCGAAGTCGTCGACTGGGACGAACCCGCCGCTCGCTACGAGCAGGCCGTCGAACTCTTCGAGTAAACCCGATACATCCCGACTTTTCTTTCGGACGCCACGCCGCCAGCGACGGCGCTATTCGCGTCGAATAGAGTGTTGAGAGCCGTCAGAGCCGTCTCTCTCGGATTGCGGTCCGCCGCTCAGAACTGTCCGTCGCGGGCGGTCGGGTCGGAGAACAGCTCTGTGCCGCCGAACTCCTCGTTCAGCGCGCAGACCCGGTCGTACAGCGCGGCGAAGTCGCGGCCGTCAGTTCCGCGGTCGAAGCTGGCGAGGACGCCGGTGGGGCGGTCACCGACGAACGTCCGGAACTGCTCGAACGAGTCGAATCCGCGGACGGTGTAGCCGTAGTCCGCGTAGTACAGCGTCTCGTAGGTGTCTCTCGTGACGTAGCCGAACCGCTCGTTGTCGATAAATCGGGAGACGTCGAGGCATTCGAGCGCATCGGACACGTCCGCCCTGAGATAGAGGTGTTCGTACCCGTGGTGGTCGAAGACCCAGAGGTCTCGGAGGTCGTCCCCGCCGAAGCTTCGGAAGGCCTCGACGAGTCGTGCGGCGGCGTCGCTCATCGTTTCGGGTCTCGCGGCACGGATGATAAGCCTACTCATGGGCCCGTGGAGGCTCGTGCGGGCGTCACGGGGGCGCTCACCGCCCGCAGTGCCGTCGTCTCCCCCGCGCGTCGCCCGCTGTCGTCGGGGTTTTGACCGTCGGCCGAGAAGCGTGCGGTATGCCCAAGCCGAAAGACGAGTTCGACACCCTCTACGGGTATCTGCTGTACGAACCCGCCGACATCCTCGACCCCGACTACATGTACACCGTCGGCGAAATCGCCCGCCTGATGCAGGGGCTGTCGCCGCAGGACGACCTCAGCGAGGAGACCGAAGACCGCATCGTCCAGTGGACGATTCCGTGGATCGTCGCCAATCAGGAGGACTTCGTCATCAACGACCCCCGGAGCGACGAACCGGGCTACTTCGGCCTCCACCCCGACGCCGTCCCCGAAGAAGACGAGGAGTAGCCGCCGCCACACACTCACCGCGCTGGTCGCCGTCCCCGACATTCTCCCGACGCGAGAGTCGCACAAACGGTTATCTGTCAGGTTGTTGTGTTCTCTATCGTACTATGGCTCAGTTCGACACCGAAGTCGCGGTTGTAACAGGCGCTGGCTCTGGAATCGGTCGCGCGACGGCGGAGGCGTTCGCCGCGGAGGGCGCGCGCGTCGTCGTCTCCGACGTGAACGTCGAGGGCGGCGAGGAGACCGTCGCGCGCATCGAGGAGGCCGGCGGGACGGCGACGTTCGTCGAGACGGACGTGACGGACGGCGACGCCGTCGCCGCGATGGTCGAGACGGCGGTCTCGGAGTACGGGCGACTGGATTTCGCCTGCAACAACGCGGGCGTCGGCGGCGCGCAGAAACCGGCCGCCGACCTCTCGTTCGACGAGTGGCAACAAGTCATCGACGTGAACCTCAACGGCGTCTGGCGGTCGATGCGACACGAGATTCCCGCGATGCTCGGCGGCGACGGAGGCGTCGTCGTCAACATGGCGTCGATTCTCGGAAAGGTCGGCTTCGCGAACGCGAGCCACTACGTCGCCGCGAAACACGGCGTCCTCGGGTTGACGAAGACCGCGGCCATCGAGTACGCCGAACAGGGCGTCCGCGTCAACGCGGTGTGTCCGGGGTTCGTTGACACGCCACTACTCGGCGAGGGCGGCCTCGACGACCCCGAAGCCCGGAAGGGCATCGAGTCGCTCCACCCGATGAACCGCCTCGGCGACGTGGACGAAATCGCCTCCGCGGTCGTCTGGCTCTGTTCCGACGGCGCGTCGTTCACGACGGGCGAGGCGCTCACCGTCGACGGCGGCTACACGAGTCGGTAAGAGGCGTCGGGGCGTCGGTAACGTCGATACGGCGACTCACCTCGTCCGCGCCGCGCGCGCCGCGAGTTCGAGGTCCTCGCTCGGGCGAGTCGTGACGCTCGGGCCGTGGCCGGTGTGGAGTTCGGTCAGGTCGTCGCCGACGACCTCGCGCAGGCGGTCGATGCTCTCGACGAGCGCGCCGCGGTCGCCCTCGGGGAGGTCGGTTCGGCCGAAGCCGCCGTCGGCGAAAACGAGGTCGCCCGCGAAGCAGACGCCCGACCCGCGGGAGAAAAAGCACAGGTGGTCGTCCTTGTGCCCCGGTGTGTGGACCGCCTCGAACACGTCGTCGCCGATTTGGACGCGCTCGCCGTCGTCGATACGCTTATCGACGGCGAGGTTGCCGGTGTCGTAGCCCCACGTCTGTACGTCGAACGCCTCGCGGACGGCGTCCACGTTTCCGATGTGGTCGGGGTGCGTGTGGGTGAGGTACACCGCGTCGAGCGAGTCGGTGACCTCCCGGACCTTCGGCACCACGTCGAAGTTCGCGCCGGCGTCCACGAGCGCGGTGGTCTCGCCGTCGACGAGGAAAACATTGCTCGTGAAGGCCCGGATATCCCCTGCGAGGTTGCGAATCATGGGCACAGGTACGAAAAGCGGGGTATTCGGTGTTGTGGGCGTCGCGGAAATCCGCGCTGATACGGGGAAGTTTAGTATGGTCCGACCACGACCAACAGCCAATCAGGGCACCTCTCATGCGCCAATATCTCGACCTCGTGACAGACGTTCTCGGCACCGGGCGACACAAACCCAATCGGACCGGAGTAGACACCATCTCGGGCTTCTCGAAGCACTACACCGTCGACCTACAGGAGGGTTTTCCGCTGCTCACGACCAAGGACCTCTCGGGCTTCCGCTGGAACTCGCTCATCCACGAACTGCTGTGGTACCTCTCGGGCGAAGAGCACATCCGCACCCTCCGCGAGGAGACGGGCATCTGGGACGCGTGGGCCGACGAGGAGGGCCACCTCGACACGGCCTACGGTCGGTTCTGGCGGCGCTACCCGGTCCCCGAGGAAGAGCTTTCGGGCGAGGCGTGGCCCGACGACGACCACCGCTGGATGAACGACGAGGGGACGTTCGACCAGCTCGCGTACGTCCTCGACACGCTCGAAGAGAACCCGAACTCCCGACGGCTTGTCATCAACGCGTGGCACCCCGCGAACGCGGCCGTCTCGACGCTTCCGCCGTGTCACTACACGTTCGTCTTCAACGTGCAGGGCGACGAACTCAACCTCCACCTGACCCAGCGCTCCGGCGACATCGCGCTCGGCGTCCCGTTCAACCTCGCGGCGTACGCCATCCTCGCGCAGGTCGTCGCCCAGCGCGCCGGATTCGAACTCGGGTCGTTCGCCCACACCATCGTCGACGCCCACGTCTACTGCGGCACGGGCGAGCGCGGCGCGTGGTACGGCGACCACCTCGACGAACTCCAGTCCCGCCTCGCCGACGTGGAGTCCCCCGAAGGGTACCTCGACGTGCGCGAGTGGCTCCTCGACGCGGCCCCCGAGGAAGCCGACGGCGAGGAGGACTACGACCACGTTCCCGGACTGCTCCTGCAGGCCTCGCGCGAACCCCGCGAGCGCCCCGCGCTCGACGTGGCCGACGTGCCGCTCGAAGAACTCTCGTTCGAGGACATCGTCCTCCGAGACTACGACCCGGCCGACGGGATTCGCTTCGCGGTGGCCGAATGAGCGGCGAGGAGTCCGGCGAGTCTGGGGCCGCCGTCGACCCCGCGGCCGACGTCGCCACCGCCACCGACGCCGCGGTCCGGTTCGTCCTCGTCGCCGCCGTCGCCGACAACCGCGTCATCGGCCGCGACGGCGACATGCCGTGGCACCTCCCCGAGGACCTCAAACACTTCAAGCGGACGACGACCGGTCACCCGGTCGTGATGGGTCGCACGACCTACGAGAGCATCGCCCGCCAGCTCGGCGGCCCGCTTCCGGACCGTCACAGCGTCGTGCTGACGACCCGCGACCTCGACCTCCCCGAGGGCGCTGAAGCGGTCGATTCGGTCGACTCCGCGGTCGCCGCCGCCGAGGCCGCGGCCGCCGAGATGGGCGTCGAGACGGTGTACGTCGTCGGCGGCGCGACCGTCTACGAGCAGTTCCTCGACCGCGCGGCGGGGCTGATTCTCACCGAACTCGACGCGGCCCACGAGGGCGACACGCGGTTCCCCGAACGGGACCGCGAGGAGTGGGTCGAGACCGCCCGCGACGACCGCGACGGCTTCTCGTTCGTCACGTACGAGCGCCGGGAACGCGGGGACCCCGCCGCGGCCGGTGGAGCCGAGTGCGACCCGGAGGAGTCCGATGACTGACCCCACCGCCCCCGGCGGCGAGTGGGAGTACAAAATCGTCCGCACGGCCGACGGCGGCCTGTTCAGCGGCGATACCGCGCCGATGGAAGACGCCCTCAACTCCCTCGGCGGCGAGGGGTGGGAGCTCGTGGACACGATTTCCGACTCGCGCGGTGCCGGCGCGAACAGCGGGCAGACGGCGCTCGTGTTCAAGCGGCCGACGCGCTGAGACGCCGGGCGTCGCGTCTCGCGGCGACACTCGTGAACGACCCGTGCTCCCCGCGACGTGTCACGAGTAGCTTTATTGACGCGAACGACCTCATAGGAGGGAACGAAGCTTTCCCGCCCGCCATGACAACCTCGACACTCGCAGACCGACTCCGCCAACCCGAGTACACCGGCGAGAACCGGTGTACCCCGTGTACCATCGTGAACGTCGTCATCGCCGCCGCGTTGAGCCTGTTGCTCGGCGTCGCGTGGCCGCCGCTCGCGCTCGTCTCGTTCGCCCTCTTCGCGGGCGCGATTTATTTCCGCGGCTACCTGATTCCCGGCACGCCGACGCTCACGAAGACGTACTTCCCCGACCGGGTCCTCCGGTGGTTCGACAAGGAGCCGACGCCGGCCCACGTCGGGGCCGCCGCATCCGCGCCGGCCGCCGGTGACGACGTTGACGCCGAATCCCCGAGCGAGGAGGTCGAAACGGGGCAGTTAGACGGCGATGGCGCGTCGGCCGCGGCGTTCGACGTGGAGGCGGCCCTGATGGACGCCGGCGCGTTGGAGTTGGACGAGAGCGGCGACGAACTCCGCCTCGCACCGGCGTTCGAATCGGCGTGGAACGACGAGATTGCGCGCACCGACGAGGACGTCGCGCGACGGTGGCTCGCCCGCATGACCGGCGTCGACGAGGCCGACGTCACGCTTGAATCCCGGGCTCGGAGCCGGTGGGTCGTGGCGATGGCCAACGGCACAACACTCGGCACATGGGAGTCGGACGGCGCGCTCGTCGCGGACGTGGCCGCCGACGCCACCCTCGACGGTCGCCTCGACGACTGGGACCGCCTGACGGCCGAGCAGCGGAGCGCGCTGGCGAGGGGGGTCCGCATCTACCTCGACCGATGTCCGACCTGCGGCGGCGACGTCCGGTTCGGCTCGGAGACCGCCGAGTCGTGCTGCCGGTCGTGGGAAGTACTCGCCGTCCGCTGTGAGGACTGCGAGGCGCGACTGCTGGAAGTCGACGCCGAGTCGCTCGAACCCGAAGCCGCCTGAGGCGACCGGGCCGACGCGTCCGCCGCGACGCTCGCAAGTACACTTTTGTTCGTTGACAGCAATTTCACGGTATGAGCAAGGCGCACTTCGAGGTGTTCGTCGACGCGGCGGACAAGTACCGATGGCGGCTCGTCCACGACAACGGGAATATCCTCGCCGATTCTGGCGAGGGATACGCGTCGAAGCAGAAGGCGAAACAGGGCATCGAGAGCGTCAAGCGGAACGCGCCCGACGCGGCCGTGATAGAGGAGTAGCTCCGGGGAACTGCGCCTCCGAGTCGCCGTGCGTTCGCGGGACGGCCGCCGATTCGAGAGTGAACCCCACACCGCTGCCGGGTGTGGAGGCTTTTTCCGCCTCCGGGACTGACCAGAGAGTAATGACGAACGCCGCCGACGCGAGCGAGGAGGTCGCACGATGAACCGAAACGACAAGCAGGCCTACGACCGCGGGACGTCGCTTTTCTCTCCCGACGGTCGCATCTATCAGGTCGAGTACGCCCGCGAGGCCGTCAAGCGCGGCGCGCCGGTGCTCGGCGTCCGCACCGCCGACGGCGTCGTGCTGGCGGCCCTCCGGTCGACCCCGTCGGACCTCATGGAAGCCGAAAGCATCGAGAAACTGCACAAGCTCGACGACGCGCTCGGCGCGGCCACGGCCGGCCACGTCGCCGACGCGCGGAAGCTCGTCGACTTCGCGCGGACGACCGCCCAGCGCGAGCACCTGCGCTACGGCGAGCCCATCGGCGTCGAGACGCTCACGAAGACAATCACCGACAACATCCAAGAGAGCACGCAGTCCGGCGGCACCCGCCCGTACGGCGCGTCGCTCCTCATCGGCGGCGTCGAGAACGGCTCGGGTCGCCTCTTTGCGACCGACCCGTCCGGGACGCCCCAGGAGTGGAAGGCGGTCGCCATCGGCGGCCACCGCGAGGACGTACAGGCCGCCCTCGAAGACGGGTACGCCGAGGACCTGTCGCTCGAAGACGGCCTCGCGCTCGCCGTCGAGGCGCTCGTCGCGGCCGACGACGAAATCGAAAGCGACGAGCTGAACCTCGTCACCGTCTCCGAGGCGGGCTACGAAATCGTCGACGAGGAGACCATCGCCGAGCTGTTCGCCGACGCGACCGCGGACGCCGAGTCCGACGACGCGGACGAGACGGGCGAAAGCGAGGAGTAGATGACAGACGGGAGCCCGGTTGACGACGGCTCGCCGGCGACGACGACCGCCGGCGCGGCGGCCGTGACGCTCGACCGCATCGCGGTGTATCCGGTGAAGTCGCTCGACGCCGAGTTCGTCGACGCCGCCGACATCGTCGAGAACGGCGGGCTCCGCGGCGACCGCGAGTACGCGATGTTCGACGAGGACGGCGAGTACGTCAACGGGAAGCGCGAACGGGCGGTCCACCGCATCCGAAGCGCCGTCTCGCTCGCCGACGGCACGGTCGAACTCTCGGCCCCCGAGATGGACGACTACGACGGCCCGATAGACGAGGCCGACGGCTGGCTCTCTGAGTACTTCGGCTACCCGGTCGAACTCCGCCGCGACCCCGCCGGCGGGTTCCCCGACGACACCGAGGCCAGCGGGCCGACGGTCATCTCGACGGGGACGCTCGACGCGGTCGCCTCGTGGTTCGACGGCGTCGACGGCGGCGAGATGCGCCGTCGCCTCCGGCCGAACCTCGTCCTCGACGCGACCGAACCGTTCTGGGAGGACCATCTGTTCGACCGGCGCGGGAGGGTCGTCGAGTTCAGCGTCGGAAGGGTCGCCTTCGAGGGCGTCAACCCCTGCCAGCGCTGTGTCGTCCCGAGCCGCGACCCCGACACGGGCGAGGAGACGCCCGACTTCCGGACGACGTTCATGACGAAGCGCCGGGAGGCGCTCCCCGAGTGGTCCGGCGGCGACTGGTTCGACCACGACTTCCGACTCATGGTCAACACCGCCGTCCCGGAGTCGTCGTGGGGCGAGACGCTGTCCGTCGGCGACGTCGTCACCGTCGGCGACGTCGTCCCCGAGTGAGTCGGTCAGTTTTTACGTCGCGTTCGAACGCCCCGCAGTCGGGCGGTTCCACCTCGCCGACACCCGCGGCTTTACGTCGTCTGCCTCGGTTGAGAGAGGCATGTTCACGCTGACCGGCGTGCGGGTCGTCGACGCCGACGGGGCCCGCGAGGCGAACGTGGTGATAGACGAGTCGACCGGGCGCATCGCGTCCGTCGGCGACGAGACAGAAGGCGAGACGCGGAACCTCTCGGGTTCGGTCGTCGCGCCGGGGCTCGTCGACGCCCACGTGCACCTCATGATGGACGGCCGCCCCGACGTGGCCGCCTACCAGTCCGAACCGGTCGAACGCGCCTGCTATCGGGCCGCGGCCAACCTCCAGAAGACGCTGGAAGCGGGCGTCACGACCGTCCGCGACCTCGGTTCGCCCGGCGACCTCGCGACGAGCGCGAAGGCCGCCGTCGCCGACGGCGAACTCGACGGGCCGCGCGTCCTCGCCGCCGGGGAGAACGTCACCATGACCGGCGGCCACGGCCACTGGTTCGGCCGGGAGGCCGACGGCCCGAACGAGGTTCGCAAGGCCGCCCGAGAGCAGCTGAAACGCGGCGCAGACGTGGTGAAGTGCATGGCGACCGGCGGCGTCCTCACCACCGGCGCGGTCACGGGCGCGCCCGAGTTCACGGAAGCGGAGATTCGCGCCCTCGTCGACGCCGCGAGCGCGAAGGGCGTCCCGACCGCGGCCCACGCCCACGGCGAGGCGGGTATCAAGAACGCCGCCCGCGCGGGGATTTCGAGCGTCGAACACGGGATGTTCATGGACGAGGAGGCCGCGGCGCTCATGGTCGAACACGGCACGTACTGGGTGCCGACGGCCTCGGCGGTTCGGGAGATCGTCGAGGCGGGCGTCGAGGCCGGCATCCCACCGGAGGCGGTCGCGAAGGCCGAAGACGCCGCCGAGCGCTTCGAAGTCGCGTGGGAACACGCGCTCGACGCCGGCGTCAAAATCGCCATGGGAACCGACGCGGGCACGCCGTTCAACGACCACGGCGAGAACGCGCTCCGCGAGATGGAACTGCTCGTCGAGTACGGACTGTCGCCCGCCGAGGCCCTCGAAGCCGCGACCGTCGGCGGCGCGGACCTCCTCGGACTGGACGACGCGGGGAAAGTCGCCGAGGGCTACGTCGCGGACCTCGTCGTACTCGACGCCGACCCGAGCGAGGACGCGGGGGCGTGGCGGACGGTCCGGCAGGTGTACCGCGAGGGCGAGCGAGTCGTCTAATCGCAACACGGCAGTCGGTATCACACCCGATTTGAAGCGACAACCTTTTACAATCACGAGCAATACGAAAGGATGTACCAACGTGCTCTGTTGGTGTAGTCCGGCCAATCATATCACCCTCTCACGGTGATGACCAGGGTTCGAATCCCTGACGGAGCACTTCTCTCAATCCCCGAACCGCGAGCGACAGCGAGCGTGTTCGGTTCCGAAATGCGACGAAGGGTTCGACCGACGAGCGTTCCCGCTATCGTCCGTCGTCGTTCCGGCTTCGAACCGACGGAGTGGCATCGGCCGCCGGTTACGCCTCCGGGTCGCCGAGTTGCGACATCACGAGGTCTTCGGCGGTTCGCAACCGGTACTGGACCGTCGAGCGCGGCACGTCGAGCACCCCGCTGAGGTCCTCGACGGTCACCTGCCGCGGGCGCTCGTAGTAGCCGTGTTCGACGGCGGTTTCGAGCGCCTCCCAGTGGGCCGCCGAGAGGTCGGCCGCGATGCGCGCCTCGGCGTCCCAGTTGCCGGCGTTCGTGAGATGTTCGACGTCCAGTTGCAGGCCTTCCCTGAGTTGCGCCTCGATGGTCTCGTACAGTTCGCCGAGCGGGTGGTCGCCCGGGTAGAGGATGCGCCAGCGATACGCGCCCGCGCTGCGAGACGACTCGAAGATGACGCCCGGACCGACGTGTTCGAGGACGTACCGGGGAATCGAGTGGCAGTCGCTCACCTCCTCGCGGTAGGTGTAGACGGTCATCGAGTTGTCCGAGCGGTCGAGGACGTGGTAGTCGCGGTGGGTGTGACAGTCGGGGGCGTCGAGGCACTCGTTGCACCGCGTCTCGTCGGTGAACACCCCCTCGAACGCCGACAGCGCCTCCGGCGTGCCGACGACGTGGTCGACCCGCCACATCACGTCCTCGGTGGACGAACAGACCGACGACCGGGACCGCAGGCTCGGGTACTCGTAAAACAGGTCCATCAGTTCGTCGGTCCCCTCGGAAAAGCGAACGACGAATTCGAACTCGCGCATTCGGTCTTCGTTCTGTCGCGGAGCGACTTAGCATGTACTAATCCGACATCTGTCGTTTTCGAGGCCACTTCCGGGCTATATTCGTCTTCGTCACCACCTCTCCGGCCGGAGTTAGCAGGTGCTAACGAAATCGTGAGGGATATTTGGCACGGACTGGAAGACGCAGCGAGCGGACACCGGTGCGACACGGCAGACGCGGGGTCCACCCGCGATTCGAGAACGTACGGTCGCGCGGGCCGCTCGCTCGCGGGGACGGTTCCGACCGTCCCCGCTCCACCACCGACCGCAACCGTTCACTCCAACCAACCTCGGACGGCGACCGGGTCACCACCTATTTCACGACCGGTCGTCTACCCGCACGAGGATGTTACTCGCGGGAACGGTGGTCGCCGACGCGGCCACCATCATCGAAGAGGGTGCCGTCGTCGTCGACGGCGACCGCATCGTCGCGGTCGGAGCGCACGCGGACCTCGTTGACGCGTACCCCGACCACGAGCGACGCGAGTTCGGTATCGTCGCGCCCGGACTCATCGGCGGGCACGTTCACTCCGTGCAGTCGCTCGGCCGCGGCATCGCCGACGACACCGAGCTCTTGGATTGGCTGTTCGACCACGTGCTCCCGATGGAGGCCGGCCTCGACGCCGAGGGGATGCGCGTCGCCGCCGAACTCGGCTACCTCGAATGCATCGAGTCCGGGACGACGACGGTCGTCGATCACCTCTCTGTCCGACACGCCGAAGAGGCGTTCGAAGCCGCGGGCGAGATGGGCATCCGCGGGCGCATCGGGAAGGTGCTCATGGACACGAACGCCCCCGAGGGATTACAGGAAGACACCGACGCCGGCCTCGACGAGTCCGAGCGCCTCATCGAGCGCTATCACGACGGCTTCGACGGCCGCATCCGGTACGCCGTCACGCCGCGGTTCGCCGTCACCTGCTCGGAGGCCTGTCTCCGGGGCGTCCGCGAACTCGCAGACCGGTACGACGGCGTCCGCATCCACACCCACGCGAGCGAGAACCGCGACGAAATCGCCACCGTCGAGGCGGAGACGGGCATGCGCAACATCCACTGGCTCGACGAAGTCGGCATCACCGGCGACGACGTGGTGCTGGCCCACTGCGTCCACACCGACGAGTCCGAGCGCGAGGTGCTCGCCGAGACCGGCACGCACGTCACCTACTGCCCGTCGTCGAACATGAAGCTCGCGTCGGGTATCGCGCCGGTTCCGGACTACCTCGACCGCGGCATCAACGTCGCGCTCGGCAACGACGGCCCGCCGTGTAACAACACGCTCGACCCCTTCACCGAGATGCGGCAGGCCAGCCTCCTCCAGAAGGTCGACGCGCTCGACCCGACGAGCACGCCCGCCGCAACCGTCTTCCAGATGGCGACCCGAAACGGCGCGAAGGCCGCCGGCTTCGACCGCGTCGGCGAACTCCGCGAGGGGTGGAAAGCCGACATCGTCGGCATCGACACCGACCGCACGCGAGCGACGCCGCTCCACGACGTGCTGTCGCATCTCGTGTTCGCCGCCCACGGCGACGACGTGGTGTTCACCATGGTCGACGGCGACGTGCTCTACGACGGGGGCGAACACGTCCGCGCGGACGCCGACGACATCCGCGAGCGGGCGCGGGCGGTCGCCGACGGCCTCGACGCGGCACCCACGAGCGACTGAGCGCCCCCCGCTCACGAGACCGCCTCGCACGCAGGACCGGCCGCACCCGCGAGGCCCGCCGCCATCGTCGCCTCTTTCTCTCCGCGCGACTCCACCTGTGTCATGACTGTCCCTGTCCGCCTCCGCGCGGCGACGCCGTCCGACCTCCCCGCGATACGAGAGATTTACGCGCCGTTCGTCCAAGACACCGCGATTTCGTTCGCATACGACCCGCCGAGCGTCGCGGACCTCGAATCGAAACTGGAGAAGAAGACCGACTACCCGTGGCTCGTCTGCGAACTCGACGGCGAGGTTGCCGGCTACGCCTACGCCGGCGCGTTACGAGAGCGCATCGCCTACCAGTGGACCGTCGAGACATCGATTTACGTCCGCCCGGACTTCCAGCGCCGCGGCGTCGCTCGCGGTCTCTACACGGCGCTTTTGGACCTGCTCGAACGACAGGGCTACGTCTCCGCGGTCGCCGTCATCACGACGCCGAACCCCGCGAGCATCGACTTCCACGAGTCGTTCGGGTTCGAACGCGTCGGCCGCTTCGAGCGCGTCGGCTACAAACGCGACGCGTGGCACGACGTGGAGTGGTGGAGTCTCGACCTCGGCGACCGACCCGACGACCCCGATGCGCCGCTGTCCGTCGCCGACGCTCGCGAACGTGACTGGTGGGACGATGCGCTCGCACGCGGTGCGGCGCTCGTCGAAGACAGCGCATAGCAAGCAGTCCCTCCCAAACCGGAGTCCCCACGTCTCCCGGTTCAGCCCGCGCGTTCAGACGCCGGCTTCGAGGGAGTCTTCCACCTCGGTATCCGTCGAATCGCTTCCGTCGGTCGTATCGACCTCGTCGACCGTTTCGACCTCGTCGGCCGTATCGGCCGCCCGTTCGCCGGCCCTCGCCTGTTCGAGCACGTAGCGCTCGACGCCGGCGGAGAGCATCCCCTGCCAGTCGTCGAACTCGGTGTTCGACTCGACGTACCGGTCCCACTCGTGGGGCGGTATCGACTCGAAGGAGTCCTGATCTTCGACCGCGAACCCGCTCTCTTCGAGGAATTCACTGATCGATGCAGCCTGACAATGCGACTCGACCCACGACGACGGGAACAAGTCGGCCAGCGTCACCTCGCCGCCGAGTCCCCCAATCTCGACGTCGAGTGTCGCGGCCGTCGTTTCGGCCTCACCCATACCCGGGTGCTACAGCCACGGATATAACGGTGTTGCGGTTGGCGTCCGAGAGAGTCAGTTCGTCGAGACGATTTCGACCACGTCGCGGTGTGTGAGTTCGTGGTCCGACCCGATTTGCCGCTTCGAGTGGCAGTCGATGCCGTGGAGGAGGCCGTCGCCGATGTCCGAGTGCAGATGGTACGCGAAGTCCTCGGTCGTCGAGCCCTCGGGGAGGATAAAGCAATCCCGGAAGACGCCCTGCGAGTCGCTCTTGCCGTTCGCGCTCCCGGGGAAGATGGCGATGGCACCCATCACGTCGAACAGCGCGTTTTCGAGCGACTGCTGGACGCCCGTGCCGCCGAACTCGGTGACGAACCCGCGAATCTGTTCGAGACCCGCCTCCTGCTCGTCGCTCACGTCGCCGACGATATCGAAATCGTCGTCGCCGGGGCGGTAGTCGACGACGCCGCCCTCGGCGGCCTTCTTCAGCGCCTTCTCCGCGTGCGCCGAGGTCGGAACGAACGTCAGGTGCTCGTAGTCGGGATCAGCCGTGATTTCCTCGTAGTTCTCCTGGGAGATGGGCTTGTCCATCTTGTTCGCCGCGATGATGATGGGCTTCGTCCGCTTCCGAATCTCGCGAGCGAGCGACTCCTTGTCCGCGTCGTCCCACTCGTCGGGGTCGAGCTCTAGGCCGAGCGAGAGGATTATCTGCTTGATCTCGTCTTTGTTCGTCTTGAACGCGGACATCTGCTCCGCGAGGTCGACCTCGATGTCCTTGTCCTCGCCGTGGTAGCCCGAACGGTAGCGGTCGATTCCCTTCTCTAAGACGCCGAGGTACCACATGTCGAGTTCGTTTTCGAGGAAGTCGATGTCCTCGCGGGGGTCGTGGCCCTCCGTCGCCTCGCCCTCGATGTCCGTCTCACCGGAGAAGTCGACGACGTGGACGAGCACGTCCGCCTCGTTGAGGTCGGTGAGGAACTGGTTTCCGAGACCCTTACCCTCGTGCGCGCCGGGGATGAGCCCCGCCACGTCGACGAGTTTGACCGGAACGAACCGCATCCCGTGGTCGCAGTAGCCGACCGAAGGCGTACACGACTCGTCGAACTCCGGGGCCGCACACTCGACGCGGACGTACGCCTCGCCGATGGAGGGGTCGATGGTCGTAAACGGATACGCGCCCTCGGGCACGTCGTTCATCGTCGCCGCGTTGAAGAAACTCGACTTCCCGACGGACGGTTTTCCGACGAGACCGATCTTGTAACTCATTCGTTGGTCGGACTGGTGTCTCGAACGCTAATAACCGTTCGACGTTCGTCTCGCTGTGCGTGAAATTCACACGCTATCGGGGCCGAGGAGGACGATTTCCCGCGCTCGACTCCCGGGTTCGAGCGCCGGGGACGCGACTGCGTCGGCGAGTTCGCGGCGGGTGAGAGCAAAGTTGCACCCGCGAACCGACGGCCGTTCCGCGTCCGGGTTCGGTCCCTTCGGCTCACGTCCGGTGCATCTTTGTCTTCAGGTCCCCGACTGCCGGGCATGACCAGCCCCGACGAGACGGCGAGCGAACCCGCGCCCGCGTCGAACACGGACTCCGACGCGGCGGCCACCGACCCCTCGCCGGGCGACACGACCGACGCGGACACGTTCCGCGTCGGCATCCACGTCACCGAGACCGAACTCCGATTCGTGGTCAACGTCCCGTCCGACATCGACTCCGGATGGACCGACCCCGACGCGTTTCAGCGCCTCGTCGAACGCGTCACGTGGGAACAACTCGACCAGCGGGCGACGCTCCAGACCGTCGCGACCAACGCCGACGAGGGCGAGACGGTATTCCTCGGCACGGTGACGCTCCGCCCAGACGAGACCGTCGTCGACCACTCTCTCCGCGTGCCGCCGCTCGACGGGGCGTGACCCGACTCAGCGTCAGATGACCGAACCCACGACTGAGACCGCGATTCGAGAGATTCAGGACGCCGCGCTCAGCCGCGCGCTCACCGACGACGACCACGCGCGGCAGTCGCTGGCCGTCGCCGGCGCGCTCGAAACGGCCAGAACGGAAGCGACCGACGCGGCGTTCGACGACGGCGGCGTGACGCTCGCGGCGTCGCTCGCGTTCGTCTCCACGCTGTTCGCACACCGTCGCCTCCGCGAGTCGCTCCGGTCGAGCGTCCGCGCGTCCGACGATTCGGCGTGGTATCCGAGCGGCGCGCCCGCCCGCGTCGACGACGACCTCGTGGTCGCGGGCGCACGGCTCGCGGTTCGACGGTTCGACGTCGACCCGGCGCTCGTCGGCGCGCTCGGTGACGTTTCGATAGAAAAAATCGCGTCGGGCGAGTGAGTAACCCGACCGTCAGGCTCTGACAAAACGGTCGGGGACGTAGTGGGATGGGGTGCCTCTGATCCACAGTACCCGCCCGGACGCGGACGGCTGAAACCCAAGCCCACGCTCGATGCGTGGGGAATCCGTGTCCGATTAGTTAGTTGTTGGCGTGGTCCGGCGGGCCACCGCCGTTGCCGTTGCCGTTCGATTCGTCGTCGTCCGAGGAGTCGTCGTCCGAGGAGTCGTCATCCGAGGAGTCGTCATCCGAGGAGTCGTCATCCGAGGAGTCGTCGTCCGAAGAATCGTCGTCCGAAGAGTCGTCCGCGGTCTCGGTCTCATCGTCGTCGCTCTCCTGGTCTTCCTCGTCGCTCACCTTGTCGTTGTTGGCGTGGTCCGGCGGGCCGCCACCGTTGCCGTTCTTGGCGTTGGCGGAGTTCCCGGGGGCGTCCCCGTCGTCGTCAGCGTCGTCGCTGTTCTTCGGACCGGCGTGGTCCGGGCGCTTGTCGTCCGCGTTACCCGGGTTGTTCTCGGTCACGAAGTCGGAGACTGCCTGCCCGAGCGGACCGTCACTGCCCGTGTCCTTGAGACGCTCGACGAAACTGCTGACGAGCTGTCCGAACGGGTCTTCCGCGGCGACCTCACCCTGCAGGGTGACGGTCGTCTCGGCGGAGAGACCGTCGTACTCGGCGGTCACGTCGACCGTGACGGTCTGCAGCGGCGAGATGAGGTCGACGGTACCGTTCGCGTCCGTCTCGTACTCGCCCGCGTCCGTGTAGTTCCCGTCGACCGCGACCGACGCGTTCTCGACGGGTTCGCCGTCCTCGGTCACGGTGATGGTGACCGACTCGTTTCCGTCCTGCGAGACGGAGACGTTGAGGTCGTCGGTCTCGACGGCGACCGTCGTCTCGGCGGTGAGGCCGTCGGCGGTCGCGACGAACGTCAGGTTCGTCGTGGTCGTCGGCTCCGCGACTTCGACGGTGCCGTTCGCGTCCGTCTCGTACGTTCCGTTCCCGGCGTAGTCGGTCCCGTTGACCTGAACCGACGCGTTCTCGACGGGTTCGCCGTCCTGCGTGACGGTAGCGACGACCGTGTCGTTGGCGTCGTCAACCTCGGCGGAGACCGAGAGGTCGTCACCCTCGACTGCGACCGTCGTCTCGGCGGTGAGGTCACCCTCCATCGCGACGAACGTCAGGTTCGTCGTGGTCGTCGGCTCTGCGACCTCGACGGTGCCGTCCGCGTCCGTCTCGTACGTCCCGTTGTCGGCGTAGTCGGTCCCGTTGACCATGACGGACGCGCCTTCGACGGCGTCACCGTACTGGGTGACGGTGGCGACTACCGTGTCGTTGGCGTCGTCGGCCTCGACGGACACGTCGAGGGACTCGTCGAGCGGGACGAGGACGACGGACGTGCTAGTCGTGTTGTTCCCCTCGGTGACGGTGAACGTCGCGTTCACGCGTTCCTGCGGGTTGGGGAGGTCGACGGTGCCGTTCGCGCCTGTCGCGTACGTTCCGTTCCCGGCGTAGTTACCGCTCGATTCGACGACGACCGTCGCGTTCTCGACGGCCGTCTCGTTCCGTGTCACGGTCACTGTCGCGTCGCCCGTGCCGGCGTCCTGCGTGACGCCGACATGGAGGGCATCGGTACTCGCTGCACCGACGGTCCCGGGGACCATCGCGACGGCGAGCATCGCAACGACCATGACTACGGTAAGGTGTTTGCTGCCGCGCATGCAAGCCTCCCTTCTGGCCCCGATACGGTAAAAGGGGACAATCGTAACCCCGGTTTTCGCTGAATTTCACCCCAATCAACGCGTTCGAAATCGGGCCTTCGTCTGTCGATTTCGTCGAGTTTCGCACCGAACGACTAACTGGCTCGTATCGGAACTCCCCCCACGTCGTATTCGAGGTGCCAGCGGAGGCACCCCGCGCTGCGAGAGCGTTGCCACTCTCGAACGACGAGGAGACGCGACCAGAACGCGGTCGCTCTGAGTGTGTGCGTGCGAGCGGACGTCCGCTCGCTGTAAATGAAAAAAGCCCACTGGACCGAAGTCCAGCGGGCTCTGTATGAGTGGGGGCGGCGAACTGGATTTCCCAGAGGATC
>NZ_JAMQOO010000003.1:0-556447 GCF_031624535.1 Haloferax sp. S2CR25
CAGCCGTGCGTGCGCGAAGCTGGCACCTGGAGCTCCGTGAAATGGTGCTCAAATGCACCGTCTACAATCTTCGCCGGAGCGTGAGATATCCATGAAATCAAGCGCCGTATACCGATCCTACAGAGCAGAAAACTCTGCTCTCCGGGATGACAAGGCCTTCAGAGTCTCTAACCTTTCGACATCAAGGCAGCTCACCTACTTCGCAAAGGCGGATATGAACCGAGTATTGATTGAGCCTATGTCTGGAGTTCGTCGGCTGAGAGGCGTGCATATTCGTCATCAAGCGCAGCTGCGTCCTCGGGGAGCAGGGCGACGATGAGATACGGAACGATCTCAGCAATATACTTGACCAGCCGAGCAATCCGGGATGCGTCGATCGCTTCAACCGAGTCCAACAGGATCATAGGGACCGTCTCGTAGACATCGTGAGCCACATAGCCCGCCAGCGCAACAATGAGGCCAGTCACCTCGCGTTCGCTTTCACTCAGGTGGTCCACCGTATCCTCGTACACGGTGCCATCCTCTGTCGTTCGAACAACGTGAAGATCGAACGAACTATCAGGAATACCGGTTCCGGAACCAGACCCATCGGTTTTCCGCTCGATCCAGATGCGTTCGAGGTTCTCGTACTCCAGTAATTCGAGGATGTCTGCCATCCGGTCGTTGAAGATCTCAACGACCTCCCGTTCGAGATCCTCGACTCGCGTCCGGAGCGACGAGAGTTCAGTCTGGAGCTCATCGCGCTGTACTTCGAGTTGGTCGCGTTCATCCGCTAATTCCTCAATCTGCTGCAACTCGTCACGAACATCAGTCAGCTCTTGCTCTACCTGACCACGTTCGTACTCCAGTTCGCTGACGGTTTGGTACTTTTCCAAGAGATCGCTGTCGCGGAGGTCTTCCGTCTCCGCGATCTCCTGTTCGAGCTGGGTTACCCGCTCTTTGAAGTTGGCTTCTCGTTCCTGCAGTTCCGCGATCCGGTCCTGTCGATCCTGAATCTCGGTCTCGATCTCCTGATGTCGGTGTTCGAGCCGTTCCCGCTTCGTAGAGAGCGTTTCGAGCTCTGCTTGTCGATCACTGAGTTCTTCGATCCGCTCCTGAGCAGCCTTGCGATCCGCCCGTCGTTCTTCGATCACGTGTCGGAATTCGTCGACGCGTTCACCGATCTCCTGGCGCTTGACGTCGCTCCCACACGTCCAACATTCGATCGTTTCGGACGTTGGATCAAGCTGTGCGGTGACATCGTCCGACTCCGTCCGACCCAGTAGTTCGTCCGTTTTGGTTCCGCCTTCGAGCAATTCCTCGTTAAATTCGACGATGGCCGAGAGATCGCTGATAGCGTCGGCCAGAATGCGCTTTCGTTCCCGGAGTCGCTCTAATTCCGTCTCAATCTCCTGCACCTCCCCGGATACGTCGCCATCCACCTCCTCGAGTTCAGCTTCGACCTCGTCGCGTTCGTCCCGAAGTGCCTCCAGACTCGTCTGTTGTGTTTCGAGTTCTTGACGGGCATCAGAGAGCTTCGCCTGCGTCTCCTGGTGTGTCTCGACGACATCTTGGGCGGCACTCGCCTCTTCTCGATCGGCCTCGTGTGCCTCGATTTCCTGACGGTGGGCCGAGAGTTGCTCTTCGACGTCTTCCAATTCCTCCTCGAGGGTCGTCCGTCGTTGCTCTAGGTCAGGCAGACGGTCGCGTTGACGTTCGATTGTAGACAGACGCTCTTCGAGTTCGCGCCGTTCATCCTCGAGTTCTCGAATCTGCGTCTGTAGTTCATCAATGTCGACTGGCCGCATTACGAGTTCTCGAAGATCATCACCACGTTCGACGGCCTGTCGCGCAGGATTCGTCTCCAGAAGGCAGGCGAAGAGATCGACCAGCGTCTCGTCGGTCGTATACGGCTCTCCTTCGACACGGACCCCACTGTTCTCACGAATGAATCGTCGGGTGTAGGTGTCCCCGTCGAGTTCTAGTGTGACTTCGCCCCGGTCGGCGTCGCCTTTGAGCGCCCCGGCCGAACCACCTAATGCACTTGCAACCGCAGTGAGTAATGACGTTCGATTTGTCGCATTGTGGCCCGTAAGAATCGTCACGTCTGGTCCGAACTCGACGTTGCAGGTGTCGATACCGCCGAGATTCTGAACGGAAACTGACACTGATTTGTTGTCAATCTGTTGTGGCATGTTACTGGGTCGTCGTTCTGAATGGATTATTCACGATGCACTGCAGGATTCGAGGCGAATGTCGGTTCTGATTCGATCGCAGCTCATGTTCGAATCTGATCACGGTTGGTTTCATTGGATGGATTCTTCGGGCTCTTGGCTAGTTTTACCACGACACTGGCAGTGTCCTTGGTTCAGAAGGTCTGCGAGACGATATGAGTCACCACAGCATTCACAGGACACGCGCATCGAGAGTACGACATCGAGTTTCCCCGCCTCAATGGTCTCGGCCCGACGTAGGTGTTCAAGTGTCTCCGTAATGACGGCTTCACTTCGAGACTGGAGCCGGTGAATCCGTGTATGGGCATCGGAGACGGTGAGGTCCGTCCCGCCACTGGTGTCAACACCGAGCGATTGACGCAAATGCTTGCGTACCGTTTGGTAAGTGACGAAATCCGATTCGACTTGGGAGAGATCGACTCCAGCTTGTTCGAGACGTGTTCTGAGCTCTGCTCGGTCGCCAGCACTGACATCGTCGTCGGTCAGCCGTTGATAGAGGTCGCTGACATCACCGAGCGTTTCGACACCTACGTCTTGTAAGGCACTCTCCAGAATCCGTCTGTTCACAACGGTTTCGAGTTCGCGGAGGCTGGCTCCTTCGATCTGATGGGCGTGGTACAGTCGTTCGTCCAGCTCGTCGAGCTGATACTGTTCGGCGGCCCGACTGATCTTACATCCACAGGCAGTTCCAGTGCGATTCTCCATTCGTTGTACGCTCGGCATTTCTCGTGCCTAGTTTATATGGGGTAGAGTTTAAAAAATTAACTGAGAAGTATGCCCCACTAGCGGCGGAAATCTACAGACTTCTCAAAGCAATTGCGGGACTTGATCTCAAAAGACTTTCTATTCCAATGCTATTGTGGATTGAAACCTTTGAGACATATACTTCACAACTGTATGAGTGTGAAACGCTGAGTGCGATAGGCGAATTCGTTGATTGGACCACCATGGATTCGAACGAGTCGGACGATCTGGCGGACAAAGGTTGGTGAATCGCCTCGGGGTCAAGCCCCGAGGCTTCCCGTTTCTACGACGTGACTTGCAGACACACGCTGGAAATCAGCGGTATCCGTAGCGGTCACAGTCTCCACGGGCGTTGATTCGGGCCATCCCAGCCCTAGTTCAGAAAAGCCTCTCTTGAGAACGTTCATCGCCGCGTTCGCGTCTCTATCCGTTTCAAACCCACACGACGGACACGAATGCTCTCGAATCCAGATTGGTTTCGCTGTTTCCACGCCACACGACGCACATTCTTTGGTGGTTCCTCGTGCTTCGGCCTGTACGACGTGACAGCCGTACAGGTCGGCTTTGTATTCGAGCAGGGTGATGAATTGTCGCCACGCCGCATCCTGCTTGTTGCGAGCGTTATGCGACTGTTCGAGCATCCCCTTCACGTCCAAGTCCTCAACGAATACAGCGTCGTACTCTTTGACGAGCCACGTCGTGATTTTGTGCTGATAGTCCAGCACTCTGCGTCGAATCCGACGCTTGACCTTGGCGACTTTCAAGCGTTGCTTCTCGTAGTTGTTCGACTCTTTCTGCTTACGAGACAACTTCCGTTGTTCGCGTCGGAGTCGGTCGTAGTCGTCTTCGAGGTTGAGCCAGTCAACGGTCGTACCGTTCGACGTGTGGATGTAGTTCAGGATGCCGAGGTCAATTCCAACGCTATTGCTCGCATCAAGCGAGTTCACATCGTGCTTCTCGGGTAGGTCAGCATCGTCGGTTTCGAGGCCGAAGGAGACGAACCACTCGCCAGTCGTTTCCTTCTTGAACGTGATCTCCTTGATGGTGGCGTGGTCAGGAATCGGGCGGTGATAGCGAATCTTCACCCAGCCGATTTTGCTGAAGCGGACGTATGCAATCCTGTCACGGTCCCTCTTTTCATCGAGGTCGAACCCGGACTGGTTGTACGTCACACTCCGATACTCGGTGGGTGCTTGCCGCTTGAGCCGACCAACGTTGTACCCCTTCTCTTTCTTCTTACGAAGATTCGAGAGGTTGCGGTGGAAGCGTGCGACGGTGGCTTGTGCGGCTTTCGAGTATGTGTCCGCGAATATCGGCCACTTTTGTTTCCACTCGGGGAGTTTGTTGTTCTGGTCGAACTCGGTTGGTTTGTCGTCTTCCGGGGCTTGTTCATAGTCCCATCGGACGTGGTTGTAGAGTTGGCGATGAACGTTCAGATGATGTTCCAGCCTCTCCGCTACCTCTTGTGTTGGGTAAGCGTGGTAGCGGTGACTGTATTCCATCGCTATCCTTTGATTAGGCGTATTGTCAGTTAATGGTTTGTATCCCTAAGTGTCGGCTTCATCCCCGAGGTCAAGCCTCGGGGTAATCGCCTTGACCGCTAATAAATCCCGTGTTCCAATAGAGGATGTGGGACGGCCATCCCTTGGTAGGCTGACCGCTGTCTTGCACCCCAAGCCCCGAAGCCCCTCTCCCCCACCATGGCCCATCCCACACTCGATTTCGGGACAGCAAAGGTTCCAAGATCTATACGGATAGATGGAATCTGACTTCGAATGTTCGAAATTGGGTCGGAGCTTGGAGAACATATTTAGTCCCGGAAGATGAAAGAGAAACGTGTACTAGGTGGAGGTCATGCCCAACTGCAACCACTGCGGCAGGCACGTCTCTGAGCGGTTCGCTCGCGTGTTTGCTGACACACAGGGACGGATATTGGCTTGCCCGAACTGTTCGGCGACGGCGGGTATTGCCCAAACCGTCCGTGAGCGAATTCCGAGTGCATGATCGCAACACCGAAGAACGGAGACTCCAACATCACCCAACTCAAAAGAGATCAACAACCCCGGGTCGGGTGACCCGTGGAATCCTGCCTTGTATCTTTGAATAGATTTGGTTTACAACCCGTTCACGTCGCAGAGCCAATCTTCTGTACGTTGATTCCTCGCGAGAACTGGAAACAGGACACGCGAACCGCCTCCGGGCCGAGTGGTTCGAGACGCCGACGGTGTCTCGTCATCACGGAAGATCTGCGGTCTTCCAAACGACCCCGAGGCTCACGCCTTGATCTGTAGGGATTGAAGGCCTAGGCCAGGACAGGGGGTATTTATAGGGATTCAGTCCGGTGATATCGTAATGCGAGCCGTGTTCAAGCGTTCCCTTCGACTGACGAGAGCCGAGTTGGCAGTCCTCATTGCTGGAACGACCAGCATGGGGCTAGAGATTCTCGCGGGGAGGATTATCGCACCCCAATTCGGAAGTAGCATTTACACGTGGGGAAGCATCATCGGTGTCTTTCTGGCAGCACTGAGCCTCGGATACTATCGTGGCGGCAAAGAGGCCGAGACAAACGCTACCTACGGCCGAATAACGTCGCTGCTGCTCTTTGCCGCCGCCTATGTCGCCTTCCTCATCTTCGCTGGCGAACTGATGCTACGCGCCTCCAGTGTCGTTCCCGTCCCCGCCCGATTTGCATCACTCGTTCCAGTCACAATCCTTTTTGGGCCCCCAGTGTATATGCTCGGGTTCATCAGCCCGTACGCAGCAGAACTCTCAGAGAAACAAAACACAGGTGATGCTGCCGGGCATGTGTTTGCTCTGGGGACATTCGGGAGTATCGTTGGCGCGTTCGCGACGACCTTCTTTCTCATTCCATCACTGAGCGTCGACCTAATCGGGTTTCTGTTCGGTAGCCTCTTGATCCTCGCCGCAATTCGGGTTGCGCTTCCAACGATTCCTCGGCAGACACTGACCACGATCCTGTTCGTCTCCATACTTCTTGTCGGAGCGGTCGCCGGGAGCTCGGCCGGAGTGGTTGTCTCCGGAGACGTCGTCTCCCAAACCCAAACACCCTACCAGGAGTTGCGAGTTGTCGATAGCGATGGCGTCCGAACCCTCTATCTCGGAGGGCAGCGACACAGTGCGATGGATCTCGATCAGCCGAACGAGCACGTTTTTGACTATACCCGGTACTTCCATCTCCCTCTACTGATGCGTGAAGATATCGACCGAGTGTTGTTCATTGGTGGCGGCGGATTCACTGGTCCGAAAATCTTTGCCGAGAAGTACAACGTTACCGTCGACGTCGTTGAGATCGACCCGGTTGTCATCCAAACCGCGAAAGAGTACTTCCGTGTCCAAGAATCAGAGCAACTGAACATCTACAACGCCGATGGCCGCCAGTTCCTCCAATCGACGAACAAGACGTACGACCTGATCATCCTCGACGCCTACCAGAAGGACAAAGTCCCATTTCATCTGACAACGAAAGAGTTCATGCAGCTTGCATCCAGCAAATTAGACGAAAACGGCATCCTGTTTGCGAACGTGATTTCGGCACCTAGCGGCCCAGGCTCGGAATTCTACCGAGCGGAGTACAAGACGATGGCACAGGTGTTCCCACAGGTCTACAGTTTCCCCACGTCTCGGACGGGATTCGTCCAGAACATCGAGCTGATTGCAACCAAAAATTCTCGACGAGTATCGAAGGCTGAACTCTCGGAGCGAAACCGGCGGCGCGACATCGGCCTCAACCTCAGTCACGAAATCAGCTTCTACCGGACGGACGTGAAGACAGGCGACGTTCCAGTCCTCCGGGATGATAAGGCTCCAGTCGCCCAGTTACTCGATCCGATGCTCGGCCGTAAGTACGTCATCGAGACAAACGAAACGGCATCACCTGCGTGAGCCCAGACAGCTCTCATCCATCGGTATCGGTGCCATTCGAATTATAATAGATCAGAAGGGCAATCAGCGCACCCATGATTACGACAGTCGACACGGAGATCACAAGTGAGTTATCGAAGAGAGAAAGAACTAGCAGCCACACACCGATCAGTACGCCAACGAATAGTATGTAGACAGTATAGCGCATGTATGAATATCAACCTCTTTGAGACCGGTATTTTGCTTACCGTGTCAGATGCGAGTGGGTCCGCCATATTGTATGTATCGCTCGCCTCCACTGATCCCGAGTCAACATTACAGTTGTTTCGCTGGCCACCTACGAACACAGAGTTCGACCAATATGTGACTTCTCACATCGCCTATGTGATATCCAAACTGATTCGTAGTGGTACTCGTAGAGTCACATGTGACAGTGGTAGCTTCTCACGACAAAGGTACCAACGGATGGAGATGGCGCTTTGCTTGGGATCCAGGGCAGATTGTTTTGAACGGGTTTCTCCTCGGCTTTTTCGCCGGTGCGATAACCTTACTCCCGCTTGGGATCTTGCTCGGGAGTGTGGCTCTCCTCGTCGCGGTCCTTTTGCCAATAGTGGGTGCGATTGGCGGAGTCATCGCCTGGAAACTGTCGGTTGGACACGTCAGAGACGCGTATCAAGAGGTGCTTGAACAGTTCTACGAGTCGCAAGCAACCCGAACCGGAGACGAAGACATATGGCTCACACCCCTGAAGGGGGTTGACTCTCGATACGGGCTTGAAGCGGCGGGCACGTACGATTTCACTCGTGTCCAGAAGACATCCGACGAGGTTACGATGGCCAATATCTCACTTGACTTGGCTAGTCTTGAAACGACTGAACAAGCAACGATCCTCCCTGTAGAGAGGGTGAACTCGATCTCGTATGAGGACGATACGCTCATCGTCGATGCACGGACTGGAACATGGTGTTTCGAGGGGATAGTGAAAAATCCGCAAGAAGGAGACTCACAAGCTGTCGAGACGGATACTACTGGGCTTGATCCCGAGGCGGTTGTCGGAAGCTAATACAGGTATGTAAACTACCCCACCCTGCTCGCTCGCGGGATACCCCGCTCGTTCCCGGAGGGTGGGGCTTTGATGTGGACTCCCGCCGATCAGTCGCCGGCGATAGGCCGGTGACTCTCGCCGTTCAACGTCCCACCATTCACACGCACGTCTACTGGTGCGTCTCCGTTCCCCGGCTTGGGCGAGGAACGGAGTCTGTGTGTCCGCTTCCGGGCGTAGCGCAGCCCGATATTTTGGCTCTTGCCGAATCTAGTGAAACAACTGTTGTGTGGGTGATATTGGTACAGAGTGGCGTACAAGACTTAGAGGCTGTACATATCGCTTTGACTTGGCGTTCAGACGCGCTGTTCGAGGGACCCACCCTCTCTTCGGACGTACGCTCGGATGAGATAGAGAGTTAGAATGTATCCTACGGCTGCGAGGCTAACTGCGAAGATGATGTTCCCAAGCAGGTGTCGGATGAGGAGATCCGGGGCAGCAGTGAAGAGGTCACCAGGTGTGGGTTTTGACAGCGCCACACCCGGAACTGGACCGAGCAGCCATATCCCAAGTCCCACACTCACCCCGTAGATACTCCATTTCACGAGAGGATTGAACACGATCACTGACGCGAGAAGCCCGAGTTTGCTCACCCGCTCGAAAAAGTACGCTACGATGACGAAAAGCACAAGAGCGGTTCCACCGGTCGGCAGTACCGCAACAAATGTCCCAAGAGCGAAACTTGCGGCAATCTCATGTGGTGTGTGATCCTCGGCAAGCGCCCGCTTGATCCCGTTCCACACTCGCTTCCGATACACCCGCAATTGATCTCGCACTAATAGAATATCTAACGTAGCTCTTGATGTTCAACATTTGGATTCTCTAATCTGCAAGATACGCGCCTTATTCTTCACAAGCAGGTATGATGCAAATCAGATATTATTGTTTCACTGAGTTCGGTAAGAGCCTTGGAGGTTATCGTCGCAAGAGTTTCGAGATTAACCGAACAGGAGACAGCAGAAGTTCTGTGAAAAGCCAAGTAGATCAGTTCGCAATTGTTACCTGACTACCGTGCGTGGTTTGATTATGGCCTCGTGGCGACGCATCTGGATAATCGTGGGAGGATTGTTAATCGTCACGGCGGCGGTGCTCGTAGGGGTAAATCTAGGGCTCCTGTCTACACCCTTCTCAGACGATCAGAAACGCGCTCAAGTAACGATCTCGAATGAGGACGGAACAACGCTAGCCACAGTCGATGCTCGGGTAGCCGACACACCGGCGGAGCGCTATCGTGGCTTGAGCGATACGGAGCGCCTCCCGAACGGAACTGGCATGTTGTTCGTGTTCGACCGTGAAGGCGAGCGCACGTTCGTGATGCGTGACATGGATTTTCCACTCGATATCATCTTTATTGATGCCGATGGCCGGATCACACAGATCCACCCCGCTCCCGTACCCCCACCGAATACGAGCGAGGGAGAACTCACGCCCTATCGTGGCCAAGCGAAGTGGGTACTCGAAGTTCCTTGTGGATATACCACCTCAAAAAATATCTCAATCGGTGATGTAGTTCGAATCACGTACATAGAGTGAGTGCAAGAAAATCGTTAGACTATACTCACCATTCTGTACTGTTTACCCTAGTACGCTATCGCGTAGTGTTGAGAACGCGAAATACTCGCCAACGAACTCGTACGTCTAGCTCCCGAGTCATAATTCGTTGAGAGATGGTTGCGGGGACAAAATCATCGGATCCAGTATATTCATCTCTTAAACCGAGATTGCGAACGGACAGTGTCCACGCAGGAATACGTACGAGCCTCTGGCTATCGGTTGTCTTCGTGTTCGTCGTCTTCCCGCTCGTCTGGATGTTGTTTCTCTTCCTGTCCACCCTTCCCATGGGGCGGGCGGACGGTGTGGAGTTCGTCCTCGTCGAACATGACGTGGATGAACGGCTGTTTGTTCCCGTTCGGGAGTTCGAAGGGTGGAGCTACGGGGTCGAACACGGGACCATCTGCCGTCGCCTTGACCGGGGGAAAGATACCATGAGTATGGTGTTCGCGCCCGGCAAACGCCTGGTCGCCGAGCGGGAGTTCCTCGTCGATGGCCAGCCGGTAGTCGCGGTCGCGGACGACCTCAGTGGTCATGAAGTGGACTGCGCGTTTTTCGTCGAACAGCTCGCCGTTGACGTGGAGATCGCACACTCCCCAGAACGCGCCGTAGAGATACTGTCGGGGCTCCAGGGGCGTCCCAATGCCGGTGTCACCATGAATGACGGCGTTGGTCATCACACCGCCGCCAGTCTCGTGGATGGGTCCCTCGACCTCGAGTCCCGTCACGTCAGCCTCGTAGACGTTACCCGCAGGGTCCTCGAAGCGCACGTCGAAGCGCACATCGTCGCCCGGCGGTGGCCCGTGGCTGGCGCCTCCGCGGTCCATGTACGTCACGTCGAGTTCGCCCGCAGTGGCGGCGGCCGAGTCGCTGAACGGCGTCGGTATTTTCGTAGTCGTAAACGCCCCGTCTTCGACGTTTCTGGCACCGTCAGGAACCCCCACCTGTAGAGGGAATGTCGACAACAGGTCAGTGACGTTGTCGTTGTCGCTCTGATCAATCTTGTTGGCTAAGCGGGCCGAGCCAAACTGTGGATTGTCGGGTGTACCGAATACCCTTGGACTGAGACGGCGTTCGCCTGGTAGAATCCAGTGAACTGAACGGTCTCGTTTCTGGCGTACCCGGACATCAAGCCCGATCTGTGTCTCTCTCCTCGCTCGATCATTGTCATCTCCCTCATGACTGCGCTGCCGTGTCTGCGCAGTCCCTGTGAGTCCAATGGTTCCGGTGATACCAAGCGCCTTCAGAACGGTTCGTCGATCAAACGACATGATCTGAGCATCGGAGACCAAAATCAAAACACTATGTTGGTCGTGTGTTTGGGTCGCCCGCCCGCACCTTACCGATGTAGTTATTAGAATCTACCATGTGCCGAAAGCAGTCCCGCTACAGACGAACACGCCAGTAGCGGATACTCGCGCCTCGTGTCCATCGAAAAAGCGACAAGCCACGAGAGGTCTAGTCACGTCTCGATGTGAAAAATAGCCGCTTTGTGCGTGATGAATGATTGCGGCCTGCATACACTGTAGAAATCTCAACCACCATCAGGACCAAGTGTAGAATGCAAACGAACCCAGTCATTGACGCAGTAGCATGGTTTCCGGATCGCATCCCCCTTTGGCGGATACCCGAGCACCCAACGGATAGATGTGAATCTTTATAATCCGTGTTACCATGCTTGGGAACATGAGGCGGAGGACGCTCCTAGCCACGTCAGTAGCGCTCGTTACAACGTCGGTTGCTGGCTGTACAGGTGGCAACAATGGAGGCGGAGAGACAGAAACTGACAACGAAGGGCAAAACAGGGGCGGTGACTCCGAGTCCGACGCGACGGTTGCGGCGGTAGACGTTACGTTTGATCCACTTCGACTGGAAGTCGAGCCGGGCACGACCGTCGAGTGGGTAAACGAGGATGATTTCGCCCACGACGTGACGAGCGAGCAGTTCCACGACGTGGCGGCCGATTGGGACGTCGCGATGGACCTGCCGGGCGGTGCAACCGTCTCGAACACGTTCGAGTCCGAAGGGATTTACGAATACTACTGCACGATTCATGGTCAATCAAATCAATGCGGGGTCGTCCTCGTTGGAGATGTCTCGTTGGATGAAAGCCTACCGTGTGAGTGAACCTCTCGGGGTCAGTTCTGATAAGAATGGGCGGAAATCGTTCCCAATCTTTGCTGTTCCGAGGTCGGCGAATACCGGTAAACAGTCACACCGTATCGATGAGGCCTTCCGTGAATTAATCAAGCACTCCAACGCCACCATCGATTTGATAGCCCCGGATGGCTCCAGTTGGAGCGTTCACATCCGCTGATACCTGTAGCCACAACGTCTCTCCGTGACGTTAGAGCCGAAGAACCTACGTTCAAGTAAGCCTTTTTCTCCCAGAGAGCAACGATCACCCATGATCTACGAGTCAAACATCGTGTCCCGGAGGTAGCAGTGATTCTGATTGTCATTTCACTATCACTCTTCTATGTAGATATTGAGTGGTACAATAAGGACGGTGCAGCACCCCCGATCGACACGTCTATTCCGTTCGCAGATGAGTTCCGAACCGATGAGGTAGATATCCGACATCTCACACCAACGACTTGCAGAGTGGGCTGCCCTCCTCGACGAGGAGCTTCCGGAAAATACGCCGCGAATGACCAAAACACGTGCAACCTGATCCAATCAGGATGATGGAGTAGCTTCTCCCGGAACGTTGAAGCCCTGGCACTGACCAGTTCAGAGACGATATGGCTACGCGTAGCGAGCAGATCACGCCTGAGTGGGCGTGGCTCGGAGCGACTATAGTCAGTATCGTCGCCCTCGTTGGTGGATCACTCGCGTTTCCCCGATGGGTGTATGACCGATTCATCTGGCAGTATTTCTGGGGTCCGGTATATGCGGACGCGAAGAGTGCACAATGTGCCGTCTCAGACGGCGGCAGCGTGAGATTGCTGAACAGCGCCGATGCGTGCCAAACCGCGATCAATCAGGGAGCTGTGGTCGCCGAGCCTGGATACACAGTCGTCTCCGAGATCGGCTACATGGTCATTCTCCTGTTCATGCTGGTGGGCGTCCTATTCCTGCTTCGGCGACTCGATGTCGGTCGAGACAGGGAACTCTTTTTCGCACTCATTCCGTTCATGTTCTTCGGTGGTGTACTCCGCGTCGTTGAGGATGCCAACGATGCCGTTCCGTCCGGATTCGACCCCCTCATCGCATATCCGTGGAACACCCTCATTATCAGTCCGATTATCTACTTCACGATGTTCGTGATCGTGCTCGTGGCACTCGTCGGGAGTGTCGTCCCTGCCCGACGAGAGTGGGTCGACAGCTATCGGTCGCCGTTGACTGCCATCGGGACGATAGTGCTAGGCGCGACGATTGTCTATCTTCTCTGGCTCGCAATAGCGACGGAGTACGTCCAGCTCTATCCGCAGATTACGCTCATCACACTCCTCGTGGCTACAATTACGACAGGTGGGGTCTGGATCGGGCTCCAACGATACGCGCCGACAGTCAACCATGGAACCGGTTATATTGGTCTGGCCGTGCTCTGGGGCCACTCCGTCGACGGGGCCGCGAACGTCATTCTCACCAATTGGGCAACGGCACTGGGCCTTCCTTCGAATTACTTTCCCAAGCACCCAGTGAACCGAGCCGTTATTGACATCACGGGTCAGCTCCTCCCACCATCGATTACGTCGGTTATCGGAACGTCCTGGCCGTTCTTGCTCATCAAGCTCATCGCGGCAGTCGGCGTCATCTGGATCTTCGACGAAGCCATCTTCGAAGAAAGCCCGCGATATGCAGTCCTGCTGTTGATCGCGATCCTCGCAGTCGGATTAGGTCCTGGTACTCGAGATATGGTCCGGGCCACATTTGGGATCTGAATTACGGTGATCTAACCGATGTGAGGATCATGAGCCAGTATCAGTGTTAATGGAAATACGAATCTCGTCGCCGTCTTTGAGTACGTACTCACCGGGAACGATCCGCTGGCCGTTGGCTTCGTACGTGAGCGTCGTGTTTTGATCGGCCTCGCGGTATGTCGTTCCATCGTATACCACACGTTCCTCGCTGATCTCAACCCCAACGGCGTTCATCCCCTGTTCGAGAGAAACATCTGCAGTCTCAACGTGCCACTGCTGACTATCTCCGTGGAAATGGAAGACTGCCGAGCCCTGCTGTTGTGCAGTGGGAACACGTTCACCATCGATGATCATGGTGATCGTACCGTGGATATGGGTGGGGCCTGCCTGCTGTCCTTGGTCGCTAAATACAGTGAGATACGTGACGAATATCCCGGCCACGAGAATGATCCCGACCAATACGACTGGCCCTGGCTCAAGATCTATACTCGAGTCTTCGTTTTGGTGCTGTTCGACACGGCTACTGCACGATACGGCCGAGAGAGTTGCTACACCTACAGGAGGCACAACGCTATGCACGAATCCAGCGGACACCGGCAAACAAGAGGAGAATCACGTGACCTGAAAATAGAGCGCAGTAAATAACACTGCATTGTAAACTCCATGTATCACCGCCGGAATCACGAGATTTTCCGCGTATTCATATACGGCACCGAGAACGAGTGCGAGGACGAACACGACGGCCATGTATGTGAGTTGGCCGTCTCCACTAAGGGCTGCTGCGTGGCTCACAGCGAAAATCGCACTCGCAATGACGATCGCACTCCACGGTCGAAAGGCTCGTCGAAGGGTTCCTTGCACGAGTCCCCGGAAAAGGAGTTCCTCACCGGGGCCAACGAACAGCAAAGAGAACGGGACCAACAGTAAGAGCACTTCCGGATTTTGTGCTCCGATTTGTGCGACCTGATTCTCCGCGACGGGGACACCGAGCGTCGAAATGACGAGATTCAATGCACCGTAGAGGATGAAAAAGCCGACGAGTCCCCCGACAGTCCAGCCAGCGTCTCGGACGGTCGGGCGGCGAAGTGCAAGGAAACCAAAACCGAGGCCACTCAGTTTGAGATAGCCAATCGCTAGAAGACCAAATGTGACTCCCTGTAACATCACCGTCGAAATGACGAGGAGGACTGCTGGCGAGTTCATCACATCGACACCTGCGACGATGAGTACCTGGGCTGTGAGAAAAACAACGATTGCTCCAACAGTGAACCCGCTCACGGCTAACGCAATGGCCGTAAGTAGGCTCCGGCCTCGTTGCCGTAGCTCCGTATCCATGACCTCGGGGTTTGAGTTAGCGACGCTTGTACCTTCCTGTCTGTCGATTCGGGTTCCCAGCGGTGTTGGTGTGCGCAGGGTGCGAGTCGGCTCGGGGGGCAGCCGCGAGGCATTCTCCTTGAACCGCTGTAAATCGAAGCCGAGGAAGAGCACACATCCGAGCTAAGCGTACCGTCGGGGAAAGAGATCACCTGAGCAGATGTCGGGACTCTGATCACGAGATTACGAGATTCGATGATTCATCGAGAAGAGCCGCTCCCGGACGATGTCGTCGACGAGTCCGATGGCCTCGTCTGCACGCGCAGGAGACACCTCGCCGCCGTATACAGCGAGCTCATAGATAGCGAGTATCCGCTGCAGTCGGTCGTCTTTCCGTCCGGTAGTCCGAAGCATTCGTATGTATTCTCGCCTCGTCTCTCCCGACCGACGCGCTCGATATTGACGAGCCAGTACCTGTTCCAGACGATCGAAAGCCCGTTCGACATCCGCCTGAGGAGAATCTGTCGAAGCTTGCCACCCGAGTTCGACGAATTCATAGCCTCGTCGTAGCAGGCTAAATCGGTTGATTCCGAGAGCAGCACCGATGACGCCCGCGACAATTGCTACTTGATCAGTATCTGAAAAGTTGGTGAATAGTGAACGCCGGCTAACCCCTGTCGTCTCTTGGCCGTTCTGCCGGAGGGCACCCGCTCCTATCGTTGTCATCTCGGGGTCCGACGCGACCGCTCCCCGTTGTTCGTCGACCTGCGTCAGATTGGTATCAGAATCATTCCCCAACGCTGAGGAATCGATATCTGGTGCCTGTGACGCTCCAGTTTCTGCCGTGGTCGTATTGTTCTGTGAGGACGACACCGTCGACAGTGAGGGCGTAGTCGTAGGTCGTGTTCGACTCGTGTCGATACCGTCCGTATTCGCGGCTCGAGCGTCTTCGAGCTGCTGCTGTCGAGCTGCCTGCCGTGGCCCGCTCGGTGTCGGGTCAAAGGATACCCAGCCAATCTCCGGGAAGAACACCTCGACCCAGGCGTGGGAATTGAATCCTCGAATCACCCACTGGTTGTCAGCGACCGATTGCCCAGTCGTGTATCCCACCGTGAATCGGGCTGGAATACCGAGTGTCCGAAGCATGGTCGCCATAGCAGTCGCGTAATAGACGCAATAGCCTCGTTCCATCTCGAAAATGAATCTGTCTGCGATATTGCCGTCGGGGCGTGTGATGTCCAGCGAGTACTCCTTGTTTCGTTCCAGCCACTGCTCGATTGCAGCTGCCTTGTCGAACCACGTGTCAGCATCGGCCGTGAGTTCGGCGGAGAGGCGGCCGACACGTTCGGGCGTACTGGTCGGCAGTTGGAGGTAGCGATTTCGAATGGGATCAGGGATGTCTTCGTCCGCGTTTCGGAGCTGGGACGTTGTCCACTGCGGACGTTCACTGGTAACCGAATAGGCCTCTCCGTCCGAAAGAGATCGCGTCGGTTGGAGCCCCCCGAGATCGGTCACGCGCGTCCGTTGGGCAATGTCAGTTCCGACGCGGACGGGTTTCCACGCGGCTGGCATCGTGTTGACCGCTGCAGCCGCTTCGAAGGTTTGTTCGAGCGTTTGGGTCTCGCCGGGTGGTGTAGGCAAAGGTCCGGAATACGTCGTCGTCTCGCCAGAGCGTACCCAACTCCCACCGGTGAAGCGATCGTACGCAGCGACGTGCCAGAACGCCGGTCTATCAGCTGTGACGGTGAATCGAACCTCCGGTGATAGAGAGATACCTCCCAGAATGCCCACCCGGTCGGGAGCGTTGATGAGACTCCCCTCAAGGGTCAGTGTCTGCGACGAACCAGATAATCCTGAAACAGGAGAATCGGATGGAGAGGTCGTCAGTCGAGCAGTCACTGGTAAAGCGAGACGTGACACCACGATCACGGCTGTGAGTACGAGCCCGATCTCCCGTATCTGTGGCCACGACGCTCCCGCGCGATCGAGCGAACCGAACCCGAGGACGCCCATCGCACCCGCCACTCCAACAAGTGTGAGCGCCTCACTCGCATCGCCCGTGAGCACAAAGAACAGCAGTGTGAGACCGCCAACCCAAGCAGCCAGATCATATCGACGTCGGACTAATAAATACCACGTCCCGAACACCGGTGCGGGGGCAATTGCAATCGCCCACAGATCCGCTCGGACGATCTGCAACACCGATAGCTCACCCAGGACGAGTACCACCAAATCCGAGAGGAGTCGAAAGGAGAGAAGCGCGACATACGCGTTGGGAATCGCCCAGAGATAGCCACCCAGTCCGAGGACGAACAGGAACACTCCAACTCCGAGACCGATTTTAGCTGGAAGGACACGTGCTGCAATCGTGCCCACGCCGAAGGCACTCGCGACAGCGAGCACGAGCCAGCCCACACCGCCGACGACATCGGTGATATGATACAGGGGACTCAAGAACGACCCTATCAACACGAGTCCGGCGAGGAGCGTGAGTCGACGCGGCCACACAGACACCGCTTGCGCTTCTTTCTCAGTGCCAGTGACAAGCTCAGCCCAGCGGTCAGTGGAGAATCTCGTGCTCATGAGCGATATCGTGCTGGCATCGTGTGTAGTGGGCAGAACGGCGACAGCCAGTTGAATCTCTGCTACCCTGTACCAAGGAAACCTCGGCGCTTGAATGTTACCCCGCGCACGGTGGCGCGGGGAATCCTGCTCTCACGAGGGCAGGCTTCCTGTTTCGAGGACGTGACTTGCAGACACGCGCTGGAAATCAGCGGTGTCCGTAGCGGTCACAGTCTTCACAGGCGTTAACGAATCGCGGAGCGATTCGTTCGCACACCAGAAATCTGCGATTTCTGGGGACGTTGATTCGGGCCATCCCAGCCCTAGTTCAGAAAAGCCTCTCTTGAGGACGTTCATCGCCGCATTTGCGTCCCTGTTCGTCTCGAACCCACAACTCGGACAGGAGTGTTCACGGACCCAGACGGGTTTCGCCGTCTCCACGCCACACGACGCACACTCCTTCGTTGTCCCTCGCGCTTCAACCTGAACTACGTGACAGCCGTGCAAGTCGGCCTTGTATTTGAGGAGCGTGATGAACTGTCGCCACGCCGCATCCTGCTTGTTGCGAGCGTTCCCATCGCCCTGAAGCATCCCCTGGACGTTCAGGTCTTCCACGAACACGGCATCGTACTCTCTGACGAGCCACGTCGTTATTTTGTGCTGGTAATCCAGCACTTTGCGACGAATCCGACGCTTCACCTTGGCTACTTTCAGACGTTGTTTCTCGTAGTTTCTCGACCCCTTCTCCTTCTGTGAGAGTTTGCGTTGCTCACGCCGGAGACGGTCGTAGTCGTCTTCGAGGTCGAGCCAATCCACGGTCTTCCCATCAGACGTGTGGATGTAGTTCAGGATTCCGAGGTCAATCCCAACGCTGTTACTTGTATTAAGTGAGTCCACATCGGGTTTTTCGGGTAGGTTGGCGTCGTCGGTTTCCAACCCGAAGGAGACGAACCACTCGCCGGTCGTTTCCTTCTTGAACGTGACTTCCTTGATGGTGGCGTTGTCGGGAATCGGTCGAGAGTATCGAATTTTAACCCATCCAATCTTGCTGAAGCGAACGTATGCGTACTTGTCGTGGCCCCTCTTTTCATCGAGGTCGAAACCAGACTGACTGTACGTCACGCTCCGATACTCTGTGGGTTCTTGGCGCTTGAGCCGACCAAGCTTGTATCCTTTCTCTTTCTTCTTGCGAAGGTTCGAGAGGTTGCGGTGGAAACGGGCGACAGTGGCTTGTGCGGCTTTCGAGTGCAACTCGCTGAACACCGGCCACTTGCGTTTCCACTTGGGGAGTTTGTTGTTCTGGCCGTACTCACTCGGCTTGTCGTCCTCTGGGCTGTTCTCGTAGTCCCATCGGACGTGGTTGTAGAGTTGGCGATGAACGTCGATATGGTGTTCCAGTTCATCCGCTACCTCCTGTGTCGGGTAGGCATGGTAGCGGTGACTGTATTCCATCGCTGTCTCTTGATTAGAGATATATTCACTTAATGATTTGTATCACGAGTTGTCGGCTTCATCCCCGACCACGGTGGGTCGGGGTATTCGCCTCGCTGACCAGTATAAATGCCGTGATCGAGAGGCACAAAAGCGGACTTCACGGGAAACAGAACCCGTGGTCGTAGCAGGTTCGTTCCTCACCGGACGATGGCGGCTACCGCTCGGGTTCGATGTAGACTTTCGTGATGCTCGGTTGGCGTTCCATGATCGCATCCTCCATCTCAGTGATTCGGGTGTCCATCTCGACCGTGTCTAGGTTCGGCGTGAAGCTGACGTCGGCGGTGAGAACCGCCTCCTCTGGGCCGAAATACACCGTCCGAAAATCGTCAATGTGCTCAACGCCAGCAGTCGATCGGATGATTTCTCGGAGTGGTTGCTCGTCCGCTTCAGGGAGACTCTCGCCCAGCAAGAGCCGCTTGTTCTCCCACGCCAACGCGATCGCAAACCCCATCAGCATGAGCCCGATGAGGAAGGACGCGACAGCATCGAAGATCGGATTTCCAGTCTGTCGTGAGAGGAAGACCCCAAACAGGGCAAGCCCGGCACCGGCCATTGCAATCGTGTCCTCCGTGAACGCGGTGAGCGTCGTTACGTCGCTGGTCTTTTGAAACGCTTCCCAGAGACTTTCCCAGTCATTTTCCTGCATCTGTCGGGTGAGACCAGCGTAGGCCTTCCGGAGCGCGAAGTACTCGAAGAGAATCGCACCTAGCAGGACACTGTAATTGACGAACACGGCGTCAAAGCTGATCGTCGTAAACGGTATGGTCGCTGTTCCGGTGCCCGGTGAGTGCGGGTTGAGGATCGCCTCGAAGCCCTGTTTGGCTGACTCCCAGCCAGCGATACCGAACAGGAGTACCGATACCAGAAACGGGTAGAAGAACTGCGCTTTCCCGTATCCGAATGGATGGGCTCGATCCGCCGTCCTCTCGCTATACCGGATTCCGACAAGGAGGAATACCTGGTTGCCCGTATCGGAAATGGAGTGATACGTCTCCGACAGCATGGCCGGGCTCCCTGTTAGTGTGAACCCGATAAATTTCAAAACCGCAATAGCGGCGTTCGCGACAAGCGCGGCGATGACGACGGATTTACTGCTTGCCATTATCGGGTGGAACCTCCGGAATCCACAAATGCCTGCCGGCTCAAAAGAGGTCTACCCGAATCCGAGACTGCGAACCGCAGTGATAGCCGTTCCTCAATCCTATCTTCCCACCATTCACAAACAGTCAAGAACCCACCGTAAAACCATTCACCCTCCACTGTGATGGACCACCATGGCGATTGCTGAGACCGTTCGGAAGCGCACACGCACCCATCCGCGCGTGGTGACGGCTGTACTGAGTATAATCGGCTACGTGGTCGTCATCGGATCGTTCGTCGGGCTTGTTCCGTTCCCCGAACTGGGGCGTGACACGGTAATCCTGTTCGGTGACCTTATCGCGGTCATCAACACGGCCGCGCTCACCGCGCTCATCACTGGCTGGCTGTTCATCAGGCGCGGTGACGTCCAGAAACACAAGTGGTCGATGCTCACATCGTTCGCGCTTATCCTGCTCTTCCTCGTCGTTTACATCTGGAAGCAGGCCGGCGGGTTTACGAAAGAGTTCGTCGTCAGCCAGGGCCAGTTCCTCGCGGAGTTCGCCACACTCATCACGTATGCGTACTGGGGGATGCTAGCGGTGCATATCCTACTCTCGATTGTCGCCGTCCCCGTGGTATTGCACGCCGTCGTCCTCGGACTCAGCTATTCCCCGACCGAACTCGGTGACACCATTCACCCACGCGTCGGGAAGGCAGCCGTCGCGACGTGGTCCGTGAGCCTCGCGCTGGGCATTGTTACCTACCTGATGTTGAACCACATCTACGGATGGGAAGGGCTTCGCCTCGCCGGATAGGTGGATTCTACTGGTTCGTGAGACACCCCCGGAGTGAAACATACCCCGCGAGCGAATATCCTTAGTGGGTCCGAACGGACATACCCATTATGACCGAACAGCCAGGTTCTGGTCACGAGCCAGAACACGGGAGAGCGGAACCTGGGGAGATCCTCGCACCATCTCCGATGTTAGCTCTCATCGCGTTCGTCGTCGGTATCGGTCTCGATCGAATCGCACATATTGGAACCGTCATCCAGCCACGGAACCTCCCGATCGGTGTGCTGTTAGTCATCGTAGGCGTTGCCCTATTCGTCGGTGCGATCCTTGCGATGCGACGCATCGAGACGACGCCAGCCCACGACGACGAATCACCGGAACTCCTCACCGAAGGCGTGTTCCGATACAGCCGGAACCCGATATACCTCGGCCAGAGCCTAGCGTACGTCGGAGCAAGCCTGCTTCTCGACACGCTGTGGCCACTGGTGACGCTCGTGCCTCTTCTCTGGTATCTTGACCGAGTCATCGAACGAGAGGAGGCGTATCTCGAAGCAACATTCGGCAATGAGTTCCACCAGTACCGCGACAGCGTTCGCCGGTGGCTCTGAGGCTGGTAGTCGAATGATCAGACCTGCTAGTCGGCCCAGTCAGTGAGATCCAGCTGCATAAAAATCGCATCGTCGTGATACTGTTCGGGGAGTCGCGTCTCCGGGTATGGCCCCGTGCGCTCGAAGCCGAGCGAGTCGTACAGCGCGTGCGCTGCATCGCTCCACGGCGGCGTGGTAAGAGCGAGAGTCCCGTAGCCACGTCCGGCGGCCACATCAACGACGGTCTCTGTGAGGGCCTGTCCGAGTCCATGACCTCGGTGAGCGGGCCGAACGTACAGCCGCTTGAGTTCGGCCTTGTCGTCGGCCACGCCGTAGAAGAGGACACACCCGGCCGGGGTATCTCCTCGAAAGGCGAGCCAGCCGAGACAAGCCATCGCGGGATCAAGTACGTCCCGAAGGTCGGAGTCGACGCGCGCGTCGGCGTCGTAGGACACCCTTGTCTCGCGGCCGACCACCGTCTCCATCCACCTGTGATACTCGGCCAAGAGCCCTTCGAGAAGGGATCGGTGAGCGTCCACGTCGACGCGTACAACCGATGTTGCTGGCTCGCTCATATCGATAGGACTCAGGGGACAGACTTGAGAACATGGGGTCTCGAACGTCACCGACCAAGCATCCGAAAAGAATAGGAGGAGCGAGTCGGTATCAAGAGTACGAGGGTCAGAGTGTCACATCTCACATCTCCCTGCTGCAGGACGTGAAAATTGGGAATCCATGACATCATCAGTATCGAATCACATAGAGGCCCGGCTACCACCGACGGGCACGGTTTCGTGGTGGCTCCTGTATCTGCTCGCGCCGGTTAGCCTCGTCGTCCTCGGTCTCGCACTGGTCCCCGAACTCGTCTACGACCGATACATCTGGCAGTACCTCTGGGGGCCGGTCGTTGCGGACGGCGCCGGCGAACCGGTGACTCACGAGGGGATTCGTGCAGTCAAGGGCTACAACCCGGTGAACACGATTACTTACGTGACGATCATGCTGTACGCGCTCCCAGGCGTGCGGGAGTTCTTCACTGCGTTCGATATCGACCTCGACGTCGGTCTCGCATACGGACTCGCCCCGATACTCGTTGCCGGAGGGGTGATGCGCGCACTTGAAGATGCGGAGCTATTGTTCCGGCCACTCAACTTGCTGTTCATCACCCCACCGATCTACTTCACCGTCGCTGCGATCACCACCGCCGCACTCCTTATCGGGGTTCTTCTCCGTCAGCACTTCGACAGCGAACACGCCGTTCCACTCGCGTGTGGAACCGTCGGGACCGTCTGGTCGATTGCCGGGGTCGTGGTCGCCCTCTCGTTCGGTCTCGGGTCGGGACGACCCTTCCGCCCACTCGTTCCGGTAGCGACCGTCGGGATCGCCGCGCTCTTCGTCGCCGGGTTCTATCTTACAGGTGACCGGTTGGACCGTCGCTACCTCCAGCACCCACTAACGCTACTGCTCGTGTTCGGCCAGATGCTCGACGCCGCCCAGAACCTGCTCGGCGTCACCTTCTTCGGATACACGCCGAAGCTGTTCATCACCCAAGTCGTCTACGAGGCGACCAACTTCTCCGGATCGACGTTCCTGCTCAAGTTCGCAGCGGTCGCGCTGATCGTTTGGACCGTCGGCTCCGGAGACGAGGACCTCACGTCCCGCTGGAGCTGGATCATCCTCTTCGTTGCGACCGCTGTCGGGCTCCCGCAGGGTGTCCGTGGAATGCTGCGGGTAACTATGGGGGTGTGAGATTCTGGATACGGTACCGGCCGATGGACCGCCCGAAAATGGTGTGAAGAGAACCGGAGGAATCGATGGTGGACTGGCACTTGTGGGAGCCTTGGCCGCCTTTAACCGAAACAACTGTTGCGTGACGAAACGAACTTGGACGGTGTTTCACACGCATATAGCTGTGAAAACCTTGACTCAGAGAAAGATGGTGCCCGAAACGAAATGGCTTCCATCCCACCATTTAGGAGGGGCACTATTCAACTACTGCATAACACAAGAGAGATGATATCAATAGACATTACCAGCAAGCGGCGCTTAGCATTCGTTCTGTTCGGAGCGTTCATCCTCACGGGGTTGATCGACAATACGTTGACCAAGATGGGTTACGAAATGCTCGCAACCGGTGTCTGGATACTCGGATACGGACAGATCGTCTTGATCATCTGGTACGTTTGGATACGGCCGTTAGATCTGTCGGGGCCCGAAACAACCGAGGTCGCTGACCCGGAGGACCCCGAGTAATGTCCGCACCGAATCGGTGAGGATGACACTTGGTGAAGAGGGGATCATTCCGGTAGACGTATTACAGATGCGTGGAAACGATCCTCGTGTATGAGCGAGAGCGATTATGCCAAGGACGTACTCGTCTCGGCCGACTGGGTCGAGGAGCATCTTGATGAGTTCCAGAGTGACGACCCCGAGTATCGCCTCGTAGAGGTCGACGTGGACACTGAAGCGTACGACGAGGCGCACGCACCCGGCGCAATCGGCTTCAACTGGGAGACCCAACTGCAGGACCAGACCCAGCGAGACATCCTCACGAAGGACGACTTCGAGGACCTGATGGGCAGCCACGGCATCACCGATGACTCGACGGTCGTGCTCTACGGTGACAACTCCAACTGGTTCGCTGCCTACACCTACTGGCAGTTCAAATACTACGGCCACGATGATGTGAAGCTCATGGACGGCGGCCGCGACTACTGGCTCGACAACGACTATCCGACCACGGACGAGGTCTCGTCCTTCTCGGCGCAGACGTACACCGCCTCCGGCCCGCGAGAGAGCATCCGCGCCTATCGAGAAGACGTGGAAAACGCCATCGGCCGTGGTCTTCCACTCGTCGACGTCCGTTCGCCCGAGGAGTTTTCCGGCGAGATTCTTGCCCCGCCCGGACTGCAGGAGACTGCTCAGCGCGGCGGCCACATCCCTGGGGCACAGAACATCTCGTGGGCCGCCGTCACCAACGACGACGGGACGTTCAAGAGCCGCGAGGAGATCGAGGAGCTGTACGCCGAAAGGGGCATCGACGGCGACGGCACCACCGTCGCCTACTGCCGGATTGGCGAGCGCTCGTCGGTCGCATGGTTCGCGCTTCACGAGCTGCTCGGCTACGAGGATACCATCAACTACGACGGCTCGTGGACCGAATGGGGCAACCTCGTCGGCGCTCCAATCGAGACGGGCGAAGCTGACGACTGACCCTCAGGAAGGCGGATACTTCGAAGCGGCGCGATGAGTGAAGCAGGCGGAGCGGGCCACTCTCTCTGAGCTTCGTACGTAGGGCGACCGTCGAGATGCGTTTACTCCTCTCATCGAGGTTCTAGCGATGTGAGAATTGCCACTCGATATCGAGCCCACGATCACGGAGCAGCGGGTTTCTGACCACCTCGAAGGTTCGAGCCGTTGCCGCTGGCGTTTCGAGAGCGGCGACCATCATCCGAGCCACATCTCTGCGGGATACAATTCCCCACAGTCCGGTTCCAGCATTGGCCACTCGCACGTCACCGATGACCCAGTTCCCGGTAAGTATCCCCGGACGGAAAATAGTATACTCGAGTCCGGACTCCCGGATCGCCCGCTCGGCACGCGTCTTCGCCTCGATCACAGGCCCGATGAACACCCGGAACGTGCGAGCCATGATACTCCCGCGGTCTCCACCGACGCCCAGTGACGACTCCATGACGAACGTCTCGACGCCGGCATCCACCGACGCGTCGACGAGGTTGACGTTCCCGCGACCGTCGACAAACTCGTCCGCGAAGAATACCTTTGATGGATGCGTCCCGACAGCAGTCAGGACAGCGTCCACGCCCTCGACGGCCTGTGTGGCATCGTCCCGATTCAGGAGATCACCGACGACAACTTCGTCGGCGCCCGAGCGACGTAACCGTTCGCCCTTCTCCCGAGAACGAGTGAGGGCCCGCACGGTGATGTCAGTTTCCGCCAGGATGGTCAGCACTTCCCGACCGGTATCGCCGCTCGCCCCCGCCAGAAGGACTGCGTCGGGATCGCTCATTGTACGGTTCATAAGCGGGCGAGACCTAAGTCTGTCAACCGTCCCGACGAATTTTTCGTTCGAACGTCATCTGCCCCCTAAGACAGTCTATAGACGGGGCGAATCGATACCGAGGGAACGACTGGGAAACGGGAGAGTGGCCTGCTGCAAGAATCACTCAAACGAGAGACATGGGTAGCCATCTTTCTACAAGGAGGGAATCCCGGCCTGAATGAAGGCCGGGGAGGATGTCACGAGACCTGCCTAGGATCGATACGATACCGAGACGCATGAGCATCAATCGACTGCAGTTCCCCTACGGTGCCGCAATGAGCCTCACGCCCCTAGGTGGCTGTCAAGGACCGGGCTGGTCAGGACAGCCGCCAGCTACCGATTCCCCGACGGGCTCTGCGAAGAGCAACTCAGAGGCGAGGACATTCATGTCGAGCGAGTTCTGGTGACGTGGGAGCATAGCCCCGATATACCGGACCGGCGCACACAGACGACGTCGGTCGCGCTCGACGGCCAACTGTACGTCATCGGTGAGATTGTCAACGATGGGGAACGAACGGTCACCGTCTGCGACCCTATCGGGAGACGTGCTCAGAGGAATCCAGTCGCCATGAGGTACGCAGCACCGAACTGCACCGCGTTGTACGCGCCGTGGACGAGGGCTGGGACAACCAGATTATCCGTATATTCGTAGGTCGCTCCGAGCACGAGCGCGAGCGCGAAGACGACTCCGATGTAGACGAACTTCCCCTGCCCGACGAGCGACGTGATATGGACGATGCCAAAGATTCCACTGGCAAGCACGATCGCTTGCCACGTAGAGAACGATTCCCCTAGTCGACCCTGAATGAGTCCTCGAAACAGGAGTTCCTCGCCAGGACCCACCAGCAAGAAAGAAAGTGGGACCAGTATGAGGAAAACCAGGGGATTCTGCTGACCGAGCTCGATAATCTGATTCTGTGCGGATTCGATTTCTAAAAATGAGAGTAGTATCGAAACTACGACGAGGAGCGACAGTAGGACCAGAGAGCCCCCGACAACGACGACGAGATCGCGGAGAGTCGGCAACCGAACGCGGACGAAGTCCAGACCAATCCCCCGAATACGAAGGTAGACGAGTGCGATACCGCCGAACGTCACGCCCTGCAACAGGACCGTACTCAGAAAGATCATGCGAGCTGGGCGGGAAAAGACCGGAACACTGAGCGTCTCGAGTGCGATGCCAGTCCCGAGGACGACGATATTTCCGACGATGAAGGCACCGAGAGCTAACCCGATCGACGCTCCCAACGCTCTCAGTCGAGGACCGGGCGTCTGTTCTGGCATGTGTCGACGTGGACGAGAGGAGTCCCGGATAGAAACCAGTATCGAAACCAGAGGCACTCCAGCGAAGATGGGCGACGACGGCCGTTCGAAAGATCGAATCACTCATACGGGTGTGTGTGCCTACGACCCAGTCACTGGTACGCCTCTACGGAGCGTGGGTTAGGATATAGGATCGAGGCCAGTCCGATTGACGGCATGAGCGCCGATACGCTTCGGGGAAGAGAGTCTCGTCCGTTCTCGAGCTGCGTGGCCAAGAAGCGAAACCAAAATGCCCGACGAGCGAACGGAGCAGGGTGATGTGAGAAGTTTCATACTCGGCGTGAGGGTGTGTCGAGACATGCAGCTGGAGTACCCCGCGAGATCGAGGGGGTTGGTTCTTCGCTTCGTGACGCTGTCGATCATCGTCCTTCTCCTCGTTCCCGCTGGAACTGGTGCGTTGACGAGCGAACCACAGGATCTGGAAGCCGGAACGATATCAGACCCCGCGAACGGAACGACAGTCATCTCCGTCCAGGGGTTCAAACTATCTGGATGGGCCAGCGGGAAGAAGCCAGCCTGACTCGTCGGGGTGGGACCTGCCGGAGAGATCAAGTGAGTCCATAATGGTGAGGCTCTCGAGTTATCGTGGTTCTATGATGTCGATCCGATAAACGGGAGCGATCTGCTCATCACGGGTGTCAACCCAAGCGAGACAATCATTTACGAGTGGAATCCACGGATGGACGAGGTCACCTGGTCCGAGCGCTTCGACCTCGAAGACACGCACGACGTAGACGTAATCAATGGTGACCAGCTGTTGGTCGCGAACATGCGTAATTACAACGAATCGGCCGGCGAGAACAACGATCGAGTGTTCATCTACAACCGGACGTCCGATCGGATCACCTGGGAGTGGCGGTTTCGTGGCCACTACTCCTCGGACAGTGGCGGCACGTATGCTGACGACTGGACCCACGTCAACGACGTCGATAAGATCGCCCGGGGCGAATAGCTGGTTTCCAACCGGAACTTCGATCAGGTCATCGTCGTCAATCGGTCGACGAACGAAATCGAGCGCCGACTGGGATCCGATGGTGATCTGAAGATGCTGTACGAACAGCGCAACCCCCAGTACCTACGCGGACAGAACGGGACGCCGACCGTACTGGTCGCGGACACCGAGAACGATCGAGTCGTCTAGTACGCGAAGACCAACGGGACGTGGACGTGAACCTAGACGTTGGGCTCGGGCAAGTCGCTGAGCTGGCCTCGTGATGCCGACCGGCTCCCGAACGGCGACACGCTCGTCACGGACACACTCAACCACCGAGTTATGGAGGTGACTCCTAACGGAGAGGTCATCTGGAAGTTCTACCTGCGGTGGGGCACGTACGAAGCCGAACGGATGCAGCTCGGCGACGACCCGGGCGGGCCGACGATGAGGGACCAGAACCTCACCGGAGACTACGGCGTGAGGGGCAGCGTTGGCCTGGCTCCCAGAACAGGGGAGGAGCAGACGGTCTCGCAGTGGCTTGCCAGTCTCGTAACAGCGACACCCCTCGAAGCGGAACTGTCGTCTGCGGCTGAGCGCTGGTCGCACGTCACGCCGTAGATTCGCCCGGTCTGGATGGATTCTTGGGCGTTCGCGAGCACAGGATTCGTGGGACTCCTCCTCGCAGGATGGGGATTCGCGGAGATCGTCTATCGCCGCCAGGGCATCCATGCAGCCGTAGTGAATCTCACGAACCGCTGAAAACTGATCTTCGAGTCATTTCCCGAGGTGTATTCAGTACCCACTTGGAAAAACAACAGTTAACATGAGGGGTTGTGCAACCTTCGTTCAGATGCCCCGCAGATTCGGTCATGCAGGCTTCGTTTCGCTCCTCCTGTTGCTTCTCGTGCTCGCGCCAGTAATCACTCAGCTCTCCACAGCGCGACCAGGGGGTCCGACAGAGCCGAAGAACACAGGATTCACCGCCGTTGGTAACGCTTCGCAAGTCACCCGGAATCCCTGTGTCGGGACGGTCACTGACCGCCCAAACGGGACGACTCTGCTGTCGATTCAAGGAGCCCGAGGCGGTGAGAAAACCGCCGCGATGCTCGTGGGAATTCGCCCAAGTGGCGAAGTCGTTGGCGTCCACAACGACTCGGCGAACGGTCGCTGGTGGGTCTACGATATCGAGCGACTGGCGAACGACAACCTGCTGCTGTCGACGACCGAACCGGGCATCTCGATCGTCGAGGAACTCAACGCTACGACCGGCGAACACGTCTCGACTCGGCGATTCCCGAATGTACTGGACTCCCACGATGCCGACCTGATCAACGGTGACGAACTGCTTCTAAACGACATGAGCCGGAACGGTAACGACCGCGTCATCGTTTACAACCTCAGCAGTGAGGAGATTGTCTGGGAGTACCGATTCGACGACTATCCTACCGCCTTCCCGAAGGAGGGTGGTGGCGAGTACGGTGGCGACTGGACGCACAACAACGACATTGACCAGATCCGACCTGGCGTGTTCATGGTGTCGGTCCGCAACTTCGACCAAGTCGTTGCCATCGACCGCGAGACCAAGGAGATCCGCTGGACGCTCGGCAACGACGATAACCGCGATATCCTGTTCGAACAGCATAATCCCGACTACATTGAGGGCGAGAATGGGACGGCCACAGTCATCGTCGCCGACAGTCGCAATGACCGTGTCGTCGAGTATTCTCGGGAGAACGACAAATGGGTCCGCACTTGGGTGTTGCGTGGTGGTGGGCTAAACGAGCCTCGTGACGCCGACCGCCTCCCCAACGGGAACACGTTGGTCGTTGACCGCCGCGGTGACCGCTTGCTCGAAGTGACTCCACAGGGTGACGTCGTCTGGGAGTTTTACGCGCCGTGGCAGCCCTACGACGCCGAGCGAATTGGCACTGGCGACGGGTCGACAGCACCGACCGCTCGCCAGCTAAATGCGACCGGTGTCCACGAGCTAACAGGCAGCGCAGGTGTCGACGAGAGTCGGACCGAAGCCTGCTATGCATACCTGACCGACTGGAGTGGAGGTAGCCAGCTCGTCCCCTCTGAGGAACTCGCAACGACGCAGCCGGCCGACACCGATTCGACTGCGACAGCGAGTCGGACACTAGGCAACAACGACAACGCGCTCAAGACGCCACCTAGTCGCCTGCCAGACGTCCCGATCGTAGCTGGTGGTATCCTGGTGATACTCATATCGACACTACTCGGCCTGGCAGCTACGCGACGGTGGCGGTCCTGACCGGGCAGACAAACCACCACCAATGACTGGTACAGACGACGCCTCCCACAGCGTCGTGTGAGGTACTAGATGAAATAGAGAACCACTTCGTTGTCGTCTATACTGACGTGTGACTCATATCAGAGGAATTGCACTAGATCGGCCGCATCCAGCAGGAACACGCCCCCGATCACCCACAGGATCACTGCACTCGCTAGCGGCAGGTACTCGTCGATATTCTCAACGCGTCCCTGTACCCGGTTGTACGCGAGTACTGTCAAAAGCACCATCGTTGTAATCGAGACCGTGACGGCGACACCATAGACGAGCACCAGGGTGAGACAGTTCCCAGCACCTGCACAGAAACTCAGGAGGGCAAGCTGTTCCTCGTGGGCGAATCCGATGAGGAAGGCGAAGCCAGCGAACCCGAGCAAGCCATTATTCTCGCCAACCTGAAACGCTGACAAGGCGCTCTGGGAGACGTCGTCAGCGTCTGCATCGAACGCGAATCCCTCATCGTGCTCGTGGCTGTGGTCATGTGCTCCTTCGGAATCATCCCCGTGGCCGTCGCTGGACTCGTGGTGAGAATAGCCACCATGGTCGTGATCGTGTCCGTGGGTGTACAGCCGATAGCCGAGATAGAGCAACAACACACCCGCACCAGCACGAATCAGCGTGGTAAACGGCGAGAGATCGATCTGCGTGCTCACGAGGATGAACACGAGCACGAGCGCGCTCGAGGCGAGGATATGGGCAATCGAGAGGAGCAGCCCACCGGCCAGCCCCGTGAGCCATTTGCGCCGCTGATTGAGCGCGTAGACGCCGGCGACCGGCCATGCGTGTCCCGGCTCAAGCCCGTGAAAGAGTCCCATCGCAATCACACCGATGAGTACACCCGAACCAATTGCCATTACCTGATGGAGGAACGAGCCGCTGAAGACGGTTGTTATGTTTGAATCCAGGGATTCGTAATAACGAGAGCTTTCAACCACGCAGTTCCACATATGGATATGCGGACGAGTTTGAACATTCCGTCAGATGTCCTCGAAACGTTCGACCAGACATGGCAAGCCGAGGGGCTAGAGTCGCGGTCACGGGCCGTCAGAGAAGCCATCCAGGAATACGTCGAACGGCATAGACAACTGGAGGAAGTATCAGGCGACGCTACAGCGGCCCTCGCGTTCGATTACGAACACACGCTCGTTATCGGCGAACTCCATACCGTTCAACACGAGTTTCAGGACGTGATCGAGACGACTCACCACACGCACGGTGACTGGTGTCTGGAAACGATTTTCTGTCGCGGTCCGGCAGGACGCATCCGAGAATTAGTGTATCGCCTCCGTGATTTCGACGCCGTCGGACGGGTCAATGTCTTGTTCCTCCAACCCACAACAGAAAATAACGACACTTAACATGCAGAGGCTACGTAGTACTCTACAACCCAACGTGAAAGAGATGTCCTCGCCTCATCATCAACAGATAAAATTCGGGGCTGACGGACGAACCACCGATGAGTGATGACTGCGACTCCGGCGACCAGTTCACCGGGACTAGCCCATGGCCGCCCTTCGTTGCACTCGGCTTAGCACTCTCTGAGGTTGGCGTGGTTCTTGGACTTCGTCCAGTATCTGTCGCGGGACTGCTGCTGTTCGTCGGATCGGTTGCTGGAATCCTGACGGAAGCAGGGTATGTTTCTCGACCTGCGCGTGCGGCTGGGGTGCAAGGAGTTGCACTAGTCGGCGTTGGGATTACGTTGGTACTGCAGAATCAGACCGGGACGACGGTTCGCGGACAGTCGATCGCCATCGCCGGCGTCCTCAGTCTCCTCGGTGCACTCCTCTGGGTGGGGTTCATCCGGACACGTGCCCGAGATTCGAAGGCGACGACCGAATCGACAGAAACAACATCTGATTGAGATCACTACAACACACATGGAATTCAACACGACGACAACCGCAATCGCGTTCATTATCCTGCTCGCCGTTCTCGTTGGCGGCACGGCGATGAGTCCGATGAGTACGAGTACCGTTGCGATGGTGAGCGTCGGCCTCGTCGTCTTCGGCGTCCTGTCGCTCGCCCTCGGCGTCAAACATGGCGAATACCGGGCAAACCATCACCGATGATGCTCCCCCAAGGAAGCACAGTTCGGGCTCACAGTCGTCGCGACGATTCTCATCCCGGGACTCGCTGATTACGCCTTGGCATCTGCCGCCATGCACGGCAGCTGTTCGCCACCCGTCACTCAGGAACCGACCGGCGACAAACCCGCCAACGAATCCCGTACTCAACAGCAGTACTACTCCGCCCACAGAACATCTGGGGGAAAGAAATAAACGGTCCTGCTCCGAGCGTCACGAGCCCAACCGCACTCCCAAGAGCAAGCGCTTTCCAGCGGAGCATACATGGGTATCTCTCAACGCGAGACATGGACCCTCTGGTGCAGTTCCCGAACAAGCACAACGGGATCTTGATGTAGTCGGAGCGAGATTGTTAATAACTCAACTCCAGAAAATTGCTAAGGATACTTATTTAGAGGCGGTTTTATAGCAGCCAATTTAATAATTCGCCATTGCCTAGCTTCTGGTAATGACATCGTCCGGCCGGGATTCACACGAGTCAGATGATGAATCCCACGACCACGACCACGATGGACACGGAGCCGACGACGTAACCGCGACATCGTCGAGCGAGGGCGAAGTCGCCCAGTTCTCTGTCCCCGAGATGGACTGTCCATCCTGTGCAGGGAAAATCGAGAATGCCCTAGATAATCTCTCGGGCCTATCGAGCTACGATACCCAGCCAACCACCGGAAAGGTAGTCGTCACGTACGATGCGGAATCCCTCTCACCACCGGACATCGTCGATGCTATCGAGAGCGCTGGCTACGAGGTAACCGACTCGACGGCGACTGACGCGGACGCTGGAGACAGCCCCACCGACGACCGCGAGAGCGTCTGGACCAGCTCGCGGGCGATCAAAACGTGGATCAGCGGTGGATTCGTCACCCTCGGGCTCCTTTTCGAGTTCCTCCTTACGAGCCAGAACGTGCTTGTGGCTGAGATCGTCGGCCGGGAATTATTCATCGCCGACATCCTCTTCCTCGTCGCCATCGGGGTCGCTGGCCAGGTCATCTTCCGGAACGGCTACTACTCTGCACGGAACCTGAATCTCGATATCGACCTGTTGATGAGCATCGCCATCAGCGGGGCCGTCATCGCCGGGCTCGTCTTCGGGGAGTCACTGTACTTCGAGGCCGCCACGCTCGCCTTCCTGTTCAGCGTCGCCGAACTGCTCGAGCGCTACTCGATGGATCGCGCCCGGAACTCGCTGCGCGAACTGATGGACCTCTCACCCGACGAGGCGACGGTCAAGCGCGACGGTGAAGAGGTGACGGTTCCTGTCGACGACGTGGCTGTCGGTGACGTCGTCGTCGTGCGTCCGGGCGAAAAAATCCCGATGGACGGAGACGTGCTCGATGGTGAAAGTGCCGTCAACCAGGCCCCCATTACCGGCGAGAGCGTGCCCGTCGACAAGACACCGGGGGACGATGTGTACGCCGGCACGATCAACGAACAGGGGTATCTCGAGGTCGAGGTCACCTCTGAAGCGGGCGACAACACGCTCTCGCGCATCGTCCAGATGGTTGAGGATGCTCAATCGAACAAGACCGAACGCGAGCAGTTCGTTGAGCGGTTCTCCTCATACTACACGCCGGTCGTCGTCGGTTTCGCGATCTTGGTGGCGGTTATCCCGCCCCTCCTATTCGGGGTGTCGTGGCCGACGTTCATTGTCTACGGCCTCACGCTGCTCGTGCTTGCGTGTCCGTGTGCGTTCGTCATCTCGACGCCCGTCTCCGTAGTGTCGGGGATCACCAGTGCCGCGAAAAACGGCGTTCTCATCAAGGGTGGGAACCACCTCGAAGCGATGGGCGCGGTCGAAGCGATCGCGATGGACAAGACCGGGACAATCACGAAGGGCGAACTCACGGTAACGGATGTTGTTCCGTTGAACGGTAACAGTGAGGAGGACGTCCTCCGGTGTGCCCGCGGGCTGGAGTCGCGGTCCGAACACCCCATCGGGGAGGCCATCGTCGGCCGTGCAGAACAGGCAGCCGTCGCGGAACGCGAGGTCGACGAGTTCGAGAGCATCACCGGAAAAGGAGTCAAGGCTGACCTCGACGGCACGCCACACTACGCCGGCAAGCCGGGGCTGTTCAACGAGTTGGGCTTCGACCTGTCACACGTCCACGCAACGACCGACGGCGGCGTCGTCACGACGAAGAGTCGCCAGATGTGCGAGCGTAACGACTGTCTCGACCTCCTCGAGGAGACCGTTCCCGAACTCCAGTCGCAGGGCAAGACCGTCGTGCTCGTCGGAACCAAAGCCGAGATCGAGGGCATCATCGCCGTGGCTGACGAGATCCGCCCCGAGTCGAAGCAGACGATCCAGCGCCTCCACGATCTTGGCGTCGAGCACATCATCATGCTTACCGGTGATAACGAGCGGACTGCACGGGCAATCGCCACCGAAGTGGGCGTCGACGAGTTCCGCGCCGAACTGCTCCCCGACGAGAAGGTCGAAGCGATCAAGGAACTCGACGAGCAGTACGACGGGGTCGCGATGGTCGGCGACGGCGTCAACGACGCCCCCGCACTCGCAACGGCAACCGTGGGTGTTGCGATGGGGGCAGCCGGAACGGACACGGCGCTCGAAACCGCCGATATTGCCCTCATGAGCGACGATCTGTCGAAGCTGCCGTATCTCTACGAACTCGCTCACGACGCGAACAGCGTCATTCGACAGAACATCTGGGTGAGCCTCGGTGCGAAGGCACTACTCGCTCTGGGAGTTCCGTTCGGCCTCGTCCCCATCTGGGCGGCCGTCCTCGTCGGGGACGCTGGCATGACAACGGCGGTCACCGGGAATGCGATGCGACTCTCACGGCTCACGCCAGATCAGCTTCACACTGACTGACATCCTCTGTCGTCTAAAGACGCAGGTATTCCCCTCAGGTCTCTATAACCGAGTCCGAAGTGAGGTATTGACGATTATCCGGTATCGATTACGGTCGTGAGTGACGATGTACAATCAGTCGGATACAGTCACCCGAGACAGACCGACCGAATTCGGGGGTTCTCACAAGCAACCAATATCGCAGGCAGTATTACCCGAATTCCGATAATGCGACTGTGAAGAGAGAAGCCCCGATGACAGTCGGGAGCGGATAATGGGCCGACTGCAAGGGAGTGGGACAGGGGGTGCTGTCATCGGGATGGCACGCTGTCTCGGAACGTGCCACATGAGCGTTGGCAATCGGTCGTAATACCGATTGCGATGTCATAACGACTACGATGCCGTAGTTCAAAGTGAGAACAGATGAACGACTTGACAGCCTTCCAGCGTGACATCCTGTACGTGCTCGCTGGACTTGATGAACCGCATGGGCTCGCAATCAAGGACGAACTGGACACGTACTACGAGTCGGAAATCAACCACGGACGGTTGTATCCGAATCTCGATGCGCTCGTCGAGGACGGTTTCATCAAGAAGGGCAAACTCGACGACCGAACGAACAGCTACACGCTGACATCACAGGCACGGCGAGTACTTCGGGGGCGGCGGACCTGGGAAAACAAGTATCTCTCCGAGGAAACGAGCGGGCTGAACGTACTCATAGAGTAATCGATGATTGCTTTGAGGCACATAGATAGATCAAGATTGAATGTGATCCCAGACTTGCGAGAACATCGAAAGGGTGTCAAACGGACTACTCGTCGCTTACGCTCGAACAATGGAGCAGCTACAGTCAGCGAAGCCCTCCGTTTCGCTCGATAGCTTATTGTGAGTGATCGAAGCCAGTGATGCTTCGATAGTCCGACTCTATCTCTTGCCGTCCGAGATGCGTGATCGTGTAGAATGTCTGTCGCCCGTCAGCATCTTCAGGCGCACCCGTCCGAGCAATCAGCCCAGCATCGACGAGTTCTCCGAGGTGATGACTGAGGTCGTACCTGTCATCGTCGATAGCGACAGCGAGTTCTTTCCGAGCGACTTCCTCCCGTTCCCAGAGGAGGAACAAAATCGCGTAGCGCCGCTCGTCACCGAGTGCTGCTTTTCGGGCAGTGTGGTCAGCGAGCGCACCCATACTGTCATCGAACAGCCGCTGGTCAACGTACTGTTCGAGCTCTCCCTCATCAGGGGCTGCCGTCGTGGGCCCGGTCTCAGCGGCCATTAGTGAGTGTACCTTCGGCGGGCGTCAATATGAACCAAACGAATACAAAGAAAAATTTCAGTATTTATCTTCGATAGGTTTCGTGGATACCTCTTCGCGTTCGATGGACATCCATTTGCGCTCCAAATCATTCCAGAGCGTAATGTTCGACGGCGAAACGAACTTCTGGTGCAGTAAGTCAACCTTCTGATGTGAAGAGCCCCCCCAATCCTCCGTCAGCCATCCGAGGAAAAGGCATTCCGCGAAATTCATTTCGCAGAAATTGAGTTCTAATCTCGAAACGTGACTCAAGGCGACAGTCCCTACATGTGCTGCATGATTCGGAGGCCGTCTTGGACGTTCCTTCTCGCTCCTCTACTCGTCGTGAACGAGCTCTGAGTTCCGACAATGGCGATATCGACCGATTTGCTTAGAGAGCGCCGTCCGGTTCCCAGTCAGCTGCCCACCGTGGCAGACTGGGACCAGGAACGCGAGCCGCCTGCTCTCTCAGCTCGCTATCGATGAACCAGGGATGACACTGCCCGGCGCGTTCGAAATCACGGAAGAAGCTGAGATGAACCCAACTATACGTCGCTGGAGATTCGTTTGACTGCCTCCGTTCGTTGATCGTTTCTCTGATCTCCTCAGACGTGATACTGATATCGTTCTCTTTGGCCGTGTGATAGAGCCCCTCCAGTTCGGCTTTCTTGTCCTCGGCGTCGATATCGTTGTTGAAGTAGATCTCAAGGGCTGCACGTCGAACGGCGTCGGGAGTGTCCACGTTCCCGTCGGTCATCCATACGTAATCTTTCGGCAGGACATGAGTCTTTGTGAAATAGAGAGTATGGATGACACCGAGTTCGGGGCTCTCGCCGCCAGATTCCTTCTCGTAGACACCCGCGATCCAGTCGGCGTACGTGGCCAGCAGATGCAGTTTGACCGCGAACGGCGATCGGTCGGCGAAGTCGGGGTCACGGAGATCACCGACGACAGCTGCGAACGTGTCGGTCCGCTTGTTGAGTTCACTCTGAACGATTCGGAGATTTCGCTCGAACCCGTCGCGGTAGCTCCCGAGGACGAGGTAGGTCGTGCGCCCGGATACCTGGAAAGCAGGCAACTCTGTGCGGATAAACTCGATCGCTGCCTTCCGTTCGTCGACTTCGAGCGGGTCGGTCAACGCTCTGTTGAGCGCTTGCTTGACCCGTGCAGCATCAGACGACCCGGAGGGAGCCATTCGGGCCGACGTGGGTGTGAGCGTCACTTAATGCTGCCGAAATAACTTGGCTATATTGAATTTGACCAACTTGGATATGCCCACTGGGTTATACCGAACTATTATACTGCTGTGGCGCTGAGGTAAGTGTATGAGCGAGACGCCCCCGGCCGATCCCACTGCTCCCTTCGAGGCCCAGCGGGCGATGCACGAACTCCTCTCTCAGGAGACTCGCCACCACATCCTCCAGACAATCCTCGGGCATCCCGCCCACCTGACCTCCCTCGCAGAACTCGGGTACTACAGCCAGAAAAGCGAGTCTGCGATCCTCGACCAGCTCGGGGAGCTGATCGATCACGGCATCATCGCGGCGTATACCCATGAGGGGAGCGAGGGAACGCGAGATCAGCCGAGCAAGTTCTACGGACTGACCGAACGGGGCGTCGCGGTGCTGGAGGAGTTCAAGTACCTCCGTGGTGTCCCCGTTCTCCGCGCTATTCATGAGAACACAGTCAAGCCGAAACGAATCCAGCGCCACGAGGATGCCCCCCGTCCAGCGCTCCCGGACAAGGTAGCTGAGGCGCTCGACGTCGATGAGGAAGACGTAGACGTGGGTGAACTGAAGGAGCCCGAACAGCCAGCCATGTTCGCAGGCAGAGCAACCGACGATGAGAAAGGAGCCTTCGACGACCTGTTTGAGTGAGGATGATCGTGATTCTTCGGACGGGGACCATTTCTCTCTGAGACTTGAGAGTTCCCCCACCCGTCGGTGTTGAATCAGCGTCCGTCCACGTCGAGGCCGGCTCGCATCCGATACGGTTTCTGTACGTGCCGTCGACGAGCGGTGAGGGAACTACTGTCTTCGCAACGAACCTCCGAGTCGGACCGGATGAGGCCAAGACGTTCTGTCGCCGGTATAGTCGGCGCTGGCAGATCGAAAACGAGTACAAGAGCATCAAGGGTGATTTTTTTGGCGAAGACGTCCTCGAAAGACTACCGCGTGCGGTTGTTCTACTTCGTGTTCGCGGTGTTGCTCTACAACATCTGGCGGCTCACGGACTTCCTGCTGAAAGCAGGCGTCGATGGAGAGATGGACTACACGCCCGTGTTGACCGCGGGCGAGTGTGTTGAGATCGTCGTCTCGGCGTTGATCCCGCCTGACTAACAGGCTGATCCCTCGCTGAGTCCACCTCTCGGGAGTGGCGACGTTGCTCGGCAGCGCCAGAATTCACGCAATTTCTCACGCCCGTCCGATAGTGCACCCGAAAGGGTTCAAATTCGATTCTCTATCGGGGAGAAGAACTACGAGTTGACGGAGAGTCAGCCTGAAACTAGCCTATCCTCCGAAACTGTGGACGGAGCACAATCTCGGAGGATGGATTTGATGCGTACCTTCTATTCAAAATATCGAGAACTGAATCAAAAATTGGAGGGGTGATTTTCTCCTATTCAGAGGCGGCCTCGGAGGAAGACCGGCTCAGCCTCCTGTTTCGCGCGTTCATACTGGTCTGTCGCCCAGTCGAGCGCGTCGTCGGTATCGTTCACCAAAATGCCACCCAGCCCTTGCTCAGTGAAGACCACGATTCCAACCTCGTCCGCATCCGCAATCCAGAGCCCGAACGAAAACGGGATCGATGCTCGATACAGGTGCACGTTCCCGTCGTTCATCAACTCGTTCGTGAGCGTCGGAAACGCGGTATGGACCTGTTCGAACACCTGGGTTGGCAGGATCATCTCGAGCGAGTAGCGTTCGCTAATCTTCACGCATTCGTAGAATTCCTCGGCGAAGCCAGTCACGACGACTGGAGTAGCGACATACACCTCCGTTGCGTGCTCAACCGAATCGAGAAGTGTCTGTATGACTGCGTCCGGCATCGATGGGTCGGCCTCGTAGACGTCAGCGCCATCGAGGAACGCACAGCCAATCGGCTCGTCGATCGAGAGGTGGTTGAGGATTGGGGCGGCTTCGGCGAGTGTAGAGAGCTGGTCACGATACGCTTCCTGCGCTCGGTAGCTACACCACCCGAGAAGCGTAGGCATCCAGACGCCGTCTTCATACCGGGCGAGATCAGCAGCAGCGAGGTCGCGCAGGGCACGGTCCAGCGTGGAGCGCGAGACATCCACCGCGTCTTCTAAATCGCGTTTCGAGCGTGGGTGTTCGATGAGTACGCGGAGGTAGGAGTGGCGCTCGGTGAGGACGGCGTCGAGATCGTCGCCGGATGAGAGAGCCATGTTAACTATTTACACATAGGCGACGGTTAAATTCTCCCTATAGCTGAGTAGGTTGATTCATTAGTAGCAGATGCGGGGGTTTACTCACGGTGTGGGGGTGGGGGTCAACCTGTGGGGGAGGGGGGTATGGATTGGGAGGGGGTACAATCAACTGGGGGCACCCCTCATCTCATGAAGAATTCATCAGTCGGTGAGATGAATACAACCGCCGGTTATGTGCCGGGTGTGGTGTGTCCACATGCCAGATGACAACCACGTGCACGCACAACCCTCAAACAACGAAACTGAAGTCCGCCCACAGTTGGGTCCGACACCAACTCATAACCGGGAAAGGAGACACAGACATGACACAGCAATCTACACCAATGAAAGGCAATAGAGAAAACACACGCCGTGATTTTCTCAAGAAGTCCGGGATGGCCGGCGCGTTCGCTACCTTACCGATGTTCGACCTTCGGGAGGGTGATCGGAGTAAATCCGATCTTAAGCAAGGCAAGAAAACGGTGGTTGACCTAAAGATCAACCACCCTGCGGCATCAGATCGAATCCCGAGAGTTAGTCCTGCGAATGCGGTTCCAAACACGTACACGCACAAGAATCGGCTTTTCCTTCTGAGAGTCGATCCAGCGGAGCTTCGAGGCCCCCACAACGCCCTCCTCCGAAGTCCGTTGAATATCACCCGGTTCTCTGATCAGACTGGGTTCCAACAGACAGAGATGCTCTACCAGCAGAGCGACTACGACGGCAAAAGCGTAACTCAGCTTCAGCCCGTCGAAGGTTACACTCCATTCACATTCGACGTCAAGATGGAGGGAGGGACCGCAGTCGTGTCCCAGGATGGCAATCCAGTCCTACGTGTTTCCCCGGAGTCGGAAGCAACTCAGGGACTTTCTGAACAGACTGTGACAGTCAAGAAATACGGGGATCCGGTAGAACGAGAGATCAAACGTCCCGGCCATGAGGGGACTTACACAGTCCGTCCTGTCGTTGGGACCGAAAAGACCACAGTAACTCCCGAGCTTACCGTTCGAAATAACGGAACTCTTGATCTGTTCGGAGCGCCGAAGGTAGCCGTCATACCGGACATCCCGGAGTATCCGATACTCGGGATTCTCAAAGGAAACATCGCAGCAGACAATATGAAAGTCGAATCCGTCCCAAACAGCGATCTGTTCGTCGTGCATCGTAATTACGACCATGGTCCGCTCTTCGGTCAGAGGAGGTGCCAATAATGACCTGCATCTGGGATTTCTTCGGCACGGATGACTTCTACAATCACTACGGAAGTAACGCTGAGTCAAAGCTTGATCAAGAAGCTGCGTGGTTCAAGAACAACGTCTGGAACGAGGTCAGTACCGATCCCGTAGCAAACACGTGGAACCTCGAGGTTCCAGTCAGCGCTACCACTACCTGCGGACAGTCGGGTGACCGGCTCGTGGAGGCTGACGAGTGGCTCAAGAACAACTTCGACTACTACGGAAGTAACGATGGGTGTGTCGTCCTAGATCACTACTGGGATGGCGATTACTATGGGTGTGCCTTCGTCGGTGGCATTAATGGATGGACCGAGGACAACAAAACGGCTCTCGTTGATTACGAGGCTGCGACCGGCGGTCATCTTCCTTCCTTCGACACCAACGGAATCGGTATCCGACATTACCTCGGCATGGAACCGGGACATATCTACGGTGCAAAACACCCGGAAGATTCCGTGAACACTGTGGACGGCCTCGTGACCTACATGTTTGACAACGAAGGCCCTCAGTGTGAGGACTCCGGTTCTCCACAAGAATCCGTGTCTACGTATTCTAATTGTGCGGTGTCAACGATCAACGACTACATGACTAATGAGTGCTAATTTACCAGTAACGCCCCTCATCTTTTCATCACTAAAACCGCTCTTGTGGTTTCCAACATTATTTTGAACAGCGATACGATACTCTAATCATGAAGCGTCGAAACGTCCTACGTGTTATCGGAAGTACAGTTGCTGCTAGCCTTGCTGGATGTACTGATGCTTCGAATAGTAATGCCCAAAGCGGTTCAGGTGTGAACATCAAGACCACCAAATCTGTTCTGGAGAAGTACCAGTCTTCCCAGAAAGCGTTAGATGATGGTTATCAGAATTTAGATGTGTGTATAGACAAATTAGGAAAACCGTTTGTCAATCCTGAATTTACGGAGCTCTCCTACGACCAACCTCAAGTTCTCTTTTACCAAAAGACTACCAGCGGAGAACTTGAACTGGCCGGTGCAGAGTGGTTTGTACCGGCTGAATCGACCGATGAGCCTCCGGAACTGTTCGGTGAGGAAGATCGGATGACCCTCAAGGGGCCAATGGAAGGCCACTACCCAGACCAACCACGCCATTACGGACTCCACGGTTGGTTATTCTCCGAGAATCCTAACGGACAGTTTGCCAAGTTCAACCCGAACATCACTTGCTGAGGGTACCATCACACGAATGATTCTTTTTCATTTCTGCAATCCGTCTCGCCCATAGGTATGTGATGACCTGAAACGCTCAGTTACAGACCACCCGCAAACCCTTACCAAGCTCTCGAAGCGTTGATTTTGTAATCTTTCTCAGTACCTCGCATGAGTGGTTCTAGCGGTTCGCATTCTCGTGAGAGTCCGCGAATGCGCTATCTGTGTGAAGCGTACCAGCTCGGGATAGCCATTCGAAACGATCTCCATGAGTCCGACCTCGTCACCGCGTTCGAGAACCTAGACCATTCGATTGATTCAGTTGAAGATGGCTATCCGGCGTGGCACCCTGGCCCGCTCTCCTTTCGTGCGATGGTTCTCTCGTTCGTTTTCATGGAGATTACGGGTGAGTCGTACGCCGCATTCACTCGACGGCTGACGCGGCACCCCGAAGTCGCTTCCAGCTTGGGCTTCAGTCGCGTGCCCGGCGAATCAGCGTTCTCGCGAGCGTGGCGGAATCGATTCGACGACGCTGTCCAGGAGTTCGTGCAGACTGCAGCTCACTTCGTCGTCAAAGAAGTCCATGATTTCGACATCCCTGCGCACGAAGTGCGCCCTAAGAAGGAGATCGTCGAAGAAGCTCCAGTAGAGGAAGACTCAGTAAAAGAAGAGTTGTTCTCCCAGGACGAAATTCTTCAGACGACACGGCTCGCGCGCGATCACGCTTTTGGCTACTTCGACTCTGGGCGTGGTGCGAACGCGTCCTACGAGGACACACAGTTCTTCGAGTTGCAGACCTTCATGGGGATGGTTCGGTGCGGCACCGCACAAGGAGCCGCACGCTTTCAGTATCGACGCGGTGAGGAGTATGGGCCGCATGGGGACACTCACCTCCGCGCTGTCAAACAATTCGAACCTGAAGAACTTGTGGATGGGTTTAATGAAACGACTGATCGCTTACTCTCGGTCATCGCCTCCGAATCCTCGTTCCGCCGGCCAGTGACCGCTGCGATCGACATCACGACTGTTCCCTACTACGGGGATGTCGAGGAGATGCCAATGGTGAGCGGCACGAAAGACGGCGAGGGGCGGGCGTTCAAGTTTGCGACCCTCTCGATCATCGGGCGGAACATCCCACTTGTCCTTGCGGTCGAGCCAGTGCGCGAGAGTTCAGCGTGGGATAAGAACCCGCCGAATCAGATCCATCGTACCGTGCGGCGACTCGTTCAACGGGCGAAGGAACACGTTCCGATCGAGACGGTCCTCTGTGACCGTGAATTTGATTCGATGCGTGTCTTCCAGACCCTCTCGAACCTCGGTGTGAACTACCTCATCCCGAAACGGGTCACCAGCTCCGAACGCGAAGTAATCGAGCGAATGGACGAAGACGACCAAGATGTAGCTGTAGAATCGGCGTCCGTGCACGTCGAAGCAGGCTCACACCCGATGCGATTCTTGTACGCGCCGTCGACGAGCGGCGAGGGGACGACCGTTTTCGCGACGAATCTCCGAGTCGGGCCGGATGAGGCCGAGACGTTCTGTCGCCGGTACAGTCGTCGCTGGCAGATCGAAAACGAGTACAAGAGCATCAAGGGAGACTTCCTCGCGAAGACGTCCTCGAAGGACTACCGCGTTCGCTTGTTCTACTTCGTGTTCGCGGTACTCTTGTACAATATCTGGCGACTCACGGACTTCCTGCTGAAAGCGGGGGTCGATGGCGAGATGGAGTATGCGCCCGTGTTGACCGCGGGCGAATGCGTCGAGATCGTCGTCTCGGCGTTGATCCCGCCCGACTAACCGGTTGACTCCCGCTGAGTCCGCTGTTCGGGAGTGGCAACGCTGCTTTGCATCTCCAGAATCCACGCAATTTCTCACGCTTATCCGAGAATTACGCCTATATCGATTCGATATCGGCCGTTGACCGCCGAGAAAACCACGAGCCAACGCAGATTTACTCCAAAACTGGCCTATCCTCCGAAACTGTGGAACTCACAACTTCGGAGGATGGATTTGATGCGTGCCTTCTATTCAAAATATCGAGAACTGAATCAAAAATTGGAGGGGTAAGTTCTCTCCTATTCAGAGGCGGCCTCGGAGGAAGACCGGCTCGGCGTCCTGTTTCGCGCGTTCATACTGGTCTGTCGCCCAGTCGAGCGCGTCGTCGGTATCGTTCACCAAGATGCCACCCAGCCCTTGCTCGGTGAAGACAACGATTCCAACCTCGTCCGCATCCGCAATCCAGAGCCCGAACGAAAACGGGATCGACGCTCGATACAGACGCACGTTCCCGTCGCTCATCAGCTCGTTTGTGAGCGTCGGAAACGCCGTATGAACCTGTTCGAACACCTGGGCTGGCAGGATCATCTCCAGCGTGTAGTTGTCGCCGATCCGTACGCAGTCGTAGAACTTCTCGGCGAAGCCAGTCACGACGACTGGAGTAGCGACACACACTTCCGTTGCGTGCTCAACGGAATCGAGAAGTGTTTGGATGACTGCGTCTGGCATCGACGGGTCGGCCTCGTAGACGTCAGCGTCGTCGAGGAACGCACAGCCAACCGGGCCGTCGAGCGAGAGGTGGTCGAGGAGTGGGGCTGCGTCAGCGAGTGTCGTGAGGTGGTCACGATACGCTTCCTGCGCTCGGTAGCTACACCACCCGAGCAGCGTGGGGGTCCAGACGCCATCTTCATACTGGACGAGGTCGGCATCAGCGAGGTCGCGGAGAGCACGGTCCAGCGTCGAACGCGAGATATCCACCTCATCTTCCAGGTCACGCTTCGAGCGAGGGTGTTCGATGAGGGCGCGGAGGTAAGCGTGCCGTTCGGTAAGGACGGCGCCGAGGTCGTCGCCGGCTGAGGAGACCATGCGAATAAGTCACACACACCGGCGACGGTTAAATTCTTCTTAGAGTAAAGTAGGTTGATTCATTTGTAGCGGATTCGGGGGCCACTCACGCCGTGGGGGAGGGGGTCAGATCGTGGGGGTGACCCCCATCACATGAAGAATTCATCAGCCAGTGAGATGAATACAATTGCCGAATATGTGCCAGATGTTGTGTCATACCATGACTGAAGACGAGGAATCCACTCTCGACGAGTATCGAGGCAGACTAAATGAAGCAACAAGTGAGGGGAGCGGATGTACAGAGACGTGGGAAATTCTCACGAACGCTCGAAGGCGACGCCAGTTCATAAAACAAGCAGGGCTCACTGTAGGAGCAGCTACTCTCGGGACTGGTGTAATGAGCGGAACCACAGTCGCAGAACCACCTATCGACTCTGAGAGGCTAACAGGTAAGCGACGTGATCGAGTCATTGCAAACGCACGTCAATCGAAACAAACACGACTTGTTTCTGAGACGCTCAACGGAGTCCCTCCGGTCGAAGCAGCGGTTGAGTACAAAGTCGGTAATAACCAAGGTGTGAGTGTACAGTTTGGAACTGCGGAGAACACATCCAAACCCGTCATCCACTATTACCAAGAAGACAACTTCTCAACCGATCACAGTCACGAAACTATCGGCAGCGAGAATGTCAAAGTTCTCGGATCAAAGCAGATCGATAACGGACTGCGTGTCGTTGACGGTCAACTGGGCAGTCAATTCGATGTTGGTGATACGCCGTTAGTTCAAGAAACTCGTGACAAACTAGAGGCACAAAACAAGCGATTCAGACAGCTCAAAGAGAACCTACAAAACCGTCCTGAGAAATTCGAGCTTCACACGGACAAGGCGTATCTCCTTCGTGAGGTACCTGCCACAGACAAGTTCATCTACCGCGTTGCTCTGTCAAAAGACGGGGAGTTCCAGCAGTACCTCCAAGCGGTCGGTATCGACCCGGCAACTGCGGATGTCAGCCTCACTCAAGCAGAGGGCAGCAACCACGTGCATTGTTCATTCGGTATCTGTATCGACTACTGCGGTGCGCTCTGTTCTGTTCTGGCAGGTCTCACCGGAGCAGCTTGTGTCGCTGCCTGTGTCGCGTACGTTGCGACCGTTCCCGTTGCCCCAACCTGTGGAATTATTTGTTTCGGTCTTGCAAACAACGCCTGCTACTCAACGTGCTTCAACGAGGTGCATTAGAGAAGACCACCAAGTGATAGCACAACAATCATTTATACTACACACGACCATTACTTAATTGGACGCTATGCCCCAACTCAACTTCACAGACGTAGAAATATCCGCAATATTGGGAGTGATAGTGATCGCAGGATTCATGGCTTGGTATCAGCTTGATTTGGAAGGAACGTCTCTTATCATAAATGTTGTTCTCGATGCCTTGCTTGCAGGACTCGCTATCACAGTTGGTCTACTTGCTCTAAAACGTCTCGGATGGGACCCAGATCCACAAAATAAGAGTGAATAGTTATCTGGCAATTCAAAAAGTATGGGTCCTCCAATCTGGCTTCGACAAAGCGTTCGTATCGGACTTGATGAATTCACTGATACCATCCAAGCGATACGGAATAACCCGATTCGGTTACGGCTTCTGACTTTCAGTTTTTTTGCGGGGGGGATTGGAGTTGGTGGTATCGGAATTCTTTATATAATTGCACTTCGCTCAACTGAAAGTACTGTCCCAATATCCAGCTATTCTCGGGGAGTTGTAGCGTTTCTGTGGTTTGGTACGAGCTACCTTATCCTTCGAGCACTTTCGTTTCGACCAAATCCTAGTCGTGAGCGATTGTCCGCTACCTCAGTAACATTACGAGCAGTTGTCGTCGGCCGGCTCATTGGCGATTTTTTTCGCTCATGGTTATTCCTAATCCTTCCAACATTAATTTTTACAGGGGTCATTGGAGCCGCATTTTTCGCCCCAATAACTGTACTACTGATTCCTCTTACTGTCTGTCTGTTTGTCGCAAGCGCAATCGTATTCGGCTACGTCGTCGGGTTTGCCCGCTTACTCCTGATTGCCCATTCACGATACACTGCTCGAAACATAATTGACCTTGGTGTCCTTTTATTTATCGTCACTGTAATTATTTATATATTGATTCAATCATCATATATTGGAGAATCAACTATCTCAAGTATCGGTTGGCTACCAGTTAGTTGGTTCATCGACCTTGCAGTTCTTGGCACTCCAATCGAAGCCTCATATCAACGAGCAATAGGCGCTGTGGCCGTTGCCTTACTTATCATTATCTTAGGAGGATTGGTTGCCGAACGACTTGCTATCGCATATTGGTGTCGGGAGTCAACCAACTCTGGTTCAAAGAACTACAGAGAATCGGAGTAACAGACTTGGCCCGAAGAATGTCACTTTCCTGTATAACACTGTCTCAGCCACTCACAGAGACTGTTTGACTGGGTCCTCCTCCGAAATGATGGAAATATAACTCGTTTACAGAACCTCATTTTCCGAAGTAGAGCAACTCCACCCAGCAACTGGAGTGGCGAGCGTTCGACGAAGACCAGCGTAAACGGCCGGACGCTCCGTTGACGGCGGCACGATACGACTAGGCCTTGTCGACGGAGATTGGGCGGAGGACGACACAAACGAACAGGACAGCGATAAAGCGTAACTACCGTCCAGTCAGATGAGACAATTCGTCGTACCGACTGGGTGGATCCCATGACTCGGCTTTTTTTGCACCCGGACCAGTCAACACGACGTGAGGGTGTCATAGAAGAGTTCACATGGTTTGCTGAATCAGCTCTAACGATTTGAAAACGCCGTACACTTGGTGCACGCTGTTCTTAGCTTGTCGTAGCTATGGCGAAAGAGAAGTTCGGAGTCGCTGTTGACGAGGAAATCGTGCGAGAAGTGGATGAACTGGTCGCTGAGTGTGACGATCTCGGAGCCAGCCGCTCCGAGATCGTCGAAGCCATCCTCACAGCATTCGTTCAATCCGAGACGAACCACGTTGAACGGGTGAGAGAAATCATTATTCGGAAACGAAAGGGGACTCTCTAACCGGCTCTAAACGCTGTGCACTTGGTGCACGCATCTATGAACAAGTGATCCGCTATAATAGTAATCAAATTGATTGTAGTATGTGAAGAGTTCTATGACACGCTCTACCGGATGGGCTTAATTTCCTGCATCTAATTAACAGGATAACTATCGGTCCCTCCACGACGGAAAAACTCATGTCGTGGGGGTGGGGGTCAGCTCGTGGGGGTGGGGGGTATGAACTGGGGTGGGGTCGCAACCAATGGGGGCACCCCCCGTCGCATGATGGATTCATCAGTCGGTGAGATGAATACAATAGCTGAGTGTGTGCCAAGTGTGGTGTATCCACATGCCAGATGATAACCACGATATCGAGCGGTACCAAGACGAACTGAGCAACGCCGTAGAAGACGGCAGTGGTTGTGCAGAAATGTGGGAAGCCCTTTCCCAACAGCGGAGTGCTGATGCGACGAGTACTCGCCGTGGGATACTCAAGGGTGCAGCGAGCATCAGCGCACTCGCGTTTGGAATCGGAGTCGTGCCGAAAGTCGAAGCAGCAGAACCCGATCGGCAAATCAATATCGAAGAAGTCGACGATCCGGCCGAGCGGAACAAGCTTCGAGCAGAAGCCTTAGCCGATGATGAGGTAAAACTCATCTGGAAATCGTTCGCAAAGAACGGCTGGACTCCAAGACTGAAGAGCGGTCACGTCTTGAGGACCTTTGAAGAAGGAGGTGGGGGTGTCGAGTACCATACGGTCAGCATTCCATTCGAGACGGGCGAAAACGACGAACGTAAAGAAGCGAACATCGTATGGTCAACTAACGCAGAAATTTCAACATGGGGATCACATCTCGTTCGTGAAACTCGTGATGACGGCGTGTACCGCACGGTCACGCGTTATGAAGTGGAAGATGGTGCGGTCACTTCGAAAACTCAAACGGTCTCTCCCGAGGACCTCCGAGAAGCTCAAGGACAGGAGCAGGTGTCAGAGCAATTTAATGCACAAGACGTGCAGGCAGCCGGAGGCTTCCCTAACTGTACTTGGAACTGGAACTGCGTAACAGCGTTTGCAACCTCTGGTGCCATCCTTTTCGGTTCTTGTGCGATCTGTGCAGCCTCGCTGAATGTGCCAGCATGTATCATCTGCGTTGCCGAAGGGATTGGGTTCGTCAGTATTGACTGCAATCTCTGCAGGTAGCTATTTCTTCTCTTACATTCCATTATTGACGGATTGGTCGGTCTACCTGTACTACATGATAACTACTAAATACAAAGATGCAGAGGAGCTCGAACAAGACCCAACTATCAGTAGATTAAATTGACAGATCCTCTCCGGCTCACAGATGACATACGCAATTGAAACCGGCGCTCTGACGAAACGCTACGAAACTACGACCGCCGTCGACACCCTCGATCTCACCGTCACCGAAGGATCGGTCTACGGCTTTCTCGGTCCGAACGGAGCCGGGAAGACGACCACCATGCGGTTGCTCACGGGGCTCACGCAACCTACCAGCGGAACGGCGACTGTCGCCGGTGCGGACATCGCTGACCGTGACGCCCTTCGTCCCCACATCGGCTATCTTCCCGAGGAACCACCGCTGTACGAGCAGGCGACCGCCTACGAGCAACTCGAGTACGTCGCTGGGCTCCGCGACATCCCAGACGAGCAGACACGCAAGCGCATCGACACACTCCTCAACGCGCTTGATCTCCCCGAGGAAGACGCCCGGACGCGTATCGCGGAGTACTCGAAGGGGATGCGTCAGAAAGTCGCCTACGTCCAGGCCGTCTTCCACGAGCCCGACGTCGTCTTCCTCGACGAGCCGACGTCGGGACTCGACCCACGAGCGGCCCGCACTATCCGCGAGATGATTCGGGAACTCGCCAGTGAGGGGACGACGGTGTTCCTCTCGACGCACATTCTCCCCGTCGTCGAGGAGGCCGCCGAGACGGTCGGTATCCTGTACGATGGGCAACTAGTTGCCGAAGGCACGCCGGACGAACTCAAACAGCGGGCGGAAACCGGAGAGACGCGAACGCTCGAAGACGCATTCCTCGAAGTGACGAGTGCCGACCCCGTCAGCGACGACGGTTCGGAGGCAATCGATGGTTGAACCGGGGTGGCTTCGCCACGCAGTTCAGGTCGGTGTCTTCGAGTTTCGGCGGTCGGTCCGGGCGATCTGGCGAGACAAAGCCCGGTTCGGACTGATGGCATTGGGATTGGTGTTCCCGTCGGTGATTCTCGTCGGATTTACGATTCTCTTTGCGGACGCGATTCGCGGAGTCGGCACGATTGCGCTCCCGGAGCAGGTCAGCGGAATGGTCGCGCTGTTCTGGCTGTTCGCCGTCTTCATCGTCGCCCAGCGGGTCGCGTCGGCCCGACCACGCATCGACGCCGAGCCGTTGATGCTGACGACAGTGTCGTCGCGCACGGCCGCTGGCGGATTACTCGTCGCGGAGACGCTTCGCGTCCTCGCCTATCTCGGGCTGCCAGCACTCACGCTGACAATCGTCGTCCTCTACCTCTTCGGACCGTCGGTGAGTCTCGTCTCGTTCCCGCTCGCTGCAGTGCTGTTCGCGGCCACCGCAGTGGTCGGTGGTTCGATAGTCGGTTACGCGGTTGCGTGGCTCGTCGCGATCTCGAGGTTCGTCGCGCGGCATAAGACGGCGCTCGGTTCAGTCGTCGTCCTCCTTGCGATGGGTGGGTACGCGCTGACGCTACTCCCACAGACCGGCTTCGGTGGGCAGGAAGCCCTTGCGTGGCTCCCCGTCGGGTGGTTCGTTGATCTCGCCGCCCTTGGTACACCGATCACCGGGTCCCGTAGCAGAGCAGTCGGTGCGCTGCTCGGGAGCGTCGTCATCCTCGTTGGTGGGGTGGTTGTCGTAGAGAAAGTGACGGCAGCGCTCTGGTTTACCGATCCGGTGAGCGTTGACGACGGGGTTGGTGAGTCCGAGGCTCGACGCACGGACTCGGACACGCACACACCTCGTCGTGATACGCTGGCAGCTGCGATCCGACCGCTTGCCGTTCCACGCGTTGTCGCCGCCCCGACGCGTCACGTCGCCGAGTGGACGCTACTCCGGACGCGACGTGATCCACGCCGGCTGATGTTCCTCCTCATGCCTGTCGTTCTGTTCGGAAGCTCGTTCATCAGCACGGGCGTCCAGTCTGGTTCGCTTCGAACGCTTGCCGCGCCCCTGTGTGCGGTTGTCCTCCCGTGGATGGCCGGTGTACTGGTCGCGATGAACCCCTTCGGAGACGAGGGAGCGGTTCTCCCGGTGACGCTGACCACCGTCTCCGGAGTGCAGTACGTCCGGGGGCTCATCCTACCGGGACTGCTCTTCGGGCTTCCGGTCGTGGTCGTCGTGACAGCGGGAGCGGCTCTCTTCTCTCCGGATGGACTCGTGCCGAGCCTCGTGCTCGTTCTTTTGAGCGTTTACCTCACGGTCGTTGCGGCCGCCATCGCGCCGGCAATCGGGATGCGATTCCCGCGCTTCAGTGCGATCAGCATCGGACAGAGTCGAGCAGTGCTCCCCCCGCGAATCACGACGGTCGTACTCCACCTGGGACTGACGATCCTTCCTGGGTCGATCCTCGTTCTGCTCGTCGTCGCCCCTGAGCTCGCACGGGCGCTCATCGCCGGGCTGTTCGGTTCGCTCCCTGCTATCATCCTCGGGCTGGTCGGTGGATCGAGTGGGATGCTCTCGCAGGCTGCGGCGTGGTTCGATCAGTTAGGTCGGATCATCCGGACTACGGATGTCGGTCAGTTCCGACTCGTCGGTGGCGGCATTCTTTTAATTGGTGGGGTGATCGTCACGTTCGGGTCGTACCGATACGCGATTCAGCGATTCGAACGCTTCGATCCATCATAGCATACCGCTCTTGAGAGAGACGAATGACCCGGGGACTCATTCGGCCTCGTCAAATAGACACGAAGATGTCGAAATGACTAACGGACTTGGTACCGTATGAGGGACCATGCCCGCCAATGAATCCTCGGCCCCGTGGAATAATCCGGATTATGTCGCCGCTATTGTTGGTGTTCTGGCAACTGGTTTTCTATTTTTTTACACTGCAATAACTGGTTCTGGACCGAGTACGGATGAAATACTATTTATTATACTTTTTGTGTTTTTACCAATGGCGATAGCTCACGAGATCGTTCAACGCTGGTTATAGGTCTAACTAATCTCTACCACATGTTCTATCTCAGGGATATGTGGTGCTTCGTAGCGGTCAGGCACAGACCGTCCGCAGCACACCTCACCGATCTCTCGAATAGTTAATATTATTTTCTTCCTAGTAACATGTATGAGTGGTTCTAGCGGGACACACTCAGATGAGAGACCTCGAATGCGTTATCTGTGTGAAGCGTACCAGCTTGGGATCGCTATCCGAAACGATCTCCACGATACCGATCTCATTACCGCGTTCGAGAACTTAGACCACTCGATTGACGAGATCGAAGATGGCTATCCAGCGTGGCATCCTGCTCCCCTCTCCTTTCGCGCGATGGTGCTCGCGTTCATTTTCATGGAGATTACGGGTGACTCGTACGCCGGCTTCACGGAACGACTAACGCGGCAACCCGAAGTCGCCACAGCCCTTGGCTTCGGCCGTGTTCCGGACGAATCGGCGTTTTCCCGAGCGTGGCGGAATCGATTCGGCGACGCTGTTCAGGAGTACGTGCAGACAGCCGCTCACTTCGTCGTCAAAGAAGTCCACGATTTCGACATTCCTGCACCGGAGGCGAGGCCCAAGGAGGAAATCGTCGACGAGCCTTCAGTAGAGGAGGATTCAGTAGAAGAAGAGTCATTCTCACAGGACGAGATCGTCCAGACGACGCGACTCGCCCGCGATCATGCCTTCGGTTACTTCGAGTCTGACCGGGCCGCGAACGCGTCCTACGAGGACACGCGGTTCTTCGAGTTGCAGACCTTTATGGGGATGGTTCGGTGCGGCACCGCACAAGGGGCCGCACGCTTCCAGTATCGAAGAGGCGAGGACTATGGGCCACATGGCGACACTCACCTCCGTGCAGTCAAACAGTTCGCCCCTGAAGAGCTCATAGAGGGCTTCAATACAACCACAGACCGCTTGCTCTCGGTCATCGCCTCCGAAGCCTCGTTCCGCCGGCCCGTAACTGCCGCTATCGACATCACGACCATTCCGTACTACGGCGATGTTGAGGAGATGCCGATGGTGAGCGGGACGAAAGATGATGAGGGCCGCGCGTTCAAGTTCGCGACGCTCTCGATCATCGGACAGAACATCCCACTCGTCCTCGCAGTTGAGCCGGTGCGAGAGAGCTCAGCATGGGACGAGAACCCTCCAAATCAGATTCATCGTACTGTGCGACGACTCGTCCAGCGCGCGAAAGAGCACGTCCCTATCGAAACGGTGCTCTGTGACCGCGAGTTCGATTCCATGCGCGTGTTTCAGACACTCTCGAATCTCGACGTGAACTACCTCATTCCAAAGCGCATCAACAGCTCCGAACGCGAGGTGCTAGAGCGGATGGAAGAGGATGATCAGGAGGTCGCTGTTGAATCAGCGTCCGTCCACGTCGAGGCGGGATCGCACCCGATGCGGTTCTTGTACGTGCCGTCGACGAGCGGCGAGGGAACGACCGTCTTTGCGACGAATCTCCGAGTCGGGCCAGACGAGGCCGAGACGTTCTGTCAGCGCTACAGTCGGCGCTGGCAGATCGAGAACGAGTACAAGTCCATCAAAGGTGATTTCCTCGCGAAGACGTCCTCAAAGGACTACCGCGTGCGGCTGTTCTACTTCGTGTTCGCCGTGCTGCTGTACAACATCTGGCGGCTCACGGACTTTCTGCTGAAAGCGGATGTCGACGGCGAGATGGACTACGCGCCCGTGTTGACCGCGGGTGAGTGTGTCGAGATCGTCGCCTCGGCATTGATACCGCCTGACTGAGCGACCGATTCCCCACCGGGGTCGCCGCTTGGGAGTGGCGACGCTCTATAGAAGCAGCTAAAACCGCGCAATTTCCCATGCTTGCTCGGTTATCTCGTTCAGGATGCACAGGAATCGAGCACTTCATTGGGGGATGGACCCGAACCGGCGGAGATTCGACCCAAAACTGACCCATCCTCCGAAACTCTGGCACCTTCTATTCCAGGGAATTGATATAGCGATATATGATTTATATAAATGTCGCCTCCTTACGCCACTATTTTACTAAATGCGGTTGTGTGTGGACCACTCCTTCACAAGCCAAAGTATTAACTCAATGGAAGAAAGTCAGTGAGTAATGAAAATCTCCGATTCAGAATCACCCCAATACGCAGCGAGCGGGTTACTCCCCGGTGAGCAGGTGTGAGTCAGCAGTCTGACTCCGAGGGTTTGGACGCGAAAGATGGGGCTTCAGAGAACGAGACGAGAGAAAAGCGCTACAAGTGGTCACAAATGAGCCTCGACGAACTCGTCGACGTCTACTGGCAAGACATCGCACCGAAGCGATATCGCGACGGGTTCGACGAAGATCGAGACGTTCCGACCTACGAGTGGCTCACTAAACACGGATACAGTGGAATCGCGTACGCGCTGCGAGAGCACCACGACCTGACGCCCACGCAGTTCTTCGTCGACGTCGTCGGCCTTGAAGACGAGGACTCAAATGAGTGGGAATGGAACGTCGACCACACGGATACTGTTAACGCTCTAGAAGTGTATCTCAACTCGATAGGAACTCGTGGTGGACGGGCAGAGAGTACCGTCGAGACCCACCGGACACGGTTGGCGAAGTGGGTTCGGACCTATCGAGAACTGCACGGGACTGATGCGTTGCTCGAACCGCTATCTGAGTTAGACCAGCAACCGGGAGAAATAGAGCACTGTCTCGCCGTCCTCGACGTCTTCGACGAGGAGCTATCGACGGATCGGTCTAAGCTCGAATATCTGCACGTCGCAAGGGCGTGGTACGCGTTCGTGAAACGCCGAAAGTACGCGAAGTACAATCCGCTCGCCGAGGCTGGCGAAGAGTTCGGCTGGGAAGCCAGCGAACCAGACCCACAGTCGTTGTCCGCGTCGCAAGTGCGGCGGATCTACAGTGAGGTAGCTTCCTCCGAAGCGGAGTTGCTCGTTGTTGCACTTGCTGGGTGGGGGCTACGCCCCTCTGAGGTTGCCGCGTTGCACGTCGACCAGGTTGTTTTGGATGCTGAGGACCCGCATCTGTCGTTCGGTGATGGAGAGCGGAAGAACGGACCTGGTGAGGTGACGTTACTGTATGGGGTCGATGTCGTTGCTGATCGGATTGATACGCTCTCTGACCGTGAGATGTGGAACGGGTATCTGTTCCCGTCTCGATCGTCGTCGACAGGCTATGTGTCAGTTAGTACGATACGTCGTCGGTTTAAACAGCTTGCTGACACTGCTGAAGTAGTTGTTGATGGAGATACGCCCACACCGAAGATGGGGCGGCGATTCTGGTACTCGGCGTATCAGGAGGCTGTTGGGGAGGTACTTGAAGGATTAGAGGGGGTTGCTGAAGATCAGGGGAGTTCGTCAACGGAGGTTGTGCTTCGGAATTACTTGTCGAGAGAGCAAGAGCGGAAGGCCCGGCGAAGGAGGATGTATGAGAAGTTGGAAGCGGCATTTGAATCCTGAGTCCACTCCTCCCTTCCTAATACTGATTGAGCAGGATATTCATGCGACTCTGTAACAACTGTGAGCCTCAGAAAAATGGGATGTACTCCGCTTGCCTCTAGTGGAGGTACGCGGCGACGGCCTCTGTGAAGTAGTAACGATACGCCACGTGCCGGAACGTGATTCGTCCGTACGTGTCACGTCTGTCGACCTCATCGTGGTTCTCGATTCCATCGATCGCACCGTTGATTCGGTCGACCTAGTCACTTAGTTCACCGGCTCGTAGGTGGTCAACAACACCGTCGGGGTCAATCTCAAGCACCTCGCTCACGACCGAACGGACGGTTACTCCACCGTCGGCGGTGGCTCGCTCGTCACCCGAGTCGGGCGCATCGTCGTCTTGGATGTGGTCGACAAGGGCCTCTCGGTCATCGACAACGGTTTCTTCGAACTCGCCGTTGACGACGTCGCCGCCGAAGCGAATGAGGCAGGTGGACGAGTCTACGAGCCCTGTCTATTCGCAGTGCGTGCGTACTACGCGCCAATCAACTCCCCAGAAATCTCGACGTACACGCTCACCAACGACGCAGACGACGCTCTTGCAGCAGCCTGCTGGCTCTCGCATGCGACCGACCCAATGAGTCTCGGGCAGGCGATCGATCGGGTAATCCAAGCACAATCGGGTGACAACCCGGACCACTACGGTATCGACTATCCGACTGACGAGGAACGCGTTGAGGATGTACTCGTTGCAGATCCGAATCGGTGTTTCTACTCCGGGAAAACAACCCGGAGTCATCTGCTTCGTCTTCCCTTCCGATACGCACCGCTTCTGGAGGAGTACCCGGAGAATGCCGAGGCATTGCCTGCAGTTCCACCACGAGTCGCCGGATTTGAAGTCGCGGTTTCGCACACCGAGTGGAGCGAACGGTCGCTCTCAGAGGGGGCGCTCGAAGCACCGATGGAGCGGGTAGAGGGCGGAGTTTACCAGCTGCCAAGCCATGTCGCAAAACAGGCCGATGGATTTCCAGTTGAGGCGACCGGATTCTCGCAGCGGTAGCTCCATCCAGTTATTAGACAGTCAGGTCATCTCCTCCGTAGTCATGGTACAGCACTAGATTTATACTGATCGGAGCGCTTCCTTCAGGTATGAGCCTCGAAGAGACGGTTGATTACCTCGCTGAGGAACTTGACCTTGAGCGAAGTGCCCACGTCCGAGAGGTCGGTCAGTCGGTCGCAGAGCTTCGCGACTGATCAAATCAAAACAGTTCTCTGAAATCCCGTTCGACGAGCCCAGACTCCAGATAGTCGATGAACTCCTGCTTTGTCGGCTCCGCTTTCTCGAGGAGATCATCCCGCTCTGTGCGCTCCAATACTGCACGAGCAAACTCTGTACAGTGATCTTCGTGCCGAGCGGCGTACGTCGACAGTGCGTCACGCCAGTGCATATCCAGCTCGAACTCGTCTAACTGAATCTGAATCCCGTCTTTTCGCTCCACAAGGTCGACGCCAAGTTCTTGCAGTTGCTTGAATCGAATGTTGTTCCGTCGAACAGTGATGAGGCGCTTCGAGTCGACGATATAGGGATCAACCCACTCCTGCCAGGTTTCATCATCAAGGTGAGTGCGAGGCATTTCGAAATCTGGATTCACACTCTCGATACAGAACTGCAGCATTGCAATCCCCGTCCGATGATTCGCATTCGGCAGCGAATGCCGGAGAATGAGATTTGACATCAGCTCACCGGCGACCTGTGGGAGTGGTGCGCCCCACGAGACGTGGTCGAGTGCCTGCCGAATCTTCTGTGGTTCAAACTCCTTATAGAGGCGGAACTCTTCTTCTTCTCTCACGTCTACAGCCGCTTCGAGTAATTCCACTAATCGAAACGCGACGACCTGCCCCTCCCGGGGAAGCTCGGCGATTCGACCGCTGAGCCATTTCTGGTCGAAATCAACCTCGTTTGCGTCTTTGATCTCCGTGTCGCTCTCATAGAGGACATAGACTGGGGTATCAAACGGATAGCCGATGAGCTTCGTCGCGCCGTTTGAATCTTCACGACGGGACAGAATCTCGGATTGCGAGGCCGAGCTATACTTCAGCGAGAAGTTCTCGGCTTGGGGATGGTGATAGTAGACGACACGAGCCATCTGTGCAGAGGTGTTGGTGATACGTGCTTAAATCAACTCGGCGTTTGCGCTATCAGGGGTCCCAGCACTGTGTCGAAGCCGACGGTTTCGCTTCAATTCGTCTACGGTCCTGCTGGAAGTCGGATAGGTCGAACCAGCATTCCGGGCAGAACACGCTTCAACCCGTCTACGGTCCTGCTGGAAGGTCGTCGCCGTCGACGAAGTTCTTCCCGTCGTCGGCGCTTCAACCCGTCTACGGTCCTGCTGGAAGCACGAACTGCGGGAAGTCGGTCGACGATCTCCCGCTTCAACCCGTCTACGGTCCTGCTGGAAGGGTATCGCGTCCCCCGTCTTCCAGGGTGACCCTCAGCTTCAACCCGTCTACGGTCCTGCTGGAAGACTGGCCGCTTTTCAGGTCGCGCTTACTCATACAGCTTCAACCCGTCTACGGTCCTGCTGGAAGGTCGTCGCGGTCGTCGATACGGTTGAAGACCGCCTTGCTTCAACCCGTCTACGGTCCTGCTGGAAGCTTGGGGAAAAACTCATGAATAGTGTCATGATACGGCTTCAACCCGTCTACGGTCCTGCTGGAAGAGGGTCGGGAAGAACTCGCGGTGAACCCGCCGTTCGCTTCAACCCGTCTACGGTCCTGCTGGAAGCAAGCGTGAACTATCCGAAAACGAATAATCCCGTGACTTCAACCCGTCTACGGTCCTGCTGGAAGTCGGGCTGGCGCTGGTCGTTGGAGCGGCGCTGGTACTTCAACCCGTCTACGGTCCTGCTGGAAGCCGGACGCGACCGCGTCCTTCCGGGAGCTGCGGGAACTTCAACCCGTCTACGGTCCTGCTGGAAGTTCGGTTCTTCGCGCGGGTTATCCAGATTGTCATTGACTTCAACCCGTCTACGGTCCTGCTGGAAGCATCCACGAACCGGCGGTTCCGCCCACAGACGGGCGCCTTCAACCCGTCTACGGTCCTGCTGGAAGCAAGATGGCAACCAGAACGCGGTCACCCACGCGGCCCTTCAACCCGTCTACGGTCCTGCTGGAAGGCTACTCGAGCTTCAGGTCGAACCGTCTCGCCTCCCTTCAACCCGTCTACGGTCCTGCTGGAAGACCTCACGACAGACCGCGCACCGGAGCATCTCCGTCCTTCAACCCGTCTACGGTCCTGCTGGAAGGTCGCGCCCACAACACGCCCACCGAACCACGGCACCTTCAACCCGTCTACGGTCCTGCTGGAAGCACGTGGCCGCCGCAGACCTCATCAACACGCACACGCCCCTTCAACCCGTCTACGGTCCTGCTGGAAGCGAACCGCCGAGAGGGTCGTTTTCGCCGCCCTCAGATCCTTCAACCCGTCTACGGTCCTGCTGGAAGACGGTCAACTGGCGTGACATCGCCCAAACGACCCTTCAACCCGTCTACGGTCCTGCTGGAAGCGGCGGGACTTCGGGGGTGGTCGGGTCCTCCGCTTTCCTTCAACCCGTCTACGGTCCTGCTGGAAGAACGGCAGAGTTGCCATTCTCGGGTGGGGTGGCGAGACCTTCAACCCGTCTACGGTCCTGCTGGAAGGCAACAATCACGTGCGTCCAATGCGACTTTCACAAAGAACCTTCAACCCGTCTACGGTCCTGCTGGAAGCGTGTATGGCTATGGCTGCGATAGCCAGCCGAAACACCTTCAACCCGTCTACGGTCCTGCTGGAAGGGCTATGCGCAGACTGTCAACGACAAGTTAGCCGATCCTTCAACCCGTCTACGGTCCTGCTGGAAGTATCGTTTTTGAACCCTCCCGCAGTCGTGGAAATCCTTCAACCCGTCTACGGTCCTGCTGGAAGGCTCCGCGAGGTGAAGGAAGCGTTCGCGAACAACGACCTTCAACCCGTCTACGGTCCTGCTGGAAGTGGAGTTCCTCCTGGAGGTCGTCGACGCGCTGCTCCTTCAACCCGTCTACGGTCCTGCTGGAAGATCCAGAAGATGATCGATACGGGGCTGGGAACGGCGATCCCTTCAACCCGTCTACGGTCCTGCTGGAAGCGGATGCAGGTTCGTGTCGCAGCCGCCAAAGAGGCCTTCAACCCGTCTACGGTCCTGCTGGAAGTGTGGGGGTGGGGAACTCTCCCGCTATCAGCCGCCCTTCAACCCGTCTACGGTCCTGCTGGAAGCATGACCGCCTCGTGCGGCATCTGCTGGATGTCGTCCCTTCAACCCGTCTACGGTCCTGCTGGAAGCCGACACCCCACGGCCGCGAGCGCGACGACATTCCCCTTCAACCCGTCTACGGTCCTGCTGGAAGCGTCGTCAATCGCGTCGTGACCGACGGTGGACACCTTCAACCCGTCTACGGTCCTGCTGGAAGACGGCACCGATGAGTTCCTCCAGGCGGTTGAGGACCCTTCAACCCGTCTACGGTCCTGCTGGAAGCGGTCGGGTCGGGGGTCAAGCCCCCGCTTCCGCCCCCTTCAACCCGTCTACGGTCCTGCTGGAAGGCGATATAAATGCCTCTCACACTATCGACGCTAATGCCTTCAACCCGTCTACGGTCCTGCTGGAAGGGGACTTCCTTCTGCATGCGGGTGAGGAAGTCCTCGCCTTCAACCCGTCTACGGTCCTGCTGGAAGCGTACGAGGTCGGCCATTCGGGCACCCCGATGATGTCCCTTCAACCCGTCTACGGTCCTGCTGGAAGTACTGGCCGACGCGGAGGCGGTCGGAGACGACATTCCTTCAACCCGTCTACGGTCCTGCTGGAAGGCTCGCCGATGCGTTCGTGCTCGTCGAAACGGCCGTCCTTCAACCCGTCTACGGTCCTGCTGGAAGCGCTTCGGGGTCGTGGCGGAGGAACGGCGCGTCCCTTCAACCCGTCTACGGTCCTGCTGGAAGCGACGCCGTCGGCGCAGGAAGCGGCGCTGTCGGTTCCCTTCAACCCGTCTACGGTCCTGCTGGAAGGCCGCGGTTGTGCGAGTCGTGGCTCACGACGAGGTACCTTCAACCCGTCTACGGTCCTGCTGGAAGGATTCCCGTCACGACCTCTTCGCCGGGCTGAATCGCCCTTCAACCCGTCTACGGTCCTGCTGGAAGCCAGACCGTGGGGAACAACAAGATCGCTTCCCACCCTTCAACCCGTCTACGGTCCTGCTGGAAGGACGATCTCTTCGGCATGGACCAGACCACCATGATCCTTCAACCCGTCTACGGTCCTGCTGGAAGTCGAGCGTGTCCGTGTCGGACGCGCCGGCCTCGCCCCTTCAACCCGTCTACGGTCCTGCTGGAAGTCCGGAGCACCTCGATGGCGAGCCAGCCGATGGCCTCCCTTCAACCCGTCTACGGTCCTGCTGGAAGGGTGCTCCCCCGCTTGCAGACCGTCCCGATGGCCATCCTTCAACCCGTCTACGGTCCTGCTGGAAGCGTCTTGGACGTCCTTGCGGTCGAACTCGATGCGTGTCCTTCAACCCGTCTACGGTCCTGCTGGAAGAGGCGTTCGCCGAGTCACTCGACGACGACTCGCTCGCCCTTCAACCCGTCTACGGTCCTGCTGGAAGCGCGTCGTTGGGGTCGTGGCCGCGGCGTTCGAGCCTTCAACCCGTCTACGGTCCTGCTGGAAGCTTCGCCGTCGACGTCGTACCCGCTGCCGTCAGCGACGAGGTCCCTTCAACCCGTCTACGGTCCTGCTGGAAGACGAGATTCGAGCGCGAAGTAATCGTCGTCGAGTCGCCTTCAACCCGTCTACGGTCCTGCTGGAAGGAGCTATTCGGCCGCCACGGCCGACGGGACGCCGACCCTTCAACCCGTCTACGGTCCTGCTGGAAGACGATTGAGGCGCTGACGAAATCGGTGGTTCCGTCGCCTTCAACCCGTCTACGGTCCTGCTGGAAGGCGGGACACTCTCGGATCAGCCCGCAGCGTGGATCTCCCTTCAACCCGTCTACGGTCCTGCTGGAAGCGGGCGGTTTAGAATCACCTTCCGAGACAGTGGGCGTTCCTTCAACCCGTCTACGGTCCTGCTGGAAGTCGATGCGGCGAGACAACCGTGTCGCAGGCGACCCTTCAACCCGTCTACGGTCCTGCTGGAAGAGGTCGCTTTGCACGTCGGCCACAGCGTCGTCGGCCCTTCAACCCGTCTACGGTCCTGCTGGAAGACTTCGGAGGGGCGTCCGATGTTGTCCTTCTCGTCTCCTTCAACCCGTCTACGGTCCTGCTGGAAGGGGTCGGCGTTCTCGGTCGCTCCCGCGAGTTCGGCCCTTCAACCCGTCTACGGTCCTGCTGGAAGCAAGCATGTTGTCGAACTCCTGCACCGAGAGGTCCCTTCAACCCGTCTACGGTCCTGCTGGAAGCGGCGACGCCCAACTGCGATGGGAAGGCCTCGAACCCCTTCAACCCGTCTACGGTCCTGCTGGAAGTCGAGCTGGTCAACGACCCGCGCGACGATAGTCACCTTCAACCCGTCTACGGTCCTGCTGGAAGGCGCTCAACGGCCCGGTCGACGTTCAACAGATTCCCCTTCAACCCGTCTACGGTCCTGCTGGAAGGAGGCCGACCTCTCCGAAGCCGACCGCTATACCACCCTTCAACCCGTCTACGGTCCTGCTGGAAGTGAATAACCGTGGCAAGTCCCAACTCAACCTTGACGTCCTTCAACCCGTCTACGGTCCTGCTGGAAGTAACCGTGGCAAGTCCCAACTCAACCTTGACGTCCTTCAACCCGTCTACGGTCCTGCTGGAAGGCCTCGGTGAGGTCGCTCTCGTCGCGGCCGTCGACCTTCAACCCGTCTACGGTCCTGCTGGAAGGTGGGTTCGCAAGCCAATCCTCGGCGAGTTCTGTGTCCCTTCAACCCGTCTACGGTCCTGCTGGAAGTATGCCCGATATGCGGGCGTGAACGGTTCTTTTCGGGGAATTCACTCAAGTGTTTCTGTCGACCCCTAATTCTGGGTCTACCCCCGGGGGGTCGACAGAAGTGATTAGATGGAGAAGCGGTCGCTGATGAGGTCGGTGATTCTGAGGCCGCCGTCGGCGAGATCGTAGAATTGACCGTTTCCGGTTCGGGTGGTGGTGAGGACGTTGACCCCTTCGGGGTCGTTGAGTGGTCGGCCGTCGATTCGGGTGATCGTGGTCACTCCTTCGAGGCTCTTGAGAGGGACGGAGACACGGAGACCACTGAGGTGGTTCAGTAGTTCGAACCCCGCTGCTTGTTCGTGAGAATTCTCACTGAGGAGTTCTGTGAGGCGCTTGGTTGCTCTGCGCTCGACCGGGGTGTGTGCGACGATGACGTCGCGGGTTTCGTATCCGCTATCGATGAGACTTCGGCGTGCGAGAACCTCTCCTTGGCAAGTCTCGAGGGCGTGCGTGAGTTCTCGGTCTTCGACATCAGCTTCGTTCTCGGCTGCGACCCAGTCGAAGTACGCGGGAATAGCGTCTGTCTCGACGGCAGTATCGGGGACTGTCCGTGAACCCCGCATCTCACAGAGTTCGTCCAGAATTCGGCGGACTTTGGTGAGTTCTGCTTGCGGATAGATGTAGTTCGCAGGTGGCTCTGCGCCATCTTCAGTCGGTCCGAGTGACCAGATGGTGACATCACCGCTAGTGAGCCCCCATTCGAACGAGCGGTTACATCGGCCGGCGGCCTGCACGAGACTGTCGAGTGGTGCGAGGTCACGGAAGACCGCGCTGAAGCTGATGTCGACACCAGCTTCGACTGCTTGTGTCGATACGAAGGCGAATGGCTGGGTCGAGCGTGCGATAACTGTGGCGACAGTCACTAGCACGCGTCTATCCCGTGGACGGTACCGCGAGGAAAACTCACCAATGAGGAGTCTGTCGGACGGACCGCTGTACTGCCACGTCCAATCCGTGATGTCCTCAGTCGACTTGGCTGTCGCTTCGAAGCCGAGTTTCTCGAGCACTGCTACTGCGAGATCCGACGTATCTGGTTCCTGGTCGAGTACTTCGATGCTAACTGATTCTGTGGCCCGTTGCGATGCGGAGAGTTCGTTGAGAGTAGATTGATAAACTGCGCCGATGTGCTTCGTTCGCGCTCCAGCCGCGGTTGCTGCGGCCGTTGTCGCGGTTGTGAGCGTGGATGCGCTTTCGATCGTGTTGCAAACAGCGAGCGCTGATGTGTTAGTGTCATTTCCAGTGATGGCTTCGACGAGTCGGGTTCCAGCGGTGGTGTGACTGCAGTAGTCTACGTCCCCAGTGTGTTCGTCGACGGAAACCGACTCGTCGATCTCGTACGTTGTACGGGAAACAGCATCGAACGCCGCTCGCTCGATCGGGGGTGCTGACTGTCCAGATGCTGAGAGCAGCGACGAGACGTCGAAGGGTGCATTGTCGAAGAGGCTCGGCTGCGTCGCGGTCATCGAGACGACGCGGGCGTTGTACTCGGTAATGAGCAGATCGACGAGGTATCTGATCGCGGGCCACCACTCCTTCGGAAGGGTTTGGGGTTCATCGAGGATGATGACGGCGTCATGGAGCGCTGGGAGTTTGAGGCCGCGTGCATTTGTCGGACCGGTGAGGCTCTCGAACAGCTGGACGAACGTCGTGAGCACGGTTCCGCTGCGCCAACTTTCCGCGAAGCGAGACGCATTGAAGTACGCGCTGTCATCGGTCGCTTGGTCTGGGATCGATTCGAGTTCGGCGATGGATGGGTAGGTGACGGTGTCGCTGAGATAGTGATGGACCGTGAACGCTCGTCCGAACGGGTCGGCGTTGAGCGCGTTCTCGAAAACGTCCCGTGTCTGCTCGATGATCGACGTGTAGGGGAGAGCGTAGACAACACGGGGCGCGTGCTGCTTGCCCAGTTCTTCGTGTCGTGTCTCGTCACGGATCGTGTACGCGGCGGTGATTCCGGTGAAGGTCTTCCCGAGGCCAGTGGGGAGTGTGAGTGTCGCAACGTGGTCGTCTCGGTCTGCGAACGCCCGTGCGTTCTCCTTGACGTGGCGTCGAATGCCCTCACGAAGCTGATTGAGCGTCGCTTCGTCGGACGCGTCACCGCCGAGGTCGGTGTCGTGCTCTGCGAATTTAGGAGGGGGTGAGAGGCCGCGTCGTTTCGCTTCGATAGCGTCCTCCAGATCGTCGAGTTCGAGAGCTTCTGGACGGAGCCGGCGGTCGTCTTCGAGTCCAGCGGAACACGTTTTATCTGCGAACGTGAGGACACTCCAGAGCCGTACCGTCCGGTCGTAGAGCGCGTCGGGAAGGGAATCCGGAGACGGCTCAACCAGCAGCACTAACGCCTTAATGTCCCCTTTCGCCTCTCCGACCAGATCAAGGACTCTGTCGTATATGTCGCCCTCACGCATCGCATCCCTGAATGACGTCCAGGAGACAGTGCCACCGGAGGCGTTCTGGAGTAACTCGTGAGCGACTGCCGTCCGATCTTCGCCGTCTTCGATATCCGATAGTTGGCCAGCCAAATACGCGCTGCCTTCCTCGGCACGTTCTGCTTTGGTCGTTTTGACTAGCTGCTCGGCTGTGTCGGGGAGTCGACCGTGGTGGCGGAGGATACTAAGCAGGCCGGCGAGGCAGTCGCGGTCATCGTATCCGCATTCGTTGAGAACGTGAAAGGCGGCGAACGCGCCAAGCCGGGCGTGATACGTACTCCGGACATCTTTGACTGGTTTCCCGCGGACGTGGTGCTGGAAGTACGTCGTCGCTTTCCCGAAGTCGTGGAGACGGCCGATAATGGATGCGAGGCGACGCAAGTCGTCACCGCAGAGGGCGGGCGCGAGCTCGGCGACATCCTCACTGTGCACCGTCAGCAGTTCGTCCTCAGCTCCGTTCTCACCGGGTCGAGCGATGATGTCGTCGTACATCTAGACGAACGCCAGGGTTCGACCATCAACCTTCGCAACCTCAACCTTCGACGCGTCGACGGTCAACTGACCGGTGTCCTCCCGGAACGCGTAATCGACGTAGGAAGTCGTCTTCCGGGATGTCTCGTCGGCAGTCATTGTTCCAGGGACGCGTTCAACCGCATAGGATTGTTCGGTTTCGGGGATAACTGCGTCGACGCCGTTCGGAACGAGTGAGTCGACTGTACAGCGGTCCAGTGACGCTACGCGTTCAACAGCGTGTTCACCGGTCTGTTTCGCCTCGTATCCGATTGCGGCGTGAAGTTCAGAGAGTCCGAGGGTCGGTGGATAGTACGCGACTCCTTCTTCGAGTCTGTCGCGGAGCGTTCCGTAGAAGACCGGGTCTTCGACGGCGACGGACACCCGATACGCGGGCTCGACGAGATAGTGGTAGCTGTGTAGCTGTCGTGCGTCCGTGCTGTCCGGGTACTGGACTTTGACGGTCTTGTTCCCCGTACCGCCACTGCTCGAAAACGTCTCGTTCGGATTCGTCCCGAGGCCGAGTGACGGCAGCGACACCGTTCGCGGTGGGGAGAGCAACTCGACCGCGATAGCCGACGTATCGTCGGCGAAGATATCGTAGTAGCCGTCACGGCCGACACCGACGACGGCGGCGAGCAGACCGGCGAGCGTTGTTCGTGGCGGCACTCGATAGGTCTGTTTCGTCACCGTCCGGTCGATTCTCCGGAAGTGCCCCCAGTCTCCCGTGAGCGCGAACGTCAGGCACTTCGATGGGATGCCGTCGTCTACTGTCGGTGGGTCGTCCGCGGTCACCGTGGGACCCCGGTACGCCCCGTTCGTATCTCGGCGTGCCATCACTCACTCGGGAGCGTTTCCTGAAAATCCTCGTACACGTCGACCTCGTGGGTCGGAACACCACGCGCGTTGAGTTCGCTCCCGAGGTCGGCAGCGGTTCCGATAACATCGCCGTCGACACTCACCGAGAGGTACTCGCTCCCGATCACGGCGACAGACTCGACCTGACCGGCGTCAGAGAGCGTCTCCAGCCGGTTGAGGAGCGTCGTCACATCGAGACAAACGTCGTTGACGTTTCGGAGTTCTTCGTCAGGCATCGGTTCACTGTTCCCCGCACTCTCTCGGTCGAGCGTGACCGCGTTGTGGAGGTCGCCGTCTTGGAAGCCCTCCTTCGCGTATTCGACACGGAGATAGAGCCGTGGGGACTGTCCGACCTTCGAACGACTCACCGTCTGATTCTTCAGCGCACGCCAGCAGAGCGTATCGAGACGTTCGACGTCCGAATCGGTGAGGCCCGTGTTCTCCGCGCCGTGTTCGTCGATAATCGCGTGGAACGGAAAGATCCCGTACTTGATGCGGTGGTCGTCGAGTCCGTACCCACCGACGTCCTTCCCTTCGTTCGTTGAGATGACGCTCGTGAGTGTGTTCGACTCCTCGTTGAGTTCGACAGCGTTCAGTGACCGAGCGGGGCTGAACTGGACGGGGCCCGTGTAGTTTCCTCCCTCGAACTGCTCATAGAGAGCTTCGTGAACGGCGTTTTCTGCGTCCTTGTTGAAACTGAGCGTCGCACCGAAGTAGCGAACGTCAAGCGCGTTTGCGAGGAACTGCTCGGCGATGTCGTCGATCTCCTCAAGTTCTTCCTCGGTCGTGATATCTCCGAGTACGTCAAGTGCGAGCGCAGCACGACTCCCGCTTGTTCCTTCTGCAGTCTTCTTCACGAAGACTCCGTGTCCGTCGGCCTCAAGTTGGTCGCGGAGGTAGCGCTTCAGACGGACATCTGTGATGACGCCCTGGCCAGTGACGGGGTCTTGTCGGGGTCGGTTCTCGCCGAGCGGGTTCCCGTTCGGATTGCAGTCCTGGGCGTCGGTGATGAAGACGATCTCGGAGCGGTTCGCGACGGTGTCTGTGATTTCGGTCATGGTGAGTGGTTACTGGTTGTTCTCGAGCTCAATTCCAGATTGTCGTGCGACGTCCTCTCGGAGGTCGTGCGCTCGGTTCCTGGCTCGCTTCCCGTACAGCTGGCCGATTGCGTAGTGGAATCGGAGGTCGGACGTTCGGATCTCCCATTGTGCTCCCAGGAGGTCCGTGAGGCGCTCTTCCAGTTCGGGGAAGAGCGACGACCCATACGAGGTGTCGCTCGCGTACGCGTTCATCTTGTCGACGAGTTTGGGGACGAACTGGTTGATCCGGCCGCCAGTCATCTGTTCTGCGGGATACTGCTGGAGGACGGTCTGATTCATCTCTCGGGTTTGGGCCTGATAGTCCCCGACTTGGCCGACGAGAACCCCCGCGAGGAAGGCGCCGAGTCGGTCGGGCTCTTCGAACGCCGGGCGCTCCTCAATGAATCGGTCGAGACGGTACTTGCGGAAGTTCCAGAAAGCGACGAGGTTTCCGTCCTCGTCGAGGAACTCATCCGTGGCTACGTCGGTATCGGTCGTTGCTGTTGGCATGCGTGTAAGGGCGGTCAGTGCGTCGTTGGTGGTATTCGTTGTGAGTCGGTCGACACGGGCAAGCGCTTCGAGTTGTGCGAACTGCGTCTTGAGATGTGACTCGGGCAGGCGGTTCTCGTCGTCATCACGTTGCTCTGCCACGATACGTTCGACGTATTCATCGAGGAGTCGCTCGACGGGGATCGCTTCCCCATCGCCGGAGAGGAGCGTGAACGTCAGCCAGTCTGCTGGGTCGTCCGCCGGTGGCGCGTCGCCGCCCGGCGTCGAGAGCGTACCGTACGCGTACAGTCCATCGACGATCGAGTAGAGGACTGGTTCGGTGGTGATCCCGTCCGAGATGGGAACCCACTCTGGAGGTTGGTTGAATCCGGCGGATTTGTCGAATGTCGAGCCTTCGAGGACCTGCATGTGGGCTTCCGCGAGTTCACGTGCGGGCTGGATTGAGAGGTCAGGTGTCTCGGTGAGGACGTTGATGTCGCCGCTATCATTCCGGACGACGACGACGTAGAACCGGAGGTCGGCCACGGCACCCTCGTCCCGTGCTTCGATCGCTTTCTGGACTTCGACGAGGTCTGCTTGCGTCTCGATGGCTGTTTCGCCGAGCGCGAAGTCGAGGTACTGGGCTCGCGTCCCGTCCATCTGCGTGAAGTACGGGATCGTGTAGATGCTTCGCCCGCGACGTGTCGTTCGACATCCCTCGACCATCGAACTCCCGGATTGGATCAGTAATGCGGCTTCCGCGGAAATCGAGTGTGCACGCCACGCTTCGGGCTTCTTGAGACCGTTGAACTTCTCCGCGTGCTGCACCGTGAAGAAGGCGAGCGGGTCCTCAGCCGTCCCGAAGACCGTCTCGGTTTCACCCGTGACGAGGCATGCGGCCTCACCGCGCGACGGTGGGTCTGATTTCTCGAGGTTTTTTCGCGCGAGTTTTTCTTCTTTCCGTGCTCGCATTCCCGCGTTGAGTACGTGGAGTTGTCCGGGATAGTAGTAGCCGTCGTCTGGGTCGCCCGAGGGCGCGTGTTCAAGCCCATCTGTATCGAGCTTGATGGCGACGGTCGCTGTAACTCGTGCCCCGCCGTCGAACGACTGTTTGAGAAGCCCTTCGAGGTCGTCTTTGAGACCATCACGCTGGCCAATGGACTGTAGCCCCTCGATGATCCATCCGTCTGGATGCTCGTCCACGACCCGACCGACTGCAGGCTCTCTGTCGTCGGCGTTCGTCCATCGACGGAGGCAATCCACACAGTACGTCGTCGCTGTCGAGACGGGCGACCCGCCTTTCGCACCACGTCGCGTGATACTGTGGTCGATACCGCGACCCCACGGGTAGCGGGAGAATCCGAGTTTCGGCACGTCATCCTGACGGAACGTCGTCGCTTCCACGCCGTCGAGCGTCGGTTCGTCCGTCAGATCGACGTAGACCGTGACGAGTTTTGGGCCGTCGCTTCCGCCTTCCGCCGTGGTGAACCCGTCGAGTTCCCCGGGTGTGACGTAAAGTTGGAACTCTTCTGGGACGACCGAGCCTCCGCCGCTCCGTGCTTCGGCGATCGCACCGTAGAGCGTCTGGACGCGACGAAGTGACGTGACCGGACGCTCATCCCAGTAGCGGTCGAATCGTTCAGTAAACGACTCAGACACGACGGCCCCCCGGCGGGACGCGCTTGTCCTCGCGGATATTCACGAAGCCGAACCCCAGACTATTCCGCTCGGCGAGTCCGCAGTCCAGTGCGAGATTGAGATGACGTCGGTGGTCGTCATCTCGAACGCGATACCCGAAACGGAACTTCGAGAGGATATGGGTTTCCGTCACGCCCTCTGTGACAGTCACAGGGAGTGCGTACGTCTTGATGTGTTCGTAACTCGTGAAGAGGTCGCCCCCAACGTCGCTCGGCCCTGGAAGGTAGTCGTTACAATATAGTCCGTGTTTCCGGTCCAGGTTGTTCTCGAGTTGCTCCTTCAGTGGCTCGAGCGTGTGCTTCGCCCTCCAGAACTCCGGTGCGTCGCTCGGTGCGTCGATGCCGTACTCGTCGAACTTCCAGTGAGGAATCCGAACCACGAGCCCGGTGTCGGTCGTGAGCATTCCCTCCGTTCCTGGCTCTCCGACGTCCGGCTCGATACCCGTGACTTCCTCGACAGTGAACGGCATCTGCTTGATATTGAACTCACGGTCCTCGATGAGACTGGACGCGACCGCGTGCAGGACATCGTCACGCGCAGAGGCGATAAGGACGTTCCTCCGGTCTCCCTCTTCAATCGGCCCGACCGGAAAGGGATTGCTCATCGAGAGCCCAGTCGGCTCGCTCTGGTCGTGGAGTTCGTCGAACTGTTCGCCGTCGAGTGCACGCCACACGCGACCTGCGAGCCCCCGGTGATACTGGTTATCGTATGCTGCGTCAGCGTCAGCTCGGAGTCGAACTAAAAGCCGCACTCCTCACCTCCCCTGCCAAACCGTCCGAAAGCATTCCCGGACATGACAGCCAACAATTTCGTGTCTCGTGATATGAAAGTATGGACGAACAAAAGAAAGATACCCACCGAACGGTGGGCCTGCTGGAAGCGTCGGGTCTCGCAGTACCAAGGTCCCCGCTTCAACCCATCTATCCGATGGTCGAATTGGCCATCGGTGGACCTACTGGAATAGCGGGTCCACGAGACGTTCAACTGTATGTACCAATGCCACCTATCAATTTCGCTATTCATATTGACACCTCTGAATCCCCTCGATCGCTTTTGATTGGCTGAATAACAATGATCTTACTTCCACTCTGGTTAGTCCAGTGAAAACTGATGAGGTGCTTCCGTTCCAATTGGAGGAGATTCTTCAAGCACCTCCGGGGGGAGCAATGACTTTGTAGAGCGGTTGCCTCTTGTAGTGTCAGAAGAGGCAGTTGTCTATCACGCTCGCTGATTTGACTCCATACGTCGTCCTGTTGTCGCATATCTCTATGTTGTCCTGGATGACACATAAATGTCTAGCCTCCGTGCAGTGCCAAGTCCCCGTAAGTAATATTTCATAGTAGATATTAAGTCGTGTGTCGTGTCAACTAGGTTATGGCTGTGACGAGTCTCTCGGATATCGTTGACGCCGAACGCGACCCCTGGCGAGACCCACCGATCAGAATTACTGGTCTCATGGTCCAGTACTTCGAAGTCTGTAAGCGCGAGCTTTGGTTCATGTCCCGGGGTATCGATATTGACCGCGAGTCAGTAAACATTCGCCGGGGAACACGCGTAGACGAAACTAGCTATCGGGATAAGCGCCAATCCTTCCAAGTGAATGGCCGAATCGCGATCGACGTACTCGACGATTCCGGCGACATCATGGAGGTGAAAGTCTCGTCGAAACTCGAAGAACCACCGAAACTCCAACTCCTCTACTACCTCTGGTACCTCGAAACAGTTCTCGATATCGAGAAAGACGGTGTTCTCGCCTACCCCCAAGAGCGAAAGCGTGAGCGTGTCAAACTCGACGACGAGAATCGAGAACGTATCGAAGCCGTGCTGCGCGGGATCATCGAAGTCGTCGAAGCGGACGAGCCGCCCGAACTCGAGAAAAAACCAGTCTGCGACTCGTGTCTGTACCAGGACATCTGCTGGATGTGAACACTCATGGTCAAACCTAATCACCACGTCTTCGCCGACGGCGACCTCCGACGTAACGAAAGCACGCTCCGAATCGACACACTCGACGGACGAACGAGACACCTCCAGGTCGAGAGCATCGACGCGCTCTACTTACACGGGCAAATCACGTTCAACACACGCGCGCTCGGTCTCCTCAACGAGCACGGCATTCCAGTCCACGTCTTCGGCTGGAAGGATTACTATCGTGGTTCGTATCTCCCGAAACGTACCCACGTCTCCGGGAACACCGTTGTCGAGCAAGTTCGCGCATACGATGACACGGAGCGTCGCCTACAGATCGCACAGCGAATTATCGCTGCGAGCATTCACAACATGCGCGTCAACATCCGCTACTACGACCAGCGAGACCACGAATTCACGGACCTACTCGAAGAGCTCCAAGCACTCAAAGAACGCGCGGAAACGACTGCGGACATCGAAGAACTCCGGGGGGTCGAAGCCACCGCGCGTAAACGCTACTATCGCGGCTTCGACGAGATCCTCCGTGATCCCTTCGACCTCACGAAACGAGAATACAACCCTCCGTCCAACGAAGCGAACGCGTTGCTCTCCTTCCTCAACGCGATGACGTACACGACCTGCGTTTCTGCGATTCGGAAAACCGCACTCGATCCGAGCGTCGGCTATATGCACGAACCGGGCGAACGCCGATACACGCTCTCCCTCGACATCGCGGATATTTTTAAACCCATCCTGGCCGACCGCGTGATGTTCCGACTCGTCAACCGACAACAGCTCTCCTTCGACGATTTCGAAGACGAACTCGATGGCTGCCTCCTCACGGAGCACGGCCGACAAACCGTTCTCGAAGAATACGAACGCACGCTTGACCGAACCGTCAATCACCCGCGCCTCAACCGGAACGTGAGCTACAAGACACTCGTCCAGACGGACGTCTATAGCCTCAAAAAACACATCCTCACCGGAGAACCATACCACGCAACGGAGCGCTGGTGGTAATGTTCGTCCTCATCGTCTACGACGTTCCCGCGGGACGGACTGAGCGCTACAAGAAAATGCTCCGCCGCCGCCTCGAACACGTTCAATACTCGGTCTTCTACGGTGACATCACGCCCGGGCTTCTCGTCGAGATCAAAAACGACATCGAAGATCTCCTCGAACCCGACGATTCGATCATCGTTTTCGAAGCCGAACGCGTCGGGGCCGTCGATCTCACCACGTACGGCGACACCGAAGACCCCGGAAGCCGCTTCACCTAACCACTTCTGTCGACCCCCCGGGGGTTGACCCAGAATTGGGGGTCGACAGAAACACTTGAGTGAATCCCCAAAGAAGAGCCGCTCACGCCCATAGATCGGGCATACTTCCAGCCGGACCGTAGACGGGTTGAAGCGAGGTGGTCGAGGAATGACGCTCTTCGAGGAGTCCGGCTTCCAGCCGGACCGTAGACGGGTTGAAGCGAGGTCAAACGCGACTTTGCCGAGTATCTCACTGGCCGTCTTCCAGCCGGACCGTAGACGGGTTGAAGCCGCCGGGACGACCACACGTGGGCGGCGCTGGAAGCGCTTCCAGCCGGACCGTAGACGGGTTGAAGCTCGCGCCCGGCGTGGTCGATCACGGCGAGCCGCTCGCTTCCAGCCGGACCGTAGACGGGTTGAAGCTCAGACGGGGAACCGTGGTTCGTCAACCTCGAAACCTTCCAGCCGGACCGTAGACGGGTTGAAGCGAGCACCGCCTAAGACTGTGGTCCGCAGTCGCATCCTTCCAGCCGGACCGTAGACGGGTTGAAGCGTCTCACCCGGCACGAAACGGCCCATGTTGCGGATGCTTCCAGCCGGACCGTAGACGGGTTGAAGCAGCGTCGGCATACCGCGTTGTTAGTAATCTGGTTGCTTCCAGCCGGACCGTAGACGGGTTGAAGCCCACTCTTGGAACTCGGAGGCAGGTTCCAATGGCGCTTCCAGCCGGACCGTAGACGGGTTGAAGCTTATCGTATCCGTCTCGTAGCCGACGACGTTCCATCTTCCAGCCGGACCGTAGACGGGTTGAAGCGACATCATCGGGATGCCCGAATGGCCGACCTCGTCTTCCAGCCGGACCGTAGACGGGTTGAAGCCGTGGCTGCGATAGACGATGCTCTCAGCGGACCACGCTTCCAGCCGGACCGTAGACGGGTTGAAGCGTCCGGGAGCGTCGGCATGTCTGGGGCGGGCGCTGTCTTCCAGCCGGACCGTAGACGGGTTGAAGCCTCGAACGCCGCGGCCACGACCCCAACGACGCGCTTCCTTCCAGCCGGACCGTAGACGGGTTGAAGCGGCGTGTGGGTGTTGATGAGGTCTTCGGCGGCGACCTTCCAGCCGGACCGTAGACGGGTTGAAGCCGTCACATCCAACGTGCTCACGGTTATATCTCCGCTTCCAGCCGGACCGTAGACGGGTTGAAGCAACGACATCCGAGACGTGGGAGGAAGTGGGCGACCCTTCCAGCCGGACCGTAGACGGGTTGAAGCATTGACGAACGTAATGGCCTCGACGATGATGCAGCCTTCCAGCCGGACCGTAGACGGGTTGAAGCTATTTTAATAATCCGCACCATTGTATTGTTTGTAAGCTTCCAGCCGGACCGTAGACGGGTTGAAGCAACTCGTCGGGTCAGACCTCGGCTGACGACGTCGGTCTTCCAGCCGGACCGTAGACGGGTTGAAATCGCGTCGAAGCCCATCCCTGCTCCATCTTGACTTCCGCTTCCAGCAGGACCGTAGACGGGTCGAAGCTGGGTTCTTGTCAAACGCCGTGGTCTTGCCCAACCATCTTGCTTCGTACTTGGCCTTCGCCTTGTCGTCGCTATTACCAACTACAAACGAGGAGACCAGGAAGTACGATCACCACAGTATGAGCAGAGTTCTATGACACCTCTAATTCAACCCATGATTCACCAACAACTGCTGGTGCTTCCGAGAATTACCCACAGTCGAAGCAAGATCACCGGCCTGAAAGATACCCCCTTTGCCTGTAGAATAGCCTCGGATTGTTCGTCAAAACTCACACCCTCACTTTTCCACCTAAGCGAGGTTATCCGGATAAGTAATTCCTCATCTCACGAATGGCTTTGGACCCACTGAGCAATCTGCTGACTATACGTCGCGTACACACCGAGTCCTGTTTGAAGCGACTCGTAGACTTCTCCCGCATCAACATGCCCATATTCGTGTGCGAGGACATTTCTAAACCCAATCGCAGCGACCAGGGTGGCCATTGTCTTATCGTCGATGATGCCTTCTCGACACAAGACACGAACTGCCCCTTAGAAGAACTACCAGTATGTCCGAAATCGCGTGTGGCAACATGCTGAGCAAGGTCAGAGCATGCTTGAACGCGTTTTCGAACATTCGCTCAACAGCACGCTGCTCCGTCGTACTTTGCAAGAACTCTTGACGAGACAGCGTCTCCTGTTCGTCTTTCAGTTCGCCATAATACTGTTCGATTTGTTCAAGCTTGATTGAGACAGCTCGCTCGTCAGCCACGCAGTCCCTCCTCCGCAATGCGGTCAATTACCGCACGTTGCTGACGGCGAAGGTCGTCGCGCTGTTCGGCGAACTGTGCTTCAATCTCAGTCTTGAACTGTTCGAATGCCTGCTCATCACCGCAGACGAACGAACCGCTGACTGCGTCGTGTGCAACATCTAGCGAAAGCGTCTCAATATCCGAGACATCAACGAATGGCGCATCCTCCCACTGAAGATCACCCGACAGGAAACACTGCTTCTCAAATCGGTCGCGGCCGGAAAGGCTGTCCGCAAACTTGACTGCGATGTCGAGATCAGACGTCGCCGTCGCCTCACCCGTAATCTGTGAGCCGAATGCGACCACGAATTCGATATCCGAGTCAGAACAGACTGCCTCTTTGAGGGCAGAAAACACCTCTGAACGTCCATCACTCGGTTCCATGTCTAAATCCATGGTGTATCGTCGAAGAAGAATTCCGACGGACTGAGACAAGTTATGGAGTGTGTCTCAGAAAGCCACGGGGGAGTCGGCTTGAACTCTGTCGAGGGGGGAGTAGACGGCTCACCGCTTTCACATTGACGGGCGTTACAGCATCCGGTGACAAAGAGACAACTCATTAATAGCTACAGTACGTCTGGTTGTCAAGTAAAATTGTCATGCCACTCTTAGACGATTTCTCCGGATTCGAATTTGAAGACCTGATGGAGGACGTTTTTCGGAATCTCGGGTATGAAAACGTCCATCAGGCACGCAAAACCGCCGACGAAGGACGAGATATCCTCATGGAGGAAGTCGTCGACGGGACACGCCGTGGAGTTGTCGTCGAGTGCAAACACACAGGCTCTGTCGGACGACCTGTCGTCCAGAAGCTCCACTCAGCCATCGCGACGTACGACTACGATGGCCCAAAGCGTGGTATCGTCGTCACGACAGGACAATTTTCTGCACCCGCCGAGGAGTACGCGACTCGCCTTAGACAGAACGGCGATCCATATCCAATTGAGCTCATCGACGGTACCGACCTGAGAGACATCGCCGACGAAGTCGGCTTGGACCTCTATAACGGCCGCATCGAGATTCTCTGTAACGAAACACTCCGACCGTTCGATCCAGCAAGCGGCGTTGATGCACCAGTACGTGAAGCAGCCCGTGACATCCAAAATCTCGACGCAGACACACTCCCGGAACCACACAAGCTCGTTGACTTCCAGCCCTATCTCACGATTAGTGCACGAACAGACGCTGTCTTCGAAACCTCAGTCGGTGTCATCCACCGCATCAACGAATCAAACCGCTTCGTCATCCATGCAACACGAGGAGAACCCAGCATCGCAGACAGCCGTCTCGCAGACCTCATCGCGAACAACGGCCAGCAAGCAGTCGAACTCGATTCCGACCGCTTCAGCACGATGTTCGACGACGTCGACGTCACTCGCTACGGGCAGACAGAAACCGACTACAAAGAGTGGGCAGTCTCTCGTCTCCAGCGACATCACACGACGACTGTCACCTACACAGGAGGCAACAATGTCACCTACGAGAAGAAGTGTGAGCCGAAGCAATCGGATATCTCTGTTCAAGCCATCTCACCGCTCTACGTCCCACGGGTTCGACAGACACTGCAACTCCAGCAGTACACCTATCCGTACTCGTACTACGCTGCAGGACCCTCCCGAGTAGCCATTGAAGACGGAATTCATCGCTGCGTCCACTGTGAGAAAGAAAACGCGAAATCGTACACTTACTGCGCAAATTGTGGGAGCATCAACTGTGGCTCGCACATCAAAACGGAACGTCTCGAAGGCACCCCAGTCTGTACGGGCTGTGCAGTCACCGAGAGATTTGTGCTGAAAACGAAGTACTTCTACGACGAGGAGAATCTCGAAGAATTTCGTTCAGAATACGAACAGATGGCCCTCCACGAGAAAGCAATGGAGAATACACCACTCGTTGGTGGTCTTCTCGTCAGCGTCGTACTCTTACTTGGGTTCATTCTTACGTCAGGAGTTGTCTAGCACTTTGGGGGGAACGTCACCCGACGAAAGCGATTGTCGTTTAACAGCACGATGATCTCGATGAAGCGTACGACAGGCAGTGAATTGACACCATAGCAGGTGGTCAGCCTTCCCAGAATGCACGCTGCCTGGCTTCAATCTCGCCAAGAGCCATCGAGGGGACATCACGCCAATCACTCGGATATGATGAATCATCACGGAGTCGGTGCATCTGGGCCGGGATGAGTGTGGTCACGAGCATTGTGGTCCAATGGATGGCGGTCCCATCGATGATCGAACGTTCCCTTAACGTCATCCTCGTGGTGATGGAGCGAGAAGCCGCCTCTCGGCTGTCAGATCATCTGCCGGAGAAAGAGTCGATTAGTTCTGTTCGATCCTCGTCCACACTGAACAGGCGAGAGAGTTCGCCTACGGCGTGATCACGGCACGCCCGTCGATCTCGCGGTGCTCGAGTTTTTCGGCGACCTCATTGACCTGATCGAGGTTGTACCGACTCGTGTGGAGGTCGACGTCCCCCTGCTCGACGAGCGCGACCAGCTCTTGCAACTCGGCGTACCGACCGACGATGTTGCCGACGAAGGAGAACTCTCCGTTGACTAGCGCCTGTGCCGGTTCGTGGATGTGGCCGCCGTAGCCGATGATGTGGTGGTCGCCACCGGCCGCGGTGATGTCGGGTGCGTACGCCGTCGTCACGTCCTCACCGACGAAGTCGAGGACCTGCGCCGCACCGTTGCCGTCCGTGATCGCCTCGATCTCGGTGGGCACGTCGTCCTCGGAGGGATTCACGAGGTAGTCGGCACCGTAGCCACCCGCCAGGTTCAGCGCCGACTCCTTCAGATCGACCGCGGTGATCTTCGCCGCGCTCATCGCCTCGAGACACTGCAGGCCGATGTGACCGAGTCCCCCGACGCCGATGACGACCACGTGATCGCCGGGGTTCAGTTCCGTGACCGCCTTCTTCGCGGCGTGGTAGGCGGTGATCCCGGCGTCGGCGTGGGGGGCGATGTCGATCGGCTCGACCCCCTCTGGTAGGGGAATCACGGAGCGCTCGCTCGTGTGGAGATACTCAGCGAAGCCGCCGTCCGTCGTGAGACCATTGAACTTGTCGTTCTCACAGTACATCGTCTCGCCGAGCCGACAGGGACGACACGTGCCGCAGGTCTGGACCGGGTGACAAATCACCGGGTCACCGGGTGAGACGATGTCGACGTTCTCACCCGTCTCGACTACCGTCCCCGCGTTCTCGTGACCCAGCGTCAACGGGAGCTCCTGCGGGACGTACTCTGCCCACATCCCCTCGATGATGTGGTTGTCAGTCTGGCACCAGCCGGCACCCTCTACCTCGACTATCACGTCGCTCGCGCCCGTCGCCGCCGGGCGGTCGACCTCGTCGATCGACAGTCCTTCGCTCATGTCGTCGGTGTACTCGTGTAGTCTCGCGGCTTGCATGCGACACATTCTCTCGCATCTATCGGCATAAATATTCGTTATAGATTGCCTTGGCCGCCGCTACAGGCCACACAGGAGCGCATGGTGCGGGATGACAGAGTCGGGGCGTGGCTCAACGACGTGCTACATACCACATGAACGTTCCTGCTGGCTATGTGTGGGCTCTCCACACGGTCATACAAAAGCTAACTAGGGGTCACTCTGGGCGGACAACATCATCCATGAATAGCACTCTGCAAACACGCCAGTCGTCCCATCGACCTCCTCAAACTCGATAAGCAACTGGTGAGACTCTATCTCTTCGCCACAGTCAGGGCATCGGCCAAGCATCGTCGGATCACTCGTCACACGGGATTAGAGAGACGCATGTGACACAATCTGTCTCCAGTAGTTCTCACACAATGCCACAGCAAAGATGTTTGGCCAGAGTATTATTCAGTGACGTCGTTCATGAATTGTGTTCATTAACTTTGTTCATTAGTTTATCGGAGTTGCCCGTCGCGACCTCCGAGGCCATGGATGACTGTAGTCCCTTCACACCACACTGTCCATTGAGTGTGCTCATCACAAATATTCATTCTGTTCGTTCATTGGGAATGTTCATTAGTGAATACAACGAATGAACCCACGTAGTGAACACAATGGTGGTATGTACAGAAGATTCAAGGTGGACGTTCTTGATGAGACAGTATGCTCACGTACTCGACCTACAGCGAGGCGGGCGGGGTTGGGAAGACGACCACCGCAGCGAATCTGGCGGTCGCGCACGCTCGGGCGGGGCTGAAACCGCTCGTCGTTCCGCTCGACCCGCAGGACGGCGACCTCTCGCGTCTCTTCGGCGTTGACGACCAGCGGACGGATTCAGTCGATAACATCGTCCGGCATATGATTCGACGCCCCAACGGCGACTTCGACGACCTCATTCGAACCGTCGAGGGTGTCGATATCGTTCCTGAACACAATATGCTCTCAGATTTAGCCGACTTTCTCCAGCGAGAGAAAGACCAGGCAGAGGCCATGGGCGAAGCGTTCGGAATGCACGCACAGCTACTTCGCGTGCTTCGCGAGGCCGGCGTCCCGGAGGAGTACGATGTCTTGATCTGTGACCCGCCAGCGACTGAAGGGCCACACCTCTACAACGCGATTCACGCGACGCGGTCGCTTGTCATCCCCGTCGAGCCGAGCGCCAAAGGCCGGGCGGCAGTCGAAGGGCTCGAAGCCCTCGTCGCGGGCTTCGAAGACCAACTCGAAATCGACGTCGGTGTGCTCGCCGCCGTGCCGACCGGATTCAAAAACACGCGTGACCAACGGCAGGTGCTGACTGAAATCGACTATCCGATTCCGGAAATCATCAGCGAGCGTGCCTCCCTCATGGAAGGCTGTTGGATGGAACAGTGTTCGGCGTTCAAGTACGTTCGCGAACATCGCGACCGCCGCCGCGACTACGAAATCGAGACGCTCGCGCAGTTCGACCGCATCGCGAGACATCTCGAACAACAGGTCGGCATCGAAGCGCCGAACCCACCGGAACCCGGTGACGTCGACCACGAGGTGATGACGGTATGACTGGGATGAAGAAAGGAGCTGGTGAAAACCCGTTCGCGGACGATTCGTCGACCGAATCGAAGACCGATACAGCGCCCGAGGCTGAGGAACCAGCACCTGAGCAGGACGATGAGGGTGGTTCGAACCAAGCCGAGGACGAAGACGAAAAACAGTCTCGCCAACAGATCCAGATTCCATACAAATTCCGCCGCGACGGCGTCCAAGACGGCCGTGACCGGGTTCCGCTGTTCTTGCAGAAAGAGACGAAAGTCGCGGAGCGAGATGCCCTCCGAGAGTTCGAAGACCGGTTCGAAGAGAACGTCTCGCTCACCGACCTCCGTGAAGCGCTCATGAAGGTTGGACTGCAACACCTCGACGAAACGGAAGAGTGCCTCGAAGAGTGGGGCTACGGGATGACCTTCGACTAGCTGAAAAAGGCGCTCACAGACTGTCAGATAGCAAAAACCGACAGCCTACAGGGATTGGTCACAGTTCGAATCCTTGACCGGTCGAATGATTTCTCGATACTAAGCAACAAGGGTCGCTCGTTAGTGGCTCGTTCTAAGGACCAAGAGTTTCGGAATTAGGACAGATATAACATCGAAATACAAATTTTAATTGGCTCATTGTCCCTGTGAGACAACGAGACTTAGCACTCGGGGCGAGAAAACCAGTGGGTAGTGGATATATCTAATATCGCTATACAGAATTTAAAATCGTAGACTACCTCACAACCTCGGAGGATGGAAGTGTTGCGTGGCTTATTTCCATGGTATTTGGGAATGAATTAGCTAATTAAGAGAGAGTATATTCAGCAGGGCAACTAGGCGGTATTGCAGTATTGGACTGAATTAGCTTATAGTCGGGGCTCCCAATCTCGGCGTCGTGGTGGATACCAACGAGGATTCGCTCTGGAACGCTCACCTGTGCCTGTTCGGCTATCAGACGACGGAGTGCCTCGCGGACGTCTTCGTCGAAGCCGCTCTCATAGATGTCTCTAACCGCTATGTGTCTCGCCAAGTTACGTGGAACTCACCATCACGCTAAGCCCTTTATTCATTGTGGGGAGAATAGACGCTACCAGTACAAAATCCTCCTCTACTTGAACGATAACGGAGGAGTTTGTGGATCATGTCGAGAACGTTGTCTGGTCGAATAGCTGGCACACCACGTTGATAGATCGGGCACTCCGAATTCGGTCGAACATCTTGACCGGGTCCGTCATCGATAGCACCATTCCATACCCATCAGGCTGGTGCCGCCCAATAGTCTGACCAGATACAGGTCCTCCCGAAGTCGCGGTTACTCCTATTTGTAGAGCAAGTGTTTCACTTGGCTCGGCGAGCTGTTGCCCGCTATTCTTCGAAGCTCTCAAAACGGCGGTACACACTCCACCAGCACATCGTCCTGTTTTGTTTCAAGGTGCAGAAGAATACGACTACCCGTTGTGACGAGCTTATCGAGATGCCTCGGATTCGGAGAGGTATCGAGGTTTAGGAGCTTCCGTCTCCCTCGACGTTGTGTAAAGCGTTTGGTCGGCCCGATATGGCCATCTCGCACGTGCTTCTCAACTATCTCGGTCTTAATTCCCCCGACTAATTGCGTCATCGGAATTACGCTTCCGGCTTCAACCACAGTCACGCTTTCCACGCAAAGATGTCACAACAAAAAACCAGGTGGTGCTCTAAGCCTATTCTACAGTCAGGTATGCCCTAGACCATGATTCAGCGAGATTCGTTGCGGGGTCGAAGTAACATCCGGTTCTCGCTTCGACCTGTCCCGTTCTCTCGGTTTTAACCCGTGAGTCAAGATACAGTTCCGATCCCGTTGGCTGAGCGACTAACATCTTCGCCTTGAAGTGATACGCAGGTACTCCAAGAGCTGTATCTTCGGTATATACCCAATTTTTCTTTACAGCGCCAGCTCCGATATTCGAACTGACCATCTCAGGGCGTTCTGCCATTGATGCTTCAACCAGTGCGTCAAATCGGTGGTACGATGCGATAGTGGGGGAGATCACGTTCCACCTACTTTTCAGAATAGACGTATCGCTTTCGTTGACCTCGTAGGGGCTCCATTCCGAGGTCCAGTTAGTAACCAACTGTGGAGTGACTTCGTGACCATCATCTGGCTCTCCACCCTTAGTCGGGGCTGGGGTTGAAGTACCATTCTGAGTTTGAGAATCACTCTTTTCCGCAGCTGCAGTACCGCTAATAGCAGATAGAGAGACAGCAGAAATGCCAATCTTTCGTATCATCTCTCGGCGGGGAAGGTCCTTTTTCATGTTGACCATATATCCATAGTTGTTGTCACATAATGAAGTTATTGTTGTGGGAAATCTAGTCGATGAATTTTAATTTCTGATCTGTTGATAATCTAGAAGTGTTTACATTGGTGGAGTGTCTCTCTCCTCGGGTTTCCACAGATTCTGCTGGGAACTCGCTCATCCGCACATCGCAAGACGTGAATAGGATCTCAACAGACCTAATTTTTATAATTAAATTACTAACTGAATTTGATAACGGCTGACCTAAGAGACGTACTTCGAAATTAGAATTTTGATAATATAAACGATCACAACCAAGATAAGTAACCAAAATACCACTGAAACTACAAGGTCAAGTCCAGTCGGCGATTGTGGGAATGGTGCCATGAATTGTAGTTGAATTGAGATGTAATATAAGTTTGGGCACCGTCTAGTTAACCGATAAACAGGTCGAAGAGCTAGTTTCCTATGCTACTCTCAGACCTGCTCAAAGAGAGTTTAGACACTGCTACGCTTGATACAGAGCAGGTGTGTCTATTCTACGGCGTGAAGGATAGTTGGGCCATCTTCGTCAATGATTTCAACATCTCTGAACTCAATATCGGCGAAAGTTTCTTTGAGCTTGTTTGCTTCATAGAAGCGTCCATGAAATACCGTCCTCATCTTTGCTTCTGTCTCCTCGACCTTGTCGCAGATAATGAATAGATACTGTAGACGTACTTTCCGTACCAGCAGTCTACAACGGAGACCGCGACAACTTCGTTGCAAAACACGTGGATTTCTTCACAGAGGTCGGGAGTAAGCCGAAGAAGTATTCGGTGCTGGGCTTCCACTTGTAAGTGCCCTGATTGCGTCTAGAGGTCGCGATGCTATTGCCAAAATCTCGGATAAGATACTGGGTGAGGGGTACGTCGTTCAAAATCCCGACTCAAAAGCAGCCGATGAGTCTGGTGTTGAGACACTATACACACCTGATCAGATAGCAGGTGCCGCACTAGCAACTGAATCTTTCTATCGATTTTCGATATTCTACATCAAGTACTCCAAAAAGAATGGGGCCCGAAGACGTGAAAGCAGCGGCAAAATATCTTGACGACACAATTTTTCTCTACGGTGGAGGTACCAAGAGTCAGCAACAGACCGAGGAAATTCTTGACGCTGGTGCCGATGCCGTAGTCGTTGGCGATTGCTTCCACGAAAATCCTGACCAATATCTACAGACGGTCCCTGACGCTCCAGCGTCTCGATAGCTGAGTTGTTTGACTCCAATTTTGAATGTGGCGAGTCACTACCAAGGAGAAAAAGTCATCAACGTTGTTGAGTATCCGCTGACAAGACTATCTGATGGAACAGCGTGGCCGCCGACTAACCGACGCATTTGTCGCTGCTCTCGAACTCCGCAAACACCTCCGTGAGGGGACAGCGTTCTGCGATGCACTTACCGTTCTTAAGCTCCAGATCGAAACGCTCGAAGACGACTACCCAGAGTGGCATCCCGCCCCGTACTCATTCCACGGAATGCTCAAGCTCTTTGTTTATCTAGAAGTCACCGGAGACAGCTACCGATCTCTCACACGCCATCCAGAGCTTGCCGACGTATTCGGTCTCGGCCAAATTCCTAACGAGTCAGTCATCTCTCGAACGTGGCGCAATCGCTTCGATGACGATGTTCGTCGATATATCACCGCCAGCGCACACTGCTTAGTCAAGGAGATACACAATCAGGGCCTCTCAGTTCCCGAAGTCCGGCCACTAGAGGAAGTCAAGCAGTCATCAGAAGAAACTACTGACTCAGCTGAGGATGCTACCGAATTTTCTGACGAAGAAATCTACCGTACAACCCGTCTCGCTCGTGAGCACGGCTTCGGTCCGTTCGACTCTGAGAGAGCTCAGAACGCGACGTATGAAGACACGCGATTCTTTGAGCTTCAGACGTTTATTGGGATGGTCGGCTGTGGTACTCCACAGGGTGCAGCCCGGTTCAAGTTCCGACGAGGCAAAGAGTACGGTCCTCACGGAGACACCCACCTCCGAGCCGTCAAGCAATTCGACCCAGAGAGCCTACTCAAGGGATTTCAACAGGCGACAGAACGGTTGCTTTCGGTGATTCAATCGGAGTCTTCGTTTCGTCGTCCTGTCACCGTCGCAATTGATATCACGACCATTCGCTACTTTGGTAACATAGAGGGAATGCCGATGGTCAGCGGGACAAAAGACGGCGAGGGGAGAGCGTTCAAATTCGCCACGCTCTCGATTGTCGGGTGGAACATCCCGCTGATTCTCGCTGTCGAACCTGTCCGTGAGAGTTCGTCGTGGGACGAGAACCCGCCGAACCGAGTTCATCGTGTAGTCCGACGACTCGTTCGACGGGCACAGGAGCACGTACCGATTGAGATGGTGCTGTGTGATCGAGAGTTTGACTCGAAAGCTGTCTACCAGACGCTCTCGAACCTCGATGTGAACTATCTCATCCCGAAGCGGATTCACAGTGCCGAACGCGAGAACATAGAGACGATGGATGAAGATGAGCAAGAAGTCGCCGTTGAATCGGCCTCTGTCCACGTTGAGCAGGGCTCGCACTCGATGCAGTTTCTCTACGTGCCCTCGACGAAGAGCGATGGAACAGCGGTGTTCGCGACGAATCTTCGTGTGAGCGCGGACGAGGCTCAAGCCGTGTGTCGTCGGTACAGTTCTCGGTGGCAGATCGAGAACGAATACAAATCGATCAAGAACGATTTCTTGGCGAAGACCTCGTCTAAGGACTACCGCGTAAGATTATTCTACTTCGTGTTTGCGGTGCTGTTGCACAATATCTGGCGGCTTACCGATTTCCTGTTGAAGATTGGTGTCGGCGGTGAGATGGAGTATGCGCCGGTATTGACTGCTGGTGAGTGTGTCGAGTTGGTTTGCTCGGCACTACTCCCGCCTGACTAGCGCTCTACACCAGCTCGGACTGCCTGTTGTGAGTGGCGACACTCTGCGAGTGGTCAATTTTTGGGCTGTTTTCGAGCATTCGACGGCGTCTCACCGAGGTCGGTAGTTGATGCGATACCGATGTGGCCTGTCCGAACCACGAAAAGGCCTAGAAAAACGCAAAAATAATCCATCCTCCGAAGTTCTGTTCTGTCTCACGACACCGATTTGATATAGCAGAATGTGATTTATGTGTGGTGTGGGAGTAACCGGCGACGGAGAGCTTAACCTCATTGTCTAATACAGACAACGACACTAGTGTTCAAATAAGAAATTCAACATAATCGTTGACGCTCGCGAAAATCGCATATCTAGACTCGGATCAATCTGTGGAGAACTACTTTGGTGGGTTTCGGCCCCGGTTCGTGGGCCGAAGACTCAACCCTACGGTTCGCTCGTGGACCGTATCGTGACTCAGTACTGTCTGACACTGCCGTGTCGGCGCTCTCGTCCTGTATCTACCCGATGCTCGGGCGAACGTCTCTCTGTCCGGTGACGGTACTACCGTTTTGGTATACTACGGTGGACCTACGCCTTCAGCCTGTTCGCGTTCGATATCGGCTGTCTCAGTCGCAGTCGGGGGAGGCCCGAAAGTTCGATGAACCGTATACCGCAATATCCATCTCGAACGAGTCTGACTTTCAGTGAGAATCGGTGTGTCGCAGGTATTGTGGAAACACGGCAGTCGGAGTATACAGGCTCGCTCGCTCGTCTTCGCGACGGTATCGCAGAACCCGGAGTTGCCGTTCTCTACTCGTTTTCGGTCTGCCAGCGTGCTAGACGCAGATAGAACGCTCGGTTCTCTGTAGCGGACGAGCGTTCCTCAGAAATGCAGGTCACTACATCTCGGTCGCGGTATCGTCTCGATGAGAACGCACCCAAACTGTCGGTAACCACGTGAACTCACCGGCGGTTATCGTGATTACGCGCCGGTTTATCGTACTCCCGCTGAAAAATGGCGGGGGAAAAAATAATATGGGGGCCAGTCTTAGGTGTACGTGGTCGACTGCGTAACCGACCAACGTGAGCCAGCGTGTCAGTCATATCTCGACGTGTCAGTACGCGACGAGTAGGTCTGTCCCGAAACTCATGAACGCCTGACAGCATCACGTCGAGTTCAGCACACCACCGCTACTCATCTTTTGCTCTCGATCGACGACGGCCTCAGTCACGAGTCTCGGAGTCGGGTTAGCGCTCCCCGATGTCGATTGAAAGCTACCCAGTCGTGAACCAGTCGAACTCCGACCGAGCTCTCGCGATAGTAGTTCCGTTCCGTTTTCCCCAGACGCGATATTGTTCTCGATGATAGAACCCCCGCCTACCAATCGCCGTGGCATCTGAGCCGACACATCGGTTCCGTCTACTGTTCCTCGCAGTGTTCAACGGTTTCGACGCGGGGAAACGCGGACCCAACCGATCGACGACGCTTCGAATAACGGGTGCGTATCGCAAATCACGATTCCGAGGCGACGACGGTTCCCAGAATCGGTTGAGACTGTCGAAATCGGTGTGGAAGTACAGAGATGGTGGCTACCTGATGCGACCGATGGGAGTATCGAGCAATCGCCTCGGACGGGACGGTGAGGGGCTGGAGGCCTGACGGAGTTTTGGTATACTGAAGGTGGTTCGCGGACGCCGACGAGATGCCGACGACGGGAACGCCTCGAATGGAATCACAGTTGCATCAACGCTGTCGAACTCAGTCTGACTGCTCGTTCCGTCGACCATCGGCGACTGTTCAGTATGACGGAACAGTATCTCGATTGTCGTGACATCGACTGAAAACTCCATCTTCGTAGAATATCCGTTGGTGGACCGATGATAATTACACATATAAGTCTGTAATCCTACGTCGTAGGATGGTGTAGTCCGGTTCTGACATAGGGAATTTAATCGAGAGCAGAATGGTCGTGTCGGCGACGGATTTACTAGTCGTGGCTTCTTACCGTATCGCCGTACTTGGGACAGTTTGGACTCTCCGTCACGGACTATCGTCTGTAGCGCATCACGTCCAGACCGGGGGCGACGTACGTCCGGCTCGGCCGTCTTCTCGTTCCGACGGTGCGGATTCGTCTCGTGGTCGTGTCTCGGACCGGTGTCTGGTCGACTACACATGTCGTCCGGTGTGGAGATGACCTCCGCGTCTGGACTCGTGACCCGTCCGTCGGGGTGTCGAGACTGCCGCAAGGCGTGCTTACCGTGGTCTGACTCGCGAGCGTTTCATCCGTTCGCCGCGAAACTGCGCGGTGTCAGGTCTGACTCGTGTACACTGAACACAAGGCACAATAGTTATTTAACCGGCTACTAATGTGAAAATGTATGCAGAGTGAAGTACGCGTTAGCAGCCACGAGCCGATAGATTACATCTCGAAGAACATCTACGGTCACTTCGCCGAACACCTCGGGCGGTGTATCTACGGTGGCCTCTGGGTCGGTGATGACGACAGGGTCGAGACCGAAGACGGCCTCCGAATGGACACCGTGTCGCTGCTCCGCGGACTGAATATGCCGGTGCTCCGCTGGCCGGGGGGCTGTTTCGCCGACGACTACCATTGGGAAGACGGTATCGGCCCGCGCGACGAGCGCCCCCGCCGCCGAAACCTGTGGTGGACGCAGGGGCGCGAAAACGTCCCGGAAGAGTCCAACGAGTTCGGGACCGACGAGTTCCTTCGCCTCTGCCAACTCCTCGATACGGACCCGTACATCGCGGTCAACGTCGGGTCGTCGACGCCGCAGGAGGCGCTCGACTGGATCGAGTACTGCAACTACGGCGGCGACACGGAACTCGCCGACAGGCGGCGAGAGAACGGACAGGAGGAGCCGTACGGGGTGAAGTACTGGGGCATCGGGAACGAGAACTGGGGCTGTGGCGGTCGGTTCGCGCCGGACGAGTACGCCGACGAGTACCGCCGGTTCGCGAACTACTTCAACGGCTTCGATAAGCTGATGAACGAGGAGTCCACCGAGTTCATCGCCTGCGGACACCTCACGGACGACTGGAACGAGGTCTTCTTCGACAGCCTCAACGGCGGCATGGAGTACGGTCCGGGGTCGTTCCTCGGCATGGGGTCGCCGTTCAACCTGATGGACCACTTCTCCGTCCACCGCTACTATCAGGCGGGCGGAGACACCGATTTCACCGACGAGCAGTACTACAAGATTTTCGCGCGCGCACAGAAGGTCGGCGGGGACATCGACCGAGCGGCCGAGACCATCTCGCAGTACGTTCCGGAGGGCGAAATCGGAATCATCGTCGACGAGTGGGGCGTGTGGCACCCCGAGGCGCGGAGCGACAACGGACTGGAGCAGGAGAACACAGTTCGGGACGCGCTGACGACCGCGGGCGTCCTCGACCTCATCCACGCGCGGGCCGACGTCGTCTCGATGGCGAACATCGCACAGTTGGTCAACGTCCTGCAGTGTCTCGTCCAGACCGACGAAGAGGCCGCGTGGCGCACGCCGACGTATCACGTCTTCGACCTCTACGAGAACCACATCGGCCAGACGGCGCTCGAAACGAGCGTCGACACGGAAAATCGCACTATCGAGGGCGAGGACCACGACGTTCCGATGGTCTCGGCGTCGGCCTCTGAGGGCGACGGAGAACTGTTCGTCACGGCCTCGAACCGCCGTCACGACGAACCGGAGTCGCTCACCGTCGACGTCGGGTCGTCGTCGTACTCGGTGTCCACGGCCACCGTCCTGTTCGAGGGCAACGACATCCGCGAGTACTCTACGAAGGAGAACGCGGAATCGTTCGAAGCCAGCCCTCTGGACGTCACCGACGAAGGCGACGGAACCGTCACGTTCGACGCGCCCCCGGCGTCCGTCGTCGGCCTGACGCTGACGGAGTAACGGAGCCGTCGTCGTTCTTTTTCGAGCTGACAGCGGGGATACAGTTATTATCGTATCGTGTGAACGCATAACAGCGTCATGAACGAACGCGATTCCAGCCGCCAGCACAGCCGCCGGAAGTACCTCGCCGCGGTCGGCGCCGTCGGGGCCACAGCGGTCGGGTCCACGGGCGTTATCGCGGGCCGCGGGCGCGACGACGAACAGACAGACGTCGAAGGAACGCTGTACTCGCCCCCGTCGGGCGCGCCTGCGCCCGGCGCGCTGTATCCCCGAGTCACGCGACTGAAACACGGGTCGGGAACTGGCGGCGAGAAGCAACTGCTCGCGACCTTCGAGTACTACCCGTCGATGAGCGGCGGGTCGGAGCCGTACTTCCCCGTCTACCGGAGCACCGACGGAGGGGAGAGTTGGTCGAAGTTCTCCGAGATTCACGACACGAGCGGGAAGGACTGGGGACTTCGGTACCAGCCGACGCTGTTCGAACTCCCGCACGCGGTCGGTTCGTGGCCGGCCGGGACGGTCCTCGCCGCCGGGAACTCCATCCCGATACTCGACGACCCCGAAGACGTCCCCGAGGGCGAGATCGGCAAACTCGGCGAGACGAGCATCGACCTGTACGCCAGCACCGACTGCGGGGAGTCCTGGGAGTTCGTGAGCACCGTCGTCACGGGCGGCAAGGCCGTCCCCTACGACGGGAACAGCCCCGTCTGGGAGCCGGAACTGGGGCTCGACGACGACGGGAACCTCGTCTGTTACTTCGCCGACGAACGGATGGGGAGCGACGACGACTACAATCAGCTTGTCGCGTACAAGGCCTCTGCGGACGGCGGCCAGACGTGGGGCGACGAGCAGTTGGTCGCGGCCGTCCCGGACGAGACGACGCGCCCGGGGATGCCGACCGTCACCCCGCTCCCCAACGGCACGTACATGATGAGCTACGAGGTCATCGGGCCGGACTACCTGTACGGCGAGGTCCACGTCAAGACCTCGCCGGACGGCCGCGACTGGGGCGACCCGACCGACGTGGGGACCCTCGTCTCGACGGCCGACGGTCGGCGGTTCATCAACGGTCCGTACGTGACGTGGACGCGGGCCGGCGGCAAAGACGGAACGATACTCGTGTCTGGAAAACAGCTCGTCGACGGGAACCGAGACCTCGCCGAGGGGAACGGTGAGGTCGTGCTCGCGAACTCGAACCTCGACGGGAGCGGCGACTGGGAGGCGGTCGACGCCCCGCTGTCGTTCGAGACGGAGAGCGAACTCGGCGGCCGGGCGTTCGTCGGTTGGACGACGCCGCTGCTTCCCTCCCGGCACGGCGACGAACTGCTTCAACTGACGTCGACCGCGGCCGACGCGGAGCTGTGTGAGATTAACTACGGAGTGGCCTCGTTACGGTTGAACGACTGACGGGGGCGTTTACCGCCCGGACGTCGTCGAAACGTCGTTTTTTCGGCCGTCTCCGGCGATAGGACGCTCCTTCGAGACGGTCGCTTCGGTCGCGTCCGTCTCCTCGCCGTCTGACGAGTCGTCCGTCGAGGCGACCAGTTCCGTGTGGAACGCGGCCGCGAGCGCGGGGAACACGAGCGGGAGCGCAATCGTCAGCACCGCACTCGCGAGCAAGAGCGTCCCGGTGACGATACCGACGAGCACGGTCGCGACCGGGTTCTCGACCGACCACCGGTATCCTCCCGTGACGGCGTCGACCGCGTCCGCGCCGTCGGCGAGCGAGACGAACGCCAAGGCGAAGACGACCCAGGCGTGATACGCCAGGTAGAAGCCGACCGCACCGAAGACGCCCGAAAGGGGGTCGCTCGTCGCCGCGTACTGTCCCAGATAGAGGACGGCGATGGCCGGGAACACGACCAGCAGCCCGCTGAACAGGACCGAATCAAGCCAGTGGGCTGCAAGCGTCTCCCTGACCGCCTCGCGGTCGACCCGACCGTTCTCTCGGACGGACCGAACCGCACCGTACGCGCCCAGCGTCGCCGGCCCGATGGTGACGAGCGGGAGGGACGCGAGGACCCACCCGACGCTGATCGCCACCATCGGCAGGGGGTGGCGGTATACCTGCCGGGCCGCGGTCGCGAGCGCGCGATGAACGCCGACGGTGGGGTCCGCGGCGTCGCCGTCACTCGTAGTCATCCCGTCGCGCCCTGCATCTGCACCGCGCGCACGATCTGTCCCTGGAAGATGAGGTAGATGATGAACAGCGGCAGGGACCCCAGAATCGCGACGGCCATGTGGAGACCGGGCGTGTCGATGTTCCCCTGATAGAGGTTCACGAGCCCGATTGGGAGCGTGTAGGCCGTCTCGTTCGACAGCACGAGCAGGGGCCAGAGGAACGCGTTCCAGTTGTAGACGAACATGAACAGCGCCAGCGCCGAGAGAATCGGCTTCGCGAGCGGCAGGATGATGCGCGTGTACACTTGGAAGGTGGTGAACCCGTCGAGTCTGGCCGCCTCCTCGTACTCGACCGGGATGTCTCTGAAGAACTGATACAGGAGGAACACGCCGAGCGGGCTGGCGGCCGCCGGCATGATCACGCCCCAGTAGGAGTTAATCAGCCCGAGGTCCGAGACGATCTGGTACAGCGGGACGATGTTCATGTAGTACGGGACCATGAAGCTCGCGAGGATTATCCCCATGATGACGCCCTGTCCGGGCCAGTCCAGCCGGGTGAGCGAGAACGCGATCATCGAGTCGATGACCACGATGAGAATCGTCGCCCCGCCGGCGATGATGAACGTGTTGATGGTCCACTCCACGACGAGCGTGTTGTTCAGCAGGTACTGGTAGTGTTCGAGCGTGATGGGTTCTCCCACGAGCGGCGGAATCCAGTAGGGCTGCGGGTCGCGCAACAGCTCGTTCGGCTGGAACGACCGTGAAAGCGTGTACAGGTACGGGACCGACATGAGGAACGCGAGCCCGTAGAGGAACACGTGCAACAGGGCGTTTCGAACGGCGTCCTCGGTCAGGTAGGAGCTGACCGAGCGCGATTGCGTCGTTTCAGTCATTTGAATCACCGATTACTTTGAAGTTCACGATTGCGATGAGGATGAGGATGGCGACCAGCACGTACCCCATTGCCGCGCCGTAGCCGAACTGCTGTTGGGAGAACGCGCTCCGGTAGAGGTAGTAGACCAGCGTGTCCGAGGAGTCGCTCGGGCCGCCCTGCGTCATGATGTAGGGCTGTGCGAACACCTGGAACTGGAGGATGAACTGGACCATGACGACGAACACGACCGAGTTTCGCATCTGCGGGAGCGTGATGTCCTTGAACGCGCGCCAGCCGGTCGCGCCGTCGAGCCGGGCGGCCTCGTAGAGCCGTTCGGGGATGCTCTGCCGGGCGGCGAGGAAGATGACGAAGTTGAAGCCGACGAGCCACCACACCGTCATGAACGCGAGCGACGCCATCACGAGGTCAGACGAGGTGAGCCACCCCGGCGGGTTCTCCATGACGAAGCCGAGGTAGTAGTTGATGAGCCCGTAGCTCTGGGAGTACACCTGTCCCCAGACCAGCGCCACGACCGCGACGGTCAGAACGTACGGGCTGAAGTAGATGGCACGGAGCGTCCGCTTACCGGCGACGTCTCGGTTCACGCCGAGCGCCATCACCAGTCCGAGGAGTACGAGCGCCGGGACCGAGACGGCGACGAAGAGGAGCGTTCCCTCCATGGCGTTGTAGAACACCGGGTCCTGAAACAGTTCGACGTAGTTCTGGAGGCCGACCCACTCCGTCTGTGTGAGGTCGAACTTGTTCGGGTAGGTGTGGAGGCTCATGTAGAGGCCTCTCACCGCGGGCCAGACGAGGAACACCGTGAATACGGCGAGGTACGGAAGCGACCAGAGGGCACCCTCGATGGTCTCCTTGCGGAAGCCCATGATTGTCTTGCTGTTCGCCGCGGTCTCACCTCCCGTGATGCGTTCTGCTATCCCCATGTGTACTTACTCCGAGATGCCGTTGGAGACCGTCTCGATGCCGGACTGAATACCCGACTGCGGGTCGGTGTTGTGCGCCCAGATGTCGACGAGCCAGGTGTACCAGTTCTGCGCGTTCGGGTCGCCGTTCGGGACCTTCGGGTGGTAGAAGTAGTCGCCGTTCTCGGCCATCTCGACGTACTTGTTGAGCGTCTTGTCGTAGTACGGGCTGTTCTGGAAGGCGTCGGACTCGTAGATGCTGTTCGCGGCGGGCAGGTGACCGGCCTCGGCACCCCACGAGGGGTTCTGCGTGGTCATCCAGTGGGCGACCTCGGCGGCGATCTCCGACTTAGCGTCGCTCCGGCCCTCCTTCTTCGGGAGGACGATGGAGTGGCCGTCGGCCCAGACCTTATCCTGCTGTTTGTTCGGTCCGACGGTCGGCTCGAAGAAGCCCCAGTTGAGGTCCTCGACACCGGAGAGTGCCGCGACGTACCACGTTCCGTTCATCGCCATCGCGCACGTCCCGTTCTGGAACGCGTTGTTCCCCCACGTGTCCTCGCTCGTGGCGGGGGCCCAGCCCATGTCGCCGGTCATGTCTGAGAACAGTTGGGCGATGTTCGTGCCGGCCTCGTTGTCGAAAGTCGGGTTCCACTCGTCGTCGTAGAGGTTCCCACCCTGCTGTTTGACCCACGTGCTCCACGTCCGGAACGACCCGAACCCGTCGTTGTACGGCGACTGGGTGAACGCCGCCGCGTCGGTGTTCTCGGCGACTGCGTTGCCCGCTTGCTGGAACTCAGACCAGTTCGTCGGCGGGCTCTCCGGGTCCAGTCCGGCCTGCTCGAATAGGTCTTTGTTGTAGTACACGCCGATGGGGTGCATGTCCATCGGCAGCGCGTTGACGTTGCCGTCGACCGTGACGAGGTCCCAGTGGCTCGCGGTGTAATCGCTCTCGATGGAGGCCGTGTCGGTGTAGGTTCCCATCGCGTCGATACCGCCGTCCCACGCTCGAAGATACGCCGCGTGCATGACCGCCATGTCGGGCGCTTGCCCTCCCGAGAGCGCGGTGAACAGCTTGTTGTAGTACTCGTTCCACGGTGTTCGTTGCCGATTGATGGTCACCTCCGCGTCGGTGTCGAGCGGCTGTTCCTCGTTGAACTTGTTGACGATGCTCTCCATGATCGGCCCTTCGCCACCGCTGAACAGTTCCCAGAACGTGATCTCGTAGGATTCGCTTCTCGTGTCGCCGGAACTGCCGCCGTCGGTGTTATCGCCGCCGCTGCTATCGCCGTCACTGCCACTGCCGTCGCCGTTGTCGCCGTTACCGGCGCAGCCTGCGAGTGCGACGGTCCCTGTGACTCCTGCCGACTTGATAAACTTTCGACGGGTGCTACTAGTGAAGGCTTCTCGAACCATGTGTCGTACCTACGTGTAGGGGTATGGATTAAACTATTTTCCGTGACTAATACTGCCGGTAGATGTGGTCGGACTCGTCCCCGTCGGTAGTCCGCCGCGGACGTACGGGAGCGGACGGAGCTCAGAACACATTCTGCTCCCGATTGATTCGGTCTGAAAAGCGTAACCACAACTATTATTAGTTCTCTTGGCAACCCACGCAGTATGAGTACTGTTAGCATCGAAAGCGTGCGGAAAGTCTACGGCGGCGACTCGGACATCGTCGCCGTCGACGACATCAGCTTCGAGATAGCAGACGGGGAGTTTCTGACGATTGTCGGTCCCTCTGGGTCGGGTAAGTCGACGTTGCTCCGGATGATTGCGGGTCTGGAAGATATCACGGACGGGACGATACGAATCGGAGACAGGGTCGTCAACGGGGTACAGCCGCAGGACCGCGACGTCGCAATGGTGTTTCAGAACTACGCGCTGTACCCGCACATGACCGCGCGGAAGAACATGAGCTACGGGTTGCAGTTGACGACCGACCTCCCGGAAGAGGAGATCGACAAGCGGGTGACGGAGGCGGCGGAGATGATGGGCGTCACGGACCAACTCGACAAGTATCCCGGGAACCTCTCGGGGGGGCAGCAACAGCGCATCGCCACGGGCCGCGCCATCGTGCGCGAGCCGTCGGTCTTCCTGTTCGACGAACCGCTCTCGAATCTGGACGCCAAACTCAGACTGCACATGCGGACGGAGCTTCAGCAGCTACAGGACACGCTCGGGACGACGACGGTGTACGTTACCCACGACCAAGAGGAGGCGATGACGATGTCCGACCGCATCGCGGTCGTCGACGGCGGCGAACTCCAGCAGATAGGGACGCCGGAGGAGATATACAACGAACCGCGGAACCTGTTCGTGGGCGACTTCGTCGGGAACCCGCCGATGAACCAGTTCGAGGTGCAGTTGTCCGGGTCGTCGCTGGTCGCCGACGGCTTCAGTTACGACCTCCCCGAGCGGGTCCTCGAACGCATCGACCGATACGCGGACGGTATCGACGAGTTCGTGCTCGGTATCCGCCCCGAGAACATCACGCTCACAGACGGCGGCGAGCCGAACGCGGTTCGCGCGTACCTCGACGTCCGCGAGCCGGTGGGTTCGGACAACTACCTCCATTTCGACATCAACGGCGACGAGTGTTGGGTCCGCGTGCCCGGGGACGTCAAACCCGACACGAATCAGGAACTCTCGTTGGCCTTCGACGAGGAGCGACTGCATCTCTTTCGGCGCTCGGACGGCATTAACATTCTCTCTCGCGGCGAACAGCCGTTAGAGGCGGCGGCGGGCCAATAGGCCGATAGCAGTCCTGTCAACTCGACGATTCAGCGCGCCAGCGAAGATGACCGACTGAAACCAGCGTTTCCCCCGAGCGAGACGCAAGTGAGGCGGGCCTGACTCGTCGCCAAACGACCTGTCGTCGGTATTCAGCGCACACGACCGGGCGCGGTGACCCTATCGACGGTCCCGTGGGCCCCGTGTGTTCAACCCGGCGGAAGACTGGGCCCCCGTGATAGCTGTCGGTGTGGAACTCATACGGTGATGACGGAGTTCGAGAGGGCCCCGACTCCTTCGACGGTGATATCGGCGCGGTCGCCCGCTTGGAGGTCGAACGGCTGTTCGGGGTCGAGCGAGGTACCCGTGAGGATGACCGCCAGTTCGGGGACCGCGTTGTGGCGCGTGACATACGACACGAGTTCCTCACAGCCCCGGACCATCTCGCTCGTGTTCGTGGCTAATCCGTGCGGGCCATCCACACCTTCGGACGTGACCACGGACGGGCCGATAGAACAACAGCGGTGGTAGACCTTCGCCTGTGGGAGGGACTCGCCACCTGAGCCACGTCCCCGAACGTCCGAAGGTCGGCGTCGGCGCTCTCTCGACACCTCAAGCTGGTGGTACTCCATTCAAAACCTCGCTTATAATCGAATCTACTGAACTTCTGTTCTGTGGGACTCGTACCACGCGTCGTCTCCGCAGTCCGGGAGATAAGCGCACTCGTTCTGAGTTACAGAATACTGGTGGCTCCGTTGTGCGTGAGTGCGGGTCCGGGTGCGTAACTGAGACTAAGCAGGACACCTCGCCGCTCTCGTCGGGTGACAGTAGAGCTATCCGTTGTTAGACGTTCGAGCTATCTTTGAGTTGACCTACTGTTCGAGCCGTATGGCGGTGTTAGTACGTTGATATCTAGTTCTCGTTTTCAGAACCCATCCGCGCGAACTCCTCTGTACCACTCTGATTATTTGGTCTGAAGGTCCCCATTCTCGCACCTGAAATTACGGATATAGTGGTGTAATGAATTTCTCACTCAAACTCATTATTAGCCGTAAAGGGCCCACAGAGGGATGTAGGCCCGTCTCCGAAAATCATTCTGCGATTCGGAACAAGCTCTCGTTAATCGGCATCGGTTCGTCGCCTCTCGGTCGAGTGAGCATCTCGATACCAACCGACTACGGGTCGGTCCGTAATTCGACACCAACCCCTCCGTGTCACCCAGTCATATCAATTTCAAATACTACTAAGAGACTAGTCAAATAGCTACCACAGATTTCCGAACGACTACTGTTGTCGAACGCATCTCGTCTATCGTCGAACCGGTAAAGCACCCACAATAGCCCTCAAACACCCGTTAAGCGTGAAAAAGAGAGCTATTCGGAGACCGACGTGAGAAAGCGAATGGCTCGTTCAGTTCAAATACAGTTTTGTCGGCAGAACGTGAATTTCAGGGATAGAACAGGCCTCTATTGGAATAAATATCTCGACAGGTGGGCCCGAACGTCCGTCCATCCGGGATCAACCTGTGGGTGAAGTAAGAATAGGTTCTAGACCAAGGTATTCGAAAATAATATCGGATTTTCTATTGTTCGAAGCTCCCGGGTTTCGGGCGTTCGCGCTCCGGCCGAGTCGGTGTTTAGTCGCAGTGAAAGCCGGGCAGATTCCTACCACTCGTACGCTCGGTGAACTCGCCGGGCCTCCTCGTTCAGCACAGGGCCGACGACTTCGGTGACGCCGTCGAGAACCGCGGCCGACCGAACGCCCGGAGCCGACCCGACGAACTCTCCGATTTCGTCGCCGCCGACGCCGTACACGACGCGTGCGAACCCGGCGGTCGCCATTCCGCCGGCGCACATGGGACAGGGCTCAGTACTGGTGTACATCACCATCGCCGCTCGCTCGTCAGCGTCGTACTCCCGGCACGCTCGGTAGGCGAGGTGAAACTCGGGATGGCGTCGGATGTCGGACTCCGTCACGATGCGGTTCGAGTCGCGCATGATGACCTCGTCGTCGCGGACGAGCACGGACCCGAACGGCTCGTCGCCGCGAGCGGCGGCCTCCCGAGCGAGCTCGAAACTCTCGCGCATGTGTGTCTCGTGGTCGAAGTCGTCGAAGTGAGTCGTCACAGTCGCCTACTGCCACGCTCGAACGCGAGTTAAATCGAACGGCGCTCGAACAATCTGAATACTTCAGATTATCTAGAGAGCGTGGATTTAGCAGATTTCCTCGGTTATTCGAGGCTCCCGAGTTCTCTGGAGAATCGACAGTCGATAGATTTCTCGACTAGAAGAAGTATCTGAGTCACTCACCTACTTTTGGTAATCTGAATAATCCACGACACTCAGATATAATGCGTTATCCGAGTTCCGCACCCGTGACTAGTCATCGCTATATGGATTATCTGACAAAGCCAAGTAATCCGAATTATGTATATTTCCCAGACTGCGTTCATAATCTCTCTCGGAGAGATTTCTTGGCGACGGCGGACGAGTTACGCAACCCCGATAAGCGATAGTATCTGGATAATTCGGATACTCTGGAAAATCGAGCGCCTCCCCGCGATTCGCGTTCGGACACAGATTCGACGCGGCTGAATCGGTGATTATGTGGGTAATCCAAGTTCAGTGGATATTGCAAATTATTTGAGGTATGTGAATAATTGGGGTGTTCCTGGTTACGTATCTCTTCAATCGTGGGCACCGAATCTACGGAATCGACGCTATCGAAATAGTATGAAATATCCGCATAATCCACATCGTTCAGAAATTCAGAAACTCCCGGATAATCTAAATAATTGAGCGTATCTGGGGAACGTCGTCTGCCTCATCATCCCACCGTAATCCAGAACGCCGTCGTTGTCGACCCGAGTTCTCCGTCCGTGCAGAACGTGGTGCACGGTCCGAATCGGTCGTCAGTTCTCCGGCGTGGGGAGCCTCACTTCGACCGACGACCCGCGTTCGTCGCGATCCGCGATAGAGACTTCGCCGTCGAACTGCGTGACGAACCAGTGGACGGTCCACAGCCCCATCCCGCTCCCGTGTGCCAGCTGGGTCTCTTTCCCGCGTTTCAGAATCTCGCGTTCGATCCGCGGGATGCCGGGGCCGTTGTCCTCGACCGTGATTGCGACTCGCTCGCCGGAGAGTCGGCGCGACGCGACCGCAACCACGGGACAGTCCTCGTCGTTGTGGACGATGGCGTTCTGTACGAGTTCGTCGAGCGCGAGGTACAGCGAGTGTTCGCCCGCGAGTACGGTCTGTTCGCCCGGTTCGAGTCGAATCTCTACCTCGGGGTATTTCCGCTCGTAGATCTGTTTGAGGTCGGTGAACACGTCGTCGACGCGAACCGGGCGTCTGTCGGCGTCCTCCTTCACGACGCTCTCGAATCGACGAGCCTTCTCGCCGGTCGCCATGAGCCCGTCGGCGTTCTCGATGATTCGGTTCGTCTTCGACACCATCGCGTCCGCCGAGAACTTGCTCGCCGCGTCGACCAACTTGTCGAGCGTCCGCAGTTCCGTGTCGATGCCCTTGGTCGTCTCGCTGATGTTCTCCAGCGTTTCGTGTAACCGTTTGTGGTCGTCATCGCCCAGCGCCGGGATATCGACCCCGTCGAGGTCCCGACGAAGCTCCCGCGCGTAGCCGCTGACGATGTTGAGGTTGTTCCGAAGGTTGTGGCGAAGCACTCGATTCAGCACCATGAGTCGCTCTTCGCGCTCCTTTCTGTCCGAGATATCGCGCACCGCGCCGCGGACGTTCATCCGGTCGCCCGTCGGCTCGCCGCGGACTTGGACCCACCGCGTTCGCCCCGTCGCCGTTACCACTCGCATCTCGATGTCGAACGGCTCGCCGTCGGTTCGCGCGCCCTCGATAGCCCCGTCGATAATCTCGTGGTCGTCTTCGTGAAAGTGGTCTCTGAGTTCGTCGAGCGTCAGTTCCGCGTCGGGCGGGATATCCACCAGCCGTTTGGTTCCATCGGTCAGCTGTAGGTCGTCGGTCTCGTAGTCGACTTCCCACCCGCCGATATCGGCCAGTTGCTCGGTGCGTTCGAGTCGGTCTCGGCTTCGCTCCAACTCTTGTCGGTACTCGTAGGTCTCTGTGACGTCCCGGACGATCTTCGTGAAGCCCTTGAGTTCCCCGGCGTCGTCGTTCAGCGCGCGGACGGTCACGTGCGCGAGGATGCGCGACCCGTCTTTCCGGACGCGCCACCCCTTCTCCTCGTAACTCCCCTCGGATTCGGCGATTGAGAGCACCGTCTCGGGGGACGTGCCGTCGCCCTCGTCGGGGTAAAACACGGAGAGGTGGCGACCGATAATCTCGTCGCGCTCGTAGCCTTTGATCCGCTTCGCACCCTCGTTCCACGTCGCCACGAACCCGTCCGCGTCGAGGAGAAATATCGCGTATTCGGTCACCTCCTGAAAGAACTCTCGGAGAATGAGGTCGGCTTCGACGTGTTCGAACAATCCAACCGGCTCGTCTGACATTACTGTTTGTATACCTCCTAGGCGTGCATTAATCTACCCGAGACTCGGCGGGTGAACCACTCGGATGCCTGTTCGTTCACGGACGTCGAGTGCTTGTCGCCGGGAAACTGCGTCACGAACGTCGTTTCGGACCGAACGCCGGATATCCCGCGAAAGCGAGTGGATGGGATGGCCGAACTGACCCCCGCGACGGAGCTATCGCTGTCGGTCGGTGTCGGTTCGACCGTCCCCGTCGTCCAGAAGTATTTAGCCGTCGGCTCCCAGACACGCAGTCGAACTCCCTGTCAGGGTGCAACCAGCATGACCCGCCCTCCACTCCGCCTCAACCGACGCACGCTCGCCGCGTTCGTGCTTCTCGCCGTCGCGCTCTCCGCGGTCCTCTGGACGACGGGGGGCGCGATAGGTGACGCGAACCCCTCGGTCGACGCGAACGTGACCGAGCGCTACCGCGGCATCGACACGCTCACCGGAACGCAGACGGTCGAAGTTCGAGCCAACGGCACGACGACGTCCCGGACCGTCGCCGACGTGACGCTCGTCCCGGAGACCGAGCGGAAGCGCGTGGACTTCCGGAGCGCCGCGAATCGACAGTACGACCGGCAGGTCTCGAACGGGTCGACGCTCTGGCTTCACGACACAGACGGTGCTGAGGTCACCGTCATCGAACTGACGGGCCCGCCGGCCGAGTCGCGGACGGCCGAACGGCTCCAACTGCTCGTCGCGGCCGCGGGGCTGACCGACGACGCCGGTCGCCCGCAGTCCATCGGCGTGTCACCGCTCCCCGTCGTGCCGCGGCACGCCGGTGCCGCCCCGCGAGCCGACGCGAACCGCAGCTACGCCGTCGAGTTCGTCGAGACCGATACCGTCGGCGGGCGCGAGGCGTACGTCCTCGACATCGCGCCCGAGACGAATCGGAGCGAGGCGGGCTACCACCAGCGGTTGTGGCTCGACACCGAGCGGTTCTACCCGCTTCGCAAACAGACCGCGTGGACGGCCGACGGGACTCGGCGGTCGGTGACGACGACGTATACGAACGTGACGTTCGACGCGTCGCTGTCGGCCGACGCGTTCCGACCTGACATCGACGCTAACACGACCGTAGAGCGCAAGCGGACACCGAACACGGAGTGGTTCCGGAACAGAGCCGACTTGGAAGCGCGGAGTTCGATTTCTGTTCCGGAGCCGACGGTCCCGCCCGCGTACGAACTGGTCTACGCCACGCGGACCACCGGCCGCATCGAGGGGGTCGGACTCCGCTACGCCGCCGGCAGCCGCGAACTCACGGTCGCGAAGTTCAACTACACCCTCGATATCGACGCCGACGAGCGCGACGCGACGGTCGGCGGGCGGCCGGCGACGCTCGACTACGGGCCGACCACGTCGCTGTCGTGGAACTGCGACGGCTACGGCTACACCGTCCGGGGGACCGGCGTCGAGACGGACCGCCTCGTCGAAGTCGGTCGCTCCGTCGGCTGTCCGGCCTGAAATCGCGCGAGTTTCTGGGTCAGAAACTGGCCCCCTTTTTATATAATCTCACGTCGCGTCGGTCGAACTGCGATGGGCCCCGCCGAACTGATATCGGGCTGCCCTCCCGAGCAGTACCGTACTGTGCCCTCTGACAGCACTCCGGCACCCATCGCGGTCATCGCTGACGCGGCAGTCCCTCCACGGCATCGCCGTACTGCCCCGCAGTACCGTCGCAGTAATCCGAACCACCGTGCTATCCCGACAGCCCCACCGCACCCCCGTCCCGAGCCGGTCGCCGCGACCAACAGGGGTGGAAACCCGTGGGCCTATTAATCCGCCGAGCAGTCATTCGACCACCGTGAGTGAGGATCCGGCGTTGGGTGATGTTCTCGATCTCCTCAGTGACGAGTACGCCCGGGACATCCTCGCAGCAACGAGTACCAGACCAATGTCCGCACAAGAGCTTGCCGACGAGTGTGAGATGTCCAAACCGACGGTCTACCGCCGAGTGGAACGATTACAGGCGTACGGACTCCTCGACGAACAGACCGAGATTCGAACCAGTAATAACCACTACAGCGTCTACACCGCCACGCTCTCGGAGTTCGCCGTCGAATTAGACGACGGGTCGTTCGAGGCGTCCCTGACGCGCACCGGCGACGAGTCGTTCCCCGGCGAGGGGGAACCCGACACCGCCGACCGCTTCAAACGGATGTGGGAGGACCTCTGAGATGGCGACCCCGTCGGCCGTCCTCGACTGGCTCATCGTCGCGCTCGCCCTCGGGTCGACGCTCGTCGGGAGCTACGTCGGCTATCAGGCCTACCGCGGCTACCGCCGTCACGACAGCCGGACGATGCGGGCGCTCTCCGCGGGGCTGTTCCTCCTCACGGCCGTCGCGTTCGGCGTCGCCTTCGTCGGCTCGGTGCTCCTGCGTCAGGGCTACATCGGCCTCCAGTACCAGCAGCCGCTCACGCTCGTCACGCGGCTGTTCCAGTTCTGCGGCGTCCTCCTCATCGCCTACTCGTTACATTCGCGAGGGTAGTCCGTTCGCGGGCCGTCGCGGCGGTCCCACCGGGGCTACTCCCCACTCACGTTCACCTCGCACTCTCTCCTCACTCGTCGCTCATTCATCGCTCACTCGTGACTAACATCGTTCACTCGTCGTCAACCCTGAAGCGACAGGTCCGAAGCCCGCCTCACGGGTGCGCGAGCTCCCGGAGCGTGGGGACGACGCCGACCACCGTGGAGGGGCCATCGTACGCGCCGTTTCGCCCATCCAATCATATATCTGATAAAACGCTCTCGACCGGTCTCGACGGCGCGCGACTACCCGGGGAGCGATTCGTAGTCGGCGACCGTCAGCGCCTGTCCGAAGAGCATCAGCCCGATTCCGGTGATGCCAGCCGGGACCGAGAGGGAGAGCAGCAGCGAGAAACTGATCGCACAGATGCCGCCCCCGAGCGCACCCCGCTTCCGGTCGCTCCAGCGTTGGTCTCCGAACCGAAAGAGTCGCCCCCAACCGTCGCGGTGGCGGAGGACGAGTGCGGTCGTCGCCGCGTACAGCGGAGCGATTGCCACGGGAAGCAACCCCGGCGCGTCGGCGGCCGAGACGGCCACACCGGCGACAACGAGACCGACGACGAGCGAGGCGAGGTATCGAATGAAGGGACGCACGCATTCTAGATGATTAGTTGACAGTATCAATCTTGTTTTCCGGTCGCGGAGGCGCGGTTCCGACCGCCCGACGCGAGTCAGACCACCTAACTGTTCCGAGCGAAATGTCTCTGCACTAACAATGCTCACTCCCAGCGAGAGGCGGCGAGCGAAAGTGGCGGTGTTGATGGCGGTCAACGCCGTGCCCCTCGTCGGCGTGCTCGCGCTTGACTGGTCGCTCGTGGCGCTGTTGGCGGTCTACTGGGTCGAACTCGGCGCGTGCCTCGTCGGTGCCGCGGTGGAGGCGCTGTTCGCGGAGGGCAAGCCGACCTACGACGCGAACGGCTTTTCGTGGCTCGTGTTCGGTGCTCTGTCGGAAAAGCGCGGGCGAATCGGTCTCCCCGTCCTGCCGCTGTCGATTCAGGTCGCGAATCTCCCGGCCATCCTGGTGGCCCTCGCCATCGGAAGCGTGGGCTGGGCCCTCTTCGGTGCAATCGGTGTCGGCGGCGTCGGGGAGACCACGGGCACGACGATGACCGACGCCGAATCGCTCTCTGTCGGCTTGGGCGTGCTCGCCGTTATCTTCGGCCGCGCCGTCGACGTGGGTCGGTACGTCCTCAGCGGAACCTACGCGTCGGTCCCGCCGCAGCAACCGCTTCAGTCGGCGCTCGTGTCGATGGCGGGAACCGGCTCGGCGCTCCTCATCGGCGGGGGATTCGTCATCGCGGGTGCCCCGCCGCCGTTCGTGCTGGCGTTCGTCCTCGCGGTGAAACTGCTCGCCGATATCGTCGACGTCTACCGCGACCAACTGGAAGCGTACGACGAGCGCACGTCGGTCGAACTCGGACTCGCTCCCGACCTCCCCGAGTGGGAGCGAATCGAGAGCACGCGGGACGGCTCAGACCTCGTCCGACCGAGGCCGTCGGCGGTCGTCGTTGGCGGAGTCGTCCGCGGGCTTCGCTCCCCGCTTTCGGTCCTGCTGGTGGCCGGATTGACGCTGATTGGCCTGTTCAGCACCGCGACGACCGACGGGGTCGCGGTCGAACTGCTCGGGGGAGCCGTGGTGATTGCGGTGGGATTCGCCGCACTGGGCGTCTTCGACTGGTCGTTCCGGTATCTGGCGATGGAGTACCGCGTCGACGACGAGGACGGCGGGAACGGGCGACTCGTCGGCTACGACCGGCTGTTCGGGCCGCAGTGGCGACTCGCTTCCGAGCCGCGGTCCGAACTAGAGCGCGTCCGGAGCGCCACCGACCGACTGTTCGGAACCGAGACGCTTCGGCTCGAACGCGATGACCGCGTGTACCGACTGCCGCACCTCTCCTCGGACGCCGTCGATATCGCGTCGCCACGGTCGAATCACCAGCTGACGAACGGGAGGTCGGGCGCGTCGAGCGCGACGAACTCCGAGACGAACTCGTTCGCCGGCGATTCGTAGATCTCTCGGGGCGTGCCGACCTGTTCGACGCGACCCTCGTTCAGCACCGCGACGCGGTCGCACATCACCATCGCCTCCTCCTGGTCGTGGGTGACGTAGAGGCCGGTGACGTCCAACTCGGCGAGGAGCGCGCCGATTTCGGTCCGCAGGCGCGCCTTCAGTTGGGCGTCGAGCCCCGTCATCGGCTCGTCCAAGAGAAGGACGTTCGGCTCGATGGCGAGCGCGCGAGCCAGCCCGACGCGCTGTTGTTGGCCGCCGGAGAGCGTCGTCGGGTCGCGGTCGCCCATCTCGCCGATGTCGAGCATTTCGAGCAGCTCCTCGGCTCGGTTCCGTCGCTCGCGCTTCCCGACGCCCCGCATCTTCAGCCCGAACGCGACGTTCTCGGCGACCGTCATGTTGTCGAACAGGGCGTACTCCTGGAAGACCAATCCGACGTTTCGGTTCTCCGGGGGGACGTTCGTCACGTCCTCGCCGTCGAACCTGACCGCGCCGTCGGTCGGCGTCTCGAAGCCGGCGACGGTTCGAAGCGTCGTCGTCTTCCCGCACCCCGAGGGGCCGAGCACGCCCAGAATCTCGCCGTCCGAGACAGTCAGTGAAACGCCGTTCAGCGCCGTCGTGTCGTGGTAGTCCTTTCGGACCGCGTCTAGTGTCACGTCTGCCATTAGCTACCTCTGGTGTCGAATCCGCGGCGACCGACCCGCTGTAGGAAGAGGGTGACCGCGACGATGATGAAAAAGAACATCGACACGGCGGCCGCCGCCTTGGTGAACGAACTGTTCGAGATGTGTCGCTGCAAGAAGAGCGCCAGCGGCTGGGTGCCTTTCGCCCAGACGATGTACGAGAAGTTGAACTCCGCGGCCGCGAGCGCCCAACAGATGATGGCTCCCGAGACGATGCCCGAGCGGGCGTTCGGCACGATGACCGTCAGGAACGTCCGCGGCCACGACGCCCCCAGCGAGCGGGCCGATTCCTCCAGTTGTCGCAGCGGCATCGACTCGAACTCGCTTTGGGCGGCCATCACCATGAACGGCGCTTTCAAAAGCGAGTAACCGACGATGAGCCCGAAGCTCGTCGCCGAGAGGTCCGGGTAGGCCCGGAGGAACGCGACGCCCAAGATGACGCCCGGAACGAGCGGGAGCACCGAGACGGCGTTGACCCACTCTTTCCCCGGGAACTCGTAGCGAGAGACTGCGTACGCGATGGGCACGCCGACGACGAGGTTGATGAGAACGCCGCCGAGCGCCAATCCGATGCTGAACGCCAGCTCCGCCGGGACCAACACCGAAAGCGTCTCGCCGCCGAGCGGGAGGCTGAACAGGGGGTCCCATCCCATACTGCGCTGTGAGCCAATCGTATCCGCGAGCCCCAGCACCGCCCGCCAGTTCTCGAAGGTGACGAACCCGGAAGGGAGGACGCCGGTCCAACTCGCGGCGAACGAGGCGACGATCGTGAGTACGATGGGCGCGATGAGGAACGCGACCGTCGAAAACAGGGCCAGCGTCACGGCCGACCGTCCGAACCGACGCGAGAGGGACGGCGTCATATCCCGACCTCCGCGCTGGTGTACCGAAGCCCGAGGACGGTGAACAGGAACGTGAACGCGAAGTAGACGGTCGCCATCGCGCCGGCGACCTGCACGTCGTAGCCGACGCCGAGTTCCCGCGAGAGTTGGAGCGTCCAGACGACGAGCGTCTGGATGACGACGAGCGTCCCGAAAATCGCCAGTCCCGTCCGGAACGTGAGAATCAGCGCCCCGGTGATGCCCGGTCGAATCTGCGGGAGGGTGACGTACCGGAACGTCTCGAACGGCGTCGCGCCGAGGGCTTGCGCGGCCTCCTCGGCGGCCGAGTCGACCTCGGCGTACGTCCCGCGGAGGATGAGCGTCGCGCGCGGCACCATCGAGTACACGAAGGCGACGAACAGCCCCGGGACGCTGACCGCAAAGGCGAGGTCGGTGGGCCGACTCCCGGTGAGGGCGGCCGCGAGCGCCGTGACGACGCCGTTGTTCCCGAACAGCACCAGAATCATGAACGCGGCGACGATGCCGGGGAGGCTGATGGGAAACGAGACGAGCGTGACGAGGAGGTCCTCGCCGGGCAGGTCGTACTTTTCGAGGGCGTGCGCGATGGGGACGGCGAGCCCGACCGAGACGAGCGTCGTTCCCGTGGTCAGCCACAGGGAGTTGAACGCCACCCGGCGGTAGTAGGGGTCGCCGAACAGCGTCGCGTAGGCGTCGAGCGAGAACCCGACCGACCGGTACTGGGCCGTCGAGACGCTGATGCGAACGACTTCCGAGAGGGGGTACAGCCCCGCGACGAGCAACAGCACCGAAAACGGCGCGCACAGCGCGACGATGCGGCGGTACTCGCGCTCTCGTTCGGTGACGGGGTTCGCGACGCTCTCGACGCGCCGACCACCCGCGCCGCGAGCGCCCGGAGCGTCGAGAGCGGACTGTTCCCGGCGTGTCGGTCGGACATCCTCAGATGTTCGCGCCGCGCGTTATCTCTCGGATGATGCCCTCCTGTTTCTCGACCAACTGACCGTAGTCGACTTGAAATTCGGTCCGGTCGTACTCGCTCGGGTCGATGAACTCGTCGGGAAGCTCCAGCTCCGAGGAGCGAATCGGCCTGACGTAGGCGTCGAGGAACTGCTGTTGGCCCTCCAGCGAGAGGACGTAGTCCATGAACAGCTTCCCCGCCGCCGGGTTCGGCGCGCCCTCCAAGAGCGCGTAGCCGTACGGCATGTTGAGCGCGCCCTTATCGCCGTTCTCGCCGCCCAAGAGCGCGACGCCGACGTTCTCTTCTGCGACCTCGTCGTTGTTGTACTTGAGGTCGAGCCCGGAGTAGTCGTACCGGATGAACGTCGCGTACTCGCCGCGGGAGAACTGCGCGAGGAAGTTGTCGGTGAACTCAGCGCCGCCCTCCTGAATCCGCTCGTAGTAGTCGATGACGGGCTGGAGGTCGTCCATGCTGCCGCCGCGGGCGTTGTTGACCGACAGCGCCGCCGCGAGCCCGACCGCCGCCTGCGGGGTCTGGAGCGCGAGGTCCTGCATGATTTCGGGCTGGAGCAGGTCCTCCCACGTGGTCGGCTCGTCGAGGCCGCGTTCCTCGTAGATGTCCTTCCGGTAGGTCACGGCCGTCGTCACCCGGCGGGTCGCCGTGACGTGGCCGTCGTCGGTCTTGAGCGAGTCAGGAACCTTGTCCCACCCCTGTGGCTTGTACGCCTGCGTGAAGCCCTCGTTCCGGGCGACGATGCCGTAGGTGTAGCCGCCGTTGTACCCGGAGTGCGTCATGTTGTTCGAGTGCGAGCGCATGTGCTGGAGCGCCTCGCCCGACGAGCGGTCGTCGTCGTGGACGGCCACGCCGTAGGAATCCTCGAACGACTGCATCAGCGACGGCCAGTTCATCCACCCGGACTGCACGCAGTAGAAGTACAGCATATCGGGGAACGCGGTGGCCTCGATGTTCGTCTGGAAGTCCTGATACCCGACCTCGTACGTCTCCGCGTCGCCGCCACCGGAACCCGTCGCGTCGGCGTCACTCTCGGAACTGCTCGTCGTCAGACAGCCGGCGAGACCCGCCACCGCAGCGGCAGAACCCCCGATGAAACTTCGCCTCGTTGATACCATCACTCGGGCAACACGACCGACCCCTAAAGGGGATTGCTATGAGCCTAACGTAGCCGTTTCGACGGTTGGGACACCCACATACCGCTACAAAGGGGACAATAGGGCGCGGCGGCGCGCTAGCTCTTGAACGCGCCCGCAACGAGGAGCGGGAAGACGAGCGTCGCCTCGGCTTCGATCTGCGTGTAGTTCGTGTCGTGGTCCTTGATTTTCCCCCACGACACGGCTTCGTTCGGGGGCGCGCCGGACAGCGAGCCGTCGCCCTCCATCCCCGTCGAGATGTAGACGACGTAGTCCGCGCCGCCGCGGAAGAGGTTCGTCATGATTGCGTGGTGTTTGGGGACGCCGCCGCCGACGGCGATAAGACCGGTTTCGTCCGCGAGGAGGCCGTTTTGGATGAGCGAGTCGTAGTCGTCGAGAATCTCGATGCCGACGTCCTTGTCGTAGCCCTGTCGGTAGTAGTAGAGGAAGTTACCCACCTCGGCGTCGGTGAGCGCCGGGCAGTAGACCGGCACGTCGTTGTCGGCCGCCTGCTTCAACACCGAATGTTCGTCGTCGAGCGTCTCGCCCAGCTCGCGGGCGAACGCCGTCGGCGTCCGCACCTTCTCCTCCGCGAAGAAGTCCTCGAAGAAGTCGTAGAGGTACTCTTCGAGCCAGACGTACCGGTCGGAGGGGACGTAGATATTCCCGAGGCGGTTGATGCCGCGCTCGCGGAGCGCGCCTTCGTCGGCGTCCCACGAGCCCATCTTGAACGGCTTGGCGGTCTTGATGACGTCCTCGGTCAGCGAGCCGGAGGTGGTGATGAGCACGTCGACGAACCCCTCGCGGACGAGGTAGGCGACGGCCTCGCGCAGGCCCGACGAGACGATGTTCGAGGTGAACGTCAGATAGACGGTCGCGTCCGCCTCCTGCATCTCCTCGGCGATGTCGATGGCCTCGGCGAGCTGCGTCGCCTGAAAGCCGGTCGTCGCGTACGCGTCGAGGAACTCGTCGAAGTCGAACGGGCCGTCGAAGTCGTAGCCCCGAACGTCGGCCGAATTGATGGCCTCGTCGCTTCCGGGGACGACGTGGTCGTGAGTGTCGTCTTCGGTCATCGGGTACGGCTCGCACCGGCGCGCTTGAATCAGTTCCGTTCGGTCCCGAAAACAGCCGGACAGCGTGGGGCTCGACACCGATTCACTCGGTGACGGTCACCGGCTCGGAGACGGGTCGACGCCGTCGGACTCCGGTCGCGTGTACCACCACGCCCACGCGACGAGCACGCCCTGAAGCGGCAGTCGGAGCCACAGGGCGGCGTCGGAGGGCTCCCGAAGCGCCGACGGAACGCCTTCGAGGGCGATATCGCTCGTCGCCATGTAGACGTTCGCGGGGAAGACCGCGACCAGCAGCGCGATGAGCCCCCACGCGGCGATGCGTTGGGTGCGGCGGAAGACGACGCCGACGCCGAGAGCGATTTCGGCGACGCCCGAGACGTAGACGAGCGCGAGCGCCGCCGGGAAGACCGGCGGGACGACCTGCGCGTACGCGTCGGGTACGACGAAGTGCATCACGCCGGCGAGGACGTAGAGCGCACCCATCGCGTACCGGAGCGGCGTCTTGAGTCGAGTGAGTCGTTCGGCGGCGAAGGCCATCTCGACTCGACGTTGGACCGGCGGTCAAAGACGCTGTCGGCGTCGGTTTCGGCGAAGCGGCGGTCGGTACTGAACCGGGAGCCGAGACCGCGTATTCGAAAATCAATAGTCGTACAGTACTGATGTAGAAATTCCATCATATCCGTCACCGAATCTGAGGACTCCCGCTGTGCGATTGCGGTTCCACTCGGGCGTGCTCCCCGGGCGACCGCGACGGGCGCGAAACTTCGCAGTCGGGCTCGTTCCATTCGTCGCAACCGCTCTTTTCGGCGTCTCCAGGCGTTCGAAGGAGCGTACCCGTCACACCCGTCCCAGAGAACCGTGCTCCCGAGTGCGAGCAATCCGCCGACGCCGCTCGCACCTGAAAACGTGTTCTCATGCCAGAGCTACTCCGTTTTCCGGGGATATGCCGAACGAGTCGAACTCGTAGTCGTGGTTCGAGAACGCGGTCAAGACGGCTCGATTTCCTCGCGACCGACGGCGCGTTCGGCACCTGATTTCGAGATGGAACTGGTGAGTTAGCTATGTAATTCTCCAGTTTTATTTTAGTATCTCTCTCTGACTATTTCTCCATCGAAGGCGATAGTCGAGAGCCCGCCAGCGGGCGAAGCGAACTACGGATAGTACGCCCCGATATATATCGCTACTAGCAATCGACTTGTAGGTGTTGTCGAGACCGTGGGCCATGTCCGCAGATGGACGACAGACAGCGGCGTTCGCAGAGACGTTGATAGAGGGCTGTGAGAACATCCCGCCGGAGCCGACACCGGGCGACTACGTGGTAGTGGACGTGACTCACTTCTCGGCGACCGTGGCGGAACTGCTCGCGCTCGGCGCGGAGTACGTTCACGTGACCGACGAGCGCGGCGACGAACCGGCGTATCGGGAGGACCACCCCGAGTGCCTCATCGGCGGCGGCAAGACCGACGACTACGAACCGAACCCCGGCTACGACTTCTTCAACTCGCCGAGCTACGTCCAGCGACTGGACCTCGACGGGCGGCCGACCGCGATGACCTCCACGAACGGCGGGCGGGCAGTCTCGACGCTCCGCGAGCGCGGCGGGTCCGACGTCGAGGTGTTCGTCGGCGGCTACACGAACGCCGCGGCGGTCGCGGACCTGCTCGACGACCGCGGGCGGCCGGTCACCATCGTCGCCAGCGGGTCGAGCGGCCAGCCGACGCCCGACGACACGCTCGGCGCGGCGCTCATCGACGACTACCTCCACGGCGACGGTCTCACCGACCGCGAGCGCGAGCGCTACGCGCGCCTCCTCGTGACCGCGAAGGGACCGCGATACGAGGAGAAACACGAGATTCGGCGGCGCGACCTCCACGAGTTCGAGACGGCAATCGACTCCCGGTCGGTCGTGCCCGTCCTCCGTGGCGACCGCCTCGTCCCCGCGAGCCGGGTCGATGTCTGAGGCGACGCCCGTCCAGCGACCGCGGTTCGGCGCGTCGATGGACATCCGCTACGCCGACGAGGTCGCCTCGTTCGCCGAGTTCCTCCGCGGATTCGACCTGAACCACGTCGAACTCCGCGCGGGCTATCTGGACGTTCGGGCGAACGAGCGAGACGCCGAGCGCCTGCGGGCGGTCGCCGAGGAGTTCGACGTGACGTACACGGTCCACGGCCCACACCTCGATGTCGCGCCCGGGAACGTCAACGAGCGACTTCGAGAGGCCACGGTCGCGGCGACCAAAGAGGCAATCGAACTCGCCGCGGCAATCGACGCCGGCGGCGTCATCGTCCACGGGGGGTCGGTTCGGACCCGCTATCCCGACCACGTCCGCGAGCACACCCGCGAGCAGGCGGTCCAGACGCTCCGCGAGTGCGCCGAGTTCGCCGCCGAGGCGGGCGTTCCGGTCTGCCTCGAAAACCAGCGCGACAAACGGGAGACGCGTCGGCACACGGCGACTCCCGACCGACTCGCCGCGTTCCTCGACGACGTCGGCGTCGGCGACGAGTTCCTGAAGCTGACGCTCGACGTGGGCCACGCGAAGGCGACGGGCGTCGACTACCGGCGGTTCGTCGAGCGGTTCGGCGACCGCATTCGGGTCGCGCACCTCCACGACAACGACGGCACCGAAGACGCACACGAACCGCTTCCGTCGTTCCGGTCGGTCGCCGCGGACATCGACGCCCCGTACAACGTCTTGGAGATGAAGTCCCGCGCGGACGTCGAACGCTGCGTGGGCGCGAGCGACGCCTGACGGTCGGCGTCGACGTCGGCGTCGCCGTCGCTCGGTTTTTTCGAGACCGGCAGTCACGCTCAGTAGCGTCCGAATCGGTCCGCGAGCGCCGCGACCGGGTAGTATCCGGAGCGGAACATACCACCGCGATTTCTATGTACGTCCACCGATCGATACGCAGAGTATAGTTCGATATACAGTCGTACGCTATACTCATACCAACGATTAAACAGGTTGCTTAACCACCACCACCCGGATGGTGACAACGTCCAACAACTCGGGTAGTGCGTTCAGTTTCGACCATCGGGACATGATGGCGTTCATCCTCGTCATGTCGCTACACGGTCTGCAGAGTATGATTACGGAACTCCTTCCGGAGTTCTCGATAGGCGGGTTAGGCGTCTCTATCGGACCGTTCTGGTTCGTTGCGATGTCGGTCGTCCTTCTGTTCCGCTCGTTTTGGGCCTGTCTCGCGATTCCGGTCGGCGGCATCGTCTTCGGAGAGATTCTCATCGGCGACTTCAGCGCCCTCGGGGCGGTCGAGGGGCTCATCGTCGTCACGCTGTCGTGGTTCTTCGTGATGTCGCTCATCACGGACCCGAAAGACGTCAAACAAATCGCGGCGCTGGGCTTCCTCGCGAAGGCGATGGAGGAGACCGCGGCGTGGTTCATCGACGTCGGGAAGTTCTACGTCGGCGTCGAAGAGCTCGAAGCGATTTCGTGGCTCCCCGAGACCGTGTGGGCCACCGAGGGAATCGGTGCCCTGCTGCAGATTATCATCGCCGGCGTCGTCTTCGGGGCGATTCCGACGCTGTTCCTCTACCCGCGACTCCGCGGGAAAATCGAGCCGCTGCTCGGAATGAGTCCCGTCGAGGGCCGCGACGGTCCGATGTTCACGCGGACGTCTCTGAAGCGACTCATCGCGTGGGTGGCGCTGATTCCCGTCGCGTTCGCGTTCGAGACGCTGAGCGAGACCAGCGGCGGGCTCATCACGTTCACGCCGGAGTTCGTCGAAACGTACGGCCAAGCGTTCCTGTTCGTGCCCATCGTCATCGCGGCGGTCGTCTCGTTCGGGCTCGTCGCCTACCGCCAGCGCAAGGTCGACGGCCTACAGGACTGAACCCCATCGCTTTGATTTTATGAGCAGCAACAACATCGTCGTCGAGAACCTGACGTTTCAGTACCCCGGCGGCGACGAGGCGGTATTGCGCGATGCGAGCGTGACGATAGAGCCGGGCGAGTTCACGGCCGTCGTCGGCGGCAACGGAAGCGGAAAGACGACCCTGTGTAAGACGTTTAACGGCCTCATCCCGCACTTCTTCGAGGGGACGTTCGACGGGCGAGTCACCGTCGCCGGCACCGACACCCGCGAGTCGGACGTCGCCGAGCTCTCGAAGACGGTCGGCTACGTCTTCCAGGACTTCGAGAACCAACTCGTCCAGGAGACGGTCCGCGACGACGTGGAGTTCGCGCCCCTCAACCACGGGCTCGACGACTACGCCGAACGGGCGACGCGAGCGCTCGAAACCCTCGGTCTCGATCATCTCGAAGACCGATTCATCTGGGAGCTGAGCGGCGGCCAGCAACACCTCGTCGCCCTCGCGGGGGTGCTCGCGATGGACCCCGAGTTCATCTTCGTCGACGAGCCGGCCGCACAGCTCGACCCCCGAAACGCCCGCGAGACGTACGAACAGCTCCGACGACTCAACGAGGAGCGCGACAAGACGATAATCGTCATCGAACACCACTCCGAGTTCATCGCCGACTACTGCGACGAGATGGTGCTCGTCTCCGACGGCGGAGTCGCCTGGAAGGAACCGGTCGAGGTCGGACTCAACAGGCTCGACGACTTACTCGCACACGACATCCACCCCCCGCAGGTCACGCAAATCGCCGACGGCCTGCCGCCCGAGGTGGGGACCCTGCCCGACGGACGGTACCCCGTGACCGTCGACGAGGCGGCGACGGCGTTTCAGCCCGCCACGACGCGCGAGTCGCGGGCCGCCGTCGACGGTGGCGCGGTGGCAACAGGTACAGACGCCGCGGCCGGGCTGACCGGGCGCGAGCGGGACGGGGACGCGCTGGTGACGATGCGCGGTGTCGGCCACGGCTACCCCACGCTTCGAGAGGGGTACAACCGCGTCCTCGATGGGCTGGACCTCGAACTGCACGCGGGCGACCGGGTCGCGCTCGTCGGTGCCAACGGCTCCGGCAAGTCGACGCTGTTGCGGTTGATGACGGGATTGGAGTCCCCGGACGAAGGGAGGGTGACGGTCCTCGGCCGCGACACGAGCGAGACGCTCCCCGAGCAACTGGCCGACGACACCGTCTACATCCACCAGAACCCCGAGGAGATGTTCGTCGAGGACACCGTCCGCAAGGACGTCGCCTACTACCTCGAAAACCGCGACGCCCCGAACGTTGACGAACGCGTCGACGAGATTCTCGCGTATCTGGACCTCGAACACCTCGCCGACCGCGACGGCCGCCTGATGAGCCTCGGCCAACAGCGCCGCGCGTCGCTCGGCATCGGCCTCGCGACCGACCCGACGGTCGTCCTCCTGGACGAACCCACGGGCAGCCTCGACCTCCAGAGCCGCCGCGAGGTGACCGGAATGCTCCGAAAGGCGGAGAGCCGCGTCGAGACCGTCGTCGTCGCCTCGCACGACCTGCAACTGGTCGCGGCGTGGGCCAACCGCGTCCTCGTCATGGGCGAGGGCGAGGTGCTCGCGGACGCGCCGCCGGCGGCCGTGTTCTCCGACCCGGACCTCCTCGCGGAGACCGGTTTGCGACAGCCGCAGGTGGTCGAACTGAGCCGGCGACTCGGGCTGGAATCCCCCGCGCTCAGCACCGACGCGATGTGCGAGACGCTGGCTCGTTCGTTCGAGGACGACGCGTTCGCCGACGGCGGTGTCGGCGACGTGGGTGGCGACGCCGAGCCGAACGGAGGGGCGCGATGAAGTACGTCGACGCGCTCACCGACATCTCTGTCGCCGACGTCAAGGTCGACTTGATGCGGACCGCCTACGACAACGAGGACGCGCTGTTGAACAGCTTCGACCCGCGGGTCGTCCTGCTGTGGACCGTGCTGTTCATGATTATCCCGTGGCTGTTCTACGACACGCTCCCGCTGGCTATCCTGCTCGCGGCGGCCTTCGCGCTCGCCGCGCTCTCGCAGGTCAGCAAATACCTGCTCGCGTTGCTCCTGTTCGGACAAGTCACCAACGTCGGCTTCTTCGTGGTGTTAGTCCCGCTCATCGGCGGGGCGATGCGAGCGGTGGGTCACTTGGGTGACAACGCCGGTCGGGTCGTCGAAGGCGTCACGACCGGCGATGTGAGCGCGTTCGCCGAGACCGGCACGATCGTCGCGGCCGCGGTCGGCCGAGGCGTCCACACCGCCACGACCAGCCAAGAGGTCGGTATCGACGCCGTCGGGGCGCTCGTCCCGTTCTTCCTCAAGCTCACGATTATCTCGGTCATCAGCCTCGCCGTCTTCTCGGCGATGAGCCCGCAGAAACTCAGCAAGGGGATGTTGCGTCTGGGCGTCCCCCGACAGCTCACGTTCGCAATCGCGTACGGCTACCGGATGATGCCGCTCCTCGTCGAGGAGTACCACGCGCTGATCAACTCGTTCCGCCTTCGAAGTAAGGTCCCCGAGAAACAAGGACTGTTCAGGTGGCGCTACTTCTACTACCTGCTGACGCTCTCGGTCAAGGCGTTTTATCCGCTGATTTTCAACGTGGCGAAGCGCTCGCGGGTCACCGTGGAAGCGATGGAGACGAAGGGGTTCTCGCGCTCGCTGGGCGACGAACGGAGCCAAGCCCTCCGGACCGAGGGCATGATGGTTCGGACCCGAGACGTCACCTTCGTCTTCGGGTCGCTGCTGTTCGTCGCCGCGGTCTGGGCCTTCACCTGACCGGGGCTCGGTACCTTGCGGACGATACTCAGCGTCGCAGCCACTTCGTCGGTCGTCGTCAGAAGTGAATCCCGTCGAGATGGGTATATCATCGCCGAATCGACGTACACAGCGGAGTTACACGGGTAGGCCTGTTATCGACGGACGCCGAACGTCGGGCGGGAAACTCGCTCGACGGTTCGGCGTTCGGCTGAGCCGACCGAACAGGAGTTATACGGCTCGACCCGATTGGCGTGTATGGCTATCGTCGCAGAGATTTTCCTGTCGTTGGAGGCGCTCCCGCTCGTCGAGTTGGCTCGGGCGCTTCCGAACCGGGAAATATCGCTCTCGCAGATGATCCGGTTGGAGGGCACCCGGTACCTCTTTATGGTGACACCGTCCGCCTGGCCGACGCGCCGCGCGGATGAAGTCTGACGCGGGCGCGTAGTCTCGACCGGGCCTTCCCCCAAGCACGGGAGCCGCTACCTCAGGGTAATCAAGCGCTCCGCGGCGGCGACCGGGGTCCGGAACGCGACTGAATAGCTGGTCTGAGCGCCCCGCCCACACTGTCTGTGCGTACCGACGCCACGACACGAATGCGTTAGTTATCCAATGCTACTCTCCGTGAAGTAGTTGCTGTTGTGGTTCCTCCACTATATACTTCGTCGGCGAACGACGTTTTAGTATTCGAGAGCTGAGTGGAGTAATGATCATATAATCAGTCTTTGGTTACTTCCCTACAAAATATGCGAGCATCGCGATATTCTGCCGGCCTTTCTTTCACTATCTAGTCATTTGAGCTCAGCGACAGTTTCGAATCAGCCGGTACTCTCCCACCAGTTGAGAAAATCACTACAATTCTAAGTGGGGTGTTGTGACTGATATGTGCTATACTATCGGCGTAGGTTCGAGTGTCGGGCTCTGCGGACACGCTGTTCGGCGGCCCGTGGCAGGAACGACGGCGGGTGAACCGAGAGGGAGGTTGAAATGACCGACCGCTCCGGTCGATATATCGAATGCCGCGATACCGAAGGGAGTAGCCGGTCGCCACCGCAGTTTCGAAGGACGGGAAACCAGCCGATGCTCCGCCGGCACGTCGATTACTGGTCGCTTTTCGTCCCCTCAACTGAGTCGGTGACGTGCTCGTCGACTGCCGAACTGTCGTTGGCGGCTCCGCCCGTCAGGAGCGACTCGGTCGGCGCGCTCGTCTCTGGTCTTCCTTCGGAGGACTCCCCGGAGAGGCCCGGTGTCGCGACGAGGGGGCGCTCCGGATGGAGTAGCCACGGGAAGACCATCCGTCCGAACTCGAACGTCACGACGAACAGCAACGGGGCCAAGAAGATGCCGTACCAGCCGAAAAGCAGTGGACCGACGGTGTACGCGAGCATCACCGCTCCGACGTGGAGGGTTCGCCCGCTGACGTACGGACGGAGCACCTGGTCCGGGATGTAGTCCACGATGACGAACGAGACGAGGAGGAAGACGACGGGGAACCAGAGCGCTTCCGGGTCCAGCCAGAGCGCGCGTCCGAGGAGGTAGGCGGCGACCGGCCAGGTCACGAGTTTGATGCCGATGACCGGAACGAGGCTCGCGATGCCGACGAGCAGACCGAGGAAGGCCGCCTGGGGAATCCCAACGCTGAGGGGTGCAAAGAGGTTGAGAACCGTGTACACCACCGCCGCGAGGACCCCGGTCAACAGCGCGTTCAGGATGTTGCCGAAGTAGACGTTGTGGAGGTCGCTGTCGACCGCCGTGAAGTACGTGTCCAGTACCCCGCCGTCTTCGATGAAGTTGGCCCGCGCCCAGCGGGCGAGGCGATAGTCGTCCCGCAGGAGATAGAAGACGAAGATGAGGACGATAAAGCCGTGAATCCCCGCGTTGAACACCACGCCGAGCCAGGAGAGAGCGACTCCGACTACCTCACCGAGGACCGACCCGAATTGGAGGTCGGCGAGTCGACTCGGGTCGGCGACCACGTCGTCGACGAACTGCCCCGTCTCGGCGACGAGCGCGGTGAAGTCGAAATAGGGCTGTAAGAGTATCTCGAAGTCGTCGAAGGCGTCCGATTCGAGCAGTTCGTTCAGCGACCCCGCGAGAATCGCGAACGCCCAGCCGACCACGAAGAGCAGCGGGAGTGCCACCGTCACCAACGTCACGGCGACGGCGACGGTCCGCGATTCGATGCGAGCGTTGATGCGTCTGAATATCGGACGCGTGACGTAGTACACGAACAGGCCGATGACGACGGTCCCGACGAACCGCCAGCCGAGGTAGATGAGCTCAAAGACGAGGGCGATGGCGACGAACCAGAGAGCCACACGCGCCCGTTCGAACGAGAGCGACCGGAGCGCCGCCGCGAGTCGCTCCAGCGGTGAGTCGTCCGTCGGTGCCGACGCCGTCGAGTCGCGGGTGGGTTCTTCCGGCATGAGTGTGTGAGCGGGCGCTTACCCGCGGAATACACGTCATAACGCGTGTCCGACAGATAGCTCTTTCCGCGGCGATGAGGGGCCGTACGTCACCGATGCGAGACACGCCCGTCGGGACACCAGCGAGGCGGCGCTCGGGCGTGACAGCCGGGGAGATAGCCGAGAGTCATCGGTTCGGGGCCGCGTGGACGCTCCGAGTCGGCCCGAACGCGGTCTCTCGCGGTTGTTCGGAACGTCAGTCATTACAGAATTAAGTATGTAATGGAAAGTACGCTTTCGTCTACATTTATTTCGGGACACCGGCCTGCTCTGCTTCGCAAACTACCGGAGGGAGCGAGGCCGGACGGTGTGTCAACTGACGAGAACAGCGCAGAAATTGGAGGGTACACGCAGGTCGAGCGCCGCGGGGGCCTCAGTCACCCGTATCGGGACGGGTCACCGACGGCGACGACGCGACATCGGTCGTTCTAGCGCCGTTCCCGACGACAATCATCGACAGGCCGGTCGCGAGGAGGTTGACGCCGAATAACAGTCCGAGCGCCCACGCGGCGGTCGCGGGGAGCCCCACGAAGAGGAGTCCGGCGAGAGCTAACGAGAGCGCGCCGCTCACCGCGGACCAGACCCAACCCCGCTCGCTCCGGAGCGACCACGCGAAGTACAGGAGGACGACGCCCTCGACCGCGAAGTACGAGACGATGAGGAGCGTCAGGGTCGCCAGCGTAAGGACGGGATTGACCAGCATCACGAGGCCGGCGACGAGGAAGACGACGGCGAGGGCGATTTCGCCGAGCGCGCCCTTCCAGCCGGGTGCCGAGAAGGCGTGTGCGACGTGGGCGAACCCGGCGACCGCGAGCGCGGCACCGAAGAACAGTCCGACGCTCAGCGAGGAAAGCAGGGGAAAGAGCAACGCGCCGAACCCCAAGACTGCGAGCAGGCCGCCGACGACCATCAGCGTCCGGCCCTCGTTCTGGAGCGCGTTCGATAGCGATATCTCGGACGTGGCGGGCATCTCCGACTCCGCCTGCGTGTCAGTGCTCATAGCGACAAGTTGGTGTACGACGGACCGGACAATAAAGGGAAAGCGCACTGGTCGTGAAACTCCGCGTCCGAAGAATGGCGCGGTTCGCTCCGAATTCGCGCTGAGAGACCGACGCGCGTTTCGTAGCCGTCGCCGCGACGACCGGAGAGCAGACCCCCGTCGGAGCTGGACGCGACGTGTCCGAGGCGGCGCTCGGGGGTTCGACCTGTCGGCGGCGAACAAGGATTAAGTCGGCTGCCGCTGTACTCGTGTCGAGAGCGTCGCCGTACTCCCGGTGGAGACTGGCGGCGCAACAGCACGACTATGAGCCACGAGAGTTCACCGCAGACGGACGCGCCGACTGACCCACCACGCGAGGGGATGGTATGGGTTCCCGGCGGGACCTTCACCATGGGTTCGGACGACCACTACCCCGAGGAGGGACCGACTCGTCGGGTCGAAGTCGACGGAGTCTGGATGGACAGAACGCCGGTGACGACCGCGGAGTTTCGCGAGTTCGTCGAAGACACCGGCTACGTCACGCTGGCGGAGCGAGACCCCGATCCGGCGGACTACCCGGGCGCGGACCCGGAGATGCTGGTTCCCGGCTCCGCTGTGTTCGTCCAACCCGACCGGCCGGTCAGCCTCAGAGAGCCGAGTAACTGGTGGGCGTACGTCCCCGGGGCGAACTGGCGACAGCCGCTCGGACCGGACGGCGACGAGACGGACCGCTCGAACCACCCGGTGGTCCACGTCGCACACGAGGACGCCGCGGCCTACGCCGAGTGGGCGGACAAGCGACTCCCGACGGAGGCCGAACACGAGCGGGCGTCGCGCGGCGGGCTCGAAGCAAAAGAGTTCGCGTGGGGAGACGAGTTCATGCCGGACGGGAACCCGATGGCCAACACGTGGCAGGGGACGTTCCCCTACGAGAACACGGAGGTGGACGGATACGTCCGCACGTCGCCGGTCGGCGCGTTCCCCGCGAACGGGTACGGTCTCGAAGACATCATCGGGAACGTGTGGGAGTGGACGAACGACTGGTTCCGCGCCCGAACCGGCGGCGAGACGCCCGCGTGCTGTGCGCCGAAGAACCCCCGCGGCGGGACCAGGGCGCAGAGCGTGGACCCGCGGGACCCGAGTCGGATACCGCGGAAAGTGCTGAAAGGCGGGTCCCACCTCTGCGCTCCGAACTACTGCGTTCGGTACCGCCCCGCCGCGCGCTACCCCGAGCCCATCGACACCACGACGACGCACGTCGGGTTCCGCTGTGTCGTCTCCGGTGCCACCGACTGACTACCGACTAACTGCCGACTGACCGCCTCCCGACCGCCACGAACCGACGCGAGAATCTTTATTAATATTCGCAGTGAATAGTCGGTACCGTACGAACCCGCAGAGCGGAGCCACGGACGGACTCCCTCGGTGGTCGGTGCCTACCCATGAGTCAACAGCTACCCGAAGAGTGGTTTGTGAGAGCCGACCGAACGAACGCGGTCATCGCTTGGATGCTCGTCGCGCTACTCGTCGGAATCTCGGTTCTGAGCGTCCGAAACGGCCTGTTGGTACACGCGACAGTCGCCGGGATCGCGGCGGTCGTCGCCGTCGTGCCGGCGGTTACCGGCGGGGACTGGACGCGAATCGTCTCTTGGCCCCTCTTGCTCCTCGCGTCGCTGCCACTCGCGGCCGGAGCGGTCCAGCCGTCGTTCTTCCGCGACGTCGTCGTCGGTCTCAGCATCGCCACCCTCGCGATGCTCGTGGTCGTCGCGCTCCAGATGACGACGACGGTCCGGATGACGCCGGGGTTCGCAATCGTTTTCGTCGTGCTGACGACGCTCGCAACGACGGGATTCTGGACCGTCGGCTCCGCGGCCTCGGCCGCGTATCTCGGGACGAGATTCGTCGAGACCAACGACGAACTCATGGTGATTTTCACCGCGGCGTTGCTCGCGGGCGTCACGGCAGGGCTGGTCTTCCGCTGGTACTTCCGCCGGCAACTCGCCGCGAACCTCGAACGCGGTCCCGACGAGGGGGTGGCGGGATGATTCAAGAACGGGGGTCGAGCGTCTCGCTCACCGCCCAGCGAGCCGTCACTCGCGCGCTGCAGGTTCTGATGCTTCTCATCTTCGCCGTCGGCGTCTCCTACGGGAACTCGGGGGTCGCCGTCAACGCCGCGGTCGGGCTGCTCGTGACGCTCCTCCCGGCGGTCATCGAGCGCAGATACGCGTTCACGATGCACGTCGGAATCGTCCTCTGGATTACCGTCGCGATGTTCCTCCACGCGCTGGGAACGCTCCCGCTTCCCGGCCTCGACTTCCTGAGCGCGTACACGGCGGTCTGGTGGTGGGATCATATGACCCACGCGCTGTCGTCGTCCCTCGTCGCGGGGGCCGCCTACGCCGTGACTCGGACCTTCCAAGTGCGCACGGCGAACATCAACATGCCGCCGAAGTTCATGTTCGCGTACCTCCTCCTGTTCGTCATGGCGTTCGGCGTCCTGTGGGAACTCCTTGAGTTCTACATCAGCGTCGCGGCCCGGGTGTTTGGCACCGCGGAGGTGCTCACGCAGTACGGCCTCGACGATACCGTCCTCGACCTGTGTTACAACACGCTCGGCGGTCTACTGGTCGCCGCCTTCGGGACGGCCCACCTGACCGGTCTCTCCACGGACCTCGCGGAGAGGCTCGAAGGCAGGTCGCCGAACCGGTGAGCCGAGGTGAGCCGAGAGCCGAGACCTGCGTCGGTGCCGTTGGGAGTCGTCAGGGTCGTCAGGGCCGTCGGGTTGCGTCAGGGGCCCTCCGTTCCCTCACCGATGGTTGCGTCGTCGGCCCGCTCGGCATCGAGGCCGACTTGTTCGAGTTGGTGACGCCAGTAGGGGTCCCGACCCGGTCTCGGCCCGGGAACTGTCCCTTCGTCGGAGAGGGCGTGGTCGATGTCCGCTTCGACGTCACGCAACAAGCGGTCGCCGACCTCCTGACTTATCTCTCCTCGCTTGATTGCCCCGCGAATCGCCTCGAACTCCGCGATGAGGATGCGATGGCGCCCGAGTCGTTCCTCGTGTTCTCGAATGTCCGGATACCGCGCGAGGAGGGATTCGATGGCGGCTTCGAGTTCGAGGCGTTCGCGTTTGTACGTCGCGGTGAGGTCATCGAAGACGCTCGTCGGAATGCGGTCCTGTTCGAGCAGTCGCTCCGCGGTATCGAGCGCGGCGTCGACCCCGTGCAGGCGGCCGATGAGCGCCTCGTAGAGCCGTTGCGACGGCCGTTGTCCGCTGATTCCGACGCGGCTGATGACGGCTCCCATCGTCGGCCCGTTGACGAGGAGCGTGAACGCGGCGACGCCGAAAACCAGTGCCGAGAGCTGTTCCGCGAGGGGGCCGGGGAACGCTTCCGCGAATCCGAGAACGAGCGCGATTGAGACCGATGCGTGGATACCGCTCCAGACGAGCACGTGCTGGTAGCCGCGAGGAATCGCGGGGCTCGACCGCCGATTGAGGAGTTCGACGAGCGGGTAGACGACCACCGCCCGCGCGAGAAACACGAAGACGATGGCGGCGGCGATTTGAACACCGTATTCGAGAAGCAGGTCGAAGGGCGTGATAACCCCGAGCGCGACGAAGACGAGCGTGTTGGCGATAAACGCCGCGTACTCCCAGACCGCGCCGACGGTGTAACTCGTCTCGGGGGAAACCGCCGTGCGGCTCAGGCGACTCGCAAGGACGACACCGGCGGTCAGCGTGCCGATGACACCGCTACTGCCGAGAATGTCGAGGAGGATGAAGACGCCGTAGGCGACGAGAAACGAGAGGACAACCGCGATTAGCTCGTCGTCCACCCGCGAGACGAGGGCGTACCCGACGTACCCGGCCGCGGCCCCGACGAGCGCCCCGCCGACGAGCGCGACGACGATACCGAGACCGACGTCGGTGATGAACGCGCCGATAGTGGCGAACTCCCGGACCGTGAGCCCCCGAGACCTCGCCTCGACGAAGACCGCGAGGACCGACGAATAGACCACGATAGAGACGCCGTCGTTCAAGAGGCTCTCACCCTCGACGAGGATGTTGAGTCGCTCGGGAACGCCGAGGTCTTCGAAGATTGCGAGGACCGACACGGGGTCGGTCGGCATGATAATCGCACCGAAGAGGATCGCGACCGCCAGCGAGAACCCGAACGCGAACTGTCCTATGGCGGCGATGAGCGCGATGGAGAACAGCAGTCCGACGACCGCGAGCACCAGTATCGGAACGAGGTTCTCGCGGAACGCCTCGACGTCGATCTCGATTGCGTCGTTGAATATCAGGGCCGGGAGCAGCGCCAGCAGGATGAGGTCGGACGTGAGAGCGACCTCGACGGGCGAACCGAGTACGGAGATGAGTAATCCGGCAAGCAGCAGTCCTGTCGTGTACTGCAGACGGGTGTATCGCACCGTGAGCAGACCGGCGACTGCGGCGACCCCGAACAGGTACAGCAGTGTCAGTAACTGCTCTTCGACCCCGGCCATGGCTCGTATTCGATTCAAATACAGATAAATGGTTCTGCGCCAACACGACCGGCTATCGACAGATGACGCCCGCCCAGACAGTTGTCGGCGGCTGACTATACAATTGTCATCGAAATAGATTTAATAGACAACACATCGATAGTTTCGTTGTCATTGGCTGCTGCACAAACTGTCCGTCCGCGATAGTAACTCGGTGCTGATGCAACGACCAGAACGACCAGACCATGTCTCAACAAGAGTTTCACGGCCGTATCGGCCGCACGTACGACGAATCAGAACCCTGGTGGCCCGAGCCGACCCGAGCGTCGGAAACCGCTCCAAACGTCCTCATGGTCGTCCTCGACGATGTCGGATTCGGCCAGTTGGGCTGTTACGGCGGCCTCGCCGACACTCCGAACATCGATAGACTCGCCGAGAACGGCCTCCAGTACAGCAACTTCCACACGACCGCGCTCTGTTCGCCCACGCGCTCGTGTCTCTTGACCGGGCGCAATCACCACTCGAACGCGATGGGCGGTATCACCGAGATATCGACGGGGTTCCCCGGCTATAACGGCCACATCCCCCACGAGAACGGCTTCCTCTCGGAGGTGCTCGGCCAACAGGGCTACAGCACCTTCGCCGTCGGGAAGTGGCACCTCGCCCCGGCGGAGTCGATGAGCGGGGCCGGCCCGTACGACGGCTGGCCGCTCGGCCGCGGGTTCGAACGCTACTACGGCTTCCTCGGCGGCGACACCGACCAGTACACCCCCTCGCTCGTCTACGACAATCACCAGGTCGACCCCCCAGCGACGGCGGCGGAGGGCTATCACCTCACCGAGGACCTCGCCCAGAGGGCCATCGAGTTCATCGGCGACGCCAAGCAGGTCGACCCCGACAAGCCCTTTTTCACCTACTTCTGTCCCGGCGCGTGTCACGCCCCGCACCAAGTGCCGAGGGAGTGGGCCGACAAGTACGCCGGGGAGTTCGACATGGGGTGGGACGAGGCCCGCGAGCGGATTCTGGAGCGACAAATCGAACTGGGGGTCGTTCCCGAGGGAACCGAGCTCTCGCCCCAGAACCCGGACGTTCGGCGATGGGACACCCTCTCCGACGACGAACAGCGACTCTACGCGCGGATGATGGAGGTGTTCGCGGGCTTCCTCGAACACACCGACGCACAGGTCGGGAAGGTGCTCGACTACCTCGAAGAGCTCGGCGAACTGGAGAACACGCTCGTCGTGACGGTCTCGGACAACGGGGCGAGCGCCGAGGGCGGCCCGACCGGGTCCGTCGACGAGAACCGCTTTTTCAACAACGTCCCGGAGAGCCTCGAAGACAACCTCGAAGCGATGGACGAACTCGGCGGCCCGAACTACTTCAACCACTACCCGTGGGGCTGGACGTGGGCCGGTAACACCCCGTTCCAACGCTGGAAACGCGAGACGCACCGCGGCGGCGCGAGCGACCCGATGGTCGTCTCGTGGCCCGCGGGTATCGACGCGGCGGGCGAGATACGGAGCCAGTTCGTCCACGCCATCGACGTCGTCCCGACGGTTCTGGAACTGCTCGGCGTGGCGGCCCCCGACGAGATACGGGGCATCGCCCAGTCCCCCATCGAAGGGACGAGTTTCGCGTACACGTTCGACGACCCCGACGCGCCCGAACGGCACACGAGCCAGTACTTCGAGATGTTCGCGTACCGGGCGGTCTACCACGACGGATGGCGGGCCGTTCACCCGTGGCCGCTCGGTGATGAGATCACCGCCGAAGACCTCTCGACCACCTCGCTCGCGGACTCCGACTGGGAGCTGTACCACGTCGCCGAAGACTTCTCGGAGGCCCACGACGTCGCCGCTGACCACCCCGAGAAACTGCTCGAACTCGTCCAGTTGTGGTGGACCGAGGCCGGCAAGTACGACGTCTTGCCGCTCGACGGGCGGAGCGTCCAGCGCTTCGTCGAGGAGCGCCCGGAGCCGGGTCGCCCCCGCGAACAGTACGTCTACTACCCCGGCGGCCAGTACGTCCCGGTGAACGCCGCGGTCAAGGTGCTCAATCGCAGCCACAGCATCACCGCGGACGTGACCATCCCCGAGGGCGGCGCGGAGGGAACCCTCCTCGCCCACGGCTCTCGCTCCGGCGGGTACTCGCTGTACGTCGAAGACGACCGCCTGCGCTACGTGTACAACTACGTCGGCGTCGAGGAGTACGACGTCGTCGCCGAGACGCGCGTTCCGGAGGGCGAAGTCAGCCTCCGGATGGAGTTCGAGGCCACCGGCGAGGCGGACCCCGCCGAGGGGAAGGGCGCGCCCGGAACGGTCCGACTCTACTACGACGACGAACAGGTCGGCGAGGGAACGATTCCGCGGACGCTCCCGATAACGATGGGGCTCACCGCGGGGTTGAGCTGTGGCCGCGACGCGCTCAGCACCGTCACCGCGGCGTACCGCGAGCGAGTGCCGTTCGCGTTCACCGGCGACATCGCCCGGGTGACCGTCGACGTCAGCGGAGATGCGTTCGTCCACCCCGAGGCCGAGATGGACCGCATCATGGCACAGGAGTAGCTCGGAGGACCACCGACGATGGCCGTCGTCCTCGAATCACTCGCAACGCTGTCGGTGTTGGTCTTCGTCGTGACCAGCATGCTTGCGATGGGGTTGAGCCTGACGCTCGGCCAGATACTCGACCCGCTGAAGGACGTGGCCGTCGTAGCGAAAGCGCTCGCGGCGAACTTCGTGTTCGTCCCGGTGCTCGGGTACGCACTCGTCGCCGTCGTCCCGATGACCGAGGGACAGGGCATCGGCCTGCTACTGCTTGCGACCGCGGCGGGAGCACCGTTCCTCCCGAAACTCGTCGAGGTGGCGAAGGGGAACGTCGCGTTCGACGTCGGGGTGATGGTGCTCCTGATGGTGACGACGGTGGCGTACGTCCCGTTGGTGTTACCGCTTTTGCTGCCGGGCGTTCAGGTGAATCCATTCGATATCGCGAACTCGCTGATACTGCTGATGCTCCTCCCGCTCGCCCTCGGACTGGTGGTGAACGCCCGCTACGCCGACCTCGCCGCGAGCGTCCAACCCATCATGGCGCAGACGTCGACCACCGCGCTGGTGTTCCTCGTCGTGCTCATGCTGGTGTTGAACGTCCAGAACCTGCTGGCCGTCCTCGGGACGGGCGTGCTCGTCGCCCTGTTGGCGTTCGTCGCCGGGGCGTTCGCCATCGGCTATCTCCTCGGCGGCGACGCGACCGACCGGAAATCGGTGCTGGGGTTGGGGACGGCACAGCGGAATATCTCCGCCGCGTTAGTCGTCGGGGCGCAGAACTTCCAGGACCCGGACGTGCTGACCGTCCTCCTCGTCGGCGCGCTGGTGATGCTCGCGGCGCTGATGGTTGCGAGCGGCGAACTCGGTAAGCGAACCCCGCGAGAACGGGGCCAATCGGCTCAGACCACGGAGTCTGTCGACGACTGATACGAGCAGAAGCCCACACTGGAACGAACAGTTCGGGGCGACGGTCGCGGAGCGAACGCGGCGTCACGGCGTCTCCCGCCGTCATCACGGTCGCCCAACGACTCGGACACACTCGCGCATCGAGGCCATCGGTCCGTCCGTATCTCGACGCTGAGCGCGGTTCCCGAGCGGTTCCAATAATAGATCCCATCTGATATGTGAGGATATTTCCACGAGAGAATATCCTCGAAACCGACCAACGACAACAAGTAGTATTGGGTAAAAATAACATTATCAATCGGTGGATCAGCGACTCGTGGTGTCGCGGGGTTCACGCGCTTCGCGATCGATTCCGACGGCTTCGTCACCCCGTCGAATCTATGAGAAACACGACTGTTAGGGGCTGTATCTGCCGTGTTTCGTTCAGACGGGTGGCACCGACTGTCCGGCTCCGGACCCGCGGGTGAGATGCCGGTCGAACACCGAAGGACTTCACATAATTTATGCAATACTATACTGTCTAACCGCTTCGGTTCGCCCGACGGCAGAGCTCATCCGAAAATATAAATAATATGACATTTTATCGGAAGCGACGGTATCGCGGTGGCGACGCGGGCGAGGGGAAGGACCGCGGTCAGGCCACCAGTTCGCCAGCGTCACGATACCGTTCGAAAATCTCCTCCGCCCATGCGACGGCGTCGGAGTCGTCTGTCGTCGTAACAGGAGAAGTCGATCGCCTGCGAGATATCGAGAACGGCGGCGAGGTCCGTGCCGGTCTGGGCGCGCGGGGACTCGAAGTACCCACTTTCGTAGGCCGTCTGGAGCACTTCGAGTTGTCGGGGCGTGAGGCGGTCTTCGAGGGTCATCCGGAGCGAGGACTGCGTTTCGAGGGGGCGGGTTCGCGTCGTCCGGGCGAGCAGTTCCGCGTCCGGAACGTGAGTTCGACGACGCTGTCGGGCCGTCGCGTCGTTTTCGTCTCGGCGGCGTGAATCGTGTGAGTGGTGGGTCGCCCACCGAGGTCAAACACCGAGGAAGCCGACGCCGGCCTCAATCGACGTAGCCGAGGTTCTCCAACCGCTTCGTGACGACGTCCGACGAGACCGCTGCGTCGGTAGCGACGGATTCGCCCGAGACGATCTCTCTTCGCTCTCCGTTGTCGTGGACGAGCCACGGAATCGTGACGAGTTCCTTGGTGTATATCCCCGGCGGGTGGCCCCACTCTCGAATCGGAACCGGTGCGGCGCGGTCTCCGATCATGTTCCCGTGGTCCGACGTGACGACGGTCCGGCCGAGGAGCGTCGTCATCAGTTATCAGATAATCATATAAGTAGTTTGATTGCGATATACTCAGTGATTACTGACTGTCGATATCTCTGACGGGAGATGGTTTGATGTCGGATAGTCTCGTTAGATAGAAAGATATCGAATATGTCAATTTCGATTTCGTGTAAGATACGAAACTCACTCGTCGAAGCATCACGTGACCGCGTCCACGACGACGACGCCGAGTGGTATCGACAGCCGTCAGCGTAGTTGTCGGGTGTTGTACTCGTCGTCACCGACTGGCGAACCGGTCGCTTCAGGTGTCCCGCTAGCATCCTAGATAGTCTCCGAAACATCGAGACGTATCCAGAGACGCGGCTCGGCACACCACGCGTTACGCCGGTCCACGCGACGTTTCTTCGTCTCAGGGTGCCGCGTTAGTTTTAATCGGATTGAAAATTGGATAACAGGGCTAGCCGTGTCATGACTGTGATGCGTTCTCGACCGCTTTCACGGCCCGAACTCGGGGGATGGGATGCCTCGGAAAAACGGGAAACGCGCGAAGTCCGGCGGCGTCGTCGACCGCCGGGCGACACGGGTCGGAGCACAACTGCTCGGAGCACAACTGCTTTGGAGAGCGAGAGAGTGGACCCCGGTATGCGAACTGGAGTCATCATCGCCGGGGGATACTCGACGCGGTTCGGCGAGGGGGACAAGGCGGTCGCATCGCTCGCGGGGACTCCCCTCATCCGCCGCGTCGCCGACCGGATGGCCGGCGTAATCGACACCCTCGTCGTCAACTGCCGACCGGAACAGACCGCTGCACTCCGAACCGCGCTCGACGGCTACGACCACCCGGTGACGGTTGCGGAAGACGCGGAGTGTGACGAGGGACCGATGGCGGGAATCATGACGGGCCTGCGGGCCGTGGAGACGGAGTACGCGTTCGTCGCCGCCTGCGACATGCCCTTTCTCGAACCCGTGCTCATCGACCGGCTGTTCGACCGGGCGGCCGGCCGCGACGCCGCCGTGCCGCGGGTCGGTGACGGCTGGTTCCAACCGACTCACGCGGTGTACCGAGCCTCGGCGATGGCCGACGCGTGCGAACTCGCGCTGGCCGAGGGGAACCACAAAATCATCGAGCCGCTGTTCGCGCTTGACTACGTCGTCCTCGGGGAGGACGAGGTGTGCGAGCACGCGAGCCTCGACACCTTCGAGAACATCAACACCCCCGAAGAGTTCGCCCACGCGGCGGAACGGTTGGGCTAGCGCTCCACGGTGGCCACGACGGGATCGGACGCCGTCAACCGCGTCAGAGCGACGCGCGGAACGTCGGACCGAGCGAGGATGTCCGAAGCAACCTCTCGCGCGACCGCTTCGAGCGCCGAATCGTCGACTTTGTTCAGCACGGGAATCACCGTCGCGCCGTCGGGGACGTCCGCGAGGCCGCCGCGCTCGCTCGTGAGGACCGTTGCGACGTCAGACGGGCGAATCGTGTCGCCGGGGTCGAGACCGGTGAGGGCGGCGACCCGTTCGGGGCGGTGAACGGTATCGTCAGCGAGCGGTTCACCGACCGCGTGGACGCTGGCGATTGGGAGGACGGTGTCGGCAGTCGCCGGGAGCTGAGGTTCGCGGTCGCCCGGTGCTTTGAATTCGCGCATCCGAGCGCCGTCGGCCTTCACGAGCACGGCGTCGGCGGCGTCGGATGCCCCGATGTCGTCGACCACGTCGGGGTCGTACCCCCGGTAGCGGTCGTCGCGGTCGCGGTCGGGGACGACGCCCACCGGCCAGTCCGTCACGCGCTGGAGCGCGGCGACCGGAGCGTCGGTCACGAGCACGTCGTCGACGTGCTGGTCGAAGATTGGGATGCGAACCGTCGCCGTCACGACGGCGCGGTCGAGTTGACGCGCCAACGCGTACAGCGTGGATTTCTTCCCGCCCGCGCCGACGACGCAGATCACGCCGCTTCGAGCGCAGAGCGCATCACGAAGCTTCATATTCGTTCCACGAGGGGACGCGATTAAAGTGACACGGGGTGGGGTTCGTCAGCCGCGAGTGGGCGGTCGAGGACCCGCGGACAGCTGGTTCGCCCGTATCGGTCGCCGACCGGGCGTTCGGGCGGTGTTCAATCGCGGAGCGCGTGCAGGTCGGCGGCGAGTTCGGTGAGGTCGAGGCGGTCGATGGTCTGCGCCGTCGGCACGCCATCGGTGGCCCAGCCGCGGCGGCTGTAGTACGCGTCGAGCATCGAGTCGAAGTCGTCGCGGTCGACGACTGCACCGGCGCGCGGGCCCCTCTCAAGCGGCTCTTGGAGCGTGGCCGGCAATGCGTCGTCAGCGCGCGAGATTCCCTCACGGACGTTGAACAGGCGCGTCACGTTCCAAATCCGTTCACCGACCGTGGCGAGTTCCCCGGCGGGTTCGAGACCGACCGATTCGAGCCACGCTCGCCCGAGGTCGTCGAGCGCGTCGCCGAAAAAGTCGTCGGCGATGAGACTCCAGAGTACCGACCGCCGGTCCTGCTCGCGAACGACCGCCTCCGCGGTCCGGTCGGCTCCCCACTCTCCGTCGAACGCCTCGCGTTCGATGGGTCGCGCCCGTCGATGGCAGGCCCCGCGGTCGCTGGTCGCGTACGCCAGCGCCATGCTCTGCGCGCCGCGCGGGTCGTAGGCCGGTAGCTCCATCGACTTGACCGTGGGGACGAGCTCTCTCCCGCCGTACCGCGACGCCGCGGCATCGACCCCGTCCGCGAGCGCGTCGCCGAGGTCCGTCGTCCGGTTGGCGATTTCCCGTAAGAGGGCGCGCGCTCCGTCGGCGTCACCGAACGACAGTGGACGGTCGAGGACGCCGGCGGCGTCGGCGTTGATGGTCCACGCGACCGCGCTGCCGGCGCTGATGAGGTCCATCCCGAGCCGGTCACAGGTCTGTCCCAACTCGGCGACGGCGTCGAAGTCGTGGATGTCGAGTCCGGCCCCGAGCGTCATCGCGGTGGCGCCCCGCGGCACGTGGTCGCCCTCGTCCGTCGGTACGCGAAATCCCCCCGGAGCCGCCGTGTCGGCGTACTCGCGACCGACGGCGCTGTCTTCGACCGCAGTGATTCCCAGTTCGTCCGTCTGTTCGAGGTGTCCATCGCGCCAGCCTCGCGTCGAGAGCGCGCCGATTTCGTTCGCGAAATCGATGGTCTCGACGGTTCCACTGGCCCGGAGCCAGCGTCCGGTGGCGGTCTCTCGGTACTTCGCGGCGTAGGCCTCCCGAAGGTCGTCGAACCCCTCGGGTGGCTCTCCCCGCGCGACGACCGCCTTCAGTCGCTTCGAACCCATGACCGCTCCCGCGCCCCCTCGACCAGCGTGGTGCTCGCCTTCGTCCGAGGCGATAGTGGCGTAGGCGATATGGTGTTCTCCCGCCGGGCCGATGCACGCGACCGACGCGTCGGGGAACGCTCGCGCCGTTTCGACCGTGTCGGCCCCCCACGTCTCGGCAGGAGCAATCGTGGCGTCCCCGCCTTCGATGACGAGGGTGACGGGGTCGGACGCGACACCCGTCACGAGCAGACCCATATGTGGCCCGAGCGCGCCGGCCAGCGAGTCGGGGAACTCGCCGCCCGCATAGGAATCGAGAAAACAGCCCGTGAGCGGGGATTTCGTGATAGCGGCGTATCTCGACTCGCCCGGGAGATACCCCGACAGCGGGCCGAGCATAAATAGAAGCGCGTTTTCGTCACCCAGCGGGTCCACGCCGGCGTCGAGTTCGTCGTAGAGATAGCGGGCGCCCAGCCCTTTTCCGCCAAGGTACCGCTGTCGCCACTCGTCCGGAATCGGCGTACTCTCGACCGAACCGGAAGACAGGTCGACCGTGAGGAGTCGGTCGGGGACGGGGGGGACCATCAGATCATCCGTCAGGACCGGCGAGCAAAAAAGATGATGCCGGTGTGCCACGGCGGGCGAGCGGGTTCGGTGGCGCGAACGTGTCCAACAACGCCGAGAGTTCGATTCGCGGGGGTCGACCGACGCGAACAGCCACGAAACCCGACCTATCAGTAATGGAAGAAGACGAGTTTCGAACGGAGGTCCGGTGTGAGGGGTTCTACACTCGGGTCGAGCGAGGCGACCCAGCATTGATTACAGCCACCCGCGAGTCGACACACAGCATCGACATGTCCACGGCTGAAACTCCGATTACGGTCATCAGCGGGCCCCTCGGCGCGGGCAAAACGACGTTGGTCAATCGACTCCTGAACGACCCCGGCGGGAGGGAGATAGCCGTCGTCGTCAACGACATGGGCGAACTGAACGTCGACGCCGAGTTAGTCGCCTCCGAGGCGGACGACGGGCTAATCGACCTCTCGAACGGCTGTATCTGCTGCCGATTGCAGGACGACCTCGTGACCGAAGTGACGCGGTTGGCCGAAATGCGTTCGTTCGACTACCTTCTCATCGAGGCCTCCGGAATCAGCGAACCGCTCCCGATTGCGCGGGTGCTGACGCGCGAGTCGGAGGAGGGCGGTCTGCCGGAGCAGTTCCGGTTGGACACCACGGTCTCGGTCATCGACGCCTACGGGTTTTGGAAGGCGTTCGACCCGGCGGAATCGCTCCCGGACGCCGCCCCCGACCCGGAGCGTCCGTTGACGGAGGTTCTCGTCGAGCAGGTCGAGTTCTGTGACGTGCTGTTGCTGAACAAGTGCGACATGGTCCCCGACGACGCGCTGGACGCCGTCGAAGCCGAGATTCGAGAACTCCAGCCCCGTGCGACCATCCACCGGACGACACACAGCGGAGTCGAGTCGGGGCGAGTTCTCGATACGGGACGGTTCGATTTCGACGCTGCGAAACACCACCAAGGCTGGAAACGCGCGCTCACGGGCGACGATGGCGAGGCGAACGGCAACCACGACCACGGCCGCGACAGCGGACGCGCCCACGACGAGGACGTCTCGGCGGCGACGGCCCACGGCGTCGAGTCCTTCGTCTACCGGCGGGACCGCCCGTTCCATCCGCACCGACTCGATGACTGGCTCGACGACTGGCGGGGGAACGTCGTCCGCGCGAAGGGGTTCGCGTGGGTCGCGAGTCGTCCCGAGACGGTGCTCGGCGTGAGTCAGGCGGGGCCGTCGGTACAGGCCGGCCCCATCGGTCAGTGGGGAGACGATGACCCCGAAACGCGACTCGTGTTCATCGGCCGCGACCTCGACGAGGCGGCACTGAGCGGAGAACTCGACGAGTGTCTGGCGACGACGGACGAGCGGGCGGCGTCGTATCCCGACGACCCGTTCCCCCGGGAGTCCGCCTGATTAGGCCGCGCCGAGGTCGACCTCGTCTCGGAGTTCGTCCCACGACTCGTGGAAGCCGTAGGTCGACTCCGACTCACCGCCGACCGCCGTCTGGTAAACCTCGTCGTACTCCAACAGCTGGGTCCAGCCGTCGTGGTACCGGTAGCTACAGTACTGGCACATAGACCGAACTACCGGGGTGACCGTCAAAGGAGTACCGGTGAAAATCAGAGGGGGAAGCGACGGTTACCGTTAGGGTTCCAGCAGGACCTTCGTGACGCCCTCCTCGCGGTTGTCGAACTTCTCGTACATCTCGGGCGCGTCTTCGAGGTCGACGCGGTGGGAAACGACCCAACTCGGGTCGGCTCGGCCCTCGATTATCATGTCTCGGAGCTTTCGGTTGTACTCCTTGACGTTACACTGGCCGGTACCGAGCGCCTGCCCTTTCTCGAACAGGAGACCGAAGTCGATGCCGAGACGTCCCTGCGCAGCCATCTCGTCGGGAGCGCCGGGGTCGTCGGGGACGTAGAGACCCGGGATACCGAGTTCGCCGGTCGGACGGACCGTCCGAATGAGGTTGTTGATGACGACGGCCGGGTTCTCCCGGGCGGGGTCGTACGCGCTGTCGGCTTCCTTGTCGGGGTCGATGGCCTGATAGCCCACCGCGTCGACGCCCTTGTCGACGCCGCCGCCGTGAATCTCTTTGATCTGTTCGACGGGGTCGCCCTCCTCGAAGTTGATGGGCGTGGCGTCGCAGTGTTCCTCGGCGAGCGCGAGGCGACTGGGGACGCGGTCGACGACGTAAATCTCGGCCGCGCCCTTGAGCTTGGCGCTGTAGGCGGCCATCAGGCCGACCGGACCGGCCCCGTAGATAGCGACGGAGTCACCGGATTCGAGATTGGCGAGTTCCGTGCCGTGCCAGCCCGTCGGGAAGATGTCCGCGAGGAGCGAGAACGAGTCCTCGTGCTCCCGTCCGTCCGGCAGTTTGAGCGCGTTGAAATCGGCGTACGGAATGCGGAGCTTCTCGGCCTGACCCCCCTGATACGGCCCCATGGCGACGTAGCCGTACGCTCCCCCGGCGAATCCCGGATTGACGTTGGTACAGAAGCCGGTGTAGCCGTTCTCACAGTTCTCGCAGAAGCCGCAGGCGACGTTGAACGGCGCGACGACGCGGTCGCCGACTTCGAGGCCGCTGACGGCCTCGCCGACCTCCTCGACGATACCCATGTTCTCGTGGCCGAACACGATTCCCGGTTCCGCCGCCGTCCGACCCTCGTACATGTGCAGGTCGGACCCGCAGATGCAGGTCGTCGTGATGTCGATAACGACGTCGTTCGGATGTTCAATCTGCGGCTCTTCGACCGCTTCGACTGCGACCTCTCGTTCGCCTTTGTAGACGACTGCGTCCATTGACATTGTTCGGGCTCCGCTCGGTCTCTGCGGACGGATGCCATTTATAGATCGGGTGCGAATGTCTTTCACGGTTCTCGGCACTTCAACGCTTAAATATCGTTGGTGGGTGTTTCATCGTGTCATGTTCGTTACTATTCGTGTTTTCTGCGTGGGTGTCGGCAGGGCCGAGACACCCGCGAGGCTCCGAAGTTCGAGACGAGGAGTAGCCGACGTGCAAGCCGAGTGACGCCACGGAATGGCAGATGGCACACATATCGTGAGACCGGTTCGTCCCGGACGTGGATTTAATACGGCCCGTTCGAAACGGCCGGCTATGAAGCGCACGATTAGCACTTCGGACGCACCGGCGGCCGTTGGCGCGTACAGTCAGGCGACGACGAACGGCGACCTCGTCCTCACTGCGGGCCAACTGCCGCTCACGCCCGACGGGGAGCTACTCGACGACGCCTCTGTCGGCGACCAGACGAAGCGGTGTCTCGAAAACGTGGAAGCGATTCTCGTCTCGGAGGGCGGCTCCCTCGACGACGTGCTCAAAACGACAGTCTTCCTCGACGACATCGACGACTTCGAGGAGTTCAACGAGGTGTACAGCGAGTTCTTCGACGAGGAACCGCCGGCGCGTAGCGCGGTCGAGGTCGGGAACGTGCCGAAAGGGGCGGCGATAGAAATCGAAGCGATAGCGGCGACCGAATAGGGTCGCGGTCCCGAGCGGACGCATCTGGCCCCGACCCGCGTGAGGATTTTTGAGACGACACTCACCGACGAGAACTCGCGTTCGAGCGGCCGGTGTCGGAGACCGCGGTCACTCCAACCGCATGTTCTCCGCCCGCTCGGCCGCGAGGTCGGTGATCTCCTCGACGTCGCTCTCGGAGCGGTCCGCGAGGACCCGAACCATCATCCCGAGTTGGACGGCCGCCGTCTCGCGTAGCTCCGATGCGTCTTCGGTGTCGTTGGCGAAGTAGTACTCGCGTCGACCGTCGTCGTGGACGAGTCCGGTGTACACAGACAGGACGTCGTCTTCGCGGGTCGCGTCGGCCGCGGTCTCTCGGACGTCGTCGAACCGTGGGTTCGTCATCACCTCGGGGAACAACGCGTCGCCGCATTAGCTCTTTGCTCCGGTCGCTGCCGTCTGGGAGCGCCATCTGCCGTGGCAATCTCGTGCCAATCGCGGTTGGACCGGCTTCGAGTCCGGGGGATTGAACGCCCCGAAACCGCGCGCCACCGGGACCGGATTGGGATGATTTTTTAACCCCACCGCGTCTTTTTAACCGTGAGAATGAATCGCACAGGCAAGGCGACCCCGTCGCCGACCGTCCGGGTTTCGGGAGCCGGACGAACGGAGCGCGGGGAGCGTGTCTTGAGCAGCGCGCGCGCCGCCGCCGACTCCGTCCCGGTCCTGCGAACGGGACCGACCGGAATCAGCGAGTACGACCCGCTGGTTCTGGCGACCAGAGCGGGGCGGACCGCGTTCTTCCCGGCTCCGGACGCACCGAGAGCCCGGGAAATCGTCGCCGACGTGGAAGACGGGGCGTTACCGACGGACGGTGCCGCGGCGGTCGTCGAGCACGACGCCGAGACGACGACGCTACCGGTGCCGACGAACGGGCCGCTCGCGGTAGGTCGGCGGCGCGTCCTCGGTCCCTGCGGGTGGGTCGACCCGCTGGACCCGGAGGGGTGTCAGTTCCAGTCGCTCGACAAAGACGCGGGTGCTATCGCGGACGCCGGCCTCGTCGGTCGAGGAAGGGGCGACGCCAGCGCTGACGACCCGGTCGCCGACGCGTGGCGGCGCGCGCGAGAGACAGACGGCGACCCGGTGGTCGTCGTGAACGCGAACGACGCGGACGACAGGCAGTGGGCGGACGAAACGCTCCTCGCCGGGTCGCCGATGTCGGTGCTCGACGGCGTGGCGGCCGTCGCCGAGTACCTCGGGACGACCGACGCGGTCATCTATCTCGCGGAGACCGACACCGAACTCCGAGAACACCTCCGGCGGGCCGTCGACGCCGCCGCGGACGAACTACCGGTCGTTCCGAGAGTCGCCACGGGGCCGGACGAGTACCGCGCCGGCGCACCGACGGCGGCGCTGGAAGCGATTGAGGGTGCGGACCGAATCGAACCCCGTCTCCAGCCACCATCGCCGGCCGAGTACGGACTCTTCGGTCGCCCCACGGTCATCCATTCGCCGCGGACGTTCGCACAGGTACACCACGCACTCTCGGGTCCCGAGAGTACCGATGAGGACGGGTCCGCCTCGGCGACGCGACTGTTGACTGTCTCCGGGGACGTGGCCGCGCCCGCGACGATAGAGGTCGGGTCGGACGCCCGCCTCTCGGCGGTTCGGAACGCCGTCGAACTGGAGGGCTCGTTCAAGATGGCCTGCGTCGGCGGTGTCTTTGGCGGGGTCACTCGGACGTTGGATATCACACCGACCGCGGACGAACTGACCGCGGCCGGCCTCGGCACGGACGGCGTCGTCGAACTGTTGAACGACGAGCGGTGTCCGGTCGCCACCGCCGGTCAACGAGCGAACTTCGCCTCGGAAGCCAACAGCGGGCGGTGCGTGCCGGGTCGGGAGGGAACCGTCCAACTCACCGAACTGGTGCGAGCGGTCTACCGGGGCTCGTACGACCGGGAGAAGATACGCGAACTCGGGCGGGTCATGGCCCGGTCGAGCAACTGCCGAATCGGGGCTCGTGCGCCGCGACCGGTGCTGACCGCGATGGACGAGTTCGAATCGAGTTTCGAAGCACACGCCGACGGCCGCTGTCCCAGCGGAACCTGTACTGACAAACTATGAGTACTGACGACCCACTTCCGGGCGTTCCGGAGATAGACGACCCACAGCACGAGACGTCGGTCACGGCTGAGTTCGAGACCGGGACCGCGAACGACCCGCCCGTCGGAACCGGCGGAGAGAGCCCGACGACGGTCACCGTCAACGGGACCCCGGTCACCGTCCCGCCGGGGTCGACCGTCATCGACGCCATGCAGGCCGTCGACGACGAGGTCGTGAGCGTGGACCCCGGCTCCGACAGCCTCGACGGAGACGCCGACGTTCCGGCGCTCTGTTATTACGACCGCGACGGCGACGCGAGCGACGAAATCGGCCCTCGGAGCGAGTGTCGAACCTGCATGGTCGAGACGGACGAACACGGGGTCGTCCCCTCCTGTTCGTTCCCGGCGACGGACGGGCTGACGGTCGAGACCGATACGTCGGCCGCCGAGGAGTGCCGGAGCGTCAACCTCGACCTCGTCCTCTCCAACCACAATCTGCGCTGTACGACCTGTAACGGGAACGGCCGGTGCGAGCTCCAGGAGACGGCCATCAGCGAGGGGGTCGACCATCCGCGCTACGGCGTGTTCGACGAGCGAAGCGAGTACGAACCGCTCGACGACAGCTCCTCGTTCATCCAAATCGACCGCAACAAGTGCATCCTCTGTAACCGGTGCGTCGAGGGCTGTAACGACGTTCAGGTCGAAGGCGTGCTCCGTATCGAGGGGTCCGGTGCGGACACCCGCATCGGTTTCCAGTCCGACGCCGAGACGATGGGGGATTCAGACTGCGTCTCCTGCGGTCACTGCGCCACGGTCTGTCCGACCGGAGCCCTGACCGAGAAGGACATCGGTGGCGCGGGGACGCTCCCGCTCCCGGGGTTCACGCAGCGGAACTCCGTCGGGAACGTCATCGAACACGAGGAGGCGGAGACCATCGACGACACGACGGCACCGAACCGCTCGCCCGCCCCCGGTAGCGCGGGGAGCGCCGGTGGCGAAGCCGAGGCGGGACAGGATGGACGGAGCGGCGTCGCCCGATACATGGCCCAGAGCAAACGCCGAGCGTCCGACTTCCTCGGGGAGTACGGTCGGAAGGCCATGCTCGCGGGCGAACACACCGCCGAGAACCTTGCGGCGCGGACCCTCTCCGAGGGCCGGCTGTTCGACGTCGCGTCGCTCGTCAGCGACTACCGACTGGGCAAGGTCGACAAAGCGGAGACGACCTGCGGGTTCTGCGCGGTCGGCTGTCGGTTCGAGATGTGGGGCAAAGACGGGAACGCCCTCGGCGTCCAGCCCGTCGACGACCCGGACAACGCACCGGCCAACAACTTCTCGACGTGCGTGAAAGGGAAGTTCGGACACGAGTTCGCCAACAGCGAAAACCGGCTCACGAGACCACTGATTCGAAACGACGACGGCGAGTTCGAGGCGGCGTCGTGGGACGAGGCGCTCGACTACGTCGCCGGCGAACTCCGCGAGATTCAGGACGAACACGGCGTCGACGCGGTCAGTTGCCTCGCATCGTCGAAAGGGAGCAACGAGGAGGCGTACCTCGTCCAGAAGTTCGCGCGGCAGGTGCTGGGCACGAAGAACATCGACAACTGCGCCCGGCTCTGCCACTCGTCGACGGTGGCGGCGCTCCAACAGACGCTCGGCTACGGCGCGATGACGAACCGCATCAACGAGGACATCGGCGAGGCCGACGCCTACCTCATAAGCGGGTCGAACACGACCGAGTCGCATCCGGTGTTGGCGACCCGCATCAAGCAGAACGTCCGCGACGGGGCCGACCTCGTGGTGTTCGACCCCCGGAAAATCGGCATCGCCGAACACGCAGACCAGTACACGAGAACGACGCCCGGTTACGACGTGGCGTGGCTCAACGGCCTCATCCGATACCTCATCGAGCACGACCTGCACGACGAGGCGTTCATCGAACGGAATACGAACGGATTCGAAGCGGTCAAGCAGAAGGTCCAGGCGTTCACCCCCGAGAAAGTCGAGGAACTGGCCGGCGTCTCTCCCGCCGAACTGCAGTCGGCCGCCGAGACGCTCGCCGCCGCCGAGAACGTCGTCTTCGGCTGGGCGATGGGCATGACCCAATCCAGCCACGGCACGGAGAACCTCCTCGCGATGGCCGACCTCGCGCTCACGCTCGGGCAGGTCGGGAAACCGGGTGCCGGACTGTCGCCCTTCCGGGGCCAGAACAACGTGCAGGGCGGCGGCGGCGACATGGGGACTCTGCCCGGCAGTCTCCCCGGATACCAGGACCCGGCCGACGACGAGGTCGGCGAGAAGTTCGCCGAGGTGTGGGGCGAGCGTCCACCGGCGGAACCCGGTCTCAAAGTGCCGGAGATGCTCGCCGAAGCCCACGAGGGCAATCTCCGCGGGATGTACATCGTCGGGGAGAACCCCGCGCTCTCGGAACCCGACATCCAGCACGCCGGCGAGGCGCTCGATAGCTTGGACTTCCTCGTCGTACAGGACATCTTCATGACGGAGACCGCGGAGCACGCCGACGTGGTGCTGCCGGCGGCGACTTCGCCGGAGAAACACGGCACCTTCACCAACACCGAGCGTCGTGTCCAGCGGGTTCGAGCGTCCGCGGAACCGCCCGGGAAGGCGCGTCAGGACTGGGAGATTACGCAGGAACTGGCGGCCAGACTGGGCTACGAGTGGGGCTACGACCACCCGCGAGAGGTCATGGATGAGATCAGCGACCTAGTTCCCATCTATGGGGGCGTCAGTTACGAGCGTCTCGAATCGGGCGACGAGCACGGACTCCAGTGGCCGTGCTGGGACGACGACCACCCCGGCACGCCGTACCTCTACGACTACGAGGAGGGGAACTTCAACTTCGACGACGGACTCGCCCGCTTCGTGCCGGCGGACGGCGGCCACCCCGGCGAACTCCCCGACGAGGAGTACCCCCTCACGCTCACGTCCGGGCGGGTCCTCTACCACTGGCACACCGGACAGATAACCCGGCGCGTCGAGGGTCTCATGAGCCACGTCGGCGAGAGTTTCATCGAGATTAACCCGACGACGGCCGCGGAACTCGGCGTTTCAGACGGCGAGTACGTCAAGGTCGAGTCCCGCCGCGGCGACATCGTCGTCAAGGCGACGGTGACCGACCGCGTCGGCGACGGGACGCTGTTCATCCCGATGCATTTCGCGGCCGGCGCGGTCAACAAACTCACGCAGGAGACGTTCGACCCGCAGGCCGGCATTCCGGAGTACAAGGTGTCGAGCGTGCGCGTCGAACCGCTCGGACCGGACGCCGACCCGGACGTGCTGCGGACTCCGGACGCGGGCGCTGGCAGCGCCGCACGCGGCGACGACTGAGTGCCGCGAACGGTCGGTTCGTCCCCGCCTTCTGCGCGAGTCAGACAGCGCGGTTGTAACTGGGCGTTGCAACTGACCCGACGCGTCGGGGCACAGCGACGAGAACTGCGGGTGGCTCTATGGGGACCGAGGCGAATGCTGACTGGTCCGGATTACCGCGTCTAGTACGTCAGATTAACTATTCGAGAAAATACTAGTTCGCATATGTGTTCGAGCGGGCCGGCGTGGGGGTGTCCACCGACTCCGCACAGTTACTACGGATAGTTTAGTCACACACCTCGTCTTGAACGTCAAAAGCACCGCAGACGCCGTATTCGACTCGGAGGGATTCGTAGCCGACGAATCTGCCGTCAGATTCAACGTCTGTTGGAAATGCGGTTTCAATACACTATAGCGCGGGAGAACCGTGACTCTCGACGTTGCGCTGTTCGGAGGGTTGGACCGGTCCCCACGACTCGCGTCTGTACGAAAGACGTGAGAGACGACATTGTCCAGAGACGAGTAGACTTCCGAATTAGCCACAGTCCGGGATTCAAGCTCGTGTCTGATAAACGGCGGAGCCGGCGGTTCAGTTCGAATCTTCGTCGACACCCGGTTTCAGACCCGTGGATTCCAGTCGGTCGTTCCCAGTGCCGCGGGGCAAAAGGACACAAGCGGACGCAGTAGTATTTTAGATCACCTGCACAATTCATTCGAATAGCGAACCGGACCTACGCTCGACGGGCGAACGCGATTACGGAGATTCTAACCGCCTCGTGATAGAATATAACGTATTTGTGAAAACTGACAATTCGTGAGATAGTTCGAAGCGGCGTGCGACCGAGTCGGTCCGACCGCCATTCGCTCGGTCCGGTCCGCGCCGTGACTACTCCTCGATAGCAGAGACGAGCGTGCCGTCGGCATCGAATTCGAGGCGTCGACGTTCGCCGATTTCGACGTCGTCTCGTCCCGCTAAGTCTTCGAGCACGGGTTCGGAAGCCAGCATCGTCCCCGGTTCGAGCGTGTTGGTGATGCGGCCGATGCGCATCTCACTCAGGTCGGGGACACCGGTCATCGAAGCCGCGAGAACGAACGCCGTCGCATCACAGGGGACGACAAACGGAATCTTCGAGCGTTCGGGTTCGCCGCTCGTGGTGATGTTGACGTACATATCTTCGAAATTGACCGCTTCGACGAGACTTCGGTTGACGTAGTCGGCGAGGCCGATGCCGATTGCGTTGCCGTGCGACTCCGCCGTGACCGAACGGACGTAGATGCGCGTTATCTCCGGCGAGTTCACTTCGGGTTGGTTGTGGAACCAGACCCGGCCGACGACGTTCGTGTCCATCCCCGTCCCGCTGATGTTCTTTCCCAGTTCGTCGACCATCAGGAAGTCCAACTGGTCGACGGGGAGCGACGGGAACAGCTCTTTCGACCGTTCGAGCAGTTCAGACTCCCGTTCGGGAAGCCCCTCGGCGGGGACGCCCTCGATGAAGGCGGCGCGCTCGTGGTCGTTCTCGACGACGGCGATACCGCCGACGATATCGGTCTCGGCGAGCAGTATCTCCGCGCGCTCGGGGATGACCTCGTCGAACCCGCGAGCGATTGCGGCGTTGTGCATGTTCTCGGCTCCGCGGTGCTTCCCGAGGCCGACGACGGCCATCTTACAGAGCCCGGATTCGATCGGACCGCGGTAGTCGGTGTGGAGTTTCACGCGGTTCGCGAGGAGGATTGCATCGGCTTCGAGCGCGTCTCTCGCCGCGTATATCGGCTCGCCGTTCGGGTCTTCGGCGACTCGCTCGACGGCCATCGACGAGCGGATTTCACAGCCCATCGACGCCTCGGTGACGCCGAGCGAGGCCAACGTCTGGACCTGTCCGTCCGCGGTCGCGCCGCCGTGGCTCCCCATCGCGGGCATGATAAACGGGTCGAGGTTCCGGTTTTGGAGTTCCTCGACCACCGCCGCGAGGACGGCCGGCATGTCGTGAATGCCGCGACTTCCGGCCGTAATCGCCACCGACGACCCCGACGGAAGCGTCTCGAACGCCGGTATGTCGTCGAGCGCCTCGACGGCGCTCGCTCGGACGTCGTCTACCTCCGGGGGGTCCGAAACCGAGCGGACGGTCGCGAAGGCCGGAAGGTCGTCTACCGAGGCGTCGTTTACCGCTTCGAGTCGCTCTCGGCTGGGGAGGTCGAGTGTAACCATCTGTGTCTGAGTCCCGTGTTCACTTTTCGTCCATGACCGCGACGACGGGGACGTCCGCGCTCAGGAGGACCGACTGCGTCGTACTTCCGAACAGCGCCTTCCCGACCGCCGTACGCTTTCGCCCGCCGATGACGAGGTACGACGCGTCGAGTCGCTCCGTCTCGCCCAGCAGTTCGTCGACAACCTCGCCGACGAGGCCGCGCGTCTGGACCTGTCCCGGCCGGTCAGTGGTCGCTTTGACGACGGAGCGTGCCACCGATTCGGCGTCGTTCTGACCGTCTTCGACCGTGTACCCCGTCTGGTGGACGTCGTCTCTCTCCTCGAACTCTCTCTGGTTGAGAACGTTGACGACGACGAGTTGGTCGTCGAACGCGTCCGCGAGGTCTTCGCCGATCGTCACGACGCGGTCCGGTTTCTGCTCTCCATCGACTGCTGCCAGTATCGTCATCGTGTGCCATGTTTTCACATATGTACATAAATCTTGACGCCTCGCGCCGAGCCGTGAGAACATATAACTGGCATCGGCGGGAGTACGAGACGATGACAGACGTAGCACGACGGTTCGCTGGTGTACACTGCCCGCTCGTCACGCCGTTCGACGGTGGCGCGGTCGACCACGAGGCGCTCGAAACACTCGTCGACCACGTCGTCGACGGCGGCGTCGATGGACTCGTCCCCTGTGGAACGACGGGTGAGTTCGCGAGTCTCGACGACGCCGAGTTCCGCGCGGTTCTCTCGACGACGGTCGAGCGGGCCGACGGCACGCCGGTGATGGCGGGCACCGCCGCGACGAGCGTCAAAGCGACTGTCGACCGAATCGACGCCGCGGCCGAGGCCGGTGCAGACGCCGCGCTCATCACGCTTCCGTATTTCCACGGAGCGAACGACCCGGCCGGCGACGTCGCGTTCGTCGAGGCGGTCGCCGACGATGCGGCGCTCCCGCTGTACCTCTACAACATCCCCGCCTGTGTCGGCCGGTCGCTCGACGCGGACGCCGTCGTCGAACTCTCCGGGCGCGACGCGGTCCTCGGTCTGAAAGATTCGAGCGGCGATTTGAACTACTTCTCGGAGCTACTCCGACGGACTCCCGAGGGGTTCCAACTGTTCGAAGGGTTCGACAGCCACCTCGTCCCGGGACTCGTGTTGGGCGCGACCGGGGGCGTCAACGCGCTCTCGAACGTGGTCCCCGAAGCGTTCGTCGCCGCCGCGACCGCGGCCGACCGCGGCGACGTCGCCGAGGCGCGCCGAATCCACGAGCGACACATCGCGCCGCTGTTCCAACAGTGCGTCGAACACGGGTTCGCGCCGGCGACGAAAGCGGCCCTCCGCGCCCGCGGCGTCCTCGAAACGGACGAGGTCAGACCCCCGCTCGTCGGGGTCGACGAGGCTGCCCGCGACGAGATTTCGTCGCTCGTCGAGCCGACCGTCGCCGCGTATCGCTGACGGAGCGCACTCGCCGCCTTCGGTTGCCGCGGGCTCGGACCCGAATCGTAGGCGATGCGAAATCCGACGGGGATGCCACCCGACGGCGTCGCAGGCGGACGGAAAGATGGTGCGGGGCGACCGAACGACAGGCGCGCCGTCGCAGCGTCAGTCGCCGAGCGTGGTGCTGTGGTCCAGGGCGTCGACGGCCCCGTCGGAGAGGTGGAGCGCGTCGACGCCGGCGACCAGATAGTCGACACCCCAGTCGATGCGGGTCGCCCGCTGGGCGGCGTCGGTCGCGAGGGTTCCGACCGCCACTCCGGCGTCGGCCGCGGCCGCGACGGTGCGGTCGACCGCTTCGAGGAAGTCGTCGTCGTCCCACTCACCGAAACAGCCCATCGACATCGAGAGGTCGACCGGTCCGATGAACACGCCGTCGATTCCGTCGACCGCCGCGATGGCGTCGGCGTTCCCGACCGCGCGCTCGGACTCCAGTTGAACGTACCTCACGACCGTCTCTTCGGCGGCCTCCACGTGCTCGCCGAGCGTGCGCCCGTACCCCGTCGCGCGGCCGAGACCGAGTCCCCGCGTTCCCGCCGGAGGGTAGCGACTGGCGTCGACGACCGCCGCGGCCTGTTCCGGCGTCTCGACCATCGGAACGAGGACGCCGGTCGGGTCGAGGTCGAGCGTCCGTTTCAGCGTCGCGGGGGCGTCGTCCGGCACCCGGACGAGGGTTTCCGTCTCACCCGGTGCCGCGTCGACGGCGCGAATCATGTCCGCTATCGTCTCGTACGACATCGGCGTGTGCTCCGCGTCCAAGACGACGAAGTCGTATCCGACGCCGGCGAGCAGCTCCGCGGTGCTCGGGTGGGGAATCACGGCCCACGTGCCAATCAGTTGGTCCGGCGACCGTCCGGCGCGTTTCAACCCATCGTGTTCGACCATGTGACCACACTCGGGGGTAGCGCAGGTATAGCTTCGCAATGCTCGGGGGGTTCCAGCGGTCGGTTCACGCCTCGGTCGAACACGCGTACCCCGCATCCGCCGCGCTCGCGCGGAGCGACTCGCCCGCACCGACGAGCGCGCTCGCGTCTCCCTCGACGTTCCCCGACTCGACGCGGTCGGTTATCTGCGCGGCGACCCGACACTCCGCGGCGTGCAGGTCGGCTTCGAGCGTGGCGACGCGTTCGCGCTCGCTCGTCGCCGACGCGTCTTCGCGGGCCGCGCTGAGCTGTGCCGACACCGTCTCGGAGAGGAAGACCGCCTGTCGCCCGTGGGTGGTGAGTTTGTCCGCGTCGTCGCGGTCCCACCCGATTTCGACCGCCTCCTCGCCGAGCGAGTCGACGAGGAACGCGGCCTTGTCGAGCGTGGCGTCCGTCGCGTCGTATCCGGGCGTCGCCGCCGCGCGCGCGTCGTAACCGACGAGCACGGCCCGCTCGGGTGCGCTGTAGGCGTCCGCCGGGTAGGCCGCACCCACGACGCCGCCGGCACCGAAGACGAACACCACGACGAGGAAGAGCCCGAGGAACGCTCTGGGGGCCCCTCGAACCGGCTTGCGGGCGAAGAAGGGGTGTGCGCGCGTCCGTTCCATCGTCAGCGACGCGACGCGTTCGACGAGCGCCGCCAGCGAGTGCGTGTTCTGCGACGCCCCCGTCACGACGAGGCGGCCGTCGCCGGCGACGCGAACGAACGAGTTGTGAAATCCGGTGTGGCGAACGTTGAGGCCGCGCCCCTCTCCGAATCTGTCGCGGCGGCACTCGTCGTACTCGTCCGCCGCTTCGACGGCCGCTTCGATGTCGGTGAGCGCCTGCTCGGCGTCGCTCACGGTGTCCGCCGAGACGAAGATGGAGTCGCGCTCGAAACTGAGTCCGGAGCCGTTTCGTCGGTACTCGGCGAGCCGTCGAAGCGCGAACTTCGCGTGTGCGGCGACCACCGGAACCGCCGGGAGGAGGACGACGGCGACGAGCGCCGTGACGTACCCGCCTCTCGAAGCGGGGCCGTAGCCGTATCGGAGTTCGACGAAGGCGAGGGCGACAGCGAGCGTCAAACAGCCGACGACGACGAACGCGCGGAGTTTGTTCATGCCGTCACCCCCCGAGGAACGTCTGTTTGATGCGGCCGAAGAGCCCGACCTTCCGCCGCTTACTCTCGGCTTCGAACACCGGTCCGAGTTTGGTGACGAGGTCATCGTAACTCTCGAATCGGTCCGCCTCGGCCTTCCCGAGTAACTCCGCGACCATGATGGAGTTCCCGTCCGCGTCCACCTGCACGTTCGCCAACGCGTGCTCGCGCTCCACTCGGCGAACTGAGACGGGGTACTCCCAGCCCGACTCCTCGACGAGAGCGTGAACCGCGTCCGGTCCGTGTGTCATGTTCGTTCGTCTGGTTTCATCGACCATAAACCTTTCACGGGGCGGTCGGAGGCGCGGCCGTCGACGGCGCGGATTCGTCGAGCAACGAATCGAGACACCGGTACCCCAGCCGACTCCCCGACGGGGACCGCACCTCCGAGAGGAGCGGCCGGGACCAGACGGTCGTCCGGTCCCTCGCGAGGGGGTCGCCGTCCGGCGTGGTCCCACTGACGACGAGCGTGTACTGACCCCACCGTACGACCGTCTCGTTGCGCGGTGCAAACGCCGATACATCCGACTGCGCGGCTCGCAGCGACGGCCACAGACTGATTTCGAGCGTCAGCCTGTGACCGGACGGTGGCACGTACGTCACCGCGTGCCGCGCAGTCGGGTCGCGAAGTCGGTCCGGTTCGTCCGGCGGGTCGGACGTCGCCGGGCTCTGCCGCCACCCGTCGAGTCCACCGGCGCTCGCCCCCGGCACGACGGCCGGGGCGAGTTCCGCTGGGCGAACGTTTCTCGGTGGAGCGGGACAGCCGATGGCCGAGTACGAGACTGTTTCGACGTCGGCAGGCGCGTTCTCGCTTCCGTTTTCACCGCCTTGAGCGTCGGTTTCGGACTTCGGTCGCGCCGTCGCCGTCGTTAGTTCCCCCTCGCGCTGGTCGGCAGTCGCGGTGGCGGGTGAATCCACAACCGGTGTCAGACCGGCGTGAGTGAAGACCACACCGACGCCCGCGAAGAGGAACACCGCCACGACTGCGACGACTGCACCGCTCGTGAGGGTCGTCAGCCGGTCGACGCCCCGTGACTCGTCGGCGGAATCGAATCGGGGCGAGCAAAAGCGGTCCGCCGAGGGGCCGAGATAGCCCGCGAGTATCTCGGCCGACCGGTCTCTGTCGACCGCGTACCGAACGACGTCGAGTAACTCGGCCGCGTCGACGACGCTCGGGTCGTCGGAGAGCCGGGACGTGACTACGACATCGCCGGCGACCGCCGACGGGGGCCGGTGAGTCACGACGAGGGAACGCGGGGTGCTCCCGTCGCCGACAGTGATGGTGGCCCCATCCCGCGCGACAGACCGGCCGCGTTCGACCCAGAGGTCGGACACCAGTCGGGCGAACGTCTCCACGTCGAGGCGGCGCAGCCGCGCCGCGAACTGGCTCGCGTCGTCACCTCGGTTCCCGCGAAGGCGGTGCATCGGTCGATTAGAGGCGCGTCCTGATGTCTTCGACGACCGTCTCGGTGGTGGAAGACCCGCCGAGGTCGGGGGTTCTCGGTGCCGTTTCGTCGGCGAGTTGTGACTCGACCGCGCGCCGGATGTCACGGGCGACCTCGCTCTCGCCGAGGTGGTCGAAGAGCATCGAAACCGAGAGGACCGTCGCGAGGGGATTGGCGATTCCCCGTCCCGCGATGTCCGGGGCGCTCCCGTGGACCGGTTCGAACATCGACGGGGAGTGCCCCTCGACGTTGATGTTCGCCGAGGGGGCCATCCCCATGCTCCCGCTGACGATGGCTCCGATGTCCGTGAGAATGTCGCCGAAGAGGTTAGACGCCACGAGGACGTCGAACTCCTCCGGCCGTCGGACGAGGTCCATCGACGCCGCGTCGACGAGCAGGCGTTCGACGGTCACGTCGGGATACTCGGACGAGACCTCCTCGACGATTCGGTCCCAGAACACCATCCCGTGTGCCTGTGCGTTCGACTTCGTCACGTTCGTCAGCCGGCCCTCGCGCGACCGGGCCTCCTCGAACGCCGCACGGACGACCGTTTCGGTCCCTTTTCGGGTGTAGACGGCCGTCTGAACCGCGACTTCGTGCGGATAGCCCCGATGCTCGTGGCCCCCCGCGTCGGCGTACTCGCCTTCGGTGTTCTCCCGGTAGACGACGAAGTCGATATCGCCCCCGTCGTATCCGCGGAGCGGGCTCTCGACGCCGTCGAAGAGCACCGAGGGGCGCTTACAGACCTGCTGGTCGAACGCCTTTCGAATCGGGAGCATCATCCCGCGGAGCGTCACGTGGTCCGGAATCTCCGGGTGTCCGACGGCACCGAGGAGAATCGCATCGCACGGTTCGAGCGTCTCGATGGCATCGTCCGGCATCATCGACCCCGCTTCGAGGTAGCGTTCGCTCCCCCAGTCGTACCGCGTCGTCTCGACGTCGAATCCGCCCGCGTTAGCGGCGTCGTCGAGGAGCGGCCGCGTCGCATCGATGACCTCGACGCCGATACCGTCCCCCGGGAGAATCGAGATAGAGTATGTCACACACGAACGTCGCCGAGTGAGAGCAAAAGCGTTCCCCCGCGGGGGCGGAAATGCCGACGGCGCCGTTGCGGCGGGAGGCGGGGGACGGGGGGTGCGGTTCGTTAGGCTTCCGATTCGATTATCTTCGGCGACGATTCAGCGCGTTCGTGTCCGTGAATCAGCGCTTCCTCGGTGTTGCGGTCGAACAGGTGGAGGTCGTCTTCCTCGAAGGTCACGGTGATGACGTCCCCTTCTTCGGGTTCGGTTTCGGACGGGGCGCGGAGGCGGCACTCCTTGCCCGCGACGTCGAGGTAGATGAAGTTGTCGGAGCCGATGACCTCGACGACGTCGACGGTCGCCTCGAAGGACTTCTCGCCGGAGGCCGACGGGTCGACGTTGAGGTTCTCCGGACGGACACTGAGGACGTATTCTCCCTCGCCGCCGACGAGGTCGACGAGCGAATCGGAGACGCTGTACCTGAAGCCGTTCCCGACGAGCGTTCCGGTCCCGTCGCTTGCGACTTCGAGGTCGACGTCGAAGAAGTTCATGCTCGGACTCCCGATGAAGTCGGCGACGAACGTGTTCGCCGGGCGGTAGTACACCTCCTTCGGCGAGCCGACCTGCTGAAGCTGTCCGTCGTTGAGGATGACGATTCGGTCGGCCATCGTCATCGCCTCTTCTTGGTCGTGGGTGACGTATATCGTCGTGATGCCGAGTTCGGAGTGGATGCGCGAGAGCTCCGTCCGCATGTGTTTGCGGAGTTGGGCGTCGAGGTTGGAGAGGGGTTCGTCGAACAGGAACACCGCCGGTTCGCGGACGATTGCGCGGCCAGTCGCGACGCGCTGTTGCTGCCCGCCCGAGAGGCTACCGGGCTTTTTGTCCAGCAGGTCCTCGATACCCATCATCTCCGCGGCCTCGACGACCCGCCGGTCGACCTCCTCTTTGTTGAGGTCGGTACTCAGGCTGAGGCCGTACCCCATGTTACCGCGAACGGTCTTGTGGGGGTACAGCGCGTACGACTGGAACACCATCGCGATGTCGCGGTCGCGGGGTGAGACGTCGTTTACCGGTTCGCCGTTGAGGCGAATCTCCCCGTCCGTGATGTTTTCGAGCCCGGCGAGCATTCGCAACGTCGTCGACTTCCCGCAGCCCGAGGGGCCGACGAAGACGACGAACTCGCCGTCGGGGATGTCGAGTGACAGCTCCTCGACGGCGACGATTGGGCCGGACGTGTCTTCGAATACTTTCGTAATGTTGTCAAATTCAACGCGTGCCATGGTAACGTATTGTGTGGTTGGTTTGTCGGTCTGTTATTTATTCGTGTCCCCGGGGTGGCAGACGGTCTCCGTCCACCACTGGAACTCGGGTCTTCAGGCACCCCCGAGGCCTTCTCCGACGTAGCGCTGTGAGAGGCCGTAGAAGACGACCGGTGGCGCGACCAGTAGCACCACGGCCGCCATGAGGATGTTCCACTCGCGGAGCACGTCGCTCCCGAGGATGAAGTGAATCGCCACGGTGGCGGTTCGGACGTCCTCGTCGCTCGTGAGGACGAACACCCACAGGAAGTTGTTCCACGCCGTGAGGAACGAGAAGAGCGCGGCCGCGCCCACCGCGGGTGCCGAAAGCGGGAGGACGATGCGCAGGAACGCACCGATTTCCGTGTGCCCGTCGATGAGCGCCGCCTCTTCGATGTTCTCCGGAATGCCCTGTCTGAAAAAGCCCTGTAACAGCCAGATGGTCTGTGGCAGGACGAAGATAGACAGCGCGATGATGATACCCGGCAGGGTGTTTATCAGTCCGAAGACGTAGAACACCTCGTACACCGGGATGGTGATGACGATCCAGGGGAACATGATCGTGAACACGGCGGTGTAGAACAGGAGCTTCCGCCCGGGGAAGTCCAGTCGTGCGAACGCGTACGCGCCCGGAATCGAGAACACCAACGAGATGAGCGTCGCCGAGATGGACACGATAACGCTGTTCTTGAAGAACGTCACGAAGTCGAACTGGTTCCAGATGTCCGTGTACGCGGCGAGCGTCAGCGCGTCCAGCGCCGGGAGGTAGCCCGTCTCGGGGCTAATCGCGGCGAAGTTCGTCAGAAGCGACGTTCGGACGACCCAGAAGTACGGCGTCAGCGCGAAGACCGCGAAGACACCGAGGGCGGCGTACAGCAGGAATCGGCTGCGGCGAGTCTCGTTAATCATGGTTAGACGTACAGCTCCTCTTCGTCCTTGATGACGGTCACGTAGAAGATGGCCGCGGTCATGGAGACGAGGATCATGGCCATCCCGAGCGTGTACGCCCGCGAGAACTGCAGGTTGACGTACGCGGTCTCGTACGTGAGGATACTCATCAACATCGTCCGGGTTCCCGGGCCACCGCCGGTCAACTCGAACGGCTGTGCGAACTCCGCGACGTTCCACGCGGTGCGGAGCGCGAGGATGATAATCGTCGGCGTGACGAGGTGCGGTAACGTCACGTCACGGAAGCGCCGGAGTCGCCCCGCCCCGGCCAGCGCCGCCGCCTCGTACTGCTCGCGGGGGATTCCCACGATAGCGGCGGCGTAGATGATGCCCGCGTACCCGTAGTCGTGCCACGACTGGGCGACGATAAGTGAGACGTACGGCCAGATACCGTCGGCGAGGAACGCCGGCGCCTGAACGCCGAGGAAGTCGGAGAGTATCATGGGGAGCATCCCGAAGTCGCTGTTCAGGAACCACATCCAGATGACACCTCCCGCGAGCGGCGCGGAGAAGTACGGGGACATGATGATCGCGCTCGTCCAGTCTCGCCATCGACTCCGGAGTTCGCTCAGGAGCAGGGCCGCGATGAGGCCGATGACCAGTTGCAGGAGCGTCGTGCCGAAGACGAAGGCCAGCGTCCAGCCGAATGCGAAGTGAAACAGGTCGTTCGTCAGCAGCCACGAGTAGTTTTCGAGGCCGACGAAACTACCGGCTTGGCCGAGCCGGGTGTTCGTGAACGTCAGGTAGACACCTCTGACGATGGGGTAGTAAAACAGGATCGTGAACATCACGAACGTCGGGACGATAAACAGGTAGCCGATCCAGTTCTCCCGAACCCGGTCCATGAGCGTGGTCTCCTCTAGCCCATACTTCTGTCTGATGTTTTGTGTGGTTTCTTGTGACATGATATTTTTGTATTTTATAGCGTATAAAATCGTTTGGGTGGCCTGTTGAGGTGTCTCCCTCCGTCTACTGTGCCAGGCGGTCCTGGATGCGCGAGCGGACGAGCGACGGCGTCTCCTCGATGGTGTGCTGTCCGGCGATGGCTTCGCTTATGGTCTCGTTGATATCGGTCCACCGAATCGGGTCGGTGTCTCTGACGTCCCACGACGCGCCCGTCGTCGAGTACTGCTCGCCGTAGGTGTCGGCGTTCTTGTAGGCCTGCTCGGTGCTCTGTGCGAGTTCGTACTCGTCGAGAATCTTCTGCAGTTTGGGCTGGAGTCCGGGGAGCGACTCGTAGTGTTCGCCCCACGCGGGCAGGACGAACTCGTCGTCGCCGAGGAGGAACATGTTGAGGTCCCACGCGGCGTTCTGCTTCGTGTCGCTCGCGTTGAACAGCGTCTGCTGCTGTTCGAGTGCCCACATGTGGCCGCCGTGTTCGCCTTCGACGCCCTCCAGTTCGCTGATGCCGAAGTTGCTGCCGAACTCGGCGTCGACCTTCGGGTGCGGGAGGAGCATGAAGTCGCCCTCGCCGCCGTTCCAGCCGAACTGGACGTCTTCTTTGATAGCGCGCCAGCGGTTCGCCGTCGGGACGGCGTAGTTGAACGACGCGACCCTGCCGGTCAGCATGAGGGACGGTATCTCCTCGTCGCCGCGCTGGGCGGACTCCGAACTGCTGAACTCGTGGGCCATCTTGACACAGGTCTTGATCATGCCGTCGGTCTTGCCCTGGTCTTCGTGGTCCTCGTTGGCGACGACGATAGTCGGGTGCTCCGGGTCGTCGCTCTGACGCATCCACGGGTCGGTGCCGCCGGTGTATGCCGTCCGTGCGTACCCCCAGTAGGATTCGAGGTCGCCGGGGACGCCGGTTTCCTCGTAGGCGATCGCGTCAGTCTGCTCGTCGATTCGACGGACCGCGTCGAGGAACCCGCTCCACGTCGAGAGCTCCGAGGCCGGGTCGCTGACGCCGACCTGACTGAACAGTTTCGGGTTGATTCCGAGGTTACTGTTCGTGTGGCGCATCCCGCCCGCGGACCAGTACTCACCGCGGTATTTCGCGGAATCGAGGTTCGCGGCCGTGTAGTCGCCGGGGAGTCGGTCCGTCCCCTCGATGAAGGGAGAGTGGTCGGGCACCTTCCCGTCGAGGTAGAACTGGAGCCCACCACCGCCGGACTCGGCCATCGTCGGCGGATTCCCGCTCGACACCGTCGAGGCGAGTTTCGACCGGATGTCCCCGTAGGACGCCGTCTGCATCTTCACCGTGACGTTGCCCTGCTGTTCTTCGAAGGTGCTCAACGACTCCTGGAAGTGCGACTTAATCGAAGAGTTCTCCGCCGCCTGTGCGTTCAGGTAGTCGATGGTAATGCTCTCGGAACCGCTGGAATCGGACCCCGAGTCCGTGTTCGAGTCGGACCCCGAGTCCGTGTCCGAGTCGGACCCGCTGTCGTCGTTGTTTTCTCCGCCGCCACCAGTACAACCTGCGAGCGCACCGAGTGCCCCGACGGTCGACGCGGCCGCCGCCGACTGCATGAACCGCCGTCTCGATGGATGCTCGTCGGTCTCGGTACTGGCGTCTTCACTACGTTCACCACTGCCCGTGCCACTACGTGACATTGTGATAAGGTCAACATACACAATCGACTTAAATGTTTCTCCATTGATGGCGATTTATCATACACAATATGAGAATGGTATTGTGTATCAGTCCCGTACACTTATGATGAGCGACCATCGACAGGACGGTTATGGACTCCGACGCACGGCACGCGCTCCTCGCCGACGTCGACCGCGTGTGCGACCTCGTGGGGACGACGCTGGGGCCGTTCGGGACGAACAAACTCGTCGTCGAATCGGGCGGGCGCGTGACCACGACCGCTTCGAGTAGCCTGCTCCTCGAACGACTCGAACTCGACGACCCCGCGACGACCCTGCTCCGAGACGCGGCGACCGACTTCCGCGACGAGCGGGGGGACGGCTCGACTCGGATGGTGCTGTTGACGGGCGCGCTGCTCAGTCAGGCGGACGACCTCATCGAACGGGGGCTTCACCCCACGGTCGTCGCGCGCGGGTACAGGGACGCGTTCGACGTCGCTATCGACCGACTCGACGCGCGTGCCCGTCCACTGTCGCTCGTCGGTGCCGAGCGGGTTGCGGAGACCGCGCTCACCGGGACGCGGAACCCGGCCACCCGCCGACACGTGAGCGAAGCCATCGCGAACGCCGTCACCGACGCGTCGGCAGACGATTCCGTCGACGGCGGTCGGGCGAGCGTCGACGTGGTCGCGCGAATCGGCGGCGTCGGCGACACCGAACTCGTCGACGGTGTCGTCATCGAGACCCCGCTGGTCTCGGAGGCGATGCCTCGTCGTCAACGAGACGCCGGCGTCGCGCTCCTCTCGTCGACGGTGGACGTCCCTCGACTCGGCGGGGCGACCGACTCGTCCGAGCGGTCGATTTCACTCGACGTGGATTCGTTCGAAGACCGAGCGGACATCGGTGCGTACGAGCGCGACCAGTTCCGGCGGACGCTGTCGGACGCCGCCGAAGCCGGGTGCCGGTTCATCGCGACGCAGGGCGCAATCAACGACCGCGTGAAGACGCGGGTGGCAGACGCGGGCATCACCGCAATCGAGCGCGTCGACGACGACGTCATGCGGCGGCTCGTTCGAAACACCGGCGGGCAGGTCGTCCCCACGCTCGAAGACGCGACGCCCGAGACGATGGGAACCGCCGACGTGGGGTTCGAACGACTCGCCGGACGAGAGTTCGTCACCGTCGAGGGGACCGCCGAACGGGTGTACACGCTCCTGTGTCGCGCACCCGACCCGCGGTCGGTCTCGGCGTTCGAGGCCAGTGCCACGAGCGCCATCAGCGCGACGTTCCACGCGCTCGCCGACGAGCGGGTCGTCCCCGGCGGCGGGGCGACGGAAATCGACCTCGAACGGTCGGTTCGGGAGGCCGCGCGGGGGACCGCGAGCCGCGAACAGCTCGCGATGGAGGGGTTCGCTCGCGCGCTCACGGCAATCCCGCGACAGTTGGCCGCGAGCGCGGGACTCGACGGCTGGACGGGCGTGCTCCGCCTGCGCGTCGCTCACACGGAGGGCCGTTCTTCGATGGGCGTCGACGCGCTCTCGGGCGAGATTCGGGACGTTCTCGACGCGGACCCGGTCGTCGAACCGCGTCGTCTCCAGCGCGATATCCTCGGTGCGGCGACCGACCTCGCGGTCCAACTCATCCGAATCGACGGACAGCTTTCCGCGTCGGACCTCGCTGACGACGAACCGACGCCGCCGGTACAGTAACCGGCTCCCCGGTCGTCACTGTCTCTGTTCTGCGGAGCGCGAAAATCGCTTCGAGCTAGTCGTGTTCTATCTGCGGGTCGAGCTCGTCCAGATCGATACCGGGAGAGACGACGGCGTCGATGGTGGAGAGCTGTTCCGACGTCGCAACGGCGCTGTCGAGCGCCTGTGAGAAGACTCGTCGCGGCTCGACGACGCCGAGTTCCCACGCGTCCGCCGGTTCGCCGCGCGCGGCATCGAAGCCGACCGGTGCCGGGTCGGTCGCCGCGTCAGCGTGCGCGGTTCGAACGGCGGCGAGAGCTTCGAGCGGGTCGTAGCTGGCGTTACGGGCGAGCGTCTGCACGAGCGATTCGCACACGTCGGCGAACGCCTCGATCGCGAGTTGCTCTTTCCCCTGTACGCCGCTCGCGAACCGTCGAAGGTCCCGAGCGACCGCGAGCGGTGCCGCGCCCGCACCCGGAAGGACCTGTCCGTCCATCGCCGCGACCGCCGTCGTCTCGACGGCGTCTTCGACGAGTCGTTCGTGGGCCGTCCGCCCCTGTTCGGTGGGCGTCTCGACGACGACGGTGAACACCGGTCCCTCGCACTCCCCGATGGTCGTCCACTTCTCGTCTCCGACTCGCCGCTCGGTCACGCGCCCCGCTCGGCCGAGCTTCGACTCGTCGAGGTCGGAGACGTGGCCGACGACCTGCGCCCCCGTCGCACGGGCGACGCGGTGGACGTCCGATTTCGGGTACTGCGCGCGGTCGACGACCGCGACGCCCCGCGATTCGAGCGCGTTCTTGACCGCGTCATCGAGCTCCGCGCGCACGACGAGCACGTCGACACCGAGGCTGGCGACGCTCGCCGCCACGTCGTCTATCGCGCTGGTACGCGCCGCGGTGTAGGCCGTCACCGCCCCTGCCGAGCCGAGCGAGACGGCCGCGCCCTCGCCGCTTCCGAAACTGGTCGCCGTCTCTTCGACATCGATGTCGCGTTCGAGGACGGCGATTCGGGCGTCCGACAGAACACCTTCGACGGACGGTGTCCAGTCGAACGAGAGCCGGCTCTTCTCGCTCGTCTCGTGGGCACCCGGTCGTCGTCGAATGACGTGGCCGCGGACGAGTGCTACCCCGTCGCCGGCGCGCGTTCGCACGCTGACGTCGTCGGTGTCGAACCACTGCCCCTCCGTCGACCCCGCGAGCTCGGCGACCGCCGTCGAGACGACGTCGGCGTACGCGTCCCGACGAGACTGCGAGAGGTCGGTCGTCATGGCCGTGTCGGCGACCTCGCGAAGGCGGTCGCGGTCGGCGGCGGTAATCGGGCGCGCGAGGTCGTCGAGTACCTTCCCCGCCCGGTTCGCGGCCATCGCGTATCCGACCGTCAACGTGCCCTCGTGAAGGCCCGACTCGCTGAGTCGAGCACCTTCCTCGACGAGTCCGGCGGCGAGGAGCGCGGCGGTCGTGGTCCCGTCGTGGAGTCCGCGTCGGACGGAGTCGAGGCCGTCGACGAACAGCGCGGCAATCGGGTGAACGAACCCGTCACCGCGTTCTATCGCGTCGAGGAGTCGACCCGCATCGGCCGTCACGACGGTCTCGGGCACCTGTTGCCCGTCGACCGTCTGCACGAGAGATGTGGACCCTCGGGGGCCGTAGGTCGAAGCGAGGAGAGACTCGACCGCACGGGTCGCACCGACGACGTACGCTCGCGCCGCCTCGTCACGGGCGAGCCAATCGCCCGTCTCCGCGTTCGTGTCGTGAGCCATAGTTTGGCGGAGCGTAGCACGGTATATAAATCTATGTTCTGTTCGATTGCTGTCACCTCAACTGCTAAGTGGACGGGGCGAGATTCGTGATACCACATGCCACAAACTATCGGGTTCGTCGGCGTTGGAATCATGGGAAAACCGATGGCGGAGAACGTCCTCGATGCGGGGTTCGACGTCGTCGTTCACAACCGCTCGCGGGAGGCGGTCGACTCGTTAGCCGAGTTAGGGGCGACGGCCGCGTCGGCTCCGTCCGCGGTCGCATCCCAAGCGGATGTCGTCGTCACCGTCCTTCCGGACACCGAGGCGGTCGAGGAGGTCGTGTACGGCGACGACGGGTTGGCCGACGGCTTCGACAGCGGTGACGTGCTCATCGACATGTCCACAATCTCTCCCGTCGCCACAGAGCGGCTCTCCGAGGAGCTCGAAGCGGGGGGCGTCTCGATGCTCGACGCACCAGTCAGCGGCGGCGAAGAGGGGGCCAGAGACGGGTCGCTCTCGATAATGGTCGGCGGCTCGCGCGAGACGTTCGACGCGCACGCGTCGCTCTTCGCCGCGATGGGGTCGACCGTCACCTACTGCGGCGACGCCGGCGCCGGACAGATTACCAAGGCGTGTAATCAAATCGTCGTCGGGTGTACGCTACAGGCGGTTTCCGAGGCGCTCGTGTTGGCGCAGCGGGCGGGTGCCGACCTCGAAGCCGTCGTCGACGCGATCAGTGGCGGTGCCGCCGGCTGTTGGGCGCTCCGCGAGCGAGCGCCGCGGGTCATCCGCGGAAACTTCGACCCGGGGTTCTTCGCCTCGTATCAGTACAAAGACCTCAGAATCGCGACGGCGGCCGGAGAGGAGTACGGCTCACCGATGCCCGCGACGTCCGTCGTCCACGAGGCGTACAAGGCGATGGAGACCTCCGGGTACGGCCGCGACGACCACTCTGCGGTCATCAAAATCCTCGAAGACACGGTCGACGAGGCCGCCCGAATCGAGTAGCCCGAACCGAACGAGTGCGTTCCGCGGAATCGTGCGACAGTATCGAACAGCGCCCGTCGGTCGGTTCAGATACCGTGGATTCGACCACGGCGGTCGGGCGAAACCGCGCTCTCTCGGTCGGGTGTCCCTCGGATGGGTGGACGCGTTCGAACGGCGATTCTGAGTCGCCTTCACAGGTCCGTCTGCGTCCGTCCGCTCGGTTCCGTTTACCGATGATGAACGTGAGTATTGACAACACCCCACATGAGAGAGCGTCAACCCACGGATTACGATTCGAGAATAGGTGTACGTTCGGTGGATTTGTCCGGCTATCATATGAACAATAATGATGAACTCAAGTAACACGGAACAATCGTTCATTGATAGCTTCCGCCGTCGCAGTATCTGTACCTAATCACACACTTACACCCATACGGTTGTAATGGTGATGGAGAGACACCGCAAAACGTGCGTATCGGCGTCTCACAGGGCCGATTCGGGTTTTCGTGCGGCGATAGTAAACGGCGGGGCGGAAATCGAATATCACAGGACGGACGCTGGGAGCCTTCTCGTCCCGCGTTCGAAGGAGTGTTCATCGTGGGACTGCCGGTGTCGACGTCCCGCCGGGGTCGCGTGGCTTCGAACGCAGTTTCTCTCGAAGGGCGAACACGACGTGAGTTTCGGGAAAACCGAGTGCCGGGGGCGTGAGAGCATTTATTAGGTGCCCCTGTGTGAGCCGACGTATGGCACCGACTATCACGAAAATCGAGTCGACGGAATTCAGCTACACGCTCGACGACGTCGGCACGGACGGCCACGGGTTCAACCTCGTCTACGCCCCCGGTGAGACGACCGAGCGAAAACTGTTCGCGCTCCGGATACACACGGACGAGGGAATCACTGGCGAGTACATCGGTGGGAACTCGCCGGGCGCGGCGCAGATCAACACGTTCGCGAACTACCTCGTCGGGAAGAACCCCCTCGAACGGGAGCGACACTGGAGCGAGGTCAAGCGGGCGCTCCGAAAGTACGACCGGATGGGAATCGGCCCGGTCGATATCGCGCTGTGGGACTTCGCCGGGAAGTACTACGACGCGCCGATTCACGAACTCCTCGGGACGTATCGGACCCGACTCCCCACGTACGCGTCGACGTATCACGGCGACGAGGCGGGCGGTCTCGACTCGCCCGAGGCCTACGCCGACTTCGCCGAGGAGTGTCGTGACGCCGGGTTCCCCGGGTTCAAGATTCACGGCTGGGGCGGGGGCGACGACGCGCGAGACGTGCGCCGAGAGGTCGAGACGGTCCGGGCGGTGGGCGAACGCGTCGGCGACGAGATGGACCTGATGGTCGACCCCGCGTGCGAACTGGCGACGTTCGCCGACGCGTTGAAAGTCGGTCGCGCGTGCGACGAGTACGACTACCTCTGGCTCGAAGACCCCTATCGGGACGGCGGCATCTCCCAGCACGGCCACCAGAAGCTCCGCGAACTCATCGACACGCCGCTGCTCCAGACCGAGCACGTCCGCGGGCTCGAACCGCACACGGACTTCGTCGCCAGCGGGGCGACCGACTTCGTCCGCGCGGACCCCGAGTACGACGGCGGTATCACCGGCGCGATGAAAATCGTCCGCGTCGCCGAGGGCTTCGGCCTCGACGTGGAGTTCCACGCCCCCGGCCCCGCACAGAGACACTGCATGGCGGCGGCCCGGAACGCGAACTACTACGAACTCGCGCTCGTCCACCCGCTCGCGAACAACACCCAACCCCCGGTCTACCGCGGTGACTACTCGGACATGTTCGATACCATCGACGAGCGCGGGACCGTTCCCGTCCCGGACGGGCCGGGCCTCGGCGTCGACTACGACTGGGAGTACGTCGAAGCGAACGCGACCGGCAGCGTCCACATCTACGAGTAGTCATGACCTACAGGGCCGGAATCATCGGAACCGGGGGCATCGCTGGAATGGGAATCCTCGGGATGCACGACGACTCACAGATCGGGAAGGCGAAAGTGCGCGCGAGCCACGCCGGGGGGTACGACGAGACCGAGGACATCGAACTCGTGGCGGTGGCCGACGTCGACGAGGCGAAACTCGGTCGCTTCGGCGAGGCGTGGGACGTCCCCGAGGCGGGGCGGTACATCGGTCACGAAGCCATGCTGGCGAACGAAGACCTCGACGTCGTCTCGGTCTGCACGCCCTCGTACCTCCACGCCGACCACGTCATCGATGCGGCCCGCTCGGCGGCCGACCCGGACGTCATCTGGTGCGAGAAACCGATTGCCTCGGCCGTCTCCGACGCGGAGGAGATGGTCGCGGCCTGCGACGAGACGGCCACCGAACTCGTCGTCAACCACTCGTTTCGGTTCACCGACAAACTGCGTCGCTTACGCGACCTCCTCGTCGAAGACGAACTCCTCGGCGACGTCCGCTCGGTGGCGACGCAGTTCCGCATGGAGCTCATGCGTAACTCCACCCACCTCCTCGACACGCTGGTCTACCTCCTCGACGCCCGCGCCGACCGGGTCGCCGGCTACGTCAACGGGGAGAACGAGGCCGTCGAGTCGCTCGACGCGGCGGCCGACGTCGACGACGCCGGCGGTGGGGGGTTCGTCGTCACGGACGACGGGACGTTCGTCACCGTCGACTGTACCGTCCCGCGCGAGATTTCGTCGATGACGCTCCAGTTCGTCGGCACCGAGGGGAAACTGTACATGAACAACGACGACGGGGAGTGGCAGTACTGGCGGCTCGAAGACGGAGAGCACGTCGAGACCGACCTCCCCGGTATCGACGGCGCGTGGACCTGGGACGAAGATTACCGCAACGCGTTCCCGAACGCGGCGAGACACGTCGAGGCGATGCTCCGCGGCGACGCGGAGAACCCGTCGACGGGCGAGGAGGCGACGCGGTCGCTGGAGATTATCGTCGCGCTGTACGTCTCCGAGTTCACGGGCGGTCAGGTGAGCGTTCCCCTCGAACGGCCACTGCGCGACGTCGAAATCACGTCGTGGTGAGCGTCGGCCAGTCGGGTTCGGCGGGGGTCGCCGCGGTCACCGTCGACATCAGCGATGACGGGCGACGTCGGCGGCCACCCGAATCGCGTCGACCATGCTCGTCTCGCTGGCGATTCCCTCGCCGGCGATGTCGAAGGCGGTTCCGTGGTCCACGCTGGTTCGGACGATGGGCAACCCGATAGTCATGTTGACGCCGCTGACGCCCCCCGCCGCGTCGAACCCGAGCATCTTCAACGGGATGTGACCCTGGTCGTGATACATCGAGACGACGCAGTCGAACTCGCCTCGGGCGGCGCGGACGAACACGGTGTCCGGTGATATCGGTCCGGTCGCGTCGATGCCGTCAGCGACGGCACGCTCGACCGCGGGCGCGATTTCGTCGTCGTCCTCGTCGCCGAGGAGGCCGCCGTCGCCGGCGTGCGGGTTCAACCCGGCGACGGCGACGCGGGGGGACTCGATACCGAGGTTCCGGAGCGCGTCGTCGGTCACGCGGACGGTTTCGAGGACGTTCTCCGTCGTCACGAGCTCGCACGCCTCGCGGAGCGGGACGTGCGTGCTGACGTGGGTCACGCGCAGGTCGTCCTCGATGAGCATCATCGAGTAGTTCTCCGTGTCGGTCCGCGCGGCGAGGAGTCCGGTGTGGCCCGCGTGTTCGCTTCCCGCCATCCGCGTCGCCTGCTTGTTGATGGGGGCCGTGGCGATTGCGTCTATCTCCCCTTCGACCGCGAGGTCGATGGCGCGTTCGACGTACGCGAGACTCGCGGCACCGTACTCCTCGCGGAGTTCGCCGTGGACGAGGTCGTCGACGTTGTCGCAATCGATGACCGACAGCGCGGTCGGGTCGTCGTCGACGGACTCGACGGAGTCGACCGCGCGCACGTCGAACTCCGCGTCGCAGGCGTCTCTCGCGCGTCGCATCACGCCGAGGTCGCCGACGACGACCACGCGCGCGAACTCCGTCACGGACGGGAACGCTTTGACGGCGACTTCCGGACCGATACCCGCGGGGTCGCCCATCGTCACGGCGATTAGGGGGTTACTCGTGCTCATCGTCCCCACTCAAACGGGCGATGCACTTACGTATTGCCCCGGGGGTGCCGAACGCGCCGGCCTTCGTCACGACCGGGACGCCGTCGGCGACCCCACCCGACAGGCGACCGAGGGGAATCCCCTCTTCGACGGCCGTCCCGGAGAGGACCACGCCGTCCGCGTCCAGCGACTCGAAGGCGTCGGCGGCCACCGCGCCGCCGGTCACGAACATCGACCCCGGCGTCGGGGGTCCCTCGGCCCAGAGCCGTTCGACGGTCGAACCCAGCGTCTCGCCCACCCGAGCGCGGACCGTCGCGCCATCGATGCCGAGGCGTCGGCCCGCGTCGAGCGCGCGTCGCGGGGCGTCGTCGTCAGGCGCGGAGACCAACGCGGCGACCCCGCGGTCCGCGAGGCGTTCCGAACAGGCCGCGGCGGCGTCGGCGCTCGCACCGGCAGGGTTCTCGACGGCCCTCCCGAGGTCCAGCGAGACGACCGACTCCGCCGGGAGCGCGTCGAGTTGGTCGAGCGTCGCCGGGTTCGTGCTCCCGACGACGCAGAGGACCGTTCGGTCTCGCGGGGGAACCGACGCCGGGCCGGCACCGCTGGGGGGCGGCGTCTCGACGTATCGGGCGAGCCCCGCGCTCCCGACGTAGACGACGTCCAGTCCCGAACGTGCCGCGCCGTCCGCGAGGGCTTCGAGGTGCCGCTCGTGCGACGCGTCGGCGACGACGATGCCGCGGCCCGTCCGAGCCTGTTCCCGCAGCGCGTCCGCGACGGCCGCCGGTCCCGTTGCCACGCGGTTCACCGGCAACCGAGAGACGGGATAGGACGACGCGGAGTACCGCGTGGGGAGGTGCGACGTCTCGACGGGTTTGTCCGGGTCGTCGCCGGCGGCGGTCTCCGCGACCGGAGTGCCGTCGACGAGATGGTAGCCCTCGACGGTCGTCCGCCCGTTTCTCGGGGAAGCGGGTGCCACGAGCGCGAGGTCCGCCGCCGTCGCGTCGAGCACGGCGTCGGTCTCTCTCACGAGGTTCCCCCTGAGCGTCGAATCGACCTTCTTGTAGACGAACGAGTGGTCACCGGTGGCGACGGCGTCGAGGACCGCCGCCGCCGCCCTCGACGGGTCGGCGTACCGGCTGTCCGTATCGACGACCCAGACGTCCGTCTCGGCACGGGAGTTCCCCGACGGCGCGGGCGACGCCGAGACGAGCGTTCGGAGTCCGCGAGCGGCGAACTCGTGACCCGTGTCCGTCGCCCCGGTGAGGTCGTCTGCGATGACGAGTCCGGACGGAAGCATACACGTGGAGACGGGGGGGACTACTACTAAAATCCCTCCCCCGCCAGCGAAAAGACTAACACGGTGCTAGCCATGGATTGTGAACATGGGACATACGTTCGAAGGATACCGACGGTCGAACGGCCGGGTCGGTGTCCGAAACCACGTCGCCGTCGTTCCGACGTCGGTCGCGGCGTCTTCGGTCGCGTCCGCCATCGCAGACGAGGCGGGGGCGTGGGCGCGGGCGACGCCGCACCAACTCGGAACGAGCCAGCCCGACCCGGCACGACGACAGACCGAGCGCGTCCTCGTCGGGACCGGTCGAAACCCGAACGTCGGCGCCGCGCTCGTCGTCGAACTCGGAACGGAGGACATCGACGCCGAGACGGTTGCGGACGGCATCGCAACCGCGGGGAAGGCGACGGAGACGCTCACCATCAGGGAGGCGGGCGGAACCGCGAACGCGCTGTCGGAAGGTGCGGACCGCCTCGGTCGACTGAAAGCGGAAGCGGACCGCGCGAGGCGCGAAGAGGCCGACGTCTCCGAACTCGTCTTCGGGGTCGAATGCGGTGGGAGCGACGCGACGAGCGGAATCGCCGCCAACCCCGCCGTCGGTGCCGCGTGCGACCGCCTCGTCGAGGCGGACGGGACCGCCTCGTTCAGCGAGACGCCGGAGTTCATCGGCGCGGAACACATCCTCGCCGACCGATGCGTCTCCGAGGAGACGCGGGAGCGTATCTTGGAACGCGTCGAGGCGCGCGAGGGGATGGCCGAGCTGATGGGCGTCGACCTCCGCGGCGCACAGCCGACGCCCGGAAATCAGGAGGGCGGGCTGACAACTATCGAAGAAAAGAGCCTTGGAGCCATCTCCAAGGGCGGGACGACGCCGATTCGCGGCATCGTCGACTACGGTGACGAACTGCCGACGAACGGCGGACTCGTCCTCATGGACACGCCGGGGTACGACGTCGAGAGCGTCGTCGGGAAGGTCGCTGGCGGGGCGCAGGTCGTCGCGTTCACGACCGGCCGGGGGAGCACGACCGGGAATCCCCTCGCGCCCGTCATCAAGGTGACCGGAAACCCGAAGACGTGGGACCGGATGTCGAACAACATCGACGTGAACGCGGGGACGGTCTTCGACGGCGAGTCGATAGACTCGGTCGGTGCCCGCATCTTCGAGACGCTCGTCGAGGTGGCGAACGGCCGCCGCACTGAGGCCGAACATCGGCGGTTAGAGGAGTTCGCGATAAACGAGATACAGCCGGAAGAGCTGACCGCGGAGGTCAGCGGATGAAGGGCCGTGTCCTGGACGATGCGCTCCTCCGACTGAGCGCGTCCGACAACGTGGGAACGACAGTCGACGACCTCGACGCGGACACCGAAATCGAGACCGACGACCGGACTGTCGTCCTCGCGGGGGACGTTCCGTTCGGGCACAAGGTCGCGCTCGAACCGGTGGACTCGGGCGGAGAAGTCCGGAAGTACGGCGAGGTCATCGGAACGGCGACGCAGGCGATAGCGGTCGGCGAGTGGGTCCACACCCACAACTGCGAGAGTACGCGGGGACGCGGTGACCGCGCGGCCGCGGGAGGGGAGACGGCATGAGCACTCCGAGAATCTCCGGTCGGACGTTCGAGGGGACGCCGCGAGCGGACGGAACGGTCGGTGTCCGCGACAACGTCTTGGTTCTCCCGTCGGTCATCTGTTCGCACATCGTCGCCGAGCGAATCGCCGCGCGCGTGGACGGAGCCGTGGCGACCCCGCACGACCACGGCTGCGCCCAGCTCGGTGCCGACAACGAACAGACTCGCCGGACGCTCCTGTCGATAGCGCAGAACCCGAACGTCGCCGGAACGGTCGTGGTCGGACTCGGGTGTGAGGAAGTCCAGAGCGCCGAGGTGGCGACCGCGCTCGAATCCCGCGGCGTCACCGTCCGCGAACTGTCCATTCAGGGCGTCGGCGGGACCGACGAGTGCGTCGAACGAGGCGTCGAAGCCGCGACCGAACTCGCCCAGTCGCGGCGCACGTCACAGACGGTCGCCGACCTCAGCGACCTGACGCTCGGCGTCGTTTCGAGCGACCTCGACGCGTCCACGATAGAGTCTGCCGACCCGCTCGTGGGCCACGTCGCCGACGAAATCGTCGACGCCGGGGGTCGCGTGGTCGCCGCCGGTAACGAGCGTCTGGTCGCCAACCCGGACGAGGCGCGCGACGCCGCAACGGACGAGGCACGGGATTCGATGGACGCCCTCCTCGACAGACACGAGGGCCACCCGGCTCGCGCGACTCGCGTCGGCCAGTTCGCCCGCGACCGCCCGTTCGAGGACGTCACGCGAGCGTGGGGGGAAAACGCCGTCTCCGAAGTGCTCCCGTACGGTGAGCGCGCGACCCTCTCGGCGGGCCTCGCCGCCGTCGACGCGCCGTCTCGGTTCGCCGAGGCGACGACGGCGCTCGCCGCAGCGGGCGCGAACGTCGTCGTTCACGTCACCGGCGACGGAATCCTCTCCGGGCACCCGCTCGTCCCGGTCGTCAAGGTGACAGGCGACCCGGGGACCGCGGCGGCGCTCCCGAACGATATCGACCTCTCGGCGCGGCGCGGCGCGCCGGGCGACTTACTGGAGCGACTGGTCGCCGTCGCAAACGGCGAGGCGTGTCTCGCCGAGGGACACGGCCTGACAGAGTTCGCTATCACCCGCGTCGGCCCGTCTATGTGACGGCTCTGCTGAGTCACCGTGTTTTCGTTGTCGACGCCGCCAACCGGACGCCCAGCGCAGTTGCTCGGGCGAGTGCGTCGGTCGGCCGCGAGTTCGAGACAGAACGGGACGGCGACAGCGGCCGGAAGGGAGGGGAAACGAAGGTCGGTCGCGTGAATGTCCGGAAGGCACGCCTCTCGGCGTGCAGACCGCTACGAGTACGTCAGGTTGAGTTCGATGACGTTTGCGGCGCTCATGACCTGCTCTGGGACCACCGATTCGAACCGCTCGCCCTTCATCCGACTCGTCGGGCCGGAGACGCTCACGGCCCCGATAGCGTGACCGTCCGGGTTCTTGATGGGTGCCGCGATACACCGGAGGCCCGAGAGACGTTCTCCCTTGTCGTAGGCGTATCCGCGTTCGCGAACCGCCGCGAGCTCTTCTTCGAGCGCCTCGCGCGAGGTGATGGTCGTCGCGGTCTGTGCGGGGAGACCCCAGCGCTCGATGATCTCATCGACTCGCTTCTCGGAGAGGTACGCGAGGATTGCCTTCCCGAGCGACGTACAGTGGAGCTTGACGCGCATGCCGGCGTGCGTGTCGAGCGAGACCGCCTGTTCGCCCTTCGAGCGGAAGAGGTAGACGCCTTCGCCGTGTTCTTCGACGAGCAGGTTCGCGAGTTCTCCGGTCTGCTCGGCGAGTCCGTTCACCTCGGGCTTCGCCACCTCGTAAAGCGGCATCCGGTCTCGGGTGTGTTCGCCCAGACTGAGGAACTTGAGGCCGATGCAGTACTTCCCGTCTCGCTGGACGACGTACTCGTGTTCTCGGAGCGTTCGGAGATGACTGTACACCGTACTCTTCGGGAGGCCGAGTTCGGTGGCTAACTCCGTGACGCCCGCTGATTCCCGCTCTTTCAGCGCTTCGAGGATTTCGAGCGAGGTCCCCAACGCCCCGATCGTGTTTGCCATGTTCGTTCCCATTCTAGACACTGGTTAACATTCATCGTTAATAATTGTTGTTCACGATTGTCGGATATCTGTTCGTCATCGCTAGGTACCCGCGTCACTCGCCCGCGAACGGAGTCGGGACCATCGCGGTGAAAAGTCGATGTTTCGACGCCGGAGTTGTCGACGGCGAAACCGTTTTGCCAGGAGCGCGTGTCTCCCTCAGACATGCATCGCGTGAGATTCCGCGACCCGGCGGGGAGTGTCAGAACCGGCGAATGGACCGACGACGGAGTCTCGTTCGGTGGAAGAACGTTCGACCCGACAGCGGTCGACATTCTTCCGCCGTGTGAGCCGAGTAAAATCGTATGCGTCGGTCTGAACTACGAGAAACACGCCGAGGAGACGGGGATGGACATCCCGGAGCGCCCGCTGCTGTTCCTCAAGCCGCCGAACGCGCTCGCAGCGCACGGAGACGCGGTCACCCTTCCCGCCGGGAAAGAGCGCGTCGATTACGAAGCCGAACTGGGCGTCGTTATCGGCGAGCAGTGCCGGAACGTCGAACCGGACGACGCGATGGACGTGGTCGCCGGGTTCACGTGTCTGAACGACATCTCGAACCGAGACGACCAAGAGGTCGAACAGAACTGGATTCGCGGCAAGGCGTTCGACAACAGCGCACCGCTCGGGCCCGTCGTCTCGACCCCCGACGAGGTCCCGGCAGACGCGAGCATCGAACTCAGAGTCAACGGAGAGACGAGACAGGACTCCTCGCGGGCCGATTTCATCTTCACGATTCCAGAACTGATCGCAGAGATTACGACGTACATGACGCTCGAACCGGGGGACGTGATCTCCACCGGGACCCCCGAAGGCATCGGTCCGCTCTCCGACGGCGACCGTGTCGAAGTCGATATCGAGGGCATTCGGACGCTGGAGCATACCGTCCGGTCCGACTGACCGGAAAGCGGGGTTCCGCCCAAAGGTTCATGTGCAACGATAACACATGGTGTGTTGTACGGGAGGAAGAGGCGGCACATCAGACTATCAGCCATCGGTCGCGTGACTAACTGTGACACCGCCGCAACCAACCCGTCTCTTCTTTCCGTTACTTCCGGCCCATCCATATCGTGAGCGGGCCCCTCGTCCACTCGCGGCGATACGGAACTCACATCCCTCAGTAACAATTATGTAGTAGTGGGCGTTCCGTCTTTTCATGCGCTACCACGCACTTGCGGGGACAGAGCGTTCAGCACTCGCTGCGTCCGACGGCGACGACGTCTACGATCTCACCAGTGCGAACCCCAACGTAGAGACCTTCTCTGATCTCGCTCGGGCGGCAAACATCACTGAGCAGACTATCGACGACGTCGCCGAGGGGCTCATCGACGACGCGGAGCGACTCTCTTCCGACTATCTCGACGAGCGAATCGGGCGTCCGGTGGCTCCCGACGAGGTGTGGGCCACGGGCGTCACGTACCACATCAGCGAGCAGGCGCGAGAGGCCGAAAGCGGGACACCGGACGTCTACCTCGACGTTTACGAGGGGGACCGTCCCGAAATCTTCTTCAAGGCGACGGAGAGCAGGACGGTCGGTCCACGGGAGACAGTGGGTGTCCGAGGCGACTCCACGTGGGACGTCCCAGAGCCCGAACTCGCGGTGGTCCTCTACCGGGGTGAGATAGTCGGTTACACTGTCGGCAACGACGTGAGCAGTCGTTCCATCGAGGGCGAGAACCCGCTGTACCTGCCGCAAGCGAAGATATACGACCGCTGTTGTTCAATCGGACCGTGCGTCGCGTCCACCGAGTCGGTGAGCGACCCGCACGGGCTCGAAATGTCGATGCGCATCGAACGCGACGGGACCGTTCTCTACGAGGAGTCGACCTCGACGTCGGAGATGGTGAAGTCGTGCGAGGAACTCGTCTCGTACTTCACTCGACACAACGTCGTCCCCGAGATGGCGGTCTTGTTGACCGGGACGGCACTCGTCCCCGACGAGGGATTCACCCTCGAACCCGGTGACCACATCGGCATCGAAATCGACGACATCGGCGTCCTCGAAAACACGGTCACGACTGTCTAACGCCGGTCGGTACGAGAGCACCCGGCCGAGCGACCCGTCCCGTGGCGTTCCCGGCTTCGAATCACTCCACCTCCCGAGTCCAGTTCACTATTACCGGATGGTCCGACCCGCGAACGTGACGAGCGGGTGTCGAATCGGTTCGATATCGACCTCTCGACCCGCACGTTCTACGAACTCTATCCGAGAAACCGCCGGCACGCAGCTCTCCGTTCGCTATCGTCGCACAGCGTCGGGAGAGTCGTGTTACATTTCTATTATCGTAACGGTTCGTTGCTAATCCGGCCGAATCGACCGACCGGCGCGGGGTCCCGTTCGACGCGGTGAAGTGAAGCTATCGCCGTCGCGTTCACCATCGTCGAACAGATTGCCACCAATCGGTTCGAGCCGGTGGACGCCGCGACGTTCGAAAGTATCCGACACGTATTTCAGAGCACTCCGTGAATGACAACCAATGACATACTCACGTGGGTCGGAGCTATCCACGGTCTACGACCGGGCGCGAACGAGCGGGTACGGGTTCGTCGCGAGCAACATCACGGAGACGAACATCCTGACCGGACTCGTCCGCGGCGCGGAGCGTGCCGATTCGGACCTCGTCGTTCAGGTGAAGCGCGACACCGCCGCGTTCGCCGGAAACGGCGACCCCGACACGGGGTTGGATATCCTGGCGACGCACGTCGAGAAACTCGGCGAAGACGCCGACGTCGGCGTGTTTCTCAACGTCGACCACGTTCCCGCAGACGACCGCGCGTTCCTCGAATCGTGCGTCGCCTCCGGGGTCCCCTCCTCGCTGATGGTCGACGCCTCGCACGAGCCGTTCGAAGAGAACGTCTCGCGCACCCGCGACGTGGTCGAGATGGTTCGAAACCGCGAACAGGATATGCTCGTCGAGGCCGAACTCGGCATGATCAAAGGTCTCGAAGGCGGCGTCGAGACGACCGAAGCGTACTACACCGACCCCGAACAGGCCGTCGAGTTCGTCGACAGGACGGGGGTCGACCTCCTCGCAATCTCCATCGGGACGGAACACGGCGTTTCGAAGGGGCGCGACCTCGAACTCCGCCCGGACATCGCACGCGACGTGGGGCAGGCGTTGGCGGACCACGGCCTCGACACCCCGCTTGTCGTCCACGGGTCGTCGGGGCTGTCCGATAGTCAGGTCCGAGAGCTCCTCTCGACGGGGGTGTGTAAACTGAACAAGAACACCAGATATCAGTACGAGTTCGCCAGGACGGCCTGCGAGTTCTATCGGGACCACGAGTCGAGCATCCTCCCCCCCGAGGGCGTCGACGACGACCGACAGGGGTTCTTCGGCGACGCGGAGTGGTCGCCGGACAAACGCGACTTCACGCCTCACCGGGTCTGCCGGGAGGTTCAGGACCGAATCGCCGACGTGATGACGGAGGTCGCCGCGCTCTCCGGGAGCGCCGGTGAGAGCCTGTACGCGTGAGTCCCATGGAGACGGCAGACGACCCACTCCTCCTCGGAGTCGACGCGGGGTTGACGAACGTCAAAGCCGCGGTGTTCGATACCGACGGGAGAGAGCGGGCGGTCGCGGTTCGGCCGACACCGAACGAGCGCCCCCGCGCCGGCCGCGTCGAGCGCGACCTCCCGGCGTTCTGGGACGTGACGTGTGAGACGATTCGAGCGGTCCTCGGCGAGTCCACCGTCGAGGCGGATGCCATCGCCGGGGTCGGCGTCTCCGGCCACGGACACGGACTGTACGCCCTCGACGACCGCGGACAGCCGGTCAGAGACGGAATCACGTCCTTGGATAGCCGCGCGAGCGACGTCGTCGAGGCGTGGGACGAAAGCGGCCGCTCGGAAGCGGTTCGCGCGATTACGGGGTACGACCCGTTCGTCGCCGATCCGTTGAGCATCCTCGGGTGGATTCGGCAGGAAGAACCGGCGGTCTACGACGCCATCGACCGGCTCCTGTTCTGCAAGGACTACCTCAAATATCGGCTTACGGACGTCGTCTGTACGGACGAGATGGAAGCGAGCGTCTTCTACGACATCGACGATGAGGCGTACTCGTCGGAGCTGTTCGACACGCTCGGACTCGGCGACTGCGCTGACGCGCTGCCGCCCGTCGTCCAGAGCACGGCGGTCTGTGGCGAGGTGACGGCGGCGGCGGCCGACGAGACCGGACTCGAAGCCGGGACGCCCGTCGCGTCCGGCCTTCACGACGTCGGCGCTGTGGCGCTCGGGTCGGGCGCGTTCCGACCGGGGCAAGGGTCGCTCATCGTCGGTACGTGGGGGCAGAGCATCTACGTCTCCGCCGACCCGAACACCGCCGACGGCGGGGGGCTGAGTCGGCGCTACCTCGGGGACGCGTGGCTCCAGTACCGCGGAACACGGTCCGCCGCGGCCGCGGTCGACTGGTTCACTCGGGAGTGTTGTCGCGATTGGGACGACGAGGCGGCGTCCGACGCCGCGTTCTACGCCAGACTGAACGAGGCGGTAGCGGAGGTCCCAATCGGCTCGAACGGGCTCGTGTTCCTCCCGAACCTTCAGGGGTCGACCGACGACCCGGACGAACGCGGCGCGTTCGTCGGCCTGACTATCGAACACGACCGGGCCGCGATGGTACGGTCGATATACGAAGGTGTCGCCCTCTCCTTGAGCGACCGACTGCTGGAACTGGCGTCCGGAGACGGGCTCACCGACGTTCGCCTCGGCGGCGGCGGCGCAAAGAGCGCCGTGTGGTCCCAGATGTTCGCCGACGTTCTCGGCGAACGGGTCGCCGTCCCGACGGGTCAGGAGGCGGGCGCCCGAGGTGTCGCCATCTGCGCCGGTCTCGCCGTCGGCCTGTACGACGACGTCGAATCCGCCGTCGAACGCGTCGTCGGGGTCGAACGCCGGCACGACCCGACGCCGGCGCACACTGACGCGTACCGGGAGGTCCACGACGCGTACCGACTGGCCGCCGAGGGGACCGCCGCCACGTGGGAAAAATTAACGTCGATTGAGCGGGAGACCCAAACGAATGACGATTGAAACCGTGCTCCTCTGCGGAGACCCACAACAGCCGAGCGAGTACATGTACGAGGCGGCGTCGTTCCTCGAATCCGAAGGCGTGTCGCTCTCCCGTATCGACTGGAAAGCCGACGTCTCCGCGGAACGGTTTCGAGAAGTCACGATGGAGATGGAGTCGAGGGGGCCGTCCGATTACGACACGTCGAGTATCGAAGCGCACCTCGACGGCGTGGACGCTCTCGTCGTTCACAAAGCGCCGGTCTCCGCGTCGGTAATCGAAGCGGGCGACTCGCTGCAGGTCGTCGGGGCCGCACGGGGAGGCGTCGAGAACGTCGATATCGAGACCGCCGAAACGAACGACGTCGCCGTCCTCCACGCGCCCGGACGGAACAAGAACGCGGTCTCCGACTACGCCGTCAGCCTCTTGCTCGCGAAGGTCCGCGAGATTCCGCACCACACGAGCGCGCTCCACGCCGGCGAGTGGAGCCAAGAGTTCGACCCGGACCGGTTACCCCGCGACGTCGAGGCGATGACCATCGGTATCGTCGGGTTCGGAAACATCGGCCAACAAGTCGCCCGACGGCTCTCGGGGTTCGGCCCCGAACTCCTCGCGTACGACCCCTATCAGGACGAGTCGACGTTCGACGACGCCGGTGTCGAACGCGCGACGCTCGACGGCCTGCTCGAACGCGCGGACGCCGTGACGCTTCACGCGCGACTGACCGAGGAGACGCGAGGTCTGCTCGGCGGGGACGAGTTGGCTCGGATGAACCAGTCCGCGATACTCGTCAACTCCGCCCGCGGGGGGCTCGTGGACGAAGCCGCGCTCGTCGACGCGTTGCGAACGGGGTCGATTGCGGGGGCGGCGCTCGACGTCTTCGAGACCGAGCCCCTCCCGGAGGACCACCCGTTCCTCGAAATGGACAACGTCGTCCTCTCACCGCACACCGCGGGGTCGACGCGCGACGCCGTGACGAACGGCCCCCGGATGATTGCCGAGGGAATAGAGAGCCTCATCGGCGGCGCGGACCCCGACAACCGAATCGCCTGACCGACTCCGGAACCGAGTTCGGCGGCCGGCATCCGGGATTCCGCCGTACTCGCCCGTGTCGAACCGCCGCCTCTGGCGTCGGTACATCGGTCGAGAGCAGAGCGGTCACGGCGCGAGCGTCCGGCCGTTACTCGACCGCCTCTAGCAGCCCCTTCAGATACCCCGTCGCGTACAGTCGCCCGAGCGTCATGTACCCCGGGTTCGAGTTCTCCTCGCCGGCCATCGTCGGGACGTGGTCGGGTCGGACCGGGCCCTCGAAGCCGATGTCGCGGTACGCCTGGACGCAGGCGCGCATGTCGGTCGGCCCCTCGTCGTGCCACGTCTCGACGAACCGCTCGCTCGTTCCCTCGACGTCGCGGAAATGCACGAAGTTGATTCGGTCGCCGAAGCGCCGAATCGTCTCCGGGACGTCCGCGCCCATCGCGGCGAAGTTCCCCTGACAGAAGGTGATTCCGTTGTGTTCGCTGTCGTACATCCCCATCACGCGCTCGTAGTGCTCCGGCGACGTGATGATTCGGTCGACCCCGCGGAGGTTCTCTATCGGCGGGTCGTCGGGGTGCAAGGCGAGTTTCACGCCCGCTTCCTCGGCGACCGGGACCACCTCGTTGAGGAAGTGTTCGAGAGCGTCCCACAACTCGTCGGCGCGTACGGGGGCGAGTTCCTGTTCGGGCGCGTCCTCCATGAACTCGTTACTGTACGCCGTCGTCAGCGACCCTCCGCGGGCAGGAAGCGCCGTCGAGGTTCGCGCCCAGCGCTTGCCCGCCATCCAGTCGTAGGCGACGACCGGCACGCCGAGTGAACCGAGGTTTCGGAGGTACTGCTTGAACCGCTCTATCTCCTCGTCGCGACCGTCGCGCCCGAGTCGAGTGTCGTCGGAAATCGGGACACAGCCTTCGATGACCCCGACGTCGAGGCCGTAGTCACGAAACTCCCGAGTCAACGCGAGCAGTTCGTCGTACTGCCACGGTCGCGACCCGTCGCCGATTTCGAGCGTGTGGACGACGGCGGTGTCGACGCCGACCTGTTTCGCGAGGTCCCACCGTTCGTCGCGCTCCGGCGGTAGTATGAGTGATGGCTCCATACCACACGGTTTCGTTCGAGCGTTATCAGTGTTTCTCGTGCATCCACGGTCAGTGGTCGCCCGTTTCGAGGACGTCGTCGGCGAACTGCCCGTCTTCGAACTCGACGGGGGTTGGCTCTTCGACGACGCGCAGGTCGTCGCGTTCGCGCGCCTCCTCGACGAGCGGTGCCGACGCGGCGATGCGGTCGAGGCGCATCGTGTCGCGAATGCGGACGACGCGCGGCGCTTCGAGGGCACTCACGCCGACGGTGGACAGCGAGGCGATGAGACCGGACCGGTCGGTTTCGACGGCCGGCGGAATCCGAGCGGCCCGCGGTGTGCTCGCGGTGAGAACGTTGACCAGCGTGTCGCCCCAGTTCAGTTCCTCGAACAGGTCCGCGTGGACGAAGTCCGCCGACCCGAGTCCCGAACCGTTCCCGTGGGAGGCTGGCGTCAGCCCGCGAACGAATATCCGTGTGATGTCCGGTTTCGGCGGGTCCGGTTCGAACCCGTACACGATTCGGCCGATGACGTTCGTGTCCATGCCCGCCCCGGAGACGTCCTTTCCCATCCGGTCCACCACGAGCACGTCGAGCTCGTCGAACGGGATGGTCGGGAGGCGCTCGTAGGCGAGTTCGAGGAGTTCCGCCTCTCGGTCCAAGAAGCCCGACGGCGGCACCCCCTCGATGAGCGCGGTGTCGTCGTGTTCGTCCTCGACGATGGCGATGCCGCCGGCAATCGGGAGGTTCTCGACGTGCAGACGCGCGATTTCGGGGAGCATCTCCCGAAAGCTCCAGTCGGCGGCCCAGTCGTGTGCCGCTTTCGCGCCGCGCTGTTTCCCCATCCCGATGACGAGCATTTTCGAGAGCCCAGACTCCACGTCGCCCTGAAAGTCCGTGTGGGGCTTCACGCGGTTGACCGGGATTATCGCGTCCGCGGCCGCCGCGTTCGCGTCCGCGTGGACCTCGACGTCTCGGACGGGCGTCTTCCCGATGACGACCGTGTCCATCGTCGCTCGAATCTCACAGCCGATGCGCGCTTCGGTGACGCCGAGCGCTTCGAGCATCTCGCGTTGGCCCTCGGCGGTAGCGCCCCCGTGGCTCCCCATCGCCGGGAACACGAACGGCTCGTACCCGCGGTCGTCGAGCGCGTCGACGACGCCGCTAACGATGGTCGGGAGGTTTGCGATACCGCGACTCCCCGCCCCGACGGCGACTTCGCCGCCGTCCGGAACCGCGTCGAAGTCGAGCGTTTCGACCGCATCGAACACGCTGTCTCGAAGCTCCGCTTTCGGAATCGGGTCCGTCTCCCACAACTGTTCGACGATTCCCATCTCCGGGACCGAGTCCATGCCGCTCACTTCGAGGACGGCCTCCTCGGAAATCGGGACTGGTCCGTCCCGCTGAGTGCCGTTATTTGCCATATGCTATACCTTCGCACAGTCTGAGAAAAGTCTGCCGCCGTCAGCCCTCGGCTTCCAGAGTCACCGCGGACGCCCGCGAGAGAGTTCGGCTGACCGCTCCGCGGGGGGAGCGTCCGAACCGGCCTACGTCACCCGTCCGGTGCGATGAGTTCGACCGGATGGACGACCTCCCGTTGGAACAGGTCGCCGAGTTGTTCGGTACAGGAGGTCCCGCTCGCAACGAGCGTGCGGTCGGTCGCGTCCGCGAACTGCGCTTCGAGATCCCCCCCGACGTCCATGCTGAGTTCGTAGTACTCGCTTTTGTAGCCGAAGCTCCCCGCCATCCCGCAGCACTCGACGTCCGAGGTGAGGAGGTCGAAGCCGAGTTCCGTCAGGACGGCTTCAGTGTACGTCTCGACGCCGAGGGTGCGTTGCTGGCAGTGGCTGTGGTACGCCAGCGGCTCCGACGGCTCGGCGAGCACGCCCGCGTCGGCCCCGGTGTTGAGCAAGCCGTAGACGTACTCCATGACGTCGTAGGAGTTCTCTGCGAGTCGCTCGTGTGTCTCCTCGTCGAGGAGCTTCCCGTACTCTCGGCGGAACGCGGCGAGGTCCGAGGGCTCGATGACCGCGACGTCGAACCCGTCGTCGATGTACGTCGTCAGGTCGGCGGCAACCGCGGACGCTCGCCGAGTTGCGGTCCGTATCATCCCCTGCGAGAGCGGTGCCCGGCCGCTCTCCTGCGGCGTGGCGAGTTCGACCTGCGCGCCCAGCGCTTCGAGCGTCCTCACCGCCGCCTTCCCCCGGTTCACGAGCACGTAATTGGTGTACGCGTCGGGGTAGACGACGACCTCGCGCCCGTCGTTGTCCGGCGAGTCGCGGGCGGCGAACCAGTCGGTGAGCGTCTCCCGCTCGAACGTCGGGAGGTCGCGCCGGGCGTCGACGCCGAACAATCGCTCCATCGCCGACCGCACCGGTCCGAGTTCCGCGAGTCGGTTCGAGAGCGGTGCCGTCGCCGACCCGACCCTCGCCAGCGTGCCGAAGTTCCCGAACAGGCGCTTCTGCGCGTCGAGGCCCCCGGGCTCCGCATCGGGAGTCAGCCCCTCGACGAGGAAGTCGAAGGCGCTTTCGTCCGGTTCGTGGTTGATTCTGTCGCGGACGACCGTGTTTATCCACGGGATATCGATTTTGACGGGGCAGGCGTCAGCACAGCGCGAACACCCCGTACAGAAGTCGTTGAACGTCGCCGCCGAGTCCTGTCCGTGAACGCCGGCTTCCCACCCCGTCGCGATGCCGCCGGTGTAGGTCTCGCCGCCGAACGCGTGTCCGCCGACGTGCTGGAAGTTCGCACAGGAGTTCGCGCACGCCCCGCACCGGATGCAGTAGAGCGTCTCTTCGAGGTGGTCGTCCCCTCGCATCGCCATCCGACCGTTGTCGACGAGGACGAGGTGGAACTCCCTGTCGTCGTCGCCCGACCCGAGCGGTTCTGTCGGCCGAGAGAAGTCGATGGTCGGCGACTCCACGGGCGGGGTGAGCATCGTGACGTACTGGGAGATGGGCTGTCCCGTCGCCGCCTTCGCGATGAGTTCGACGAAGGGTTGGAGTTCGTCGGCGCTCGGGATGATTTTCTCGACGCCCGCGACCGCGATGTGCGTGTTGGGGGTCACCGCGGTCTTGCGGGCGTTCCCCTCGTTCGTGACGAGCGTAATCGTGCCCGAATCCGCGAGGACGAAGTTCGCACCGGTCATTCCCACGTCCGCAGAGCGGATGTGTTCTCCGAGGTAGTCGCGCGCGAACGCCGTGAGCTCTTCCGCCGTTTCGAACGGTTCGTCCGGGTCGAAGCGGTCGTTGAACAGTCGAGCGACGTCTTCCTGTGACCGGTGGAGCGAGGGGCCGACGAGATGCGACGGGGATTCGTCTGCGACCTGCAGGACGAACTCGCCGAGGTCGGTCTCCCAGACGTCGACGCCGACGTCTTCGAGGTGGTCGTTGACGTCCAACTCCTCCGTCGTCATCGACTTCGATTTCACCACGGTCTCGGCGTCTTCGCCGTCGACGACGCCTTCGATGTACCGATTGGCGTCCGCCGCGTCGTCGGCGACGTACAGCTCGCCGCCGTTCGCTTCGACGTTCTCGCGGAGCCGGTCGATGAGTTCCGGTAATCGGTCGATTGCGTCTTCCTTGATTCGGCGCGCCCGACCGCGGAGGTCCTCGTAGTCGTCGAAACTCTCGGAGACTTCGTACCGGTCTTCGTTGAACACGGTCGTGTTCTCGCGAATCGCGCCGCCTTCGGTCTCCAGGAGATGACGGATGTGCCTCGCTTTCTCCCGGCGGTCTTCGAGGCTCATAGTCCCTCCACGAGGACCACGCGCACCGTTTTCGGCCCGTGGACGCCGTTCACGAGTGCGCCCATATCACCGGTCGCGCTCGCACCGGTGGCGAAGACGACCGACCCGCCGTCGGAAAACCGCCCGGCGAGGTGCGGCATCGCCTCGGTCACGTCCGCGAGGACATCGCTCTCGCGGACGACGCCGACGTGGGTCGGCGGGTAGAGCGAGACGGGTTCGTTCCCGGCGGCGTTCGACTCGACGACGAGCGTCCCGTACTGCGCGATGGCGCGTCCGACCGGCGTGACGCCGGTCTGCGCTTCGGTGAGGGCTCTCGGCGTGAGTTCCGTCGTTACGGGGGTGTCCTTCAGCGAGACGCCGTCGAACCCGAGCGGGGTTCCGACGGCCGGTTCGTCGACGACGCCCGCGAGCGTCTCGGCAAACGTCGCGGGGGTCGTACGCGTCAACTCCACGCCGACGTCCGTGAGCGACCGTTCGAACGCCCCGATAGTACCGGTAGCCATGACAGTATCATGCGGGACGGGAATGATAATTGTTGGCATGGGCCTCGGAGACTCGTATCGATACCGAGCGGTCGCGGCGCTCACTGCGCTCGACCGGTGTCGCCGACTGCTGTCGCCGGCGCGTCCGTCGCCGCGGGGCGGGGTCCCGCCTATTCGTCGTCACCTTCCCACGGCGGTGTCGGTCGCGGCGGAGAGAACACCTCGATACCGACGGCGTCGACCTCGCCGCGGTTCTCCGCCGAGTGCGGGGTCGCACCGGGAATCACGTAGGAGGTGTTCGGGCCGACGAGGTACTCTTCCCCGTCGACCGTGAACAGCAACTCCCCCGACGACACCCATCCGATCTGTTCGTGTTCGTGGCTGTGCGTTCCGACGAGCGCGCCCGACTCGATACGGAAGTGTTGAACGCTGCCCCGACTCCCCGCTGCGAGTTGCGCGAGGTGGACGCCGTCCAGTACCTCTTCGCCGTCGTCCGTCATCGATTGCACGTCCATACGGGCCCCTCGTGTGGGAGCGACTTAACCAATCTCCCTCGTTCACTGCGTTCGGGTCGCGTTCGACACGACTGAACATTCGCACGCTGCGACGCGACAGCGTCGATTGGGTTGCGTTCCCCTGACCACGGGAGCGAACCGTAGCTGTGGACGCTCAGCGCGGTCGTCGCCCGCCACGCCGCGGTTTACTATCGTCGGACGCAGGCCGGTCCGATTCCCAGCGCATTACACGGGTACGCCTGTCATATCGTCCTCGCGTCCTCGTGGTGACCATCGAACACGTTCACTCTCGTCGCACACCGACTCGTCGGGGCGCTCACTGCCACGGCGCACCATCGCGCTCGACGAATCGCGTGCGCCGTTCGATGTCGTCGATGCGGGCGATGGCTTCGTCGTCCAGTTCGAGCGCGGCGGCACCGAGATTGTCTTCGAGGTGGGCACGCGAGGTGGCTTTTGGAATCGCGACGACGTTCTCGTGGCTCGTCACCCACGCGAGAGACACCTGCGCGGGCGACGTCTCGTACTGGTCGGCGATATCACAGATGACCGGGTTCGTGAGAGCCGCGCCGCGTGCGAGCGGCGAGTACGCGACGAGCGTGTAATCGTGGCGCTGTGCGTCTTCGACGAGTTCTCGTTGCGGTAAAAACGGGTGCATCTCTACTTGGTGTGCGAAAAGCGGTGATTCGAGGACTCCGCGGGCCTCGTCGAGGAGGTCGACGTCGAAGTTCGACACGCCGACGTTCCGCACGAGACCCTCCTCGACGAGGTGTTCGAACGCGCCGAGCGTCTCCCCGGCCTCGTACTCCCCGACCGGCCAGTGGACGTAGAGGAGGTCGAGATAGTCGACGCCGAGTCGCTCCATGCTCGCTTCGGCCTCGTCGAGGACGTCGTCGTGGGTCATCCCACCGCTTATCGGGTGGACTTTCGTGGCGAGAAACAGCTCGTCGCGGGGCACGTCGGCGGACGCGATCCCGTCGCCGACGGCCGATTCGTTTCCGTAGTGTTCTGCGGTGTCGACGTGTCTGTATCCCAGTTCGATGGCGGTCCTGACCGACCGGGCGCACTGCGTCGGGTCGTCGTTCTCCCACGTTCCGAGCCCGATTGGTGGCAGCGATGGTACCATACGACGTATCACCCGCATCTGCAAGTAAACTCTTTCGCCGTCGGCACGTCCACGACGCAGCGACCGGGACAACTCCGAACCGTTGCGCGTTCAGTCCCGACCCGTCTGACCCGAACTGCGTTCGTCCTCGTCTCCCCGCACGGGGGTAGATTGATACGATGGCGTACTGATGTATCGGCCGATGACGAGTTCGACAGTCAGACTTCCGAGCGGAGACGACCTCCCGAAGGTCGGCCTCGGAACGTGGGATATCGATGGAGCGACCGTTCGCGCATCTGTTCGCGCCGCGCTCGACGGCGACTACACCCACGTCGACACGGCCGAAGGGTATCGAAACGAGCGCGAAATCGGCGAGACGCTCGCGGACTACGACCGCGAGGAGCTGTTTCTCACGTCGAAGGTACTGCCGGCGAATCTCAACTACGGGAGCGTCATCGAGTCGTGTGAGGACTCGCTCGACAGACTCGGCACCGACTATCTCGATTTGTATCTGATTCACTGGCCGAACCCGGCGATTTCGCTCCGAGAGACGCTCGACGCGATGAAGACGCTCTCCGACGACGGGAAGGTTCGCAACGTCGGCGTATCCAACTTCAGCGGCTATCAGCTCAGCAACGCGTTGCACGTCACCGACGTCCCCATCGCCGTCAATCAGATCGAGTTCCATCCCTGGTTCCAGCGGCGCGAACTGGTCGACTACTGCCAGTCGAACGGGGTGGCCGTCGAAGCGGCCGCACCGCTCGGGCGGACGGAGGTGCTCCAAGATTCGACGATTCAGGATATCGCAGCGACGTACGACAAATCTCCCGCGCAAATCGTCCTCAAGTGGGCCGTCGAGAAGGACGTCGTCGTCCTGCCGAAATCGAGTTCCGCGACGCACATCGCGGAGAACGGTACGCTGTTCGACTGGGAACTCGACACGGAAGACCAACGACGTATCGACGGGCTGGACCGGAACCGGCCGGTCTACGATACGCTCGAACAAGACTGGTCTCGGGAGGTATACGGGATTCCGGAGTAGTCGATTCGGGCTGTCGAAGGGGTTCGGGCTGCCGACGCGAGCGCGGAGTCCCCCGTTTGGCTGCGCTCTTTCCCAGTGCCACCGTCAGAACTCGGTGATCACTGGAATGCCGACGGTGTCGAAGTCCGTCATCGAAGCCAGTATCTCGGGGGTCCGGTCGAGAGACACCGTCTCGGATATCACTGCCGCCGGGTCGAGCCCGCCACGGTCCATCATTCTGAAGAGTTCGTCGTACCGCGGTCGAGGCATACCGACCGCGCCGATGAACTGGAGTTCGTTGAGTACCATCCGGTCCGTCGGGAGCGCGACCTCGCCGCCCTCCTCGTTCGACGTGAGCCCGACCTGCACGTGCTGGCCCCTCTTTCGAAGGCTCTTGACCGCGTTCTGGCACGTTTCAGCGATTCCGAGGGCGTCGACAGAGACGTGGGCACCGCCGTCCGTCAGCGCCCTCACCGCCGCCGGGACGTCGGCGACGTCGTTCGCATTGACCGTTTCGACAGCGCCCAGTTCGCTCGCAAACGACAGCTTCTCGTCGAAGAGGTCGACGGCGACGACGTTGGCCCCGAGCGCGTCGGCGATGTGAACGGCGGACAGGCCGACACCACCGCACCCGTAGACGACCACCCAATCGCCCGCGGTGACGTCTGCGCGGTGGACGAGGGCGTGAAACGAGGTCATGAACCGACAGCCGAGACCGGCCATCTCGACCGACGAGACGCTGTCCGGGAGGTGGACGACGTTGTAGTCCGCCCACGGCACGTGGAACCGTTCTCCGAAGGCTCCTTTCGATTCGGGTGCGAGTCCGAGCGGGATACGGTTGTCGCAGACGTTCGAGCGACCCGACCGACAGGACGGACACGTCCCGTCACCGAGGTTGAAGGGGACCGTCACTCGGTCGCCTTCGCGGACGTGCTCGACCTCGCTGCCGACCTCGACGACGACACCGGCCGGTTCGTGGCCGAAAACGTGTCCGTCGTCGAAATCCCGGGACTCCCAGAGCGGGTCCCCCCGCCACGCGTGCCAGTCACTTCGGCAGATACCGCACGCCTCCGTCTCCACGACGACGCCCGTCTCGTCCAGTTCCGGTTCGTCAATCTCCCGGATTTCGAGCGGGCCGCCGGGAGTTGTGAAAGTCACTGCGCGCATCGTACCGTCGTGATTGCCGGCAATCAGTATAGTTGTACGGGGACGCCCGCGCCGGCCCACGAGCTCGCTAGCCGGGTTTTCAACACGGAATAATCAGAATTAGAGATTATATTAGTATCTGATACTATTGGTGTCGAAAACCGCTCGTCACCCGCAAGCCCCCGAAGACGAGCGATAGCAAGCCGGGTGTAGTTCAGGGGAGACTCATTGGTGAAACCGCGATTCAAGCCAGCGAGGAACGGTATCTCCCGCTCTCCGGGGTCAATGCTGTCACGAACCACGGTTCGTGGACGATGGCTTTCGAGAGAGGTTCACACGCAGACGAGATACCACCGTCGAGTCCCGTTAAAGCCCCTCAACGGCGGTATCGGTAGAACAGCGTCTCGTGAGTGTGCCTGTGGCATCGCTTTTTCGAACGCGTCGGGAGAAAGACGAGCATCTAAATATCAGACTAATTGTGTTTTCAAAAACATATTTTTAATCGGATGGTTACTCTCGCAGTCGGGAACCGTCGGTACGTCTCGCGGTCCGCGATGAGAGGGTTCGTGAGGAGGACGACGGAGGTTCGCGGTCAGTCGTCGTCGACGGCCGCCGCCGCTCGCAGCGTCTCGTCTCGGACCGGTCTACGGTTCGGACAGCAACAGCGCGGCCGCGCCCCCGCGGTGTTGGAGGTCAAGGCCCGCGAGGCGAGCGAACAGTTCACCGAGGCCGCGAACTCGCGCGTCTTCGACCGAGCCGCCGGCCCAGTCACGATTAAGTATCTTCCGTCGAACACTCACGGCGAACAGCTATGAGTGAGACGGTGAACGAGGTGGCCGTCCTGCACGTCGACGACGACGAATCCTTCGCGGAGTTGACGGCGGCGTTCCTCGAACGGGAGCACGACCGATTCCGGGTCGAGACCGCGGCGTCGGTGGCGGCGGGACTCGACAGACTTGCCGACGAGGAGTTCGACTGCGTCGTCTCGGACTACGACATGCCCAGCCTCGACGGTCTCGACTTCCTCGACGCCGTCCGCGAGGACGACCCCGAACTGCCGTTTATCCTCTACACGGGGAAAGGAAGCGAGGAGGTCGCGAGCGACGCCATCTCCGCGGGCGTCACCGACTACCTCCAGAAGGAACACGGGACCAGCCAGTACACCGTCCTCGCCAACCGCATCGAGAACGCGGTCGAGCAGTACCGCTCGCGGACCGCTCTCAAGGCCAGCGAGCAACGGCTCTCGCTTTTCATCGAGCAGTCGCCCCTCGGCGTCATAGAGTACGACAGGGACTTCCGCATCGTCGGCGTCAACGAGCGCGCCGAGGGGATTCTCGGCTACTCCGAGGCGGAACTGCGCGGCCACACCTGGGAGGCCATCGTCACGGAGGACAGTTACGAGAACGTCGACACAGTCACGGACCAACTCGCCACGGACACCGGCGGCTACCACAGCGTCGACGAGAACGTCCGGAAGGACGGCGAACACATCCGCTGCGAGTGGCACAACCGCGTCGTCACCGACGACGACGGCGAGGTCGTCGCGGTCTTCTCGCTGTTTCAGGACGTGACCGAGCGCATCGAGCGCGAGGAACGACTCCGAGAGACGACGGCGCGGCTCACCGCGCTCTTCGAGGAGTCGCCCGACATGGTCAACGTCCACAACGTCGACGGCGACATCATCGACCCGAACCCCCAACTGTGCGAGGCGACCGGCTACAGCGCCGCGGAGCTCACCGAGATGAAGGTCTGGGACTTGGACCGAACGCTGGACGCCGAGCGAGCTACGGCCATCTGGAACGACATGGATAAAGGCGGCAGACGACGGGCCGAGAGCGTCTACACCCGCAAGGACGGTTCGACGTTCCCGGTCGAGGTCCACGCCCGCCGACTCGACCTCGCCGGCGAGGACCGCTTCGTCGCAATCAGCCGCGACGTCTCCGAGCGCGTCGATCACGAAGACGAGCTCGAACGGACCAACGCCCTGCTTTCGACGCTCGTCGGGGCGCTCCCGGTCGGCGTCCTCGCCGAGAACAGCGACCGGACCGTCCTCGCCGTCAACGACCGACTGCTCGAACTGTTCGACATCTCGGGGGCGCCCGCGAACCTCGTCGACGCGGACTGTCGGGAACTGGCACGGGAGGCCGGCGAACTCACCACTGACCCGGAGGGCTTCGTCGAGCGCGTCGACGAACTGATATCCGAGTCCGAACCCGTCTACGCCGAGTCGGTCGAACTGGAGAACGGCCGGGCGCTCGCCCGCAGCTACGAACCCATCGAACTGCCCGACGGGACCGGCCATCTCTGGATGTACCGCGACACGACCGAGCAACGCGAGCACGAACGACAGCTCCAGCGGCAGAACGAGCGGCTGAGCGAGTTCGCCAGCGTCGTCAGCCACGACCTGCGGAACCCGCTGAACGTCGCCGCCGGCAACGTCGAGTTGGCCCGCGAGGAACACGACAGCGACCGGCTCGCCACCGCCGCGGAGGCGCTCGACCGTATCGGTGACCTCATCGACGACCTGCTGACGCTCGCCCGCGAGGGCGACGACGTCGGCGACCGCGAACTCGTGTCGCTGTCCTCGCTCGTCGCCGACTGCTGGCGGACCGTCGAGACGGCCGACGCCGACCTCCGAAACGAGCTGACGGTGACCGTCGTCGCCGACCGGAGCCGGCTCCAGCAACTCGTCGAGAACCTCGTCCGTAACTCAGTCGAGCACGGCGGTCCGGACGTGACGGTGACGGTCGGCGACCTCCCGAACGGCTTCTACGTCGCCGACGACGGCGACGGCATCCCGACCGACCACCGCGACACCGTCTTCGAGGCCGGGTACACCACGTCGCGCTCGGGAACCGGGTTCGGTCTCGCCATCGTCAAGCAGGTGGCGGAAGCCCACGGCTGGGAGGTCCGCGCCACCGAATCCGCCGAGGGAGGCACTCGCTTCGAAATCACGGGCGTCGACTTCGCCGACGCGAACGACTGAGAATCGGAGCGGAGGGCGGTGGGGGCCGGGTCGCCCGGCCACCGGTAAGAAGAGACCTGCGTCGCGCCGCTACGCGGCCGACCGGACAGCCGCGCTCAGGGAACGACGGCCCCAAGCCTGTCGGCGAAACTGTTCCCCCGTTCGACTCGATTCGGTCGCGACTTCTCCCTCGCAAAGAGATAATATCATCCTCTGTAATGATACACCCCATGAGTGATGAGACGGGGGATACGCCGGGTCGGGTCGAGACATCCGACAGGGTAATTCCGCTCGAAGACATCCCACTTCACTCGACCAACCTGCTTTCACTGCTCGACGAAGACGGTGTCGTCTGGTATCAGAGCCCCTCAGTCGAGCGGCTATTAGCGTTCGGTCAAGACGAATTAGTCGGCGTGCCGTGCACGGAGTGCTTCCATCCAGACGACCGCGAGAGGGTGTACGACGCCTTCAAAAACGTCGTCTCAAGCGACGAATACGTCGTCGAAGCCATCGAGTACCGGCATTTGCAGGGCGGTGGGAGTTACGTCTGGGTGGAGTCGGTCACGTCCTCGGAACCGACTTCCGACGGCTACTATGTCATCAACACGCGGGATATCTCCGAGCGAAAACGACAGCGAAAGGAACTCGAACGCGCCAACGAGCGCCTCAAGGAGTTCGCCGACATCGTCTCACACGACCTCCGGAATCCGCTCAGCGTCGCCATCGGCTGGCTCGGTCGTGCGCGCGAGGAGTTCGAGAGCGAGGAACTCGACGCGATGGTGGAACCGCTCAATCGGATGTCAAGAATGATAACCGAACTACGGACGCTCACCATGGGACGACGCCGGGAGGCGAACGCGGTGTCGGCGTCCATCGCCTCGCACGCGAAGCTCTCTTGGTCGGTGACCGAGACGGAAGACAGCGAACTCCGGGTGTTGATAGACCCGGCAGTCGAGTACGAGTCCGATATTGGACTGCTCGACCACATCCTCGAAAACCTGTTTCGAAACGCGGTCGAACATAACCGGGACCCGGTCACGGTCACGGTCACGGTCGGCCCGCTGGAGGATACCGCCGGATTCTACGTGGCGGACGACGGGGAGGGGATTCCGCCCGACCGGGTTGCGTCCGTCTTGGAGTACGGCTATTCGACGTCCGCCGACGGGACAGGCGTTGGGCTCGCTATCGTGAGCGAGTTCGTCGAGGCGAACGGGTGGAAACTGACGGTCACGAACGCCGAGACCGGCGGCGCGAGGTTCGAAGTCCGCACCGAGTGAACCGTACCGTTCGGCCGGCCACACACGGGCCGTCGCCGTCAGACCACAACCGACCGCGCGTATCGCCTCCCGCGAGCGAGGCCGGAGAGCAGACGGGAGAGATCAGTGCGGAACGCCGCAACTCGGACACATCGGCGGCGCGCCCTCGGGGAGGTCGACACCGCAATGGGGACACTCGCCGTCCGCGTCGGGCGACGTAATCTCGGCGACCGCGTCCGCGGTCGTGTTTCGAACGCCGGCGAGCGTCCCAACGCCGTCGGCCGGCGAGTCACTGCCATCGCCGTCACCCGACGCCCGGAGAAAGCGGACCCGCTCGGCGACGAACTCGGCCGCCGCGTCTGACTCCGTATCGAGTACCGAGTCCGGAACCGTCACCGACCCGCCGCGCTCGCGGGCCAACAGCCCGAGTGCCTCGGCGGCGCGCCCCCGGACGAAGGCGTTCTCGTCGGCGAGCCGAGCGGAGAGCGCCGACCGACCCGCGCCGAGCGAGTCCGGGGCGTCACAGCCGACGGCCGCCATCGCCGTACAGAGGTGATATCGAACGAGTACGTCCCGGTCGTCGAGGTGTTCGACGAGCGTCGAGACGCGGTGGCGAAGCCGGCCGGGGTCGCCGAGCGCGACGCATTCGAGCGCCTTCGCCAGCTTCCGTTTCACCTCGGGTTCGTCGAACGAGAGGCCGACGCGGAGGTCCGCGAGCACCGCCGGCGAGGCGACCGCGTCGGGGTGTTCGAGCGCGACGTATCCCAGCGCCTCGGCCGACCGGGCGCGGACGAAGTAGAACTCGTCTTCGTCGGCGAGGCGCTCGGCGAGCGCCGGAACCGCGGGAGCGGCCGCATCGGGAGCGGCCTCCGCGACCGCAACGAGCGCCTTCGCGGTCAGCAGTCGAACGGCGCGCTCGTCGTCGGTGAGAAACGGCGTGACGGCGGGGAGGAACGACTCGAACGCGGTCGGCCGGTCGTCCGCGAGGTCTCGAAGTTCGCGGAGCGCCTGTTTGCGGTCCTCGGCCGACGCCGCCCGGAGCGCCCCGAGCGAGTCGCTCACCTTGCCGTAGGCGCGGTCCTCGACTGATTCGATGAGGCGCTCCAGCGGGGGTGCGCGGCGTGTGTCGTCCATCGGTTCGTGCTCCTCGTTGGCGCAGTATCCCCTCGGTACAGCAATAAGTTGGTTGGTGCATCGCGCGCCGCCAGCGCCGAGTGGAAGTCAGTCCAGCGGGAACCGCGCGACTGCACCGTCGCCGACGTACGAGACGAACACCGACGACGGCTCGACGCGGAGAGAGAGCCGACTGTACGATTCCGGTTCGTACGACCACCGCGACGCGCCGGTCTCGCGGGCCAGCACCTCGAAGCCCCGGTCCCAGACGGCGACGACGCGAGAGTCCGTGACGCCGAGTGAGTCGAGCGACGGGAGTCCGGTGACGGTCTGCCACCGTCGCGTCCCGTCGAGACCGAAGCAGTCGATTCGGCCGAGAATCCCGCCGTCGGGGTCGTCGACGCGGCTCCCGACGAACACCGCGTCGTCCGTGGCCTCGACCGCCCGAATCTGGTAGCCCGTGGGATTTTCCCACAGGCGCTCGCCGGTCTCCCGGTCGAACGCGAGCAGTTCCTGCCGCCCGCCGTCCCGGTCGCGGGTGAGGTACGCCTGCGACCCGAGCACCATCGTCCGTCCCACGTCGCCGATGGGGACGCGCCACCGAACGCTCCCGTCGGACCGTTCGAAGGCCGTCAGCGTTCCGTCCCTCGCGGCGACGACGAGTCGGGCGTCCGCGACCACGTTGGAATACCACCGCCGGGGCTCGGTCCGCCATCGAACGCTTCCGTCCGCCGGCGAGAGCGACGTGACGCGCGATTCGGTCTCGCTCACCGGCACGGGCACCACGAACGAGTCGTCGGTGACGCCGTTGAGGAAGTACGACGAGACGGCTCGTTCGAAGCGTCGGTCGCCGGTTTGCGGGTCGTAGCCCGCGAGCGTGTTCTCGGGGCCGGCGAGGTCGAGTTCGGCGACGAGCGATCCGGTGCGGACGAGTCGCGCTCGGTAGGGCGTGCCCTCGTCGCGCCAGAGTTCGTCGCCCGCCGAGTCGACGGCGTAGAGGTCGCCGTCGGTGCTGTGGACGTGGTACGGGCCGCCGGACGCGGGAGCGACGGGCCGCGCCTCTATCGGTCCGCCCGTCTCGAACCGGAGGGCGGTCGAGCCGTCCTCGCGCCGCAGGCCGTACAGCGCTTTGTCCTGCATCCCGACGAGAACCAGTTCGTCGGTGACGGCGGGCGGGCCGGCCATGAACGCGCCGTCGATATCGCGTCGCCAGACCGGTCGTCTCCCGCCGAGTCCGGGAATCGAACTACAGCCGGCGACGGCGAGCGAACCGACGGCCGCGAGGCCGCCGAGCACCTCTCGACGGGAAACGTTTCGGTCCCGGTTCCCGGTCGCCTCAGACCGGTCCGGACGCTCACTCGGCATCGAGCACCTCCGCGTCGAGGCGGGCGAGTTGCCACTCCTGTCCGACGTAGACGCCGTCGCCCGCGGCGACGGCCCAGTTCACCCTGCCGCCGTCGAGGTAGCCCTCGAACCGATATTCGTTGAGAAGCGTCCCGTCGGTCGCGTGGACGTACAGCGCGGTCGGGTCGAACGGGACGGTCCCGCTGTGCCCCCGGACGAGGATGTCCGACCCCACGACGGTCACCAGTCGGTCGCCGACGCGGGTCGGCCCGCAGGTCACGGGGGCGGCCAGCTCGTCCCGCCACAGCCGGGTGCCCGACTCGGCATCGAAAGCGTAGAGGAAGTAGTCCGCGCCGCCGACGTACACGCGGCCGTCGGAGACGAGCGGCCGGGCGAACACGGTGTTTCGGAGCGGCGCGCGCCACCGAACCTCGCCGGTCGCCGCGTCGAGCGCCAACAGCTCCTCGGTCGCGCTCCCGACGAAGGCGGTGTCGCCGGCGACCGCCACGGACGACGGCGACGGACCAACGTCGACGCGCCACGATTCGGAGCCATCGGTGGCGAACCGGCGGAGCGTCCCGTCGAGGACGGGCGCGACGACGCCCGCTTCGGAGTCGCCCACGGCGGAGGCAGGAGCAGGTGCGCCGGCGAGCGAGGCCGGAAGCTCGGCCCGGAAGCGTCGGTCGCCGTCCGCGCGGGACAGTCCGAGCAGTCGGTCCACCACGTCGTTCTCCGTGCCCGAGATGGGGAAGACGACGGTGTCGCCGGCGACGACCGGCGGGTACTGGACGACGCCCGGGTCGGCTCTGTCCACGCCCGTCAGTTCGGTGGTCCACGCTCGCTCGCCCGCCTCGTAGTCGACCGCCGCGGCCCGTCCCGCCTTCGAAAGCAGGTAGGCGCGGCGGTCGTCGACGCCGAGGGGCGACCGGTGACCCTTTCGACCGGTCACCGCCCAGCGCTCCTCGCCCGTCTCGGGGTCGACCGCTGTCACCATCGGGTCGTCGTGAAACGGGCTTCCAGTCCCGACGAGCAGGGGACCGGACGGCGGCCGGCGGGCGCGGGTCGGGGTTCGCACGTCCGCCGTCCACGCGGTCGGCATCGGAAGCGAGTCGTCGCGGCCCGTGAGGGTCGCGCAGCCGGCGAGACCGGCGGCGAGCGCCGGAATCGCCTTCAGCGCGTCGCGTCTCGAATAGGAGGGCATCAGCGAGGACGTGTGGCCCGACTGATAATACGTCTGTGGTTCCGACGGCGGCGCGACCGGTCGCGTCCGGCGAGTCCCCGAGCGGGGAGCCACGAAGGTTTTTATCCCGCGCCGAGACGGCGGGCGTATGCTCTCCAGACGCGAGGTGCTGGCCGCGGGCGGAGCCGCGCTCGCGGGTGGTCTCGCCGGCTGTGGCGGCTCCTCGCCGACCCCGGACGCGACGTTCGACGCCCCGACGACGGCGTGGCCGACCGCCGGCTACGACCCGCAGGCAACGGGTCGCGCCCCCGCCGGCCCGACCGAAGGAACCCTCTCGTGGAGCGTCTCGCGGGATGCCGCCGACCCGCCGCTCTACGGCGCACTCTCCCCGCCGGTCGTCGCCGACGGCACCGTCTACGTCGCCGGATTCGCCACCCACTATTACAGGCCGAACGACTTCGTGAGCCCGCTGGCCGCGATAGACGCCGCGTCCGGGTCGGTCCGGTGGGTCGAAGGCTTCGCGGACGGACTCGGCGGCGGCCCCGCGGTCGTCGGCGACGACTCCGGAACCGTCGTCGTCGGCGGGTACGACGGCGCGCTCCACGCCGTCGGAAGCGACGGGTCGAGCGGGTGGACCGCGGACCTCGGCGGCCGGCTCGGCACGCCGACGGCGTACGGGGACCGGCTGTACGTCGAAAGCGGGAGCGGTCGCCTGCACGCCGTCGGAAACGACGGGAGTCGGCTGTGGACCGCCGACCGGCCGGGGCCGGCAGAGCTTCTCGTCGGCCCGGACGAGCCAGTCGAGACGACGATGCCCGTCGCCGACGAGCGCGGCGTCTACGCCGCCTTCACACCGTTCGAGCGGGAGCGCGAGGCGGTCGTCGTCCTCGGCTACGACCACGGCGGCGGGCGGCGCTGGCGGACGGTGCTCGACGGGCGGTACGGCCGGTCGCCCAACGGCCTCGCCGTCACCGACGACGCGCTGTACGCGACCGTCGGCGGTACCGTCTACGCGCTGGACGCCGACACCGGCGAGGAGCGGTGGCGGTTCGTAACCGGCTCGGCGGTGGCAGGCCCGCCGACGGTCGACGACGAGCGAGTGTACGTCGGCGCGAAGAACCTCTACGCGCTCTCGCGGAACGAGGGCGTCGAACAGTGGCGCGTGGTGAACGAAGCGCCGCCGAGCCACGAGCGCGACCCGACGGCGCTCCCGTATCTCGCTCGTCCCCCCGTCGCCGACGGCCGGGTCTACCTCCGAACCGGGGCCTTCGACGCCGCCGACGGGACGCGGCTGTGGGGCGGCGACGCCGACGAGTGGCTCCAGACGGGGAACTACTTCGCCGAACCGTACTACAAGCGGTCGATGGCGTCTCCGGTCGTCACCGAGGACGCGACGTATCTGACCCACGCGCACCACGGGGTGGTGAAAGTCGCATGACCGACGCCGACCAGCGCCCGACTCGGCGACGGCTCTTGGCGAGTCTCGGAAGCGCCGTCGCCGTCGGCGCGACGGGCTGTCTCGGAACGCCGTCGGAGCACAACCCGACGAGCGGGGAGTGCCCCGAGTACGACCCCGTCGAGCCGGCGACCACGGACTGGCGCGGCGTGATGGGGCCGACGACGAACACCGGGGCCGTCGCGGCCGAGGCCGTCCCCGAGGGCGACCTCGCCATCGACTGGACGGTCCCCGTGGAGACCTACGTGGGCCACCACGTCCCGGTCGTCGCCGACGGCACCGTCTACGTCCACGACATGGACGACGAACTCTCCGCGGTCGACGCCGACACGGGCGAGCGAACGTGGACCAGACCGCTCACCGACCCCGAGCCCGCGCCCGCAGTCGGCGACGGAACGCTCGTCGTCGTGACCCGCGAAGAGACCCACGCCTTCGACGCGGCGACGGGTGACCGACGCTGGAAGCGGGAGGGACTCGGCGGCGGCATCTTCGGCGCGAGCCCCATCGTCGCGCGCGACACCGTCTACGTCCAAGCGGGCGTGGCGACGCGCGCGCTGGCGCTCTCGACCGGCGAGACCCGCTGGCGGGCCGCGACCGGGTTCCCGTCCGACTCGACGCCCGCCGTCGCCGGCGGCACCGTCTACACCGCCGGCGACGACACCTACGTCCGGGCGCTGGCCGCGGTTGACGGGACGGAGCGCTGGCGGGCGAAGACGAACGCCCGAATCGCGTGCAACGTCTCGGTGGTCGAGGGAACCGTCCTCGTCGGGACCGAGGCCGGGAGCGTGCTCGGATTCGACGCCGAGACGGGCGAACGGCGCTGGCGCTATCGGCTCGAACCGAGAAAGACGAGGGGCGAGAGTCGACCGAGACGGCCCGAGACCATCGCGACCGACGGGAGTCGAGTGTACGTCGCGACCGACGACCGACTGGTCACGCTCGCGCTGGCGGACGGCACTCGCTGTTGGGATAATCGGAGCTACGCCGGAAGCTATGCGAGCGGCATCGCCGTCGGCGCGGGGAGGGTGTTCGTCCCGACGCACGACGACAGCGGGGGAGCGGTAACCGTTCTCGACGCCCCGACCGGAAACACGCGACAAGAACTGGCCGCGGGCAAGCGCCAGCGCTTCGATATCGGCCCGAGCATCGCCGAGGGCGGCGTCTACTTCGCCGGCCGGAGCGCCGTCGTTCGGCTGAGTTAGGTCGGTCTTCGGGCGTGACCGACCCGAGTGGTTCGTCGAGTTCGTCGGTTCCGGTTCGTCGACCCGTCAGTTCGGAAGCGGCGGCCACGTCGTCGCCACCGTCTCGGCGATGAGCCGGGTCTGCGCCCGTCGGAGTCGCTCGGAGGCCGAAGAAGCGGTGATGCCGAGTTCGTCGGCGACCTCCCGCAGGGTGGCCCCGCGGGGGATGTCGAAGTAGCCCAGTTCGTACGCCGACCGGAGCGCCTCGTCCTGTCGGTCGGTGAGTCCCTCGCCCGGCGGTTCGGGGTCGCCGTCGCGGGCGAGGCGTCGGAGGTCGAAACCGGCGTTCCGCCGCCAGAACGACGCGAACCGCCCGAACGCGTCGCGGTCCGCGAACCAGCCGGTCTGTCGCCAGCCCGCAGGCCGGACCTCGATGCGCTCGATGATGGCGTCGGCGGTGGCGAGAGATTCCAGTCCGGCGAGGTCGTCGAGGCTGTCACCGAGCTGTTCTTCGAAGCTCCGCGCCGGGACGGCCTGATACCGGCGTGTCTCGCCCGACTCGCCGATTCGGGTCCAGTCGGCCACGTCGGGAGAGTCGTCGATGACGCTTTCGAGCGCCCGCGCCGACCCCCCCGTGACCGTGACGACGAACATCGGGCGCTCGCCGTGGTTGTACTGGAGTTCCAGCGCGAGCGTCGCCTCCGAGACCGCCGCCGCGACCCCGGTCAGCGGGAGCGCGTCGCAGTCGATGTCGAACTCGGCGATGAGACCCATACGTCCGCTCTCTCGGCGGTCGGTCATGGGCGTGTCGAAGCGGCCGAGGCGGCCGCAGTCTCGGGTCGTACTTAAACGGCCGCACGGCTGAGAGTGCGACTTAGCCGACGCCGGCGACAAGCGAGAGTGCGATGCAACCGATTCGATTCGAACCCGGAGCCGAACCGTCCGACGACCGATTCGGAGACGACACGCCGCTCCTGTGCTGTCACGGCGGGATGGCACCGCCGGCGTTCTGGGACCCGGTCGTCCCGCATCTCGGGGACTACGAGGTCGTCGTCCCGGAGCGACCCGGCTTCGGCACCTGTCTGGACGACGCCGAGTCGACGCCCGCCGAGGCGGTGCTGGAGCGCGAAGTCGAGTACGTCCGGGAACTCGTCGACGAGATTCATGAGGTGACCGGACGCGACCCGGTGCTGTTCGGTCACTCCTACGGCGCGCTCACCGCCCTCGAAGCGGCGACCGACGCGCGGGTGGCCGCCGTCGCCGCCTACGAACCGGCGGTGCTCCCGGAGGCGTACCGAAGCGAGGCGGACCTCTCGGAGCGCATGGCCGCGCTCGTCGAGGCGGGGGAGCGGCGCGAGGCGGTCAAGCGCTACGTCGAGCAGGTGCTCCACCCCGACGGCATCGACGACCTCGACGCGTGGCTCGACGAGTGGCCCGTCTGGCCCGACTGCGTCGCCCTCGCCGAGGAGGTCGTCCGGATGAACCGCGCCGTCGAGCAGTACCGGCTTCCGGCCCGCTTGGACGTTGACGCGCCCGCCGTGGTCTTGGCCGGCACCGACGGCCCCGACTTCCTCCGCGAGAGCGCACGAAACGTCCACGACGCCCTCCCGACCAGCCGGTTCGTGGAGTTCGACGCACTCGGCCACGGCGGCCCGGGTGACGACCCCGAACGAGTCGCGGCCGCCGTCGACGCGTTCCTCCGTGACCGGGCCGGTCACTCGTGAAGACGTCGAACACGGGGAGACCCGTGTAACGACAGTTGCAGAGAACGAGCCGTCTCGCGGTCGTCTTCGGCCGGCTCGCGGTTCGGGCCGCGGGCGGAATGAGAGGTCCTGTCAACCAAACATTGATTGTGCGGTGTCGAGACGTGGCCGGTATGGCAGCCCTCCAATCCATCGGTACAGCCGCCGGGTCCCTCAGACGGAACCCGATACTGTTCGCCGTCGCCGCGGCGTTCAGCCTGATTCAACTCCCGTCGGTGTTCGCGCAGGCGGTCAGCCCGTTCATCGGGAGCATCATCTCGCTGGGGTTCAGCGGACTCACGATATTCATCGCCCTGTTCTTCCTCGGCGGCGTCCTCGGCATGGCCAACGAGGCAATCGACGGTCGCACCTCGCTCGGCACGTTCGTCAGCGAGGGGAGGTCACACTACGTCTCGCTGCTCGTGGTGTACTTCTCCCTGCTGGCCGTCAATCTCGTGTTGTCGTTCGTCGGCGTCTTCGCCTCGGTGTTCGTCGGCATCGCCGTCCTCGGAGTCGGCGGGGAGACGAGTACCGTCGCGCTCGCGATTCTGGCCGTCGTCGTCCTCGCCGTGGCCCTCACCTACCTCGCCGTGGTGTTCGTCGTGCAGTTCTTCGGCCACGCCATCGTCATCGACGACCTCGGCGCGGTCGACGGCATCAAGCGAAGCGTCTCCTGCGTCAGGCGCAACATCGTCTCGGTCCTCGGCTACTCGGTCATCACCGGCCTCGGCGGCGTCCTCGCCGGCGCGTTCGCTGTCGTCATCTCGCTCCTGCTCACCCCGTCGCTCCGGCACCAAGGGACCGCGGTGGCCGGGTCGGGTACCGGCGCTCCCGCCGCGTCGGCGTTTTCGAGTCTCCCGACGGTCGGCGTCGTCGGCATGGTCGCCCTCGCGGTCGGACTCGTGCTCTTCAGCGGTCTCATCGGCGGCTTCTTCGCCGCGTACTCGACGGCGTTCTATCGGTCGATTCGCCCGACGAACCCCGAGACGACGACTCCCTGAGACGGCGGGCGAATCGACGCGGTTCTGTCGCTCGTGTATCAAGTCGCAACCGTTAGGCGTCCGGAGGGTGAATCGGGGGTCGTCCCATGCCCTCCACGAACGCGGCCGTCGCCATCGAAGCGACTGACCTCCGGAAATCGTACGGCTCCGAGGTCGCGCTCGACGGCGTCTCGCTGTCGATTCCGAGCGGAACAGTGTACGGCTTCCTCGGGCCGAACGGCGCGGGGAAGACGACGACGATGCGCATTCTGACGGGACTCTCGCAGCCGACCGGTGGCTCGGTCCGCATCTGCGGACTCGACGCGAGTGACCGTCGACAGCTCGCACCCCACGTCGGCTACCTCCCGGAGACGCCGCCGCTGTACGACGAGTTCAGCGCCCGCGAACAGCTCGACTACGTCGCCGACCTCCGCGACATTCCGTCGGAGACGGCCGAGACGCGCATCGACGACCTGCTCGACCAGTTCGACCTCGTCGGCGACGCGAACAAGCGCATCGGCACGTACTCGAAGGGGATGAAACAGAAGACCGCGTTCATCCAGAGCGTGCTCCACGAGCCGGACGTGCTGTTTCTCGACGAGCCGACCTCCGGGCTCGACCCCCGCGCGGCCCGGCAGATTCGGACGTCCATCGGCGACGTGGCCGACTCGGGGTCGACCGTCTTCCTCTCGACGCACATCCTCCCCGTCGTGGAGGCCGTCGCCGACGAGGTGGGCGTCCTGTTCGACGGTCGCGTCGTCGCCGAGGGGACGCCCGACGAGGTGAAATCGCGCGCCCAGACCGGCGGCGAGGGCTCGCTCGAAGACGCGTTCCTCGCGGTCACGAGCGACGAGCCGCAACTGTCGGGTGTCGAAGACGAATGAGCCTCCGACGAGACGTTCGCCACGGCCTGCGAATCGGGCGCGCCGAGTTCGTGCGGAGCCTCCGCGGATACGCCTCCGAGACGCGCCGAATCGTCGGGCTCCTGTTACTCCTGTTGTTTTTCGGCGGCAGCCTCCTGTTTTCGCTCCCGGTCGTCTACGTCGCCGGCCGAAGCGCGCAGTCGGTGACCGAGATTCCCTTCTTCGACCTCGCCGCCACCGGGGTGCCCGTGGCGCTCGCGGTTCTGGCGACGTTCCGAACGCTCGAACGCATCGGCCGCGTCGAACACGAGTCGCTCGTGTTGACGACGGTCCATCCGCGGGCCGTCGTCATCGGACTCATCGCGGCCGAAATCGGGCGCGTCGCCCTCTGGTTCGGACTCCCGTTCGCGGTCGTCGCCGCGACGTTCACGGCCGGTCTCGGCGCGCCGTCGCTGTTGGTGACGGCGGCCCTCGTCGTCGTCCCGCTCGCGTGCTGTACGACCGTCTGGGGCTACGCGGCCGGCATCGCCGTGCTCCGCGCGTTCGAGCGCCTGCCCGGCGTCCGGCGGATTCTCAAGGTCGTCGGCTTCGTCGCGACGGTCGCGTTCGTCCTCGTCTCGCAGTCGGTCGGCCGGTCGCTGGCCGACGGGTCGCTCCCGGTCGAGTGGCTGGCGGCGACGCTGGCGGTCGGCCCGCTCGGCGACTACCTCGCGCTCGCGTTCGTCGGAACGCCGCTCGCCAGACCGTTTTCTGCGGTCGCCGTCGCCACCTTCGCGGCCATCGTCGCGCTCACGCCCGTCGGCCTCGTCGTCGCCACCCGACAGGCGAGCGCGCTCTGGTTCACCGACCGCGCGACCGGTGGCGACCGAGGCTCGTCGGCGGCGGCGGACGCGGAGGCGAACGGCTCGCCCGGCGGCTTCTCGGTCCCCCGACCGCTGTCGGCGACGAAAGGCGGCCGCGTCGCGTGGGGCCTGCTCGTCCGCGGCGTCCGCCACCCCCAGAAGTTCACGCACCTCGTGATGCTGGCGTTCTTCCTCGGCCCGCTCGGGACGACCATCGTCCAGTCCTCGGCCGACGGTCTCGGGCCGCTTCTCGCGGCGAGCGGGGCCGGCCTCGGGACCTATCTGGCGGGCGCGACGTTCGGCCTCAATCCCCTCGGCGACGACCGCCCGCAGTTCCCGCTGTTGCTGTTGACGGCGACTGCGCCGCGGGCGCTGGTCCGCGGGCGCGTGCTCGCCGGGGTCGTCCTCGGCGTGCCGGTCGCCGCGGCGCTCCCGCTTTTGACCGTCGCCCTCGGCACGTCGCCGCTGTCGGCGGTCGGGTTCGCGCTCGTCGGCGTCTTCATGTGCGTCGCCGCCGCGGCCTTCGCGGTCGGCATCGGCGCGGCCTACCCGATATACGAGGAACGCGAGTTCTGGGGCGCGAAGACGGTCGTTCCCTCGACGCTCGTGTTGATGGCGTTCATGTTCGTCGTCGGCCCCGGCACCGTCATCGGCCTCGTTGCCACGTGGTTCGGCGTCACCGGCCACGTCTCGGCGACGCCGCTTCTCGCCGTCGGACTCGGCCTGTACCTCCTCGTGACCGTCGGCGTCTCCTACGGCTCGTACCGGTACGCGATTCGACGGTATCGGACGTACACGTTCGACTGACGGCGAGGCGGTTCATGGTCTCGCCGCGGGCGACAAACTCGACGACGACGGCCCGCGGCCGTCAGTCGGCCACGCGGAACACGCCGGGGTTCCTTCCGGTTCCGGCGAAGTAGAGTTCAGACCCGCGGACCGACAGACCGCCCGTCGGACGGGCGTCGAGCGCCTTCGACCACAGTTCCTCGCCGGACGCCGCCGAAATTGCGGAGATTCGGTCGTCGGTCGCCACGAACCGGGTGTCGTCGGCGACGACCGGCGGTCGGGAGAACGTATCCGCATCGAGCGACAGCGACCAGTTCGTCGCGCCGTCGGCGGCGTCGAACGCGGCGAGGCTCCCCCGCGAGGACTGGACGTGAAGCGTGTCGCCCGCGACGGCGGTCTGCGGGCTTCCGTTCTCCGGGAGCGGGATCGACGCCCGCCACTGCGTCGACCCGTCTTCGAGGGCGAGGGCGAACACGTTCCCGCGGTGGGCGTTGTAGTAGAGGTGAGCGTCGCCCACCGCGAATGGGACGCCGGTCTGCGGGATGTCCTCGCGTCGCCACCGCTCCTCGCCGGTCGCGGCGTCGAGCGCGGCGACGCCGAGGGCGAGTCCGTCGGCGCCGATTGGCGTGTAGACGACGCCGTCGCGGGCGACGAGTCCCGGCGACGCCCTGCCGGCGTCGTAGCTCCATCGCTCCTCTCCGGTCGCGGGGTCGCGCCCGAAGACCGTCGAGCCGCCGCCATCGACGAGCGTTCCCGCGGCGAGCACCGGCGCGTTCGCGGGAGTCCCGTACCCACCCTCGCTCGTCCGCCAGCACCGCTCGCCGGTCCGGGCGTCGTAGGCCGCGACGAACTCGGCGGTCGAGACGAACATCGCGTCGCCGGCGAGCGTGGGCGTGGATTTGCCGTACGCGTAGTCGATGGTCCACGCGTCGTCGGACTCGGCGGGAGCGGTCTCGGAATCGAGGTCGAGCGCGCGGTAGACCCCGTCCTCGCCCTCGCCGTCGCTGTAGCCGAGCACGCCGCGCCCGTCGGCGAGCGCGACCGACGTGCCGAGCGCCGCGTCGCCCGACGCGATTCGCTCGACGCTCGCGTCCGCCGAGGGCCCGGGGTCGGTCGTGTGGCCGGTGTTGGCGAAATCGCGCTGGTAGGTCGGCCACGCACCCGCCACGTCGCCGACGGGCGCGTCGCGTCGGTACTCGCGCTCAACGTCGAGGGCACTGAACGCGCGGGCGACACAGCCTGAGAGCGACGCGAGGGCGGTCGCGCCGCCGGCCGCGAGGACGGCTCTGCGCGTCTGCTTGTTGGAGGGCATATATGTCAGCATATCTTCTCGACTGTACTAACAGTTACCCTCGGGGTGCGAGAGTGGCGACTATCCCTACCGATTTTCGACGAGCGCGTCGACCGGGTTGTCGAGGGCGAAATCGACGTTCTCGGAGGGGTCTTCGGTCCGGGCTTCGAGGTCCGAGACGACCGATTCGGCCCGGTGGCGGAACGCGCGGAGCGTCTGTCTGCCCTCCTCCGTGAGTTCGAGATACCGTCGGGTTCCGCGACGGGTGACGGTGACGTAGCCCTGGTGTTCGAGCGTCGCGGTGACGCGGTTGTCGAGGACGTTGTAGTCGCCGGTGACGGGGTCGTAGTCGGCGGCGTCGCCGTCGACGCGGCCGCGCATGAAGTCGAGGCCGTAGCGGGCCGCCTCGGTGATGAGCGTCTTCTTCTTCGCGTGTTTGGCGTCGGTGTCGTGGGCCTCGATGATGGCGAGCGCGGCGACCTGGTCGGGTGAAGGAGAGTCGATTTGGTAGGTGGTCAGGAGCGACGCCCGCTCGAAGCCCTCAGTGACCGGCGCGTCGAGGCCGTGCGGCCGGACCTCGGGGTCGACGACGTAGGGTTCGGCGTCGGTGTGTTCGTCCATGCAGGCCATCGTCGCGCCGACGGCCGCGCGCTTGGTGCCGGCGGTGACGTTGACGCGGACGAAGTCGTCGGGGTGCCAGTCGGCGATGGTCGTAATCGCGCCCATCACCTCGTACATGTCGAAGAGGTCCAAGTATTCGACGTCCGGTGGGGAGCCGATTACGTCGGCGATGCGGTCGACGACCGCCTCGTGATACGTCGGGCGCTCGACCGACGGGTCGTCGTGTTCGAGGAGGTAGACCTTATCCGGCCGGTCGTCCTCGATGGGGCCGACGATGCGGTCGTGTTCGCGCCACAGGGGGACGATGTGAACGCGGAGGTGTCGTTTCATCTATCACTCTCGGCCACGACCCCCCGCGTCGAAAGTCATTCGATTGGGAGATTCTCGCACGAGCCGGCGGTAGAGCGCCTGAAGCCACACATACCGACGTACACATGCTACTCACGCTACTCACGTTACACACGGTAGTAACCGAGGAACCGACAATGTGGGGTACCGACTACGAATAGTTGCCGCCGGCCGCACTCAGACGGAACGGCGGTTGCCCCGCCGACGGCGACGCGACCACCGGTCCCCGGCCGCGTCCCCGCGGCGGAACCCGCGTCGGCGGACGCCCCCCGGAACCCTCGTTCGGCGCGTTCGGGGCGCCGGCCAGTCCGCCGACCGCACGCCCCCCACCCCCTCGCTTCGGCCCTCCACCACCGGCCGACGCCCCGACAGCGCCGACTTTTCTTCCCCGGACCGTCTCACGTCGCCCGACGAGCGCGGCGCTCTCGACCCGCGACAGTCGCACAGAAAAGAAACCGGGTGTCCGCACCGCGGCTCGCTCGGTTCGGTTCAGTTCGGCTCGGCTCGGCCCAAGCTGGGCCAGTTCAGATATCGAACACGTCGAGTCCGGTCCGCTCGTCGAGGTGGTGGGTCAACGGCGTCTCGCCGAGGTGGATGACGACCTCGAACGTCCCGGAGACGCGCGCGCCGGAACAGTGGCCGCCGAGCGTCTCGAAGTCGCGCGTTCCGACCTGAATGTGCGTGTGAATCTTGTCGGGGCCGATGTTGCCGAGGAAGCTCGTCACCTCGAACTGGCCCGTGAACTCCTCTTCGAGGTACTCCTGATCGTCCACGTCGTAGTGGCCGAGCGTGACGGAGTCGACCGCACCGATACCCGTGAGAAAGCCGTGTTCGATGTCGAACTCGTCGCGCACCGACGCGAGCGAGTCGAGGACCTGTTCGCCGGGGTCCAACCTGACGACGACCGTGTCGTCTTCTTTGACGTAGTCCATGATTGTGCCCGAGGGTCCGGTACAGCGGCGGCTGCGTAATATGTTTTGAAAGACTCAACGTTGCGGGCCAACGGTGGTGTCAGAGTACTCGATTATCTGAGTGAACTACAAACTAATCAATTTTTGTATATATTCGTCCGAGCTCTCTCGACACTCGACTGGCCGGTTTCGCATCGACCAGAGACCACTATCCCCGTCTCCTCATTCATCGGGGTCCCCGGGTTACCAGCCCGCTATAGACGCTTTCTCCTCGGATAGACGGGAGCAGTCGGTAGCATCGCCGTCGAAATCTCGGACTACCGACACGGTCATTCAGTCCAACCACGCTCGTCCGGTCGTCACCTCGGACACACGGACATGGAGAAAGGACCAAGGGCAGATTTAGGGCGGTCTAGCGCGTTTTCCCGCCGGATTGCGCTATCGCGGCCACCGACGAGACTCACCGATGGCGAGTCGTGCAAGAATTGAAAATCAAAACGACACATTCAAAATTATATATAAAATTTATTCTGATATGTTCGATATCAGTCGGCTCAGTCGGCGCGACGCGGAACCGCCCCTGAGTACATCGCACGTCGCGTCACCGGAGCATCGACCCGCCGTCGACCGTCAGCACCGTGCCCGTCATATAGCTCGCGCCGTCGCAGAGGAACGCGACCACGTCGGCGACTTCCTCGGGGGTTCCGATGCGTTCGAGCGGGAGGTCGGCGGCGTACTCGGCGAGCGCCGCTTCGGTCCAGAGGTTCGACTCGGTGAGAAGCGGCGTCTCGACGAGTCCCGGCGCGACGCAGTTGACGCGCACCTCGGGGCCGAGCTGTTTCGCCAGCCCCTTCGTCAGCCCGAAGACGCCCGCCTTCGACGAGGAGTAGTGGACGCCGCCGGTGGCGCTCCCGCGGAGGCCGGCGACGCTCGATACGTTGACGATGGCTCCCTCGCCGCGTTCGACCATCCCCGGGGCGACGGCGCGGGCGACGACGTACTGCCCTTTGAGGTTCACGCCGAGGACGCGGTCCCACTCGTCCGGGTCGAGGTCCGCGAGGGAGACGGCCCGCGAGATGCCCGCGTTGTTCACGAGCGCCGCCACGTCGGCGACTGATTCGACCGCGGCCACCGCGTCCGCGACCGCGTCGGGGTCGCGAACGTCAACCGCGAACTCGTGGACGCGCTCGTCGTCCCAGTCGTTCTCGCCGGTCGCGACGTCGAAGCAGGCGACGTGGTCGTAGTCCGCTCGGAGTCGCTCGACGACCGCCCGACCGATACCGCTGGACGCGCCGGTCACGATTGCCGCGCGCTGGTGGTCCGTCATGTTGTTCCGGAGGGCGCGAACCGTAGTACGTGTTGGGGTGACGGCGAGTGAAGTGTAGCAGCGGGTGACGCGATGCGAGAAGTGGTAACTGTTTTCGTGGTCGCGCGTGAGCCGTTCGTATGCAGTTCGCAGTCAACGTTCCGACCAGCGCCGGCGACTCGGTTCACTCCCAGTTGGCGTTCTGCGACGAGATCTCGTGGGACGCGCAGGTCGAGTTCGCCGTGGCGATAGAGGGCCTCGGCTTCGACGGCGTCGCAGTCCCCGACCACGTCATGACCGGCACCGGCCCCACGACGGAGTGTTTCGTCACGCTGGCCGGTATCGCCCGCGAGACCGAAGACGTGTACCTCTACCCGAAGACGGTGAACAACCACTTCCGAAACCCCGCGCTCCTCGCCAAGCAGGCCGCGACCCTCGACGCCGTGAGCGACGGACGACTGAAACTCGGGATGGGAGCCGGCTGGAAGGAGAGCGAGGCGCGGGCCTACGGCTACGACTGGCCGGACGCGCCGACTCGCCTCCGGATGCTGGAGGAGTCGATTCGGATGCTCAAGCGCCTGTGGACCGAGGAGACGGTCAGCTTCGACGGCGACTACTACAGCCTCGACGAGGCGATGTGCCGGCCGTATCCCGTCCGAGACCCGCACCCGCCCATCATGGTCGGCGGCGGCGGCGAGTCGTTCACCCTCCGAATCACCGCCCAGTTCGCCGACTCGTGGAACTTCTGGGGGCCGCCGGAGGTGATGCGACACAAACTGAACGTGCTGGAACGCCACTGCGAGGGCTACGGCCGGCCGTTCGAGGAGATAGAGCGCTCGTGGTTCGCGCGGTGTCTGATACGCGAGGACGAGGCGGAACTCGACGCCCTCCTCGACGAACACTTCCCGCGGTTCAAACCCGAGAACGTCGCCGACAGCGAGTACCCGCTCGTCGGCACGCCCGAGCAGGTCCGCGAGCGACTGGAGACGTTCGATGGGATGGGCTTCGGCGAAGTCGTCGTCGAGTTCGTTGACTTCCCCGAGACGACGAGCGCCGAACTGTTCGCCGAGCGCGTCGCGCCGGCGTTTCGGTAACTCGCGAGGCAGGAGACGATAGGTCGCCGGACGGGAGTGCGGCATGGAAACAGCTATCACATCGATTTTCGTAGGTCGAAGCGTGACTCACCACAGCGTCTGCCTCACGTTCGACTTCGACGGCGTCTCCTCGTGGATACACTCCTTCGGGTCGCCGGACAGCCCGACGAAACTGTCGAGAGGACTGTTCGGCGTCGACGTGGGCGCGCCCCGCGTCCTCGACCTCTTGGACGAGTTCGGCGTCGAGGCCACGTGGTTCACGCCGGGCCACACCATCGACAGCTTCCCCGAGGCCGCCGAGGAGGTGTGGAGCCGCGGCCACGACGTCCAGCACCACGGCTGGTCGCACACCCGCCCGCGACAGTACGAGTCGAGGGCGGCCGAGTACGACGACGTGAAACGCGGCGTCGAGAGCATCGTCGACCTCACGGGCCGGCGGCCGACCGGCTACCGCTCGCCCTCGTGGGATTTTTCGACCCACACGCTCGGCATCCTCGACGAACTCGGCTTCGAGTGGGACTCCAGCCAGATGGCGACCGACTTCGAGCCGTACCGCGTCCGCGAGGGGTGGGCCGCGCCCGCCGACGCCCCCTTCGAACGCGGCACCGAGACCGACATCGTCGAGGTGCCCGTGTCGTGGCAACGCGACGACTTCCCGGCGTTCGCGTTCAACCGCGAGCGGGGCTACGCGAACGAGAAAGCGGTGTTCCGCCAGTGGCGCGAGCAGTTCGACTGGATGGTCGACAACGTCGACGGCGGCGTGTTCGTCCTCACGATGCACCCGCAGGTCATCGGGCAGTCCCACCGGCTCGCCCGGCTCGAATCGTTCGTCGAACACGTCGCCGACGCGCCGGGCGTCGCCTTCGAAACCGTGGGCGAGGTCGCCGACCGATTCGGGTCGGCGTGAGGACGAAGTAAAGGCGGCGGCGCTTTTCAGGAGTAGTGGTGACAGCTGACGATACGGTCGAGTCCGCCGGGCGAGTCCAGCGTCGGCACCTCGGAGGTGCAGACGCTCGGCTCGACGAACGTCTCGGTCAGGAGCGACGCGGCGTCGCGCCACGCGCCATCGGCCGCGAGCGAGAGCGCGTGCTCGACGGTCGCGCCGGCGTCGCCGGCTGGGAGGCCGTCTGGGAAGTAGGTCGCGCGAGCATCGTCGGCGACGACGTCCGGGGACTCGCGCTGGACGGCCCTGACGAACCGGCGCACGCGGTCCCACTCGTCGTCACCGAGGCCGAGTTCCGCCGGGGCGACGAGACTCGGACACCGGGTGTGGAACCGACAGCCGGTGGGCGGATGAATCGGCGACGGGACGTCGCCGGACAGCGGGACCGTCTCGCGGGACACCCGCGGGTCGGGCACCGGAATCGACGAGAGGAGCGCCCGGGTGTAGGGGTGCTTCGGCGACTCGAACAGGTCGTCCTTGTCCGCGAGTTCGACCAGTTCGCCGAGGTACATCACGGCCACGCGGTCGCAGACGTGGCGGATGACGCTCAGGTCGTGGCTGATAAACAGGTACGTCAGCCCGAACTCGTCCTGAAGTTCCTTCATCGTGTTGAGCACCTGCGCCTGCACCGACGCGTCGAGTGCCGAGGTCGGTTCGTCGCAGACGATGAAGTCGGGGTCGACAGAGAGCGCCCGCGCGAGGTTGACCCGCTGGCGCTGACCGCCGGAGAACTGGTGCGGATAGCGGTTGTAGTGGTCGGCGTCGAGACCGACCGTCTCCAGCAGTTCGCGCGCCCGCCCCTCGCGGTCGCCCTCGTAGAGCCCGTGGGCCCGCATCGGCTCCTCGACGGTTTCGCCGACGGTCATCCGCGGGTCGAGCGACGCCTGCGGGTCCTGAAAGACGAACTGCATGCGCTTGCGGCGCTTCCGAAGCTCCTCCTTCGACAGTTCGGCGAGGTTCTCCCCGTCGAAGACGATGTCGCCGGACGTCGGGTCGACCAACCGGAGGAGCGTCCGCGCGAGCGTGGACTTCCCGCACCCGGACTCGCCGACGAGGCCGAGGGTCTCGCCGGGCAGGATGTCGAACGAGACGCCGTCGACCGCGCGGACGTGCTCGCGGTCGGCCGAGAAGGGGAGCAGCCCCGCGTCGCGGTCGAACCGGAGGCGGTCGAGGAAGCCGTCGCTCGCGTCGAAGTACTTCCGCAGGTCGCGCACGCTGAGCAGCGGGTCGGCGTCCGGGTCGACGGTGGAGCCGTTGCTGGCGGCGGCGGTAGCGTCAGGGGCGTCGGTGGGGCCGGTAGCGTCGGTGGCGGCGTCACCGGCGGAATCGGAAGCCGACTCGGCGGCGGTCGAAGCCGACACCGACTCGGCGTCGTCGAGCGGGACGCTCTCCCAGTAGCCCGCCTCGGCGAACGCGTCGTTGCGCAGGCACGCCGCTCGGTGCGGCGCGGCGGCGACTTCGGTGAGAGCGGTGCCGTCAGCGGTTTCTACGTCTCGGGCCTGTTCGCTCCCGCCGTCGACGACGCGGGCGTCGGGGTGGGCGTGCAGACACGCCTCGCGGGCGTGAGGACACCGCGTGTGGAAGCGGCAGCCCTGCGGCGGATTGATGGCTTCCGGCATGATGCCCTCGATGGGCGACAGGCCGTCCACGTCGCGGTCGGGCCGCGGAATCGACCCGAGGAGCGCCTCGGTGTAGGGGTGTTTCGTGTCGTGAAAGAGGTCGTCGACGGTCGCCTGCTCGACGATTTCGCCGAGGTACATCACGGCCACGCGGTCGCATATCTCGGCGACGACGCCCATGTCGTGGGTGACCCAGACGAACGACGTGTCGTAGCGCGCCGCGAGGTCCTTCACGAGGTCGAGAATCTGCGCCTCGACGGTCACGTCGAGCGCGGTGGTCGGCTCGTCGGCGATGACGAGGCTCGGTTCGCACGCGAACGCCATCGCGATGAGGACGCGCTGGCGCATCCCCCCGGAGAACTCGTGGGGGTAGTCGTCCATCCGGCGTTCGGCCTCGGGGATGCCGACCTCGCGGAGGCGCTCGACCGCGATGGCCTCGGCTTCGGCCGCCGACACGTCGCGGTTGAGCCCGATAATCTCGCTCAACTGCTCGCCGACGGTGAACACCGGGTTGAGGCTCTCCGTGGGGTCCTGAAATATCATCGCGATTTCGCGGCCCCGGACGCGCTCGCGAATCTCGCGGCTCGACAGCATCTCGGGGTCCTGCCGGGGTTCGCCGTCGGGGTCGTCGCCGCGCTCGACGCCGACGAGCAGGTCGTCTTCGAAGCGGACCTCGCCGTTGACGATGACGCCCGGCGAGTCGATGAGGCGCATGATGCTCCGCGCCGCGACGCTCTTTCCCGCGCCGCTTTCGCCGACGATACCGAGCACTTCGCCGCGCTGTACCTCGAACGAGATACCGTCGACGGCCCGGACGGTCCCCGCGTCGGTGCGGAAGTGGGTGTGCAGGTCGCGGACGGTGAGTAGCGTGTCAGACATTGGTCGTGGAATCGTGGGGGGCGCCGGTGCGTGAGATGGGTGCCTCTGCAGAACCGCGAGAGCGAGTTCCGACGCCGCCCCGAGTAGGGAGCGGTGGTTCGGCGGGCGAGCGACTGGCGGAGGCCGGGCGACTCCCGGGCCCGCGGCGAACGGTCGGTGAGAGGTGTCGTCCGTTCATCGTCAGTCGTTCGACCGCGGGTCGATTGCGTCGCGCAGGCCGTCGCCCAGCAGGTTGAAGCCGACGACCGTCGCGAGAATCGCGAGGCCGGGCCAGAGACTGAACCACGGGTTGACGATCATGTACTGCCGCGAGTGGGCGAGCATCTGCCCCCACGACGGCGTCGGGGGCTGGACCCCGAACCCGAGGAACGACAGCGACGCGACGATGAGGATGTTCACGCCGACCTGCAAGGTCGACTGGACGAGCACCGGCGCGAAGCTGTTGGGGATGATGTGGCGGAAGATGATGTGGCGGTCGCGGACGCCGGCGGCCTTCGCGGCCTCGACGTACTCCATCTCCCGGACGCTCAGCACCTGCGAGCGAATCAGGCGCGTGAACACCGGAATCGTCGTGATGGAGACGCCGACGATGGCGATGCCGAGCTCGCGGCCGAACGCGGACATGATGGCGATGACGAGGATGAGGAACGGAATCGCGTACAGCGACTCGACGAACCGCTGAAGCACGTCGTCGACCCAGCCGCCGTAGTAGCCCGAAACCGCACCGACGACCGTCCCGATGGTCATCCCGATGCCCGTCGCGATGAGACCCACCTGAACGGCGATGCGCGTTCCGTACACCAGTCTGACGAGCACGTCGCGGCCGCGGTGGTCCGTCCCGAGCGGATGGGCCCACGTCCCCGTCCCGAAGCTGTTTTCGATGCCGACCGGCGGGAGCAGGATGGCGCTGCCCGCGGAGTCGCTTTCCGGATGGTACCAGTACGTCGCCGCGAACTGGTAGTCGAACAGGTCGGCGTCGATGGTCGTCACCAGCGCGACGAGCGTCACGAGCCCGATGACGTAGAGGCCGACGCGCGACGCCGAATTGCGCCTGAGCTGTCGGAGCACCTGCGACGTGCGGGAGACAGAGCTCCGCTCGCCCGCGTCCGCGACGCCGCCCGTGTGAGCCGAGTCGCCGACGGCGGCCGTCGAATCACTCACCGGCACCACCCCCGTAGGAGATGCGCGGGTCGATGACCGCGTACAGCACGTCCACGACGAGCACGCCGAGGACGAACACGATGGCGAAGAATATCGTCGTGCCCATGATGAGCTGGTAGTCCTGCGCTCGGACCGCGGTGATGATGAGGTTCCCCATCCCGTTGATGTTGAAGACCGTCTCGGTCAGCACCGCGCCGCCGAGGGCGGTCGTCATCTGGATGCCGATAACCGTGAGCACCGGCAGTTGCGCGTTCTTGAACGCCTGCCGCCGGAGAATCGTCCGCTCGGAGACGCCGTAGGCGCGGGCGAGTTGGACGTAGTCCTTGTTGAGCACTTCGAGCATCGACGACCGCTCGATGCGCGTGATGGCCGCCATCTGGAGCGTCCCCAGCGTGATAGAGGGGAGTATCAGATGCGACGCCGCGGTCGCCAGCACGTCCAGTCTCGACGTCGCGCCGTCGACCGACGCGGGGTCCGCCCACGGCATGACGAGCCCGCTCGGCGGCAGGAGGTCGCCGTAGTACGCGAACACGATGATGAGCAGCAGGCCGACCCAGAAGCTGGGCGTGCTGACGCCGACGAGCGACGTGATGCGAGCGAGGTGGTCGTAGCCGTTGTTACGGTTCTTGGCGGCGAAGATACCCAGCGGAATCGCCGAGCCGATAGCGAGGGTGAAACTCGACGCGAGGAGGAGCAGCGTCACCGGAAGCCGCTCCAGAATCTTCTCCGTGACCGGGACTCCCCCGTAGTGGATGCTCGTCCCGAAGTCGCCCGTGGCGACCGCCGCGACGTACTTGACGTACCGGACGTACAGCGGCTGGTCGAGGCCGTACCTCGCGCGAGCGGCCTCGATGGCCGCCGCGTCGGCGCTCGGCCCGACCAAGATGCGAACCGGGTCGCCGGGAATCGAGTTGATGAGGACGAACGTGACCGTAACGACGAACAACAAGACCGGGACGATTTGGAGTAATCGCCGTCCGATGTAGCCGGTTGTCGTCATTGATAGGGTGGATGGGGAGAGAGCATATAACGTTTGGTAACTGTTACCGTCTGTTGGAGATCATCTGTCGACCGAGACGTTGTTGTAGGAGGTGAGGAGCCGCGGGTTCTGCGGCGAGACCGGGTGTACCTGGAAGTCGCTGACGGTGGACTTCACCCCGTAGGAGTTCTTGTAGTTGAACGCGGGGAGGTGGACCTTCTCCTCCAAGAGCGTCGAGATGGCCGACTGGTAGAGCTGTTGGCGCTCGTCGCGGTCGGTCGACTCGCGCGCGCCCTGAATCTGCGCCATGACCTCGTCGTTCCGGTAGTAGACGCCCTGATTCACGCCCTCGGAGTCCTCGTGGAACAGGTTGTAGATGAAGTCGTCGGGGTCGGGGTAGCGGACCCATCCGAGGACGTAGATGTTGTAGTCCGAGGCGTTTCCGGTGTACGCGCGGCTGAGCATCGCGCCCCAGTCGAGCCGTTCGACGTGGGCCTCGTAGCCGGCCTCCTTGATGCCGTTGGCGATAGAGAGGCCGATGTTCTCGCGGTTGTCGTCCGGCGGGACGATGATTTTCGCGTCCCAGTCGGCGGGGACGCCGGCCTCCTCGAACAGCGCCGTCGCCTGCTCGACGTCCTTGTCGTTCGGAATCTCCATCCACTCTTCGAGCGGCATGTCCCACTCTTCGACCATCGGACCCGGAAGCGGGCCGTACTGGCGGAGTCCGGCCGGGTCGATGTAGCGTTCGACCGCGTCGTCCATCGAGAAGCTGTAGTCGATGGCCTCGCGGACGCGCTTGTCGGCGGTCGGCCCCTCGTTGCAGTTGAACGCGACGTAGAAGTAGCCGACGCTCTCCACCTCGGAGATGCTCGTGTCCTCGGTGCTCTCGACGGTGTCCCAGAGCCGCGGCGGAATCGTCTCGATGACGTCCACGTCGCTCGTTCTGAGGTTGGTGACGCGCGTCGTCGACTCCGTGATGGGCGTGAACTCGACGCCGGCGACGTTGGGCAGTTCGTCGCCCCAGTAGTCGTCCCAGCGTTCGAGCGTGACGTAGTTGCTCTCTTCCCACTCGACGAACCGGAACGGCCCCGAACCGATGGGCTGTTCGGTGCTGAACGCCTCCTTGTCCTCCTCGCGGACGGTCTCCGGCACGACCTGATGGGTGAGGACGTGCTGGAACATCGCGTAGGGGTTCGAGAGGTCGAACTGGACCGTCGTCTCGTCGATGGCCTCGACGGAGTCGATGACGCTGAAGATGCCCAGGAGGGGCGTCTCCTCCTCGATGGGCGCGCGGAACGAGTAGGCCACGTCCTCGGCGGTGACCGGGTCGCCGTTGTGGAACATCGCGTTGTCGACGATCTCGACGGTGTAACGGGTGTTGTCCCGCTCGATGGTCGGCATACTCGTCGCGAGGTTCGGGACCACGTCCGTCCCCTCGCCGTAGGTGTACAGCTGGCTGAACACTCGGTTGGCGACGAGCGCGTCCGGGTTCGAAAGCTGGGTTATCGGGTCGAATCGAACGGGGTTCAGCGACTGGCCGATGCGTATCGTCGCGCCGGAACTCCCGGCAGCCGTCTCCGTGCCGCCACTCGTAGTCGTTTCGCCGCCGCCACCGTCGCCCTCGGTCGTCGCTTCGGACCCGGAGTCGGACGTACAACCGGCGAGCAGGACGGGTATCGACGCACCCGTCGTTTTCAGTATATCTCTACGTGAGACACTCTCTCTCATCATTGACGCCGAATCATTTCGGCATCACCAACATAAGCATTTGCATACTGTGCACTCGTTTCCGCTTACCCACTCAGACTGCCTAATTGTGAACCATTATATATCGGAACTGTGCGTATCTCTCTATGGACTCAACGGAGTCACAGTCGCTCCTAGCGGAGATGACGTGGCAGGAAGCCGAAACCGCGTTCGACGAGGCGGACTTCGTCGTGCTCCCCTGCGGGGCAACCGAACAGCACTCGACGCACCTCCCGACCTCGGTCGATTCCATCCGGGCGGAGAACCTGACCGCGGAACTCGCCGCGGCCGCGCCGGAACACGACTTGAATCTCCTCGTTCTGCCGGTCCTCCCGTACGGCTACTCGGAGCACCACATCAACTACGCGGGGACGATTTCGCTCGGAGCCGACACGTACCAAGAGATAATCATCGACGTGGGCCGGTCGGTCCAGCGCCACGGCGCGACCCGGTTTCTCGTCGCCAACTTCCACGGGGGCAACATCGAGCCGCACAAACTCGCCCTCGACCGACTCCAGCGCGACCACGAACTCGACTCGTACTACGCCCACTGGACCGACTTCGCCCGCGACCAGTTGGAAGCGCGGTTCGGCACCGAGTGGGGTCACGCCGGCGAGTACGAGACGAGCGTCATCGAACACTACCGACCCGACCTCGTCCGCGGCGACCGCAAGACGCCGCAGACGAAGAAGAACCGCTACGAGGTCCGCCAGTACGCCCACTTCGACGACCTGACCGTCGAGGGGGGCCTCGGCGACCCGACGCAGTCCGATCCCGAGTTCCTCGAAGACGTCATCGAGGCGACGACCGACCGCATCCTGACGCACCTCCGGTCGGAACTGGAGTAACGCGAGTCTCGGCGACGGAAGAACGGACAGAAGCGAGCGAAACCGCGTACCGGAACCGGAGCCGAAACGAGGGCTGATTTTCCCGACGCTCGCCGCCTACAGCGTGAGGTGGAACGGCGGCTCCGTCCCCTCCGGCAGCGCCGTCTCGTACTCGCCGGGCACGGACGCCTCGAACTCCTCGCGGGCCGCCGCCACCAGCGCCTCGTCCGAAAACAGGTCGAGCGTCGTCGCCGCGAGGACCTTCGCGGCGTACACCGCGGCCTTCGACCCGAAGCTCCCGTTTGCGGCGACCGCCTGCCACGTGTGCGAGGGCGTCCCCACCGGCCACGACGCCGCCCAGAACTGCGCGGTCGGCGTAATCCAGCTCACGTCGCCGACGTCCGTCGAGCCGTTGAGCACGGTCCCCACGTCGTAGGAGGGCTGGGCGTCCGGATACAGCACCGACGAGCGCGCCGCCTCCCGCCGCTCCTCGGGGAGTTGCGCCGTCCGCGCCTCGATGGTCTCCGCCGACAGCGTCTCCCGAAGCTCCGCGGCGAACTCGCGGTCCTCGTCGGTGTACGGGATGGGGCCGGCGAGTCGCATGTTCTCCAGCAGTGTATCCGACAGCGCGTGGTTCGCCACGTAGTCGTAACAGCCGGTGTGGAACCGCCGCGACACCGTCGTCTGGGTCATGAGCGCCGCGCCCTCGGCCACGTCGTCGAGCCAGTCGGTGATGCGGTCGACCTCGTCGCGGGTCGGCGCGCGGACGTAGAACCACGCCGTCGCCTCCGCGGGGACGACGTTGGGCGCGCCGCCGCCGTCGGGGATGGTGTAGTGGATGCGGGCGTCGTCGGAGACGTGCTCGCGCATGAACTCCGACCCGGTGTTCAGCAGTTCGACGGCGTCGAGCGCGCTCCGACCCGACTGCGGGCTGTCGGCGGCGTGGGCCGACTCGCCGTGAAACGTGTACTCGACGGAGTTCATCGCGAGCGTCTGCGCCATGAACGGCGCGCTGAGGTGGCTCGGGTGCCACGTGAGCGCGGCGTCGAGGTCGTCGAACGCCCCGTCGCGGGCCATGAACACCTTGCCGACGAGAATCTCCTCGGCGGGACAGCCGAAGAACGTGACCGTCCCCTCGGCCCGCCCGTCGTCGATGGCGCGCTTCGCGGCGAGGGCGGCCCCCACGCCGGCGACGCCGAAGAGGTTGTGTCCACAGCCGTGGCCCGGCGCGCCGACTTCGACGGGTTCCCTGCTCGACGACACCGTCTGGGACAGCCCGGGCAGGGCGTCGTACTCCCCGAGGATGCCGACGTGCGGGTCGCCCTCGCCGTAGGTCGCGCTGAACGCCGTCGGCATCCCGCCGATGCCCTCGGTGACGTCGAATCCCGCGTCGCGGAGGACCGACGAAAGCGACTCGGCGGACTCGGTCTCGTGAAGCCCGAGTTCGGGCGTCTCCCAGAGCGACTCGGCGAGCGAGACGAGCTCCGCCTCCAGCGACTCGACCGTTTCGAACGTCTCGTTGTGGTTCATTGAGTTTCGTCCGAATCGACTGGAGAAACGATAATAACACTTCCGGACCGGTGGACGTTCGGGCTCCGATTAACCCACAGAAGAGACTATTCACGAGGAACGAATGCGAACACCGGGAGACGCCGAAATCGTGCGAGCGGCGTACCCCCCGCCTTTCGGATGCGTCCGTACCGCTCTCTGCCGATTTCGGTCGCCGACCTCGCCGTCTCTGGGCCGGGGCGTCGCACCCCGGTCCGGCCACAGGGCGTGCGTATCGTTCACAAACGACTCGTTTCGGCGACAGCGTGGCCCGCATTCGCCATCGAACAACTGGTATTCGGGAGAGCCGAAACGACTATGTGCAATGGTGACGACCCGCAGGTAATGACCGAAACCCCGAACGACCGCTCGCTCAAAACGACGGTCACAACCCTCAGAATCGTCGAATTGCTCAGGGAACGCGACGGTGCCGGCGTGACCGAAATCGCCCGCGAACTCGACATCGCGCCGAGCACTGCACACACCCACGTGACGACCCTCGAAGCGCAGGAATACGTGGTTAAAGAGGGCGATACGTACCATCTCGGGCTTCGCTTCCTCGGTCTCGGAAACTTCGTCCGGACGCGGAAACGAAAATTCGGGAAGGCCGAACACTACACCAACGTCCTCTCCGAGGAGTCGGAACGGCGCTCGATTTTCACCGTCGAGGAGCACGGGCGGGGCGTGTACGTCCACACCGCACCCGGAAAACACGGCGTCTGGACGCAGTCGACGGTGGGAAAGCGCGTCTATCTCCACTCGACGGCGAGCGGGAAGGCCATTCTCGCCAATATGCCGCGAGAGCGGGTCCGAGAAATCATCAACCGGATCGGCCTCCCGAAGGAGACCGAACAGACGATTCACGACGAGGAGGCGCTGTTCGACGAACTCGACGAGATCAGAGAGCGCGGCTACGCGCTGAACGTCGAAGAGCAGATTAGCGGCGTCCGCGCGGTCGGCGCTCCCGTCATGGGACCGGACGGCGACGTGTTCGGCGCGCTGAGCGTCGCCGGCCCCTCAAACCGAATGAAAGGCGAGCAGTTCGACCGTCTCACCGAGGTCCTCCTCGGCATCGCCGAGGAACTCGAACTGAGCATCGCGCTCTCCTGAACGCGCCGCAGTCGTCCTCGCAGTTCTCCGGTCAACGTTACATCGCTATTAGTGTAACTCGAAACGGACCACTTCGGCCGAGACGCGGCACAGTTCGGGGTCGAAAAAACAGAAAACGAGAACGACCTCGTTACGCCGGCGAGTAGCGCGGGTACGCGCTGTCGACGGCCTGCGCGTCCTCTTCGAGGAGGGCGACGACGAGGTAGTCGGCGTAGTCGGCGAAGTAGTCCACGAGCCGCGAGATGCGGTTCGAGTCGATGGCCTCAAGCGAGTCGAGGACCATGAACGGCACCGTCTCGTAGACGTCGTGGATGAGGTAGCCCGCGAGCGCGAACACGAGGCCGGTCACCTCGCGCTCGGACTCCGAGAGGTGCGCCACGGAGTCCTCGTAGCTCACGCCGTCTTCGTTCGTCCGGATGACGTGGAGGTCGAAGACGGACTTCGTGACCTTCCTTCGGCCCTCCCGAACCCGCTTTTCGGTGCGCTCGATCCAGATGCGTTCGAGGTTGTCGTATTCGAGCACGTCGAGCACGTCGTCCATGTGGGTGTTGAACTCCTCGACGGCCTCGGATTCGAGGCGCTTGATACGCGTCCGGAGCTCTTCGAGTTCGTCTTCGATGTCCTCGCGGGCCGCTTCGAGTTCGTCGCGCTCGTCGAGTTTGCGCTCGATGTCGTCGATTTCGTCTTCGACGTCTTCGAGGTCGCTGCGGAGGCGTCCGAGGTCGTATTCGAGCTGGTTCGCCTCGCGGTGGAGGTCGAGCAGGTCGCCGTGTTCCTCGCTTTCGAGTTCGTCGACCGTCTGTTCGAGCGACTCGATTTCGGCTTCGAGGTCCGAGCGGTCGGACTTGAGCTCCTCGATGCGCTCCTGGCGAGTCTCGCGCTCGCTTTCGATTTCAGACAGGCGGCGCTCGATGCGGTCGCGCTCGCGCTGGCGGCGCTCGTAGGTGGACTTCTCGTCTTCGAGTTCGGAGAGCTGTTCGCGGTGTTCGCGGTTGTCTTCGAGTTTCTCCTCGCGGAGCGTCCGGAGACGTTCGATCGTCCCTTCGATTTCGGACTTGTCGACCTCGGAGCCGCACGTCCAGCAGACGACCTGGTCGTCGCCGAGCAGTTGGTCGGTGACGCTCCCGCCGGAGTCGTCGGCGTCTCGGAGCGCGTCGACGACGTCCGAGGAGGTTCCAGAGAGCATCTCCTCGTTGAACTGAATCACGGACTGAAGCTCGTTGACGGTCGACTGAATCTCCTGTCGGCGCGTCCGGAGCCGGCTGATCTCGGAGTCGATTTCGTCGATCTTGCCGCCGACGACCTCGGGGAGGTCCTCGGCGTCGTCCGAAAGTTCGTCTTCCTCGGATTCGAGCGCGTCGAGGCTCTGTTTCTCCGTCTCGATGCGGCGGTCGACGTCGTTGATGTCGCGGCGCTTGCTCCGGAGGTCGCCGAGCTTGGATTCGAGTTCGCTCTCGACTTCCTGACGCTCGCTCACGCTGGCGTCGTACTCCTCGACCTCTTTTTCTTTCTCGGCGAGTTCCTCTTCTTTCTCCTCGATTTGGTCTTCGAGCTTCGTCCGCCGGCGTTCGAGCTGCGGCAGGCGGTCAGAGAGGTTGCTGAGCGTCGAGAGCTCGTCGGCGATGTCGCGTTTCTCCTGCTGGAGCGACTCGATCTGCTCGTTTATCGACTCGACGTCGACCGGGCGCATGATGAGGTCGCGGAGGTCGTCGCCGCGGGCGACCGCCTGCCGGGCGTCGTTCGTTTCGAGCAGGAACGCAAACAGGTCAGCGAGGTCCGGGTCGTCGAGGACCGGGTTCCCACCGGAGATGACCGCGTCGCCCTGTCGCTCGAACGTCCGGGTGTACGTCTCGTCGCCGATCGTGAGTTCGACCGACCCCTCGTCTGCGTCGCCTTTGAGCGCGACGTCGTCGCTCCCGTGTGCGGCCATGATGGACCGCAAGAGCGACGTTCGGTTCGTGGCGTTCCGACCCGCCAACACCGTCACACCCGGCTCGAACGACGTTGACAGGTTGTCAATGCCACCGATGTTCTCGACCGAAAGGTGGACTTTGGATCTTGACACTTGTTCTGAGCTCATACCTTGATGCTATAGGTACATCAATATAAAATCACCCGTTGAATCGAGCGGAATGTGACAGAGCTAAGTATGTAATCGTTTAGTTCGACGTGCTTTCGTCGCAGTCGCACCCGCCGCGCCGAAGCAGTTCGACGACTTCGTACTGCGTCCCGCAGTCTCGGCAGTACACCTGCGTATCGACGAGGACGTCGAAGTCTCCGAGCCGGAGTTTGCTCGTGTTGCGGAGCGAGCTCAGGCTCTGTTCGATGACCGCGACCAGTCGACCGCGGAGTCGCTGGATGGACTCGACGACGTTGTCGATTCTGTTTCCGGACGAGGACTCTTTCGAGACGCCCCGAATCTCCGTCAGATAGGTGTAGACCGCCTGATGAGAGACGAAGTCCGAGAGCAATTGGTCGACGTCGACGCCGCGGGACTGGAGCGTGTTCTTCGCCTGAACGCGCATCCCCTCCGTGGTCTCGTCGCCGGTGAGAAGCGTATAGAGGTTCTCCACCTCGCCTTCGAGAACGTCCTCGCCCGCCTCGCGCAGCGCGGCGTCGAGCACCCGTTCGTTCATCAGATCCGCGAGGTCCCGGAGGCTATCGCTGTCCTCGGGGGCCGTCCACCGCTCGGCGAGTTGCTCGCCGAACCCGTCTAAGTCGTACGTCTCGATGACCCGCTCTACCTTACTCAGGCGACGGTTCGTGCTTTGATCGGTACCCATTACCCGGATTTCACACGGTAGCGTAAAATATCTTCAGGTTCGAGCCCGGTTCGACGGCCCGAGCGGTGCGCCCACGGACTGAATCGAAGGGGGCGTATCCGGCAGTGCCGGACCGAGCGCGCGAACGAAGAGCCGGTGGCGCGGACCGGTGTCCCTCAGACCGACGAGTCGGACTCGGCCGTACCCGGACGTTGGTCATCAAAAAATGGAGTATCAATGGGACGTCGTGCTCGGGTGGCGGCCGCACTGCATATCCGCGAGTACCGATTGGCAGGTGTACTCCGTGGCGGCCACCGAGCGTACGTGATGGTCGTCGTACTGATGGCTATCGTGCTGGACGCACGGGATACTGGTCGCACGTGATCAGACCGATCTGATCACATGTTACCACGAGACACATCGATATAACAGTTGTGTAGTTGGCAACCGCGGTCACACGGGCGGAGGCCGGACCTCGCCTCCGAACGAGAGGAACGCGCGAGGCGGACGTCTCAGACTGGTTGGCCCCCCTCTGCGGCGCGCGTCGTGGCACGCCTCCGGGGCGACCGTCACCGAACATTGACGTAATCTATATCCGACGATGCCGGACCGGCGGAGGCGACCGTGCATCGACGCGAAGAGCGCGGGGACGGACGACTCGGGCGATAGGGACCAGTTCGAAAAGACGGGTTCGCTCACGGGGAGACGATCGGAACCCACAAATATCGCGCGGACCTATGTGGGCGAGTCACCGGGCGCCTCCTCGTCGAAGTCAGTGTTTGAGGTAACCGCCGTCGACGGCGATGGACTCGCCGGTTATCCAGTCGCCCTCCTCGGAGAGCAGGAGAACCGCGACGTGGCCGACTTCTTCGGGCTGGCCGATTCGGTCGAGGATGTGCGCGTCGAGCGTCTCCGCGAGGATTTCGTCCGACGACTTACCGGACTGCTCGGCGTGCTCGTCGAGCCACGTCTCGACCATCGGCGTCTCGACGGTACCCGGTTTGAGCGCGTTGACGGTGATGCCGTGGTCGCTCAGTTCCTTCGCCAGCACGGTCGTGAAGGCGAGGACTGCCGCCTTGGACGCGCCGTACGCGCCCTGTCCGGCGAACGGTCGCTCCGCGCCGACCGACGAGATGTTGACGATGCTCCCCTCGACGTCTCGGTCGACCATCCGGGCGGCGACGGCCTTGGAGACGAGGAACGTACCCTTGGCGTTCACCTCGAAGTGGAGGTCCCAGTCGTCTTCGGTCGTTTCGAGGAGCGGGACGGCCTGCTGGACGCCCGCGTTGTTCACGAGACCGTGGATGTCACCGAGCGCCTCGATGGCGGCGTCGACGGCGGTTTCGACGCCCGCGGCGTCCGTCACGTCGACCTCGTACACCGCGGCCTCACCGCCCTCCTCGCGGACGAGTTCGGCGGTCTCGGCGGCCACCTCGGGTTTCGTGTCGAAAATCGATACGTCGGCTCCGGCGCGGGCGCAGCGGACCGCGATACCGCGGCCGATGCCGCGCGCGCCGCCGGTGACGACGATATGCTTGTCTCTCAGTCGGGTGTCTGTGTGCGTGCTCATAGTCGGTAGTACCGGGATATCGTATAAATAATTGCGCTGTGCGGCGGCCGGTTACTCGTCGCGCTCGGCGACGACCGGGTTGGTGAGCGTGCCGATGCCCTCGATTTCCACGTCGACGCTGTCGCCCGGTTCGAGCAGTTCCGGCGGGTCGCGGAAGATGCCGACGCCGCCGGGCGTGCCGGTGGAGATGACGTCTCCCGGTCGGAGCGTCGTGATGCCGCTTATGTACTCGACGACCTCGTCGACGCCGAAGATGAACTCGGAGGTGTTGGACTCCTGTTTCGTCTCGCCGTTGACGCGACAGGCCACGTCGAGGTCGTGCGGGTCGACGTCGCCCTCGGGGACGAACGTCGGCCCCATCGGGGCGAAGGTGTCGTAGCTCTTGCCGCGGAAGAACTGGCCGTCGTCGAACTGCGCGTCGCGGCCGCTCACGTCGTTGATGGCGGTGTAGCCCGCGACGTAGTCGAAGGCGTCCTCGGCGTCCACGTTCTTGGCCGTCTGCCCGATGACGACGCCGAGTTCGACCTCGTAGTCGACCTCGTCGATGGCCGCCGGGTGGACGATGGGGTCGCCGGGGTTCGTGACGGACGTGCCGGCCTTACCGAACAGGAGCGGGCGCTCGGGGACTTCTTCGTCCTGTTCTTCGGCGTGGTCGTGGTAGTTGAGCCCGACGCAGACGATTTTTCCGGGGCGCGGGACGGGCGCGAGGAGCTTCACGTCCTCGACGGGGACCGACTGGTCCTCGGCGGCGTCCGCGGCGTCCTCGACGACGGTGAGGAAGCCGGGGCTGTTCAGGTTCTGGACGGTGACGTCTTCGCGGAGGCCGGAGAGCGGGACGACGTCGTCGTCGCGGCGGACGCCCCATTCGGGGGCACCGCCCGCGGTGTATCGAACGAGTTGCATCGTTACAGTCTGCCACACCGTGATACGTAACTGTTGCGCTCTACGCAGCATTACGACGGCCGGGCGGAAACGCGGGCGCGAGGTGGTCAACTACGAGTACGTCAGGTTCACCTCGATGACGTTCGCGCTCTTGAGAATCTGGTTCGGCAGTTCCTCGGTGAACCGCTCCTCTCGCATCCGGCTTTTCGGCCCCGAGACGCTCACGGCGGCGATGGCGTAGTCGTCCTCGTTGAGTATCGGCGCGGCCACACAGCGCATGCCCTTGACGCGCTCTTCGTCGTCGTACGAGTAGCCGCGCTCGCGGACCTGTTCCAACACGTCGAACAGTTCCTCGCGGTCGGTGATAGACCGGTCCGTCACCGCCTCCAAGCCGTGGCGGTCGAGGATTCGTTCGACCTCCTCTCGCGGCCGGTTCGCCATGATGGACTTCCCGAGCGCGGTCGTCTGTAGCGGGACGCGCATCCCTGCGTGGGTGTCCAGCCTGACGGCGTCGGGACCCCGCGAGCGGTACAGGAAGACGCCGACGCCGTGTTCCTCTATCATCAGGTTCGCGTGCTCGCCGGTCACCTGCGCGAGTTCGTTTATCTCGGGACGCGCGATTTTGAACACCTTCTGGCGGGACCGCGCGTGCGCACCCAGTTGGAGAAAGCGAGTGCTGACGTAGTAGGTGTCGTCCTCCTTGACGAGGTACTCCTGTTGCTCCAGCGTCCGCAGGTGGTCGTGAATCGTGCTGGTGGGCTTGTCCAGTCGCTTGGCTACCTCCGAGACGCCCGCCCCGTCGAGTTCCCGCAAGAGGTCGACGAGTTCGAGCGAGATTTTGACCGCGTTGACCGGAACGTCTGACGTCATAGTTAGTTATGAAACTCCATCCTTCAAAGGTCTTTCCGCTATGGCCGGAAGTGAACCAGCGTCGAAGAACGTGTTCCAGCGCGTCTGAAATGGCGAAGTGATGGCGCTCACGGGGTCTATGCGGTGATAACCAAACAACGTGAAAAACGAATCAACGAGTGAAATCCAGAACGAAAAAGCGGACCGACCGCGGCGCGGTCGACCCGCAGGGTGCCTCAGCTGAACTGCGGGATGACTTCGTCCGCGAACAGTTCCATGCCGTCGGTGTCGGGGAAGTCGATGAACCAGCCCTGGAACTTCGTCACGCCCGCGTCGATGCGGCGCTCGATGGCCTCCGCGCACTCCTCGGGCGTCCCCATGATGAAGTACTCCCGGGCGTCTTCCTCCGTCACGATGGGCGCTTGGTCCTGATACTCCGCTTCGAACTGGATGGGCGTCATCAGGTCGAGCAGGCGGTCGAACTTCTCCTCGTCGCGGGTGCAGATGACGTGGCCGTCCCACGAGTACTCGATGTCGTCGGGGTCGCGGCCGACGGTCTCGCAGTGGTCTTCGATGACGCCGATTTTGTGTTCGAGCGTCTCCACGTCGCCGTTGAACACGTCGGTGTTCCACACGTCGGCGTGCTTGGCGACGAGTTTGAGCGTGACCTCCTCGCCCTGTCCGCCGACGAGGATGGGCGGATGGGGGTCCTGTACGGGACCCGGAACGCAGTAGGCGTCCTCGATTTGGTAGTGCTTCCCGTCGAAGCTCGCGCCGTCGGTCCCGGCGGCCCACATGCGCTTCATGAGACGGATGGACTCGTCGAGCCGCATCAGGCGCTCGAAGCCGTCGCGGTACTCCCAGCCGTAGGCGTCGTACTCCGGCTCGTGCCAGCCCGCGCCGAGACCGAGTTCCAGTCGCCCGTCGGAAATCACGTCGAGCGTCGCGGCCATCTTGGCGACGAGCGCCGGGTTGCGGTAGTCGTTACAGAGGACGAGCGAGCCGAGGTTGATGTCCTCCGTGAAGCCGGCGATGGCCGACAGCAGCGTCCAGCACTCGTACTCGGCGTGGTCGCGGCCCAACAGCAGGTGGTCGGGTGCCCACGCCGCGTCGAAGCCGAGTTCCTCCGCCTTCTGGACGCCCATCTTGGTCGCCTCCCAGTCGAGCGCCTCGTACTGCGGCGTGTCGCGGTGCGTCGGCTCGGACCCCTCGTCGGGCGCGCCGGCGAAGACGGGGACGTTGTACTCGAAGCTGATGTCAGACATCGTCACTCGATGGCGAAGTGTTCGAGCGCCTCGCGGTTCAGTTGGGTGCTGACGCCGGGTTCGTCGGGGAGCGGAATCGACCCGTTTTCGGGCGACGGCGGGTTCTGGAAGATGGCGTCGGCGTAGGTCGACTCGCGTTTCTCCTGTCGCTCCTCGAACCACTCGGGGGTCGGGAAGTACTCCGCCATCGGCATGTTCGTGTGCCCGGCGATGGCGTGGAGCGTCGGATTCGTGCCGGCGTGCGGGATGACGGGCACGTCGTGGACTTCGGCCATGTCGGCGACCTTCTGGAGCTCCGTGATACCGCCGACGCGACCCACGTCGGGCTGAAGGATGTCGACCGCGCCCTCTTCGAGGAGGTCCTCGTGGCCCCAGCGGGTGAACTCGTGTTCGCCGCCCGAAATCGGCATCGGCGCGGCCTCGCGAACCTCGGCGTAGCCGGAGATGTCGTCGGCGATGACCGGCTCCTCGACCCACGCCATGTCGTACTTGCCGAGGCGTTTGGTCATCTCCTTTGCGTACTTGACCGACCAGCCCATGTAGGCGTCGCCCGCGATTTCGATGTCGTCGCCGACGGCGTCGCGGACCGTCGCGACGATTTCCTCGTTTTTCTTCATGCCCGCGCGGCCGTCCTCGGGGCCGTGGAGGAAGCGGAGCTTCATCGCGTCGAAGCCCTCCTCGACGTACTGGACGGCCTCGCGTTCGAGCTTCTCCATGTCGACGGGGTGGAGGTTCGACGCGTAGGCGGGAATCTCGTCTTTGGTGGGGCCGCCGAGCAGTTCGTACACCGGCTTGCCGGCTTCCTTCCCGGCGATGTCCCACAGCGCCTGGTCGACCGCGCTGATGGCCATGATGGCGACGCCCTTCCGGCCGAACGGGAGCGTGGCGCGGTACATCTGTTCCCAGAGAAGCTCGCGCTGTGCCGGGTCTTCGCCGACGACGATTTTCGAGAGCGTCTCCTCGACGACGGTCGCGATGGCTCCGGTGCCCCAGTTACCGACGCCGACACCGGTGATGCCCGCGTCCGTCTCGACTTCGACCACCACGTCGCCCACCGGCCCCATCCACTTGCGGCGGGCCTGCGGGTTCTCGCCGTCGACGTTGCGGTACTCGTCGTACTTCGACATGATGGTGACGAGCGGGAACTCGATGAACTCGCCCCACGACTCGTTGCTGATTTTCGTCGCTGAGATGTCTGTAATCTCCATGATTTGTTTGGTACGTTCTCACATCCAATCGGCACGGGTAAAATAGTTTCTGTCGTCGGACGGTTCGCGGCCGGAAAGCGGGGTCGCTCAGCCGTCGAACTGGAAGACCGGCTTGCAGGTCTCGGAGTCGAGGAACGCCTCGAACGCCTCGGCCGGGTCGTCGATGCCGTAGGAGGTGTCGAGAATCTTGTCGACCGCGATTTCGCCGCGCTCCATGAGACGGAGCGCCTGTTCGAAGTTCGTCCACGTCGAGCCGTAGGAGGTGTTGATGTCGATTTCACCGCGAACGGTCGAGGTGAGGCTGAGTTCGCTCGGCGAGTTCGGGATGCCGACGACGACGATTTGGCCGCCCTTACGGACCACGTCGTTGCCGGAGACCACGCCGCTGTGGTGGCCCGTCGCGTCGAAGACCACGTCGAAGCCGATGCCGTCGGTCTGGCTCTCGACCCGCTCGTCGAGGACGCCTTCCTCCTGGAGGTTCACCGTATCGATGCCGAGGTCTTCGAGCAGCGGGAGGCGATACGCCGCGTCCTGTCCGAGCCCGGAGACGACGACGTTCGCGCCGAGGGAGTCGGCGACGGCGGCGACGAGCATGCCGATGGGGCCGGGCCCCTCAACGAGGACGTTGTCGCCGGGCGTCGTCACCGACTGGTCGAGGACCGCGCGCGTGGCGATGCTCGTCGGCTCGGTGATGGCGGCGTGTTCGAGGGGGACGCCCTCGGGCACCGCGTGGACGTGCTCTGGCGTGACGGTGACGTACTCCGTGTACGCGCCGTCGCGGTGCATCCCCGTAATCGAGAAGTTCTGGCAGACGTTGGGCTGGCCGTTCTGACACTGGAAACAGTGACCGCAGTCGTGAATCGGCTCCTCGACGACCTTGTCGCCGACCTCGAACGTCTCGACGTTCTCGCCGACCTCCGCGACCGTCCCGGAGTACTCGTGGCCCATGATACGCGGGATGGGAATCCACTCGTAGCCGCCGTCGTACTTGTAGGCGTGGGCGTCGCTGCCGCAGAGTCCCGCGGTGTGGACCTTGATGAGCAGTTCGTCTGCACTGGGTGTGGGGACCTCCCGCTCCTGTGTCTCTACCGAGCGCGGCCCGGTCTGAATAATGGCTTTCATAGTTGCGAATAACCGTGTGAGTTCGTCTCGGTTACACCATGTGAACACACCGATTAATATGTTTGGGTGCGGTCGGAGAATTTCGGCCGTAGCGCGGCTGAAGCCGCGGCTCTGCGTGCCGCGAGACACCACGCCCGCTGACGTTTGCTGGGCGGCAGTCGCGCCGAGTTATATTTCGACGCCGTCCGACTCCGACGACTGGGACTGCGATTGGACGGACGCCCGGTTCTCGATACGCCGGCCCTTGCGCAGCGCCTCCGTCTCGGCGTCGAACAGGTAGACGTGTTCGGGCGCGATGGAAAGCGACAGCGTGTCACCGGCCGACAGCCCGTGGAACTCGCCGATTTCGGCGGTGACGTCGCCCATGGGGCCGTCGCCGTGAACGATGGCTTTCGTTCCGACCGGCTCGATGACGCGGATATCGACGTCGAAGGTCAGTCCGTCGGCGCGCCGCTTCCCCGTCTGGTAGAAGTCCTGCGGCCGGAAGCCGACGTTGACGCCGCCGGGCGGCACCTCCGCGTCGAGGGCGTCGCTCGGCAGTTCGAAGCTCACGCCGTCGAGTTCGACGCGAACGCCGTCGGCGGCCTCCTCGACGACGCCGTCGTAGATGTTCATGTCCGGACTCCCGACGAACTGCGCGACGAAGAGGTTCGCGGGCTCGTTGAACACCTCCTCCGGGCGGCCCAACTGCTGGAGCGCGCCGTCGTTGAGGACGGCGATTTTGTCGGCGATGGTCATCGCCTCCTCCTGGTTGTGGGTGACGTACGCGGAGGTGATTCCGACCTCGGACTGCAGTTCGTCGATTTCGGTCCGCATCGTCTTGCGGAGCTTCGCGTCGAGGTTCGCGAGCGGCTCGTCGAACAGGAACAGCCGCGGCTCGCGGATGATCGCTCTGCCGAGCGCGACGCGCTGTTTCTGCCCGCCCGAGAGCTGTGCGGGCTTGTTGTTCAGGAGCTGTTCGATTTCGAGCATCGTCGCCACTTCCTCGACCCGCTCGTTGACGTCCGCCGTCGACATGCCGTTGTCCTCCCGCTTGAGGCCGAACCCGAGGTTCTCTCGGACGGTCATATGCGGGTAGAGCGCGAAGTCCTGGAACACCATCGCCACGTCGCGGTTGCGGGCTTTGATGTCGTTGACGACGACGTCGTCGAAGCGAATCTCACCGGAGGTAGGCGTCTCCAGTCCGCCGATCATCCGGAGCGTCGTCGTCTTCCCGCACCCGCTCGGGCCGAGCAAAACGAGAAACTCCCCGTCTTCAACGTCAATGTCGAGTTCGTCGACTGCGACGACGCCGTCTTTGTCCGGGTCGCCGAAAATCTTCGTGACACCGTCTACTGTGAGGTGTGTCATTGTAAATCATTAGCGTGTTGCGCCTCTTAAACCTAGCGACCGACGGCAAACGTTGACCGGGGCGCTCGGTACGTCGAGACGGCGGGAGAAGGGTGTTATCCCTTAATCGCGCCGCCGGTGAGTCCCTGCACGAAGTAGCGCTGGATGTAGGCCAGTCCGAGCAGGACGGGAAGCGAGATGATGATGGAGGCCGCGGCGACGACGTTCCATTGGGTGTTGAACCCCTGCACGAACGTCAGGAGCCCCGGCGGAACCGTGTACCGCGAGTTGTCGAGGAGCGTCAGCGCGAACACCAGCTCGTTCCACGCGAGGAGGAACGCGAAGATGAACGATGCGATGAGCGAGTTCCGCGCCATCGGGACGATGACGTACCAGAACGTCTCTATCGAGCTACACTGGTCGATGCGGGAGGCCTCGATAATCGAGTCCGGGAAGTCGTCGAAGAAGCCCTTCATCAGCCAGACGACGAACGGCGCGGTCATCGCGCCGTAGATGAAGATCAACACGAGGTGCGTGTTGAACAGGCCGAGCGCCGAGACGAGTTCCCACTCGGGGACCATGATGGCGGTCCCGGGGAACATCAGCGACGCGAGGAAGATGCTCATGAGCGCGTTCTTCCCGGCGAAGTCGCGGCGCGAGAGCACGTACGACGCGGCCGTCCCGAAGACGAGCGCGATTGCGCCCGCGCCGATCGCGACTTTCAGGCTGTTCAGCACGAGCGACAGGATGTCGATGTCGATGGCCGACGACGCCTGCCAGCCGAACAGGTTAGCGAAAAGCGAGGTGTAGCCGCCCGCCTGAATCGACGACTCGACGACGAGCCGGAAGCCCTCCAACGAGAAGTCGTTCGGGTACACCGTCGGCGGAATCTGCTGAATCTCCGCGGTGGTCTTGAACGCCGTCACGACCATCCAGTACAGCGGGAAGAGGACGAACGCGAAGACGACGAGCGTCAGGAGCGAAACCGCCGTCTTGCGGACGTACGCGCCCGGCGTGGTGTCGAACAGCCACGACTCGTTCCGCCGGAACTCGGCGGCCGGGTCGGGGTCTTGCGCCGCCATCAGACGTCACCCCGCACTTGGTCGTACACCTGAATGTAGTAGTACGAGAACACGAGCAGGACGACGAACAGGATGAGCGACAGCGCCGACGCCAGCCCCACGTCGAAGTCGACGAACGCCGTCCGGTAAATCATGACCGGGAGCGTGCTGCTGGAGACGCCGGGGCCGCCCTTCGTCATCACCCAAATCATCGAGAAGTTCCTGATGTTGTAGATGAGCATCAGGAGGAACCCGATGGCGAGGTTGTACCGCATCATCGGGATGGTGATGAACCGGAACTGCTCCCACGGTGTCGCGCCGTCCATGCGCGCGGCCTCGTAGAGATGCTCGTCGATGCCCTGCAAGGACGTGAGCGTCAACAGCGCGAAAAGCGGTGCGAGCCGCCAAATCATCCCGATAATGGGGGGCCACAACGAGAGCTCCGTCGAGCCGAGCATGACGATGTACTCGTCGATGACGCCGAGCTGGACGAGCAGTTCGTTGATGATGCCCTGCGACCCGCCGAACATGAACTGCCAGATGGACGCGCCGACGACCCGCGGGAGGACCCACGGGATGAGCACGATTGCGCTCGCGACGCTCGTGTACGGGAGCTTCTCGTGGAGGAGCCAGCCCATCAGGAAGCCGAGGACGATAGCGGCGGAACTGCCGACGACGACCCAGATGAGCGTGTTCCACAGGACCTGATGGATAGTCGGATTCGACCAGATTTCGGCGTAGTTCGCCAGTCCGACGAACTCGGCCTCGCTGGGCGCGAGCAGGTCTTTGTTGAAGAAGCTCGAATAGATGGCTTGCGCGATGGGGTAGAGGATGAACAGTCCGACGAGCGCCGTCACCGGCAGGACCGGGAGGTACACCTTGACACCCTCCGGAATCCGCTCGGAGACGCTCTCGAACGAGCCCCTCGCCTGCTTCGAGTAACTCATGGCCGTAACTCACCGCCGTTGGGCCGCCGTCGTTCGAGCGACGGTTCGAGTCGCATCGTCAGGCGAGCTCCTCGTCGATGACTTCCTGAACCGATTCGTTGGCGGTGCTACAGGCCTCTTCGGCCGTCGCGTTGCCGAGGACGACCGGCTGGATGACCTCGGTGTTGATGATGCTCTGGACCGACGCGATGCCCGAGAACGACGGGAACCGCGAGGTGCGCGTGAACAGGTCGTCGTTCTCGTACAGCGTCACGAGGTCGCCGAACTGGCTCCGGAAGAGGTCACTCGGGTCCTCGAAGGCGCTCTTGAGCGTCGGGACGCGCCCGCGGATGCCCACGTCGTTCTCGGCGTCGTAGGTCCACGGCGCGAGCTGTTCTTCGGAGTTCCACCACTCGGTGAAGTCGAACGCGGCCTGCAGTTCGGCCTCCGAGTCGGTGCCGTTGCCGAGCATGAAGCCCTGCGCGTTCTGCAAGAGCAGGTCGCGAGGTTCGAAGCTCCCCGACGGGCTGTCCGGAAGCGGCGCGCGGGTGACGGTGTGGCCCTCGCCGTCCAGCCACGCCTGCGGCGCGCCGGTCGTCTGGTAGACCGCGTTGGCGTGCGAGTACGTGATGAAGATGCCGGACTCGCCCTCGCGGAGGAGCCGTCCCGCACCGATGTGGTCGTTCTCGGCCATCGAGTCGGGGAACAGCCCGGCCTCGGCGATGTCCTGATAGAGCTTGACGGCGTCGACGAAGCCGGGTTGGTCGACCGTCGCCTCCAGCGTCTCGGGGTCGAAGTACCGACCGCCGTTGGCGTAGACGAAGCCGATGAAGTACCCGGTCGTCAGGCCGAAGTCGGTTCCCGGCGCGGTAATTGCCGCCGACACCTCGTCGAGCTCCTGCATCTCCTCGCCGAGTTGGATGAGTTCCTCCCAGTTGCGCGGCGGGCTGTCGAAGCTCGTCTGTTCGAGGTAGTCGGTTCGGATGTCCACGAACGGACCGAGGTCGGCGTAGCCGCCGGGGAGCCCCCACTGTCGTTCCCCGTCGGTGTCGCCGAGGCTGTCGTAAATCTGGGTGTCGACGTTCGCCTGAATGAACCGGCTGTTTATCTCCTCCAACTGGTCGGCGAACTGCTCTTGGTCGAGCGGCTGAATTGCGCTCGCGCCGACGTAGTCCGGAATCTGCTGGGTCTGGCCGGCCATCACGTCCGGGAGGTTGTTGTTGGCCGCCGCGGACGCGATAATCTGGTACTTCTGTCCCCACTCTTGGTGCTGGTAGGTGACGTCGTGGTCGCCGTAGCCGCTGTAGTGATTGCTGATGTACTCCCGCTCTGCGGGAATGCCGCCGAACAGCCAGAAGTCGAGGGACTGCGACCCGGACCCGCCGCCGCCGGAACCGCCGCCACCGTCGTTTCCGCCACCCATACAACCCGCCAACGCCGCCGTGAGACCCGCTCCGAACCCGGTCACGTACCGCCGCCTACTGAGCCGGTTCTGTGAACCACTGTCTGTCATGATGTGCCATTACAAACCACTATAGTTCATTATAATAAATATGTCGGTGAGAATCGCGTGTCACGGCTCGACGGGTGGCGAATGACGCAGCCGAGCGAGCGCGCTTGAGCGACCGTCACGCTCACCCGAGGTCGACGTGCCGCCGGAACGACTTCCCGGTCAGCCACGACCGGTCGGCCGCCGACAGCGAGTCGACCTGCTTGAGCCAGTTGCACGCCTCCGCGTAGCTGGCCACGTCGCTGACGTTCGGATAGTCGGAACCCCAGACGACCCGCTCGCGCCCGAAGGTGTCGAGGAGCCACCGGACGTGGTCGTGCATGTCGGCATAGGGGAACGCCGAGTCGGACATGTGGACGATCTCCGAGACCTTCACCGCGACCGAGTCGTGTTCCGCGAGGTCGGCAAAGCGGCCGAACGTCCCCTCGTCGGTGGGCGTGTCCGGGCCCGCGTGGGCGAAGTGGTCGAACAGGTAGGTGAGTTCGGGGTACGTCTCGACGAGTTCGAGCGCCTGGTCGAGTTGCCCGTGGTCGCAGAGAATCTGGACCGTGGCGTCGTGTTCGACCGCGGCCTCCCAGAAGGCGGTCTCCTCGACGCTCTCTCTGAGCCACGTCACGCTCGGGTCGAACGTCTCCCACATCCGGTCGTACGGGCAGGCCGCGCCCAGTCGGAAGCCGAGGACGCCGTCGGTCTCCATGCATCGGTCGAGGCGCTCGACGGCGTCGTCGGCGAAGGGGTCGAGCATCACGACGCCGTGGAGTCGGTCGTGCTCGGCGGCGACCCGGCGGGTGTACCAGTTGTCCGTCCAGTCGCAGATGGGATAGCCCACGACGACGGCCTCGTCCACGCCGTTTCGGTCCATGTCGGCGAGCAAGCGGTCGGCGGTGTAGACGGTGTGTACGTCGAAGCTGTCCACGAGGTCCAAGATGGGGCCGTTGGTCCACGGGTGGTCCGGACTCGCGGCACCCCACGCGTGGGTGTGAGAATCTATCATTACAATCGACGACGGGCGTCCCCGTACTAAATCTTACCCGCCGAAAAGCTAAGACGGGTGCCGCCGAATCGGAGGCCGTATGGCGCGAATCGCGTTCCACCTGGAGATAGAAGACGGCAAGCGAGAGGAGTACCGAACGAAACACGAGAACGTCCCCGAGGCGCTCGAATCGGCCTACTTGGACTCTGACGCCGGCCTGCGGACCTACAGCGTCTTCGAGAAGAACGGCCACGTCTTCGGCTTCATGGAAGTCGACGACCCCGAGGCCATCCAAGAAGTGATGGACAACAGCGAGGCGCAGGCCGACTGGGCGGAGGTCATGAGCGGTATCACCGTCGAGACCGACGACAGTTGGATGGACGAAGTCTACCGGATGGTCTGACGCCCGAAAAACGAGGATTGTCCGGACATGGCGGACGAAACGCCGTGCCGACCGAATTTATCAACACCATCAGTATCGAATCAATCCCCGTAGGTCCCCGTCTTTTGCCACTTTAACCCGAATGTCGGGGCGATTCTCCGAATGTCTCGAATCTCCGGCTCTGCCGGATGGCCGTCCGGCGATATCGGAAGTTCGTTCGGGACGGAACCGACCAGTTGCGGTCGTCCGTCGAGGCGAGAACGCAGGGCTAGTTGCGCACTCCCGCCGTCAATGCGGGTCGTACGCCCACGAATCATTACGCCCATAGAAATGTAATTCGGACGTGATTCCGACCGGATTCTCGAAGGAATCGCTCGGCGGTCGGGCTCGAATCGGTGACGCCGTAGGCGACCGCGGGCACGCGTCACGAAACGGCGCTACTCCGTGCCGACAGCGCGTCAGTCACGTATATTCGGAACGTTATCGGTGAACGCCGACGGTGAGCGAGCGTCCGGCCATGCCGGATGGCTTTCCGTCATGAGCGACGAACCGACCGCCCGCGGACTACCACGACGTGATAGGCACCTCGCGGAGCGGCCCCGGAAGCGGGACATCGACCGTCGAGTCGGTGTAGTGCGAGAGGTAGAACCCGACGATGATTTCGAGCGAGCGAGTGGCCGCGCCGCCGGGCGAGTAGTTCTCCACCTGCCCGTCGAGAAGGTCCTGCACGTGGGCCGCCGCGTTGGCGAACGACCCCTCGTAGTCGTCCTCCCACGTCCACGCGCCCTCGATGCCGGGGAGCGGTCGCTCGACGTGCTCGCCGTCTTCGAGCGACCAGTAGCGCCACTCGCCGTCGTCGTTGTTCATGTAGAGTTTGCCCTCGGTGCCGATGAAACTCAGCGTCATCGAGGAGACGTCGCGCGGGATCGTGCAGTCCACGGTGACGAACGTGCCGTCGTCCATGACGACGTGCCCGCCGCCGCCGGCATCGACGACCGACTCCGTGGCGTCCAGCGCGTCGAGCGCCTCGTTCTCGCCGGTGATGTGCCCGCTCACCCGCGACGCCCGCGCGTCGAGGAGGTAGACGAGCGTGTCGAGGACGTGCGTGGAGTTCCGCATGAGTTCCATGCGGTACTGCGCGCTCACGGACTTCACGTCGCCGAGGATGCCCTCCTCGCGGACGAGGTCGCGGAGTCGACGAAGCTTGTCCGTGAACCGGAACGAGTGGTTGATGACGAGTTCCGTGTCGGTCTCGTCGCAGACGGCGACCATCTCCTCGGCGTCGCTGACGGACGACGCGATGGGCTTCTCGCACCAGATGACCGAGGGGCCGGCGGCGGAGCGCGCGGCGTCGACGACGTGGTCGCGGTGGAGGAACGACGGCGTGCAGACCGACACGGCGTCGAGGTCCTCGGCTTCGAGCATCGCCTCGTGGCCGACGTACCGGCGGTCCGCTGGGATATCCCACGCCTCGCCGAAGGTGTCCAGTTTCGACTCGTCCACGTCGGCGACGGCGACGAGTTCGACGTCGTCGGTCGCGGCGTAGCCGCCCGCGTGGCTCGCGTCGATTTTCTCTCTGCCGATGGCTTCCTCGTCGTGCATGCCGAGGATGCCCATCCCTGCGATGCCGCCCGTGCCGATGATGCCTGCGTGGTAGGTCATAGTGTCTTCTGTCGCTCGCGTTCGTTCGTCACTGTGCGCCGGGGCGCATAACTGTGGTGCCGGCTCGGAACGAGTCGAGAAGGACGCCGAGGTCGAAGGTCTCAGTCGAGCGCGGCCGCGGCCATCAGGAACCAGCCCTGCCCGTAAGGCGTGTCCGTCAGGGGTGCTTCGGGACCGCCCGGCGGCCCGGCGACGCGGTTGACCGCGCCCTCGTCGCCGACGACGCGGGAGACGGCCGCGAGTCCGTCTTCGGCGGGTTGGCGGTAGGTCTCCTCGTCGAGGATACCGAGGTCGATGCCGCGGGCGAAGGCGTAGGCGAACATGAGCGTCCCCGACGACTCCAGCGGCGTGTGCGGGTCGTCGACGAGGTTGTGCCAGAAGCCGCTGCCGTCTTGGAGCGGGAGCAGCGCCTCGCAGTGCGACCGGAACAGGTCGAGGAGGTCGTCGCGCTTCGGGTGGTCCTCGGGGAGCCGTTCGAGCACGTCGGCCGACGCGGCGGCGGCCCAGCCGTTGCCGCGCGCCCAGAACGCGCCCTGCGGGTAGTGGTTCGGCTGTTCGACCCAGATGTGTCGGAACAGCCCCGTGTGGCCGTCGCGGAGGTGCGCGGCGTGAATCAGAATCTGGTCGACCGCCTCGTCGAAGGCGTCGGCGTCGCCCGCGGCCTCGCCGTAGCGGGCGAGGAACGGACACATCATGTAGACGGAGTCTATCCACAGCGACTTGATGCCCGCGAGTTCGGGGTCGTGGTGGGGGATGCCGCCGTCCTCGGTCCGCTCGAAGGACAGAAGCGACTCGTAGGCGCGCTCGGCCGCGTCGAGGTAGCGGTCCTCGCCCGTCCGGTCGTAGAAGTCGAGGACGCCGTGACCGATGGCGGTGCTGTTGTTCGTGTTCATGCACTTCTTGACGGTCAGCTCCCAGCTCGCCTCGTACTCGCGGCCGTGGCTGAACACCTCTATCGGGTAGCTCGGCCCGTAGCTCAACTGCCCGGCGTCGTTCTGGGTCGCCACCGCGGTATCGACGAGGCGTTTCGCGCGCTCGACCGACTCGTCTCCGCCCTCGGCGAGCAGGCCGTTGATGGCGACGCCGGTGATCCACGACTGACCGTCGATGTCCAAAGACCGGAGATACGAGGCGGCGCGCTGGACTGGTGTAAGCTCGTCTGCTGGCATGGGTACGGTACCCACACGAATACGTCCGAGGATGAAAAATGTATCCCATGCCCGCGCGCCGCCGCGGGTCGGCGGCCGTGTGCGCCACTCGGCCGGCCGGGACGCCTCGGGGGTGCTCGGTCGCCAAAACGGGGCGTTCCCCAAGCGGGAACAGATATATACGGCTTTGGTCCGACTGTCACACCATGAGCCCCCAACCGAACAAACGCCCCGGCCGAACCATCCGCTCGGTCCAGATAGCGTTCAACATCATCGACCTCCTACAGGAGGAGGCGGGTATCGGCGTGACGAGAATCGCCGACGAGCTCGGTCACTCCAAGAGCACCGTCCACAGCCACCTCCGAACGCTCGAAGAGCGGCGTATCATCGTGCGCGAGGGCGACGGCTACCGGCTCGGACTGCGGTTTCTCGACGTCGCCTCGCACGTCCGCGACCAGATAGGGAACTTCGACATCGTCCAGAAGGAGGTCGACTCGCTGGCCGATGAGACGGGCGAAATCGTCCAGTTCGGCGTCGAGGAGTACGGGATGGTCTCGTACCTCCACAAGGCCCAGGGAGACCACGCCGTCGAGACGCTCTCCCGGGTGGGGACCCAACAGCCGATGTACTCCACGTCGCTCGGCAAGACGATTCTCGCGTATCTGCCCGCCGAGCGCATCGAGGAGATTGCGGCGGAGATGGAGTACGAGCCGAAGACGGCGAACACCATCACCAGCCCCGAAGAACTGTTCGAGGAACTCGAAACCATCCGCGAGCAGGGCTACGGCATCGACGACGAGGAGAACATCAACGGTCTGCGCTGTGTCTCCGCGCCCGTCAAGAACGACGAGACCATCCTCGGCGCGATAAGCATCACCGGTCCGTCGAGTCGGTTCACCGAAGACCGCCTGCACGGCGAACTCGCGGACTACGTCCGGAGCGCCGCGAACGTCATCGAACTGAACACGAAGTTTTCCTGAGCGCGCGGGGGCCCGCGGCTCAGTAGTTCTCGTAGATGGTCTTCACCGACGAGAAGAAGTCGAGTCCGGCGTCGCCCTGCTCGCGGTACGTGTTGGTCGACGAGTCCTTGTAGCCGCCGAAGGGGACGTGGAGTTCGAGGCCGGTCGTCTTCTCGTTGATTTTCGCGACGCCCGCTTCGACCTCGTTGACGAAGCGTTTGCCCTCGCTGAGGTCCTGCGTGACGATGCTGGCAGACAGGCCGTAGTCGACGTCGTTGGCGAGGGCGAGCGCGTCCTCGAACGAGTCGGCTTTGACGACCGCGAGCACGGGGCCGAAAATCTCCTCTTGGGCGATGCGAGCGTCGTTTTCGACGCCGGAGAACACCGTCGGCTCGACGAAGTAGCCGTCGTCGTAGTCGTCGCCGAAGAGCCTGCTCCCGCCGGCTTCGAGCGTCGCGCCCTCGGCGGAGCCGATGTCGATGTATTCGAGCGTCGAAGAGAGTTCGCTCTCGGAGACGTGCGGGCCCACGTCGGGGTCGTCGAGGCCGTCGCCGACGACGAGCGACTCGGCGTAGTCCGAGACGGCCGCAACGAACTCGTCGTAGACGTCTTCGTGGACGATGGCGCGCGAGGTGGCCGTACACGACTGGCCGGTCGTGCCGAACGCGCCGACGCCGACGGTCTCGGCGGCGTCTTCGATGTCCGCGCTGGGCATCACGACGGTCGGGTTCTTGCCGCCCATCTCACACTGGACGCGCTTGAGGTCGACCGCGGCCGTCTCGGCGACCATCGTCCCCACGGCGGTGCTCCCGGTGAAGGAGACGCCGTCGATGCGCTCGCTCTCGATGAGCGGGCCGCCGACCTCGCTCCCGGACCCGGTGATTGTGTTCGCCACGCCGGCCGGCAGGCCCGCGTCGTCGAGGCATTCGAGGACGATAGCGACGACGCCCGGTGCCTCTGACGCCGGCTTGAGGACCGCGGTGTTGCCGGCGGCGAGCGCCGGGGCGAGCTTCCACACCGGGATGGCGATGGGGTAGTTCCACGGCGTGATGAGCGCGACCGTCCCGAGGGGTTCGTGCTTCGTGTAGAGGTCCTTTCCGGGGGCGCTCGCCGACTTGACGGTGCCGCCGACGTCCCGCGCCTTCGCGCCGTAGTAGTGGAAGATGTCGATTGCGCGCTGTACCTCGCCGCCCGCCTCGGAGCGCGTCTTGCCCTCCTCGCGGACGAGCACCTCGGTCGCCTCGTCCTTCCGCGCTTCGAGGTTGTTACCTGCCTCGCGGAGAATCGCGCCGCGGGACGGGCCGGGCGTCGACGCCCACTCGTCCTGCGCGGCGACGGCCGCGTCGAGCGCCGCCTCGACGTCCGCCTCGGTGGACGCGGGGTGGACGCTGACGACTTCGCCGGCCGCCGCGGGGTTCGTCACTTCGAACGTCTCTCCCGACTGGGAGTCGGTCCATTCGCCGTCGATGAAGTTACCGTAGGTTCTCGACATTCGACCTAGCCATGCACACCCATCACTAAGTAAGCTTCTCATGCCGAACGCCGGTGGCCGGCCCGCGCTCGTGAGCGACACCGGGCGTGGGGCACGCGAATTTGGACCATTCGAAGAAAGAGCGACGAGCCGCCGACTCAGAGCAGGAACTGGAGAACGACGAAGAGCGTCGCGACCGAGACGGCGGTCGTGGCGAACACGTTCATCGACGCGAGGTCGGCGTCGCCGCCGAGTTCGTTCGCGTAGACGAACGACGAGACGGCGGTCGGCGTCGCGAGCATCGTCACGCCGGCTTGGACCGTCGACCAACTCGTCGCGAACGTCGAGAACACGGCGAAGGCGAGAAGCGGCATCAGGACGACCTTGCTCCCGACGACGGCGCCGACGGTGCGGAAGTCGAACGACTCGGTGGAGACGGTGAGCGACGCGCCGATAGAGAGCAGCGCGACGGGGAGCGCGAGCGAGGAGAGCGCGTTGAGACCCGTCAGGAGGACGCCGGGGACGCCGAGGCCGAGCCCGGAGAAGGCGAGCCCCAACACGAGCGCCGGGATGACCGGCGTCTTGAGCACGCCGACGAACTCCTCTCTGAACGATACGTCAGCGCCGTTGACGAGGACGAGGACGGTGATGGTGAGCGGGACGTGCGTGAGCGCGCCGACGCCGAGGATGACGGCCGCCTTCGCCGACGCCAGCGAGCCGAACGTCGACTTGACGAGCGGGAGGCCGAGGAAGCCGAGGTTCGAGTAGTACGACTGGACGATGGCGACGCTGCGGGCCGAGTCCGGCGACACCCGGCGGTGGACGACCCAGCCGACGAACAGCATGGTGAAGAGGACGAGCCAGAAACCCAGGAGGAGCGTCGGTTCGATGACCTCGCGAATCGGCTGGTCGTACGTCGAGGTGAACACGAGCGCGGGGAGCGCGAAGGCGAACGCGAAGAACGTGAGCTTGTCGCGGCGGCCGCTGTCGAGGACGCCGAGACGCTTCGCTAGCGCCCCGAGGCAGAGCACCCCGAGCATGTAGCCCAGATTTGCGGCGACGGTCATACCCTTCCATCGAACAGGGGGGTTCTTCGGTGTTACGCTCGCGGAGATTTCGTTCGGGTAATTCGAGCACGAGAGCGCCTGAATCGCGCGTATTCCGGTTAATCGTCCATGAGAGATTCGAGCTCACGAGCGAGGCGTTCGCCGACGCGAATCATCGCGTCGTCGCCGGGGTGGACGAGGTCGGTCGTCATCCCGCTGGCGGTCGGCAGGAGGTCCGGCCCCTCCACGAGGTGGACGTTGTCGTAGCCGCACTCGGCGACCACGTCGCGGAGGTGTTGGCGGAACGTCTCGGAGAGCGTCGCCTCCTCGTGGTCGCGTTGATACTCGCGCACGTGCGGGAACAGCGTGATGCAGGCGACGGGTTTCGTCGGGTTCGCCGCGGCGACGGTTTCGACCATGTCAGCGGCCCGCTCGCGGAACTCGTCGGGCGAGAATCGACCGACCATGTTCACCGAAAGCGAGAGCGTCGCCACGTCCCAGTCGTCGCGGGCGGCGATGTGGTCGGCCATCGCGGGGTCGCAGTAGGCGGTCCCGCAGGAGCCGAGGTTTATCGGGTCCGCGCCCAGTCGGAGAGCCGTCTGGTTGACGTACGTGAGCATCTCCGCCGACGGGGCCTCGCCCTCGGTAATCGACGTTCCGTACGCGAGGTATCGGAGGCTCGGCACCTCGTCGGCGGTCGGCGGCCGTCGCGCGCCCTCGACGTCGTGATAGTAGATGTGGCCGCCGCGGTGGTCGCCGGGGAAGACGAGTCGACACACGTCGGGCGCATAGCGCATCTCGCCGGTCGCCTCCGGGTCGAGGTCGGTAAGCGACTCCGGGAGGGACAGTTCGACCGTCGTCGGCTCCGGGCCGAGCGTGAACTCCTCGCCGCTCGCCTGAAAGTCCCCCCAGAACGGTCGAACGAGGCTGTTTCGCTCCTCGGAGGAGAGCGTGATTCGAACCGTCCCCTCGGGGACGAACCGAATCTCGGTCCCCGCCGGGTGACACATCCGCGTCTGCGCGCCGGTGTTCAGGCCGCTCCTGACGGCCTCCGGGACGCGGAGCAGTCGAAGCCCCTCGTGTGGTCTGACCCGCTGGAGCGCCCTGACGTTGTGGAACTGAACGTCGTCGTGCTGGATATCGTCGTGCTGCATACCGTGTGAGTCACGCACACTCCGCACCTACTTATCGCTACCTCCGACCGCCGACGCGCGGCGAGCGCCACCGCGGGCTACGGCCTGATTCGACAGCCGGGTTCCCGAGGCGGGAAAATTACACCCATATGCTTGTAATATCTGGGCTACTGTGCCTCCGAATTCGCGCGTTCGTCGCCTCCATCGGGTGGTTCCCCGGGAACACTAAACCCCCTAATCGCCCGAATTTCTACGTTACAGTCAACAACAACCCACGTTCGCGAGAGAGGAACATCGAAATCATTGCAGGGGAATAATCGGCACAATTCTCCGATAATGCGTTCCCCACCTGCGAACGGAGGGCAGGAACACGGCGACTCCGCGGTGGTCGGCTTGGGCGGTTCAGCCCTCGGCTGTCTGGGACAGGTGAGCGCAGCGGGGGAGGGTCGTCGCCTCCAGACGGGCTGGCACCGCTCCGAACGGTAGGGGAGGCGGAGACGCGACTCGGGGCTCAAAGATAGTGGTGGGTGCTTCCGACCGACACAGTCGGGAGCCGTCAGGCAGTGTGGGTGGTGGTCAGTCGTCGTCGATGCGGCCGGATGTCGGTGCGCGCTCGGGTCGATATCGCCAGTCAGTCGATGACGCGGGCGACGCCGTCGGACAGCTCCTCGTACAGTTCCTCGGCGCGGCGCTCGTCTTCGGCCGACAGCGACCGAATCGGCTCGCGGACCGCCCCGCCGTGCAGGCCGGCCAGTTCGAGGCCCTTCTTCACCACCGGAACGCTGATCGCGCCGGGGAGGTCGTTGTCTTCTCCCGTCTCGCCGCGGAGGGCTTGGAAGGGAAGCGTCAGGTCGCGAATCTCGCGGGCGCGCTCCCAGTTCTCCTCGGAGAGCGCATCGAACAGCGCGAGGCCGATTTCCGGGCGGAAGTTACTGACCCCCGCCGAGAACCCCTCGATACCCTCGTTCCAAAACGAGACGGCGTACGGCTCCGCGAGGCCGTCCACCCAGACCACGTCGTCGTCCGCGGCGGCGACGGCGGAGCCGAGTTTGACCGGGTCCTCGATGGCGTACTTGACGCCGACGACGCCCTCGATGCGAGAGAGGTCGCGGAGGAAGGCGACCGAGGGGTCGAAGCCGCGGACGTAGGGAACGAGCGGCGTGTCGGTCGCGGCGTCGAGTTTCTCGTAGTAGCGAAGCAGGCCGCGCTCGTGGACGTACGTGTGGTCCGGCGGCATGACCATCATGGCGTCGACGCCGACGCGGTCGTAGGCGTCCATCAGGTCAGTCGCCGCCTTCGTCGACCCGCCGACGCCGGCGAGGACGCAGGCGCTGTCGGGGAGCGCGTCGACCGCCGTCTCAGTCACGTCGACGCGCTCCTGCTGGGTGAGGGAGTGATATTCGCTGATGTTCGCGGCCGCGAGGAACGACGAGATACCGTCGCCGGAAAGCGACTTCGCGTTCGCTTCGAGTTTGTCGTGTTGAATCTCCAGGTCGTCGTCGAACGGCGTGAGCAAGCCGACGGCGACGCCACGGAGACGACTACGTACACGGTCGTCTGCGAGTGGCATGGTACAGTCAATCTGAGTCAACCGTGATAAAGCCATCGTCAACCCTTGAACCCGTCGTACGCGCGTGAGAGCGCCCGCGAGTCGTCCGGTCCGGAACGCGACGTTCAGCGTTCGTGAACTGAGCGGGGCGGGTGGCGACGGGGTGGTTCGGTCGGTGCGGAGTGTTCCGACGCGCGGCCCGACTTCGCCACCCATCAATTTATTACGATTTGGTCAGAGTGGATTCGTATGGACGTCTTGATGACCGGCGTCTATGGCCGGTGCGGCACCGCAGTCATAGACCACCTGCACGACGACGACGCCTACGACTTCACGTATTTCAACCGCTCTGACCGACCCGACGACCACCCCTACGGGGGCTACGACACCGTCGTCGGCGACGTGTCCGACTACGACGCCCTCAACGACGCCGCGGCGGGACAGGACGCCATGATTCACATGGCGGCGTACCCCTACACCGACGGCACGTGGGAGGACATCTTCGAGCCCAACATCATCGGGATGTACAACGCGCTCGAAGTCGCCCGCGAGAACGAAATCGAGTCGTTCGTCTTCCTCTCGACCAACCACGTCATGGGCGGCTACGAAGACGAGTTCTCCCCCGAGATTTACGAACCGGGTCACGGCCTCGTCATCGGGCACGACGACCCCGTCCGCCCCGACTCGTTCTACGGCGCGTCGAAGGCCTACGGCGAGGACATGGGTCGCTACTACGTCGAGAACTACGAATACCCCAAGCAGTTCTACGCCCTCCGGGTGTGCAGCGTCCGGATGCCCGAGTACGACCATCCCTACGGCGACGCCGAGCAGGCCGTCGAGAACGGCGAGTTCGAGCGCGGGAGCGCCGAGTACGAGGAGACCGTCGGGCGCATGAAGGCGATGTGGCAGTCCCGCCGCGACTTCGCCCACGAAATCGACTGCTGCCTGCAGGACGACGACGTCGAGTTCGGCATCTTCAGCGGCGTGAGCGACAACCAGCGCCGGTGGTACGACCTCGAACACGCCCGCTCGCAAATCGGGTATCACCCGCAGGACGACGGCGAGGAGTGGGACAGCCCGCCGGAGTAGTCCCGAAGTCCGAGCCACGTCCCGCCGTCTGTCCCGTTTTCGGTGCTTCCAACGACCCCCGTAGCTCACACGAGCGAAGGGAACTCTGCAATCAGATTTTTATGTAGTTGTCAGACACGTTTTCGTGGGTATGAAAGACACACCCACAGACAGCGATTCGAATCGGGCATCGCTCAGCAGACGAACAGCGCTCGCGCTCCTCGGAGGGACCGGGGTCGCGGCGCTATCCGGTCCCGCGGCCGCCCGGTCCGACGGCGAGCGCGGCGACGGCGAGGAACGCGACGACGGTCGGGGGGCGGACGGCAAGCCGTGGAACCGAGACGTCGACGCGAACGGGAACGGGCTGTACAACCTCGCGTCGCTCGACGTGGACCACGTGTACACCTCGGCGCGCGACGCCGACGTCATCGTCTGGAAGGACGACGACGGGGCGTTCCACGCGGACGGCGCGGACGGCGAAGTCGCGTCGGGCGACAGCGTCGTGCCGGTCGCGCAAGCGGCCATCGATAGCCTCACCGAGGGGCGGACGTGGAACGAGAAGGTGCTCATCGCCTCGCCCGGCGAGATTACGAGCGGGGACGGGAGCCTCGAACTCCCGAGTTACACGACGCTCGACGCGCCGGCCACGCTCTCGGTTCCCGAGGGCGAGTCCGTGCCGCCGGTCGTCCGGGCCGTCGGCGCGGACCACGTCGAAGTCGAGTCGCTCGTCGTCGAGGGACCCGCGGCGATGGGCATCCGACTCACCAGTTGTTCGAACGTCCGCATCGGCGACGTCCGCATCACGGGCGTGACGAGTGACGGCATCCGCATCGACGGCCGGGGTGACGCGCCCCGCTCGACCGACATCCAGATGGAGCAGATATACGTCGAGGGGAACGACCACCACGGCGTCGAGACCTACGGCGTCGACCGCATCCAAATCGAGCAGGTCGTCGGCAACGACCCCGCGAGTTGCGTCGTCCTCCTCAACGACACCGTCGACGCGACAGTCAACAGCGTCGTCGGCCTCGAACCGGGCGGCCCCGCGGGCTACGCGACGTTCCGCGTCGCCAACGGCGCACACGACGTGACGGTCGGCGAGGTCGTCAGCCGCGGCGGCAACCGGGGCGTCTTCGGCGTCTCCGAGTGCTACGACGTCACCATCGGCCACGTCAACATCGAGGGGGCGGAGGACCAAGGAATCCTCGTGCAGAACTGCCGGGACTTCGCGGTGCAGGGCGGCGTCGTCAAGAACACGAACGGCGACGGCGTCCGCATCGACTCGCGGGACGACGGCGAACAGCTTCCGGCCGAGGGCGTCTCCATCAGCAACCTCCGCGTCTACGACGACCGCGACGAGCCGAGACAGACGTGGGGCATCCTCGAAACCGGGCCGGCGTGCAACCACAACCGCATCGTCAACAACGACGTTCGGGGCGGCGGGACGACCCGGAACATCGGGATTTTCTCGAACACGACGGTCGTTCGGGACAACGTCGGCGGCGGCTTCGCCGACGGCGAGGTGACGCTCTCGGCCGGCGAATCGCCCGCGGCCCGCGTCGAGGGCGTCAGCGAGTTCCCCGACGTGACAATCCCGGGGAGCGTCGACGAACCGGAGGACTTCGAGGCGTCGGCGCTCTCGGTCCGCGCGAAGCCCGCGACGACGGGGACCGCCGAGACGTACGCGTGGGAGAGCTACGTGGAGTGGAACGGCTCCGCCGGGTGTTGGGACCTCGTCTTCGAGTGGCGCACCGACCCCGGCGTCGACGTGACGCTCGACTACGTCGTGGACAAGACGCGCTGAGGCGGTCGTCGAACCGGCGGCCGTCGGTTCGCTGTTGGCGGCTGACGACGGACGTATCGCCTACTGCGCGAGTCGGTGAGTCCGAAAAATGATGGCGGCGGGGCAGCCCGCCGCGACGACGCTCACTCGGTGTGGAGCGTGACGTAGCCGTCGAAGTTGAGAATCACGAACTGCGCGAGGTCGCCGAACAGCGCCTTCCCGGTCGGCGAGCGGTTCCGGCCGAGGATGAACACGTGGTCCGCGTCCTCCTCTTCCGCGACTTCGATGACCGTCTCGGCGCGCTCTTTCTCGGCGGCGATTCGCGGGACGATGTCGTAGGACACCTCGTCGTCGGTCCCGAACACCTCTCGGGCGACTTCCTCGGCGTCGTTCATCGCGCCCTTGAACGCGTCCTGTTCCGTGTACGACGTGTGCTCGACGTCCCCGATGGTGTCGAGGACCTCCTGGGTCTCCTCGAACTCGTCTTCGGTGAGCGTGACGAGGAGGACGAGGTCGGCGTCCGCGCCGAGCGCGTGTTCTCTGGCCTCCCGGAGGAGGTCCGCGTGCGAGTCGGTGTTCTCGATGAGTACTAATCCTCTGTCCATGCACCTGCATTCCGTCTCGTCTTATCTAAGTCTACCGCAGGAACCGGGGGCAGTATACTGAAATACACCGCGGTACTCTACGTAGGCATGCCCGAATCGAGTCTCGCCGACGTGCTCCGCGATTACGAGACCCGGATGAAGTTCGTCCTCGTCATCTCGCTGGCTTCCATCGCGCTGCTCCTCGTCTCGCTTCCGTCGATAGAGCCGGGAACGACGACCCACGCGCTCGTCTACCTCCAGTTGACGACGTTCGGCGGGCTGGCGGTCGTGATGCTCGGACTGTTGCTGTGGACGGCGAAGAGCGCGTGAGACGGACGCCGACCGACCATCGTGACGAGCGGCGCAACAGGTATTTTCTCTATCATGGATAGTATGGGCAAATCCAGTATCTATATTAACAGGGAGTATCATGATAGATGATACCGCATGGCTGGAAAGCGTTCAACCAACTGGAGTAGACGAGACCTTATCAAGTACGGAGCGGTGGCTGGGACGGCCGGACTGGCCGGTTGCTTCGATAGCTCGGGGCAGACGACCGAGGGCGGAAACACCGAAGACGGCACGGACGGGGGCACGAACACCGAGGGCGGCTCGACCATCGCCGACGACACCCTCGATTACCCCGCGGGGCGACCCGCGACTGACGTGCAGTTCAACCGCTACAGCCTCGGCAACTACGCGCACACCCTGCAGGACCAACTGTTCGAGGAAGTCGCGCGCGGCTACGCCGACGGGACGGTCCGACCCGACCTGCTCGAAGACATGAGCGTCGACGGGCGGACGCTCACGCTGACGTTCCCCGAGGGGTTCAAGTGGTGGAACGGCGACGACCTGACGGCCGAAGACTACTACGTCGGCCTCGAAATCGACCGCCTGCAGTCGCCCGAGGAGTCGCCCATCGAGAGCAACACGCTGGTGGACGACTACACCATCGAGCGGACGTTCAAGACGGCCGTCTCGCCCAACCTCATGAAGGCGAACGTCGCCGAGACGTTCGTCAACACCCCGCGGTCGGTCTACCGCGAGTACCTCACCCGCTACGAGGAAGCATCGAGTGACAGCGAGCGCGAGAGCGTGACGAGCGACCTCCTCGATATGAGCATCACCACCCAGCAGCTCATCGACGAGGGACTCGGCAACGCGCTGTACCGCGTCACCGGCTTCAACTCCTCGGAGACCATCCTCGAAAAGTTCGAAGACCACCCGTACGCGAGCCGCACGGACATCCCGAAGGTGCGCATCATCCCCGAGACGACCTCCGACGTGGAGTCGCTGTCGGTGAACGACCAGCTCGACATGAACCCCGACGTGCTCATGTCGGAGTCCCAGCAGTCCCGGTACCCGGACAACATCGAGAACGTCTACCGGCTCAACTGGTTCCGCACCCAGAAGTTCACGTTCAACTTCAAAAACGAGCACATCGCGCGGCTCCCCGTCCGACGCGCCATCGTCAACGCGGTGGACTTCGAGTCGATGGTCGCCGCGATGCGGCAGGCCGGGACCGTCGGCGAGCCCGCCGAGAACCAGACGGCGCTGCGCTCGACGATTCACGACGAGTACCTCGGTTCGGACTTCGTCGACCAGCTCATCGACTACCCGGTCGGCAAGGACCTCGAAACCGCGACGCAACTGCTCGAAGACGCCGGCTACACCAAGGAGAACGGCACGTGGGTCGACCCGAACGGCGAGTCCTTCACGTTCACCGTCCTCACGCAGAACAACAACACCCAGGTGCAGGCCACGAAGGTCTTCAACGACCAGCTCAACGCGTTCGGCCTCCAGACCGAAATCAGCACCGTCAGCTCGACCGACTACTACCAGCGCCTCCAGACGTACGAGGCGGACATCTTCTGGATATGGCACGTCGCGAAGGCGCTGTGGCACCCGACGGCGTACTTCTCGAACAACTTCTACGGCATCGAGGTCGGCGACCCGTCCAGCGGGAACGAGACCGGTCCGACGGGCAAGCCCTTTACGACGACCATCCCGAGCGAGGTCGGCGCGGCCGAGATTTCGGGCAGCGGCAGGGAGATTCAGCCCGCGAAACTGATGAACGACCTGCCGAACTCCGAGTCGGCAGAACAGGTCAGAGAGCGAACCCGCGACCTCGTCCAGTGGTTCAACTACGCGCTTCCCGACTTCGTCTTCGTCGAGGAGGACTCCGGCTACTGGGGCGATACGCAGGACTTCTCCATGCCGACGGGCGACGACTACGAACTCAACACGAACCGGCCGGGCGAGTTCTCGTTCAAGAACGGATGGATTAGCTCGAACTCGCAGTAAGGTGAGACGGCACCCCCAACGGGCTTAACCACCACAATTAAGCTCTCTCACGCTAGAAGCCAAACTATTAATAATGACACCAAAGTATTTGTTGAAGCGTCTCGGGCAAGCGATACTGACGTTTCTCGTCACGATGACGGTCTCGTTTCTGCTGTATCAGGCCATGCCCGGCGGGCCGACGGAAGCGATGCGGAGCGTGATTCTCTCGCAGAGCGGCGGGAGCGTCGACATCGACCGACTGAACAGGATGATACAGCTCTACACGAACGTGAACCCGGACCAGCCGATGCACGTACAGTACTTCAATTACGCGTCTGACGTGATTCTCCGGCAGGACCTCGGCACCTCGTTCTTCAAAAACGAGGAGGTCACGACGCTCATCATGCAGCGCATCCCGTGGTCGATGTTCATCAGCGTCTACGCGCTCGCGCTGGGTTACTCGCTGAGCATCTTCCTCGGCGTGATGACGGCCTACCGCGAGAAGTCGCGGTTCGACTCCACGGTGTCATCGCTCATCATCAGGCTCAACTCGATTCCGTACTACATCGTCGGCGTCGTGCTCATCTACTTCCTCGCCATCCAGAACAACTACTTCCCGACGGGCGGCCGCATCGGCTCGGGAATCGCCGCGGGGTACAACCCCGAGTTCATGCTCAGCCTCGTGCAACACGCGGCGCTCCCGGCGATTTCGATGGGCGCGCTCGCGACCTCCGGCGCGCTCGCCATGCGCGGCAACGCGATTCGCGTCCTCGGCGAGGACTACATCCGCGTGGCGCAACTGCGGGGTCTCCGCGAGACCCGCATCGCCACGCAGTACCTCGGGCACAACTCCATCCTCCCGATGTACACGCAGTTCATGATCGGCATCGCCGGCGTCTTCAGCAGCGCCGTCATCGTCGAGGAGGTCTTCGCGTACCCGGGCATGGGCCTCCTGATGTTCGAGGCGGTCAAGACGCAGGACTACCCGCTTTTGATGGGCACGCTCCTCGTGTTCACGGCGATTTCGCTGACCGCCATCTTCATCGCCGACCTCACGTACACGCTCATCGACCCGCGCATCTCGGTGGGTGAGGAGTAACTATGAGCGAAGCACATTCCGACTCGTTCGACCTGAAGGACCTCTACGACGAAGACATCGACCCGGACCCGGAATCGCGGGCCGACCGCGCAAAGCGATTCCTCGAAATGAACGTCGTCGCCCCCGCGCGCATCGCGGCCGACGACTGGCGCGCGCTCGTCGGCGGCGCGATTCTCGCCTTTTTCCTCCTCATGGGAACCGTCGGCGTCTGGCTCGTCGAGCGGCCGACCAGCGGTGACGCTCCCGTCCTCGCCGCGCCGTTCGAGTCGCTCGCGTACCCGCTCGGCACCGACGTGTTCGGCCAGCCGATTCACGCCCAGCTCATCCACGCGACGCCGGGCATGTTCAAGATGATATTCGCGGGCGCGGTCGTGAGCGTCGGCTTCGCCGCCCTCGTGGGCGTCGTCGCCGGCTTCGAACACGGCACGCGCATCGACTCGTTCCTGATGACCGTCACCGACGTGGTCATCACGATTCCGGGCCTGCCGCTCATCATCGTCATCACGGCCATCTTCCAGCCCGAGAACCCCTACATCGTCGGGGTCTTCCTCGGCATCGACAACTGGCCCGGGCTGGCGCGGACCGTCCGCTCGCAGGTGCTGAGCATCCGCGAGGAGTCCTACGTCGAGGCGTCCGAAATCATGGGCATCCCGCTGTCGTCGATTCTCCGGCGGGACATCCTCTCGCAGCTCATGCCGTACGTGATGATAAACGGGGCGCTCACCTCCCGTCGCATCATCTTCGAGTCCGTGGGGCTGTACTTCCTCGGCATCCTGCCCTTTACCACGTTCAACTGGGGCGTGATGATGAACCTCGCGTACGAGGGCAACGCGCTCACCCGCCCGGACATGCTCCCGTGGATGGTCGCGCCCATGGTCTGCATCTTCCTGCTGTCGTTCGGGCTCGTCCTCCTGTCGCAGGGGCTCGACAGCCTGTTCAACGTCCGCCTCCGGGCGCGCCACGCGAAGACCTCGAAGAAAGGCACCTCGAAGAACAACCAATCGCAGGCGACCGGCGGGGACTGACCCCGTGCCAACACCTATTACCAGACGATGACTACCAACCAAGCAATGCGAACGTCGAATCAGAACGACTCGGACCCGGACCAAGACGTCGTGTTCGAAGTCCGCGACCTGGAGGTCACCTTCGGGACCAATCGAGGCGAATCGAGAGTCGTCCGCAACGTCGATTTCGACATCTACCGAAACGAGACGCTCGGCATGGTCGGCGAAAGCGGTAGCGGGAAGTCCATGACCTCGTCCGCGTTGATGAACGCGGTCGTCAGCCCGGGGGAGACCTCCGGCGAGGTCACGTACTACCCGCCCGACGGCGGCGAGCCGATTTCCGTGCTCGACCTCGACGAAGAGGAGCTTCGGAAGTTCCGCTGGGGCGAAGTCGCCATGGTGTTCCAGGGCGCGATGAGCTCGTTCAACCCCGTCAAGAAGGTCCGTGGTCACTTCCGGGAGACCCTCGAAGACCACAACCGCGACGTGGAAGCGGGGCTCGAACGCGCCCACCAGATTCTGGGCGACCTCTATCTCGACCCCGACCGCGTCCTCGACTCGTACCCCTACGAGCTCTCCGGCGGGATGAAACAGCGCGCGCTCGTCGCGCTCGCGCTCATCCTCGAACCGGAGGTGCTCGTGATGGACGAGCCGACCGCCGCGCTCGACCTCCTGATGCAGCGCTCTATCGTCTCGCTGCTCAAGGAGCTCAAAGAGGAGTACGACCTGACGATTATCTTCATCACGCACGACCTGCCGCTTCTCACCAAGCTCGCGGACCGGCTCGTCGTGATGTACGCGTTCGACATCGTCGAGGTCGGCTCGACCGAGGAGATTCTGTACGACGCGGCGCACCCCTACACGCGGTCGCTCCTCAACGCGACGCCGGACCTGAACGCGCCCATCGAGGAGATGCAGTCCATCTCGGGCTCGAAGCCCGACCCGGTGACCAACATCCCGGGCTGCTCGTACCGGCCCCGGTGTCCGATGGCCGACGAGTCCTGCGCGGAGGCGGAGCCGCCGATGGCCGACCGCGGAAGCGGTCACCGGACCGCGTGTTTCTACCACGACGACGTGTCCGACGAGATTCCGATTCCCGCGATGGAGGCGGCCGAAGAGGGCGGTGAGTCGAAATGAGCGTCGACGACTCCATCCTCTCGGTGGACGACGTGTCCGTCCACTTCACCGACAGTAGCGGCTTCCTCGGCCTGTTCGGCGAGCGGCAGACGGTCCGCGCCGTCGACGGCATCTCGCTCGACATCGGCGAGAACGACGTGGTCACACTCATCGGCGAGTCCGGCTGTGGCAAATCGACGTTGGGCAAGACAATCATCGGCGCGCAGGAGCCGACCCACGGCTCGATAACCTACCGCGGACAGGATATCTGGGAGGCCAAGAACGGCGGCGACCCGGACATCCCGTTCTCGGAGATTCGGCGGTCGCTCCAGATAATCCATCAGGACCCCGGCAGCGCGCTGAACCCGAACCAGCGCATCCTCACCTCGCTGATGCTCCCGCTGAAGAAGTGGAACCCGAACCTCGGCGAAGAAGAGCGCCGAAAGCGCGTCTACGCGCTCCTCGAACGCGTCGGACTCACGCCCGCGGAGGACTTCGTCGAGCGGTTCCCCCACCAGCTCTCGGGCGGCGAGAAACAGCGCGTCGTGCTCGTCCGGTCGCTGCTTTTGAACCCGGACGTCATCCTCGCCGACGAGGCCATCAGCGCGCTCGACGTGAGCCTCCGGGTGGAGATGATGGACCTGATGCTCGAACTGCAGGACCTGTTCAACACCTCCTACGTCTTCATCAGCCACGACCTCTCGAACGCCCGGTACATCGCCGAGAAGTCCGGCGGCCGCATCGCCGTCATGTACCTCGGCCGCATCGTCGAGGTCGGGCCGATAGAGCAGGTCATCGGCGACCCCCAGCACCCCTACACGCAGGCGCTGAAGTGGGCGACGCCGAACCTCTACGAGGGCGACGAGGACGACGACCTCCCGATTCGGAAAATCGACATCCCCGACCCGACGAACCGGCCCAGCGGCTGTCACTTCCACCCGCGCTGTCCGAAGGCGCGGGAGGTCTGCGAGACCAACGACCCGGGCGCGTTCGAAGACGAGACCGGCCACGCCGCGCGGTGCTTCCGCGCCGACGACACCCACGAGTACTGGGATAGTCCGAGCATCGTCGACGACTGAGTCACCCGTTCGCGGACGCCGCGACCCGGTTTTCAACCATCCGTTTTCGCCCCCAAGAGCCGTGCGAGCCGGTCGAACGACCCCCGTGCGAACAGTATCTATTTGTGTGCGGAGAGCTACCGTGTGAGTACGTATGTCAGTCAACGCATCGCGCGTGCCTTCGCTCCGGAAGGCCGCGTCGTCGAACCGCAACTTCATCATGACCGTACTCGCCGGCGTCTTCATGATTCTCCTCGCGCGCTTCGTCCTCGACGGAACGATAGCGGGGATGTTCGGCGTCTGGGGAATCTCGCTCGTCGGGGTCGGCATCGGCGGCTACCTGCTGCTCCGGCTGTGGGGCTCGTACAATTGACCGCGGAGGCCCGCCACCGGAACCGAACGTCGAACTGAATCACCGACCCGAAAAGCAGCGTGCAGCGTTCCGCGAGCGACCGCCGTCGATTCTGTTTCGTAACGGGCCTCGCCGGTTGTCCCGGCTCCCGGCCGTCGCGTCCGACGCGGTTACTCGACGCGGTTAGCGTCGATGTAGTCCCAGTCGAACGCGTAGCCGAGTCCGGGCGTTTGCGGGAGTTCGACCACGCCGTTGTCGTCGATTTCGTCCGGCGGGTGTTCGAGGCCGGGGAAGTACGTCTCGTAGTCGTGTTTCGGGTGCAGGAGGCCGCGCTCGTAGTACCGACCGGGGAACGCCATCGTCCCGAGCAGTTGGAGGTTGGGCGCGTCGCGGCCGTGAATCTCGCACTCGATGTTGAACGACTCGCAGAGACCGACCGCCTTCAGCGCCGGCGTGATGCCGCCCACGTCGTAGACGCCGACGCGGATGATGTCGGCGATGTCCCGCTTAATCCACTCCGCGCGGGTGTGCATCCGACCCTCGGCGGTCTCGGGGCCGACGACGGCGATGTCGAGTTCGTTCGAGAGCCACTCGTAGGAGGACATCGAGTGTTCGTCCATCGGCTCCTCTATCCAGCGGAAGTCGAGGTCTTCGAGCGCCTTGCCGATTTTCTTGGCCTCGCTTCGGCTGTAGAAGTGGTGGGCGTCGAGCATGAGGTCGATATCGTCGCCGACGCGCTCGCGGACCGCCCGGCAGGCGGCGATGTCCCGTTCGGGGTCGTCACCGAACGGGGGCATCCACGTGTGGAGTTTGACGGCCTGATAGCCCTCCGCGACGAGTTCCTCGGCGAAGTCGGCGTACGCCTCGGGCGAGCCGAGTCCGTCGGGGTCGTCGTCGCCGACCATCGTGCTGCCGTAGGCCGGGACCGAATCGCGGGCCGCGCCGATGAGTTGGTAGACCGGGAGGCCGGCGTCCTTGCCGGCGATGTCCCAGAGCGCGCAGTCGATGGGCGCGACGCGCTTGTCGGTGAGCGTCCCCTTGTTCAGTCGCTCGGCCCGGCAGAGCAGTTGCCAGAGCTTCTCGCGGTACAGCGGGTTCTCGCCGACGAGGTGCTTCTTGGCGAACTCGTTGGCCGCCTCGTGGCCGCCGCGGCAGTAGCCGTCGGGACCGCCGTCGACGACGACGTGCGTGATAGTCCGCGTCGACTCCCGCGGCTCGCCGGGGTGGCCGTGGCCCTTCTCGTCGGGGTCGATGTGAGACTCACAGCTGAACCGGATGGTACGGATGTCGCTGATCTCCATTCGTGGTAGTCGGTTACGCGGAACGGTGATAAAAGTACGGCGGGACCGGCGATTTCGGGGCCAGACGGTGGGGTGGGCGGCGGGGAGAAAGCGGAGGAGAAACCGGCACGCCGGTCCGTCAGTCCAGTACGTCCGCAGGCTCCTCGGGGTACGGCTCGCGGACGAGCCGGCCCATGTCGATTTCCTGGTACGGCGAGCGTCTGAGCGTCCCGTTCTCGACGAACTCGTCCGCGCCCGCGTCGGTCAGCTTCGTCGCCAGCGCGTCGCGGAGTTCGGCGACGACCTCGGGGTGATCGGCGGCGCACTCGTCGAGTTCGTTCGGGTCGGCGGCGAGGTCGAACAGCTGTTCGCGGCCGCCGTTGCGCATGAACACGTACTTCCAGCGTCCCTCGCGGACCATCCCGGTGAAGTTCGGCGGGAGCCGCGGCGTCCGGTGGTAGCCGAACAGCCGCTCGCGCGGCTCCGCGTCGCCCCGAATCGTCCCGAGCACATCGACGCCTTCGCGGAGTTCTTGGTCGCCAGCGGCGGTCGTCGCGATGCCGAACAGGTCGGTCAGCGCCACGAGGTCGTCGCGGCGCTCGCCGCCCGGTAGCTCCGCGGGCCAGCTCACGAGGAACGGGACGCGACACGACGGCTCGAAGAACGACGACTTCTCCCAGCCGCGGTGGTCGCCGAGGAGTTCGCCGTGGTCCGAGAAGAAGCAGATGAGCGTGTTGTCCGCGTCGTCGCGGGCCTCGACCGCGTCGAGCAGGCGACCGATGCGGCGGTCGACCTCCGAAATCATGCCGTAGTAGTACGCCTTGATGACCCGGACGGTGGTGTCGTCGATGCCGCCCTCGCGGGTCGTCCAGAAGTGGTGGTTCTGGGCGGGAATCTTCTCGTCCATGTGGTCGGTTTCGATGTCGCCTTTCACCGGGTTTTCGAGCCGCTCGGGGTCGTACATCCGGTCGAAGGGCGGCGACGGCGCGAACGGCGGGTGCGGCGGTTCGTACGAGACGAGGCCGAAGAACGGCTCGTCGGTGTCGCGGCCGATGAGGTCGACCGCGCGGTCGGTCATCCACGCCTCGTAGTTGTCGTCCGGCGGGAGCCGGTTCTGTTGGGGGAGGTGGACCATCGCGCCCTGCCGGGCGGTCGTCTTGACCTCGTGGCCGGTCTCCTCGCGGAACGCCTCGAAGCTCAGGTGGTGGTCGTAGCCGAGGTCGATGTCGCGCGGGTGGGCGTGGTACTTCCCGACGAGGAACGTCCGGTAGCCCCGCTCGCGCATGCTTCGGGCGAGGAAGGGGCCGCACCGCTGTTCGAGGTGTCGCGCGTCGCGCTTTTCGTTCCCGAGGTAGCCCGTCGAGACGGCCTCACAGCCGGTTCGAATCGTGTGCCGCGCCGGGATGCAGATGGGGTCCGGCGAGTAGGCGTTGGCGAAGGAGACGCCGCGGTCGACGAGTCGGTCGATGTTCGGGGTGTGGATTCGACTGTTTCCGAGCGCCCGAATCGTGTCCGACCGCTGCTGGTCAGTCATCACGAACAGGACGTTTGGGCGAGCATCACTCACGGCCGAACTCCGACCACCAGTAGTATAAAGATAGGCCACCGCGACGGTACGCGTACATGCCGCCCACAGCGAGTGCCTTCGACGTGACAGCCTACGCCGACGAGACGGACGACCTCCAGACCGAGGCGTTCCAGACCGCCATCGACGACTGCACGGAGTCCGACGGCGGAACCGTTACCGTCCCCAGCGGGACGTACACCGTCGGAACCGTCCATCTCCGAAGTAACGTGACGCTCTATCTGGAGGCCGGCGCGGTCGTCAGCCCCGCGAAGGACGAAGCCGAGTACACGGACAAGTTCATCGGCCCCGACAACGAGCGCATCTTCTTCCTCGCCGAGGACGTCGAGAACGTCACCATCGCCGGCGAGGGCGAGTTCGACGGCCTCGGAACCGAGTTCATGCGGATGGACACGCCCATTCAGGGCCACTCCAACGAGAGCGCGTCGCACCCGCTCATCTCGAACGGCCCCCACGAGGCGCGACAGGGAGACGCCTACCTCTCGCGGACGAGGGGGACCGAGGGCTGGCCCGTCGCCAAGCCCGACTTCCGGCCCGGCCCGATGTTCCGGTTCAACAACTGCACGAACGTCCGCGTCCGCGACGTGACCATCCGCGACATGCCCGCGTGGACGCTGTCGTTCCACGGGACCGAAGAAGTCGACATCCGCGGCGTCGACATCCTCAACCACCTGCTCATCCCGAACTGCGACGGCATCGCGCTCGGCGACACGAAGAACGTCCACATCTCCGACTGCACCATCCAGTCGTGCGACGACAGCATCACCTTCGGCGCGCGGCCCGACGAGCCGACGACCTGCGAGGGCATCGTCGTGACGAACTGCACGCTCCGGTCGAGCGCCTGCGCCATCAAGTTCGGCTCGGGCACCGACGACACGATTCGCGACTGCCTGTTCCAGAACATCGTCGTGCAGGAGTCGAACCGCGGCCTCGGCATCCAGCACCGCGATTCGGGCGTCGTCGAGAACGTGCTTTTCACCGATATCGTCGTCAACTCCAACATGCTCCCCGGCCCGTGGTGGGGCAAGGGCGAGCCCATCTACGTCACGTCGGTCCCGCGAGACGACGACACCGACCTCGGTGGCATTCGGAACGTGCGCTTCTCGAACATCGTCGCGCGAAGCGAGAACGGGGCGCTCGTCTACGGCTCCGAGGATTCCGATATCGAGACTATCGAGTTCGACAACGTCCGCATCGAACTCACCGGGAGCGAGCACGCCGACGAGGTGGGCGGCAACTTCGACCTCCAGCCGAGTTCGGTCGTCACGCCAATCTTCGCCAACGACATCGCCGGCGTCCACGTCGAGAACGCCCGCGACGTGACGATGCGCGACGTGACCGTCGAGTGGGACGACGACGGCGACCTGCCAGACTACTACCGGAGCGGGCTGGCCTGCGAGGACGTGAACGGCCTGCTCGTCGACGGCTTCGTCGGCCGACAGGCCCACCGCGACGACGACGCGGACGACGCGGACGACGCGGCGGCGATTTCGCTCGTCGACACGACGGACATCACGGTTCGGAACTCGCGGGCGACCGAGGGGACGGGAACGTTCCTCTCGCTGTCGGACACCGAGGGCGAGCGTCTGTTCGTCAACAACGACCTCATCGACGCCGCCGACGCCGGCGACGTGGAGTCGTTCGAGCGGTCGGGGAACGCCCTCCCGAGATAACCCGTACGTTCAAGCCGACGCGACGACGACGGGGGAACGCGAAACCGCGCAGTCGATCCCGCGGCGTTCGATTCGGTTCGGATAGCCGTATCGCCGTCTGTGGCCGTTCCAGCGGCGGTTCTCCCCGTGAGCGGTGGGTTTTTGCTCCGAGCCGCCGACGGTCGAGTCGATGGTACAAGAGCTGACGCTAGCCGAAGCCAAGACGATTCTCGACGCGGCGGAGGAGAAAGCCGAAGACCTCGGCGTGCCGCTGAACCTCGCGGTGACGAACAGCGAGGGCAACCTCCTCGGCTTCCGCCGGATGGACGGCGCGAAACTCGTCGCGAGCAACATCGCACAGAACAAGGCCTACACCGCGGCCGCGGTCAAGAAGCCGACCCACGAACTGAAGGAGGGAGCCGAACCCGGCGGCGACGTGTACGGCCTCCACACCACCGACAACGGCCGCGTCGTCGTCTTCGGCGGCGGGTTCCCGGTCGAACACGACGGCGTCGTCGTCGGCGCGGTCGGCGCGAGCGGCGGCGCGGTGTCCGAGGACATGGAAGCGTCCCAAGCGGGACTGGAGGCGTTCGAACCGCTCCGCTGAGACGCCCGCGTCGGAGTCGCCGAGTTCGGTTTCGGTTCCGACGACACACAACCCAGCGTATCTGTCCTCACGGTCCCTTTTCGGTTAAAATCGAACGTACGCCGAGCGGTCGGTCTCGGCCGCGTAGAGACTGCCGGTCATGTCCGCGACGTAGAGCGTCGAGCCGTCCGGCCCACCGAGCGTGCAGTTCGTCGGGCGGTCCTCGGGGAACGGATGACGTTCGAGCACCTCGCCCGACGGGGAGAACACGTAAACCGACGGTCCCGGACCGCCCTTTTCCCAGCCGGCGCAGGCGACGATATCGCCCGACTCGGTGAGCGTCATGCCGTCGATACCGCGGTGGTCGCCGAAGTCGTGCAGTATCTCGCGGGGGCCGAGCGACCCGTCGTCCCGAATCGGGTAGGCCCGCAAGTCGGTCGCTTGGTCAGGGCCGTAAGTGCATTCAGCAACGTAGAGGCGCGTCTCGTCCGGCGAGAGGAGGATGCCGTTCGGGCGGTCCATCTCGTCTGTAAGGTGGACGAGTTGCCAGTCGCCGCTCGCGTTCGCGTCCACATCCGGCCGCTCGGCGCGGAAGACGGAGGTGTGGCCGAGCAGTCCCCGGTCCTTGTCGTCGGGGTCGGTGAACCAGATATCCCCGTCGCGGTCGATTTCGAGGTCGTTCGGCCCGTTGAGCGGCGTCCCATCGAACCCGTCGACGACGACCGACGCGGGTTCGTCCGGGGTCAGCGCGGCGATTCGGTGACCCTCGGCCTCGCAGGCGTACAGCTCGCCGTCGCGCCCCTCGTGGAGGCCGACCGCGCCGGCGGTCGAGTCGATGTAGACGCTCGTCTGTCCCGTCTCCGGGTCGTATTCGAGGACCTGATGCTCCTTTATTTCCGTGAATCGAACCGCGTCGACGGCCCAAATCGGACCCTCGGTGGCCCGAAACGGACCCGCGACTCGCTCGAACTCCCATGCCATCGAATGGTCGTTTTGACCACGAGACCTTAAACGTCGCCCGACTTCCGTCACGTCCCGATTTGTCAATTTGATTTCCGATTCGGGAATCAGTTTTGGGCGTGGGACCACGCGATTACGTCGGTTCGGTCGTGGCCGGAAACGACGCGGCGTGTTACAGAGTCAGCGGGGTGGCACGAAATAGAACAGTATAATTACCGTATAAATCACCACCCATACTAAAGATAGTTCAACGATATCTGAGTTATTGAAGTTATTTGAATAACTCAGGTATAGTAGTGAATTGCCGTGGCTATTAATCTAGATGGCGGAAAATTCAGGGATTTTATCAAAATTTGAAACGCACTAGGCTCGGATAGAAAGACGAGCTCTAAACTACCAAATGCCAATATATAATTGTGATTTGTTAGTTATCGCGGCAGCGCGACCGACAACGGTATAGCCGGGGACGGGCACTCGTCACAGCAACGACGAGAAGCGCGGGCGGGCGGCGTGAACAGACCCCAGTTCGGAGAAATCGAACCGTTCGGTCGTCCACGATAACCTCCGAAGGGTGGTGCCGTCGGTCGATTACGGACCTCCGTCTCAGCCGGACGGCAGACGACACATCGCTCGATTGTTCCATATCGTTCGTAGAGTATTCCGTTTTGACCCGAGAATATTGTTTTAGGTTACTATACGGTACCTTTATGTTCCAATACACCTCTGTGAGAATGAGTAACGTATGTCGAGAAAAGACATCACACAGATGCGGTCGCAGGTGGGGTCGGCGTCGGAGTCGGTCCGCGCTCGGTTCGGAGACGCGGCGAGTCGGCGGAACTTCCTCAAGGCGCTCGGAACGGCCGGTATCGCCGGCCTCGCCGGCTGTTCCGGCGGCGGCGAGAGCTACGACGGCCAAGAACAGACCACGGCCTCGGGCGGCGACGACGAGGAGACAGAGACGGAGTCGTCGTCCGGCGGCGACGACGGCGGTTCGACGCTCCGCATGAGCGCGACCCAGCGCTTCGGGACTGTCGACCCCGCGAAGGGGACCGACTACACGCAGGTGCTCGCGTTGGTCAACCTCTACGACCCGCTCGTGTTCCCCGACACGGAGGGGAACCTACAGGGCCACCTCGCCGAGGACTGGACCGTCTCGGACGACAACCGGACCTACACGTTCACGCTCCGCGAGGGAGCGACGTTCCACAGCGGCAACCCCGTCACGGCGGAGGACGTGCAGTTCTCGGCCGAGCGCTTCCTCGATATCAACCAGGGCTACTCGTCGCTGCTCGGGAACGTGCTCTCGAAGGAGAACGTGACCGTGGAAGACGAGCGGACCGTGTCGTTCACGCTCGACCGCGTCCACTCGCCGTTCCTCGCGACGCTCGTGTTGCTGTTCGTCGTCGACAAGCAGTTGGTCCTCGACAACGTCGGAGACGGCGACTTCGGCGACCGCGGCGACTACGCCCAGTCGTTCCTCAACGACAACGACGCCGGCTCCGGCCCGTACGAACTCGCGGGCTTCGAGCGGCAGGCGCAGATTTCGTTCAGCCGCTACGCCGACTACTGGGGGTCGTTCAAAGACGGCGCGTACGACAACGTCACCGTCCAAATCATCACGAACGACCCGACCGTCCGCTCGCTGATGAAGACGGGCGAACTCGACATGTCGAGCCAGTACCAAAGCGAGGAGACCTACGAGGCGCTCGCGGCCGAAGACGACATCCGCGTCGAGTCGGTCCCGACGGTGACGACGTTCTACTTCAAAATCAACACCCAGAAGGCCCCGACCGACGACCCCGCCGTCCGCGAGGCGATGGCCTACGGCTTCGACTACGAGACGGCGCGCAACGAGATCGCGCCCGGGTCGCTCCCCGCACAGGGCCCGCTCCCGTCGTCGTTCGGCGTCCACAACGACGACATCGTCCAGCCGACCTACGACCCCGAGCGGGCGCGGCAGATTCTCGCCGACGCCGGCTACGAGGAGGGCGACATCACCGTCCAGAACACCTACGTGAAGGACTACGGCCTCGAAGAGAAGATGGGGCTTCTGTTCCAGCAGAACATGGACGAAATCGGCATCGACGTCGAGTTGAACCCCCAGACGTGGGGGACGATGACCGAACTCGCCACGAGCGTCGAGGACACGCCGCACATCAATCAGGTGTTCTACGGACCGGTGTACCCCTCGCCCGACACGGTGTTCTACAACCAGTACCACTCCGAGGCCGCCTCGACGTGGATGAGCATGGAACACCTCGAAGACGAGAACGTCGACTCCCTCATCGACGAGGCGCGCTCGACGGTCGATGCCGACGCCCGCGCCGAACTGTACGCCGAGGTCCAAGAACGCATCGCGAACCAGTACCCCGACCTGTTCATCTTCGTCCAGTCGAAGAAACACGCCTTCGCCGACGACGTGGCGGGCTACACCTTCCGCCCGTCGATGAGTTTCGACTACTGGTTCCCCGACTTCTACCAAGAATGAAGTACTGGCAGTATCTCGTGCGCCGGCTCGCGGGCATCCTCGTGAGCCTCATCGGCCTGTCGATAATCATCTTCACCACGTCACGAGTGCTCCCCGGGAACCCCGCGCGAATGGCCCTCGGCGCGCTCGCGTCGGAAGAACAGGTGCGGGCGCTCGCGGCCGAGATGGGCCTGAACAAGCCGATTCCCCTGCAGTACCTCGACTACATGCAGGGGTTACTCGTCGGCGACCTCGGCACGAGCCTCGAAACGAAGCGCGCGGTCAGCACCGACATCGTCTACTACCTGCCGGCGACGCTCGAACTCATCACCGTGTCGATGTTCCTCACCGTCGTCATCGGCATCCCGCTCGGCGTCATCGCCGCGCAGAACAAAGACGGACTCGCCGACAACGCCACGCGACTCGTCGCGTTCTTCAGCGTGAGCGTGCCCGGCTTCTTCATCGCAATCATGTTTCAGCTGATATTCGGCTACCTGCTCGAATGGCTCCCCATCACGGGCCGGCTCGGCTCGGAGTTCGGGTCCGGCGTCTCGCGGTTCACGGGCTTCCTGCTCGTGGACACACTGCTGTCGGGGAACCTCGCGGCCCACGTCGACGCGTGGGCGCACATCATCCTCCCGGCGCTCGCGCTCTCGCTCGCCGGCATCGGACAGGTGATGCGCATCACCCGGTCGAGCATGATTGACGTGAAAGACCAGGACTACGTCGAGGCCGAGCGCGGCTTCGGGCTTCCGTCGTGGCTCGTCACGTACAAGTACACCCTCAAGAACGCGTTCATCCCGACGCTCACGATTCTGGGGCTGTTGTACGCCTCGCTTCTGGGCAACGCGTTCCTCATCGAACTCGTCTACTCGTGGCCCGGCCTCGCGTCCTACGGCGTCACCGCGGTGCTGAACAACGACTTCAACGCCGTCGTCGGCGTCACGATGACCATCGGCGTCGCGTTCGTGAGCATCAACTTCCTCGTCGACGTGCTGTTGGGTCGCGTCGACCCCCGAATCAGACTGGCGATGGAGGAGGCGACATGAGCACCGAGTCGGCGAGCGTCCTCGACCGGGTCGTCTCGGCCGAGCGCCGCGAACTCTGGCAACGGTCGTGGAAACGCTTTACCAGCAGGCCGATGAGCGTCGTCGGTCTCGGCATCATCGTCGCCATCGTCCTGCTCGCCGTCTTCGCGCCCGTCGTCGCGCCGTACCCCGAACACGCCGGGAAGTTCACCGACTTCTCGAACACGCTCCAGCCGCCGAGCGTCGACCACCCGCTGGGGACCGACCACGTCGGCCGCGACGTGCTCTCGCGCATCCTCTTCGGCTACCGGCTGTCGCTCATGCTCGTGGCCGTCGTCCTCGGCTTCGGCGTCCCCGTGGGCGTGCTCCTCGGCCTCGTCGCCGGCTACTACGGCGGCTGGACCGAGACGATCATCATGCGGGCGACCGACACGGCGCTCGCCTTACCGCCGCTCGTGATGGCGCTGGCCATCACGTCGGCCCTGGAGCCGACGCTGACGAACGCGATGATAGCCATCGCGGCGCTGTGGTGGACGTGGCACGCCCGCCTCGTCCAGAGCATCGTCGCCAGCGAGCGCAGCGAGGAGTACGTGCAGGCCGCCAAGCTCGCCGGCGCGAGCACGCCGCACATCCTCTTCCGGGAGATTCTCCCGAACACGCTGTCGCCGATTCTGGTCAAGGTGACCCTCGACGCGGGCTTCGTCATCCTCATCGGCGCGGGGCTGTCGTTCATCGGCGTCGGCGTCCAGCCGCCCCAGCCCGGCCTCGGGACGATGGTCAGCCAAGGGACCTCCTACCTGCCCGACTCGTGGTGGGTGAGTGTCTTCTCCGGGCTCGCCATCTTCGTCCTCGTGATGGGGTTCAACATGCTCGGCGACGGCCTGCGTGACCTCTTCGACGTGGAGGTGAACCGATGAGACTCGACGAGCCGGTCGCCGAGAACCCGCTTTTGACCGTCGAAGACCTCGAAGTCGGTTTCGAGTCGTTCGACGGCCTCGCGGAGGTCATCGACGGCGTCAACCTCTCTATCGGCAAAGGCGAGGTCGTCACCATCGCCGGCGAAACCGGCTGTGGCAAGTCGGTGACGATGAAGTCCATCCTCCGCTTGCTCAATCAGCCGCCGGCCCGCGTCAGCGGCGAAATCACGTTCGACGGGACGGAACTGCTGTCGCTTTCGGACCGCGAGTTCGAGCGCGTCAAGGGCCAGCGGATGAGCCTCGTGTTCCAAGACCCGATGTCGAGTCTGAACCCGACGTTCACCATCGGCGAACAGCTCACCGACACCGCGCAGTTCGGCGGCGACAGCGACACGGGCGTCGTGGAGTTCTTCCGCCGCCGCTTCAGCGGCGAACGCGAGGAGGCGCGCGAGCGCGTCTTGGAGATGCTCCGCGAGGTCCAGATGCCGGACCCCGAGAACATCATGGACTCGTACCCGTCGCAGCTGTCCGGCGGGATGCGCCAGCGCGCGCTCATCGCGCAGGCCCTGCTGAACGAGCCGGACCTGCTCATCGCCGACGAAATCGGCACCGCGCTGGACGTGACGATTCACGACCAGATTCTCGACCTGCTGAAGGACCTCATCGAGAACCACGACCTGAGCGTCCTGATGATCACCCACAACCTCGGCGTCGCCCGACAGGTGAGCGACCGCGTGTACGTCATGTACGGCGGCCGCATCGTCGAGACCGCACCGACCGAAGAGCTGTTCGAGAACCCGAAGCACCCCTACACGCAGGGCCTCATCGCGTCGATTCCGCGCCTGACGGGCGACGAGATGGCCACGGGCATCGACGGCTCGATTCCCGAGTACCTCGACCCGCCGCCGGGCTGTCGGTTCGCGCCGCGGTGTCCCTACGCCACCGCCGAGTGCGAGGAGGCCCGCCCGGAGATGTACGAGCGCGGCCCGCAGACCGGCGTCGAGTGCGTCCTCTACGACGAGGCCGTGCCGGCGTCCGAGCGGCCGACCGTCGAGGAGACCCGGAGCCACATGACCCGGCGACCGGGCAAACAAGCGGGGGGCGACTGAGATGTCGGAACCCCTGCTCGAAGTCGACGACCTGAAGAAGTACTTCCCCGTCAAAAGCGGCATCATCAAGCGCACGTCCGACCACGTGAAAGCGGTCGACGGCGTCTCGTTCGACATCGAGCGCGGCGAGACCCTCGCGCTCATCGGCGAGTCCGGCAGTGGGAAAAGCACCGTCGCGCGGACGGTTATCGGCCTGACCGGCGCGACCGGCGGGACGGTTAGATTCGACGGCGAGGACATCACGAACGCGACCGACGAGCAACTGGCTCGCCTCCGGTCGCGCGTCCAGATGGTGTTTCAGGACCCCACGTCGAGTCTGAATCCCCGGCGGACCATCGGCAAGTCGCTCGCAGTCCCGCTAAAAGCGCGTGGCGTGCCGAAATCGGACCTCCGGGAGCGCGTGGTCGACCTGCTCGAACGCGTCGAACTGAACGACGAGTACTGGAACAAATACCCCCACGAACTCTCCGGCGGGCAGAAACAGCGGGTGAACATCGCCCGCGCGCTCGCGGTCGAGCCGGAACTGCTCTTGCTCGACGAGCCGACGAGCGCCCTCGACGTGAGCGTGCAGGCGAAGATTATCGCGCTCCTCGAAGACTTACAGGCGGAGTTCGGACTCACCTACCTGTTTATCACCCACGACCTCTCTCTGGTCCGCAACTTCGCCGACGAGACGGCCGTGATGTACCTCGGCGAGATTCAGGAACGCGGCCCCACGGAGGAGGTGTTCAAGCGGCCGCGACACCCCTACTCGCGGGCGCTCCTCTCCGCGATTCCCGTCACGACCGACGAGGAAGAAGCGTACAAGCCGCGGCACGAACCCCTCCGGGGCGAAATCCCGAGTCCGCGGGACGTGCCCGCGGGCTGTCGGTTCCACACGCGGTGTCCCTACGCGACCGACGCGTGTTCGACCGACGAACCGGAGTTCGTCGCGGTCGACGCCGGCCCCAGCGTCCGGTGTCACATCTACGACGAGGCGTACGCCGACGCGTTCGACGACGTGCCCGACGTGGCGGTCGCGGCGGTCGCCGACGAGGGGGTCGCATCGAACACCAACGAGCCATGAAGATAACCACAGACAACATCGACGACTTCGCCACCGGCGCGACCGTCCTCGGGACGGGCGGCGGGGGCGACCCCTACATCGGGAAGCTGATGGCACAGCAGGCTATCGAAGAGCACGGTCCCGTCGACCTCATCGACCCGCGAGACGTGCCCGACGACGCGCTCGTCATCCCGAGCGCGATGCTCGGCGCGCCGACCGTGATGGTCGAGAAGATGCCGAAGGGTACCGAGGCGCTCGCCGCGTTCGAGGCGCTCGAAACGCACCTCGGACAGGAGGCCTACGCGACGATGAGCATCGAGGCGGGCGGGCTGAACAGCACCGTCCCCATCGCCGTCGCCGCCGCGCTCGGACTCCCCCTCGTGGACGCCGACGGCATGGGCCGGGCGTTCCCCGAGGTGCAGATGGTGACGCTCACGATGGGCGGCGTCAGCGCCACCCCGATGAGCATCGCCGACGAGAAGGGCAACTCGCTTCTCGTGAACACCGTCAGCAACGAGTACGCCGAGGCGTTCGCCCGCGTGACGAGCATCGAGATGGGCGGCGCGTGCATGATAGGAACCTACGCGCTCTCCGGCGCAGAGGTCCGCGAGCACGCGATTCTCGACTCGATGTCCCTCGCCCACGACATCGGCGAGGCGATTCGCACCGCCAAGCACCGCTCGCGGGACCCCGTCGAGTCGGTCCTCGACCTCACCGACGGCTACGAGCTGTTCGCGGGGAAGATAACCGACGTGGAGCGCCGGACCGAAGGCGGCTTCGCGGTCGGCGAGGCGACCCTCGACGGCATCGACGACTGCGAGGGCCGGACGTTCACCCTCGACTTCCAGAACGAGAACCTCGTCGCCCGCGACTCCGAGCGCGGCGTCGTGGCGAGCACCCCCGACCTGATTACGGTCGTGGACGCCGAGACGGGCGACCCCGTCACCACCGAGCGACTCGCCTACGGCCACCGGGTGCGGGTCATCGGCATGCCGTGTTCGCCGAAGTGGCGGACCGAGGAGGGACTCGACCTCGTCGGGCCGAGGTACTTCGACTACAGCATCGACTACGAACCAATCGAAACTCTCCAGCAACCCAGACATGACTGACTACCGAATCGGAATCGACGTCGGCGGCACCAACACGGACGCCGTCGTCATGGACGGCGACGACAACCTCCTCGCGAAGACGAAGACCCCCACGACCGAAGACATCACCTCGGGCATCCTCAGCGCCCTCGACGTGGTCCTCGACGACAGCGGCGTCTCAGAAGACGAACTCGACTACGTGATGCTCGGCACGACCCACGCGACGAACGCCATCACGGAGCGGCGCGGCCTCAACGAGGTCGGCGTCATCCGCATCGGCGCGCCCGCGACCCAGAGCATCCGCCCGCTTCTCGAATGGCCCGACGACCTCGCCGCGGCAATCGGCGACAACGTCGCCATCCTCGACGGCGGCCACGAGTTCGACGGCCGCCTCCTCAACGACCTCGACGAGGAGCAGGTCAGAGCGCAGATTCGCGAGTTCGCCGACGTGGACGCCTTCGCCGTGACGAGCGTCTTCTCGCCCGTCCGCGACGACCACGAGACGCGGGTCGCCGAACTCATCCGCGAGGAGGTCGGCGACGACGTGCCCATCTCCGTCTCGAACGAAATCGGGAGCGTCGGCCTGCTCGAACGCGAGAACGCGACGGCGCTCAACGCCGCGCTCACCGGCGTCGCCTCGGAGGCCGCGAACGCCTTCGTCGAGGCGATGGACGAACGCGGCATCGACGCGAACCTCTACTTCGGCCAGAACGACGGGACGCTGATGAGCGTCGACTACGCCATCCGCTACCCCATCTTCACGGTCGCCAGCGGCCCCTCGAACTCGGTCCGGGGAGCGGCGTACCTCTCGCAGGTCGAAAACGGCATCATCGTCGACGTGGGCGGCACGACGACCGACGTGGGCGCGGTCACCGAGGGCTTCCCCCGCGAGAGCAGCGTCGCCGTCGAAATCGGCGAGGTGAAGACCAACTTCCGCATGCCAGACATCATCGCCATCGGCATCGGCGGCGGCTCCATCGTCTCGACCGACGACGGCGTCACCGTCGGCCCCCAGAGCGTCGGCTACAAACTGACCGAGGAGGCGAGGTGTTTCGGCGGCGAGACGCTGACCGCGACCGACCTCGAAGTCGCCGCGGGAACCATCGACATCGGCTCCGAGACGCCGGCCGTCGACGATGAAATCGTCGAGGCCGCCCGCGAGTACGTCAGAGAGCGCGTCGAGCGCGAGGTCGACCGCATGAAGACGAGCGCCGAGCCGGTCCCCGTGGTCATCGTCGGCGGCGGGAGCATCCTCGTCCCCGACGACATCGCGGGCGCGAGCGAGGTCCACAAGCCCGACCACTACGAGGTCGCGAACGCCGTCGGCGTCGCCATCGCGCAGGTCTCCGGCGAGGTCGACCGCATCTACAGCCTCGACGAGATGGACCGCGAGGAGGCCATCCAGCACGCGAAAGACGAGGCCACCGACAACGCGCTCGCCGCCGGCGCTGACCCCGACAGCGTGGACATCGTGGACGTCGAGGAGGTCCCGCTTTCGTACCTGCCCGGCAACGCGGTGCGAATCAAGGTGAAAGCCGCCGGGGCGCTCGACTACTGATGACGGTCGAAATCGGCGTCGAGGAGATAGAGGATATCGCGCTCGGCGCGACCGTCCTCGGGACCGGCGGCGGGGGCGACCCCCACGTCGGCAAACTCGTCGCGAAGCAGGCAATCGAGGAGTTCGGCCCCGTCGAACTCGTCTCCCCGGACGAACTGGACGCCGAGGACTTCGTCGTGCCGACCGCCCAGATGGGCGCGCCGACCGTCTCGGTCGAGAAACTCCCGAGCGGGCGGGAGGCCGTCACCTCGCTGGAGCGCGTCGAGCGCGAACTCGGAAAGACCGCCGACGCGACGATGCCGATAGAGTGCGGCGGCATCAACTCGACGTTCCCCTTCGCCGTCGCGGCCCGCCGCGGGCTTCCCGTGGTCGACGCCGACGGCATGGGCCGGGCGTTCCCAGAACTCCAACACGAGACGTTCAACATCTACGGCGTCAGCGGGACGCCCGCGGCCGTCAGCGACGAGCGGGGGAACACCTGTCTCATCGAGACGGAAGACAACGACCAGTTGGAGTGGCTGGCACGCGGCGTCACGGTCAGAATGGGCGGCGTCGGCTACGTCTCCGACTACCCCATGACCGGCGCGCAGGTCAAAGAGACGGCCATTCCGGGCACGATGTCGCTCGCCCGCGACCTCGGCCGCGCGCTCCGACTCGCCGAGGACGACGCGATGAGCGCCGTCCGCGAGGTGACCCGCGAGTCGATTTACGGCGAGGCGCGGTCGCTGTTCGAGGGGAAAATCGTCGACGTCCAGCGCCGCACCGAACGCGGGTTCGTCTTCGGGCACGTCGATATCGACGGCCTCGACTCCGACGAGGGGTCGGCGATGCGCATCGAGTTCCAAAACGAGAACCTCGGCGCGACCGTCGACGGGAGCTACGTGGCGACCGTCCCCGACCTCATCACCGTCCTCGACCGCGAGACGGGCGGCCCGATTCCGACAGAGAGCCTCCGATACGGGGCGCGAGTCCGCGTGCTCGGCATTCGGACGCCCGAGATAATGCGGACGCCCGCCGCGCTCGACGTGTGGGGGCCGCAGTCGTTCGGCCTCGACGCGACCTACGAACCACTCGCGGACCACCCATGAGTTTCGACATCCCACACCTGACGGAGATAACGCTCGACGACCTCGAAGCGCTCGGCATCGGCGCGGGCATCCTCGGCACCGGCGGCGGCGGCAACCCCCGCCTCGGCCGGCTGCGACTCCAGACGCTCCTCGAAGACGACGCCTACCCCGACTCGGTCGAACTGGTCGACCCGCGGGACCTCCCCGCGGACGCCACCGTGGCGAGCGTCGGCGGCATGGGCGCGCCCACCATCAGCGTCGAGAAGTTCGCCGGCGGCGACGAGGAGGTGCAGTCGCTTCGCGCCATCGAAGACCTCTCCGGCGAGACGGTCGACGCGCTCATCCCCGGCGAAATCGGCGGGGCGAACAGCATGGCCCCGCTGTGCGTGGCGGCGATGACCGACCTCCCCGTGGTCGACGCCGACGGCATGGGTCGGGCGTTCCCCGAACTCCAGATGGACACGTTCTTCATCTACGGGACGCCCGTGAACTACGCGGCGACGACCGACGAGCGCGGCAATCAGGTCGTCTACCGGGACATCGACTCGGCCAAGCGCCTCGAAGACCTCGCGCGGGCAATCACCGTCCAGATGGGCGGCCGCTCGGGCTACGCCTTCCCGCTCATGACCGGGGAGTTCGTCTCGGAGTACGCGGTTCCCCACACCGTCTCGCTCGCCACCGAACTGGGCCGGGCGGTCGAACGCGCCCGCGACTCCGGCACCGACCCCGTCGACGCCGGCCGCGAACTCCTCGGCGGCGAGGAGCTGTTCGCCGGGAAAATCGTGGACGTCCACCGACGCAACCGCGACGGCTTCGCGCTCGGGAGCGTCACGCTCGCCGGGATAGACGAGGACGCGACCCTCGAAATCGAGTTCCAAAACGAGTTCCTCGTCGCCCGCGACGACGACGGCGACCTCCGCACGACGGTCCCGGACCTCATCTGTCTGGTCGACACCGACACCGGCGCGCCGGTCACGACCGACGCCCTGCGGTACGGCCAGCGCGTCCGCGTCCTCGGCGTGCCCGCGCCCGAACTGCTCACGACGCCCGAGGCGCTCGACGTCATCGGCCCCGAAGCGTTCGGGTACGAGGTTCCGTACGACCCGCTTCCGCGGGACGAGACGGGGTGGTGACGACGCGGTCGCCGCAACCGTACCGGCCGACGTAACCGCTGAACCGCCCCCGGTGCCGCGGTCCCCGCGGCGTCCCACAATCGAACAACTCGTCACCCACACACCACAAGCCGCGAACTAGCCGATTCGGCACAGCTCTTGTGTCGTTTTGATACGTTTACGCCACCAGCAGTTTCAAATCGAACCCCGAAAATATATCCGACCATGGAAAACCCCGACCTCACGTCCGCCGACGCCCCGTCCGACCCGAACACGCCGGAGGCGGTCCTCGAAAACTACCTCGACGAGCACGACTACGAGATATTCCGCGCGCTCAACGAGAACGGCCGCATCTCCGACACCGAACTCGCCGAGCGCGTCGGACTCTCCCGGACCGCGGTCCGTCGCCGCCGCGAGAACCTTCAGGAGAGCGACGTGCTCGAAATCCTCGCGGTCATCGTCCTCCAGGAGGCCGACCTCGCCGACGCGCAGATACTCGTCTCGTTCGACCAGCACGTCTCGTCCGAGGTGCGAACCGAGTTCATCGCGATGCTCATCGACGAGGGACTCGTCTACAACGCGAGTTCCTGTCTCGGCGAGTACGACCTCGTCTTCAGCGCGTGGCACACCGACCTGAACGCGCTGAAAGAGTACGTCTGGGACCTCTTCGACGGCGAGGACATCGTCGACGACTACACCATCATCCCGCTTCTGAAGACGTGGAAGGCGTGGGACAAAGAGCTGGACCGCCCCTGAATCGGTCGGGAGCGCGGTACGGAGGACTCTCGTTTAGGCCAGGTCGTCCAGCGCGACGCGGAGCGCGTCGACGGCCTCGCCGAGTTGCGCCCGCGAAATCGTCAGCGGGGGCTGGAAGCGCATGACGTTCTTGTAGTAGCCGCCGACGCCCATGACGACGTTGGACTCCTCGCGGAGGTGGTCTCCGACCGCGGCCGCGAGTTCCTTGTCAGGAGCCGGTGCGACGTGTTGCGGGCCCGACTTTTCCGGGTCGACGAGTTCGATGCCCTGCATCAGCCCGAGGCCGCGGGCCTCGCCGACCACGTCGTAGTCGGATTCGAGCGTCGCGAGTTCGGCCGAGAGCCACTCGCCGTTCTCGCGGGCGTCGTCGATGATGCCGTTCTGCAGTTCCTCGATGGTCGCCAGCGCGGCCGCGCAGGCGACGGGGTTGCCGCCGAACGTCGAGAGGTGGTCGCCGGAGCCGAACGCGTCCGCGATTTCCGCGGAAGCCGTGAACGCGCCGAGGGGCAGGCCGTTGGCGATGCCCTTCGCCTGCGTCAGAATGTCGGGTTCGACGCCGAAGTGCTCGCTGGCGAACAGCTCGCCGGTGCGGCCGTAGCCGGTCTGGACCTCGTCGGCGATGAGGAGCGCGCCGTGGTCGTGGGCGATGTCCCGGACGCGCTTGAGCCACGCCTCCGAGGGGACGACGATGCCGGCCTCGCCCATGACGGGTTCGACGACGACCGCCGCGAGGTCGCCGCTGGTGTGCGAGCCGATGACCCGTTCGAGCGCGTCGGCGCAGTCCGCGCCGCAGGTGTCGCCGTCACAGCGGGGACACCGGTAGGCGTACGGCGGCGCGGTGTGCGCCACGTCGTTGATGGTCGGGGCCATGTCCTGCTTGTAGGCCCTGTTGCCAGTGAGCGCGAGGCTTCCGAGGGTGCGGCCGTGGAAACCCATCTCCAGCGAGATGACCTCCTTCGAGCCGGTGTACTTCCGGGCGAGCTTGATGGCCCCCTCGACGGCCTCGGTGCCGGAGTTACAGAAGAAGGTCTTCTGAAGGTCGCCGGGCGTCACCTCGGCGATGGTCTCGGCGAGGTCGGCCACCGGCCGGTTCGGGTGGACGTACGAACAGCCGTGGACGAACTCCTCCAACTGCTCGGTCGCGGCCTCGACGACGGCCTCGTTGTTGTGCCCGACGTTGGTCACCGAGATACCCGAGAACACGTCGAGGTACTCGTTGCCGTCGAAGTCTTCGAGCGTGCACCCCGACGCCCGCTCGACCGGGACGTTCAGCGATTTCCATATCGGCATGAGGTAGTCGTCGTACGCCGCCTCGACCGACGAATTCGTCGTCCGTTCTCTCATGAACACAGATTCTAAACTGAATCCTAATAAATTGTTCTGTGTAGGATAAAGTTCAGAAAACACCGATTGTATCGGGTCGAAACCGGTGCTCCAGACTCGAACGTAGCTGGTGACCACGTACTCGACTGCGTTCGTCACCGATGGGTTTTGAACACAGTCCAAACATTCAGACACAGATGGAACATTTATCAACATATGGGGCGACGGTGGAGCCAAGCGGGAGCCGCGAGCGACCGCCGCGCTCCCGAGAGCCGACCATGAAATCCATCAACCCCGCGACCGAGGAGGTCATCGAGACGCACGAGGAGCACGACGAGGCGACTGTCGACGCGCGCTTGGACGCCGCGTGGGACCGGTTCGAATCGTGGCGCGAGACGCCGATTTCGCGGCGCGAGAAGTTGCTCGCGGCCGCCGCCGACGTGCTGCGCGAGCACAGCGAGGAGTACGCGGAACTGATGACAGAGGAGATGGGAAAGCCCATAGAGCAGGCGGCCTCGGAGGTCGAAAAGTGCGCGTGGGTCTGCGACTACTACGCTGAACACGCCGCCGAGTTCCTACAGGACGAACACATCGGCACCGCGCCGGGGTCGAAGACGTACGTCTCCTACGAGCCCATCGGCCCGGTGCTCGCGGTGATGCCGTGGAACTTCCCGTTCTGGCAGGTGTTCCGGTTCGCGGCCCCGCACATCACCGCCGGCAACGTCGCGGTGCTCAAGCACGCGCCGAACGTCTTCGGCTGTGCCGACGCAATCGCCTCCGTCTTCGAGCGGGCGGGCTATCCGGACGACGTGTTCACCTCGCTGCAGATTTCCGCCGAGCGCGTCGCCGGCGTCATCGAAGACGACCGGGTTCGCGGCGTGAGTCTGACGGGGAGCACCCGCGCCGGGCGGGCCGTCGCGGAGACGAGCGGCCGCGAACTCAAGCCGACGGTGCTCGAACTCGGCGGGAGCGACCCCTTCGTCGTCCTCGACGACGCGCCGCTCGAATCGACCGCGAAGCGGGCCGCGCGGGCGCGGACCCAGAACAACGGCCAGTCGTGTATCGCCGCGAAGCGCTTTGTCGTCCACGAGGCCGTCTACGACGAGTTCGTCGAGCGCTTCACCGAGGAGATGCGCGCGCTGACCGTCGGCGACCCCACCGACCCCGAGACCGACGTGGGGCCGCAGGCCCGAGCGGACCTCATGGAGACGCTCCACGAGCAGGTCGCGGCGTCCGTCGAGGCCGGCGCGACGCTCCGCCTCGGCGGCGAACCGCTCGACCGACCCGGCCACTACTATCCGCCGACGGTGCTAACCGACGTGCCCGAAGACGCACCCGCGAGGACCGAGGAGCTGTTCGGCCCCGTCGCCACGGTCATCGAGGTCGAAGACGAATCTGCGGCGGTCCGCGTGGCGAACGACACGCCCTACGGCCTCGGCGCGAGCGTCTGGACGGCCGACGCCGAGCGCGGCGAGGCGCTCACGGAGAGACTCACCGCGGGCAACGTCGCCGTCAACAACGTCGTCGCGTCGGACCCGCGAGTCCCGTTCAGCGGGACGAAAGACTCGGGCTACGGGACCGAACTCTCCCGGCACGGGATTCTGGAGTTCGTCAACACGAAGACGGTCCGGGTCGAGGACGCGCCCGCCGACGAGTAACCGAGCCGGCACCCGACCCGACGCCCGGAGCGACACCGGCGCGGCGGCCGCGACGACCGCCCGGAAGGTGAATCGAGCGTTCTCGGCTTTTCTTTCCGCTCGACGAGTTGACTACCATTCGAACCGCCGGCCGTTTGGCGATTTTCCGGTGAATCGTCGGCCAGTTTGTCGTTCCAGACCATGATTATCTATTGAACTGTGTCCCTAATTTTCTCTAAAAATTGAACACAGTAAGATATATAGTGGGTAAGTTAGAATGTGGTGATGTCAATCATAACCATGACAGGAGAACTCTCACGCGTCCTCTCGAAGCGCGACGTGTTCGTGCTCGCGCTCGGGGCGATGATCGGATGGGGTTGGATCGTGCAGACGGGGTACTTCATCGACCAGAGCGGCGTCACCGGCGCCATCTCGGCGTTCGTTCTCGGCGGGTTCATGGTGTCCGTCGTCTCGCTCATCTACGGCGAACTCGCCTCGGCGATGCCCTTCGTCGGCGGCGAGCACGTCTACAGCATGCGGGCGTTGGGGCCGGCCGGCTCGTTCGTCTGCACGTGGGCGATAATCTTCGGCTACATCAGCGTCGTCGCGTTCGAGGCGGTCGCGCTCCCGAGCGCCCTCGCGTACATCGTCCCCGGGTTCAACGTGTTCGAACTCTGGACGGTCGCCGGCCAGCCGGTCTACGGCACGTGGGTGGCGACGGGCGTCATCGGCTCCGTGGTTATCACGTACCTCAATTACCGGGGCGTCCGCCCGGCCGCGCAGTTCCAGGCGATTCTCGCGCTCGTCATCACGCTGTCCGGCCTGACGCTCCTCCTCGGCGCGCTGTTCAACGGCACCTCGCCGTCCTCGCCACCGCTCGCGGGGGCCGGCATCGGCGGCGTGTTCACGGTCGCCATCATGACGCCGTTCATGTTCGTCGGCTTCGACGTGATTCCGCAGGCCGCGGGCGAGGCCGACGTGTCGCCGAAGCTCCTCGGCGGGCTCATCGGGCTCTCGGTCGCCTGCGCCGCCGCGTTCTACATCGCCGTCATCTGGGCGGCCGGGCAGGTCGCCACGGGCGCGACGCTCGTCGAGAGTTCGCTCCCCGCCGCGACGGCGATGGAAATCGCGTTCGACAGCGTGACCATCGGCCGCATCATGGCGCTGGCCGGCCTCGCGGGCATCCTCACGAGCTGGAACGGTTTCGTCCTCGGAGCCAGCCGCGCCATCTACGCCATGGCCGACTCGAACATGCTCCCCGAGCGGCTCGCGACGATCCACGACGACCACGACACGCCGTCGACCGCAATCGTGCTCGTCGGCGGGCTGGCGGCGCTCGCGCCCCTGTTCGGCGAGCAGATGCTCGTGTGGGTCGTCAACGCCGGCGGCCTCGGCATGGTGACGGCGTGGCTCCTCGTCGTCGTCTCGTTCCTCGTGCTCCGGTACCGCGACCCCGACTTCGACCGGCCGTTCAAGCTTCCGGCGGGCTACGCGGTCGGCGCGCTCGGCCTGCTGTTGACGGTGTTCTTCGTCGGCCTCTACCTCCCCGGCTCGCCCTCGGCGCTGGCGTGGCCCTACGAGTGGGCGATGGTCGGCGGCTGGTGCCTGCTCGGCGTCGTCCTGCTGGCCGTCGCCGGCGGGCTCCCGACCCGGACGGAGGCCAAGGCGCACCTGAGCGCCCAGCAGCTCGAAGACTGATTCGCTTCCGGCGGTCGAAGCGCGGTGTCGGTGCGGGTTCAGCCGCGATGCGGACACGGACGCGGATGCGGGTCGAACGCATCGCGGGTGCGACTCGTCGCACCCGGGGAGTCGGCGCGGACCGCGTTACGACACGTCGGGGAGGAGCGCCGCTTTCAGTTCTTCGAGTTCGTAGTCGTTCAGCGGGTTCGGCTCGTCCTTGATGGTCGTGATGACGAACGTCGAGCTCGTCCGCGAAATCTCGTCTATCTCCTCGAACTCCGAGATGAGGTCTTCGACCATCCCGCGCGAGGCGAGGTGCGAAATCAGGACGAAGTCGGTGTCGCCGAGCGTGAAGTACACCTGATTGACGCCGGGGACCTCGCCGAGTTTGTCGCCGACCTCCTTGTGGTACTCAGAGCCGTACTCGGCCCAGACCTCGGTGATGAGCGTGAGGTTCAGCCCGGCTTTCTCGAAGTCGACGTCGAAGATGTCGTTCTTGATGATGCCCTGTTCTTGGAGCCGTTCGAGGCGGTAGTGAACCGTCGACTTCGGGATGCCCGTCTCCTCGGTTATCCGGTCGGGACTCCCCGATTCGAGCGTCCCGATGGCCTTGAGGATTCGAAGGTCCTTCTCGTCCATGAACCGTAATCAGAAGTGCAACGATATTATTGTTCTGCGTTCAACCCCGTCCGCGTCGGGGAGATGGCGGCAAGACGGTGGTGAGACGGGCGCGTCGCGGCCGCCGGTGTCGGCGAGTCGGCGGTCAGCGGTCGGGTCGAACGCCGAGGTTCGACGCGTCGGGGCCGAACTCGTCGGCCAACAGCGACGGCACGTCCCCGGGGCGAACGTCCGAGTACCACCGGTTCCGCGGGTGGATGGCGACCGCGGCCCCCTCGGCGCTACAGAGTCCGAGACAGCTCGTTTCGGCGACCTGAACCCGCGACCAGAAGACGCCGCGGTCGCGCAACCACGAGGTCACCGCGTCGTACACCGCCGGGCCGTCGGCCTCGGCGCAGTCGGCGTACTCGGAGTCCCGACCGTTCGTACAGACCAACACGTGGTCCGTAAAGCCGTGCTCGCGGACCTCGTCGGTTCGGTCGCGCATCAGTCGGCCGCGGGAGCCGAGTCCCGGCCCGCGGTCGGAATCGCCGGTTCGGGCTCGGACTCGCTCGACGGCCGAAGCCGCGAGTGCGCCGCCGCGAGGACCAGCCACTGGAGGACCTGTCCGAACGCGAACAGGCCGGTGAGCCCGGTTTCGAGCGTCGGCGACAGCGCCCCGTGAACCGCGTTTTCGGGAGCGAAGACCGCGAGCACCGCGAGCAGGCCGAACGGGACGGCCGCGCCGACGAGGGCCGCGGCGAGGCCGCTCGACTCGCGCAGGCGGGTGTAGGCGTAGCCGGCCGAGAGACAGGCGAGCGCCCCGGCGAGCATCATCCCGGCGTAGAGCGGGAGCCGCGTCGCCACCGAAAGCGACTGTTCCGCCCCCGGCGCGACCGGCGGGAGGACCAGCCACGGCGCGCCCGAGACGGTGACGAATCCCGCGAGCCCCATCAGGTAGCTCTTGGCGGCGTCGGGACCGGGAATCGCGGGTTCGAGGAAGAAGAAGGCGACCCCGAAGAACGCGCCGCCGAGCACGACGCCCCACAGGCCGCCGGCCGCGACGCTCACGGCCTTCGTGACTGCCATCGACACCGCGGTATCGTGGTGGCCACCGCTCTCGCTGGCGTGGGTGCCTTCGGAGTCGTGGCTGTGACTCCCGTCAGTCCCGTGGCTGTGGGCGCTTTCGGCCTCGTGGGCGTGACCGCTCTCCTCGACGGCGGCGTGGTTCAGTTCGTCCGCGTAGCCGACGAGGGGGTTAGCGACGACGGCCATGAACAGGCCGAACACCAGTCCGGCGACCAACCCCGCCTTCACCCCCCGAGTCAGGTACTCGGCGAACATCGTCAGTGGCAGGCGATGCCGGCCGCGTGGCGGAAGTTGTGCAGCGAGTCGTGGACGAGCGGGTCCTGCACGAACAGGAGCGTAAAGCCCAGCGCGGCCATAAAGAGGGCTCCCGCGGCCATCTGCGTGGGTGACAGCTCGGTTCGAGCGCGTTCGATGCGACCGTTGACGGTGTTCGCCGTAGCCATGGTAAACTCGGGTTGATGAAAACCAAGCACAGTTGTAAAACTTTCGAGAACAACCGAGATTGTGTTTGGGCAATTCAGATTTAATAACTCGGCGGGGCGATTTTATGAAAGTTGATTTGCTATACTCCAAGCACAATTGTTTTCAAACAGCGCCGGGATTGTCAGGTCGAATGTCACAGGTAACGCTCCCGCACGACGCCAAGGCGGGGCCCACGAAACCGGAGGTGAGAGCGGTCACGCTCGACAAACTCGGCTTGCGGCCGACGGACCACTTCGTCGACGTCGGCTCCTGTACCGGCTCGGTCACCATCGAGGCGGCCCGGCGGGTCGAGCGCGTGACCGCCGTCGAGCGCAAACCGAACCGACTGGACGTGACGCGGAAGAACCTCGCGGCGAACGAGTACGACGCCGACGTGACGCTCCGCGAGGCGGAGGCTCCCGACGGCCTCCCGGACGACGCCGACGCGATGTTCGTCGGCGGCAGTCGGAACTTCGATGCCGTCCTCGACCACGCCGTCGACACCGGCGTCGACCGCGTCGTCATGAACGTCTCGCGGGTCGAACCCGCCGGCGACGCCATCGAGGCGTTCCGCGAGCGCGGCCTGCTCTCGGAGGTCGTCCAGATGCAGGTGAGCCACGGCTACGAACTCGCCGGCGCGACGAGCTTCCGGTCGAACAACCCGGTGTACGTCGTCGTCGGTCGACGCGGCGCGGAGGGGCTATGACCGTCTACGGCATCGGTCTCGGCCCCGGCGACGCCGACCTCGTGACCGTCAAGGGGAAGCGCCTGCTCGAATCTGCGGCGGTGGTCTACTCGCCCGGCCGCCTCTCCCGGACGGTCGCGCTGAACCACGTCCCCGAGGAGCGTATCGGCGACCTCGACTTCCCGATGACGCGCGACCCGGACGAACTCCGCCGCGCGTGGAAGGAGGCCGCCGCCGAGGTGGCCGCCCGCGCCGAGTCCGAGGACGTGGCGTTCGTGACGCTCGGCGACCCCAACGTCTACTCGACGTTCGGCCACCTCCGCCGCACCCTCGACGCGTTCCACCCCGAGGTCGACCTCGAAGTCGTCCCCGGCGTGAGCGCGATGACGGCCTTCGCGACCGCGCTCGGCGTCGAAATCGAGTCCGGGACCGGGCTCGCGCTCCGCGAGGCCGCCAACGGCTCCGCGCCGACCGGCCCCGACCGAATGGTGCTGTTCAAGGTCACCGACGCGCCGGCGACCCACGAGAAGCTGACCGAGGCGGGCTACGACGTCCGGTTCGGCCGCCGGCTGTTCATGGAACAGGGCGAGACGGTCGTCACCGACGACCCCGAGGAACTCGCCGAACGCGACTACTACACGCTGGCCTACGCGGAGCGCGAGGGCGTCGAGCGCGACGTGGCGACCGCCGCGTTCGACGGCGTCGAATCGGGGGGGTCGGCGTGAGCGTCGACGGCGACGCGGACACCGGCTTCACCGACGAGGAGGGAATCCCCTTCGTCGGCGCGGGACCGGGCGACCCGGACCTGCTCACCGTCGCCGGGAGAAAACTCGTCGAGGACGCCGACCTCGTGGTTCACGCGGGGTCGCTCGTCAACAGCGAACTCCTAGACGAGTTCTGCGCCGACGCCGAGCAGGTCAACAGCGTCGGCAAGGACCTCGAAGAACTGATTCCGCTGATGGCCGACGCCTACGAGTCGGGTCGGACCGTCGTCCGACTCCACAGCGGCGACCCGGCGATTTACGGGGCCGCCTTGGAGCAGATGGACGCGCTGGCCGAGGCGGGCGTGCCGAGCTACCTCGTCCCCGGCGTCACCTCGGCGTTCGCCGCGAGCGCGACGCTCCGCACCCAGTTGACGCTGAACGAGGTGTCGAACCACGTCGTCTTCACCCGGCCGCAGGGCCGGACGCTTTCGCCCGAGGAAGACCACATCGGCGACTTCGTGGGCTTCGGCGACACCACGGTCTGCATCTACCTCGGGACCCACGCCGTCGCCGAGACGATGGACCGCCTGCTGGACGAGGGCCACGACCCCGACACGCCCGTCGCGGTCGTCTACCACGCCTCGTGGCCGGACGAAGACGTCATCGAGGGCACCATCGAGACCATCGGCGAAAAGGTCGAAGACGCCGGCTACCGCGCCTCGGCGCTCGTCATCATCGGCGAGGCGGTGAACGGCTCGGACTACGAGCGGTCGTTCCTCTACGGCGACTGGGCCCGCGGCGGCGACGCACCGAACGACGAACCGGATTCTGAAACAGAGGGGCAGACACAATGAGCGACAACTCGACAGACTCCGGAGGCGGCCACTGTAGCACTCCCGACAGCGACGGCGAGGTCGCCGACGAAATCGCCATCGTCAGCTTCGAGCGAAAGCTCGACACGGCGGAGGAAATCAAGCGGGACCTCGCGGACGACTACGACCGGATAGACGTCCTCACGTACCACGGCGACGTGTTCGCCGACCACTGGGGCGAGTACGACTGCTTCGTCGGCCTCATGGCCAGCGGCATCGCCATGCGGAAGACCGCCGGCCTCCTCGACGACAAGTGGGAAGACCCGGCGGTCGTCGTCGTCGACGAGGAACTGACGTGGGCGATTCCGCTCACCGGCGGCCACCACGGCGCGAATCAGGTCGCCCACGACCTCTCGAAGCTCGGGGCCGTCCCGGCGATGACGACCGCCTCGGAGGCCGCGGGCAAGCAGGGCGTCGAGAGCAAGGCGAAGGCGCTCGACTCCCACGTCGTCAACGGAGATTCGACCGTGGCGACGAACCTCGCCGTCCTCAACGACGAACTCGGTCCCGTCGCTCGCCTCGACGGCCCGAAGGCGGTGCTCGTCGGCGACGACGTGACCGTCCTGAAGCGCAACGGCGACGACGGCGTCGTCCTCGGAACCGGGAGCGTCTCCGGCGCGAAGAAAGAACAGTTCCTGACGGCGTGGGAACGGGCGCTCGACGACGCCGACTGCGACTGGGACGACGTGGAGTTCGTCGCCACCGGCACGCGGAAGGCCGACGAACCCGGCATGCTCGACGCCGCCGAGGAAATCGGCGCGGGCGTCGTCTACTTCGAAAAGGAGACCCTCACCGAGTTCGAGGGGCCGACGCCCTCGCGGTCGAAGGAACTCATCGGCTGGCCCGGTATCGCCGAGGCGAGCGCCATCGCCGGCGGCCGCGACCACGAACTCGTCGTCGAAAAGCGGCGCTACGACGACGCCGTGACCGTGGCGGTGGGACGATGAGCGACGGCGGCGAACCCGAATCGACGGCCGGCGGCCGCGACGAATCGGCGACCGATTCCGACGGCCGAAACGAGGTCCCAGACGACTACGGGACGCTCTACGTCGTCGGCATCGGTCCCGGCCTCCCGGACCACATGACGAAGCGGGCGAAGGAACTCATCTCGACGTCGGACTGCGTGGTCGCGTCGAACCTCTATCAGGAGTTCCTCCGCGACGACGGAACCCTCCCGCCGGAAGAGAGCGACGAGGGGCCGGAGGTCGTCCGCTCGTCGATGGGAAAGCAGGTCGAACTGACCCGCGAGGCGTTCGAGCGCGTCCGAAACGGCGAGGACGTGGTCCACGTCTCCGGCGGCGACCCGAACGTCTACGGGAAGTCCGACCTCGTGTTCACGATGGCGGAGACGGACGAGGCGACCGACGTGCCCATCGAAATCGTCCCCGGCGTCACCGCGGCGCTCGGCGGCGCGGCCATGATGGGCGCGCCGCTGTCGAACGACTTCTGTACGGTCTCGCTATCCGACAAGTGGCGCGGCTGGGACGAAATCGAGGAGAAACTGCGCGCGGCCGCCATCAGCGGCTTCGTCATCGTCCTGTACAACTGCTGGCGGAACTACGAACGCGCCATCGACGTGGTCCGCGAGGAGCGGGCCGACGACGTGCCGGTCGGCATCTTCAACGACGCCGGCCGCGGCGAGGCCGGCCGGAATCTGGACGACGAGACGTTCTCGATTACGACCCTCGGCGACGCGAAAGCCCACGACGACGACGTGGGCGGGATGGGAACCTCGATTCTCATCGGGACCCACGAGACCGAACCCTGGAGCAACGACTACGAAACGTACCTCGTCACGCCCCGCGGCGGGCGCGACGTCGACGACTTCTAACACATGAGCGACTCAGACACCACAACCGAATCGAACTGTGGCGGGGCGACGACCGAATCGAAATCGGAATCGGAATCGAAGTGCGGCGGGGCGAAGACGGAGGCCGAGTCGGACACGACCTCGAAGTGCGGCGCGTCGTCCTCGAAATCCGACGGCGGGTCGTCCTCGAAGTGCGGCGGCAGTTCGGGCGAATCGAAGAAGGAACAGACCGCCGAGAAGGTCGAAGCCACTATCGAGGACTTCGACGGCGAACCGGGGCAACTCGTCGCCGTCGGCCTCGGACCCGGTCGCGCGAGCGAGATGACCACGCTGGCGAAAGACACCCTCCGCGAGGCCGACCACATCGTCGGCTACACGACCTACATCGAACTCCTCCCCGACGACGTCGTCGAGGGGGCAGAAGACATCTACTCGACGCCGATGTGCGGCGAAGTCTCCCGGACCGAAGAGGCGGTCGACCGAACGCTCGCCGGCAACGACGTGGCAATCGTCGGCAGCGGCGACCCCAACGTCTACGCGCTGGCGGGCCTCGCGCTCGAAATCCTCGAATCGAAGGGCGCGACCGCGAGCATGGTCGACTTCGACGTGGTCGCGGGCGTCCCGGCGGCGCAGTCCTGCGCGGCCCGACTGGGCGCGCCGCTGGTCAACGACACGGTGACCATCAGCCTCTCGGACCACCTGACCTCGATGCCGACCATCGAATCGCGGCTCCACGCGGCCGCCAAGGAGGGCTTCACCATCGCCATCTACAACCCGTGGAGCCGCAAGCGCCGGTCGAACTACGAGAAGTGCTGCGAGATTCTCCTCGAACACCGCGCGCCCGACACGCCGGTCGGCGTCGTCCACGGCGCGGGCCGCGACGACGAGGAGGTCGAAATCGTCGAACTCGGCGACCTGCCCGACCTCGGCGAGACCGACCTCGTGGACATGACGACGACGCTGCTGGTCGGCAACGAGGAGACGTACGTCTGGGACGACCGGATGGTGACCCCCCGGGGCTACGAGCAGAAGTACGAGTACTGAGATGTTCGAAATCGCAATCGACCGAGACGCCTGCGACGGCATCTTCGCCTGTCTCGCCCGCGACGGCCGGTTCGTCGAGGACGACGACGGACTCGCCACAATCGACCCCGACGCGGCCGGCGTCGTAAGCGTCGAGCGAACCGACGAGCGCGTCGTCGCCCTCCTCGAAGGCGACGCCGAGGCGGACGACGACGACGCGACGCTCGCGGCGCGAGCCTGTCCGCCGGGCGCGATTTCGGTCCGGGAGGTGGACGCGTGAGCGACGCGAACGCCGACGGTTCGGCCGCGGACGCCGACTCGGACGCGAGCGTGGACTCCGGCGTCGCCCCCGCTGACGACCTCCTGAAGAGCGCGCCAGAGACGGCGTACCTGTGGGGCCACGTCGCCGGCGGCGGCCGCGTCGAGCCGGGACAGTTCACGGTGCTGACAGGCGACGAGACCTGCGCGAACCGCCTCGCGGTCATCGCCGGCGGCGGCGAAATCGACCGCCGAGAGACGGCACGAGAGTACGCCCACAACACCGCCGTCACCCGCGTCAAAGACGAGTACCACGTCATGGTCGAAGGCGACGTGGTCAGAAGCGCGAGCGCCGCGTTCGGCCTCCCCGTCGGCGACGACGCCGGCGGCTACCGCTTCGACGCGTTCGAAGACCGGCGGAAACAGCTCCTTCGGGGTCTCCTCGAATCCTGCGGGACGGTCTGTTTCAAGTCCTCGACGGGGACGGTCGGCATCTCGTTCGTCCACGACGACCGGGCGCTCCTCGACACCGTGGACCGACTGCTCGACGCCTGCCCGGTCGACGCGCCGACCGGCGAGATTGGGGAGACCTCCTCGGGCGGCTACTGGTTCGGTATCGACGACGACGCGGCCGCCGACTTCGGCGAGTGGGTCTACGAGGGAAGCGACGAGACGAGCCTGTTCGCGCCGACGCGGCGTCGAAAGCTCGTCCGAAGCCTCGAAGAGGCCGAGAACGCATGAGTCTCGAACGGCCCGACCCGGTGCTCGACGACGACGCGGTGCTCCTCGTCGGCCACGGTTCGCGCCGCGAGGAGTCGAACGAGCAGGTGCGGACGCTCGCCGCGAAGCTGGAATCGCGGCTGTCGGTCCCGGTGGACGCGGCGTACATCGAACTCGCCGAGCCGTCGATAGACGACGCGATCGAGTCGATGGCCCCGACCTGCCGGACGATGACCGTCGTCCCCCTCTCGCTTTTCGCCGCGAGCCACGTCAAAAACGACGTGCCGCTGGCGGTCCAGCGGGCCCGCGCGACCCACGACGACACCGAGTTCCGGTTCGGGTCGCATCTCGGCATCCACCCCTCGCTCGTGGACCTGTTGGACGAGCGGGCGCGAGCGGTCGAGTCCGACCTCGGCGTCGACCGCGAGGACGACGACGTGGCGGTCGTGCTCTGCGCCCGCGGGTCGAGCGACCCCGACTCGAACGGCGACGTGCACAAACTGGCGCGCCTGCTGTACGAGGGCCGGGAGTTCACCCGGGTCGAATCGGCGTTCATCGGCGTCACCACGCCCCGACTTGAGGAGACGCTTCACACCGTCGCCAGGGACCGCCCGGACGCCGTCGTCGTCCTCCCGTACATGCTCGGCGACGGCGTGCTGACGGGGCGAATCGTGGACAAAGCCGAGACGTTCGACGAGGAGTACCCCTACGTCGACGCCGGCGCGTCGGGACCGCTCGGGACGGACGACCGAGTGGTCGAGACGCTCGCGGACCGCTACCGAGAGGCCCGCACGGGAAGCGTCGAGATGTCCTGCGACACCTGCAAGTACAAGGTCGAACTCGCCGGCTACGAGGACGACGAGGGGGGCGCTCGGGCGATGCTCCGCTCGCTCGTCCATCAGGCGGAACACGCCGACCGGAGCGACGTCGACGACGACCCGCACGTCCACGACGCCCCCGAGAAACACGTCGCGGTCTGCACGAACCAGACCTGCGCCGCGAGCGGGGCGGCGACCGTCCTCGAACGACTCAGACAGGGCGTGCGCGACGCCGATGACTGCGACGTGCACGTCTCGCGGAGTTCGTGTCTCGGCCAGTGCGGTGACGGCCCAATCGTCGCCGTCTACCCCGACAGCGTCTGGTACGGCGGCGTGACGCCCGACGACACCGACCGCATCGTCTCGTCCCACCTCGAACGGGACCGCATCGTCTCGAACCTCGTCCACCAATCACTCTAACCATGGCCTGCGCAGAACTCGAAGCGCTCCGACTGGCGCTGTTGAACATCACCGGAACGACCGACGAACACGCGAAGCGACACGCCGAAGCCGAACTCGAAGACTACCTCGGCGACGCCGACCCCGGCCCGATTCGGGCGCTCGCGAACGCGACCACCCTCGACGAGGCCCAGCGACACCTCGACGCCGCGCTCGTCGACCTCGAAGAGGAGGCGACGCGAATCGACGACGACGACCCGCGAGCCGGCTACCTCCGCGGGCGACTCGTCGCCGTCCGCGACGCCGAACGGTCGCTTCGCCGCGTCCGCGAGGGAACCGACTCGCTGCTCGACGACCTCGGAGAGGCGCACCACACGCTCCACGACGCCTTCCCCGTCGAGGACTGAGTTCCGATGGCTCCGTCCCCACTCACGGCCCGCCGCGACCTCGGGGAAGTCGACCCCGCGAGCAGTCGCCACAACTGGGCGCGCTCCGCGGTCGAAGCGACCGAAGACGCCGTCTTCGTCGGAACCGCGGCCGGCCGCGTCGTCGCGCTGGAGACTGCTGCCGACTCCGCATCCGACGGCGGCGAACGCTGGGAGACGCGCGGCGACAATCCCGTCGTGTCGATGGCCGCCACCGACGACGTTCTCGTCGTCGGCGAGCGCGGCGGCGACGGACTCGTTCGCGTCCTCGACGCCGAGACGGGCGACGCGCGCTGGACGTACGCGACGGCCGACGACGTGGGTACGGCGACGAAGGACTCGCTGTTCTTCCGACCCTACGTCGTCGACCTCGCGGTGACGGGTGACAGGGTCGTCGTCGCCGCCCGGCGCTACGAACGCGACGGCGAGGACAGAGTCTGGCGGAGCGTCGTTCTCGGGTTCGACCGAGACGGGCGGCTCGCGTGGCGCAGACGGGTCCACGCGTCGCCCATCGCGGTCGCCGCCGACGGGGACCGCGTCGCCGTCGCGTACAACCGCTGTCCGAACTCCGAACAGGACGGCCTCGTGCTCCTCGACGCCCACACCGGGGGACGGGTCGCGTCGTGGGACCCCGGCACCGACGGGGACCGACGGGTCGGCGACGTGGCCTTCGCGGGCGACGCGCTCGCCGTCGCCAGCCACGGCGACAAACGCGGCTATCTCCTCGATTTCGAGGGGAACGAGCGGTGGCGACTCGACCTCGCCACCGAGCGCCGCGTCGGCGACGAGACCGTCTACGCCTATCCGACCCACGTCTGCGTCGCCGACGGAGCCGCCGCCTTCGTCACGGGGAACACGTTCGCCGAGTCGACCCGCGACCCGGACGCGCGACACCCCGACGAACACACCGCGGTCGGCGTCTCGGTCGACGGGGGCGAGCGCCTGTGGACCCGCGACACCGGCGGGTTCGCGCGCTCGGCCGTCGCCGCCGGCCCGCGGGTGTTCGTGCCGTCCGCCCAGCACTTCCGGGAGCGGGAGGCCGACCGCCACGGGGTCCACACGTTCGATGCGACGGCGGGGCACGTCCGGACCGACGACCTCCCGGGCATCCCGACCGCGGTCGCCGCGGGCGGGGGCGTCCTCGCGGTGGTCGAAGAGCCGGTCGAGTACCACGACGAGGGCGTCACGCGCGGGGCGTACCGACTCCGAACGCGACCGATTCGATAGGAGACACCATGCGAAACGAGACGACCGACCCCCGACTACTGCCCGTCCGCGGAGCGCGCGACCTCGGCGACCCGCTCGGCCGACAAGTCGGAAAGCGGGATGCGCCGCGCGCCCGTCTCGGAGACGAGGATGTCGGTCACGCCGATGCCGTCGTCGCCGGCGTCGACGACGACGACCGAAGCGTCGGCGGCGGCGAGGCCCCGCGCCGCCGACCGGGTCTGTCCGGTCGGGCTCCCGTCCGCGACGTTGGCCCGGCCGTCGGTGACGACGACGACGAGCGCGGCGTCGGCGTCCGAGCGGTCGATGACCCGACGGGCGGCGTCCAGCCCGGACGGAAGCGGCGTCCGGTCGCCCGTCGGGAGTTCCTTCAGGTGCCGCGCCGCCAGCGTGACGCTGTCGGTCGGCGGGAGCAACACCTCGGCGTCGTCGCCGGCGACCGCGACGAACGCGACCTCGTCGCGCTGTTCGTAGGCGTCTTCGAGGAGCGACAGCACGGTACCCTTCGCCCGCCGCATCGCGGCGCGCATCGACGCGCTCGCGTCCACGACGAACACGACGAGCGTCGCGGCCGACCCGCGGGCGACCGCGGTTCTGAGGTCCGACCGGGTGACGCGGGACCGACCGGCCGAGGCCGCGGCCCGGACCGACGCCGGAACGTCGATGTCGTCGGTCTCCGTCGCCGGTTCGGTTCGCACCCGCGAGCCTCGCCCCTGCCGCGACTCCCGCACCGCGGCGCGGCTTCCGTCGCCCGGCGTCTCCGCGTCGAGGCCCGCGTCCTCGACCGGCGGGCGCTCGGTGTCGCCGACGGCGGCCCGGTTCTGGCCGGGGAGAAGCGGGGTCGCTTCGTCGGGGGCGTCACCGGAGTCGCCGTCTTCGGAAGCTCCGTCTTCCGAATCGCCATTCTCGGCACCACTCTCGTCGGCTCCGCCGACTCCACCGTCTCGGTCGTCGCCGCCGGTATCGTCGTTCCCGGCGTCGGAGCCGGGAGCCTCTCCCGCGGCGTCGCCGTCATCGTCTCCCCCGGCGTCGTCTCTCTCGGCGTCGCCTTCGCCGTCTCCGCCGTCGCTCGCGCGGTCGCCATCGCTGGCGTCGTCTCCGCCGTCTCCATCGCCCGAGTCGTCCCGGTCCGCGTCCTCGTCGAAGTGGTCGTCGAGCACGTCGTCGAGGTCGGGGTCGTCGTCGAACGGGCGGCTCCGGAGTCGGTGCGGGAGCGCGAGGGCGGCCGCTTCGCGCACGTCGCTTTCGAGCACCTTCGTCCGACCGTCGAGCGCCGCGAGGGTGCGGGCCGCGCGGGCGATGGCGATGTCGGCGCGGTGGCCCTCGACGCCGGCGTCGACGCAGAGTTCGGCGATGTCGCGTTTGAACTCGGCCGGGAGGGCGACCGAGTCGAGGCGGTCGGTCGCCTCGCGGAGCGCGGTTTCGAGCGCCGCGGTCTCCTCGCGGTGGGCGTCGGCGACCGTCTCCGGGTCGTCGCCGCGCGCCAGCGCCCGGTCGATAATCTCCACCCGGTCGTCGATGTCGCGGCTGCCGACGACGGTCGCCTGGAGGGCGAAGCGGTCCCGGAGTTGGGGGCGGAGGTCGCCCTCCTCGGGGTTCATCGTCCCGACGAGGGTGAACTCGGCGGGGTGCTCGACGCTCACCCCGTCGCGTTCGACGCGGTTGACGCCGCTCGCGGCCGCGTCCAAAAGCAGGTCGACGAGGTGGTCGTCGAGGAGATTCACCTCGTCAACGTAGAGGATGCCGCGGTTCGCGCGAGCCAAGAGCCCGGGGTCGAACGACGCCTCGCCGTCGAGCGCGTCGGCGACAGAGAGCGTGCCCGCGACCCGGTCGCGGGTCGCGCCGAGCGGGAGCGTCACGAGCGGGACCGGCCGATGTTCGACCTCGTGGTCGTCGCGGGCGCGACAGGAGTCACACTGGCGGGCCGGGTCGTCCGGGTCCGGCGGACAGCCGTACGGACAGCCCGCGACGACCGCCTGTTCGGGCAAGAGGTCGGCGAGCGCGCGGACCGCGGTCGACTTCGCGGTTCCCTTCTCGCCGCGGACGAGCAGGCCGTCGAGGTCGTCGTCGGCCCCGACGGCCAACAGCGCCCGTTTCAGTTCGTCTTGCCCGACGATAGCCGAGAACGGAAGCGTCTGAGTCGTCATCGAATGCGAAATCGTAGTTGCAGTAAGACAATAACACTTTATCAATGACACCGACAATCGGACTGTACACAGCGACCGAAAACGAGTTGGGCGCGGTCCAGCGGGCCGCGCGCCGACTCGACGGAATCGACCTCGTCGTCCGCTCCGCGAGCGATTTGGACGACGTGACCGACGCGGACGCCTTCGTCGACGAGTTGGAGTCGGCGACGGCGGCCGTCTTCTGGCTCCACGGGGCCGAAGACAGCATGCCCGGCTACGACCACGCGGTCGAACGACTCGAAGCCGCGGGCGTGCCGCTCGTCGTCAAGGCCACGGGCGACGCCTTCGCGCGGCAGGACACGACCGTTTCCGACGCGGACCGCGGGCGCGTCTGCGAGTACCTCGACCGCGGCGGCGCGGTGAACGTCGAGAACCTCTGTCGGTTCCTCGCCGCCGAGTACGCCGGCGTCGAGACCGAGGTTGACGACCCGGTCGAACTCCCGACCGAGGGCGTCTACCACCCGGACTACCCCGGCGTCGAGTACGACGAACTGCTCGACACCCACGACCCCGACAAGCCGACCATCGGCGTCTGGTTCTACGAGTCCCACTGGACGCACGCGAACACCCGGTACGTGGACGCGCTCGTGGAGCGACTCGAATCGCTCGGCGCGAACGTCCTCCCGGCGTTCTGCAATCCCGCGACCGACGAGGAGGGACAGGAGAACGCCGAGTGGGTCGCCCGGAACTGGTTTTCGGACGACGACGGCCCCGTCGTGGACGCCGTCGTCAGCTCCTTCATGTTCTCGCTGTCGATGAGCGAGCGCGGCCGCGACGCCGACGACGAGGGCGCGGCCGCCGAGGACGTGTTCCTCACCGAACTCGGCGTTCCCGTGTTGCAGGCAATCACGACCATGCGCTCTCGAAGCCGGTACGAATCGAGCGACACGGGCGTGATGGGCTTCGAACTCGCGCTGTCGGTCGCGCTCCCGGAGTTCGACGGCAACGTCATCACCCACCCGATAAGCGGGAAAGAGCGGATGGAAGACGAGGCGGGCGTCGGGAGCGCGCCGAAACAGCACTTCCCCATCGAGGACCGCGTGGACCACGTCGCCCGCCTCGCCGTCAACTGGGCGCGACTCCGCCACCTGCCGAACGACGAGAAGAACGTCGCGGTCGTCCTCCACAACTACCCGCCGAGCGACGACGGCATCGGGACGGCCTTCGGGATGGACAGCCCCGAGAGCACGGTCAACCTCCTGTCCGAACTCCGGAGTCGAGGCTACGCCGTCGGCGACCTCCCCGCGGACGGGCAGGCGCTCATCGACGACCTCACCTCGCAGTTGACGCTGGACGACCGCTGGGTCGCCCCCGAGGACGTGCGAGACCTGAGCGTCGACGTGGTGTCTCCGAACCAGTACGCCGACTGGTTCGCCGACGCCGACGACCGCTTCCGCGACAACGTCGTCGAGGAGTGGGGCGACCCGCCCGAGCGACCATTCGCGATTCCGGGCGTCGAGTTCGAGAACGTTCTCGTGACCGTCCAGCCGCCGCGCGGGTTCGGGATGGACCCCTCGAAGGTGTACCACGATTCGGACCTCCAGCCGCCGCACGACTACGTGGCGTTCTACGCGTGGCTCCGCGAGGAGTTCGACGCCGACGCCGTGGTCCACCTCGGCACCCACGGGAGTCTCGAATGGCTCCCCGGCAAGACCGTCGGCCTGAACGGCGAGAGCGCGCCGGACCAGTTGGTCGGCGACCTCCCGAACGTCTACCCGTACATCATCAACAACCCCGGCGAGGGGACGCAGGCCAAGCGCCGGTCGTACGCGGCCATCGTGGACTACCTCACGCCGGTCATGCGCACGGCGGGGACCTACGACGACCTCGCGGACCTCGAAGAACTCGCCCGCGAGTACCGCGAGGCGGGCATGGACGAGGCCCGCCCCGAGCGCGGCGACCAACTCCGCGAACTCCTCGTTGCGGCGGTCGACGACCTCGACCTCGCGGTCGAACTCGGGTTCGACGACGCCGACGCGGTCGGTGACGCCATCGGCGGCGCGGATTCCGGTTCCGGCGTCGATGCCGACGCCGTCGACTTCGACGAACTGGTCGAGCGCGTCCACGAGTACCTGACCGACGTGAAGACGACGCAGATTCGGATGGGCCTCCACACGATGGGCGAACCGCCCGAGCGCGACCGGCTCGTGGAGTACCTCGTCGCGCTCACTCGGCTCCCGAACGCCGACACGCCGAGTCTCCGCGAGAGCGTCGCGGGCGTCATGGGCGTCGACTACGACCGGATGCGGGACGAACCGGGGACGTACGACGACGACCTCGGGATGTACCTCTCGGAGGCCGCGGACCGCGTCTACGACCAGTGCGTCGAACTGGTCTCCGCACTCGCCGACCGCGGCTTCGACGTGCCCGAGTCGGAGGTCGACGCCGGCCCCGACGACGAGGTGAACATGAACCTGCTCGTGGTCGATATCGACCAACTCGGCGACGCGAAAGCCAAGCGGGGCGCGCACGACGACCTGCGCGAGGTGCTGGCGTTCATCTGCGACGAGGCGGCCCCGCGAGTCGCGGCCGCGGAAGCCGAGATTCCTCAGACTGCGGACGCGCTGGCCGGCGAGTACGTCCGGCCCGGCGGTTCCGGTGCGCCGACCCGCGGCGGCGTGGACCTGCTCCCGACCGGGCGGAACTTCTACACGCTCGACCCGCGGAAAGTCCCGGCCAAGCCGGCGTGGAGCGTCGGCGAGCGCGTCGCCGAGGGCGTTCTGGACCGCCACTACGACGACCACGGCGAGTACCCCGAGGAGTTCGGGGTCGTCGCGTGGGGGACGCCGACGGTCCGGACCCGCGGCGAGACCATCGCGCAGGTGCTCGCGTTCATGGGCGTCGAACCGGTGTGGACCGACGCGGGCCGCGTCGACGACGTGGAGCCGATTCCGCTGGACGAACTCGACCGCCCGCGAATCGACGTGACCACCCGCGTCTCGGGGCTGTTCCGCGACGCGTTCCCGCAGGCCGCGAGCGTCGTCAACGACGCCGTCGACGCGGTGGTCGAACTCGACGAACCCCACGAGATGAACTACGTGAAAAAGCACGTCGAGGAGGACGCCGCGGAGTTCGAGGCCGACGGCGTGGACCCCGACGAGGCCGAGAAACTGGCCAAACACCGCGTGTTCACGACGACGCCCGGCGGCTACGGCGCGGGGACGAACAAGGCGGTCGACGAGGGCGAGTGGGACGACCGGAGCGACCTCGCGGACGTGTTCGTCCAGTGGGGCGGCTACGCCCTCGGGAGTCGCGGCAAGGTGACCGAGGCCCACGACGCCTTCGAGCGCCGCCTGAGCGGCGTCGATGCGACCGTCAAAATCGAAGACACCGCCGAGCAAGACGAGTTCGACTCCTCCGACTGGTACGCGTTCCACGGCGGGTTCGTCTCCGCCGTCGGCGAGATTTCCGGAAGCGACCCGGCCTCGTACGTCGGCGACTCCAGCGACCCCGACAACGTCAGCGTCTACACGAACGAGGAGAAAGTCCGCAAGGCGATGCGGGCGCGCGTCCTCAACCCCGACTGGCTCGACAGCATGGAGGAACACGGCTACAAGGGCGCGGGCGACCTCTCGACCACGGTCGACGTCGCGCTCGGCTGGGACGCGACCACAGGCGTCGTCAGCGACACGCTCTGGGAGAGTCTCGCCGACGCCTACGCCTTCGACGAGGACCGACAGGAGTGGATGCGCGACGTGAACCCGTGGGCGCTCGAAAGCATCACCGCGACGTTCCTCGAAGCCATCGACCGCGACCTGTGGGACGCCGACGACGACGTGCGAGAGCGGTTGCAGGACATCAACCTCTCCGTGGAGGGCGACCTCGAAGCGAACACGACGAACGCCATGACGCAGACCCAATCCGATGACTGAACGAGACGCCTACGCCGACCTCGGCGCGACGACGCAGGAAGCGATGGACATCGCGGAGACGAGCATGGACATCGTCCGGACGTTCGTGCCCGACGAGACGCTGACCGACCGACTGCGGCAGAAAGCGGTCCACTCGACCGGCGACATCGAGTTCCAGCACCTCATCCGGTGCCAGAACGACCCGGTCGTCGCGGGCGCGAGGGCCGTCCTCGACGAGCGCCCCATCGTGACCGACATCACGATGGCGAAAGCCGGCATCACCGGCCGCGGCCACGACTGCCCGGTGCGGAAGGCAATCGGCAACGGGGCGGACCTCGCCGCCGAGACGGGCATGACCCGGACCGCGGCCGCGGTGCTCGAACTCGACAAGGAAGGCGTCTACGACGGCGCAATCGCGGTCGTCGGCAACGCGCCGACCGCCGCGTTGGCGCTCTGCGACTGCATCGAAAACGGGACTCGTCCGGCGGCCGTCGTGGCGACGCCCGTCGGGTTCGTGAAGGCCGAAGAGAGCCGGAAGCGCGTCCGCGACATCGCCGACGAGTACGACGTTCCGGCGGTGACGAACGTCGGGAAACGCGGCGGGAGCGGTCTCGCGGCCGCGCTCACGAACGAGTTGATTCACGTCGCCAGCGACGTGCGCAACGGCGACGTTGACCTCGGGGACCATGAGTGAGGACGAGAACGACCCGTACGACCTCGATTCGGGGCCGGACCCGGCGACGTTCGCGGCCGCCGCTCCCGAGCAGAGCATGGATAAAGACACTGACGCGCCGGTCTATGCAGTCGGCGTCGGCCCCGGCAACCCGGAGTACCTGACACCTCGCGGGAAGCGGGCGATTCGGGAGGCCGACGTGGTCGTCGGCTTCGAGACGGTCGTCGAGTTCGTCGCCGGCGAGACCGACGCCGACCTGCTCACCTGCGGCTACGCCGACGAGGCCGACGCGCTGGCCGAGTTCGGGCGGCGCGTCGCGGCCGGCGACCGGGGAACGGCGGTGCTCATGGGCGACCCGAACCACTCGGGCTACCAGTTCCTCGGGAAGGTCCAGCGGGCCGTCGAGCGACCGGTGCGGGTGATTCCGGGCATCTCGTCGCTCCAGATAGCCGCGAGTCGCGCCCGGACGCCGATGGAGGACACGCGGTTCGTCACGCTCCACAAAAGCGGGTCGCTCGACGCCGACCTCGACCGACTGGCCGAGGCGGTCGGCGAGCGCCACCTGCTCGTCCTGCCGCGGCCGTTCGACTGGATGCCGGGGGACATCGCCGAGTTCCTCCTCGATTCGGGCGCGGACGCGTCGCTGGACGCGCTCGTACTCGAACGACTGACCCACGACGACGAGCGAATCACCCGGACCACGCTCGGCGACCTGCGCGACTCGGCCGGCGGGAGCGGCCCCGACTCGACGCCGTACTCGGACCTCTCGGTGCTCGCCGTCAGAGCGCCCGTCGACGCGGCGGACTGAGCCGCCCCGCCGCGCGAGGGTGGTTAGGCCCGCCTAAATTCCGAAGACGTTTTAACTGTTTAGGCAAGCCTAAAAGACATGGCAAACGACGGACAAAGCGGACGGGAATCGACGCGGCGCGAGTACCTGCGATACGGCGGGGCAGTCGTCGCAGGTGGCCTGCTCGCCGGCTGTACCGGCGGTAGCGGGTCGGAGACGACGACGGAGTCCGAGGCCGAGACGACCGCGGCCGCGACCACGACGAGCGCGGCGACGGAGACCGAGACCGAAACCGAGACGGCGACCGAGGCGTCGGAGTCCTACTCGGTGTCGATAGAGCCGGTCGGCGAGGTCGCCTTCGACTCGGTTCCCGAGACGTGGATCGCGAACAACGGCAGTTGGGCCGACATGGGCGTCGCGCTCGGTCTCGACGCGCCGATGGGCGTCTGGCTCCCCGGCCGGTACCACACGCAGTACTACGACGAGATTCCGGACGTGAGCGTCGACAAGTCGTCCATCCGCCAGCTGTGGGGCGACAGCGGCGTCGGCAAAGAGCAGTTCTACGAGCTGAACGCCGACGTACACATCGCCGACCCGAACTTCCTCCTGAACCGCGGCCAGTGGAGCGAGGCCGATATCGAGGAGATCAGCACGCAGGTCGGGCCGTTCTTCGGCAACAGCATCTTCTCGCGCAGCTACGCGTGGCACGACGACTACCGCTACTACAGCCTCTACGAGGCGTTCGAGAAGCTCGCACAGGTGTTCCAGCGCGAGGAACGCTTCGAGGCGTTCGAGCGGGTCCACGAGGAGTTCCAGTCGAACCTCGCGTCGGTCCTCCCCGCGGAGGGCGAGCGGCCCTCGGCCGCCGTCGTCTGGGGCGGCGGCGACGAACCGGAGGAGTTCTACCCCTACATCATCGACGAGGGGACGAGCTTCAAGCACCTCAACGACCTGGAGGTCGACGACGCGCTCGCGGCGACCGACGTGAAGGACTTCTACAGCAACCGCGGCGCGGTCGACTTCGAGACCCTTCTGGAGGTGGACCCCGAGGTAATCCTCCTGCGCGGACAGGAGGCCAAGACACGCGAGGAGTTCCAGAACACTGTCATCTCGTTCATGGAGAACCACCAGGTCGCGAGCGAACTCACGGCCGTCAAGAACGGCGACGTCTACCGCGCCGGCGCGCTCTATCAGGGCCCCATCACGAACCTCGTCGTGACGGACCGACTCGCGCGGACGCTGTACGACGCCGACGAGCGCCTGTTCGACGCCCAGCGCGTCGCAGACATCGCCAACGGTAACCTGTAACCCGGTCCGACCTCGCGGCCCCGCTTTTCCCCGCGTTCGCTCGGCGGCGAGCGACGCGGTCCGCCAGAATCCTTATTGTGTTTTAGGCTAGCCTAAAAGTATGGCAGCCAACCGAGATTCGGACGGTCCCTCGCGGCCATCGCGCCGCGTTCCGGGGGTGACGCTCCACTCGTGACGACGGCCCACCGAGCGGAAGCGAGCTAAGTCGTCGGGACGACTCGACGCGAGTCCGAACATCCGACCGCGTCCGTGAGGCGAGCGGGCCGGCGGCCGGTGAGTCAACCGCCGCGAACGGGCCGCGGCGACCGAAGAGCGGCCGCGCTGTTCCGTTATTTTCACTAAAATATATATTGCAGTAAACCTTTTGTGTTTTTAGGTAGACCTAAAATCGTATGCTCGACAGCGACACACCGACGGCGAACCGGCGGAGGAATGCGCGATGACCGGCCCGACGGCCGGCAACGAGGCGTTGCTCGAACAGCAGGCCGCTCGCGAGTCGAGCGCGCGGACCTACCCCCGACACCTCCCGCACGCGATACGGGAGGCCTCGGGCGTCACCGTCACCGACATGGACGGCGAGGAGTACTACGACTGTCTCGCGGGGGCCGGCACGCTCGCGCTCGGCCACAACCACCCGAGAGTGGTCGAGGCGATGGAGCGCGTCCTCGCGGAGGACCGGCCGCTCCACACCCTCGATATCACGACGCCCGTCAAAGAGCAGTTCGTCGACACGCTGTTCGACAGCCTCCCCGACGAGTTCGCCGACAACGCGCGGGTGCAGTTCTGTAGCCCCGCCGGGACCGACGCCGTCGAGGCCGCGCTCAAGCTCGTCAAGACGGCGACGGGCAACCGGAGCGTCCTCGGGTTTCAGGGCGGCTACCACGGGATGACCAACGGGGCGCTGAGCCTGATGGGCGACACCGACCCGAAGGAGGACGTGCCGGGACTGATGCCCGACGTACACCACCTCCCGTATCCGTACGAGTACCGGTGTCCGTTCGGCGTCGGCGGCGACGAGTGCCACGAACTCGCCGCGCGGTACGTCGAACGCACCCTCGACGACCCCGAAAGCGGCATCACCGAGCCCGCGGGGATGGTGGTCGAACTCGTGCAGGGCGAGGGCGGCGCGATTCCCGCGCCCGACGACTGGACCCGCGAGATTCGGCGGATGACCCGCGAGCGCGACATCCCGCTGGTCGTGGACGAGATTCAGACCGGCCTCGGCCGGACCGGCGAACTGTACGCCTTCGAACACGCCGACATCGTCCCCGACGCGGTCACGCTCTCGAAGGCCATCGGCGGGTCGCTCCCGCTTTCGGTCGTCGTCTACGACGAGTCGCTCGACGTCTGGGAGCCGGGCGCGCACGCCGGGACCTTCCGGGGCAACCAACTGGCGATGGCCGCCGGCATCGCCACCATCGAACACGTGCTCGAACACGACCTCGACGACCACGCCGCGCGCATGGGCGACCGACTCCGCGGCCACCTCGACGCGACGAAACGCGCTCACGACGCCGTCGGCGACGTTCGCGGCCGCGGGCTGATGCTCGGCGTCGAACTCGTCGACCCCGCGGGCGAGCCCGACGCCTGCGGGCGCTTCCCGGCGCATCCGGACCTCGCCGACGCCGTCCGCGCGGCGTGTTTCGACCGCGGGCTCATCGTCGAACTCGGCGGCCGCCACGGGAGCGTCGTCCGGTTCCTCCCGCCGCTCGTCGTCACCCCGAGCGACGTGGACGCCATCGGGAGCATCTTCGCCGACGCCGTGGAGGCCGCAATCGAGGAGGTCAACGCCGACGGCCGCCGGGAGGTCGCCGCATGAACGGCGTCGGCGGCGTCGACGGCGTCGGCGAGCGCCGCGACCCGCGACCGGACGCCGCGAAGTGGTTCCTGAGCGGCGACGACGACGACCGGGCGCGCTACCGGGACGCGATTCGCCGGGCGCGCGACCTCGTCCTCGACGAGTTCGCCGACGAGGCGACGCCGTACTCGGGGGCGACGCCCGAGGAACTCGACGACGCGCTCGCCCGGTTCGAGATGTTGCCCCACGAGGGCGACGGCGTGGCCGCGGCGCTCGACCGCACCGAACCGATTCTGCGGAACTCGGTCGGCGTCTCGGACCCGGCCTGCGTCGCGCACCTCCAGTGTCCGCCGACGATTCCGGCGCTCGCGGCCGAGGTGCTTTTGACCGCGACGAACCAGTCGATGGACTCGTGGGACCAGAGCCCCGCCGCGACGCAGCTCGAACGGCGATTCGTCGACGAGTTGTGCGACCTGTTCGGCTACGAGGACGGCGACGGCGTGTTCACGAGCGGCGGCACGCAGTCGAACTTCGTCGGCCTGCTCCTCGCGCGCAACAGGGTCGTCCTGGAGGAGTGCGGCGTCGATGTACAACAGGCAGGCCTCCCGCCGGAGGCGCGGGACCTGCGAATCCTCTGTTCGGCCGACGCCCACTTCACCGCCACGCAGGCGGCCTCGCACCTCGGCCTCGGTGAGAACGCCGTCGTCACCGTCCCGACCGACGACGACCGCCGCCTGTCGATGGAAGCGTTCGACGAGGCGGTGGCGGACCTCCGCGAGCGCGGGAAACGCCCGTTCGCAATCGTCGCGACCGCCGGGACGACCGACTTCGGGAGCATCGACCCGTTAGGCCCGCTGGCCGACCGTGCGGCCGAACTCGACTGCTGGTACCACGTCGACGCCGCGTGGGGCGGCGCGCTCGCGCTGAGCGACGACCACGCCGACAAACTCGCGGGCGTCGAGGCCGCGGACTCCGTCGCGGTCGACTTCCACAAGCTGTTCTACCAGCCGATTAGCTGCGGCGCGGTCCTCGTGCGCGACGAGTCGGCGTACGACCTCATCGACCGCAACGCGGCCTACCTGAACCCGGAGCGCGACGACGAAGCGGGCGTGCCGAATCTCGTCTCGAAGTCCGTCCAGACGACCCGGCGGTTCGACGCGCTCAAACCCTTCGTCACGATGCAGGCGCTCGGCCGCGAGGGGCTGGCGTCGATGGTCGAGTACACCATCGACCTCGCCGACGACGCCGCGAGGCTCGTCGAGGCCGACCCCGACCTCCGCCTCGTCCACGACTCCGAGCTGAACGTCGTCGTCTTCCGGTACGTCCCCGGCGACGGACGGGACGGTGACCCCGACAGACGCGGCGCCGCCGACCTGAACGAGGCCATCCGCGACTCGCTCCTCGACGACGGCGAGGCCGTGGTGGCCCGGACCACCGTCGACGGCGAGACGTGCCTGAAGCTGACGCTCCTGAATCCCCGAACGACGCGCGAGGACCTCCGAGCCCTCCTGGGCGAGATTTCGGCCCGCGGAACCGCTCTCGAACCGACGACCGACGACCGACACGCATGAATCCGAACGACACAGCCGAGTCAGCGACGATACACAGCTTCCTGAACTGCTACCTCCGGGAGACCGGCGACTACGCCGTCGTCCCAGCCGGGGACGCGCCGGTCGAGACGGACGCCGACGAAGTCGTCCACGCACCGCTTTCCCAGCAGGGCGTGGACCTCTACGTCCCGCTTTCGTACCGGTCGCCGACGGACCGCCACCTGTTCGACCTGCCCGGGGTCTACCGGCTTCCCCACGGCGAGACGCTCCCCCTCGACTACACGGTGCTCGTGACCCTCGTCACGTCCGAACTCAGACTCGGGCGCGACGCCGCCGGCGCGGCCGACGAACTCCTCCTCCGAGTCGTCAAGAGCTGTCAGAACATCGAGCGGTTCGTCGAGGCCCGCCGCGGCGACGAGGAGCGACTGTACGGCTTCGACACCTCCTTCCGCGACGCCGAGCAGTCGCTCGTCTTCGGCCACCCGCTGCACCCGACGCCCAAGAGCAGACAGGGCATCCCCGACCACGAGTCGCGGACCTACGCGCCGGAACTCCGCGGGTCGTTTTCGCTTTCGTACTTCAGCGCTGACCCCGGACTCGTCGTGCAGGAGTCCGCCCGCGACGACTCGGCGGCCGAGTGGGTCGCGTCGGCCCTCCGCGCGGACGACTTGGTCCCCGAGTCGTTCGTCTCTGAACACGTCGATTCGGACAGGGTGTTGCTTCCCGTCCACCCGTGGCAGGCGGACTACCTCCGCGCACAACCCGAGGTGCGGGCGCACCTCGGCGACGGCCTCGAACACGTCGGCCAAGTCGGCCGGGAGTTCTACCCGACCTCGTCGGTGCGGACCCTGTACGCCCCCGACTCGCCGTTCATGGTCAAGGCGTCGCTGAACGTCAAAATCACCAACTCCGAGCGGACGAACAAACGCCCCGAACTGGAGCGCGGGGTCGCCGTCACCGAACTGCTGGACACCGAACTCGGCGATGAGATGGAATCCCGGTTCCCGGCGTTCGACGTCGTCCGCGACCCGGCGTACCTGACGGTCGACCTCGGCGACGGCGAGTCCGGCTTCGAGACCGTCCTCCGCGAGAACCCCTTCCGCGGCAACGCGGCGACGAACGCGACGCCCGTGGTCGGCCTCTGTCAGGACCACCTCGGCGACGGGTCGTCGCGGCTGGCGACGCTCGTGGAGGGCATCGCCGACCACGAGGGACGGCCGACAGACGAGGTGGCGGAAGACTGGTTCCGCCAGTACCTCGAACTGTCGGTTCGGCCGGTGCTGTGGCTGTATCTCGAACGCGGACTGGGCGTCGAGGCCCACCAGCAAAACAGCGTCCTAACGCTCGACGGCGGCTATCCGGAGACGTTCCGCTACCGCGACAACCAGGGCTACTACCTCCCCGAGTCGATGTACGACGAGGTGGACGCGCTCCTGCCCGGTATCGGCGAGCGCGCCGACACCGTCTGTCCGGACGCCGTCGCCGACGAGCGCGTCCGGTACTACGTCATCATCAACAACGCCTTCGGCCTCGTCAACGCCTTCGGCACGGCCGGACTGGTCGACGAGCGACGCCTCTTGGGCGTCCTCCGCGAGGAGCTCGAATCGCTTCGCCGGTACGACCGGCCGTCGTCGTCGCTGCTCGACGACCTCCTCACGAGAGCGACGATTCCCTGCAAGGCGAACCTGCTCACGCGGTTCCACGACATGGACGAACTGGAGGGGTTGCTGGCGAACCAGTCGGTGTACGCCGACATCGACAACCCGCTCGTCACGGAACTGGAGGTGCCAACGCCGTGACCGACGCGTCGGCAAACACCGCCGCAAGCCCGGCGACGGACGACGCGGGCCGCGAGTACGCCTACCGCGTCCGCGAGGAGACCATCGACCGGACCATCGCCTTCGCGGAAGTCGACCCGGCGCTGGACTTCGACCGGCTTCACGCGTGGCTCGGCTCCGACCACGTCAAGCCGTACTGGCAACTCGACCTCCCCGAGCCGGCGTTTCGAGAGCGGCTCGACGAGAAGCTGGCCGACGACCATCTCACCCCGTACGTCGGACTGCTCGACCACACGCCGATGAGCTACTGGGAGGCGTACCGCGCGGCCGACGACGTCGTCGCGTCGCGCTACGACGCCGCCCCCGAGGACCGCGGCGTCCACCTGCTCATCGGGCCGCCGGAGTATCTCGGCCACGGCTACTCGATACCGCTCTTGCGGGCGATGACGGCGTTTCAGTTCCGCTCGACCGACGCGGCCCGCGTCGTCAGCGAACCGGACGTGCGAAACGAGCGGGTCATCCACGTCTTCGAGCGGTGCGGCTACGAGGCACAGAGACGTATCGACCTGCCCGACAAGGAGGCGCTGTTGATGCACTGCGAGCGCGACCGGTTCTTCGACGCGGTGGCCGAGGACGCGGAGGCGGAGGTGAGCCGATGAGCGAGTCGCACGTCCACGACGTGGTCGGAATCGGTCTCGGCCCGTTCAACCTCGGACTGGCCGCCCTGCTCGACGGCGCGCCCGAGGACGTGGACGCGGCGTTCCTCGAACGAGACGCCGAGTTCGCCTGGCACGAGGGGATGCTCATCGAGGGGACGACGCTGGAAGTCCCGTTCCTCGCGGACCTCGTGACGCTGGCCGACCCGACGAGTCCCCACAGCTACCTCAACTACCTGCGGGAGACCGGCCGCATCTACGAGTTCTACTTCTACGAGACGTTCCAGATTCCCCGACGAGAGTACAACGACTATCTCCGATGGGTGGTCGACCGACTCGACGCCTGCCGGTTCAGCCGCGAGGTCACCGAAGTGCGCTGGGACGAACGCGAGGGGAACTACGCGGTCACCGCGCGGAACCCGGAGACCGGCGACCGCTTCGAGTACCGCGCCGACAACCTCGCGCTCGGAATCGGCTCTCGGCCGAACGTCCCCGAGCACCTCCGCGGACACCCGAGCGAAGACGTCCACCACACGGCGCGGTATCGGCACAACCGCGAGCGCGTCGTGGACGCGGACACGGTCACCGTCGTCGGGTCCGGACAGAGCGCGGCCGAGGTGTTTCGGGACCTCTTGGAGCGCCAGCCAGAACACGGCTACCGGCTGGATTGGCTGACTCGGTCTGACGGCTTTTTCCCCATGGAGTACTCGAAGCTCGGCCTCCAGCACTTCACGCCCGAGTACGAGCGGTACGTCTACGACCTCCCGCAGGCGGTGAAAGACGACCTCATCCCGAATCAGGACCTGCTGTACAAGGGAATCGACCCGGAGACGAGCGCCGAGGTATACGACCTGCTCTACCGGCGCTCCATCGGTGACCGCGACCCCGACGTCGGTCTCTTTGCGATGACCGAGGTCCGGGATATCGAGGCCGTCGGCGACGCGTACGCCCTCGACTGTCACCAGTGGCAGGCCGAGGAGTCGTTCGTCCACGAGAGCGAGGTCGTGATTCTCGGCACGGGCTACGAACGACCGATTCCCGAGTTCCTCGAACCGATGGAAGACGCCATCGAGTGGGACGAAAAGGACCGGTTCGAGGTGACCGAAGACCACCGGCTCGCGGTCGACGTGCCGGGTGACGTGTTCCTCCAGAACGCCGAGGTCCACACCCACGGCGTCGGGGTTCCGGACCTCGGCCTCGGGTGCTACCGGAACGCGAAGTTCGTCAACCGACTCGTCGGCCGCGAGGTCTACCCCGACGACGGCGACACGGTCTTTCAGGACTTCTCGGTGGCGCAGTTCCTCGAACACGCACCGAACGCTACCCGCGCGGGCGGAAGCGAGACACCACCCACGCCGACGCAGGACGACTAACGATACCGATGAATCCGAACGACACCACGCTGCAGGACGCACTGGACCCGGAGGTCTGGGAGACGGTCGAACGCCGCCTCCTGACGAAGATGCTCGAAGAGTTCGCCTACGAGGAGATAATCGAGCCGCGGACGGTCGACGCCGGCGACGACCGCCACGTCTACCGGTTCGACCTCGGCGAGACGAGCTATCGGTTCGAGGCCGCCGACCGACTGATGGACAGCCTTCACGTCTACGGAGATACGGTCGAACGCCGAACCGACGGGGCGTGGAAGCCGCTCGGCGACCCTCTTCGACTACTGCGCGACCTCGGCGAGACGACCGACCTCGACGGGCTCACCGAGGGGAACCTCGTCCGCGAGTACAAGCGAACGCTACTCGCGGACGCCCACATCGAGTCGCGAAAGCGGGGCCGGGAGGGGTTCGACCCGACGGCGCTCGATTACGCCCGTCTCGAAGGCGAGATGGAGGGCCACCCGTGGATTACGTACAACAAGGGGCGACTCGGCTGGGGGTACGACGATTACAAGCAGTACGCGCCCGAACGCAAAGAACCGGTGACGCTCTCGTGGGCGGCAGTCCGCAAGGAACACGCGACGTTCGTCGGGACCGAGGAGGTCGACCACGACTCGCTCGTCCGCGGCGAACTCGGCGACCACTACGACCAGTTCCGCGACCGGCTCGACGCGAAGGGGTACGACCCGGACGCCTACTTCTTCATGCCGGTCCACGACTGGCAGTGGGAACACAGCGTCGTTCCGCTGTTTCCCGACCACATCGCGGCCGGCGACATCGTCCCGCTCGGTGACGGGCCGGACGAGTACCTCCCGCAACAGTCGGTCCGGACCTTCGTCAACGTCGACGACGCCGAGAAACACCACGTGAAGGTGCCGATGCGAATCCTCAACACGCTGGTCTGGCGGGGGCTTCCCGGCGAGCGGACCGAACTCGCGCCGACGGTCACCGAGTACATCAAGGGCATCTACGACCGAGACGACTTCCTGCAGGAACGGGGGTTGATTCTCCCCGGCGAGATTGCGGGTCTCAACTACGACCACGCGGACTTCACCGACATCGACGGCTCGCCGTACCAGTACCACGAACTGCTGGGCGCGGTCTGGCGGGAATCCATCTACACGTTCCTCGAAGACGACGAGCGGGCGATTACGCTCTCGTCGCTGATGCACGTCGACGGCGCGGGCGAACCCTTCGTCTCGCGGCTGGTCGAACAGTCAGGGCTCACCCTCGACGAGTGGCTGAGCGAGTTCTTCGACACCGTCCTGCCGCCGCTGTTGCACTTCCTCTACCGCTACGGAACGGTGTTCTCCCCGCACGGCCAAAACACCATCCTCGTCGTCGAAGACGGCGTTCCCACCCGACTCGCGGTCAAGGACTTCGCGGACGACGTGAACGTGAGCGACCAGTCGCTCCCGGAGTTGGAATCGCTTCCCGACGAGGTGCACGACGTGCTCCGAGAGGAGCCGCCGGAGGGGCTCTGTCAGTTCATCTTCTCCGGGCTGTTCGTCTGCGTCCTCCGGTACGTCGCCGACGTGCTCGAAGAACACGAAGACTACGCCGAGCGGGAGTTCTGGACGCACGCGCGACGCGCGGTTCTGGACTATCAGGCGCAGTTCCCCGAACTCCAAGCGCGGTTCGACCTGTTCGACGTGCTCCGACCGGAGTTCACGAAGCTCAGTCTCAACCGGAACCGCATCTTCGACTACGGCTACGACGACTCCCCCGGTCGTCCGCACGCCTCCGAACACGGGACGGTGACGAACGCCCTCGCCGAAGTCGCGGGCGAGCGAGCGAGCGACGCGAAGCAGGCGGGTACGGTGGACGACTGACCCGGCGGGGTTCCGGCGCGTCGTCGTCGACGGCGGTTCGCACCCGCCGCCGAGCCCCGTTGCGCGGTCTCGCCCCTTTAGTCTCCGTCGCGGAACATCGAGATGTGGAGCGTGAAACTGGCCGGTGGGGACAGAGAGGCCCGGAAGATAGTGTCCAGTGGACACACATCTGGTTGCGTAGAAAGGTGAATCGGCAGTCCTCGGGAACTACTTCGTCGGCAGTGCGAATGTATCGAAATGGTTACACAAAAGTTATCTGAGAACCAGATTTTCTCGGATCTTTTCCGAAAGTAACCGAGAGACGGGGGCAGACATTCAGTACCGTTTCGGCGAGGACCTGTCGAGTTACGGACGGAGTCCGGTCACGTCGAGGAACAGAACCGAAGATTCGCCGCATACTGAATTGTGTAGTACGGGAACAGCAGTCGAAGGTCGGGGGAGACGGTCACTGGACAGGTGGTAGGGCCTCTGCTGGAGTTCTCGGAGCGACTGCGGATACCGGGAGGCGGCCGACCAGCCCTTCGAGATGGGGTTCACGAAGCGGAGGCCGACATCGGCCGCGAGTGACGAACCCGACCTCGCATCGAGCGACATTCTACGCTCACGGCATCTCGTTCTCGCGACCAGAACATTTAATCGGGTACTCGATAACGAATAATCATGGACGCCAAGCATCCGGTGCGAACCACTGAGAAGACCCTCGCACTCGTCGAGGAGTTGATGGAGAAGGGACCGTGCGGGGTCACGGAGTTGGCCAGCGACCTCGACATGGGAAAGAGCGCGGTCCACAACCACCTGACGACACTCCAGAAGCACGGCTACGTCCTGAAGGACGGCGACGACTACCGCGTCGGCTTGAAGTTCCTCGAAGTCGGCGGCCACAGTCGGAAGTCGATGGAAGTGTATCAGGTCGCCGAACCCGAGGTCAAATCGCTCGCCGCCGACACGGGCGAACTCGCGAACCTCCTCGTCGAAGAGCAGGGGATGGGCGTCTACCTGATGCGGGCGAAAGGCGACGACGCCGTCGACCTCGACACCTACGCGGGCCTGCGGACGCACCTGCACACGACGGCCCTCGGGAAGGCGATTCTCGCGAACCTCCCGGAGTCGAGGGTCGACGAGATAATCGAGCGTCACGGTCTCGAACGGAAGACGCCGAAGAGCATCGGCACGCGGGAAGAACTGTTTCAGGTGCTCGAAGGGGTCCGCGAGCGGGGGTACGCCATCGACGACGGCGAGCGCCTCGAAGGGCTGCGCTGTCTCGCGGCACCTATCAAATCCTCGGCCGGTGAAGTCCTCGGGGCCATCAGCGTCTCGGCCCCGGCCAGCCGAGTCAGCGACGAAGACCTCCACGGGTCGCTCCCCGAACGCGTCCTGAGCGCGGCCAACGTCGTCGAGCTCAACATCAACTACTGAACCCCGCGTTCGCTATCTCGGAACGAGACGCGAGCAACCGGAATTTTCAACGGATAACCGTGTTAGCATAGTTCTTGCTAGTGAACCGCGCCCTCTATTACACAGCTATGCGTGTAATTCAAGCCCCGAATTCGGAGAAGGAGCGTTCTGCCATAGAGAATCGGCTGGCGACGGGCAGAAGGCCGGTATTGAGGTGGTGCTGGCAGGGTGGGACGAAACAAGCGAGAGAGAAAGAGGTGCCTTGAGAGACGAGCACCGAAGAGAAGAAAAACCGAGAAAACGGCGGGTGCGGGGCCGGTTCGATGACCGGTGAAGCTCAGTAGTTGTCGTAGACGGTCTTCTCGATGGTGTAGAAGTCGAGGCCGGCGTCGCCCTGTTCGCGCCACGTCTCGGAGGAAGAGCGCTTGAACCCGCCGAAGGGAACGTGGAGTTCGAGGCCGGTCGTCTTGTCGTTGACCTTCACCACGCCGGCTTCTGCCTCGTCGACGAAGCGGTTCGCCTCGGTGTGGTCGTCGGTGACGACGCTCGCCGAGAGGCCGTACTCGACGTCGTTTGCGACTTCCAGCCCTTCGTCGAAGTCGCTCACTTTGATGACGGCGATGACCGGGCCGAAGACCTCTTCCTGCGCGATGCGCATGTCGGGGTCGACGTCGGTGAACACCGTCGGCTCCACGAAGTGGCCCGTCTCGACCTCCTCACCCTCGGGGACGCCGCCGCCAGCGGCGAGCGTCGCGCCCTCGCCCTCGGCGATGTCGATGTATTCGAGCGTCGAGGAGAGTTCGGACTCGCTGACCTGCGGGCCCATCTCGTGGTCGGTGCCGGGACCGACGTCGAGCGATTCCGCGCGGTCGACGAGCTCGGCGACGAAGTCGTCGTACACGTCCTCGTGAACGATGGCGCGGGAACAGGCCGTACACGACTGGCCGGTGGTTCCGAACCCGCCGTTGGCGACGATATCGGCTGCCTCGGCGGGGTCAGCCGAGTCGGCGACGAGCGTCGGGTTCTTCCCGCCGAGTTCGGTCTGGACGCGCTTGCCGGCGTCGGTGGCCTGCTCGTAGACCATCTCGCCGACCTGACTGCTCCCGGTGAAGGAGACGAGGTCCGTGCCCTCGTTGGTGATGAACTCGGTGCCGACCGAGCTTCCGGGGCCGGTGACGACGTTGAGGACGCCGTCCGGGAGGCCGGCCTCGTCGAGCGCGCGGGCGATTTCGATGACGACGCCGGGCGCGATGGAGGCGGGCTTCAGGACGACGGTGTTGCCGGCGGCGAGCGCCGGGGCGAGCTTCCACGCGGGGATGGCGATGGGGTAGTTCCACGGCGTGATGAGCGCCGCGACGCCCACCGGCTCCTGCCGCGTGTAGAGGTTCGTGTTCGGTCCGCTCGCGCCCTTCCTCGTGCCGCCGAGATCGGCGGCCTTCGTCGAGAAGTAGTGGAAGATGTCGATGGCGCGCTGTACCTCGCCCGCCGCTTCGGGCCGCGCCTTCCCCTCCTCGGCGATGAGAATCTCCGTCAGTTCGTCCTTCCGCTGGGCGAGGAGCGTGCCCGCCTCGCGGAGGATGCGCCCGCGCTCCGGGCCGGGCGTGTTTCGCCACTCGTCTTCGGCCGCGGCGGCGGCGTCGACGGCCGCGGCGGCGTCGGCTTCGTTCGAGTGCTGATACGTCGCGACCACTTCGCTCGGGTTCGCGGGGTCCGTCACCTCGGCGGTCTCGCCGGTCTCCGAGGACACCCACTCGCCGTTGACGTAGTTTTTACTGGGTTCCGTCATCGGTCATGTGTTCTCTCTTCCGACATACAATTCTTGCGAAATTGTCACCATTTGTGGGCTGTCGTCGTCGAGGCGAGTTCAGGAGCGTGCGCCGGGATGAGCGACGGAATACCAACCCACACACTTTTGTAGTGGCTTTCGAGATATACGTGCGCAATGGTTGAGCAAGCGAAGCTTAGCGACCCGAACGCGGAGTACACGATGCGCGACCTGTCCGCGGAGACGATGGACATCACGAATCCGCGAGGCGGCGTTCGCGACGCCGAAATCACGGACGTACAGACGACGATGGTCGACGGCAACTATCCGTGGATTCTCGTCCGCGTCTACACAGACGCCGGCGTCGTCGGCACCGGCGAGGCCTACTGGGGCGGCGGCGACACCGCCATCATCGAGCGGATGAAACCCTTCCTCGTCGGCGAGAACCCCCTCGACATCGACCGACTGTACGAGCACCTCGTCCAGAAGATGTCCGGCGAGGGCTCTGTCTCGGGCAAGGTCATCTCCGCCATCTCGGGCATCGAAATCGCGCTCCACGACGTCGCCGGGAAGCTCCTCGACGTGCCCGCCTACCAACTCGTCGGCGGGAAGTACCGCGACGAAGTGCGCGTCTACTGCGACCTCCACACGGAAGACGAGGCCAATCCGCAGGCCTGCGCCGAGGAGGGCGTCCGCGTGGTCGAGGAGCTCGGCTACGACGCCATCAAGTTCGACCTCGACGTGCCCTCGGGCCACGAGAAGGACCGCGCGAACCGCCACCTCCGCAACCCCGAAATCGACCACAAGGTCGAAATCGTCGAAGCCGTCACCGAAGCCGTCGGCGACCGCGCGGACGTGGCGTTCGACTGCCACTGGTCCTTTACGGGCGGGAGCGCAAAGCGCCTCGCCGCCGAGCTGGAAGACTACGACGTGTGGTGGCTCGAAGACCCCGTCCCGCCGGAGAACCACGACGTACAGAAGCTCGTGACGCAGTCCACGACGACGCCCATCGCGGTCGGCGAGAACGTCTACCGGAAGTTCGGCCAGCGGACGCTGCTCGAACCGCAGGCGGTGGACATCATCGCGCCCGACCTGCCCCGCGTCGGCGGCATGCGCGAGACGCGGAAGATAGCCGACCTCGCGGACATGTACTACATCCCCGTGGCGATGCACAACGTCTCGTCGCCCATCGGGACGATGGCGTCTGCACAAGTCGCTGCGGCCATCCCGAACTCGCTTGCCCTCGAATACCACTCCTACCAGCTCGGCTGGTGGGAGGACCTCGTCGAGGAGGACGACCTGATTCAGAACGGTCGGATGGAGATTCCCGAGAAGCCCGGTCTCGGGCTGACGCTCGACCTCGACGCCGTCGGAGAACACATGGTCGAAGGGGAGACTCTCTTCGACGAGGAGTAAGCCGACACCGAGGACGAGACTGTCCCACGGCGGCCGCATCAACCTGACATGCAACACCCATAACCCGGACGCACCACCGCGGACGAGAGAAGTGAGCGTCTCTCGGCTCGCGGCGCGCCGTCGCGGCCGCCTTTTCACTCGCTGGAGTTCGATACCGGAGCGACGCGATTCGCGGAGACAGTCGCTACGCCGACGCGGATAGCTCGACGGCTGAGAACGGCGCGCGAACCGCGGACGAGAAACAGAAAGCGCAGAAAGCGGTGACCGGTCAGTCCGAGACGAACGCGCCGATGGCGCGGTTCGACGGGAGCTCTCGGTTCTTCAGCGCGTCGCCGGTCTCCCCGTCGAACAGGTGAACCGCGTCTTCGGGGAACGAGACGGTCGTGCGGTCGCCCGCTTCGACTCTCGACTTGCCGGTCGTGGTGGCGGTGAACTGGGTCCCCTCGCCCCCGCCGACGAACCGCAGGTGGACGGTGTTCTCGTTCCCCTGCGGCTCGACGACGACGACCTCGGCGTCGAACGTTCGGCCGCTCGACCGCTGGTCTCCGACCGCGACGTCCTCGGGCCGGATACCGAGTGTGAGGGAGCTCACGTCGCCGAGTTGGTCTCTGGTCGCGCCCGAAAGCGGGTAGTCGAAGCCGTCGCCGCCGAAGGTGTCGCCTTCCAGTGACCCGTCGAAGAAGTTCATCGACGGTTCGCCGATGAAGCCCGCGACGAACAGGTTGTTCGGGCGGTGGTAGCAGTCCAGCGGCGTGCCGACCTGCTGGAGTTCGCCGTCGTCGAGGACGGCGACGCGGTCGCCCATCGTCATCGCCTCGGTCTGGTCGTGGGTGACGTAGACGGTCGTGACACCGAGTTCCCCTTGCAGGCGCTGGAGTTCGGTCCGCATCTCCGCCCGGAGTTTGGCGTCCAAGTTGGACAGCGGCTCGTCCATCAGGAACACTTCCGGGTCACGGACGATGGCCCGCCCCAGCGCGACCCGCTGTTGCTGGCCGCCCGAAAGCTGTCCGGGCTTGCGGTCGAGCAGGTCCGAGATGCCGAGCATATCGGTCGTCTCTTCGACCCGCTGACGTATCTCGTCGTCAGGGAGGTCGGTCGACTCTTCGAGACCGAACGACATGTTCCCGCGGACGCTCTTGTGCGGGTACAGCGCGTACGACTGGAACACCATCGCGATGTCCCGGTCCTGCGCGGACACGTCGTTGAGGACGCGCTCTTCGAGTCTGAGCTCGCCCTCGGTGACGGTTTCGAGGCCCGCCATCATCCGGAGCGTCGTCGACTTCCCGCACCCCGAGGGACCGACGAGCACGAGGAACTCCCCGTCGTCGATGTCGAGCGAGAGGTCTTCGACGGCGACGATGTCGCCGCCGCCGTCGTCAGTGTACACCTTCGTCACGTCGTCGAGTGTTAATCGTGCCATGGCTACTGTTCGAGTTGCGTGCGGTCGGCTTCCTGGTCGTAGCGGCGGTTGTGCACCGCGGTTCCGGTCTCCGCGTCGAACACGTGAATCTTGTCCGGCGGAATCGTCACCGTGACGCGGTCGCCCCGCGTGACGAGGTGCATCCCCTCCGTGACCGCCTGCAGGGCGTCGTCGGCGGAGGGTTGGTCCGGGTGCGAGAGGTGGAGGACGTTCTGGTCGCCGTGGGGTTCCACGACGGTCACGTCCATCCGGAGTTCGTGGTCGCCGAGCGCGGTGTCGTCGGCGGTGTCGTCGGCGGTGTCGTCGGTCGTCGCGTCAACGACCGCGATGTCTTCGGGGCGAATCCCCAAGACGAGGTCCTCGCGGGCGCCGACGGACTCCATCACGTCTTCGTCGAGCGGGTACGAGAAGTGCTCGCCGACGAACGTCGTCTCCGAGCGCGTCCCGCGGACGAGGTTTATCATCGGCTCGCCGATGAACTCCGCGACGAACAGGTTGTTCGGGCGGTGGTAGCACTCGAAGGGAGAGGCCACCTGTTGGAGTTCGCCGTCGTCCATGACGGCGATGCGGTCGGCCATCGTCATCGCCTCGGTCTGGTTGTGGGTGACGTAGACGGTCGTGACCGCGAGTTGGTCCTGTAGGTTCTGGAGTTCGGTGCGCATCTCCGCGCGCAGTTTGGCGTCCAAGTTGGACAGCGGCTCGTCCATCAGGAACACCTCCGGGTCACGCACGATGGCGCGACCGAGGGCGACACGCTGTTGCTGGCCGCCGGAGAGTTCGTCGGGTTTCCGGTCGAGCAGGTCCGAGATGCCGAGCGTCTCGGCGACCTCGACGACGCGCTCGTCGCGCTCCGCAGACGTGTACCCTTCCTCTTCTTCCAGCCCGAACCGGATGTTCTGCCGGACGGTCATGTGCGGGTACAGCGCGTAGTCCTGGAACACCATCGCGATGTCGCGGTTCTGCGGGACGCGGTAGTTCATGTGGTCCCCGCCGATGTAGATGTCGCCGCTGGTCGGGGTCTCCAAGCCGGCGAGCATCCGGAGCGTCGTCGACTTGCCGCACCCCGAGGGACCGACGAGAACGAGGAACTCCTCGTCGTCGATGTCGAGCGAGAGGTCGTCGACGGCGACGGTGTCGCCGAAGCGCTTCGTCAGGTCGGTGAGTTGAATCTCTCCCATAGGTTAGGCCTCCGTCCGAAGTCCCTTGGCGAACTGTTCGGCGAACGCGACGTACAGGATGAGCGTCGGAACCGCCGCGAGGAACGCCGCGGACATCCTGATACCGAAGTCGATGCCGGAGGTCGACGCCCCGATTGCGGGCAGCACCAGCGTGACCGGTGCCGCGGGCGCGTCGGACCCGGTGACCAGCGTGAACGCGAAGAGGAACTCGTTGTAAATCTGCGTGAACTGGTAGATGAACACGACGCCGAACATCGGCTTCGAGATGGGCAGGATGACGCGCCGGTAAATCTTCGTGATGCTCGCGCCGTCGATCTTCCCGGCCTCGACGAGCGAGTTCGGGAGGCTCTGGTAGTACGACCGGAACAGTATCGTACAGATGGGAATCCCGTAAGCGATGTGGGTGATGACGAGCGGCACGAGGTCGGCGTGGTACCCCTGGAAGAAGGGTATCGACGCCACCATCGGCTCTATCATCCGTGCGAGCGGGAAGATGTTGTTCCAGAAGCGCGCGAGCGGGACCAACACGGCCTGATACGGGACGAAGACGCCGATGACGAACAGCATCAGCATGCCCATCTGCGCCCGCCAGTTGACCATCGTCAGGCCGTAGGCGGCCATACTCCCGAACAGGACGCTCCCGATGGTCGCCGGAATCGACATGATGAGCGAGTTGAAGAACGACCCCGAGAGCTGTTCGAGGGCGAACTGGACGTTCCCGAGGGTGAAGCCCTCGCCGACGGGCGGCGCGAAGGGAAGCGAGCGAGCGACCGACTCGTTCGTCTTGATGGCGGTCATGATTCCCGTCTCCAGCGGGACGAGGAAGAATCCGAGGAAGAACACGACGAGCGCGTACTGAGCGACGCGCCGCAGGTTCACGTCCTCGACGAGCGATGCGACGTCGAAGCTGCCTGTGGATGACGGCTGTGACATGGTCAGAGGCTCCCCTGTTTGTACTGGTAGTAGAGGTACGGTCCGATGACGCCGAGCGCCATGATGAGAAGCATGGTCGCGATGGCGGCCGAGTAGGCCCACTCACCGAACTTGAACGCCCGGCGGACCATGAGCGTCGCCAGGATGTCCGTCCCGTTCGGCGGGCGGTACCGGCCGACGAGCGCGTACAGGAAGGTAAACGCCTTCAGCGCGAACACCATCAGCACGACGGCCGCGCTGACGGACGCCTCCTTGAGTTGCGGGACGATGATGCGGAGGTAGGTCCGAATCATGCTCGCGCCGTCGACGCGGGCCGCCTCGAACTGGTCGTCGGGAATCGACTGGAGTCCCGCGAGGTAGACGACCATCGTGTACCCGCTGAACTGCCAGATGAGGGCGAATATCACCGCCCCGAGCGCTATCGACGGATTCCCGAGCCAGTCCACCGGGTTGAACCCGAGAGTCGTCACGACGAGGTTGAGGATGCCGCTTTCGACGTTGAACATCCAGAGCCACAGTTGCGCGGTGACGACGAACGAGAGGCTCATCGGGAGGAGATAGACCGTCTGGAACTTCTCGGAGAACCTGATGCCGTGGTCCAAGAGGACCGCGAGGAACAGCCCGAGCACCAGACAGACGGTCGTAAAGCCCACGAGGAGGACTAAGTTGTTCTGCGCGGCGGCCCTGAACGCCTCGCTCGACAGCGCCTGTGCGTACATATCCAAGTCGAGCGTGGAGTAATCGGGCGTCCCGAGGCCCTCGTAATCCGTAAACGAGATTGCGAAGTTGTAGCCGATGCCACCGTAGACGGCGATGCTCATGAGGACGAACGGGATTCCCCAGTACGGCGAGGAGCGAACGAAGTCGCTGTTGAGGAAATACCGGAGCTTCGACTCCCACCCGACCGCCTCGTCGGTCGCGTCGGCGACGTGCTCCGTGTTATCGTGTGTTGCCATCGATGTACCTATATGTTATTTGTTGATGATGGGGCTGTGATTTCGACCGAGGCGTTACTCGGAGACCGCTTCGACGAGCGCGTCGGCGGTGGCTTCGACCTTGAACGGCCCCATGAAGTTATCGCCGAAGGCGGTCTTACACGCGCCCATCGTCTTGGGCGTGACGGCGAGACCGTGGGCGATGGTCGGCGGGTACGCCTCCGAGTCGGTGAGGTCCTCGTACGTCATCGCGAGGAAGTCGGTCAGTTCGCTCGGGTCGATGTCGGTGCGAAGCGGGACCGACCCCTTGGGGTTGTTGAAGGCGATTTGGGCCTTCTTCGTGCCGACGAACTTCTGCCACGCGATGGTCTCCTCGCGGCTCGGGTTGTTGCTCGGCGCGACGATGGAGTCGACGTGGTAGAAGTAGATACCTTCCGTCCCCGGGAACGGTATCCAGTCCCACTGCTCTTTGTAGTTGAAGCTGTCGTCGGCGCGGAACATTCCGTACACCCAGTTCCCCTGATGGATGGTCGCCGCGTTCCCCGAGATGACCTTCTGCCCCGCCGTCGTGAAGCTGATGGACGAGGCGTCGGCGGTGATGTAGTTCTCGTTGATGGTCTTCAGCGCTTCGAGCGCCTCGACGACGGCCGCCCTGTCGGGGTTGCCCTCGATGAAGTTCGTGTACGCCTCGACACCGCTCTGGCTCGTCAGAATCTGCGCCCAAAGTTGGAGGTTCGTCCACGGCGCGACCATCGCCTGCGCCATCGGCGTCACGTCCGTGTTCTGGTCGATAGCTTCGAGCGCGTCGAGGAGCGCGTCGACGCTGTCGAGGCTCGACGCGTCGATGCCGGCCTCCTCGAACACGGCGGTGTTGTAAAACAGGTTGTTCATCCGGTGGGAGCCGATCGGGACCGCCGGCATCTTGTCGTTGAACTTACACAGTTCGACCGCGCGGGACTGCATGGTGTCTTTGAATCCTTCGGCGTCCCACACGTCGGCTTCGAGGTCCATCAGCGCGCCCGAGTACCGTTCGAGGTTCTTCCCCGGCCAGTTGGCGAACGAACTCATCGGGTTGTTGTTCGCCAGTCGTCGGAGAATCGTCGCGTTGAGGTTCACGTTCGCGCTCGCGCCGACCGCTTGGAAGTTCGTATCCATCTCTGGATACTCCTCCTCGAACGCCTCGATGAGCGCGGTGACCGCCGCCTCGCCGTCGCCGCCGGCCCAACCGTGGAGCACTTCGAGTTGCGAGTCCCACGTGCCGCCCGAACTGCTCCCGCCGGTCTCGGTGTCGGAGGTACCGTCAGAACCGCTTCCACTTTCGCTTCCGCTTTCGGTTCCATCCGTCTCGGAGCCGCCACCGCCGGTACATCCAGCGATGCCGGTTGCGACACCCGCGGACAGGACAGTGAGATACTTTCGACGGTTCACACTTTTATCGCTACTGTCGTTCTCAGCCATGTTATACCCATGTTAGCTACCCGCATATATAGGTTGTGAATGAATGATGGTTATGTAACAGCTCCACAGGGTCGAGCGAACGTCTTTCGCAAGAATTGCGGGCGGAACTGCGTCGGACGAGCGTGGGGGCGCGGTCGAGAACCGAGCGAAGCCCGTGCGGGAACTGTCGTCGGCCGCGACACCCCCTCGCAGGCGGGCTCTAGCTCGCGTCGCGGTCCGCAGACGGCGTTCGACGAGTCTCAGCGTTCGGCGCGACGTTGTCGCGGGGAAACACGTATGCGGCAGGGAGCTAATCACGGCGTATGGTCGACCGACCAACCGCCATGGACGATCCGCTCGACGGACGCACAGCACTCGTCACGGGTGCGAGTTCGGGAATCGGCGCGGCGACCGCGCGCGTGCTCGCCGAGGACGGCGCGGACGTGTGTCTCGCCGCCCGCCGAGCCGAACGGCTGGAATCGCTCGCAGAGGAGATTCGCGAGACGACGGACGCCGCCGTGAGCGTCGTGCCGACGGACGTGACCGACTCCGACGCGGTCCGGGCGCTCGTCGACGCGACCGTCGAGCGCTTCGGCTCGCTCGACATCGTCGTCTGCAACGCCGGCCTCGGCATCGACAAGTCGGTCGCCGAACTCACCGACGAGGAGTACCGCCTGATGACCGGCGTCAACGTCGACGGGATGTTCTACACGGCGAGAGAGGCGATTCCGCACCTCGTGGAGTCCGAGGGGAACCTCGTCTTCCTCGGGAGCATGTCCGGGAACCACCCCCGACCCCACAACCCGGTGTACGCCGCGACGAAGTGGTGGGTCCGCGGGTTCGCGTCGAGCCTGCAGGGGTCCATCGGCGAGGAGAACGTCGGCGTGACCTGCGTCAACCCGACCGAGGTCCGGACCGAGTTCGGCTCCGAGAGCGGCGAGACGCTCGAAGAGTCGTTCGAGGAGGGGTCGGTGACGGAGGCGATAGAGGTCGCCGACGCCATCGCCTACGCGGTCCGCCAGCGGTCGCCGAACACGGTGCTGTCGCTCGACCTCTACCGGCGCGACAAGCTCTCGCACTTCTGAACGGGGGCGGGCGCGACGGCACCCCCAACAATCGAGGGAAGCGTATTTTGCGGTCGGTTCCGAACGAACGCCTATGACCGTCACGCGAGTGGTCGACACGTCGTGCCGACTCGGCGAGGGGCCGGTCTGGCACCCCGAAGAGAAGCGACTGTACTGGGTGGACATCGAAGGTGGCCGGTTGCACCGCTACGACCCCGAAACCGGGGCGCACGACTGTCCCGTCGAAACGTCGGTCATCGCCGGCGTGACGATTCAGCGCGACGGGTCGCTCCTGGCGTTCATGGACCGCGGCCGCGTCGGGCGCGTCGTCGGTGGCGAACTCACAGGGGCGACGGAAATCGTCGACTCGCCGACCCGGTTCAACGACGTCATCGCCGACCCCGCGGGACGAGTGTTCTGCGGGACGATGCCCTCGGATGCTGCGGGCGGACGGCTGTTCCGACTCGACACCGATGGAACGGTGACGACGGTCGAAACCGGCGTCGGCATCCCGAACGGGATGGGCTTTACCCGCGACCGCGATCGGTTCTACTTCACGGAGACCGAGGCCCACACTATCTATCGGTACGCCTACGACGAGGAGACGGGGGCCGTCGCGGACCGCGAGCGGTTCGTCGAGTCGCCGGAAACGCCGGGACTCCCTGATGGGATGACGGTCGATTCGGCGGGCAACATCTGGTCGGCCCGCTGGGAAGGGAGCTGTGTGGTCAAGTACGACACCGACGGAACCGAACTCGACCGGTTCGACGTGCCGACGGAGAAAGTGACGAGCGTCGCCTTCGGCGGGGCCGACCTCGATTCGCTCTACGTGACGACCGCCGGCGGCGACCCGGACGGCGGAGCAGACGAGGACGAGGACGCGGGTGCGCTGTTCCGCCTCGACGTGGCGGCGACCGGACGGCCCGAGTTCCGCTCTGACGTTCGGCTGGACTGAGCCGAAGCGGACAGCGACCGCGGGCGGTCAGTTCAGGTCGACCGCGGCCCCGGTCTCGGCGCTCTCGTAAATCGCGTCGATGGTCCGCATGACCGCAACGGACTCCTCGCGGTCGATTCGCGGCGTCTCGCCGGTCTCGACGGCGCGGGCGAACGCCTCGACCTCGCGGCGGTAGCTGTCGGTCGGGTCGAACGTCTCCGTGACGACGCGGCCGTCGGTGGCGTAGGTGAGTTCGGCCGAGGCCGTCGGGTCGACGTTGAACGCGGTCTTCGCCTCCAGCCAGCCGTCGGTGGTCTGGACGCGGTAGTACTGGGTCTCGGGCGTGTCGAACGACGACTCGACGCGGGCGGTCGCGCCGTCGTCGTACTCCAAGACGCCCGACATCCGCGTGTCGACGCCGCAGTCGCACGTGTCGGTCGTGGTCGCGTACACCCGGTCGGGCGTCCCGAGGAAGAGCCGCGCCGCGCTGACGGCGTAACAGCCCACGTCCATGACGCTCCCGCCGGCGAGGTCGGGGTCGATGCGGATGTTCTCGGCCCCGTCGGGGAGCCGGAACGAGAAGTTCGACGTGACCGAGACGACCTCGCCGAGCTCGGAGGCGACGAGTTCCGCGGCCCGCTCGGTCCGCGGGTGGAACCGGTACATGAACCCCTCCATCAGCGTGACGTCCGCGTCCTCGCAGTAGTCGAAGACGGCGGCCGTCTCGTCGGCGCTGGCGGTCAGCGGCTTCTCGCAGAGGACGTGCAGGCCGCGGTCGGCGGCCGCCCGGACCCAGTCGGCGTGGAGGCTGTTGGGAAGCGGGATGTAGACCGCGTCGAGGGAGTCGTCGGCCAGAAGCGCCTCGTAACTCCCGTACGCGGTGGGGATACCGAGTTCGTCGGCGACCGCGCTCGCCCGCGCCTCGTCGCGGGACGCGATGGCGGCCGCCGCGTGTTCGCTCGCCTGAACCGCCGGGATGACCGATTTGACGCCGATGCCCGCCGTGCCGACGATGCCGAATTTCATGGGAGGAATTCAGGCGACTCCGGTGATAAAACTGCTGGAGAAACCCCCGTCGAATCGGGTCTATGCGCCGTCGCACCGTGGTTCGCCTTCGAGCTAACGACGACCGCGGTCTCTCAGAGCTCGGACGCCTCGTCGCGGGTCCACCACCCGAGGCCGGTCACGGCGACCCCGTCGGTGCCAGCCGCGTCGTCGTCCCGCCAGTCCCGGCGCGTGAACTCCTCGACGAGGTCGATGGCTGTGGGCTCATACGGTGGTGACGGAGTTCGAGAGCGTGCCGATGCCCTCGACGGTGATGTCGACGCGGTCGCCCGCCTGCAGGTCGAACGGGTGGTCCGGGACGAGCGACGTGCCCGTGAGGATGACCGCCAGTTCGGGGACCGTGTTGTGGCGCGTGAAGTACGACACGAGTTCCTCACAGCTCCGGACCATCTCGCTCGTGTTCGTGGCGTCGTCGTAGACGACCTCGCCGTCGCGTTCGATGGTCATGCTCATCTCCAACTCGTGGGGGTCGTCGACGTCGTCCGGCGTGACCACGCACGGACCGATAGAGCAACAGCGGTCGTAGACCTTGGCCTGCGGCAGATACAGCGGGTTTTCGCCCTCGATGGAACGACTGCTCACGTCGTTGCCGACGGTGTAGCCGACGATTTCGCCGCGGCGGAGGACGATTCCGAGTTCGGGTTCGGGAACGTCCCACTCTGAGTCGTCCCTGACGCCGATGGCGTCGCCCGGTTCGACCGTTCGCGACGGTGTCGCTTTGAAGAAGATCTCCGGCCGGTCGGCGTCGTACACGTCGAAGTACATGTCCGGCATCGAACTCTCCTCCTCGCGCGCCTGTTCGCTGATTTGGTAGGTGACGCCCGCGGCCCAAACCTCCTCCGCGTCGACCGGGACGGTCGCGTGTCGGTCGACGAACGCGTCGTCGACCACGTCCGCGTCCTCGGTCAGTTCGGCCGCGAGTCGGTCGATGGAAGTCCGGGCGATACTCGCCACCCGAGCCAAGTCTCCGAACGTCCGAAGGTCCGGGTCGGCGCTCGTGAGGTCGTACGTCGTGGAGTCACGACTCACCGTGAGGTGTCGCTCTCCCGACACCGCTAGCTGGTGGTAGTGCATTCAGTAACCCCATTACCAGCGATTGTTAAAAAAGTACGTCCCGACGCGAGCGGGGTGCGAGGGGGTGAGACACAGAACCACGAAACGGCGGCGGGTTCGGTCTCGAACCCCTGGCGAGCGCGGGTAGTGGCCGCCCTCGTCTCGCTCGACCGCCGGCAGGCCGGGGCATCGTGGTCGACGCGCACTCGGGACCACCGTGCTGAAGGCCGACACAAATGTTCTCAGAGACAGAACAGAGTCGGATGCAGGGAACTGTCGACCGAACGACTCGGACATGGGCGTATCAGACCGTCACAGAGAACTGAGGAAGGGACTGACGAAAACGAGTCTCGAACAGAAGGCAGTTCGACCGCTTTGAACCGTCTACGTCGATATTCGGGGGCTTTCGAGTCGAGAGGCAGTGATAACTGAATATTGTCTATTACAGAACAGAGTCTCGCCGTATTCGAACGAGAAATCGCGCGATTGGTGCATTCTACGGTCGAAGAGGACCGCATGAATTACACGAGTACGCTTGTAATACAGAACGGCTGACGACGGGAAACGGACGCGATGTTACCGAGTCACCGCGGCGACGAACGGGCACGGACGAGGCGGTGTGTGATTCGACGGTGTCGTTCCCTATTACAGAATTACCGTCCTGCGGTGACCGGAATCAAACGGAGACGGCCCGCCGGGGAGCGGGGAGAGGCCGGAGACTACCCGAGAGGCGGCGCGCGCGGTCACGAGCGACGAATCCGCGACGCAAAAGGAGAACAGTCGGTCAGAACGCGCTGTCCGCGAAGCCGCCGTCGACGGTGACGACTTCGCCCGTCACGAACGAAGACGCGTCGCTCGCGAGGAAGACCGCCGCACCGACGATTTCCTCTCGCTCCGCGACCCGACCGAGCGGCGTTCGCTCGTCGATTCGCTCGCGCTTTTCGGTCCCCTCGGCGTAGGTGTCGGCGTTCTGCGGCGTGATGACGAACCCGGGCGCGATGGCGTTGACGCGTATCTCGGGCGCGAGTTCCTTCGCGGACGCGCGGGTGAACGCCTCGACGCCACCCTTCGCCGCCGAGTAGGCGGGGAGGTTCGCCATCGAGAGTCGCGCGGCCAGAGAGGAGATGTTGATTATCGACCCGCCGTCGGCGACGGCCGGGGCCATCGCCTGCGTGACGCGGCGGACGCCACCGAGCGCGATGTCGGTGACGTGGTCCCACGCGTCGTCGTCGATATCGAGGACCGAGTCGCGCGAAATCGCGCCCTGCGAGGCGACGACCACGTCGATGCCCCCGAACTCCTCGACGGCGCGCTCGCGGACGCGTTCGAGCGAGGCCGGGTCGGTCACGTCGCACGTCTCTCGAACCGCGTTCGCCCCCAAGTCCTCGATCGCGTCGGCCGTCTCGTCGACCGCCGACTCGCGTCGGCTGGTTGCGAGGACGTCCGCGCCCTCGCTGGCGAATCCGAGGGCGATTGCCTGTCCGATACCGCTCGTTCCGCCGACGACGACGACGCGCTTGTCACTGACGGAGACTGGCGTGTGCTCGTATGCGACCATGGGTTCCAGTCCGCACGGTGCCGACATGATAGTTGCGGAACGCGCGACTGGAGTGCCGCATGCAATACGTTTTTACCGACCCGTGCCACATATGCTCTCATGCGAGGACTTGCCAAAGTGGAGCGTAGCTCCGGCGCTATGGAGTTCGTCGAGCGACAGAAACCGGAGCCGGGGACGGGAGAAGTGCTCGTAGAGGTCGACTACGCCGGCCTCTGCGGGAGTGACGCGGGTATCTACGAGTTCGAATCCGCCTTCGAGCGGATGGAGCTCCCGACCGTCATCGGCCACGAGTACGCCGGGCGCGTGGTCGAAGTCGGCGGCGGCGTGACTGAGTTCGGTGTCGGCGACCGCGTGGTCGAACGGCCGATTCGGGGCTGCGGCGAGTGTTACCAGTGTCGCATCGGCGAGGAGAACGTCTGCCAGGACGCGGTCATCACCGGCGTCGACCACGACGGCGCGTACGAGCGCTTCATCGCCGTCCCGGAACGCGCCCTGCACCCGATTCCCGACGACGTGGAACAGCGACACGCCGCGGTCGCGGAGCCGACGAGCATCGCCGCGCGCGCCGTCATCGAGAACTCGCGGGTCGGCGCGGGCGACCGCGTACTGGTCGAGGGACCGGGGCCAATCGGCCTCCTCACGGCCCAAATCGCGGCCGCGCAGGGCGGGACCGTCGTCGTCTCCGGCGTGGGACAGGACGCCGAGTATCGGCTCCCGCTCGCCGAGGAACTCGGGTTCGAGACGGTCAACGTCGCCGACGACGACACCGAGGCGCGACGCGAGCGCCACACCGGCGGCGTCGGCTACGACGTGGTGTTCGACACGACCGGCCACCCCTCGGGGCTCACGACGGCCGTCGAGGAGGTCCGCAAGGGCGGTCAAATCGTCCTCGTCGGGCAGACCGGCGAGACCACGATGCCCTACTCCCCGCTCGTCCGGGCCGAAATCGACCTCCAGTGTTCGTACGCCTCCATGTACGAGGACTTCGAGCGCTCTTTCCGCCTGATTCGCGACGGCGACGTGGACTGCGAGACGTTCGTCGACACCCGGTTTTCGCTGCTCGAAGCCGACGAGGCCTTCGAGACGTTCATCGAGGGCGGGACGTGCAAGCCGGTGTTCGACGTCTCGGAGTTGGCGTAAGCGAGCCCTCGAACGGCCGCAACCCAAACCGAGATGGAAAACCAAAACAACCACAATACTATATACGGAGGAAATCAGGGAAAAGCCCCAAATAAACACTAATAGCTCGGTGTTTTTTGCTTTTCAACTGATTCCTACCGGACATATTCAGATATTCCGGATGAAATATCAATCATACCCAATGGTGAAGCATTTTCATTCAGTTGTGGTCGCTTTAAACCGCCAAAACAGATGAATTTAGCCGATATATTGGAGACTTTCCAATCTAGTTTCCGATGTAATTTTTTATTTTCCACAATACTACTGCAGCGGTCCAGACCTCGAATCCGAATCGAGACGCGGCGCTACCGGGAGGTCGCCAAAGAGACGACGGGAGCGGAATCGAAGGAGGACGTCAGTCGCTCGCCGAATCGCCACTAGCCGGCGACGAGAACTCGGGGTCCCCGTATGTGCCGGAGCGGTCGTCGGCGGGGTCGTCCGCGGCGGGGGTCTCCCCGTCCGGGAAGTAGCACGCGGCGCGGTGGTCGCCGCTTCGGGCGGTGTCGAGTCCGGGTTCGCTCTCCCGGCACTCGTCTTCGGCCTTCGGGCACCGCGGGGCGAAGACGCACCCCGGCGGGAGGTCGACCGGGTTCGGAGGCTCGCCGTCGAGCAGGACGCGGTCGCGGTCGACCGTCGGGTCCTTCTCGGGGGCGGCCGCGAGGAGCGAGGTGGTGTACGGGTGTTTCGGCTCGGCCGCGACGGACTCGACGTCACCCTCCTCGATGACCCGCCCGAGGTACATAATCGCGAGCCGGTCCGACACCTGCACCAGACTGGCGAGGTCGTGAGAGATGTAGACGATACCGATGTCCTCCGTGTCCGCGAGTTCTCGAAGGAGGTTCAGCAGGTTCACCTTCAGCGACACGTCGAGCATCGACGCCGGTTCGTCGCAGATGAGGAAGTCGGGGTCGAGGACGAGCGCTTTGGCCACCGCGACGCGCTGGCGTTGGCCCCCCGAGAGCTGGTGGGGGTACTGGTCGAGGAACTTCCGCGCGGGCGTGAGCCCGACTTTCTCCAGCGTCTCGACGACGGCCCGTTCGCGCTCGTCGGTCCGGTAGTCGTGGATGGTGAGCGGTTCGCCGACCAACTGCCGAACCGTCTGTCTCGGGTTGAGCGAGTCGAAGGGGTCCTGGAAGATTATCTGCACCTTCCGGCGGAACTCGCGCATGTTCCCGTCGGCGTAGTGCTCGTAGGACTCGCCGTCGAAGGCGAACTCGCCGCCGGTCGGCTGTTTGAGAAGCGCGATGGTCTCGCCGAGCGTCGACTTCCCACAGCCGGACTCGCCGGCGACGCCGAGGATTTCTGACCGCCGGACCCGCAGGGAGACGCCGTCGACGGCGCGGACGTAGTTCGGGTCGTTGCCCCTGAGTTTCTCCAAGAGCGGCTGGCTCTGCTCGTAGTACTTCTCAAGGCCGTCGGTTTCGAGGAGCACTTCGCCGCGGTCCGATTCGTCGTGACTGTCGGGGATGCCCCACGTCTCCGGGTCGGTGGCGTCGCGCCGCATCTGGGCGGCTTTGGTGACGTGGTGGCACGCCGAGCGGTGGTTGCGGTTCGGCAGGTCGACGAGGTCCGGATGGGACGCCTCGCATTCCTCGGTCGCGAACGGACACCTGTCCTTGAAGACGCACGCGCTGGGTGACTCGCTCAGGTTCGGCGGCGACCCCGGAATCGAGACGGGGTCTTGGTCGCCCTCCTCAATCTCGGGGAAGGAGTTCTTCAGCCCCATCGTGTACGGATTCGTGGGGTTGACGAGGACGTTGTCGACGCTCCCCTGCTCCATCGCCTTCCCGCCGTAGAGGATAGACAGCTCGTCGCACGTCTCGGCGATGACGCCGATTTCGTGGGTGATGAGAAGCAGCGAACTGTCCATCCGGTCCTGTATCTCCAGAATCTTGTCGATAATCTTGTCTTGGACGATGACGTCGAGACCCGTGGTCGGCTCGTCGGCGATGATGAGGTCCGGTTCGAGCGCGAGCGCCATGGCGATAGTCACGCGCTGGCGCATCCCGCCGGAGAACTCGTGGGGATAGTCGTCGATGCGGTCGGGGTCGAGCCCGACGATTTCGAACAGTTCTCTGACCCGCGAACGCGCCTTGTCGTCGGTGACGTTCCGATGGGTCTGAATCGCCTGTCGAATCTGCGCGCCGGTGGACATCACCGGGTCGAGCGAGTCCATCGCGCTCTGGGGGATGTAGGCGATGTCCTCCCAGAGCACGTCGCGGCGCTCGCGCTCGCTGAGGCCGGTCAGGTCGCGGCCCTGGAATTCGATGCTGCCGGATTCGACGGAGCCGTTGCTCGGGAGGAGGCCGAGAACCGCCTCGGCCAGCGTCGATTTCCCCGAGCCGGACTCGCCGGCGAGGCCGTAGTTGACGCCCTCGTCGATGCTGAACGACACGTCGTTGACGGCGTGGACGGTTCCGCTGTCGGTCGAGTACGTGACCGTGAGGTCCGTGATGTCGAGGAGGCTCATTGTTCGGTCTGAATTTCCGGGTTGATGACTTCTTCGTAGGCGCGGCCGATGAGGAACACCGAGGTGGTGATGGCCGCGATGCCGAGTGCGGGCGGGAGCACCCACCACCAGGCGACGCGCATGTTGCCCGATTCGAACACCTGTCGGAGCATCCGGCCCCAACTCGTGACGGTCGGGTCGCCGAAGCCGAGGAACGCCAGGCTGGCCTGCGCGGCGATGGCCCACGCGATGCCGTAGGCCGTGTAGAGAAATCCGATGGGAAGCACGTTCGGCGCGACGTGGTAGAGCATCGTCCGCAGGTCGCTCGCGCCGCTGGCGCGCGCCGACTTCACGAAGGTGCGCTCTCTGACGGAGAGGACCTCGGAGCGGACGACGCGGGCGGGCATCTTCCAGAGGAACGCGACGATGATACCCGTCATGAGCCAGACGCTCGGCGTCACGAACGTCAGGAGTAACAGCGCCATCGGCGTGAACGGCAGCGAGAACGTGAGGTCCGTGATACGCATGAGAACCTCGTCGACCCAGCCGCCGTAGTACCCGCTGACGAGTCCCACGAGAAAGCCGAGCGCACCGGTCCCGATGCCGCCGAACAGTCCGACGATGAACGTCGGTTGCGCGCCGGCGAGGAACTGGCTCAGTACGTCTTTGCCGTAGGCGGTCGTCCCGAACGGAGCCGCGCCGGTCGGTTCGGACAGCCGCAGCATCGAGCCGGCGTCGTCGCGGACGGTGTGCTCGATGGGGTCGTGCGGGGCGAGCGCGGGGCCGAGGAGACCGAGGAAGACGAACGCCGCGACGATGAGGACGCCGGCGAACGCGAGGCGGTCGCGTCGCAGGAACGTGAACTGGTCGCGGAGCGTCTCCGCGACCCCCTCGACGCGCTTTTTCAGTTCGGCTTCGGGCTTCGTCTCGGTGCTCACGCGGCACCACCTCCGCTGGTCGAGACGGTCGGGTCGAAGTAGGCGTACAGCACGTCGGCGACGAGGTTCGCCACGATGACCGCGAGCGCCATGATGAAGACGGCGGCCTGCACCAGCGGGTAGTCCTGCTGTTGGATGGCGAGCACGAGTTCGCGGCCGATGCCGGGCCAGCCGAAGACGACTTCGAGCAGGATGAGTCCCTGGAAAATCATCCCGAGACGCAGCGCGAAGTAGGTCAGAATCGGCAGCATGGAGTTCCGGCCCGCGCGTGCGAGCTGCTGCATCTCCGAGAGCCCCTTCGCGCGGTGGAGCTTGAGGAACTCAGAGCCCCGCTTTTCGACGACGCCGTTGCGCGCCAACAGCAGGAAGTCGCCGCTGTAGTACAGCACCGACACGGTAAACGGCAGGATGTAGTGGTGCAGGAAGTCGAGCGAGGCGAACGTCTCGACGTAGCCCTCCGGCGAGGCGCTGATAGAGCGCATCCCGAAAGCTGGCACCAGTTCGAGGTTGTACGCGAAGACGATGACGAACAGGATGCCCGTGATGAACACCGGCGTCGACCGGAGGAAGGTCGTGGTGATGATGCTGAGCTTCTCCAGTTTGCTTCCGCGGTTCCAGCCGACGTACATCCCGAGGAGGGAACTCAGGACCGCCGTCGTCACTAACGCGGGGACGAGCAGGATGAGCGTGTTGACGAGCCGCGGGGCCAGTACCCCCCAGACGGGCTGGCTCCGCAGGATGGAGTAGCCGAACTGGAACAGCAGGATGCTCTGGAGGTAGCTGAGGTACTGCCGCCACATCGGCTGGTCGAGGCCGTACATCGCTCGAATCTCGGTGATTTGTTGCTGGCTCAGGTTGCCCGCGGTGACGAGAGATTCGAACGGACTCCCCGGAAGCAGCCGCAGGACGACGAAGATGACCGAGACGGCCACGAGGGTGAGCACGATGGAGATGGCGAGCCGCTTTGCGAGAAACCGCTGGAACTCGCTCATGGCCGGACCACCCAACGCCACGAGTGGATAGTGTTCGACATGCGTGTCACCTCACGAGAAGTCCGCCTGTCCGAGTTCGTCGCGGCGCTTGTGCATGTTCCCGGGCTGGATGCGCTCAACGAAGGCGGCCCACGCGTCCCCGTTGGGGAACCGGAGGTTGCCGTCGCCGTCCCGCGTGTAGCCGGCCTGTTCGAGGAGCGATTTCGCCCCGTCGATGTCGAACTCGTAGTGGGTCGTGTCCGACGTGTGCCACGGCGTGAGGTCCGAAATCGGGTTCTCCCCGCTCGGAACGGTCGCGCGGTCCTGCAGCACGTCGGCGGCGAAGCCCTCGGTGTCGACCGACTTGGCGAGGGCGACGCGGAACTCCTTGTCGCGGACGAGCGGACAGGAGAACATCAGCTTCGTGTCGAGCGGCGCGAAGTTGCCCGAGGTCATCTTTTCGACGCCGCCGGTGCTCGCGGCGCGGTCGGCCTGCGAGTTCGAGAGCGTCGTGCCGATGGCGTCGATTTCGCCGCCCTGCAGCGAGCCGATCATGGAGTCGATGTTGCCGACGTTTATCCAGATGACGCGGTCGACGCCCTCGCCGGTCGTGGCCTGGTCGCCGAGCACGTCTGCCCGCCAGTCGTCGTCGAACATCCAGTGGCCCTCGTTTTTCGAGACCTCGAAGCGGGTTCCCTGCTCCCAGTTCTCGTACGTGAACGGCCCCGTGCCAACGGGCGACTCGGGGTTGTGCTGGGACGGGTTCTCCACGTCCTCCCACTTGTGCTTGGGGATGATGACGCTGCGAACGACGCGCTGGGTCATGAACGCCGCGTCGGGGCCCTTCAGATTGAACCGAACCTCGTGGTCGCCGAGCACCTCGACCGACTCGACCGGTTCGTAGAACGGCGTCTGACTGGTCGAGGAGTGTTCCTTGTACAGTTCGACGGTGAACTTCACGTCCTCCGCGGTGAACGGCTCGCCGTCGTGCCACTCGACGCCCTCGCGAAGAGTGAGTTCGACGGTGGTGTCGTCGACGAACCCGCCGCCGGTCGCCAGCGCGGGGACGACTTCGAGGTCCGGCGTGGCGTCGAAGAGGCCGTCGTAGATGAACGTCAGCCGCTTCGCCTCCGCGCCGCCGGCGGCCCACGGGAGGTTCAGCGAGTTCATCGAGGTGGTCACGCCCTTGATGTAGGTCCGGTCGTCGGTCTGGGGTTGCAGGTTCACCTCCGACCAGACGAACGAGTCCTTCGTCGGCCCGTTGCCCGGCGTCTGGACGTAGCCGCTCCAGCGCTCCGTGTTGACCGCGGTGATGATATCGGGGAACAGCGTGATGAGCGCGCCCACGTCCTCGCTGAAGATGCGCTGCGCCTCGGCGACGAGCTCCTCGCGCTCGGTGCGGTCGGTCGTCTGACTCTGTTCCGTCAGCACCTCCTGCAGGTCGGGGTGGTAGTAGTTGTCGTAGTTCGAGAGGCTCGTCTCGCTCCGCCGCATCAAAAGCGGGTTCGGGTCCAGCCCGCGTTGCGGGTCCGGACCGTGGGTGCTCATCGAGATGATCGCTTCGAGCCCCTTCGTGTCCCAACTCTGGGCGTACAGTTGGTTCAGCGGTCGGTCGTTGAGTTGCGTCCCGACGCCGAGGGCGTCAAGCCCGCGCTGGACCATGAGCGCGTGTTCCCGCATCCACGGGTCGTCCTCGCTCGAAAATTCGACCGGGACGGGGTCCAACACCGCGCCGGCGGTCGCGCTGTAGTCGAGCGGCGGTTCGTCGGCGTCGATGGTCTCCCACTCGCGCCAGTACTTCGTCTCGACCGTCTCCGGGGTTCCGGACGGGACCTCGGGGGTGAGACTCGACCCGCCGTCGCTCCCGCCGCTTCCGTCGCCGCCACCGGTACACCCGGCGAGTCCGGTCACGCCGAGGGCGGTCGCAGTCGCCGCCACGTAGTCGCGTCGCGTAAGGCCAGTTCCACGTTCGACACCCGAACTATCACGATTTTTCTCCGACATTGCGACCGCTTGTTATGGAGTATCTTCCATGGTGCTGTTCCCGATACGGCCCGATATCTATCGTTCTTTATATACTCGGTCGGCGGGATGCGGCAATATTCTCCAACAAGCAGTGAGCTACTCCTGTCGCGGACCGTAGATGAGTTCGAGCAGATTTCGCTCCGCGGTCCGGAGTCGTTCGCTCAGCGTGGACTGCGCGATACCCAGTTCCTCGGCGAGTTCGGTCTCAGAGATCTCCCGCGGAATGTGGAAGTAGCCGTGGTTGAATGCCGTCTCCAGAACCGCGAGTTGGTCGTCGGTCAGCTTGGAGATTAACACCTCCTTTAATCGGCCGCTGTCGAGCGGTTCACCCGGGGCTTCGTCCTGCGTGACGGAGCGGAGTTCGAACTCCCCGAGCGTCTCCTGAATCTCGTCGGCGAGTTCCCTGAAGTGGTCCCAGTCCTGGGCGGTGGCGACGACCTCGAAGACGCCGTCTTGGAGGACGATGCGGTTCGGAATCGTCTCCTGTCTGAGAACCAGTCCGAGGATGAACGGGTACGACTCGTTGGCGAGAATCGTCACTCGACGTATCTGCACGTCGGTCGAGGCGGTCGGAATCTCCTCGTCGTAGAAGACGGTCACGCCCGAGATGTCGGCGAGGAGGGACTCCACGTCGAAGGGGCCGTTCGAGGCGATGGTGAGCGACTCGATCCACGTCCCGTCCTCGACGTAAAACGCGTTGTCCAACTCGATGCTCCGTGCGTCTCGCAGGCGGCGATCTATCTTCGACATGACGCCGGTCGGAGCCGTCGTAAACTCAACACGTAAGATGCGAACTCACCCGTACCGGGCAGATACCGTTCACCTACAAATAGACCGGTGGTTACCGCAACGGGCGAGGATACCGGCCCGAGTTCGCGACGCCCTCGTCAACGTTTCAGGCGACGAGCGGCCAGTAGAAGAGCCACGAGAGGGTCACGACGACGAGCGACAGGCCCATCGTCACGAACCCGAACAGCGTCACGTCCCGGTTCGTCAGCGGTCCGCGGTCTAGCGAGACGAGGACGGCGGTCGTGTTGAACGGGAGAATCGTGGTCGACCCCACCACGAGGAGGACCGCGAGTCCGAGATAGAGTTGCGTCACGCCGAACGTCTCCGCGAATCGCAGCACGATGGGGAGAATCACCACGATGGCGGCCGACCCGGTCGAAAACAGCACGCGAACGACGACCGCGAACCCGAGAAGCAGCCCGACGAGTTGCCAGTGGCTGAACGCCTCGAACGGGACGAACCGCGCGAGGAGGTCGACGACGAGCGCGATGGTTTGGGTCGCTTCCAGGGCGTCCAGAATCGACAGCGTCGCGCCGATGAGAAAGAGGACGCCCCAACTGAGTTGCTTGACGTCGTCGGCGTCGATAACGTCGACTCCCGGAAGCGCGAGGACTGTGACGGCGACGACCGCCGGGAGAATCTCGGGGAGTCCGACGAACGAACCGACGACCCACGCGAGGACGGTACCGGCCATCACCGCCGCGACGAGTCCCTGTTCGCGGGTCAACTCGCCGTCGGGGGGCGCGTCCGCAATCCCCGGCTCGCCGGGGTCGACAGTCGAGTCGGCATCGACGGCGTTGAAGAGACCGGCGGCCGCGGCGGCGAGCGCGTAGAGAACCACTGTCGGCGGAATCATCAAGACGGCCCACTCGACCCACGAGAGCGGTCGGACGCTCGTCGCGAGGATGCCCGAGGTGACCAGCGCCATCCCGCCGCCGGTCATGAGCGCCATCGACGCGATGGGATTGATGTGACCCAAGAGGAGGAACGTCGCCCGTTCGAACCCGCTTCGCGCCGGGAGGTCGAACTCCTCGGTCACCTCCTCGACGATGGGGATGAACGCGACCGCACGGGCCATCGCGGACGGCATGAACAGCGCCAGCACGAGGACGTTTCGCGCGATGGAACGAAACGCCCCGCGAGGGGTGCTGTCCGGGGACAGCAGTCGGCTCGCTAACCGGGTATCCAACCCCACCGACCGGACCGCGTTGCCGAGGAGTAACAGCACGAGGAGGAAGTACACGAGCGAGGAGGTGAAGCCGCTCACCGCGGCCTCGAAGGAGTCCACGACGCCGAGGGCGTACAACAGGGAGACGCAGGCCAGACTCGAAATCACGTACGGAACCGGTTTCGTCAACCAAAGCAGGAGCGCGACGACGAAAACCGAGAGCGCGTACTGCGACCGGACCGGAAGGACGGAGACTGGGTGGAGCCCGACGACTGCGAGGAGCAAGGCGGCGGCGACCGCGAGCGTCACCGTCTGCGGCGAGAGTTCGGGGGCGCGTAGCCCTCGGCCGGGCAACCAATCTGTCACGAATTTATCTGCACACAACGGGCCCAAATAGCTACTGCCGGCGACAATTCGGGCCGCCAGTCGAAGGAGAGAGCGCGAATCGAGTTGACACGACCCGAATAGAAACTATTAGAATTACTTGGATTATTTGAACTTCTCAAAGAGTCGGAGTAACCATAATTATTTCAACTGTGCCGAGAATCTCGCTATCACGGATATCCCCATCATGTCACGTGCAGTCAGCGTCTGTCTCCTCAAAGGCGGTATCGGAAAGTCGACGACCTCCATCAACCTCGCCCGCGAGCTCGCACACCGGGGCAGCGACGTGCTGCTCGTCGACCTCGACCCGAACGGACACACCACGACGGGCCTCGGGTTCGGCGAGGAGTTCTACTCGGAAGCGCACCTCGGCGACGTGCTCCTCGACGACGCCGAGTTGGAGCCGCGGGAGCTTATCTTGGAGACCGGGTTCGAAATCGACCTCCTCCCGTCGAACGACCGCATCGAACAGGTCGAGTCGGACCTCGGCGGCGTGATGATGGGGTCGGCGCGGCTCAAACAGCGCGTCATCGACCCGCTTCTCGGCGACGACTACGACTACGTCGTCGTGGACTGCCCCGCGGCGCGCGGGAAACTCAACGACAACGCGCTGTACGCCACGCAGAACCTCGTCTTGCCGATGCGCCCCGAGTCGGGCGCGCTCTCGGGGCTCGAAAAGACGGTCAAGCGGCTTATCACGCCCGCGCGGGAGCACTTCGACCTCGAAATCCTCGCCGTCGTACCGACCGACCTCCGGGACCGAATCGACCACGACCGCCCGACGAGACGGCTCGTGGAGGCGCTCGTCTCGAAGCCGAACATCGCCTCGAAGCTCCCGAACTTCGCGTACACCGACCCTGAAGTGTTCGAGGCCATCGACAACGGCGAGTGGGACGGCGACCTGCCGAAGCCGGGGATTCGGCATCGGTCGGCCATCGACGCGTCGATTCGCGAGCACATGCCCCTGCGGGACTACGACAGCACCTGCGACCAGTTGGCGTGCTACGACGAACTCGCGCAAATCGTCGAAGAGGGCGAGGTGGCCCGATGAGCGAAGACCCCTTCGGCGACCTCGACGCCGCGATGGGGAGCGGCGAAACCGCCTCGGAGCCAGAGCCGGAACCCGAACCCGAAGACGCCGGCACCGACGACGCGGTCGAATCGGAGGGGGAGTCGGAATCGGCGTCCGCCGAACCCGTAGACCCCCGCGAGCGCCCCGCCTTCGAGTTCGACGAGACCGTCCACAAGGCGCTGTACGTCCTCGAAGCGGTCGCCGACGAGTTCGACGACATCATCACCTACGACGTGGAGCGCGAACTGACCCGCGACCACGGTCTCAGGGGCGTCACGAAGAGCGAACTCCACAACGCCGCGCTCGCCGTGGCGACCGAACACCCCGAAGAAATCGTCGAACGCGTCCTCGAACAGCGCGGCGTCGACGACGAGGAGTCCGAGTAATTCGAATAATCCGAAACCGTCGAAGGTTCTATCCGAGTGGGTCGTGAATCGAAATATGGGGAAAACTCTTGTTTCTACCCATCGTAGTAGGACGTATGTCCGAAGCGACGCTGGACGGTCGCGGACGCCTCACGCTCCCCAAAGAGGTCAGAGAGCGGTACGGCGAACACTACCGCATCGTCCAACTGCACGACGGTATCAAGCTGATACCAATCGAGGACGACCCGCTCGATGCGCTCCGCACCGAGTTCGCGGACGTCGAGAAGACGGCCGAAGAACTCCGCCACGGGGCCCGGAACGCGGCGATAGACGAGGCCGGCCGCTGAATGTACGCCGAGACGGACTTCCTGCTGGCGCTCATCAAGGACGAGGACTGGCTCGGCGACGCCGCAGAGGCGGTCTACCGAGACCACCGAGACGAGCTGTGGACGTCGCAGTTCACGCTCATCGAACTCCTCATGGTCGCGTATCGAGAAGAGCGGGACACGGAGCGGGTCGTCGCGAACGTCGCCACGCTGTTGGAAGTGCGCGGGGACGTGGACACGGTTCTCACGGCCGCGACCTACGTGGAAGACCACGGGTTCACGCCCTTCGACGCGCTCCATCTCGTCGAGTCCGATGGCGACACGATCGTGTCGAGCGACGAGACGTACGAGTCGTTTGCCCCGCGGCTCGACCTGAAGGCCGTCCGAGACGAGTGACAGCGGTAGGGCAGTTATTCTGCAGACAGTCCCGGTTCCCCACAGATCTGCCGAGTTCAACACGGCCGCGGCGGATTATCAGCGACTGAAGTTCGACAGCGCCGATAAATCGAGGCGGAGGCGGTGACGCGTCGAAATCCGGCACTCACCGAATCATCTTGTCTCGGTCGGGGTCGAAAAGCGGCCCGGACCGGACCGTCGCGGGGTGGGCGTCGCCCTCGTACCGAATTTCGACGTCTTGCCCCGAACTGGCGTATTTCTCGGGGAGGTAGGCGTACGCGATGCCGGCGTCGATGGTGTAGCCGTAGTCCGCCCGACAGCAGTAGCCGACGACGTCACCGTCGGCGACCACCGGATGGCCCGCGTCGACGACGGCTTCCTCCTCGTCGAGCGTTATCGGGACGATTCGGTCGCTCGGACCGTCGCCCTCCCTGTCCTCCACCAGCGCCGCCTTCCCGACGAAGTCGGTGTCGAGGTCGACCGCGAAGCCGATTCCGGCCTCGTACGGATTGTGCTCGGGCGTGAGGTCCGTCCCCCAGAGGCGGAACCCCTTCTCCATGCTCGTCGAGTCGAGCGCGGCCCAGCCGACCGGCGCGATGTCGTACTCCTCGCCGGCCTCCCGAATCGCGTCCCAGAGCTGGCTTCCGTACTCGGTCGGGGCGTAGATTTCCCAGCCGAGTTCGCCGGCGTACGAGAGTCGAAGCATCGTGACGGGGATGCTTCCGAGGTAGGTCTCCTGTGCGGAGTAGAACGGGAACTCGTCGTTCGAGAGGTCGGCCTCGACGAGGTCCGAAAGCACCTTCCGGGAGTCGGGTCCGAAGACGCCGATGCCGGTCCGACTGGAGACGTGTGCGGTCACGTCGACGGAGCCGTCGTCGGGCGCGTGCTCTTCGACCCACCGCGAGTGGAGCGTCGCCGAGCTTCCGCCGCCGGTGAACAGCACGAATCGGTCGTCGCCGAGACGGGCGACCGTCAGGTCGGCGAGCACGCCGCCGTCCTCGTTGAGCATCGCCGAGTAGCGCATCCGACCCGGCGTGACGTCCATATCGTTGGTCAGGAGACCCTGCAGGAACTCCAGCGCGCCCGGTCCCGTCACTTCGATTGGCGTGAACGTCGTCATGTCGACCATGCCGACCTTCTCGCGGAGGTGCTGGTGTTCCGCGCCGTGGACCTTCGACCAGTTCTGGGAGAGCCAGTCGGGGCGGTCCGGCACGTCGTACGTTTCGAGCAGCGTCTCGTTGGACTCGTACCACTGCGGGACCTCCCAGCCGTCGCTGTCGTAGAACTCCGCGCCGAGGTCGTCCTGCCGGTCGTAAAACGGGCTCCGGCGGAGCGCGCGCTGCCCGCTCGGTTGCTCGCGCGGATGGATGAGCTGGTACACCTCGCGGTACTGCTGTGCGCCGCGCCCGTAGGTGTACTCTCGACTGCCCGTGTGCGATTGGAACCGAGAGACGTGCGCGCCGGAAGCGTTGACGCGGGAGCCGTCGAGCCGCGGCGTCCCGTCTTCCATCCAGCTGGCGACGATGTCGCCCGCGCCGCCGGACTGCGTGACCCAGACGGCGAGCGCCCACCAGAGTCCCTCGGTGTCCTCGTCCGGTCCGAGGATGGGCATCCCGTCGGGGGTGAACGAGAACATGCCGTTGATGGCGGAGGTCCACTCGCAGTCCTCGAAGCCGGGGACGAGTTCGCTAGCGGCGTCGAACGCCGACCGGTCGTGGTCCGGGTGGGTGTTCTCGTAGAAGTGCTCCTCCGTGAACTCGCGGAGCGACGGGTATTCGAGTCCGAGGTCGTCGAGCTTGTCGGGACCGTAGATGTCCGCCGGGTCGACCAGAAGCGACTCGTGGTTGTACGAGCCGATACCGTAGCGCTCGCCGTGCTGGCGGTAGTACAGCGAGTGGTCCTGATGCCGGAGGAGCGGCTGTTCGATTTCGCGCTCCGCGCCTTCGAGTTCGTCCAGTTCGTCGGAGACGAGATACTGGTGCGCGCAGGGAACGAGCGGGATGTCCGTGCCGACCATCTCGCCGAACAGCGGCCCCCAGATGTTCGTGGCGACGAGCACCTCGTCGGCCTCGATGCGGCCGTGTTCGGTGTCGACCGCGTCGATACTGCCGTCGGAGACGTCGATGTCCGTGACCTCGGTGTGGCCGTAGAACTCGACGCCGACCTCACGCGCCTCCTCCGCCATCGACTCGGCGGCGCTGACGGCGTCAGCCTTCCCGTCCGACGGGACGTAGTACCCGCCGTAGATGACGTCGGAGTTTATCTGCGGGACGCGCGCTTCGACCTCCTCGGGCGTGAGCAGTTCGCCCTCGTCGATGCCGTAGGACTGTCCCCACTCGCGCTTGCGCTTGAGGAAGTCCCAGCGCGCTTCGGAGTAGGCGACTTCGATGCCGCCGCACGTCCGGAAGTCGCCGAACCCGTCGTAGAGGTCGCGCGTGTACGACGCCATCTCCGTCATCAGCTTGTTCCCGGCCGTCTGGAACACGAGCCCGGGTGCGTGAGACGTCGACCCCCCGGTCTCGAACAGCGGTCCGCGGTCGAGGACGACGACGTCTTCGCGGCCCGACTCGGCGAGGTGATACGCCGCGCTACAGCCGACACAGCCGGCCCCGACGACAACCGTTCCGGCGCGTTCGGGAAACGTAGACCATGTGTTCATGTACCAAACAGTAGTGACTGCGGCCCCCGGATATCTCTCCGGGTCCACTATCTGAGGTGTATACGTACCGGGGGGTGACGAGAGCCGGGTCTCGTCGCGGACGAACGTCGGCCTCGGCAAGAATTGTGCGCCGGCGAGAATCGCACGCCGACGAATAGCGGTCGCCGGCGGGCGTCAGTCGCCGACGAGGTGCTTCTCTCTGAGGTAGATGACGAGGCTGGCGCTCAGGAACGCGAGCCCCGCCCCCCGTAGCTCACCGACGGTCATCGCGACCAGCGCAACGGCGAAAAGGAAGACCGCGAACGCCGCCGAACCGACAGCGAGCGCGTTCATCGATAGCGTCGAGTCATCGTTTGGTGAGTCGGTCGTCAATCGTCCGTCGTGCCGGGGTTCTCCCGAACGTTGGTCACGACCGACGTCCGAGAGCGACCGACGGCGAAGTCGATGTCCTCGTCGGCCAAGTCCTCGATCCGCTCGGCGAACTCCTCGGACTGCAGGAGTTCGTACTCCTTGTCGAGGCCGAGATACACCGTGTAGCACATGACGACGAGGACGACGGCGAACGGGAATCCCGTGGCGATGGCCGCGGTCTGGAGCGCGCCGAGCCCGCCGCCGTAGAGGAGAAGCGACGCGACGAGGCCCTCCGTGACCGCCCAGAAGACACGCTGCCTCCGCGGAACGTTGTGTTTACCGCCCGACGTGAGGTGGTCGACGACGAGCGACCCCGAGTCCGAGGAGGTCACGAAGAACGTCACCACGAGCGTCACGGCGAGCAGCCCCGAGACGGCGCTGAACGGGAACTGTTCGAGGAGCGCGAACATCGCCACCGTCTGTCCTGCCTCGCCGTAGGTCGCGAGAACCGCGCCGTTACCCTGAAGCGAGTTGAACAGCGCGCTGCCGCCGAACGCCGAGAGCCAAACGGTCGAGAACAGCGACGGCAGGACGAACACGCCGAAGACGAACTCGCGGACCGTGCGACCCTTGGAGATGCGCGCGACGAACATGCCGACGAACGGCGACCAGGCGATCCACCACGCCCAGTAGAACACCGTCCAACTGTGGACGGTCGACGCGCCGTCGCCGAGCGTCCCGGTGAAGAACGCGAGCGAGAGGAAGTCGCTGAAGTAGTTCCCGAGACCCTGCACCCACGCGCCGAAGATACTCATCGTCGGGCCGACGACGAGCAGGAACGCCAACAGCGCGAACATAAAGAAGACGTTCACCGTGCTCAGCCGCCGCACTCCGGCTTCGAGTCCGGCCGCGACGGAGGCGGTGGCGATGAGAGTTATCACGGCGATGAGCGCGATTTGCATGCCGGTGTTGTTGGGAACGCTCAGAATGCCGAGCATGTTCTCGCCGAGGATGTACGACACGCCCGTGTTTATCTGTGCGACCCCGAGACCGAGCGACGTGGCGAGGCCGAACAGCGTCGCGAACACCGAGACGAGGTCGATGAGGTGACCCGGCCAGCCGTAGATTCGTTCGCCGAGGAGCGGCCAGAAAATCGACCGGAAGGTGAGCGGGAGCCCCCGGTTGAACGAGAAGAACGCGAGCCCCAGTCCGACGAGACCGTAGATGGCCCACGGGTGGAACCCCCAATGGAAGAACGTCTGGGTCATCGCTGCGATGCCCGCACCACCGGTCCCGGCCTCGGCGTCGAAGAAGCCGGGGACGTTGGTGAAGTAGTACAGCGGCTCCGAGACGCTGTAGAACATGAGCCCGATACCCATGCCCGCGCTGAACAGCATCGCCATCCAGGAGAAGTCGCTGAACTCCTTTTCGGCCTCGACGCCGCCGAGGGTTATCTCGCCGTACTTACTCAGCGCGAAGTACGCCAAGACGACGATAAAGAGGTTCACCGACAGGAGGTAGAACCAACCGAAGTTGCCCTCAAAGAAGCCCCTGACGTCCGAGTAGATAGTCGCCGCCTGTTCACCGAGAACGAGCGTCACCGCGACGAAGACGCCGATGATCAAGAGCGCGACCGGAAAGACGACGGGGTGGATGTCGAACCCCCACCGCTGGATGTTCCCGTCGCCGGGTTCCCGCTCCGTCTCGGGGTAGAACAGGTCCGCCTGTAGTCCGCTCGTCGACCGACCGGCCGAGTCGTTGTTATCTGTCATCCGTCACACCCTCCGTGGACGACCGCCACTTGAGTTCGTGTTCGATCATGTTGTTTTCCCCGCTTTGGGGCACCCGCCGCGACCGCCGAGAGACGGTCGATGGTCAGGTTCGGCACGTCAGTTTGACCCATGTTGCGAGTCCACACCCCTCACGATTCAACCAACCCATTGGTATTACACATCATAACGAGTAGTCTCCGATAATAGTGGTATTTATACGCAAATGAATAGATAGTGCAAAGATAATATCGCATGAACAGTTTACGGATGACAATCGAAACGCGTCCGTCGTCACTCGAACCGGTCGAGCGAGAACATGCCGAGCGGCAGGTCGCTCTCGCCGTCGACGGCGAGGTCGGCGAGGATTTCGCCGATGACGCTGGCGAACTTGAAGCCGTGTCCCGAGAAGCCGGCTCCCACCGCGACCTGCGGGTGGTCGGGCAGCGTGTCGAGGATGAAGTGTTCGTCCGGCGAGTTCGTGAACATGCACGTCGCGAGCGACATCGTCGGCCCCGCGGCCTCCGGGAAGTACTTCTCCGTGACGTCCCGGAGTATCGCCTCGTCGGCGCGGTTCGGCTCGCGGTCGAAGTCGTCGGGGTCGACATCCTCGTCGCGGTGGTGGTACTTGCCGAGTTTGAACCCCGGCACGTCGTGGACCGGGAACCCGTAGAACCGGCCCTCGGGGACGCTGAGGTTCCAGACGGGGAACTCCTCGGGCGCGAACGTCGCCGGCGACTCGGGCTGGAACCACGCGAGCGCCTGTCGCTCGGGGACCGCAAGCCCGTCGAGGGCGTCGGCGAGTTTGTAGTTCCACGCGCCCGCGGCGAGCACGAGCGCGTCCGCGACGTAGACCCCCCGGTCGGTGCGGACGCGCACCCCGCCGTCGTTCGTCTCCGCCCAGTCTTCGACCCGCTCGCGCGCGCGAATCTCGGCACCCCGTGCTTGTGCGGCCTCGATGTGCGCGATAATCGCCTGCTCGGGGACGACGAACCCGCCGTCTTCCTGATAGACCGCGCGGTACTCCTCTGGGAGTTCGTAGCCGGGGAACCGCTCGTTGACCTCCGCGCCGGTCAGCACCTCGTGGGGGATGTCGTGTTCCTCGCAGGAGCGTTTCGAACCCGCGAACACGTCGTTGTCGACCGGCCCGGCGTCGATGGAGCCGGTTCGGTGGATGACATCGCGGCCGGTCTCCTCGGCGAGGTCGTCCCAGAGGTCGTACGCCCGCTCGATGAGCGGGACGTACGAGGGGTGTTCGTAGTACGCGCGCCGGATGATGCGCGTGATACCGTGCGAGGACCCCTGCGAGTGGGGGATGTCGTAGCGTTCGAGACCGACGACGTCGAGGCCGCGGTCGGCGAGGTGGTACGCGGTCGCGCTCCCCATCCCGCCGACCCCGACGACGGCGACGTCGTATCGGTTGTCACGGACACTCATGGTGTCCGGCGGTTCGGAACGTCCCCCCTTCACTCTTGACCTGTATCACGGAGCCCCTTTTTCAGGGAGACGACGCCTGAGTCGTCGATATCGGCGCTGGCGGCCGAACGCCGACCGCTCGCGGATATCCACCGCCACTTATACGGCTCAACTATTCCCGACGAATCCTTTTCATCGGATGTGTGTTTCTTCCTCCCATGACACGGTGGAACAACGGTCGTGACGAAATCGGTGCAGTAAGTGCCGACATCACCGCGGAAACGAACGCGTTACCGGCGAAGTACTTCACGGACCCCGAAGTCCACGAGATGGAAAAGGAGAAAGTGTTCGGTCAGTACTGGGTCTACGCGGGTCACGAGACCCACATCCCGGACGCGGGCGACTACTTCACGCGGACCATCGGCGACAAGCAGATTATCGTCACCCGCGACGGCGACGGCGACGTTCGGGCGTTCTACAACGTCTGTGCCCACCGCGGGTCGAAGATGCTCGACGAGACGCCGATGACCGACCCCGGAAGCCTGAGTCGAATCACCTGCCCGTACCACCTCTGGGCGTACGAACTCGACGGGTCACTCCAGAGCACCCCGAAGAGCTTCGAGGAGGCGAGTCTGAACCCCGACCTCGACGACGACGCCGTCGGCGAGCTCGACCCCGAAGAAAACGGCCTCATGGAGGTCAACACGGACGCCATCGGGCCGCTCGTGTTCGTCAACTTCGAGGATGAACCGAGCCTCTCGCTTGCCGAACAGGCAGGGTCGATGAAGACGGAACTCGAAGACCTGCCGCTCGGCGAGTACGAACACGCCCGGCGCTACGTCTCCGAGGTCGAGTGCAACTGGAAGACGTTCAGCGGGAACTACTCGGAGTGCGACCACTGTCAGGCGAACCACCAAGACTGGGTGCAGGGGCTCGAACTCATGGAATCCGAGCTCGAAGTCAACGACTACCACTGGGTGCTCCACTACAAGCACAGAGAGGACGTCGACGACGAGATGCGCATCCACCCCGAACACGAGGCCAAGTTCTACTACTTCTGGCCGAACTTCACGGTCAACATGTACGGCACCGCCGACGGCTACGGCACGTACATCATCGACCCAATCGACGAGGGGCGCTTCCAGCTCATCGCGGACTACTACTTCCGCGACGCCGACCTCTCGGACGAAGAAGAGGAGTTCGTCCAGACGAGCCGCCAGCTCCAAGAGGAGGACTTCGAGCTCGTCGAGCGGCAGTACGAGGGGCTCACGTCCGGCGCGCTCGGGCAGGCGCAGCTCGGGCCGAACGAACACACGGTCCACAAACTCCACCGGCTCGCGCAGGACGCTTACAATGCCTGACGACGGGGACGTCGAACCGGCCGAAAAGCCCCGCGCCGGGGTCGTCACCTGCCCGTCGTGCGACCTCCACGTCGCGGTTTCGGAGCCCAACGACGCCGTCGAACTGTACCGGCGACACGCGGACGTCACCGGCCACGACGTCGAGTGGGAACGCGTCGCGTTCGACGCCGAAGTCGACGCCGAAGACGTGAAAACAGCCCTCGTCGAACTCGGCGAACGTCACCCGGACGGCGTCGAACTCGGGCGACTCGCCGCGGCGCTCACGGACAGCGGCGTCGCCATCGGCGACGCGCTCGACGCCGTCTACGACCTGCGAATGAGCGGAGAAATCTACGAACCGCGGGACGACCACGTTCTCGCGGTCTGACTCCCGCAGCCCCTTCTGAGGCGGTCACTCGTCTACGAGAATCGACTCGACCAGCTCCGCGGTCCCTCTCCTGATACGCCCACTAACAGCAGTCGGCGAGATGTCGAGTACGTCCGAAAGGTCGTCTAACGCCGCCTCTCGCGGCTCCTCGAAGTAGCCGTGCTCGTAGGCGGCCACGAGCGCGTCGCGCTGCGCGTCGGTCAGCTTACTCGGCTCGCCGTTCATCCAGCCGTCCTGCTGGAACATCCGATTCAGGTCGAAGGAGATGTCGTTGGCCTCGCAGTACTCCCAGAGCTCCGCGAGCGCCTCGCGGTCCGACAACTGGAGACGGACCCGCCACCCGGACGTCTCGTTGCTGCACGCGTCGAGCATGAGTCCGCCGAGTTCCGTGACTATCGGCGACAGCAGTATCGCGTCGTTCGTGTGGCCGATGCGATAGACGACGGAGTCCTCACGCTCGGAGACGAGCCACCAGTCGCGGACGGTGTGGTCGGCTTCCAACGCCTCTTCGAACGCGGCGACGTCCGCGTTCTTCACGGCGAAGAAGAACTGGCCCGTCTCGGGATCAGTCCCGGACTGAGAGACAACGTCTATCTCGCTCGCGGCTTCCGACTGAATCGTCGGCGTCAGCGCGAGGTCGTCGTGCGCGATGTCGGCGACAGTTATCAAGCTCATTGTGGCTTCACCTCGTGGCCCAGTGGATTCGACACCGACCAAACCAGAGTGTCGAATCGGTTGAAGTACGCGAAGTCGTTTCGACGTTCGCGATAGAAACGTGTCTCATGGGCACGGTATAGTATTTTGAACAGCAGATTCTCGTTTATAGTTTTCGCCGTATATTCTGTGGGGTTATATAAACCGACTCAGTATTCCACACCGCTTTTCAGGGGGCCTCGGCGCGTCTGGGGAACCGCACAATGAGCGTGGGCACATCGCTTCGGCGACTGGGTGAATTCCTCGAAGAGTGCGAGCGGGCGGGAGCCGCGAGCGTCCGGGACTCGTCCGTGGCGGTCACGGAGTCGGGAGCGTCGGCGGACATCGAGTTCGCGCTCTCGCCGAGCGACGAAGCCGAGTCGCCCGTGCGGACCCGGACCCGGGAGACTGCAATCGAGTCCGACGGGACCATCGGGCTCACGCTCGAAATCGACGACGTCGTTCCGAGCGACCACGAACACGTCGACGTCGACGCGGCCGAAGTCTCGCTCGACGCCGAGCCGACGGCCGTCGTGACGGTCACAACCGACGCGCCCTCCGCGGAGGGTTCCGCGGGGCCCGACGTTCCCGAATCGCTCGGTAGCGTGCGGAGTCCGGACGTGCCGGCGTTCGAGGACACGGCGTATCTCGAAGCGGTGTACGCGAGGTACGAGACGTTCGACCGGATGGCGGCGGCGTTCGAGATGGACGTGTCGGACGAGACGGTCCGACGGTACATGATCGCACAGGGCGTCCACGAACCGGACTCCTACGAGACGTCGCTCGCCGACGAGTCGCCGGTGGAAACACCGGGACCGACGGCCGCGGACGATTCCGGCGGGTCGCCCGAGGCGCTCGCCGACGGAATCGGCCTGCCCGAGTCCGTGACGATAGACCAACTCGCCGACGCCGCCAACGACGCGAAGACGATTCGCGAGTTCGGGAAATCCATCGACCTCGACCGAACCGAAGCGCTCGAACTACTCCAGACGCTCGACCTGCTGGAGTTCGTGATGGGGCGTCTCACGACCGACGACGACCCCGACGTGAGTCGGAACGACGTCGTCGCGCGTATCAGACAGTCGGCCGGCGAGAACTAGCGGCGCTGCGCGACTCGGCCGCGGCGACGGCTTCGACGGCCGCGGCCCGCGGCTCCTGTTAGAAGTGAGATAGCACGTGGTTCGGCGACGAGAACGGTCGAGACGCCGGGAGGTCGGAGCTATCTCTCCTCCGAGACGTCGTCGACCGCGTAGCCCGCGTCTTCGATGGTGTCCACGACGGCGGCCGCGTGCTCTGCTCCTTTGGTCTCGATGCGGAACAGGAGATGGGCCTCGCCGACGTCGAGGGCGTCGACGGCGCGGACGTGCCGAACGTCGTGGATGTTCGCGTCGCGGTCGGCGATGAGTCGGGAGAGCCGCGCCATCTCGCCCGGTCGATCGCGTATCCGAACTCGCAGTCGGAGGGTCTGTCGGCGGCCGGTGAGCGCGTGGACGAGCACCGTCTGGAGCATCGTCATGTCGAGGTTCCCCCCGCAGAGAAGCGGCATGACGGTCTCGCCCTCGACGTCGAGGTCGTCGCTCAGCACGGCGGCGACCGAGGCGGCACCGGCTCCCTCGACGACCTGCTTGGCGCGTTCGAGCAGGAGGAGAATCGCCTCTGCGATTTCCCCGTCGGAGACCGTGACCACCTCGTCGACGTGTTCCTCGATGGTTCGGAGCGTCAACTCGGAGATGCCGCCGGTGGCGATGCCGTCGGCGATGGTGTTCGTGTCGTCGAGCGTCACGGGAACGCCCTTGTCGAGGCTCTCGTGGACCGTCTCCGCGCCCGCGGCCTGCACGCCGACGACGCGAATCTCGGGGTCGTGGTGTTTGATGGCGGTGGCGATGCCCGAGATGAGTCCGCCGCCGCCGATGGGGACGACCACGGTGTCCATCTCGGGAAGGTCGCGATACATCTCCGCGCCGAGCGTCCCCTGCCCGGCGACGATGTCGCGGTCGTCGTACGCGTGGACGAACTCGGCGTCCGAGCCCTCGGCGAGCGACTGCGCGTACGCCATCGTCTCCTGGAAGTCCTCGCCGACGAGTTCGACGTCCGCGCCGTAGTCGCGCGTCGCGTCGATTTTCGTCTGCGGGGCGTTCTCCGGCATCGCGACCGTGGAGTCGGCGCCGCACTCGGTCGCGGCGAGCGCGACGCCCTGCGCGTGGTTGCCGGCGCTCGCGGCCACGAACTCGTCGATTCCCCGGTCGGTGTCCTGTCGAATCTTGTTGTACGCGCCCCGCGTCTTGAACGACCCCGTCCACTGGAGGTGTTCCATCTTCAGGTAGACGTCCGCGCCGACGAGGTCGCCGAGGGAGGTGCTCCGCTCTATCGGCGTCCGCTTGACGACGCGGTCGTTTTCGAGACGCTCACGCGCGCGTTCGATGTCGCTGTACTGTATCGGGGACGGCCGCGTCTCGTTCATCGGCGACCCACTCCGGCGATCCGCCGTCCTGCGCGGTGAGGCGACGCACGCCCGTCGCCTCGGCCCCGGGACTTCCGGTGAGCTGTGATAGTTCTTAGCACGGTATGTGTGACGAACGTGACGAAGTTCCAATATAGAGCTATCGCCGGTCGACGAACTGCGGTGAGGCGTACGAAACACTGAAAACGTCGATTCCGGGAATTAGAGACCTCATGTTCGGAGATTCTTCGTGACCACCAAGGGCCACCTCGTCGGGGCGACCGACGCGACCACATACCATACGTTTTCTGTCAATTTGTGGTTTTCGTCGGTCGTCGTCGCCTCAGGTCCGGCCGCAGCGAAGCGTTATACCGCAGAGTCGAGATGCACCCACGATGCCTTACGACACCGTTCGAGAGACCGACCCGGCCGTCGCCGACGCGCTGGAAGGCGAACGCGGGCGACAGAACGACACCCTCGCGATGATAGCGAGCGAGAACCACGTCAGCGAGGCGGTCATGGAGGCCCAAAGCTCGGAGCTGACGAACAACTACGCCGAGGGCTACCCGGGAAGTCGGTACTACGGCGGCTGTGCGTACGCCGACGAGGTCGAACAGCTCGCCATCGACCGCGCGAAGGAACTCTGGGGAGCCGACCACGTGAACGTCCAACCGCACTCCGGGTCGCAGGCGAACATGGGAGTGTTCCTCGCGGTGCTCGACCCCGGCGACAAGATTCTCTCGCTCGATTTGACCCACGGCGGTCACCTGAGCCACGGACACCCGGTGAACGTCGCGGGGAAGACGTACGAGGTCGAACAGTACGAGGTCGACGCCGAGACCGGCTACGTCGACTACGACCAGTTGGCCGAAAAGGCCGAGGAGTTCGACCCGGACATCGTCATCTCGGGCTACTCCGCGTACCCCCGGGAGGTCGAGTGGGAGCGCGTGCAGGCCGCGGCCGAGGCGGTCGACGCCTACCACCTCGCCGACATCGCCCACATCACGGGCCTCGTCGCCGCGGGCGAACACTCCTCGCCCGTCGGCATCGCGGACTTCGTCACCGGCTCGACCCACAAGACGATTCGCTCGGGTCGCGGCGGTATCATCATGTGCGACGAAGAACACGCCGACGACGTCGATTCCGCGGTGTTCCCCGGCCTCCAAGGCGGGCCGATACTGCACAACGTCGCCGGTAAGGCCGTCGGCTTCGGCGAGGCGCTTTCCCCCGAGTTCGAGGAGTACGCCTCGCAGGTCGTCGATAACGCCGCCGCCCTCGGCGAGCGGCTACAGGAGCGCGGCCTCGAACTCGTCTCCGGCGGAACTGACACGCACTTAGTCCTTGTCGACCTCCGTCCGTCGCACCCGGACACGACCGGCAAGGACGTGGAAGCGGCCCTCGAAGAGGTCGGCATCGTCCTCAACGCCAACACGGTCCCCGGCGAGAGTCGCTCGGCGTTCAACCCCAGCGGGATTCGCGCCGGCACGCCCGCGCTGACGACCCGCGGTTTCGACGAGGAGGCCTGCCGGACCGTCGCCGACCTCATCTACGAAATCGTCGAGGCGCCGCACGACGAGTCGGTCAAGGGGTTCGTCGACCAGAAGGTCGACGAACTGACCGAGGAGTACCCACTGTACGACTGAGTCGGTCCGAGCGACTCACCTCGAACCGACCGGTCCCCGGGTCGCTCCCGTCGTCGCCGACACGAGTTGTCGGTATTTCGACTACTATTGTTTCGCCGGCAGCGTCGTTCGGGGAGCCTCAAGCGGCCGAAATCGGCGTGTACACGCCGATTTCGGCCGCCGAGTCGGGGCGGCGGCACACGTATAAGTACGGTCGTCGAGACCGGTTTCGACGAAGCGATATGTCCGACGCAATCAATCTCGAAACCGCGAAGGTACTCATCGAGGCGGCCGAAGCGGAGGCCGAGTCGATGGGGCTGCGGATGGTGATTACGGTCGCGAACCCGGAGGGTAACCTCGTCGCACAGCACCGGATGGACGACGCGTGGCTGGCGAGCGTCAACATCTCTCGGAACAAGGCGTACACGGCGGCCGCGCTGCAGATGCCCACCCACGAACTCGCCGAGGGGAGCCAGCCCGGCGAGTCGCTGTGGGGACTCCAGACGACCGACGAGAACCGACTCGTCGTCTTCGGCGGCGGTTATCCCCTCGAAGTCGACGGCGAACTCGTCGGGACCGTCGGCGTCAGCGGCGGCGAAGTGTCCGAGGATATGGCGGTCGCGAGCGCCGCGGTCGAGCGGTTCGAAGAGCTCGTCGAATAGCCGAACTGGCCGTCAGCCGCTTTTTTCGAGCCGTTCGTTCGACGGCCGAGTGCTCAGTTCCCGCCGTCTTCGAACAGTGCCCGGAGCGCCGAGCGGAGGATGTCGTATCCGACCTCGACCTCCGACAGCTCGATGTACTCGTCGTAGGCGTGGGCCTGCGCCATCGACCCCGGTCCCCACGTAATCGCGTCCATCCCGGCGTCGTTGACGAGGTTCCGAACGTCGGTCGCCGCCCGGATACCCCACGGCTCGGGGTCGACGTCTGCCCGCTCGGCGGCCGCGTCCCGAAAGCGCGCCGCGACCTCGCTGTCGGTCGGAACCGCCGCGGACTCGTAGACCCGCGTTCGCGTCCACTCGACGCGCAGGTCGTGTTCGGCCGCCACGTCGGACAGCAGCGCGTCGATTTCGGCGTCGACCGCCTCGACGGATTCCGATGGAACGAACCGCCTGTCGACCGTTATCGTCGCGCCCTCCGGGACGACGTTCTCCTTCGTCCCCGCCTCGAACCGCGTGACCGTCGCGGTCGGCCGACCGACGAGCGAGTCGGAGCGCGCTCGAATCTCCTCGTCGTACGCTTCGAGCGCGTCGAGAACCGGCCGGGCGTTCTGTATCGCGTTGTCTCCCTCGTCCGGTCGGCTGGCGTGCGACGGGTCGCCGCCGACCGAGATTTCGTACCAGCCGAGCCCCTTCGCGCTCGTCGCGGTCCGCAACGACGTGGGTTCGAGCACGACGCCGTAGGTGGCGTCGTAGCCGCGTTCGAGGAGCGTCTTCGTCCCCGGTTCGGCCGTCTCCTCGCCGACCGCCGCGTGGAACACGAGCGAGCCGTCGAGCTCTCCGGAGTCGAGCGCGTCGGCGAACTCGACCGTCGCGAGCATCGCGAGGGCGACGCCGCATTTCATGTCCGCGCTCCCGCGGCCGTACAGCCTTCCGTCTCGGACGGTCGGCTCGTACGGCGGGTGGTCCCACTGGTCTCGGTCGCCGGCCGGAACCACGTCGAGGTGGCCGTTGAGGACGACCGAGGGTTCGCCCTCGCCGACGCGGGCCGCGACCTGCGGTCGGTCGGGATACGGTTCCTCGACGAGCGTCGCCGAGACGCCTCGGGATTCGAGCCAGTCGTACACGAAGTTCGCCGCCGCCGCCTCGTCTCCCGGCGGGTTCTCGGTCTCGATTTCGACGAGACTCGTGAGCAACGATAGTAACTCCTCGTCCATGGTTTCGGTCGTCTATCGACAGAGACGGGCGCGGGATAATGGTTCGTGCGGTAGCTTTTTTCCGATTCGACTGTCAGCGTCGGAGGGTTCCGGCCCCGTTCGAACGCCGTGCGTCGCGCGTCGCTATTCGAGCGTGGAGATACGGCTGTCTCGGAGGAGCACCCGCTTGACGATGTCCGGGTCTTCGAGAAGACGGTGAGTCCCGTGGACGCCCTGACCGCGCCCGCGCCCGCGGACTTCGGACTGGATGACGTTGAGGAAGTCGAGTTCCTGCAGGAGTTCCTGCACGCGACGCTCGGAGAGCTGGTCCATGTCGAGGTCGTCGGCGACGGTGAGGTACTGCCGGTAAATCTTGTTCGTCGTGATTTCGGCGGTCTTTCGGCCGCCGGTCTGGAGGACCAGCGAGTAGAGGACGGCCTTCGACTGCGTGGCGGTCCCTTCGAGGAGTTCGCTGAAGCGGTCGGCCTCGCTTTTCTCCTTGGCCGCCCGCACGTGGTCGTCGGTGACGGTCTCGGCACTCTCGTTTCGCGCGATGCGGCCGGCGTTCCGGAGGATGTCGATGGCCTTCCGAGCGTCGCCGTGTTCCTGGGCGGCGAGCGCGCTCGCGAGGGGAATCACGTCGTCGGTGAGAACGCCGGGTTTGAAGGCGTCCTTCCGGTTTGCGAGGATTTCGCGAAGCTGGTTCGCGTCGTAGGACGGAAAGACGAGTTCGTCGTGGGCGAAACTCGATTTGACGCGCTCCGTGAGTTCCTCGGGGTAATCGATCTTGTTCGAGATGCCGATGATGCCGATGCGCGAGTCCACTATCTTCTGGTTTTCGCCCGCACGCGAGAGCTTTCGAAGCACCTCGTCGTCGCGGAGCATGTCTATCTCGTCGAGGATGACGATGGTCACGTCGGAGCAGGTGTCGAGCACCTGCCACAGTCGATTGTAGTAGTCGCCGGTCGACAGCCCGCGCTCGGGAATCGTCATCCCGCTTTTCGCCGGGTCGTTGACCTGCGAGGCGAGCGTCTTGATGACCGACGCCTCGGTGTGCTGTTCGCCGCAGTCGATGACGGCGATACGGACGTCGACGTCCTCGCGGACCGCCTCTTGTTGGAGTCGCTCGCTCACGAGCCGGGCGGTGAGCGTCTTGCCCGACCCCGTCTTCCCGAAGATGAACAGGTGGGTCGGTTCGCGTCCGAAGATGGCGGGGTTGAGCGCCTGCGCGACTTTCGACATGTGCTCGTCGCGGCCGACAATCTTGTCGGGACCGGGAAGATGAGAGATTTTGAGGATATCCTCGTTCGCGAAGATGGGTTGGTCGTACCGGAACAGCGGGTCGCGAGTCCCACCCTCGCCCTCGTCCGATGTCATGTGAGTTCGGTATTCATACTCACCCCTAATAAAGGTGAAGGGGTGGTCTCGCGTTTGTAACAGCGACAAATACGGCCGTTTGAACCGTACTTTGAACCCGGTTTTGGATTCGATGATCAACGAGTAGTGTCGCGCAAGTAAGACCGTCAGACACCACCCTCGCGTTTGTAACGCGCGAGACGGTCACGTGGATGACACGGTTCGTGGGGGTACACTCGCGTTTGTAACACGGGACCCGACAGACCACCCTCGCGTTTGTAATCGAGCGGGGGAGTACCGTCGCGTTTGTAACGCCGAGCGCTGGGAGCGGTGGTGCAGACACACCACCCTCGCGTTTGTAACGCGAATCGGTGTGGGGGTGGGTCGACGAGCGAGGTGTTATCGGTTTATTTTGCCCCTAGATTTACAAACGCGAGGGGGGTGTGTCGAATCCTCCTAGGGACTGGCGTAGCCGTTACAAACGCGAGGGTGGTGTGTGTGTGTTCCCGGACGTAGACGGACAAATCACGAGCAACACCCGTTTCTCGAAGAACAGCCACGATTCTCGACACCGAGCTATCACTAGTAGCTAGGCTAGTAGTGTAGCCACACTAGTAGTCTAGCTACACTACTAGTTCTACTACTCAACACAACACAACACAACAACGAACAACGAACCAGAGACCAGTCTACCGGGTTCCAGTCCACCGCCTACCCAGCGACGCCAGCACGTCAGTACGACATCCCGTCCCTCGACGCCCACCGAGTACCTGCCGAGTGCTCACCCGAGCAGTCCGAGTTCGCGGACGTCCTCATCGACCACTTCGAGAGCCGTTTCAGCGTCGGAGACTCGCTTCGCTCCCGTAATCACGACTTTCCCGCTCCCGAACATGAGGACGACGACGCTCGGTCCGTCGAGGCGGTAGACGAGTCCGGGGAACTGCTCGGGTTCGTACTCGACGGCTTCGAGACCGAGGCCGATAGCCAGCGCGTTCAGGTTGAGCGCCGCACCGAGGTCGGCGCTCGACACGATGTTTTGAACCGTGATGTCCGGCTCGTCGGGAATCGGTATTCCGAAGTCGGTGAACTCGTCGAACAGCGTTTCGATGGCCGTGTTCACGTCGTCGACGCTGTTCGCGCCGGTACAGACGATCTTCCCCGACCGAAAGACGAGACACGCCGACTTCGGGTCGCGGGTTCGATACACGAGACCGGGGAAGTTCTCCGGGTCGTAGTCGGTTCCGTCCATATCGAGCGAGAGTCGTTCGAGGTCGAGTTCGACCGGGACCTCCGTCGAAGCGACGACGTTCTGAATCTCGATGGACCTGACGGCGTTCACGTGCGACATCTTGTGAACTCGTTGACACTCGGTCGTGTTAAACTACCGGGGTCGTTCGCCCGCGTTAATCACCGGACAACTGGACAACAATCGAAACGCACGACGAAGTCGATGGCTAACCCACGAGACAAAAACCGAGAAACGGGGTTTCTTACGCGACGGATAACCGGCGAATATCATCTCTTCATAATTCTTTTCAGCGTCTTCTCCGATTACTCGCTATGGCGTTCACAGATACGATTCACGACGAGGCCGACGAGTTCTGGTCGGCCATCCTCGACCATCCGATGGTCGCCCGACTCGGGGAGGGGAGCCTCGACGAGGGGCCGTTCCGCTACTGGGTGCGGCAGGACTACGTCTACCTCGTCGAGTACAGTCGCCTCTTCGCGCTCGGTGCCGCGAAGGCCCCGACGCTCGACTCGATGGGGACGTTCGCGAGCCTCCTCGAATCGACCGTCAACGAGGAGATGGACCTCCACCGGAGCTACGCCGCCGAGTTCGGCATCGACACCGCCGACCTCGAAGCGACGACGCCGTCGCCGACGACCCGCGCCTACACGGACTTCCTCGTTCGCACCGCGACGCTCGGCTCGTTCGGCGACATCGTCGCCGCCCTGCTCCCCTGTATGTGGGGGTTCAACGAGACTGGACGCCGACTCGCCGACGCGGGCGTTCCGGACCACGACCAGTACGCCGCGTGGGTCGAGATGTACGCCGGCGACGAGTTCACCGAACTCACCGACTGGTGTAAGTCGCTCATGGACGACGTGGCCGCGAGCGCCACCGAATCGGACCGCGAGCGCTTCCGCGACCTGTTCCGCACGTCGGCGCAGTACGAGTACCTGTTTTGGGACGCCGCGTGGCGGCAAGAGGAGTGGCCGCTATGAGCAACACGGAGCCGTCGGCCCCCGAGACGTACGACGAGTTCGCCGCGTCGCGGTCGGACCCGCGCTTTACCGACTGGCTCCGCGAGCGCGCGGGCGAGTCGTGGGACGACGCGACCGCTCACCGACTGACGCGCGAACTCGCCGCCGACGAACTCGCAGACGACGTGTTCAGGCAGTATCTCGTGCAGGACTACGCCTTCGTGGAGACGCTCGTCGGCGTCTTCGGCCACGCCGTCGGCACCGCGCCGACCATGGAGTCGAAGTCCGAACTCGTCTCGTTTCTCGGCGTTCTGACCGACGACGAGGACGACTACTTCCTGCGGGCGTTCGACGCGCTCGACGTTCCCGAGTCGGTCTACGCGGACCCGAAAACCACGCCGACGACGCGCGCCTTTATCGACCTCCTCGAACGCGCCGGGGGGCAGGGCGGGTACGCCGAGACGCTGGCGGTGCTCGTCCCCGCCGAGTGGGTCTACCTGTCGTGGGCGACCGCCGCGGCGGACTCTGCCAACTCTCCCTCGCGGTTCTACCTCTCCGAGTGGATCGATCTCCACGCGGTCGACGACTTCGCGGCGTTCGTCGGGTGGCTCCGAACCGAACTCGACCGCGAGGGCGCAGCGGCCTCGCCGCGTCGGCAACGGCGGCTCGAACAGCTGTTCCGTCGCACGGTCGAACTCGAAGTCGCCTTCTTCGACGAGGCGTACGAACTGGCTCCGTCCACCGATTCGACCGGCGGTTCTTCCCAGCCGGGTGACGGCCGATGGTGAGCTCGACCGTCGCGCTCGGACTGACCGTCGCAACGCTCGTCGCCTTCACGGGCGTCGGCGTGTGGTTCTCCCGGGGTCGCGTCGGCTCCGTCGAGGACCTCATCACCGCGCGCGACTCCGCGGGGAGTCGGCGAACGACGGCGACGCTCGTCGCGTCCGTCATGGGCGTCTGGGTGCTCTTTTCGGCTCCCGAAGCGGGCGCAAGTTTCGGTATCGCGGCCGTCGTCGGCTACGCGGTCGGCGAGGCCGTCCCGATGCTCGTCTATGCCCGCCTCGGCCCGCGAATCCGGAAGCTCATCCCCGAGGGCCACTCGCTGACCGAGTACGCCCACGCGCGCTACGGGACCGCGATGTACGCCTTCGTCCTCCTCGTGAGCGCGCTCTACATGTTCATCTTCCTCGCCGCCGAACTGACCGGCATCGCGGGCGCGCTCTCGCTCGTCGCCGGCGTCCCGCAGTGGCAGACCGCGCTCCTCGTCGGCGGCTTCGTCCTCCTCTACACGAGTTACGGCGGCCTCCGGGCCAGCATCGCGACCGATGCGGTTCAAGCGGTCATCGTCATCCCGCTTCTCCTGCTTGCGTTCGCCGGCGCGCTCGTCGCGCTCGGCGGCCCCGCCGCCGCCATCGACGGCATCACGGAGACGAACCCCGCGCTCCTCGACCTCGGCGCGGTCGCCGGCCTCCAGTTCGGACTCGCGCTCGCGTTCGCCATCCTCGGCGCGGAACTCATCAACCAGACGTGGTGGCAACGCATCTACGCGGCCGACTCGTCGGAGACGGTCGGGCGGAGCTTTCGGACCGCGGCGCTCGCCAACGGTGCCATCGTGTTCGTCACCGCCTTCTTCGGCGTCGTCGCGGTCGGCAACGCCGCCGTGGTCACCGACCCCGCGAGCGCGGGCTACAACGCCGACGCCGCCTTCTTCGTCCTCCTCGGCGAGGCGTTCCCCGAGTGGCTCGTCCTCGCGGCGGTCCTCCTCGCGCTCCTGCTCGTGATGAGCTCCATCGACACGCTGTTCAACGCGCTTTCGAGCCTCGTGACCGCGGACCTCGCCCGCCTGCTCGCGGCGCCGAGCGACCGCCGCCTCGCCCTCGGGTCGCGGGCGCTCACAATCGCCGTCGCGGTCGCCGCGATTTACGTCAGCCTCCGCGCACAGAGCGTCCTCCGGCTGTTCTTCTTCGCCGACCTGCTCGGCGCGGCCGTCGCCTTCCCGCTCGTCTACGGCTTGTACTCGACGCGAATCACCGGTCCCGGCGCGCTCGCGAGCAGTCTCACCGGGCTCGCTGTGGGCCTCGCGTTCTTCCCCGACCTCCGCGGCGTCATCACGTCGATTCCGGTCGTCGGCGGCCTGCTGCCCGCCGCCGACCCGCTGTATCTCACCTCCTTCGGCGGCGCGTTCGTGGTGTCGACGGCGGCGGCGCTCGTCGCCGCCCGACTCACGGACGCCGGGTTCGACCTCGGCCGGCTCTCGCGGGAGATTCGGCGGTTCGACGACGGCCGAACCGACGCGCGGTCGTCCGACTGACGCGGGCCTTCCGGCTGTCCGCCTCAGTACTCGCTGACCGCCGCGGTCCCCACCGAGATTCGGACCAACTCGTTTTCGGGCCACGCCGACTCCTCGGTCCCGTACTTCCGGTTGATTCGCCGCGTGGCGTCTCGAACGGCGTCCTCGTCGGTGACGACGGTGGCCGTCCCGAGCACCGTCACCTTCCATTGCGCCTGTCCCCGCTCGTCTTTCTGAATGGAGAGCGCGACGCGCGGATTCTCGCGGATGTTTTCGAGCTTTCGACCCGAAGTGAGCACCTCGAACACCCCGCGGTCGGCCGCGTAGTCGAACCAGACGGGGGCGACGTGAGGCCGGTCGTCGACGCTGGTCGCGAGGTGCGCCATGAGCGGTTCGCTCGTCACGAGCGCCGCGGCGCGTTCGGAGAGGCTTGACATGGTTAGATATCTGTCTCCCGGCGTAAAACGGTGGCTCCGACCCGATTTTACAAACGCGAGGGTAGTCCCTGCTTCGACGGTTGTCTCCCGGCTCGCCGACTTCCGACCCGTAAACGTTCGCACCGTCTTCGGATTCTTATCAGAAATTTGCCGTTAACCGATGCCGTGATGCGGTTGTGACCCGTCCGAACCGGGTGAAATCCCCCGCATAACGGGCGCATAACAAAGGGGTCGGACGCGACAGTTCAGGCAGCTTACTCATGAGTATCGAGGTTCGGCGGGCGACTGAAGACGACGTCCACAACTGGGACACGTTCGTCGAACAGTCACCCCACGGCAACGCGTTCCATCAGTTCGACGCACTGGAGATTCAGGCGGCGCACGCCGGCGCGGAGTTGATTCCGCTCGTCGGTCGCAAAGGCGAGGAAGTCGTCGGGCTGTTCCCGCTGTTCCGAATCAACAAGGGGCCGATAGCGACGGTGTTCTCACCGCCGCCGGAGCTTCGGGTGGCGTACCTCGGTCCGGTCCTCCTGAACATGGACCACATGAAACAGCGAAAGCGCGAGGGCCGACACCACGAGTTCATCGACGACTGCCTCGACTGGGTCCGCGAGGAGATTCGTCCGCGGTACACTCACATCCGCCTCGACGGCCGGTACGACGACCTCAGAGCGTTCTCGTGGAACGACTACGCGATAACGCCGCAGTACACCTACCACGTCGACCTCTCGCCCGGCGTCGACGACGTGTTCATGAGTTTCAGCAGCGACGCCCGGTCGAACATCCGGAACGCGCCCGACGACGCGTACACCATCGAGGAAGGCGGCCCGGAGGCAATCGAACAGATCGTCGAACAGGTCGCCTCGCGCTACGAGTCGCAGGGTATCTCCTATCGGTCGACTCCGGGGTTCGTCAGGGACCTCTATTCGACCCTCCCCGAGGGACAGATTCGACCCTACGTCCTCCGAACCGACGGCGAGTTCGCGGGCGGTATCCTCGTCGTCGACTACAAGGAGACGGTCTCGCGGTGGCAAGGCGGCGTTCGGACGGACATCGACTCCGACCTCGCCATCAACGACCTGCTCGACTGGCGCATCATGCGCGACGCGATGGACCGCGGGCGGACCACCTACGACCTCGTCGGCGCGAACAACCGCCGCATCAACCGATACAAGGCGAAGTTCAACCCCGAACTCCACCCCTTCTACAGCCTCGAACGGAACGCGGCGGGGATGAAGACGCTCGCGCACCTCTACAAGACGATTCGCGAGGGGGTGTAGCGGACTATACTGCCTCGCCTGACTGTTAGAGCCCCGCGTAGGGGTCGGGCTTCGCCTCGGTCAGGCGGTCGACCTGCTCGTCGCTGAGGTCGATGGCGGCGGCTTCGAGGTTCTCGGTCAGCTGTTCGACCGTGCGCGCGCCGACGATGGGGGCGGTCACGCCGTCGCGGTGCATGAGCCACGCGAGCGCCGTCTGTGCGGGCGTCGCGTCGACTTCCTCGGCGACCGCGTCGAGTTCGTCGTGCGCGTCGAAGTTCTCCTCGGTCAGGTAGGAGTCCTCGAACCGACTGGACTCCGCGGCGCGGGACTCGCCGGTGAGGCCCTCCTCGCGGGTGTACTTCCCGGTGAGGAAGCCCTGTCCGAGCGGGCTCCACGGGCACACCGCGATGCCGTACGAGCGGGTCATCTCCAAGTAGTCTCCCTCGATTTCGCGGTCGACGAGGTTGTACCGCGGCTGTGCGACGGTGAACGGTTCCCAGCCCTCGGCGCGGGCGATTTCGTTCGCCTTCGCCACCTTCCACGCGTTCGGTCGGAGCGTCGACGCGCCGAGGTAGTGGACCTTCCCGTCTTCGACGAGGCCGTTGAGCGTCTTCATCATCTCGCGCGTGGGGGTTTCGTCGTCCCAGCGGTGGATGTAGAGCACGTCGACGTAGTCGGTATCGAGGCGGTCGAGCAGGGCGTCGATGCGGTGGCGGACGTTCTTCCGGTTCGTCCCGAGGCTGTTCGGGTCGCCGCTTCGAATCTGCCAGTAGATTTTGGACGCGATGGTGAACCGCTCTCGGTCTCGATCTTCGAGCCAGTCGCCGATCCAGCGCTCGCTCGCCCCGCCGCCGTAGATGTCCGCGGTGTCGATGAAGCGACCGCCGGCCGCTTCGTAGGCGTCGAGGAGTTCGTGCGCGCGCTCCTCGTCGATTTCGACGTTCCCCCGTTCGGTCTCCTTGCCGAACCGCCAGGTCCCGAACTGGAGTTCGCTCGTCCGGAGGCCCGTCTCGCCGAACGGAACGAAATCCAGGTCGATGTCTTCGAGTGTCGTCATGCCCGCGCAGATACGCCGAATTACCGCAAAAACGTTGGGTAGCCGGAAGGCGATTGGGGTGAGTTGACCGCGTTCCAGTCAGGCGTTCGCGCGAATCAGCGACGCCAGTTCGTCGCGTACCTCGCTCGCGTCGGTGGTCCGAACCGTCGTCTGAACCGCCCGCTCGTCGAAGTCGCCGAGTTCGCTCAGCACGCCGCCGCGGCGGTCGACTTCGAGGTACAGTTCGAGCGCGTCTTCTCCCGGTCGGGGGACGACTTCGAGTTCGTCCAACTCACCGGCGAACGGCCCCGACGTGGGTCGGAACTCGAACTCCTGAACGAACCGCCGGGTCGAGGCGAAAACGCCGTGGGGGTCGGCCTCGCACTCGGCGCTGTGCAGCGAGAAGCCGAGGTCGTCGAGCGCGTCGAAGACGGACTGCAGCCGCGGCGTCGGTTGGACGTTCAGGTAGTCTTTGTCCTCGGGGTCGACTGCCAGTTCGATGTCGAGTTCCGTCTCGACCCACACGTCGACGTTCCCGAGGGTGACTGGGGCTCCGTGAGGGATGTCGAGCGACACGTCCCGGACCTCCTGTTCGTCGGGGTGGACCGTGAGGCTCTCCGCGAGGGTGTACTGCGCGATATCGATCTCACGGTAGCCCTCTTCGGTCCGGTAGCGGGTCTCCAGTTCGAACCGAATCTTCCCGATTTCCTGTTCCGTCGACCCTCCTTCGATGCGAACCTCGGCGTCGACCGTCTCACCGGGGCGGACGGTGTCGGAGGGGAGGACGGTATCGACGGTCGCGTTGCCGATCCCGATTCGTGCGAGGACCTTCTTCATGATGCACGCCGCAGGTGTCGCTCGCGGTGTAAGTATCTCGTGGCCCTCGCGATTCTCGTGACGGATCCGTGCGTCTCACGAGTCGGCCGGTCGGTATATCGTTCGAGGATTTCGCGTGTCACGGGGTAGTCGACCCCCGACCCCGAAAGCGGGTCACGGGTCGGCGTTCGGCCTCGCGCCGCTTCGCGTCCGGACCGGGTTCGGTGCCCACCATCGGGGTCCGGTTAGGCCGGCGCGACGGCCGTCACGTCACGTACACGTCGCCTTCGACTTCGTAGAGATACCCCTTGTTCAGGAGTTCGTCGACGGCCTCGGGGTCTTCGCCCGCCGAGCGAACCCGGCGGCGAGCGTCCGCCACGGGCATCCCCGCGTCGCGGTCGGTGACGAGGGGTCGGAGATGCTCGAACGCTCGCGTCGCGCGAGGAGAAAGCGGCGTGTGTCCACCCTGATTCGGTGTCATCGAGCCTCTATTCGCAACCACGGAGCGCTCCGTAAAGAAGGTGGGTGTCGATTCGGGTGTTCCGATACCCTCCGTTCTTCTTCGTCGGGTGTTCTCGCTTCGTCGCACACCGCTCCTCGAAACCCCCCGGGCGAAAATGGCCGACTCCTCGGGCTTCCGCCTCGAAGCCGGCGGTGAACCGCTCGCTCCGTTCGCGGATGCGTGAACCGATAGCTGTCCTGTGCTGTCTTGTCCTGCCTTGTCCTGTCTGCCTCGTCCTGCTGTTACCGTGGGACTTCGAACCGTCGGCCGGCGTCGTAGGGACAGACGTTTTTGAGGCTGTCGCAACGCGAGCCCTTCTCCCCATTACGGCCCCATTTATCCGGCAGTCCCCAACGAACGGCTGCACATGGTCGACGAAATCGCCACCGACGCCGACTGGAACGCCCTGTACATCGACGGCGAGTGGACCGAAAGCGAGAGCGGTGAGAGCATCGCAGTCGAGGACCCGTCGACCCGCGAGACGGTCGCGCACGTCCCTCGCGGGACGGAGGCCGACGTCGACGCCGCCTACGAGGCGGCCGCCGAAGCCCAAGCGGAGTGGGCCGAAGCGCCGCCCGCGAGACGACAGGAAGTCGTCGAGCAGTTCCTCCAGAAACTGCGGGAGTACGAAGCGGAAATCATCGACCTTCTCGCACACGAGGTCGGCGGCTCGCGCATCATGGGCGAGACGTCCGTCCAGATCGCCACCGACCACGCGAGCGAGGCCGCGACGCTCCCCCGGCGGATGCGGGGCGAGTACGTCGATTCCAACATCCCCGGCAAGGAGAACATCGTCCAGAAGAACCCGAAGGGCGTGGTGACGGTCATCTCGCCGTGGAACTTCCCGCTGAACCTGTCGATGCGGGCGGTCGCGCCCGCGGTCGCCGCGGGCAACGCGGTCGTGCTGAAGCCCTCGACCAACTCCCCCATCACCGGCGGGCTGCTGTTCGCCAAGCTGTTCGAGGAGACCGACCTCCCCGAGGGCGTCGTCAACGTCGTCACCGGCCGCGGCTCCGAAATCGGCGACCGCGTCGCCGGCCACCCCGAGAGCGACGTGGTGGCGTTCACCGGCTCGACCGAAGTCGGCAAGCGCGTCTCGGGCATCGCCGGAGAGAACCTCGCCGTCCCCGCGATGGAACTCGGCGGCAACAACGCCCACGTCGTGACCGAGGACGCTGACGTCGACCGCGCGGTCGACGCCGCGGTCTTCGGGAGCTTCGTCCACCAGGGGCAGGTCTGTATCTCCATCAACCGCCACATCGTCCACGAGTCGGTCTACGACGAGTACGTCGAGAAGCTGACCGCCCGGGCCGAGGAGTTGCCCGTCGGCTCCGCCCACGAGGGCGACACGGTCGTCGGCCCCATCATCGACGAGTCCCAGCGCGACGAGATGCTGGGCTACGTCGAGGAGACGGTCGACGCCGGCGCGACGCTGGAAACCGGCGGCTCGACGGCCGACCTCGACGGCGTCGACGACTCGCTGGTCGTCGAACCGACCGTCCTCTCGGGCGTGACGAACGACATGGCCGCGGCCTGCAACGAGCACTTCGGTCCCATCGCGCCCGTCATTCCGTTCTCGGACGTGGACGAGGCGGTCGAACTCGCCAACGCGACCGAGTACGGTCTCTCCGGGTCGGTCCACGCCGGCGACCTCGCCGCAGGCAAGGAAATCGCCCTCCGCATGGAGACCGGCAACGTCCACGTCAACGACCAACCCATCAACGACGAGGCGCACGTCCCGTTCAGCGGTATCGGAGCCTCCGGCGTCGGCACCTACAACAGCGACGCCTTCCTCGACGAAATCACGGAGGACAAGTGGATTTCTCTCCAGCACGAACCGCGCGACTACCCGCTGTAAGCCGGACGACGCCGAACTGAGTGAGAACTGCGGTCGGTGGCCCGATTCCTCCCTTCGTTCCGTCCTCTCACGCCCCGTCGTGCGCCAGCGACAACACGACGGCCTCGCCGGAGACGACCGTCTCGTCGCCGACGCTCGCGGTCGTCTCGACGGCGAGTCGGTCGCCGCCGAGCGACTCGACCACGGCCACCTCGGCGACCACCGTGTCACCGGGGCGGACCGGCCGCTCGAAGGACAGGTCCTGCGAGAGGTAGACAATATCGCCCGGAAGCCGCGCGAGCGCGGCGCTGACGACCGACGCGGCGAGCATCCCGTGGGCGATGCGCCCGCCGAACGTCGTCTCGGCGGCGTACTCCGCGTCGAGGTGAATCGGGTTCTCGTCGCCCGATACCTCGGCGAATCGGTCGATTGTCTCCTCGGTCACTGCGCGCTCCGCTCCCGCGCGGTCGCCGACGGTCGCGACTGGCATACGGTCGCTTCGACGGCCGCCGAACTCAATCCTCGGGTGCGGCGTGACGCCGATGTCTCGCCCGCCCTCACTCCCACGGGTTTGTCCCCAGCGCGTGGACCAGCAAAATCGCCCCGACGGCGATGCCGACGAGGACGAGCGCGACGGGGAACGCGGCGTCGAGGCCGGTCGAGAGATACGACACCCAGATTTGCACCGGGAGCGTCCGCGGGTAGTACGCCAGCATGAGCGTCGCGCCGAACTCGCCCATCGCCCGGGCGAACGTCAGAGTCACGCCGGCGAGGATGCCCTGTTTCGCCAGCGGGAGCGTCACGCGCCGGACGCTCCCGACGCGGTCCTCGCCGAGCGAGCGGGCCGCCGCTTCGAGCTGTCTGTCCACGCCGTCGAAGGCCGTCTTCGCGGTCACGACCAGAAACGGCGAGGCGACGTAGGTCTGGGCGAGGACGACCCCGACGAGCGAGCGCGTCAGCGGGACGCTCGTCAGTTGGCCGAGGCCGGCGGGGCCGACGAGCTTGAGGAGTAGCATCCCGCTGACGACCGGCGGGAGAACCAGCGGGAGCATCACCAGCGCCAGAATCACGTCGCGGCCGCGGAACGACGTGCGCGAGAGCCAGTAGGCCAAGGGGACGCCGAAGGCGACGGCGACCAGCGTGCTGAGCGTCGCCGCGACGACGGAGTTGGTGGCGGCGGTCAGGACGACCTCGCTCGTCACGTCGGCGGCCAGCGACGCCGGCGACTGCGCGAGGACGAGCGCGCCGATGGGAAGCAGGTAGTAGATGAGGAGCATCCCGGCGAGAACCAGCGTCAGGCCTCGCCACGTCTCGGGCAGGAGTCGCGTGACGCCGCGCTCGCGGCGGTTAGGCTGTCGGTGGGACATCTCCGAAGTAGTGTGGGTGGCTCTCGCGCACGGTGAACCCGGAGGGTTCGAGGAGGTCGCCGGCGGTCCCGACGAGCGCCTCGAACACCGACTTCGCCGCCGCCGTGTCGGTGCGGCGCGTCGCGGCGTACCGGATTGGCGCACCGCGGACGGTGACGCCCCCCGGAAGCGTGTAGGAAGCCGTCTCGTACGCCGACGCGTGGTCGGGGTCGCTCAGGTTGATTGCGGCCGGGAGTTCGAGGGACGGGTAGCCGCGCTCGACGGCCATGCTCCGGTAGACGAACGCCGCGTCGACGCCGCCGGCGTCGAACTGCGCGAGCAGTTGCGTCTCGGGGTATACCTGGTCGCGCCGGAGCAGGTCGTCGGCCAGCGCCGGCCGGTCGTAGTGGTCGGCCGCGAGCGCGAGCGCGAACCGCGTCCGGTAGCCCAGCGGGTCGAGGTCGGGGTCGGTTCGGCCGAGGCTGACCGCGTCGTCGAGGAGGGCGTCGGGCCACGACGCGGCTTCGGCGACCCGCGTTCCGCCGTCGGTCTGCGGGTTGTACGCGACGACGAGCGCGTTGTTGGCGAACGTGGCGTACCACGGCACCGAAAGCGGCGCGTCGAACAGCGTCGGGTCCGCGAGCGCGACGATGTCGGGGTCGCGTTGGCCGTCGGCGACCATCCGAGCCACGCGCGCTGAGCCGTGAGCCTCGACCTCGACGCGGGTCCCTTCCGGCGATTCGAATTCGGTGGTGAGCGCCCGCTGGAGGCTTCCGGCGGCGAGAACCGACACGGTCGGTGTCGAGCCCGCCCGGCCGAGACAGCCCGCCGTCGCGGTGAAACCGGCCGCCGCGACCCCGCCGACGGCCGCGAGGAACGTCCGCCTGCTCGACGCACCGCGCGCGTCACGACTCATCGCCGCACCTCGCATCTCATCGCCGCACCTCGCATCTCATCGCCGCACCTCGCATCTCATCGCCGCACCTCGCATCTCATCGCCGCACCTCGCATCTCATCGCCGCACCTCGCACCCGGCGGCGACCCGCGCCAACTCAGTGCGCGTGTTCACGTTCGTCACCGACCGGCCGACGCTCTCGGGAAGCGCGTCGAACCCGACGTACTCGACGCCGTCGACGCGGTCCAAGAGCGCCCCGAGGCCGTCGTCGGGAGCGAGTTCGAAGGCGTTGTCCCGGACCGCAGACCGACGGTACAGGGCGTGGAGCGGTTCGTGACCCCGCTCGGAGACGGGGACGATGGCCGGCGGGACGGAACGGTCGCCGCCGGTGGAGGCGAGGCGGTCACCGTCCGCGGAGACGAGGTGGTCGCCGTCGCCGTCTCGCCGGGCGGCGCGCTCGAACAGCGCCGCCACCGCGTGCGGTTCGAGAAGCGGCATATCACAGCCGGCGACGAACAGCCACGGTGTCGCGGCCGCCTCGGCGGCCGCGGCGACGCCGGCGAGCGGCCCCGACAGACTCGGGTCGTCGCCGACGAACCGCACGCCCCACGCCGCCGGAAGCGCCGCGGTGAGACGCTCGTGCTGGCCGGCGGTCCGAACCGCGACTATCGGGGGGCGACCCGTCACGGTTCGGAGCGTCCCGACGACGCGCCGAATTAGCGGCTCTCCGTCGAGCGTCGCGAGGGCCTTGTGTCCGGGTCCGAAGCGACTGCTCTCGCCGCCGGCGAGGACGACGGCCGTCGCGTCCGGCGCGGTCCGTGGACTCGGCGGGGTCGCCGCTGTCGGCGCGTCCGTCCGGCTCGGTCGGTTCTGTCTCTCTCGCGTCATCTGGTCAGGGCTTCTTGAAGATGTCTTCGAGCGATTCGGGGTCGGTTGCGGGGTCGAGCGCGCGCGCCTCGACGGCGCGGACGCCTTTCACCGTCCGCGACCCGTCGACGTCGGGGGCAATAAAGCGCGTCTCGTAGTCGTGTTCCTCGCGGATGGGCGTCCCGTCGCGGGCGTAGGCGACGACGGCGTCGAACGCGGCGTACACGTCGATGCAGACCCGATAGCCGTCGGCGCTCTCGACCACGAGGTGCGTCGTCTCGTCGTCGAGGCCGGCGTCGGCAAAGAGGTCGAGGACCGGAACCCCGGTCCACGTCGCGGTGTGTCGCGTCCCCGACGCGCACGCGACCGTCACCGTTCGGTCCTCGGCGGGCAACCCGCGTAGCTCCGGGCCGGACAGCGACACCCTACTGTCGCCGCGGACGAGAATCGGCTCGGAGAGGGGGGTCGCCGGCCGCGACCGGTCGTGGTGTGCGTGCATGCGTACTCACTAGTCCGATATTGGTTGACTCTAACGGTGTATGTAACCGCTGATAATTAAGGCTTTTAAAGAGCCCCCGAAAACCGAGTCGGCTCGGTGCGAGAGCGAACTGGCGATTCTATTCGGTTCGGCGGTTCCAACGCGGCCGAGTGTCAGTCTTTGACCACCTCTCGCGTCGTCCGGGCGAGCGCCGCGTAGAACGGCGACCGCGTCTCGGCTTCGACCCGGTCGCAGAGGTCGCCGACCCACCGCGTGAGATGTTCGTCGCGGAACTGGTCGAGGCGGTCGTCGCGGCCGCGTTCGGCGAGGTGCGCGCAGAACTCCAGTTCCGTCGCCACGTGGTCCGGCAGGTCGCGCTGCTCGGGCCGGTGCTCGACGCCGAACGCCCGATACCAGCGCTCGACTGCCATCGTCGCCGGCCCCAGTACCTCGCCGAACTCGTCGTCGCTCTCCCTGTCGCGGTAGACGCTCTCGTAGGGCGGACACGGCGGCCCGTCCGGGCCGATGAACAGCCGGGCGTACTCGCTCCGAAGCGCGTGGAGTTCGAGCGATTCCAGCGGGCCGAAAAGCGCCGACAGCCCGCCGCCGTTGGCGACGTCGACCAACCGCTCGGTCGGCTCGCGCCAGCAGGCCGCGAGGACCGCGTACGTCGCCGTCCGGGCCGACTCGAAGGCGTCGCCGGCCGCGCCGCCGGCCGCGTCGTGTTCCTCGCTCGCGTTTCGCGCGGCGGGTTCGTTCATCGGTCTTCCCCCCGCGTCTCGCCTCCGTCGGTCGCCACCGCGGTCGATTCGTTTTCGGCTTGAATCGGGACGTACCGGAGTCCGAAGGTGACGATGAGCGCGCCGATGGCGATGACGCCCGCGGTGACCGCAATCTCGACGAGCGTGGGGGTGTACGACCCCGCGCTCGCCCAGATGTCGGTCGTCACCCCGGCGTACTCGCCGCCGACGGAGATGCCGGGCGCGGCGTCGATGTTGGCCGCGTCGTAGCCCGTGAAGACCAACCGAACCCCCTCGAACGTCGTCCCGAACACCGCGAGGGCGCTGGCGGTGAAGATGACCGACACGCGCTCGCGGAACGACGGGAGCGCGAGCATCGCCAGCGGGACCGCCCCGCCGACGACCGTCCAGAGCCAGAAGTACGCCGACTCGCCGATGAGGAAGCTCCCCGTGATGGCCCAGAACCCGAAGTGGTCGGCCCACGCGTGCGGGAGGCGCTCGGCCGCGAGCAGGTAGACGACGTGGAACGCGAGGAAGATGCCGAGCACCTTCCCGAGGCTCGTGAGTTCCTCGCGGTCGACGGTAAAGCGGGTGAACCGCGAGGCGAGGACGGACACGACCAACAGCAGGCCGAGGCCGGAGACGAGCGCCTTGGCGATGAACACCGGCGCGACGAGCGGGCTGAACCAGTCGCCGCGGCCGATTTGCGTGGCGAAAATCCACCCGGTGACCGAGTGGAGCGCGACCGCGGTCGGCAGTGCGACGGCGGCGGTCCAGAACATGAGCGTCCGGTCGCGCTCGCGGCCGGCGTCCGTGTCCTCGACGCCGAGCGCCAGCCGCGACCCGCGGGCCGCGAGGTCGCGCCGGGTCAGGAGCCAGAGATACCAGAGGTTCAGCGCGCCGTAGAGGATGACGATGCCGAAGTCCCACACCATCGGCGACCGGAAGTCCGGCGAGGTGAAAAACTGGTAGAGGCGCTCGGGGCGGCCGATGTCGGGCAGGATGAGGAGCCCGGCGACGGTGATGCACGCGAGGCTCACCAGCACGCCGAGGCGGGCGAATCCCTCGTAGCGGTGCGAGTGGAAGAACTTCGGCGCGCTGGAGATGATGAGCCCGCCGGCCGACAGCCCGACGAACAGGACGAACATCATGATGTACAGCCCCCACGAGAACACGTTGCGCATCCCCGTGACGACGAGGCCGGTGGCGAGTTGGTAGGCCCACGCGGCGACGCCGACTACGACGAGCGCGGCGAGGAAGCCCACCCAGAGCTTCCCGGCGCTCCCGAACTCGGGGACGACGAACCGCGAGGTGGCGGTCTCTCTCGACATCAGTCGTCACCCCCCTCGAACGCGGGGACGTGCGGAAGCGCGTCGTTCGACAGCGAGCCGTGCGACCCGCCGCCGCCGCTTCCGCCGGTTTCCTCGACCGGACCGTTGTCCTTCGGCTCCGACCAGACCGACACGTCGTCGAGTTCGCTCTCCATCTTGTCGGAGGTCTGCGGGCGACCCGGACTCATCTCGCCGCGGATGTAGTACGTCTTCGGGTCGGTGCCGCGGTCTTCGAGCAGTCGCGTCGTCTGGTACTTCCTGATGTACTTCGAGACGGTGCTTTCCTCGTTGTCGAGGTCGCCGAAGATGCGGGCGTCAGCCGGGCAGTTCACGACGCAGGCGGGGTCGAGCCCCTCCTCGACGCGGTGGGAACAGAACGTACACTTCTCGACGACGCCCTGCGGGCGGGCCGGCACGTCGCCGGTCCCGTCTTCGGGGACCGTCTGCGGTTCGTCCCAGTTGAACACGCGGGCGTTGTACGGGCAGGCGGCCATGCAGTAGCGACAGCCGATACACTTGTCGTAGTCGATTTCGACGATGCCGTCCTCGCGGGTGTAGGTCGCGTTGACCGGACACACTTTCACGCACGGCGCGTTCTCGCAGTGCTGGCAGGCCGTCGGCTGGTAGGACATCTCCAGCGTGCCGTCCTCGCCGTTCTCCGGGTACGTCCCGGCCGGCGTGTCCATCTTGTCGCCCCCCTCGGTGAGCACGCGGTTCCAGTACTGGCCGAGGCCGACGTTGTTCTCCTGTTTACACGTCACGGCGCAGGCGTGACAGCCGATACACCGCTCCTGGTCGATTACTAAGCCGTAGTTAGTCATGGTCAGTCACCTCCCGCCCCGGCGCTGGTCGCGCCCGAACCGGTCGGCTGGCCGCTCGTGTACTTGCTCGTGTCGACGTCGCTCGGTGCCGGTTCGACCTCGACCCTGGTGTCGTAGAACGCGAAGTTCCCGGTCACCTCGCAGACGTCCGTGTGCGTCAGGTCGTTGTGGTGGCCGCGGACGTAGTCGCGTCCCCACCAGCCCTGGTCGGTGTTCACCAGCCCGGGTTGCATGCCGTCGTTCAGTTTCGCCTTCACGACCATCTCGCCGCGCTCGTTGTGGACGCGGACGTAGTCGCCGTCCTCGATGCCGCGGGCGGCGGCGTCCTTCGGGTTGATGTCCAACTGCGGCTCGTTGTTTATCTCCCGGAGCCAGTTTTGGTACTCGTACTGCGAGTGGATGCGCCACTTCGAGTGCTTCTGGATGAACATCAGCGGATAGTCCGCCGCCGTGTCCCAGTCGTCGGCCGTCCGGCTCTCCATGTGCTTCGGCAGTTCCAGCGTGACGCCGTTTTCGGTCGGCGCGTCCTCGTCGTACAGTTCCAGCCGGCCCGACGGGGTGTTGAACGGCCCCGTGAACTTGACGACCGGCGTGCTCACCTTCACCGTCCCCTGTTCTCTCAGCGTCTCGTAGTCCACCTCGTCGTCGTGGGCGAGCATCTCGCGCAGCGTCGCCGACTTGTCGCGGTTGAAGTAGTCGCCGAAGCCGAGGCGCTCGGCCAGCCTGACCAGCATCCAGTGGTCGGACTTCGACTCCCACAGCGGGTCGTGGGCGGGCTGGCGGTACATGATGTGGGGGTGGCCGCCCCACGTGTCCACGACGTCCTCGCGTTCGAACCAGTGGGACGCGGGCAGGATGATGTCCGCGTGCTGGACCGACGGCGTGTGGTGCATGTCGGCGACGGCGATGAGGTCGAGGTTCTTCGACGCCTCCAGCCACCGCTGTCTGTCCGGCATCTGGTTGGCGATGAAGTTCGACTCCTGGGAGTACATCACCTTCAGCTGATAGGGGTCGCCGGACTCTATCGCGGTGAGGATGTCCGTCTGCGGGAGCGACGTCGTTCCGGGCCCGTCCTCGGGTGAGCCGTAGCCGCCGTCGTCGTACGACCCGCCGAGCGGGTGGCTCCCCTGAATGCTCCCGTGGCGACCGAAGTCGCCGGTCAGCCCGAGGAGGATGGCGTACGCCTGCCCGAAGGTGTGGCCGTACTTGTAGCGGTCGACGCCGTAGCCCGAGGCGATGCCGCCGGGGCCGCGCGTGGCGAGCCACCGGACCGCGGTCCGGATGTTGTCGGCGTTGATGCCGACCTCGGCCGCGACGGCGTCGGCGTCGTAGTCGGCGACGTGGGCTTCGAGGAGCGAAAGCGCCGTGTGGCAGGCGACGCCGGCGACGGTGTACTCGCCGAACAGCGCGTACTCGCCGTACGTTTCGGGTTCGAGCGCGACCGGCTCGCCCGTCGACTCGTCGACCGCGACGGGCAGGTCCTCGGTCACGTCGTCGAACACGTCGCTCGCGTCGAGCAGTTCGCCCGTGTCGTCGCGGACGAGCGCCGGCCCGAGCGTCCGCCTTCTGAGGAACTCGGTGTCGTAGGTCTCGTCGTCGAGGACCGTCTTAATCATCGACAGGGTCAGGAGCGTGTCCTTGCCCGGCTTGATGGGGAGCCAGAGATCGGCCTTCGCGGCGGTGTTCGTGAACACGGGGTCGACGCAGACGAGCTTCGCGCCGTTTTCGACCGCGTCGAGGAGCTTCGAGGCGTCCTGTTGGAGGTTGCTGGCGAAGATGTCCGACCCCCAGACGATGACGGTGTTCGCGTTCCGCCAGTCGACCACCTCGTTGGTCGGCACGTTGAAGAAGCCGGCCCCGGCGAGCCGGCTGAAGCCGAGTCCGACGTTGATGTCGATGGACCACGACTTCTGGGTCCCGCCGAACAGCGACGACAGCCGGCTCTGGATGGTGCCGCTGACGCCGTTGTTTCCCGACCCCGTCTCGAAGTAGACGCTCTCGGGGCCGTAGTCGTCGCGGACGCGCTCCATCTCGGCGGCGATGTAGTCGAGCGCCTCGTCCCACGCGACGCGCTCGAACTCGGCGTCGTCGCCGCGGCCCTCGGGGTTCGGACTCCCCGGCTCCCAGCCGACGCGCTTCATCGGGTATTTGAGCCGCGTGGCGTTGTAGATGCGCTGGGTGTGCGACAGCCCGAGGGTGCAGGCGCGCTTGTACCGCTCGTCTTCGGGAATCTGCGGCTCGATTTTCCTGACGCGCCCGTCGCGGACGTGCGCTTCGAGCGGGCATTTCCCGCGGCAGTTCGGCGCGCACGCCGTCCTGATAATCTCGTCCTGTCCGACGTAGCTCTCGATGCCGGGGTTCTGTCTCGACGCCGCCTCGTCGCCGGTCTCGGCCAGCGAGGAGGCGTAGCCGCCGCCCCCGAGTCCGAGCGCGACGGCCGCGGCCCCGCTGGCCTTCAGCACGTCGCGTCTGAACACGCCGTCGCCGTCACCCCCCTTCGGGCCGCTCCCGTCGTCACTCATCGAACCCCTCCGGCTCGGTCGGGCGGGAGTCCTCGCCGAACTCCGCGACGACCGCCTCGTGATATTTCTCGTGGAACGCCGCGTCGGAGAGCTCGCCGTTCGAGACCCGAATCGCGTCGCGGGCCATCCGCAGTCCCAACTCGGCGTCGTAGTCGCCCCCGTCGAGGATGGTCGCCGCTTCCGACTCCCACTCGTCGAGCGGAGTCAGTCGCGGCTGTTGTGGGTCGGTCATAGGTACACACGTACTGTGGAGGCCTCCCCCGGTAGGCCGCCCGCTGGATAATGAAGCAGTTTATGTACTCGCCGACGCGCGGACCGCCTCGGACGTCAACCGTCTGCCGTTTTTCGCTCGGCCGACTCGGCCGTCACTCGGAGTCGAACACCGCCGTCGCGAGCTTCGCTTCCACCGCGTTCAGCCGCTGGGAGAGCGCCGACTTCGAGATGCCGAGCGCCTCCGCGAGCGCCGCCAACTCCGTCCGCCGCGGCGTCTCGTAGTAGCCGTGGTGGACGGCGATGAGCGCCGCCTCGCGCTGTTTCGCCGTGAGCGACGAGAGGTCGATGGTCGCCGTCTTCGACTCGTTCGAATCGCCGCGCCCGTCGGAGGTGAGCCGCCTGAGACAGACGCGCTCGGCCACCTCGTCGAGCCGCCCCACGAGGTTCGAAATCGTCTCGCGGTCCGAGAGATACGTCTCGACGACGATGTGTTTCCCGTCGGCGCGTCGGATACGCGGCACGCACCCGAACTCCCCGAACGCCCGACAGAGGCAGTCGTCGCCGACGTGCGTCGTCGTGTGAACCACCTTCGAGGTTTCCCCGTCGCCGACGGTTACTTCGGCGTGGCAGGTGTCTCCGTCAAGCTGGGTGTGAACGTTCTCGACCGACGACTCGGGGGCGGCTAACGGGCATGAACAGCGTTTCGCGGGCTCGATTTCCAACAGGAGTCGGATGTGTTGCTCTCGCGACGTGTCGTGTTCCGCCTCCGCGACGCCGCCCGTGGAATCAGCCATCGTGTTCAGTCGGTCAACACCGGGGAAGTGGGTTGTGCTGGTTCTCAGGTTTCGGAACTCCGCCGTCTCGTCGGCGCATAGACGGTCGCCGGCCCGAATCGAGGCGTCGGGTCCGAAATCCACACATTCATTATTCTCAGAAAGCATTTCTGAATTACATGTTCGGGGTCCAGTCCGAGCTGGCGGTATTCGTCCTCCTGATGCTCGTCTGGACCGTCTTCGTGCTCTACTCGGCGTCGGTCTTCACGTGGCTCGTCGAGGTGCTCGTCCTCGCGTGGCGACAGACGACCTCCGCCGGCGATGTCGTCTACGGCTACGACGACATCCAAGTGCGCGTCATCACCATCGACGCCGCGGACATCGTCCAGTCGACGGTCGACGCGGTCCCCGACGACCTCGCGGACGTGCGAGTCGTCGCCGAGAAGCCGATTTCGGTGGACGGCGCGTCGGTCCACGTCGTCCCGGAGGAGTTCACCTGCACGGCGACCCACAAGGGCCGAGCGCTCGAATGGGCGCGCCGCGAGGTGCCCTGCGACGAGGAGTTCGTCCTCTACCTCGACGAGGACACGCTGATGGCGAACTTCGCGGGGTTGCCGGAGGGCGATATCGTCCAGATTACGGAGCTTCCGCTGTACACCGGGTCGTGGGTGACGTACCTCTCGGAGGTGTTCCGCATCGGCTACCAGCGCGAACAGCGGGCGTTCGGCCGGTTCAGCTTCCCGCTGTACGCGTGGGGCGGCGGCATCGCGATTCGGTCGAGCCTCGAAAACGAAATCACGTGGGACTCGAAGACCATCACCGAGGACACGGACTTCGCGTGGCGCGCCGCCAGCGCGTCGGACCTCGATTTCACCGTGCTGAACTGCAAGTTCCGCAATCAGGCCCCGCCGTCGGTGCCGACGATGCTCAAACAGCGGCGGCGGTGGTTCTCCGGGACGCGGCAGGACTCAGACTTGCTCCCGCTGCACTATCAGGCGTTCCTGCAGTTCCGCCTCGTCGCGTGGGGCTTTTCGCCGCTCATCCCGCTGATAACGGTCGTCACGTTCCTCGTCCCCGGCGCGCTCCCCGACCTGATGCTCTACCGAATCGGCTCGCTCATCGAGTTCGCCACGCTGTTCGTCGTGACGGGCGTCGGCGTCGCGAGCTACTGGGCCGAGTCGAAACTCGCGCTCCTCGCGGTCCCGTGGACGCCGATTCTCGTCGTCCTCAACACCGCGGGCGCCCTCTGGGGGTTCGTCTCCCCGGTCGAACACTTCACCGTCACGACGAAGGTGCCGCTGGAGACGGTCGAAGAGCGCAACCCCGCGTTCGAACCCGGCTCGCTCACGGACCACGACGGCCGGAACGACCTGCCGGAACAGCTGGATGTGACCAGATTCACGAGCGAACTCCGCGAATCGTTTCATATCGATGATGATTAATATGGGCTCGTCCGAGCCGAGTCGTTCTCGCGGTTGCGCCCGATAATACCCCGATAAATACAGCGTGTTCGCCGGTACTGTCTGTCGATTTTCCCGCGTCGCCATCCCGTGGGAATCGAATCAAGCCTTATCCACCGAATCCGCGAACTGTTACTCGTATGTCACCGAGAAATCAAATTCATCATTATCGTTCACGGCGCTCGGCTGTGACCGGCACGACGGCCCGCGCGTACCGTCTCGGTACCGGGGGTGAGTTCCCGTGGCGATAGTCGACTCACTCGTCGGCAACGGGTTGTTCGTCCTGTTCCTCGCGGTGCTCATCGGGATGGGGCTCGGCAAAATCAGCGTCCGCGGCGTCAAGTTCGGCGTCGCGGGGCCGCTGTTCGCGGGGTTGGTGCTCGGCCACTTCGGCTTCACCGTCCCCGACGCGTACAGCGGACTCACGCTGGCGCTGTTCGTCGCCGCGGTCGGCCTCATCGCGGCCCACGAAATCGAGGGAACCGTCAAGGCGTACGGCCTCAACTTCGTCGCCGTCGCGGTGCTGATGCCGACCGTCGCGCTGGCGCTCACGTACGTCTGGACGCAGTTCGTCTTCCCCAACGCGTCGACGCCCCTCATCATGGGGTCGTTCTCGGGCGCGCTGACGAGCAGTCCGGGGCTCGGGTCGGCCATCGAGGCGCTCCCCGCGGCCGTCCGGCAGGACTACCAAATCGGTCACTCCGTCGGCTACGTCGTCGGCGTGCTCGTCATCGTCGTGTTCCAGCAGTTGTACCCCGTCATCGCCCGCCTCGACCTCGATGACGAAAAACGCCGCTTCGACGAGGCTATCGGCGGCACCGACGACGACGAATCGGGCTCGTCGGTCACCGAGGTGACGTTCAGCGTGATGGGCTACGCGCTCGTCATCGTCGCCGGCGCGGTCATCGGGTCGATTCCGATTCCGATGGGACCGTTCGGCACGCCCTCGCTCGGGACGACCGGCGGCGTGCTCGTCGCGGCGCTCGTCTTCGGCTACTTCGGCCGGGTCGGCCCCGTACCGACGCGGATGGACACCGGCATCCTCTCGGAGATTCGGGCGTTCACGCTGGCGATGTTCCTCGCGGTCGTCGGCGTGGGTGCCGGCGGCGGCTTCCTCGCCACCATCGCCGAGTACGGCCTCCAAATCGTGGCGGCCTCGGCGCTCACGAGCTTCGTCGCCATCCTCGCCGGCCTCGCGCTCACGCGGTACGTCTGGGGCATGGACTGGATAAGCGCCGCCGGCGGCATCACCGGCGGCCACACCGACACGAAAGGGCTCGCGGCCGCCGTCGACGCCACCGGGGCCGACGAGGTCGCCGCGGGCTACGGTAACACCTACCCCTTCGCGCTCCTGTTCATGGTAGTCTACGCGAAGCTACTCGTCCTCGTCATCCCGCTCGCCGCGTAGCGAGTCGAGAATCGAGTGCGTTCGACGCGGTCGCGCGCCCAGTGCGGTCGCGCCCGCCCTCGGTCGAAGTCGGTGACACCGACGACGCTCGGGGGCCGGCTCCCGCGCCGTGACAAAATCGACTGGCCGATTGATGGGCTCGGGGCACGTCCGCTCACACATGAACGCGCATGCGGGGGCCGACCCCGAACCCGACCCGGACCGGCCCCGGGGACGCGAGCCCTTCCCGGCGTACGGACCCGTGGACGCGGCACTCGGGTTCGTCGTCTTCTACCTGTTCGTCGAGCGCGCCACGCCGACCGTCGTCGATATCCTGACGAGCGCCGTCACCGGGCTCTCTGCGTCGGCGGTCGGCTTCGGACTCGCGGCGGTGCTGTGGTTCGTCTTCGCGGTGACGACGCTCGACCAACTCCGCCGGCAACTCGCGGCGCTCGGGCTCGTCTCCGACGACGGCCGCCGAACCGACGGCGCGCGGTCGGTGCGGGCCGCCCCCTCTGCGCTCCGACTTCTGTCGTCCGCCGTCGTCGCCGTCGTCGCCGGGTTCATCGCCGCGGTCACGTTCGACCGCGCCGTCGACGCGGGCATCGCGCTCATCCGACTCGTCGCGGACCTCGGTCTCGGCGTCTTCCTGTTCGGCGCGTTCCCCCTCGTCGAGTTCCTCGTGATGGTCGTCTTCTTCGTCTCGTTCGGCGCGGCGACGCGCTCGCTCGACAGGCTGGTCGTCGGGAGCGTCAGAGCCGCGTTCCGGGTGGTTCCCTCCTAGACCGATCAGCGAACCGTACTGTCCGTCGCGCGAGACGTATCGAACCACAAGACTGTTATCCTAGTTTTCTGATTGACAGAGACGAGAGTCCCCATGAAGCGTCGTACGTTCCTCCAACTGACCGGTCTCGGGGCCGTCGGCGGACTCGCCGGCTGTCTCGGTTCGAACTCCCCTCCCCCGCGGAAATCGAGCGTCGTCTCCGACTTCGAGGTGTCCGACGGCTCGCTCGTCGTCGACCTCGCCGACCAGACGTGGGTGATGTCCCGCTACGAAGCCGCCGACCAGTCGTCGCTGTCGGGATTCGACCCGCAGTCGCTGGCCGCGCTCAGCCCCGTCGGGGTCGCGAGCGCGAAAGGCAAGAGCGGCGGCGGTGGCGGCCGCGGCGCGACCGGCCGCGGCACGGGCGGCTACGCCTCCGCCCCGCGGACGGTCCACGGCCACGCGTGGTACCACGGCGGCGACTACGCCGACGACTGGTACGAGAACAACACCGGGAAAGTGAGCCGGTTCCCGGTCGGCGTCGCCGCGCTCGGCGTCGCCTACCTCGGGTCGACCGCGGCGATGCGTGACGACGCGCCCGACGCCGGCCCGGTGCCGTGGGACCGCGAGATTCAGGACCCGAACGACACCGTCGAGTACGACATCGACGACGACAGCCAGCTCGGACAGGACGGCTGGTACCGCGTCGGCGCGCACGTCGTCGGCGACGACGTGAACCACGACTTCCGCTGGGAGTGTTACGACCTCGAAGTCACCGACGGCATCGGCGACGCGGGGTACTCCATCGAGGAAGAGTGGAAAGTCTCCCCGCGCATCTGAGCGGGACGAACGACGACGGCGGCGGCCGCGACGGCGACACCGCCGCGTCCGCCGCGACCGATTCGCTCTCTATCGATGTCTGACACACGAACCGACACGGCGACGCTCCTGACGCTCACCTTCGTGGTGTCGTTCTGTAGCTTCGCCTACGAGTTCGTCTACTCGGAGCTGTTGACGGTGATGTACGGCGGGACGGTGACCCAGTACGTCATCACGGTCGGCCTGTACTTCTTCAGCCTCGGCATCGGCGCGGCGCTCTCAGACGACCTCGACGGCGCGACCCTCGGCGGGAACTTCTTCCGAACCGAGGTGCTCTTGGCCGCGGCCGCGCCCGCGGGCTTCCTGCTCATCGTCGGTCTCAACAGCGTCCGCATCCCGCAGGCCGTGCCCGCGGAACTCGTCTGGACCGTCGCCCGCCTGCCGGTCGTCGTCGTCGGGTTCCTCTCCGGGTTCGAACTCCCGCTTTTGACCCGCATGTTCGACGAACTCGACGACGACGGGTCGGCGACGCCCTCGTTGCTCCGGGACGCCGGAACCCGAATCCACGATTTCGTCGTGGCCGCCATCGGAACCCTCTGGACCGTCGAGCGGACCGAGGGCCGCAGAAGCGGGCTCTCGGTCATCCTCGCGATGGACTACGTCGGCGGCCTCGCCGGTGCCGTCGTCTACGCCCGCGTCCTCTACCCGGGCCTCGGCCTCATCCCGACGATATTCGTGCTGGCGCTCCTCAACGGGGTCGCCGCGCTCGTCTTCGTCGCCCACTTCGGCGACTGGTCGTGGTGGCCCCTCGGCGGCGACGCGTCGTCAGCAAGTCCCGCTCCGTCCGCCAGCGCCGCACCCGACGGGAACGCGACCGCCAGCGCGCGAGCCGACCGCTCGCTCTCGGCCGCTCGCGTCTCGAAGACGCTTCTCGTCGTCTGCCTGCTCCTGACGGCGACCTACGCGGGCGTCGTCGCCAAACACGACGTCGCCGACGAGCGACTGTCACAGCTCTATCTCGAACAGCAGATCGAAAACGAGTACTCGCCGGGCGCGATGCGCGCGACGGTCACCTCCCAAGAGACGACCGCCTACCAGCACGTCATCCGGTACGACCGCACGTGGACCGGTACCGGTCCGAACCCGTACTTCGACGGGCGAACCGAGCAGTGTCTCCGCCTCGGCGCGGCCGTCCAACTCTGCGAGAGCTGGGCCGACAGCTACCATCGGGGGTTGGTCGACGTGCCGATGTCGCTCGTCGAACCCGGCCCCGAGACGAAGGTGCTCGTCGTCGGCGGCGGCGACTGGATCGCCATCGACCACCTGCGGGAGTACGGCGTCACCGTCGACCACGTCGACCTCGACGGCGAGTTCATGCGCGACGCGAAGACGGACCCGTTCTTCCGCCGCTGGCACGACGACGCCTACGAGTACGACCGGCTGAACACGACGGTCGCCGACGGCTACCGCTACCTCCAGGAGACGAACGAGACGTACGACCTCGTGTTGCTCGACATTCCCGGCGCGACCGACGACGACCTGCTCACGCTCTACTCGACGGAGTTCTACCGCTCCGTCCGGACGCATCTCTCCGAGGACGGCGTCGCGGTGACGTGGGGCTACTCGCCCGACGCCTACCCCGAACACCACAAGGCGTTCGTCAACACCGTCGGTGCCGCGGGCTTCACCCGAGAGCTGTCCTACTGGGTGCGCGAGGACCTCGACGACGACGGCGAGACCGAGCGCGTCGAGCAGTTCTACGTGCTCGCGCCCGGCGAGCGCCCCCGGTTGACCGGCGACGGCGCGACCGAGTACGTCCGCGCCCGCGAGGAGCACTACGGCTCCGTCGAGTGGCACGCGGTCCCGCACTACCGCGGCGTCCGCGAGAACTCCATTTTCCACCCGAACTACGACATCCTCGTCGACACCTGACCACTATGCCTTCCCACTCACACCCGACGACCGAACCGCCCGCCGGCTCCGACCCATCGCAGTCGGCCGAGACACCGACGGAGCTGTACTTCGGCTACAGCGCCGACGTCCCCGACCTGACGACCGTCGACGTGAAGACGGTCGCCCCGGCGACGCTCGCGGGAGAACCGGCGGTGCTCACCGTCATCGGTTCGTCCCACTACGTCGGCCTGCCGGCGCTCGACTTCCACGAGCTGTGTTCGTGCGAGCCGCTGCCGCACGAGCGAACCCACGAGACGCCGCTTTCGGCCGGCGCGGAACGCGAGTTCCGCTTCGAGAGCGACCGACTCGACGCCCGGACGGTCGTCGAGGGGCGGCCGCTCGACGCCTTCCCCGGCCCGGAGACGGCGACGGTCGCCTATCGGTTCGAACCGGAGGCGTGGACCACCATCCGCGTCGCAGACGGCGGCTACGAGACGTACCACACCTACCCGGAGTACGACCTCGCGCTGTACACCGAGACGACGATGACTCCCAGACGAGCGGCTCAGCGATAACTCCCGAACGACAGACCCACCGATGACCCGAAACGCTTCCACCTACGACGGCGACGTGACGCTCAACGGCTCCGAACGACCCCCGGTCGAACTCCGCGCCCCCGCGGACGTGTTCGTCGGCGGCGCGAGCGTCGCCGGCGACCTCACCGTGCAGAACGCCGAGTACGTCTTCACCCACGCCCCGGTGAGCGACGACGCGGCCGTCGGCGACGCGGCCGTCGAGACCGAAATCCGCGGCAGTCTCGAAGACGGCTACGTCCAGTCGGTCGACGGCGACGTGCGCCTCGACGACGCCGAAGACGTGTTCATCGCGGCCGACGCCGCCGACGGCGCGGTCTCCGCGCCCGGCGCGGAGAACGTCTACGCGGGCGACGCGACGCCCGCCGCCGCCCCCGACGACTACGACGTCTCCACCTTCGGCTGGCAGCAGTCGGGGAGCGCGACCGACCCCGACACCGGCGTCTACGCGGTCGGCATGGCCCACGACATCGACCTCACGAAAGTCAGCTCCGACGTGGAACTCTACCTCGTCGGCCACGGCCACGAGGTGCGAGTCGAGGGTCGGGGCGCGGCGGTCTCGGTTCACTTCGTCGGCTACGACAACACCGTCAGCGTCGGCCCGTACCTCGCGTCGAGCGTCGAGACCGACACCGGCTTCGACAACGCGGTCGACGCCGACCCGTACCCCGCCGAGGACCTCGTCGAGATGTCCAGAAGCGAGGCCTACTCGAACGCCGGATTCGGCCGTCGGAAGGTGACGTTCCAAGAGCCGGCCGACGGCGACGAGTGGTGCCCGAACTGCGGCAAGCCCGCCGAGGCCATCATCGAGCGCCACCAGATGGAGGCGTTTTTCCTCTTCGGGTGGCCGCTTTGGACCTTCGAGCAGAGCACCAACCCCGCCCGCGAGTGCGAACACTGCTCGCCGAACGCGATTCACGCCGAACTCTCGGCGTCCGAGCGCCGCGAGATATTCGACTGACGCCGGTCCCGGTCCGAAGATATATATCAGAACACAGGACAATGTTGCACGTACGACTGTCCGCGCGTTCGAGCGTCGCCCCGACGCCCGAGCGCGTTCGCCGACTCCGACCCCGACTCGCCCGCCCCACTCGCGGCTCCCGTCGCACCCGCTGTCCACAGCGTATCCGTCCGCCCCTCCCCAGCCATGTCGAGAAATGAATCCACGCCGGCGCTGATGTCCTCTTCGTCGTGCCGGTACACGTTCGACCCGTCGGTGCAGACCGACGCCCACCTCCAGACGACGTGGGAGTGTCCGCACGAGGCCCACCCCGAAAGCGAGTTCTGCGTGTTCCACATGAGCCGCGACGAGCGCGCCTCGCTCGACGTGACTGGCGGCGATATCGTCGACGAACTCCGAGCGAACCTCCAGTCGCCCGACACCCGCGTCAACGAGTACGTCGGCGCGGACCTCCCGCATCTCTCGTTCACCTATCAGGACATCAACGGCGCGACGAATCACGTACTCAACTTCCAGCACGCCGACATCGACGGATTGGACCTCACCCACGGCCGCCTCGATCAGGGGTTGATTCTCCGCGAGGCGACGGTCGACCGGCTCAAACTCGACGAGGCGGTCGTCACCGGCGACGTGGACGCCCGCGACGTGACCGTCACCGGCGCGGTGACGACCGACGAGGCGACGTTCGAACAGGACGTTCGCTTCTCGGGGGCGACCTTCCGCGGCGATGTCTGCTGCGACGAGACGGCGTTCCAGGGCGACACGAGTTTCGCGGACGCCACGTTCCACGGCACCGCGCGCTTCCGCGACGCCGAGACCAGCGGGAGCAGTCACGTCCTCGAAGACCACATCACCTTCGCGGACGCGACGTTCCGCGACGACGCGAGCTTCAGACAGGCCACCTTCGACTACGTGACGTTCGAGGGCGCGCGCTTCGCCGCCGGCTCGGACTTCGAACACGTCGCGTTCGAGGGTGACGCCCGGTTCGACGGCGTCCGCTTCGACGAGATGGCCGACTTCGACGAGGCGCGGTTCGACGACGACGCGAGCTTCGCCGACGCCCGGTTCATGCAGTTGGCCGAGTTCCGCGGCGTCGAGTTCAACGGCGGCAGCCGGACGATTCACGACGACGTGACGTTCGAGGGCGCGACGTTCGAGGGCGAGGCCGATTACAAACTCGCGCGCTTCCGCTATTCGGACTTCAAAGACGCCGCGTTCAAGGACGCGGTCAGCTTCGACCGCGCGACGTTCACCGCCCGCACCGACTGCCACCGCCTCCGGGTCGACGGCTCGTTCGACCTCTCTCTGGCGTCGTTCGGCGGGGAAGCCAACTTCGACGAGAGCGAGTTCCGAGACGCCGTCGTCGCCGAGGAGGCGACGTTCGGCTGCGACACCTCCTTCGAGGCGGTCGAGTTCCAATCTAACGCCCGGTTCGGCGAGGCGCGGTTCGAAGAGGACGTGACGTTCAAGACCGCCACGTTCCACGGTCCGGCCTCGTTCCGCGGGACCTTCTTCGAGGGCGAACTGCAACACCTCGAAGCGAACGCCTCGTTCAACGAGGCGACCTTCGAGGCCGGCGCGGAGTTCGAGGCGGCGAACTTCACGAGCGCGTCGTTCTGGGAGACGACGTTCCACGACCGCGCTGACTTCCGGCAGTCGGACTTCGAAACGGCGCGTTTCCGCGTGCTCGTCGGTGACCGCGACACCTACCTCGACTTCACCGACGCGACGCTCGCCGGCGGCACAGTTTCGCAGGGCTCCGGCGAGCCGACGCCGTACGACCTCACCCGCGCGACCATCGGCGACCTGACGCTGGAGGGCGACGGCAACGAACACCAGCTTCTGGACCACTTCCGCTTCTGTCTCACCGAGTTCGACCGCTTCGACTTCAGCGACCACCACGGCTATCTCGAACGCAACGACTGGACCATCCACGACTTCGTCGGCAACGGCGCGACCGGCCAGTTCGCCGTCGAACTGACGCCCGAAATCATCGAGGAGACCTACCGGAAGGCGCAGGACAGCGCCAACGCCGTCGGCGACACCCCCGCGAGCCGCGAGTTCGAGTTCAAGCGCTACTACTACAACCGACAGAAGAACTTCGACATCATCCTCAACGAGTACTCGCTGAACACGTGGGCCCGCGGCAAGAAGGTCGCAAGCGTGGGGCTGAACACGCTCATGCAGGTCACCTGCGGCTACGGCAACCGACTCCCGAGAATCGCGGCGTTCACGTTCCTCCTCCCGGCGCTGTTCGGGCTGTGTTACGCCCTCGGCGGGCCGTTTCTGACGCAGGCGGGGAGCGTCTTCGACCCCGCCGCGGTCGACAAGACGACGATGGAGGTCCTGTTCGACAACGTCTACTACAGCTACATCAGTTTCAGCACGGTCGGCTACGGCGACATCAACCCGCTCGGGCCGGCGGCGCGCGTGCTCGCGGCGAGTCAGGGGATGTTGAATGGCCTGTTCTTTACCCTGCTCACGTTCACGCTGTTCAAGCGCGTGCTCGGCGGGAGCTAATCGCGCCGGGCGTCGTTGTCGTCATCGGCGCTCGTACACGTCCGGCCGCGCGTGCTGGAGCGTCTGCATGTCGCGGCGAATCTCGTCCAGATGCGACAGGTCGATAGTCGCCGTGACGACCTCTTCGCGGTCCCGCGCCTTCGAAATCACGTTCCCCCACGGGTCGACGACGAGCGTGCGGCCGTAGGTCTCGACCCACGACGGCTTGTCGCCGATTTGGCCGGGCGCGATGACGTACGCCTGATTCTCGATGGCTCGGGCGCGAAGCAGCGGCTCCCAGTGGTCTTTTCCGGTGTGCATCGTGAACGCCGACGGGACCAGAAGCACGTTCGCGCCGGACTGCGCCATCGTTCGGTAGAGTCCCGGAAACCGGAGGTCGTAACAGATAGAGAGGCCGAACGACGCGAGGTCGGTGTCGACCGTCACCGCTCGGTCGCCGGGTGCGACGCGGTCGGACTCGCGGTGTTCGACGCTCCCGTCGAGTTCGATGTCGAACAGGTGGACCTTCCGGTAGGTGTCGAGCACCTCGCCGCCCGGGCCGATGAGCGCCGACGTGTTGTACACCCGGTCGCTGTTCGGAATCCGCTCGAAGAAACTGCCCGTGTGGACGTAGACGCCGTGCTCGCGGGCCTTCTCCGAGAAGCGCCGTATCGTCGGCCCGTCGAGCGACTCCGCGACCTCGGCGAACCGCTCCTCCGGGCCGATGAAGGTCGTCATCTCCGGGAACGCGACGAAGTCAGCGCCGTCGGTCGCGGCCTCGTCGAGGAGGCCGAGCGCCCGCTCCACGTTCGCCGCCTTGTCGTCTCGCGAGTCTAGCTGGCACGCGGCCGCCACGAATCGGGACATCTCGTCGGAATACTACGCGGACCGACGACATGGTAGTCACGGTTACTCGCTCGGGTCGAACTCCAGATAGACGAGTCGCTCGTCTCCGACCGTCCAGCCGTGGTGCCCCGGCGGGATGGTCGCGGTACAGCCGGCGGTAATCTCCGTCCGCGTCCCGTCGTCCAGTTCGAGGCCGAGCGTCCCCGAAACGACGTAGATGTCGTGTGCGTTCTGACAGTAGTCGGGTTCCGCGCTCCCGCGGTCGCCGTCGGTTCCCCACTCCGGTTCCAGCGTCGCCCGCGTGACCGCCACGCCGCTCAGTTCGACGGACTCCGTGCGGCCGGCTTCGAGCGCCGTCGGGTTCGTGTCGGAAAGCTCCGTGACGACCAGTTCGTCAACTTCTGTACTGTCTGCCATAGAACACGTTCCGCGGGCGTGATAGTATCTCTTGCGCCGGTACCAAACCCCGGTCACAAAAATGTAAGAATATTTTTCAAACTCTATTCATCCATCATTTCCGATAGTTATTGATAGCCGGGAACTGTCGTTGCCGACCCCTCAGTCCGCGAACAGTACCACGAAGGGCCCAGACGTCGAGTACGGTTCAAACTCCGCAGTCAAACCCCGCCAACATATATAACATCTTAGCTGTCTTACATACACGAGTATGGTCTCAATTCCTCGCTTTTCGGCCCTCTCTCCGGCGTGGAACGCCGCGCTTGTCGGGGCAATCGCATCGATACCCGTCAGTACGCTTGTAAACTGGCTCCCAGACTCGGAGGCGACCGTCGGCGCTGGTGTGATGCTGTTCGGCGGGTTCATCGCTGGGGCCGTCGCCGCGGTCCGCTCTGTGGATTCGGACGCCGCCGGTCTCCGCGCTGGCTTTCTCGGTGGTGGTCTCGAACTGCTCATATTCGCCGTGACGACGGCACCGACGGCGGCGTGGCCGCTGTCCAGAGTCGCGTTCTTCGCGGTCGCCGGGGGAGCCATCCTGTGTCTCGCCCCGCTCTTTGGACTGGGATGCGGTCGAATCGGCGGGTGGGTAGTGCAAACTATTGCCTCACGGCGGAATTTGCCCGTGAATACGTCGTAGCTTCCTCGCGGTATCTCACACCGAATCACCAAATTTTAAAGATATATTTAAATCTGATATGTTCTCTGATATTGATGCTTGCTCTCGGGTTCGAACATCTCCTTGGACCACTCAGCGACGAGAATGCGAACTCGTTCAGCAACGATAGGGCAACCCGTTCCTCAACGGGGAACAGATTACGCCGCGACGCGCGCCGCTCCGCTCACTCGTCGACGGGTTCGAGGGGGTCGGTCTTCCCCCACCGCGCCGACGCGCCCTCGGTCGGGGCCGCCCACTCGACGGCGTTGTCGATGACCCGTTTGACCTCGTCTTGGTGGAAGATGGGATACTCCTCGTGGCCCGGTCGGAACGCGAAGATTCGCCCGCGGCCGCGCCGATAGCAGACGCCCGAGCGGAACACGTCGCCGCCTTCGAACCACGAGATGAAGACGGTCCTGTCGGGTTCCGGGATGTCGTAGGGCTCGCCGTAGGTCTCCGTCGCCGGGATGACGAACTGCTCGTCGAGGCCGTCGGCGATGGGGTGGCCGGGGTCCGCGACCCAGACGCGCTCGCGCTCGCCGCCGTGGCGGTACTTGATGTTGCAGGTCGTGCCCATCAGCCGCGTGAACGGCTTCGAGTTCTTCCCCGAGTGCAGCGGGACGAAGCCCATCCCCTCGTGGACGCGCTCGACGACGCGCTCCGCGACGGCGTCTGTCACCTCGTCGTTGGCGCAGTGAGACCACCAGATTAACACGTCCGTCGCGTCCAGCGTCTCTGCGTCTAACCCGTGTTCGGGCTCCTGTAGCGTCGCCGTTCGCACCTCGCGGTCCGGTGCCTCCAGATGCTCCGCGATGGTCCCGTGGATTCCCTTCGGATACCGCTCCGCGACTTCCGGTTCCTCTCGCTCGTGGACGTTCTCGTTCCAGACGGTGACTCGTGTCGGCATGCGCCATACTGTTCGCCCCCGTTGATAAATTCTCTCACCCCGAGCGTGACGGCGGTCCTCGTTCACTCGCGAAATACGTTCCCCAACCGGGAACAACGTGTAATGAGAAAGAAGAACGGCTATCACCGACGAATATTGGATTTCAGCTATCATAGCTGACGAACTACGAGCTGTCGCCCCGACATTTTCGACCCGTTTGCGTTACAGGCGTATGCATGTAATGTCAGTCTGGTGGGCTTCTCTCACGGACCTTGTCCCGCACTCACATGATACTCCCTGATTAGTAATTCCCGACACGGGAACAGCGTTCGGCTCGGAGTTTCCGGTTCGAGACGGCCTGATAGCTAATCGCCGGTTTCGAGACTTCTCAGTCGCTCTCCCGAATCGTGAGATTCCACACGTCGAATACTGCCGTTCCCCTGCTGGGAACGAATCTGCGGCTTTCGAATCCTCGTACGCGTCTTCCGAACTCCGCGCGACGCGGCCGGAGCCCCGCTTACGACCCCGTCTCAGACCACGGGTGGTCGTAACTCGGGTCATCGACGAAGCGGTCGAGGCCGGCGCGAATCGACATTCGGCTTCCAGCCGGGAGCCGAACTCGGAGCACGTCCGTGCCTTCGTCGCCGTCGCTCGCGCTGTCGGTGCCTCCATCGCCGTCGTCGCCGACGCGGGGCTCCGTCCCGTCGGTCTCGACCGTCGTAAAGCGGTGTTCGCCGTACGCACCGGCTTGAACGACGACCTCCTCCCGTCTCGCGCCGGTGTTGACGAGCGTCAGTTCGAGTCCGTCGCTCGTCACCGATTCGACGAGCGCGGCAACGCCGGTCGGGAGTCCCGGCCGCTCTCTTCGCGCGTCGAAGTGCCGCACCTGCGCCATGACGAGGCCGCCGTAGTAGACGGGCTGTGGCGCTCCCATCGTGAGTTGGAGCAGCGCCTTGTGGAACGCCGGGTTCCGGTCTCTGAGGTAGTCCTCGTCGACGGTCGCCGGTTCGTTCCCCTCGGCGTCGAACAGGCGCAGTCGCTCGTCGACGTGCTCGCGTGTCGCGTCGAAAATTCGGTCCGGGTAGTCCGGGAACTCTCCGTCGAGGTAGGCGAGCCACGCGTACTCGTGGCCGTCGTCGTGTTTCGTCTTCGCGCGCGGGTCGACCCGCTGCCAGTCCTGCTTCCCCCAGTCGCGGAGCCGGCGGACCCGCTTTCGGTCCTCCTCGCGCATCGACATGTACCAGAGGTGGACCGCGTAGGGGTCGTCCGTGTGCGGCTGGAACTCGTACCAGCCGTCCCGCCACAGCACTTCCCCGTCGTCTTCGGTGAGGACGCCCGACGCGTCGTAGTGGTAGTCACCCTCGTCGCCGTACTTGTGCGGGATGTAGAGGGTGCTGTGTACGTCGTCTTCGGCCACCTCGATGCCGTTTTCGATGAGCACGTCGAGCTGGGACCGCGGGAAGTCGAGATACTCCCGGTCGCCTTCGAGCAGGACCGCGTTCTCGGCGGCGACCGTCGGTCCGATGCCGACGTAGTGCCACCCGCCCCACGACCAGCCGTAGTAGCCGCCGTACCACGACCCGTCTGTGTACTCGCCGATTTCGCCCGAGCGCCCGACGTTGTCGGGGATGATGCCGCCGTTTTCGGCCGTCCGCTCCCGCCACGCGTCGAGGTAGTCGGTCACCCACTCCCGGTAGTCGTCGTCGCCCGTGTGGAGATAGGCGTTCGTCATCAGGCTCGTGATGTTGAGGTTCAGCGGGATGTCGCCCTTCGCGCAGCGCTCGTTCAACACCTCGAACAGGCGCTCCTCGTTCGCCGGGTCGAGGAGGTCCGCGGCCTCGTCGAACTCCAAGTCCCGCCACGGGAGACCGTGTCTGGCCCAGCGGTAGTCCGCGCCGTAGGGGTGGTGTTCGTAGGCGGAGAAGTCGCAGAACTCCGGCCCCGTGCTCCCGTTCATCGGCCCGCGAACCACCCGCTCGTCGGCGTCGTAGTTCCCCGTCTCCGAGTCGGCGGTGTAGAACTCCGCGAACTTCGTCGCCCGGTCGATGACCGCGTCGTCGTCGGGCGCGGCGAGGCCCATGTTGTACGTGTAGAGATTGCCCTCGCCGAGGTGGAACCAGTCGCGGCACTGTTCGAACTCGTCGACGACCATCGGATGGCCGAACGGCGTTTCGGTCGCCGCGCCGCGTTCGAGCGCGGCCTCGTACGCGCGGCGGGCGTGGTCGAGCAGGCGCTCGTCGCCGCCCATCGCGTACAACAGCGGCCAGTTGTAGAACCCCTCGACCACGTCGTCGAAGCCGTCGACGCCCACGTGGTCGTCCGGCGGCCAGAACGGCTCCCCGTCGGGACCGGTGTAGTCGTCGACGAACCGGTCGACCGCGTCGGCCGTCAGGTCGAACAGTGCTCGCTGCTTGTGCGCCCACGTCGGCGGTCGCGTCGCCTCGGCGGTCGCTTCGAACTCGCGCATGTCCACATACCCCGCGCCTCGGGTGATGAATATTCGGGTCGCGCGGGTCGCAGTCGCGAGGTCGGGTCGGTTCGCGGCGCTCCGAGCGGTCGCGCTGTTGCCGCACCGCTGTCGCCGAACCGCCCGCTTCAGTCGTCACTCTCCGCGCCGTGGCCTCTCGCCGTTACTGCGGGCTATCGCAGTCGCTCTCGCGGCCCCAGTCGGTCGTTGTCGGTCGCGGTCGGCGTCTTCCGTCGGTCGCGCTCAGTCGATGAGGCGCTCGATGTCGTCGTCGAGCTGGTCGTACAGCTCCTCCGCCTGGCGCTCGTCTTCGGCCGACAGCGGGCGAATCGGCTCGCGGACTCCCCCGCCGTGCAGGCCGGCCAGTTCGAGGCCTTTCTTCACCGCCGGGACGCTGATAGCGCCATCGAGGGTGTTGTCCTGTCCGGTCTGGTCGCGGAAGTTCTGGTAGGGCAGACAGATGTTCCGAAGCTCGCGGGCGCGCTCCCAGTTCTCCTCGGTGAGCGCCTCGAACAGCGCGAGTCCGACTTCCGGACGGAAGTTGCTCACGCCCGCCGAGAACCCCTCGATGCCCTCGTTCCAAAACGAGACGGCGAAGGGTTCGGCGAGGCCGTCCACCCAGACCGCGTCGTCGCCGGTGGCGCTGGCGGCCGCGCCGAGTTTGACCGGGTCCTCGATGGCGTACTTGATGCCGACCACGCCGTCGAGCCCCGCGAGGTCACGGAGGTAGCTGATTGACGGGTCGAACCCCTTGACGTACGGCACCAGCGGGGCCGACGAGGCGTCGGCGAGCTTTTCGTAGTAGCGAAGCAGGCCGCGCTCGTGGACGTAGGTGTGGTCCGGCGGCATTATCATCATCCCGTCGACGCCGATGCGGTCGTAGGCTTCGATGAGCTCTGTCGCGCCGGCCGTACTTCCGCCGACGCCGGCGAGGACGCACACGTCCGACGGGAGCGCGTCGACCGCCGTCTCGGTCACGTCGACGCGTTCCTGCTGGGACAGCGAGTGGTACTCGCTGATGTTCGCGGCCGCGAGGAACGTTCGGATTCCCCCGTCGTAGAGCGTCGTCGCGTTCGCTGCCAGTTCGTCGTGTTCGATGTCGAGGTCGTCGTCGAACGGGGTGAGGAGCCCGGCGGCGACGCCGCGCAGGTGCTCGCGCACACCGCTCTCTGCGAGTGGCATACCCGAACCACCGGGTACTCGCGCATAAAATCTTCGGACAGGGGGGTCGCGAGCGACGCCGAGCGCCCGCGGACCGTCACAACAGTTATCTGCCCCATCTCTGTAGTCGCACCCATGCCGCGTCAGACAGACTCGTCTCCAATCGCCGTCGGAGTCGTCGGCCTCGGTAGCCTCGGCCGTCGGCTCTGTCAACAGTTCGTCGAACTCCCGCGGTCGGAACTCGTCGCCGTCTCCGACGTGGACCCCGACGGCCTCGCCGAGGTCGGCGACGAGTTCGACGTTCCCGAGGCGCACCGCTACCGGTCGTTCGAGGCGTTCCTCGACTCGGCCCCGATGGACGCCGTCGCCGTCGCGACGCCGAACGGCCTGCACTACGAACAGACCTCGGCCGTGTTGGACCGCGGCCTCCACGTCCTCTGCGAGAAGCCCCTCGCGACCGACGCCGAGGAGGCCTACGAGCTCACGACCCGCGCCGAGGAGAGCGACCGAACCGTGATGGTCGGCTACCAGCGACACTTCAACCCGGCCTACAAGCGCGCCCGCGACGAGTGGGCCGACGGCGACCGCGTCCCGCGGTTTATCACCGGCGAGGTGACCCACGACTGGCAGTCCTACTACGAGCAGGAAGACGACTGGCGGATGAACCCCGAGCTGAGCGGCGGCGGCCACCTCCTGAACGTCGGCACGCACGTCATCGACGCCATCCTCTGGACGACCGGCCTCACGCCCACGCACGTCAACGCCTACGTCGACTTCCACGACGACGAGCAGGTGTTCGACCGCCAGTCCTCCATCATCATCGAGTTCGCGGAGGGCGCGGTGGCGAACGTCTCCGACACGGGCGTCGTCGCGCGGACCCGCGAGCACGTCCACATCTGGGACGACGAGGGCGCGATATACCTCGAAGGCCACGAGTGGGACGACCGCACCGGCTACGTCATCGACGACGAGGGGACCGAACACCACCCCTACGACGGCTACGAGCGGTGGCTGAGCAAGGGCACCGCGTTCCTCGACGCGATAGAGACCGGCGAGACGCCGCCCGCGACCGCCCGCGACGGCCTCAAGGCGGTGCTCATCACGATGGCCGCCTACGAGTCGGGCCGCCGCAACGAGCGCGTCGCCCTCGACGAACTCTACCCGTTCGCGTCCGACGTCTTCCAGTAGCGCGCTCGTTTTTCCCGCTTCTCTCGACCGTCTCCTTCCCGTGTCTCCTGTTCCGAAGCGGAGTTTTATCGTGGTGGCCGAGTCTGTAGAGGTATGCGAATCGCGACTGTCAGCGGCTACGCTCTCTCGTCACCCATCGAACCGCCGCAGGACCGCCCCTTCCACGGCGGCGTCCGTCGCCTCCTCAAACGCGACGTGGTGCTCGTCGTCGTCGAATCGGCCGAGGGCACCCGCGGCATCGCCACCGCCGGCGCGAGCAGTTCCGCGATGCGGGAGTACTTCGAGGGCGACTCGCAGGGGACCTTCGCGGACGTGGTAAACGGCGCGGTCGCCGACGCGCTCGAAGGCGAGACCGTCGAGGAAGTCGAAGACGCCCGCGCGATGCTCCGCGACACCGACCTCCCCGACCGACTCCGCCGCGAGGCCATCTCGGCGCTCGACGTGGCGCTGTACGACATCCGCGGGAAGGAGGTCGGCGCGCCCATCTACGAACTGCTCGCCGACGAGTACGGCACCGACCCGACGACGGAGATGCCCCTGTACGCCAGCGCCGGGATGTACATGGAACCCGAGGGCTACGCCGAACAGGCGGCGACCATCCGCGACCTCGGCTTCTTCGGCTACAAATACCGACCGGGAATCGGCCCCGACGGGGACCGCCGGACTATCGAACTCCTCTCGGATGTCGCGGGCGACATGGAAGTGATGCTCGACGTGCACACGTGGTGGAAGATTCGCGACGGCTACGACCGCGAGACGGTCGAAGACCTCGTCACCTTCGCCGCCGAGCGGGACTGCTACTGGGTCGAAGAGCCGGTCTCGCCGGACGACCACGCGGGCTACGTCGACCTCGCGGAGACGGGCGCGCCGCTGGCCGGTGGCGAGAGCGAACCGACGCCAGAGGGCCTCGTCGCGCTCGGCGAGACGGGCGCGGTCGACTTTCTCCAGGGCGACGTTCGACACCACTGCGGCTACACCGGTTGTCGCCCCGCGGTCGAGTCCTGCGTCGGCCGCGACGTGGAGTTCGTCCCGCACAACTTCGGGACGTGGGTCGGCCTGCTCGCCAACGCGCACCTCGTCGCGGCCGCCCCCGAGGTGTCGCTCCTCGAATACCCGGTGTTCGAGGACGACCCGCTCCTCGACGCCGACACCGACCCCGGCATGTACCCCTTCGACCTCGCGTTCGACATCATCGAGGGACGGCCGGCCGTCGAGGACGGCGTCCTCTCGCTGTCCGACGAGCCGGGACTGGGCGTCGAGGCGAACCTCGACGCGCTCGACGACTACCCCTTCGAGGAGGGGCCGTGGACCGAGTTCCACTACGACGACGCCGAGTGACAAAGCCGGTAGTGTGTCGGTAGTCGCCACGACGCCGCGTTTCTTTTCGAGTCGTCGAACGGGTCAGCGCGACCCGGCCTCGCGCTGTTCGACGCGGACGGCGTGCGATTCGAGCCACTGTCGGAGGTCGCTCTCGGGGACGTGCAGTTCCCGGCTGTTCTCGGCGAGGTCCGGATAGCCGCCGACCGCCGACTGGCTGTCGATGTACTCGCCACCGAAGTTTCGGACGTTGTTGATGACCCGCCGGTCCTGATACGTTCGGTCGCCCGGGCGCGCCCCGGCGTACGCGAGGTTGTGTCGCGTCGCGTCGGCGGTCGAGAGCGGCGAAAGGCCGTCGGGCCACAGCGGCGGTTCGTCGAGGAGCGTCACGTCGGGCCCGTACATCGGCGTCTCCGGGTCGGTGGTGTTGGCGTCGCCGTACACCTCGCCGCCGCCCTCGATATTGTAGTCCCCCTCGTCGACCCGGAGGAACGAGTTCCCCACGATGCTCGCGACCGTCGAGTCGCCGAGGTTGACCGACTCGTTGTAGTGGTACATGACGTTGTTCACGAGCGCGCTGCGCGTCTCGGCCTTTAGTCGCGGATTGCGACCGATGTTGTGGGCCCAGACGTTCCCGTACAGCGCAACCTCCTCTGCACCGTCGCCGACGAGCGACCCATAGGAATGGGTCCCCTTCGGGTGCGTGGCGTCGGCTAGTCCCTCGGCCATGATGCAGTTCGAGTAGGTCGTCCGCCGTGAGTCGTACCCGGGCGACCCGTTCTCGTCGACCGCCCAGGTAATCGAACAGTGGTCGATGACGTTGTTCTCCGTCTCGTCGGCCGTCCGCACCCCGTCGGGAATCCAGCCGACGTCCTGTCCGGCGTCGCCCGGCCGAACCCGGATGTGTCTGAGCAAGCAGTCGTCAGCTTCGACCCAGAGCCCGCCTCGGACGAGCGTGATACCCGGCGACGGGGCGGTCTGTCCGGCGAGGTACAGCTCGTCCTCGTCGATAGTGAGCCGTTCCGCGCCGAGGTCGATGGTTCCGCTGGTCTCGAACACGACGACGCGCGGTCCGCTCCGGTTGACGGCGGCCTCGAACGCCTCGCGCGTGGGCTCGGTCACAGTGTACACCGGCGTGTCGTCGTCGAGCCACGGGGCCGCATCGGCGAACCCGTCGTCGGGGTCGAAATACGATCCGGCGGACGAGTCGGCACGCTCGGACCCGTCCGCTGCCGCGGCCGAATCGGCCGCGAGCAGAGCCGAGCTCCCGATAGTTCCGACACCAATCGCTCTCATGAACTCCCGTCTGTTGTGTCTCATGGTAGCTAACGTGTGGCATGGTTGCCAGCGATTGTCAATCAAAGTGAAAATTAATGAAAGTTATGGCCATCTGACATCGTTGGTTCGCGCTCCTCGGGCCGGACACCCCGAAACCGAGTGAAATCGGCCTCAAGCGCCTCGGTCGCCCCACTCGGCACCGTCACGTCGGTGGGTCGCCGCCGCGCCGCCGCTCGACCGCTCGGCACAAGCTATATTGTACCGGTCCGCAGTGTAGCCGACATGGAAATCACAGACATCGAAGTCATTCCGATATCGCACCGCCTGCCCGACGGGCAGGGGCTCGGCGACGCGCGCGGGTTCGGCCACGACAGGGCGACGACGCTCATCCGCGTCGACACCGACACCGGCGAGGTCGGCTGGGGCGAGGCGTTCGCGCCGGGGAGCGTCGTCGCGCCCGTCGTCGACGAGTTCTTCCGCGACGACGTGGTCGGCATGGACCCCTTCGACGTGCGACGCCTCGCCGAGGAGTCGTACACCGACCCGTACCACTTCGGCGGGAGCGTCTTCGTCCAGAGCGCCCTCAGCGGCATCGACGTGGCGCTGTGGGACCTCGTCGGCAAGGCGACCGGGAAACCCGTCCACCGACTCCTCGGCGGAACGCCCCGCGAGACGCTCACCGCCTACGCCTCGACGATGTACTTCACCGAGGAAGACCGGGACATCGCCGAGCCGATTCGCGACGCCGTCGACGAGGGCTTCTCGGCGGCCAAGATAAAAATCGGCAACGGCACGGACTCCGACGTGGAGCGGGTTCGAACCGCCCGCCAACTCCTCGGCGACGACGCGCGACTGATGGTCGACATCAACGGAAACTACCGGCCCCGACAGGCGATTCGCACCGCGAAGGCCATCGAGGAGTTCGACATCACGTGGATGGAAGAGCCGGTCCCGCCGGAGAACCTCTCGGGCTACCGCGAGGTCAAACGCGGCGTCGACGTGCCGCTGGCGGCCGGCGAGGCGCACTACGGCCGCTTCGAGTTCAAGCGCCTCGTGGACGACCGGACGGTCGACGTGGTCCAGCCGAACCTCGGTCGGTGCGGCGGGCTCTCGGAGGCGAGCCGCATCGCCGACCTCGCCAGCACGGAGAACGTGGCGGTCCGGCCCCACATCTGGAACAGCGCTGTCGGCCTCGCCGCGGCGGTCCAGTTCGCGGCGTCCGTCTCGGACTACCCGCACACCCGACACGTCCCGGACCCGATGATGGTCGAGTTCGACCGGAGCGAGAACCCGCTCCGCGACGAGATTCTGCGAACCCCGTTCGACCCGACCGGCGGCGAGGTGGACGTGCCGCAGGCCCCCGGTCTGGGCGTCGAAATCGACGAGGACGCGGTCGAGCGGTACCGAGCCGACCGCTGAGCGCGGGTCGCTCGTTCGTCTCCCTCGCTCGCCCCCCTCGGTCACCGCGCCGCCGAATCGACGCCTCCACCCCGTCTCGCGGGATAGTTTTATGCGCCGGAGCACCGTTGCACCGGTATGCAGTCATCGCTAGTGGTAGTCGACAGTGCGGACTCCAACGAACGCCTCCTCGCCGAGGCCGGACAAATCGCGGCCGGCACGGACACGCCGCTCGTGCTCCTCACGCGCGTCACCGAGGACGAACTCGTCGAGAACGCCGAGACGTTGCAGGCGATGAGCGACGCCGCCAACACGTCGCTGGAGTCGAACTCCGCCCGAGAGGTCGCAAACCGATTCGCGTCGCAGGCCGCCGACGAGGCGTTCGAATCGCTCGACGGGACCGTCGAGTACGACGCCGTCAGCGTCGTCGCCGAGGAGAGCGAGTTCGCCGAGGAGGTGATTCGCGTCGCCGACGAGCGCGGCTGTGACCACGTCTACGTCGCCGGGCGACAGCGCTCGCCGACCGGCAAGGCGCTGTTCGGCGACACCGCACAGCGCGTCGTCCTCAACTTCGACGGGCCGGTCACCATCCTGACCGAGTGACGGAGCGACCGGACCCCCGGAAACGACAGCTATTTGCGACCGCGATTCGTCACGTGTTATCACATGTATCAGCTGTCGGAGCAAGCGGAGCCTGTACCGTCGGGTTCGTCCCGAACCATCGACATCGGCTACATCGGCGGGGGGAGTCAGGGATGGGCGCACACGCTCATCAACGACCTCGCACAGTGTCCTGACCTCGCGGGGAGCGTCACGCTGTACGACGTTGACTACGAGATGGCGTCGAAGAACGCCCTCCTCGGAAACCGCGTGATGGACCGCGAGGAGGCGGTCGGCGACTGGTCGTTCGAGGCGACCCGGAGCATGGACAAGGCGCTCGACGGGGCCGACTTCGTCATCTGCTCGATACAGGACCCGCCGGGCGAGACGTTCGTCCACGACATCGACGTGCCGCAGGAGTACGGTATCTATCAGACGGTCGCCGACACCGTCGGCCCCGGCGGAGCGATTCGCTCCCTGCGAGCGATTCCGCAGTACCGCGAAATCGCCGCGACGGTCCGCGAGCGCTGTCCGGACGCGTGGGTCATCAACTACACCAACCCGATGACGGTCTGCACGCGGACGCTCTACGAGGAGTACCCCGACATCAACGCCATCGGGCTCTGCCACGAGGTGTTCAAGACGCAGGAACTGTTCGCCGAGCTGGCGGAGCGCCACATCGACGAGGCCGAGGACGTCGCCCGCGACGAGGTTCGGGTGAACGTCAAGGGCGTCAATCACTTCACGTGGGTCGACGAGGCGCGGTGGCGCGACCGCGACGTGTTCCGGTACCTCGACGAGGAGCTCGACCGCCGAAAGCCGCTTTTCGACCGCGAGCCGGGCGACCTCGACGCCGAGTCCTACTGGGTGAACAACGACGAGGTCGCCTTCGACCTCTACGACCGCTTCGGCGTCCTCGGCGCGGCGGGCGACCGTCACCTCGTGGAGTTCGTCCCGTGGTATCTGAGCATCGACGACGCCGAGGAAGTCCAGCGCTACGGGATTCGGACCACGCCGAGTTCGGCCCGCGTCTCCGACGACGAGGGCCCCGACGAGATGGAGCGCTACCTCGAAGGCGACGCGGAGTTCGAGTTCCGCGAGTCGGGCGAGGAGGCGGTCGACATCATGCGGGCGCTCGCCGGCGAGGGGACGTTCGTCACGCACCTCAACTACCCCAACGAGGGGCAGGTCGACGGCCTCCCCGAGGGCGCGGTCGTCGAGACGAACGCGCTGCTCTCCGGCGACGACGTGACGCCCCTCTGTGCGGGCGGCCTGCCCGACGAGGTCGAGAGCATGGTCGAAACCCACGTCACGAATCAGGAGACGCTGGTGCGCGCGGGCTTCGAGGGCGACCTCGACCTCGCGTTTCAGGCGTTCCTCAACGAACCGCTCGTCACCGTCTCGCGCGACGAGGCACAGGAGCTGTTCGCGAAACTCGTCGAACTGGAGCGGGAGTACTTCTCCGACTACGACCTCAACGCGTCTGTCTTGCGGGCGTAAGCCGGCCCCCCCGCGAACGCGTCACTCCCCCCGCTTCCGGGGCCAGCTATTTATCTCGCCGTTCAGTCGGTACACGCGATGTCGAGCGCAACGAGTCGCGGCCTGAGCTTCGGCTGTCAAGTGGTCAGCTACGGAAACGTCGAGGAAACTATCGAGCGGGCGGTCCGAGCCGAGACGGCCGGGTTCGACGCAGTCTCCCTCCCGGACCACCTGTTTCATCCGACCGGTTCCGAGGAGTATCTGGTCGACCCGCCGTGGGAGGCGTTCTCCGTTCTCGGGGCGGTTGCCCAGCGCACCGAGGAGGTGACGCTGCTGCCCGGGGTCGCAGACTCGGTGCGCCGGCACCCGACCGAACTCGCGCACGTCACGGCCACGCTGGACCGGATGACGGACGGCCGCGCCGGTCTCGGCATCGGGGCCGGCGAGGCGTTCAACTTCGCGCCGATTGCGGACATCGACTGGGACGACCCCTACACCCGGTTCAGGGAGTGTGTCGCCGTCATCGACGGGCTGTGGAACTCGACGGCGGACGAGCCGTTTTCCTTCGCGGGCGACTACTTCGACCTCGACGACGCCCACATGGGGCTGAAGCCCGCACAGGAGCCGCGACCGCCGCTCTGGATAGGCGGCTACGGCGAGAGCATGCGCGGCCTGACGGGCGCGGTCGCGGACGGTTGGTTCCCGTGGATTTACTCGCCCGACGAGTACGCCGCGGACCTCGGGAAAGTCCTCGACGTGGCCGCGGACCGCGGCCGCGACCCAGACGCCATCGACCGCGCCGTCATGGTTCCGACGACGGTCTCCGACGACGGCGACGAGGCCCGCGCGGCCGGTATCGAGCGCAACCGCGTGAACCTCGCGCTCCGGCCGCCGCTCCTCGCCGCGATGGGCTACGAGGACATCGCGGAATCGACGCCCGTCATGTGGCAGATGGCGTTCGACGAGGAACAGGAGCGGCAACTGTCGGCGGCGGCCGAGCGCATCCCGGACGAGGCCGTCGACGAGGTCTGCGTCGCCGGCGACCCCGAGCGCGCCATCGAGCGCATCGAGGCGTTCCGCGACGCGGGCGTCGACAACCTCGTTCTCATCCCGGTCGGCGACTTCGAGGAGACGATGCGGCACTACGAAAACGAGATTATTCCGTACTTCGGCGAGCGGTAGCGCGGCGGGACGAATCGGCGTGTCGGTCGCCGACACCGGCTGATGCGGTCAGTCGGTCACTCCTGTGCGCCGTCGCCGACTCCTGTCTCATTTCGGGCGTCGTCGTCCGCTCCGCTCGCGTCGATTCGCGGCGCAACGCCGAACCGGTAGTAGGCCGTCCAGACGGCCGAGACGACGGCGACGATGGCCAACAGCGTCGGCGACCACTCCATGCCGAACTGCTGGGCCAGCCACATTCCCGAGAGCAGGACGCCGAGGACGAACACGAACACGGTCAGGTCGGCGGCTCGAAGGTTCATGCCCAGACGTTCGGAATCGACCGGGATAAACGTTCACACGCCGCAGCCGTCGACGCCGCGGCCGCCCCGCTCAGTCGCGGACCAGCCAGCCGACGGCGTTGCGGAGCAGTCGCCGGTAGTCGTCGTTCTCGAAGGCCTCGGCGGTGTGGCCGAGCGACGCGTAACAGACCCGGCCCGCGCCGTACTCTCTGACCCATGCGACCGGGTAGTCTGCGAGGTCGGGGTGATTCATGCGCGCGAGCACGGTCACGTCGTCGTCAACGTCGACTTGGTACGGTTCGTCGAACACCTCGAAGTCGCTGACGCCGTCGGTCACGTCGTGGTCCGCGACGATTTCGACGCCGAAGGTGGACTGCTCGGGATGGGTGAGGAAGTGGCCGCCGAGGAGGTCGCGGAAATCGGGAAACGGCTCGTCGCGTTTGTCGAGGCCGCCGTTTCCGTCGTGGACGTTCGTCAGGTCGGCGGCGCAGTGGAGACCGAGGTACGCCCCGCCGTCGCGGACGAAGCCGAGGAGGCCGTCCAACTGCTCGGGGGTCAGGGTGACGTCCGTCAGGTAGTCCACGACGAGGTCGTAGCCCGCGAGGTCGGCGAGGGCGTCCTTGTCGGTCGTCGCGGTCACCGCGGCGGCGTCGCCGATGGCGGACTCGATGTGCGGTCGCATCTCCTCGAAATCGTGGAACGAGAAGGTCGTCTCTCCGATGACTAACGCTGACGGCTGTTGCATGAACACCCGTTCACGACCCGCGCGAAAAGCCGTTTCGGTGCGACCAGCGTCCACTCGTTGAACCGACCGGGGCGACCGCTCACTCGAACTCGATGCGCCCGAAGAACTCGGGGGAGTGGTACGTCGGCTCCGGCAGTTCGATTCGGTTCCACGTCCCCTTCTGCGCGTCCGGGAGGCCGCTCCGGTAGAAGTTCCCGCGCCAGACCGTCTCCGAGTCGAGTTCGAGCGGGAGGCCGGTCAACGACCGGAGCGTCGAAACCGGGAGCCGCGCCGCGAGCCACCACGAGTCGTCGTCCGGGGACGCGGTCTTCGTGGGTCCGGGGACGGACGTCTCGACCTCGACGGCCGCCGCGTCGGCCGGCGCGACGAGGTCGCGGCCGACGTCGCGCTCTCGCCAGTCCGGCTCCTGCCACGCGAGTTTGAACGCGCCGCAACAGTTCGCCTCGAAGTTGAAGTACCGGCCCGACGAGCCGTCGTCTGGTGGTTCCGGCGTGGCGAAGCACTCGACGGAACTGTCCTCGAACGTCGGCCCGTTCAGCTCCGTCACGTCGGCGGTTATCTCGCCGTCCTCGACGTGGAACTGGAGGTAGAGCGCCTTCGTGTCGTACAGCGCCCTGACCGTCGTCTCCGGGCCGGGCTCGTCGCCCCACGCGTACTCGTCCAGCCGGGCGACGTTCGCCCGCTCCCACACCGTGCCGTCGACCGCGCCGGTCAGCGGGACCGCTCTGGCCGCGTCGATGCGGCTGACCTCGTAGGTTCGCATACGACTCACTCACTCGACCCGCCCGCAAGAGCGTTCCGCCCGCGGCCTTCCGCCTCGCCAATCTTTATTGGATGGTAGCGTCACACCCGGTCGTAGTGGTAGTCAATCAGCAGGCTCGACCAGCGAGTCGAGGGCAGCGAAGCGCGCTCGCGCTCATCGGCCTCTCGCGCGTCGCGTGCGGGTCGCTTTTCGGCACGGCGATGGCGCTCTACATCGGCGAACAGGGGTCGCCGTTCGCCGTGAGCCTCGCGTACGCGGCGTTCTCGTTCGGACTGTTCGTGTTCGCCCCTGTCTGGGGCGCAATCGCCGACATCACGGGTCGCCGGCGTGCGATACTCGTCGGGACCGCGCTCCTCTCGACGCTCGCCATCGTTCCGCTGACCGTGACCGCGTCGGTCCCGCTCCAAATCGCCTGTCGCGGACTGTTCGCGGTGTTCACCGCCGGATTCCAGTCGGTGATCCTCACCATCGTGAGCGAGTCGGGCGGCGACTCCGACCGCGGGCGCTCCATCGGCTTTTACAGCAGCGCCCGCTCCGCCGGAGCCATCAGCGGTCGGCTGTTCGTCGGCTATCTCGTCGGCCTGCTCGTGCCGACAGACCTCTACCTCGTCGTCGTCGGACTCGGCCTCGTGGCGACGCTCCTCACGCTCCGCATCAGCGACCCGACGCCGCCGTCGGAGGCGACGCTGACCGCGGGCCGACTCCTGCGGGAGGTCCGCGGTCGGCTCCTCCCCGGCGGCGCGCGGCGCGAACTGTTCGAGCGCACCGGACTCGGCTGGCTGTACGTCGGCATCGTCCTCCGGAACATGACCGAGAAGGGCTTTATCTCGGTCGTTCCGGTGTTCCTCGTCGCCGACGTGGGTCTCTCGAACGTCGTCATGGGTGCCGTCCTCGCGGTCAGTCCCGCGGTCCGTGTGGTCTCGATGTACGGCTTCGGTCGCCTGAGCGATACCATCGGCCGGAAGAAGCTCATCGTCGGCGGCCTCGCCGGCAGCGGCGTGCAGGCGCTCGTCGTCGTGCTCGCGCTCGTCCCCGACGGACAGTTGGCCCGCATCGGTATCAGCAGCACCGCCTTCGTCGTCCACGCGGTCACGTTCTCCATGCTCACCGTGGGCACCATCGCCTTCGTCGCCGACGTGGCCCCCGTCGACCGCGAATCCGAGCTAATGGGTCTCCGCTCGACCGCCCGCGGCCTCGGCGGCGTCCTCGGGCCGCTCGTCGTCGGCGTGCTCGCCACCCGGTTCGACTACGCGACGGCGTTCGTCTGCACCAGCGTCCTCGCGTTCGTCGCCGCCGGGCTGGTCGGGCGGACGCTCACCGAGAGCTTCTCGCCCGACTGAGGCCGCACGACCGCGCAACTGCGCGACCCCGCTCGCCGCTCGTAAACGCTTATCACACCGCCCGCTGACGTTCGAATCGATGACGCCTACAGTCACAGTCACTCCCTCGTCCGACGGTGAGCGCCGATGACCGAGACGCCGATTCGGGTCGGCATCGTCGGCTGTGCGAGCATGGGTCACTCTCACGCCGAAGCGCTCGCCGACATCGACGGCGCGACACTCGTCGGCTGTGCCGACCACACCGCCGAGACCGCCCGGTCGTTCGGCGAGACGCACGGCTGTCCGTCGTACACCGGCCACGCCGACCTGTTCGCCGACGCCGCGCTCGACGCCGTCTGCGTCTGCACACCCAACGGTGCCCACCGCGATATCGTCGTCGACGCCGCGGCGGACGGCATCGACGTGCTCTGCGAGAAGCCGCTGGAAATCACGCCCGACCGCGTGGCGGACATGGTCGACGCCTGCCGCGACGCCGGCGTCACCCTCGCGTGTATCCTCCAGCGGCGGCTGTTCCCCTCGATGCGGTTCGCCCGCGAGGCGGTCCGCGACGGTCGGCTCGGACGACTCGTGTTCGCCGACGTGCGGGTGAAGTGGCACCGCGACCGCTCGTACTACGACGACTCGTCGTGGCATGGGAGCGCCGACCTCGACGGCGGCGTCCTGTTCACGCAGGCGCTCCACGGTGTCGACCTGCTCCAGTGGGTCGCGGGCGACGTGTCACGGGTCGCCGGCACCGGCGACGCGCTGTCCCACGACATCGACGCACCCGATACGGCCGCTCTTTCCCTCCGATTCGAAGACGGCGCGGTCGGGCAGGTGTCGGCGACGACGGCGACGCGACCCCAACAGCCCATCAGTCTCGAATTCAACGGGACGGAGGGAACGCTCCGCGTCACCGAGACGGGCGTCGAACTGTTCGAAGTGAACGGGGAGACACAACCCGTCGACCTCCCCGACCCGTGCCCCGACGGGCCGCACGTCACACAGATACGCGACTTCGTCGCGGCCGTCTCCGAGGGGCGACCGCCGATGGTGCCGCCGGACGAGGCGAGGGCGGGGCTGGACATCGTTTTCGCCGCCGAGCGCTCGGACAGCCGCGGCGAGTGGGTGTCGGTGTCGTCGCTCGCCGGCCCCGGTGACGCGGACGACTGAGCGCGCTGACTCGCCCGACGACTCCCTCGCGCCCGCGCCCGTCAACAGCTATTTGGGCCTCTCCCGCGTCGCCCCGGTATGGAGCGCGTGACTCTCGGTATCATCGGTTGTGGAGCCATCAGCGACGTCTACTTCGAGGCGGGGAACCGCTTCGACGCCCTCGATATCGCCGCCTGCGCCGACCTCGACGCGGACCGCGCGGAGTCGAAAGCGGCCGAGTACGGTGTTCCCCGCGTCCTCTCGACCGAGGACCTGCTCGCCGACCCCGAAATCGACGTGGCGGTCGTGCTCACGCCGGCGGGCACCCACGGCGACCTCGTGTCGGCCGCGCTTCAGGCTGGCAAGCACGCCTACACGGAAAAGCCGCTCGCGGCGACCAAGGCCGAAGGCGAGGCGATTCTGGGGACCGCCGCCGAGCGCGGACTGACCGTCGGCGTCGCGCCCGACACCGTCCTCGGAACCGGCATCCAGACCTGCCGCGACCTCATCGACGAGAGCCGCATCGGCGACCCCGTCGGCGCGACGGCGTTCTGGTCGAACCACGGCCACGAACACTGGCACCCGGACCCCGACGGCTTCTACGCGGAAGGCGGCGGCCCGCTTTTCGACATGGGCCCGTACTATCTCACGTCGCTCGTGACGCTTCTCGGCCCGATTCAGTCGGTCGCCGGCACCGCGAACACGCCGTTCGCAGAGCGCGAGATAACGAGCGAACCGCGCCGCGGCGAGCGGATTCCGGTGTCGGTGCCGACCCACGAGACGGCCGTCGTGACCTTCGAGAACGGCGCGACGGGGACGCTCCTGACGAGTTTCGACGTGTGGGGGTCCGAACTGCCGGGGTTCGAGATTTACGGCACCGAGGGGACGCTGAGCGTCACCAACCCCAACCGGTTCGACGGGACGCCCCGCGTCCACCGCAGCGACGACGACGACGGCGAGTGGCGCGAGGTTCCCGTCGAGCGCGACCACCCCGGCCAACAGCGCGGCCTCGGCCTCGTCGACCTCGCGTACTCGCTCGATTCCGACTGGGACCACCGGACCAGCGGCGACCTCGGGTTCCACGTCCTCGAAGCGATGGACGGCATCCGCGAGTCCGCCGAAGAGGGCGCGTACGTCGAGCTCTCGGCGCAGTGCGAGCGCCCCCCGTCGGTCCCCGACGGCTTCCCGACTGACGTCGGTCCCGCGGACGACGCGGAGTGAACTTGAACTCGGGTGCGAAAACAGGTTTTAGTGCGGGTTTCGGTGCCGGTTCCGGCGCCTGAACGGCAGTCCGAACCGAGGTTTTTCAGTCGGCCGGTTGCTCCGCGTCGTCCGCGACGTCGATGTCGAGGTCGTCGCTGAGCGGTTCGCTGTTCCGGTAGTCGATTCTGTCGTGGGCGTCGAAGCAGGCCGCCTCGTGGCGGTCCGACGGGCCGCTCATGCCCGAGAGGTCCGGCGTGTTCGACGTACAGTACTCCCGCGCCTCGGGACACCGGGTGTGGAACCGACAGCCGCTCGGCGGGTTCTCCGGGTCCGGGATGTCGATTTTCCTGACCGGCGGCGTCTCGATGGGGTCGTTTATCTCCGAGAGACCGGAAGTCGCCCACAGGAGGCTCTTGGTGTACGGGTGCTGGGGGTTCTTGATAATCTCGTCCGCCGGGCCGATTTCGACGATGCGGCCGAGGTACATGACGGCGATGCGACCGTCGGCGCGCCCGGCGAGGTAGCGGGCGTTCGCCATGTTGTGCGAGATGAAGACGAACGAGGTGCTGAACATCTCCTGCAGTTCGAGGAGGAGGTCCATCAGGTTCACCCGCAGCGACACGTCGAGGGCGCTCACGGCCTCGTCGGCGAGGATGAGGTCCGGTTCGAGGAGCATCGAGCGGACGATGACGGTCCGCTGGGCCTCCCCGCCGCTCAGCTGGTGGGGGTACCGCGAGGCGTAGTCGTCCGCGGGGGTGAGGCCGACCGTATCGAGCATCTGGTGGACGAGCTCTCGTCGTTCGACGAGGTTGAGCTCCGGCCGCCACTTCTTCAGCGCCGGATTGAGGTTCTTGAATATCGTCCGGTTGGGGTCAAGCGAGTTCCCCGCGTCCTGATGGACCATCTGGAGCGACTTCCGAATCTCCTTGTACGGGATGTCGCCGGGTTCGAGGTCGGACTTCCAGATGTCCTGCCCGCGGAAGCTGACCGTCCCCGAGGTGGGCCGTTGGAGGCCGATCATGGCCTTCCCGAGCGTCGTCTTGCCACAGCCGGACTCGCCGACGAGCGCGACCACGTCGTTCTCGCCGATGTCGAGCGAGACGTCGTCGACGGCGCGGACGACGCCCTTGTCGTCGCCGAGGAAGCGGTCGAGGATGCCCTCGTTGCCGCCGAAGTGGACGCTCAGGTCGTCGACGCGGAGCAGGGGGTCGGTGCTCATTTCGAGACCTCCTTCTTGAGGGGAATCGTCTCGCGGGCCTCGTCCGTGTAGAAGCACGCGGCCCCGTGGTCGTCGGACACCTCCATGAGGTCAGGGTTCGTCGCCCGGCACTGCTCGTCGGCGAGTGGGCATCGGGTGTGGTACGAACAGCCCTTCGGGACGTTCAGCGGGTCCGGGCTCGTCCCCTCGATGGACGCCATCTCGTCGAGGTTGGCGTCGATGTCGGGTATCGAGTTGAGGAGCTCCCGCGTGTAGGGGTGGGCGGGGTCCATGACGATGTCTTCGACCGGGCCGAGTTCCAGCAGTTCGAAGGCGTACATCACCGCGAGGCGGTCGGAGATGCGCGCGACGTGGCTCAGGTCGTGCGTCACGATGACGATGGTGAGGTCGTACTCGGCTTTCAGCTCCGAGAGGAGCTTCAGAATCGACTGCTGCATCAGGAGGTCGAGCGCGGCGGTCGGCTCGTCCATCACGAGCACGTCGGGGTCGAGGATGAGGCTCAGCGCGATGAGCGCGCGCTGTTTCATCCCGCCCGAGAGCTCGTGGGGGTACGCGTCGAGGACGCGGTCGGGTTCGAGGTGCACGTCGGAGATGAGCTGTCGGGCGCGCTCCATCCCGTCCTGAATATCGTAGTCGTGCGCGCGGAGCGTCTCGACGAAGTGATCGCCGATACTGAGCGTCGGGTTAAAAGAGTCGAGCGCTCCCTGAACGACCATCGAGACCCGTTCCCAGCGGAACCGGCGAAGCTCCTCTTTGCTCAGGTCGTTGACCCTGATGGGCTCGCCGCCCTCCGGCGGGTTGAACACCACGTCGCCGGTGAGCGTCCCCGGCGAGTCGATGGCGTCGAGCATGGAGTCCGCCAGCATCGACTTGCCGGACCCGGACTCGCCGACGACGCCGAGCACCTCGCCGCGGCGGACGTTAATCGACACGTCGTCGAGGACCCGCGCGTCCCCCCGTTCCATCGCGAACGCGACGCTCGCGTTCGTTATCTCTAACACGTTGTGCTCGGCCGACGGCTCGTCTGGCATCTTCTGTTTGGTGTGTTGTGTCGCCATGGTCAGTCCCTCTCGTCGGTTCGTGCGCCGGGCGAGCGTCCCCGCCCGTTACGCGTGCGTATCGTCAACATGTGACCGTAGTAGGAAAATATCACGTTCAATCCTACTTAATACTTTCCGCCGGTGCAAGCGGGTTCGACCAATTTCGGCCACTTCGGACGGTTCAGCCAGCGATACCGGAAAACTATAAGTTCGCCCGCGATGTCCGTGCTGACATGGCGCAAGCACAAACGCGACAGAACGTACTGTGGACAGTTCGCTCCAAAATCGGCGGCATCACCTCGACGGTGATTCTCCTCGGCGCGCTGTTGATTCTCTTCGGTGCCGCCCTTCAGACCGGCGTCTGGGCGGGGATGTTCGGAATAATCGGTGGGTTACTGGTGTTCGTCGCCGTCGCGTTCCGGGTGCTCTTGTGGGCGTACCGACTGGTCTGATCACATCATGGTGAATCCGTAGTACACCCCGACGAGCAGGATAACGAGTATCACGAGGCCGAGCAGGTACCGCGTCGTATTTCCTTCTTTCTCCACTTTCATAGTTGAAGTCCGTTTGGTAGGTCGATAGCGCGTGTGTTAACCTTTTCCCTGCGACCGAGTGACACGGGCGCTCTCGGCGCGGAACGACCGAAAAAACAGCGACGCGAAACCGACCGACCGGGTCGTGCTAGTCAGTCCGCGGCGGACGCGGCACCGTCGCCGCCCTCCGAGCCACCGCGACCGCCCTCCATGTCGTCGGTCGAGACGGTGGCCGCGTGGCGGGCGCGAAGACGGGGGTTGAACAGTCGGTCCGTCCCCTGCGCGAACAGCTGGAGGCCGTACGTCATCGTGACGATGAACAGTATCGGCGCGAGCAGCCAGTGGAAGCGGTCCATCCCCGACAGTGCCCCGCCGGTGCGGGCGACGTTGAGGATGACGCCCCAGTTGCTCGTCGTGAACGGCAGCACGCCGATGAAGTACAGGCCGACGGACTCCATCAGGATGTTCCGCATCGACCCGACCGTTCCCATCGTCAGCATCGGCATGAGCCGGGACATGACGTTCTTCGAGAGGATGCTCGACGTGGGGAGTCCGAGCACCCGCGAGGCCTCGACGTGGGACTCACCGCGGATGGTGAGCACCTGCGAGCGGAGCTGTCGGGCCAACCGTGGCCAGTTGTCGATTGCCAGCACGAACCCGACGAACACCGGACTCTTCGGTTCGAGAATCACGGCGAGGACGATGACGAGCGCCAGCCCGGGGATGTTCATCATCACGTCGGTCACCGTCATGAGCACCTTGTCGATGACGCCGCCGAGGTAGCCGGACGTGACGCCGAAGAAGATGGCGAGTCCCAGCGTGAGCATGGCTCCCGACAGCATCATGATGAGCATCGGACGGGTCGCGAGCACCTGCTGTGCGAGGAGGTCGCGGCCGATGTCGTCGGTGCCGAGCGGGTAGGCCATGTTCTCCAGCGGTTGCAGGAGAATGTCTCCCTGGAACGGTTCGACGGGCCGGACGATGTACGGCCCGAACAGCCCGAGGAACCCGAAGATGCCGAGGATTATCGCACCGACCCGCGCTCGCGGCGAGGTCCAGATGATGCGGAACGGGGTCAGGAGGCTCTGGTCGATTCGCTCTCTGATGTACTCGCCGCGCGAGAAGTCGGAGCTATCGACGTCGAAGCTCATCGCGCCGCTGGACGAGATGCGGTTCCCTTCGATGCGGTCGTCGATGGTTTCGGTCTCGTCCGCGCCGCCGCCCCGCAGGCGGTTGACGAACCGCTGGAGCGTTTCGCGGTACGACCGCGAGTAGGACTCGCGCTGGGTGTGCCCGGCGCGGGGGTCGATGAAGCCGTAGGTGAAGTCGGCGATGAGCAGGCCGATAACGGTGACGAGGGTAAAGAGGATGACCGCCGCCATGACCGTCGTGTAGTCCCGCGCCATCGTGGCCTCGTAGAAGTAAAAGCCCATGCCGCGGTAGCGGAATATCTGCTCCATGATGACCGACCCGCCGAAGAGGCTGGCGAGACCGGCCATGAGACCCGTGTACATCGGGAGCATCGAGTTCCAGCCGATGTAGCGCAATTGAATCCTGCTGTCGGGCAGTCCCCTGAGTTCCGCCACGTCGACGTAGTCTTCGCCGATGATGCGGGTACAGTGCGCCCGGAATTCGAGGCCGCCCCACGAGGTCAGCGCGAACGACATGATGGGCAGCGCCGCGTGTCGCAGCACGCTGGCCATGAACTCGACGTTGAAGCCGGGCGTGAGCGCGTTGTCGTACCGCCCGCCGTTGGGGAAGAACTCGGTGCCGAACCCGAGCGTGAACAGCAACACGAGTCCGACGATGTAGTACGGGACCGCGTCGGAGAAGATGACGAAGTAGCTCCCCACGACGTCCCAACTGTCGCCCTCGTGGACGGCGAGGAAGCCGCCGATGAGGAACACCATGATGGTGCCGATGACGAGGGCGAAAAGGGAGACGAACATCGTCCACGGAATCGCCGGTCCGAGCACGTCCCAGACCGGCTGCGCGTAGAAGATAGACCGTCCGAAGTCAAATTGTGCGACCGATACGATGTATTCGACGTACGCCTGCAGCATCGGCTTGTCCGGATTGACGTTCGAGTACATCTCGACCATCTGGTTGAGGCGGGTCGTCGAAACCGCCCCTCCGGACCGCTGTCTGATCTGCGCGGCGATGTAGTCCATCGGCCCACCGGGTATGAGCCGAACCGTCGCGAACGAGAACGTAATCGCCGCCCAGACCGTTATCAGGGCCTGCGCTATCCGGCGCACGTAGTAATTTTTCTCGACCATCCTTGCTAGTTGTTAGCTCTCATGAGCGCACTTAATCATTATGAATAGGGCTACTTTCGACCGCACTCGACCGAACCGGCCTCGCCGTCGTCGCGCCCGGAGGCGAGTATCTCGGCCTCCGGACGAGGAGTTCACCGCATGGCTGATACGTTCTGACTGACTCGGTGAGACGACGGGTTCTGGTTCAGAGGGCGGCGCTCTCGGCGCTTACTGTCCTCCGGCCGAGTGGAAGTACTCGGTTCCCATCTTGGCCATGTACTGACAGTACGAGTACTGGCCGATCTCGACGATTTCGTAGCGGTACGCGGGGTTCCGGTTGTTGTTCGGCGGCTTCGTCTCCCAGTTGTCGTGATTCAACCAGTAGCCGCCGGTGCCGCCCTCCTCGTTGATGAGCATCATCGGTAGGGACTGGTTGAATATCCACGAGACTTCGGCGACTTTCTGTCTGCGCTCTTCGTCCGACATCTGCGTCCGAAGCTCGTTGAGCTTGTCGATGACGTCGACCTCTTGGAGGTCGCCGCTCGGGTCGCCGATGGGGTACGGCACCTCGACCACGCGGTCCATCGCCCAGTTGTCGTTGGTCGGAAGCGGCTGTCCGGACAGCGACTCCTGAACTCTGAACGAGTTCGAGAAGCCGAGGAACGGCGGACCGGACTTCGCCCCGCCCCAGTTGTCGAACAGCAGCTCCCAGTCGCCTGACTCCAGCGTCTTCCCCGCGCGGATGGTCGCCTCCTGTGCGGTCACTTCGGTCTGGAGGCCGAAGTCGTCCAGGTAGGTCTTCGCGATTTGGGCGAACCGCAGGGCCATCGGCTCCTCGTCGGAGGTCGCCGTGTAGAACCGAAGGGTGACGTTCTCGCCGTTGGGGTCCTTCCAGCGGTTGCCCGGCTTCGTGAAGCCGGCGGCTTCGAGGAGTTCGGTCGCTCGCTGTTCGTCCACGTCGCTCTCCGTGTGTGCGTACCGTTCGAGACTCGCGAGGTCCCCGCTCGGCCAGTTGGAGTTCCCGCCGAACCACGGCACTTCCTTGTCCTGCCCGATGCCGGACGGAATGCGGTCTTCGACCCAGTAAGTGCCGTAGTCAGGAACCCACTCGACGAGCGGCTTCCGGGGGACGATGTGGTGAATCGCCTTCCGAACGCGCGGGTCGCCGGTGATGTCGCTCTGACAGTTGAGCAGGACGCCCATCGCCCCGCTGCGCATCTGCGGCGTGATCTGGTCCTCGGAGAGGCTGTCGGCCGGCCCCCAGCCGTTTTCTTTGAGTTGGTCTCGGGCGGACTGCGACTCCGGCGGGTAGCTCACGTCGATGACGCCCTCCTGCATCGCCTTGGTCCGCTGTTGTTGGTTCGGGTAGCGGTGCCAATCGAGGTTGTAGTCTATCATGTCGCCCGTGATTTCGCCGCTCGACCACTCGGCGTCGCTGAACGGGCTGACGTAGTCGTCGTAGGGCTCGAAGTGCGCGACGTTCTCCTCTCCGCTGACGAACTCCCAGACGGAGTTCCCCGGCACGTTCGCGTTGTCCCAGACGTCCTGCTGAATCGCCTGCATCATCTCCTGCTGGGCGGAGGTCCGCTCCGATTCGGTGGTGGCGTCGTCGAACATCTCGGCGTACTGTCCCCAGATGTCTCGGTGCGCCCAGAGCCACGCCCGGCGCTTCATGTGACCGAACTCGAATATCTCCCGGCTGATGCCGGGCTCGACGAGGTCGAAGGTGAGTTCGTACTTCCCGGTCTGCTCTACGTTCTCGTACAGGGGCTGTGCGCCGTAGCCCTTGTGGACGGTCTGCATCAGCTGACCGATTTTGAGCTGCGTCGTCACGTCCTCCGCCGTCAGGTCGTCGCCGTTGTGCCACGTGTAGGTGTCGCGGATGTTCCACGTGACCTGTCCGTTGTCGGCGTACTCCCAGTCCTTGACGACCATCCCCTTCGTCTTGTTCGACACCTTGTCGTGGACTGCCAACTGGTCGAACATCGCCCAGTACCACCGGAACGAGAAGTTCGCGGCGTTACCGTAGGGGTTGAACCGGGCGTTCGTCGGCGCGAGCGAGATGATGTGGTTGAGTGTCGTCCCCGACGACTGGCCGCTCGACTCGCCGTCGGTCGTCGTGCTTCCGCCGCCGCCGCCCTCGTTTTCGAGGGGCGTCGGCGTGTCCTCGTCTCCGCCCTGACTACACCCAGCCAGCGCGGCGGCGCCGGCCGTGGCACCGAACGCGTTTCGAAGCAGACGACGCCGCGTCTGCGACGACACGTCTTCCCATTCTCCGTCGCTGATCCACTTGTCGGACTCAGCGCTGCTTTGCGAATCCATCACACACTACCCATTATGACTATTCTATATACATCCATCGATAATGCTGATTGTATAATGACACGACACGGTAGCGCGGCCGCTCCCGGGACCTGCGGCGGCCGAACCGAAGGACGGTGGCCCCAAAGGACTATTATCGCGTTTCCCGAAACCGCCGGTAATGGGAACCTCAGAACGGTCGTACTTCAAATGTTGGATCTGCCGAAAGAAGATGCTCTGGACGAGCGTGCTCTCGTTCACCCTGCTTATCGTCGTGCTCGGCCTCCTCGCGATGACGGGCATCGAACGCGGGACGGCGTCGTACGTCGTCCTCATGATGGACTTCGCTCTCGCCGGCGTACTCCTCCTGACCGTCGGCGTCGTCTTCTGGCGCTGTGGCTACCTGAGTGACGCCCTCGACTGACCGGCCGTCGGTCCGCCCCGTTTTCGTTCTCGCCGCCGCCCTCGACTCGCATCACCTCCGTTCTTCGTAGTACGATGCCATTTTCGACCCCGAACACGCCGCAGTCTCTCGATTTCCGCGCCACAATCGCCTCCGAGACGGCCGTTTCTGTTCGCACAGGGGGAACTCACCCACAGCCGACGTCTGAACGTTCGCACCGAACCGGACTTCGGTCAGTGTCTCGTACGAGTGAATATCCCGTTTCGTGGCCTTTGTGCGCCGAATATGGGGAGAACAGCGAAATGTCTCCCACCGTGACGCCGCTACAAGCGTAATACTCACTCACTCGGTTTCAGGACGACTCGACTGACGCGGGCGCTTGCTGAAGTCGGACGAAAGAGTGTCTCAGACGACCGTTTTCCGAAATCGCCCTCGCGTTCGCACACGGGGAACGACTCCGCTAATTCGCGGCGTCGACACGCACTTGTGACCCCGTCGCGTTCGTCGGACCGACACCGAATGACTGGCTTCGACTACGACGACTGGTTCGACGGCGTCCTCCGAGCGAGCGACAGCGGCGACAGTTCGGCCGCGTCTGCGGGCGAACCCGGCCGGGCGTTCGCGGCGTGGCAGGCGTCGTTCCGCGGCGAACTGCGCGACGTGCTCGGGTTTCCGACGATGCGTGACCGCACCGTCGAGGACATCGACCCGAGGCGACGGGAGCGCCCGGGAGCGACGGTTCAACGCCGGCGGTACCAGCGACAGACGTGGAGCGTCCGCACGGAACGGGGGTTCCGCGTCCCGTTCTACCTGCTCGTCCCCGACTCGGTGGACCCGCCGTATCCCGTCGTCGTCGCGCTGCACGGCCACTCCGAACACGGCAAAGACCTCGCCGCCGGCGTCGCCGACGACGAGGCGGCCCGCCGTCACATCGCCGACGACCGACGGGACATCGCGCGGCAGGCGGTCCGCCGTGGCTTCGCCGTCGTCGCTCCCGACATGCGCGCCTTCGGCGAACTACGTCCCGACGCGGCCGACGAACCGAACGCGTCCGACGCCGTCAGCGCGTGTGCGTACTGGCAGAAGCGCGCCCAACTCGTCGGCCGGTCGCTCGTCGGCGAGCGCGTCTGGGACGTGGGCCGCCTGGTCGACTTCGTCGCGGACCGTCCCGACCTCGACGCGGACCGACTGGCCGTCTGCGGCCACTCCGGCGGCGGGACCGTCGCGCTCCTCGCGGGCGCGCTCGATGAGCGAGTCGGGGCCGTCGTCGCCTGCGCGTCGGTCTGCCCGTTCGAGGACTCTATCGTCCCCATCGACCACTGTCTGTGCAACTACGTCCCCGGTCTCCGACGCCTCGGCGAGGTGTGGGACGTCGCCGGTCTCGTCGCCCCGCGGCCGCTCCGCGTCGTCGCGGGCGACGCCGACCCCATCTTCCCGATAGCCGGGGCGAGACGGGCGTTCGACCGCATTCGCGGGCGGTACTGCGCCGCGGACGCGGCAGGCGAATGTAGCCTGTTCGTCGGCGACGGCGGCCACCGCTTCTTCGAGGCCGGCGCGTGGCCCTTCCTGCGCGACCGACTCTGAGCCGACTCGCCGTACCCCTCCCCACGGGGACAGGCCGTGCTGCGTCGTGTTACCCCGGCACAACGTTTATCAATTCGCTCGCGGATGCTTGAGGCGTGACTCTCGAACAGCGGAACGTGCGTGACTACGGTACCGACGACGACGATTCGCTCGACACGGCGGCGATTCAGGCGGCGCTCGACGACTGCGCCGGCGAGGGCGGCGAGGTGTATCTCCCGCCGGGGACGTACCGAAGCGCCCCGCTCCGCGTCGGCGACGACACGACTCTCAGGCTGGCGAACGGCGCGGAACTCCGGTTCGTCGAGGACTTCACCGAGTTCCCGACGGTCGAGAGCCGATGGGAGGGGTGGGACCAAGACGGCTTCCACCCGTGTCTCCACGTGGCCGACGCCTCCAACGTCACCATCACCGGCGAGGGCGTCATCGACGGCGGCGGCTCCTACTGGTGGGAGTTCGTGTCGTTACCGCCCGAACAGTACCCCTCCGAACTCGCCGAGCGACTCGAAGAGATTCGGCGCGGCAACCAGCAGGACGAGGTGAGCACGTTCACGGTGCGCCCGCCGCTACTCCAAATCGACGGCTGTGAGAACGTGACCCTCTCCGGCGTGACGCTTCGGAACTCCCCGTTTTGGAACACGCACGTCGTCTACTCCGAGGACGTGACGATTCACGACGTATCGATTCAGAACCCGCCGGACGCCCCGAACGGCGACGGCATCGACATCGACTCCTCGCGGTTCGTCAGGGTCAGCGACACCCACATCGACGCCGGCGACGACGCCATCTGCCTGAAGTCCGGCAAGGACGAGGAGGGCCGCGAGGTCGGTCGCCCGACCGAGAACGTCGTCGTGACGAACTGCACGGTCGAACACGGCCACGGCGGCGTCGTCATCGGGAGCGAGACGGCCGGCGACGTGCGACACGTCACCGTCACGAACTGCACCTTCACCGACACCGACCGCGGCATCCGCATCAAGTCCAAGCGCGGCCGCGGCGGGACGGTCGAGGACCTCCGGTTCGACACCATCGTCATGCGCCGCGTCGCCTGCCCGTTCGTCATCAACGGCTACTACCAGACGGACATCGACAGCGACCCCGAGCCCGTCACCGAGGCGACGCCGAACGTCCGCAACGTCGACTTCCACCACATCACCGCCGAGGAGGTCGAGTCGGCGGCGTTCCTCGCGGGCCTTCCCGAACGGCGCTTCGAGAGCATCTCCTTTACCGACGTGGACATCGACGCGACTCGCCCCTTCGACGCCTCGGACCTCTCGCCGGCGATGGCGAACGGCTACGACCAGCGACACGGCGTCTTCTGTAAGTCGCTCGGGAGCGTCTCGTTCACGGACGTTCGCGTGACGGTCCCCGACGGGAGCGGGACCCCGCTGACCGCGGAAGCGAGTTCGACGGTCGTCCTCGACGGCTTCGAAGCCCAGTCCGACGGGGGGCCGGCCGTCGAGGCGGACGGCGTCGAACACCTCCGAATCGGCGGCTGTGTCGCCCCCGAGGACGGCGAACCGTTCGCCCGCGTCCGCGACGGCGCGAATGACGGGGATGACGCGAATGACGGCGAGTCGTCGGTGCTCCTCGCGGGCAACTACGGCGACATGGACGAGGCCGTCGTCTCGGCACAGTCCGAACCGGTCGAGCGGTAAGCGACGCCCGACAACCCCGTTTTTTCGAAAAAGACGTTCCTGCGCGCTTCAGTCCCGGATCGACGGCGCGGCGAACCGCCCGTCTTCGAACGCTATCGCCGAGGGCTCCTCGACCACGCGCAGGTCGTCGCGGTCGCGGGCCTCCTCGACCAGCGCCGGCGAGGCGTACAGCCGGTGGAGGTGCATGGTGTCGGCCGCGCGGACGACCCGGACCGTGTCGAGGTCGACGACGCCGATGGTCGACAGCGCCGCGACCACGCCCGCGCGGTCGGTCTCGACGACGGGCGGGAGCTTCACGCCGCGGATGGTGCTCGCGGTGAGCGCGTTGATGAGCGTCGTCCCCGCGTCCAACTCGGCGACGATGTCCTCGTGAATCACGTCCGCCGACCCGACGCCCATCGCGTTGCCGTGGGTCTTGTCGGTCAGTCCGCGGGTGTAGATGCGCTTGACGTTCGGCTTCTCGGGGGCGGGCTCGTTGATGGAGAACGGCCGGCGGCCGATGACGTTCGTGTCCATCCCCTGCCCGCTAATCTCCTTGCCCTGTCGGTCGAACACGACCAAATCGAGCTCCTCGAACGGGAGCTTCGGCATCAGTTCGTACGCGGTTTCGAGCAGTTCGCGCTCGCGGTCGAGGAAGCCCGACGGGGGGACGCCCTCGACCAGCGTGGTGTCGTCGTGCTGGTCTTCCACGATGGCGACGCCGCCCACGATGGGAAGCGAGTCCAAGAGTTGCTCGGTTATCTCGGGAATCATCCGCCGGAACGACCAGTCGACCGCCCACTTGTGGGCGATCTGCGCGCCGCGCTGTTTGCCCATGCCGATGACGAGCATCTTCGACAGCCCGCTTTCGACCTCGCCGTCGAAGTCGGTGTGGGGCTTGACGCGGTTGATGGGGACGATGGCGTCCGCGCCCGCCGCGTTGGCGTCGGCGACGACGGGCACGTCGCGGTCCGGCGTGCGCCCGACCTCCACGACCTCCATGCTGGACCGAATCTCACAGCCGATTCGTGCTTCGGTGACGCCGAGTTCGTTCAGCATCTCCCGCTGTCCCTCGCCGGTCGCGCCGCCGTGGCTCCCCATCGCGGGGAAGACGAACGGCTCGTAGCCCGCCTCGGAGACGGCGTCGACGACGCCCGCGACGATTTCGGGTATGTTCGCGATACCGCGGCTCCCGACCCCGAGTGCGACCTCGCCGCCGTCGGGAACGTCCGCGAACGACAGCGCGGCGACGGCGCTCGCGGCCGCCTCCGGGACCTCGGCTTCCGGAATCGGCTCCGTCTCCCAGAGCTGTTCGATGACGCCTAACTCGGGGAGCGGGGGGTTTCCGCACGCTTCGAGGATAACGTCCTCCGGCACGGAGAGCCAGTCTGTGGGGTTCTCGTCGCCATCTGTGTGCATGCGCCACTCGACGGCCGAGTTCGACATAAAACTGTTCGTCGGGGGGCTTTTCTACGCGTTGAGGTCGTCGAGAACGACGCGGCGGCCCTCCTCGGAGGACCGATAGCTCGCCTCGGTGAGTTGGACGCCGCGCGCTCCGGCGGTGAAGTCCCACGGGAACGGCTCGTCGGCGACGACGTGGCGGATGAACTTCTCCCACTGGAGCTTGAACGCGTTCTCGAACACCCGGTTGTTCGGGACGCCCGTCCAGTCCTCGTAGAAGTCGTGTTCCTTCGGCGTGTCCGGGTTCCACTCCGGTTTCGGCGTGTTCGCGTGGCCCTGCGTCTTGCAGTCGCGCAGGCCGGCGACCGCGCTGCCGTCGGTCCCGTCGACCTGAATTTCGAGGAGGTCGTCGCGGTTGACGCGGACGGTCCACGAGGAGTTGAGCTGGGCGACGATGTCGTCTTCCAGTTCCATGATGGCGTAGGCGGCGTCGTCGGCGGTCGCCTCGTACGGCTCGCCGTCCTCGTCGATTCGCTCGTCGATGTGGGTCTTCTGGAGACAGCGGACGGACTCCACCTCGCCGAAGAGGTTCTCCAGCACGTAGCTCCAGTGGGAGAACATGTCGTCGACGATGCCGCCGCCGTCCTCGGCCCGGTAGTTCCACGAGGGGCGCTGTGCCTCCTGTCCGTGCCCGGTGAACACCCAGTAGCCGAACTCGACGCGCACGGAGAGGATATCGCCGAAGAAGTCCTGTTCGATGAGCCGCTGGAGCTTCAACAGCCCCGGGAGCCAGAGTTTGTCCTGCACGATGCCGTGTTTCACGTCGCTGTCTTCGGCCATCCCGGCCACGTCGAGCGCGGCGCTGAGGTCGCTCGCCAGCGGTTTCTCGCAGTAGACGTGCTTTCCGGCGTCGATGGCCTTCATGACGCTGTCCGGCCGGCGGGGAGTAATCTGCGAGTCGAAGTACACCTCGTCGTCGCCGTCGAGACACGTTTCGAGGTCGGGGTCGACGGTCCAGCGGTCGATGCCGTGTTCCTCGCTCAGTTCGCGGAGTTTGCGTTCGTTGCGGCCGACGAGAATCGGGTCCGGCATCACCCGTTCCCCGCTGGGAAGTTCCACGCCGCCCTCCTCGCGCAGCGCGACGATAGAGCGGATGAGATGCTGATTCGTTCCCATCCGGCCGGTCACGCCGTTCATAATGATACCTAGCTCTTGCATGGGCTGACTCGTTGCACCAACCTGATTGTCGGAGCGTAATAACCTTTTGCATGAATCGGGTTCCCAATGGACGGCGATTCGCGCGCTCGAACGGCTCTTCGTCGTGAATCTGACTCATCGCACCCCGCGTGAGAGCGGGTCCCCGCCCGCGCCGCGAGCGATTCGCATACCGATTCGAACTCTCCGAACTTTATAAGCAATGAACAATGTGTTACAAACATATGTCTGTAATACATTCGGCTCTATCCCGTTATCTCGCCCCCGAAACGACGGAATCTGTTCGACTGGTTCGAACTTTATGTACTTCCGGCCGCCGGGGTTCGAGGCCGCCGTAAATTATAACAATCGTTGAATATGTTATCTGTTCGAGTGATACGCTCATGAAACCTGATAGGAGAACGTTCCTCCGCGTGCTCGGAGCCGGGAGTATCGGTGCGGCGACGACTGGCCTCTTCGGCGGCAGTGCCGCGGCCGCGACCGTGATTACGATGCGAGGCGGCGGCGACGACATCTGGGGGACGGCCGACGCGTTCCACTACCACTACACGGAGCTGAGCGGCGACTTCGACGTCGCCGTCCAGAACACCGGCATCGACAACGTCGAAAGTTGGACGAAGGCGGGTCCGATGGTCCGCGAGTCGCTCGACCCCGACTCGAAGAACGTCATGGTCCGCCGGCGACCCAACGGCGAGGCGTCGATGCAGTATCGGCCCGAAGACGGCGCTGAGACGGATAGCGTCGGCGGCACATCGGCCGACTGGCTCCGCCTCACGCGACACGGCGACACGATAGAGACGTACCGCTCCACGGACGGCGAGACGTGGACGTCGATTAACACGCTCGGGGCCGACGACATCTCGCTGGGCGACAGCGTCTACGTCGGACTGGCCGTCACCAGTCACCTCTCGGGGACGCTCGCGACGGCGACGTTTCAGAGCCTCTCGGGCGTCGAACCCGACCGGAACCGCGATATCGGCGACGTCGACGTCGCGGGGAGCGTGGAGAACACGACGGGCGTCCCGCTCGTCTCGACCGGCGACGTGACCGACGTCGGTCCCGACTCCGCGACGCTCACCGGCGAACTCGGCGACCTCGGCGGTGCCGATTCCGCGGACTGTTACTTCGAGTATCGGGAGGTACCGACCGAAGCGTGGCAGACCACGGAATCGACGCAACTCACCTCGTCGGGCGCGTTCAACGTCGAGGCTGACGACCTGACGGAACGCCGCTACTACGAGGTGCGCGCGGTGGCCGACACGGCAGACGGCGATACTGCATGGGGCGCAGTCTCCACGTTCAGCACGCCGAGCCCGTCGAACAGCGAGGTCCCGGCCGACGCCGGCCCGGACAGCGCGTCGCAGTTCGGACCGAGTGACGGGTTCGCCGATGCGGCCCCGTGGCTCGACGACGACACGCCGGTCATCGTGATAACCGAGCCGACGCGCCGCCAACTGGAGAAGGCGGTCACCGTCGACGGCGAGCGACTGGTCGTCTTCGAGACCAGCGGTACAATCGACCTCGGCGTGCGCGACCTCCCGATTCCGTACGACAAGTGCTACATCGCGGGTCAGACCGCGCCCTCGCCGGGCGTCACGCTGGTCAAAGGACGCGTGAATATCGCGGCGAGCGACTGCGTCCTCCAGCACGTTCGGGTTCGACTCGGCGACGCGGGCATCGATGAACCGACAGAGGACTGGGCGCTCGACACGGTCAACACGGCCGACGAGACGGAGAACAACGTCATCGACCACGTCTCTGCCTCGTGGAGCGTCGACGAGTGTCTCTCGGTCGGCTACGAGACCGCCGACACGACCGTCTCGAACTGCCTCGTCGCCGAGGCGCTCGACGACTCGGTCCACCCGAAGGGCGAACACGGCTACGGCTCGCTCATCGGCAACGACGCGAAGAACGTCGCCATGCTGGGGAACGTCTGGGCGTTCAACACCGACCGCCACCCCAGACTCAAGGAGGGAACCGAGAGCGTCGTCGTCAACAACGTGATGTACGACTTCGAGGACGGAACGTGGTTGGACCCCGACACCGAGGCGAGCATCGTCGGCAACGCCTACCTCCAGCCCAACTCGGAGAAGGCGAACGTCTTCGCCGAGGACGGCGTGGACACGGCCGTGGTGTACCTCGAAGACAACGTCACCGACGACGACGACGTGGCGATGGTCGACGACGACGTGACCGTGGTCGACGAGCGGCCGCTCTGGCCCGACGGACTGGCCGCGATGCCGTCGGACCGGACGTTCGAACACAACCTCGCAAACGTCGGCGCGCGGCCCGCCGACCGGACCGCGACCGACGAGCGCATCCTCGAACACGTCGAACTCGGCGCGAGCTATCTCGTCGACAGCCAAAAGCGGGTCGGCGGCTACCCGGACCTCCCGGTCAACAGCCACGAACTGAACGTCCCCAACGGCGGAACCCGCCCGTGGCTCCGGTCGTGGTCCCGGCGGGTCGAGACGCCGCGGCGCTGACCGCACGAGGCCGACGCACCGTCCGCCGCCACCCCGTTCGCCGCCGGCTATCTTGCCCGTACCCACATATTTTTAAATTATTTTCTATGAACTACGTGTATGGGTGCGAACATCGGATACATCGGTATCGACCACCACCACCGGGACCCTTACTTCGCCGTCGCGAGCGAGTTGGACGCGACGATTACCGCGGTCTGCGAACCGGGACGACGGGTCGACGTGGCGAATATCGCGGCGATGGACGACCGACCCGACGAAATCACGACCGAGGGACAGGACATGGCGGACCTCGTCGGCGGCGCGGCGGTGTACGAGGACCCTCACGAACTCGTCTCAGACGCCGACGTCGACGTGGCGTGGATAACCCACCGGAGCGACGAGACGCCGGCAATCGTCGAGAGCGCCGTCGAAAACGGCGTCCACGTCATCAGCGAGAAGCCCATCGCCCGGACCGCCGCCGACCTCGAAGCCATCGCCGAGCGGGCCAACGAACTCGGCGTGACCGTCTCGCCGACGATGTACTACCGTCGCAACCCCGTCGCGATGACGCTCCGCGACCGGGTTTCGGAGGGCTTCTTCGGCGACGTGTGGACGCTCGACGGCCGCTTCAACGCCAGCCAGCTCTCCTACCGGGACACCGACCACTACCTCTACGACCGAGAGACGAGTCGCGGCGGCGCGCTCCAGTGGATCGGTCCGCACTGGGTCGACGTGATGCCGTGGATTCTCGACGACCCCATCGCGCGGGTGAACGCCCGATTCCACGACGCGGTCGAGGCGGACGTGGAAGCCGGGGCGGTCCTCCAGTTCGAGACCGAAAGCGGGACGCTCGGCACGTATCACACCGGCTACTACCTGAGCGACCGCGGCAAGGACACGCACCTCGGCATCTACGGCACCGACGCGCAGGCGCTGACGCCGCTGCACCACGACTCGCTGCAGCACGAACCCACGGTCCCGCTCGACATCACCTCGGAGCACCCCGACTGGACCGCCGCGCCGAAACGGACCGTCGAGTTCGAGTTCACCTACGACCGGTTCCCGGCGTGGGGCGACTTCGTACAGGACTACTTCGAGGACTACTTCGCGGGCTACGACACCGGCGACGTGCCCGCGACGGTCGACGACGCCGTGCAACTGCTGCGCGTCCTCGACGCGGCCTACGAGTCCGGAGAGCGCGGCGGCTGGGTCGAAGTCGAGGGATGAACGCGCTCGCCGACGCTGTGCCCGGCGGACCGCGCCGCGCCGCGTCGCCGACCGGCCGTTCGGCCTTCCTGAACTTTAAATACGTGGCCGAAGATATCGAGGTATGCCAACGGATGACTCGCCCACGACGCTTCGGACGACCGCCACTTCGATAGCGATTCTGAAGCAACTCGAAGCGATAGACGGCGCGAGAGTCTCCGAAATCGCCGAGCGGATGGACAAGCCCAAGAGCACGATTCACGGTCACCTCGCGACGCTCAAGCAGGAACAGTTCGTCATCAAAGAGGGCGATTTCTACTTTATCGGTCCGGAACTGCTCCGATTGGGGAACCAAGTCCGGACGCGGGAGCCGGCGTTCGTCCTCGCGCGACAGTTCACCGAGCGACTGTTCGAAGAGACACGCCTCCGGTCGATTTTCACCGTCGAGATGGGCGGGAAGGCCGTCTTCCTGCACACCGCGTCGGGGAGTAAGATGGGGTGGTCCCACGAGCAACTCGGTAACCGGTTGTTCCTGCACAACACCGCCGTCGGGAAGGCGATTCTCGCGGAACTCCCGGAGCCGCGCATCGAACAGATAATCGACCGGTGGGGCCTCCCGCGGGAGACGGAAAACACCACCACCGACCGCGAGGCGCTGTTCGAGGAACTGGAGCGCGTCCGCGAGCAGGGCTACGCCGTCAACCGCGCCGAGAACTTCAACGAACTCTACGCCATCGGCGTCGCCGCGACGCGGCGCTCCGGCGACGTTATCGGCGGTTTCAGCGTCACGGGACCGGCTCACTCGGTGACCGGCGAGGACAGGAAAGCCGAACTCGCACACACGGTTAGAGACATCGTCAGCGAGTTCGAACTGGAGCTCGCGCTCGCGTGACTCGGGTGGGACCGCCCCGCGTCACTCTCCGCGGTCGAGCGTCCTCGGGCGTTCGGAATCGCCGAACGTTATATACCCACGATAGTTACAGCCGCGCTCTCCGCTGGATTATTACTACGAATCAACAAATTACGCTCGTACGTCTGTAATATATTCTCGTACCGCTCCACCCGCCTGAACGGGCGTTCGGACGCAGTGACCGAACGCTCTCGATTACGGCCGGCGTATCAATACTATCGAATACAAGACTAGTCTTCTGTACTATCGGAATCCAGTAATAATTCGTTTCTGAGAGGCTATCTCTCGACTCGCGTTCGACGATATCAGAAACGTCACTATTTGAACGCTGAAACGGTGAAGAGCACAATATATCCCGTTCGCTCCGATTTTCGACTCGGTTTCCGGTACCGACCAACGCTGGTTCGGGTCGTTGCGATTCGCCCCCGAAAAGACCCCGTAAACGTCGAACTAACCGTCGTTGCGGCCCGTTCGCCTCTCTTGTTCGTTCCCTCGTACCCCCGAACCACGAATCGAGATTCGAAGTGGCTCCCCGTGAAATACCAATTTCAAATGTATATCTGATTATTTATATTTCATCGGCGTGTGCTCTCGGAACCCGCCGTGTTCGTTCGACGGCCGCCACCTTTTCTTCCGAGGAGTCGTTACCGCCGACGCTATGGGCGTGATGAGCAAGCTTCGACGGCTGCTCGGCCTCGTAGAGGGACGCGAAGACGAAGTCGCCAAACAAGTCGGAAAGCGGACGAAGGTGAGCGAGGAGAAGGCCAAGAGAGGCATCGATAAGGCGACTGACGCGGTCGAAACCGGCTCTGACGGCGGCTCGGGGGACCGGGGGAGCCACTGACCGACGGGTCGTGACGGGTCGTGACGGTCGGTCGGGAGACAAGCGGGTATCTCGCGCGTCTCGGCGGACCACTCATATCGTTCGGCCTCGCACACGGACTATGCCCGAATCTCACGCGCCGTCGCTCGACGGACGAGTCTTCAAATCGGTCGCCAACGCCGAGAGCGGCGACGTCGGCGGCGACACCTACTTCTGGTTCGACCAGTCCGACGACCTGCTTCACGCGACGTACCGCGGCGGAACCGTCAGGTTGGGCCACCTCGTCGGCCGCCACCTCGGCGACACGCTCGACTTCCGGTACTCTCACGTCACCGAAGACGGGACGACCGCGACCGGCCACTCCACGGACCGCATCGAGCGACTGGGCGACGGCCGCCTCCGCCTCCACGAGGACTGGTCGTGGGACTCGAAGCCCGGCTCCGGGACGAGCGTTCTCGAAGAACTCACCGATGAGGAGCGGGCGGGCCTCGACCTGTCACCCGAATCGTTCGACGGGCGGTAGCGGCGCGCCCTGCGCTCGCTTCGCCGCTCGCCTCGTCAATCGGCCGCGACGCTCTCGGTCGCCCGCTCGGGAACCGACGAGTGGTAGACGGCGTCGCCGCTCGAATCGAACAGGTGCAGACGGTCCGTATCGACGGCGAGTTCGACGGTGTCGCCGGCCGTGATTCGGCTTCGCGGCTCGACCTTGACCCGAATCTCCTCGTCGCCGAGGCGACAGTGCAAGAGCAGGAGCTCGCCGAGCGGTTCGGTGACCGTCACCTCGGCGGTGAACGACTCCGACGCCCCGGCGGTGTTCGAGACGAGAGACACGTCTTCGGGTCTGACGCCGAGCGTGAGACCGTCGTCGTCCACGTCGTCCAGTCCGGACCCGGCGGGGAGCGTAAGCGAGAGTCCCGGCGCTTCGGCGACGTGTTCACCGCGTTGCCGACGGACCGCCACCGGAACGAAGTTCATCGCGGGCTCGCCGACGAAGCCCGCGACGAACCGGTTCGTCGGGTAGTCGTACAGCTCTTGGGGCGGCGCGACCTGCTGGAGTTTCCCGTCTTCGAGCACGGCGACTCTGTCGCCGAGCGTCATCGCCTCCGTCTGGTCGTGGGTGACGTAGACGGTCGTCGTATCGAGGTCGCGGTGGAGCTTGAGCAACTCGGCGCGCATCTGCACCCGGAGCTTCGCGTCGAGGTTCGAAAGCGGCTCGTCCATCAGGAACACGTCCGGTTCGCGGACGAGCGCCCGGCCGATGGCGACTCGCTGCCGCTCCCCGCCGGAGAGTTCCTTCGGCTTCCGGTCGCGGAGATGCGCGATTCCGAGCGTCTCGGTTGCCTGTTCGACGCGGCGCTCGATTTCGTCGGCGGAGAACTCGCTGGCCGATTTCATGCCGAATTTCATGTTCTCCGCCGCCGTCATGTGGGGGTACAGCGCGTAGTTCTGAAACACCATCGCGATGCTTCGGTCCTTCGGCGGCACCTCGTTGACGACGCGGTCGCCGATGGCGATGGAGCCGTCCGTCACCGATTCGAGGCCGGCGAGCATTCGGAGCGTCGTGGATTTCCCGCACCCCGAGGGGCCGACGACGACGAGGAACTCCCCGTCGTCGATTTCGAGGTCGATACCCTTCACGGCGCGCACGTCGTCGTACGTCTTCCGTAGGTTCTGAATCGTGATGTCTGACATGGTGAGTTCGCTATTTCTGTTGGATGGTGAGCGTTCGCAGGAGCGGTCGGTGTAGCACGACGAGCACCGCGAGCGGCGGGAGCAACGCGAGCACCGCGCCGGCCATGATGAGCCCCCACTGCGTCAGCCCCGCCTGCGCGGAGCCCTGGAGGTACCGAATCCCGACTTGGACGACCTGACTGCTCTTGTCGGTCACGACGACCAGCGGCCAGAGGAACTGGTTCCACGTGTAGATGAACGTGATAACGCACACCCCGGCGATCATCCCTCTCGACATCGGGATGAGCACCCTGAACAGGAAGGTGAGCGGGCCGACGCCGTCGAGGCGCGCGACCTCGACGAGCGAGGCCGGGATTCCCATGAACTGCTGGCGAAAGAGGAACACGGCCGTCGCGCTCGCGATGTACGGCCCGGTCAACGCCAACAGGGAGTTCGTCCACCCGAGGTCGGCCATCAACTGGAACAGCGGGACGATTCGAACCGGCACCGGCAACAACAGCGTCAGCAGGATGAACATGAACACCGCCCGCTCGTACGGGAAGCGGTAGTAGACGAGCGCGAGCGCCGCGAAAAGCGAGAGCGTGACCTTCCCCACGACGACGATGACGCTCATCACGAACGAGTTCAGCATGTACGTGCTGAAGTCGTAGTTCACGAGCGCGTCCGAGTAGTTCGAGAGGCCTCTCGACCCGAGGCCGAGGTTCGTCACCTGATACACCTCCGTCGTCGACTGCGTGCTCATGATAATCGCGAGCAGCAGCGGCGACGCCATCAGGAGGATTGCGAAGACGATGCCGCCGTGTAGCAGCGCGTCGTCGGGGAGTCGGTGCGCGAGCTGTCTCGCGTTGAACGTCGTGGTGTCTGTCTCTGTGGCCATCTCGTTATCCTCCGTACCGCCCGTAGCCCGACGCGAACCGAAGTTGGACGTACATCAGCACCGACACGACGACGAACAGAATCACGGACTGCGCGGACGCCAGCCCGAGGCTGTTGAACTGGAAGGCGTCGCGGTAGAGCTTGAATATCAGGAAGTTCGTGGCGTCGCTCGGCCCGCCGCTCGTCATCAGGTCCACGAGCGGGAACGTCGAGAAGAACGCGTATATCGTGTTCATGACGACGAGGAACGTCATCGTCGGTGCAATCATCGGCACGTACACCTTGTACAGCATTCTGAACCGGCCGACGCCGTCGATGCGCGCGTTCTCCGTCAGTATCTCGGGGATGTTGTTCAGCGCGGCGACGATGAAGATGATGTTGTAGCCGAGCTGTTTCCAGACGGCGACGACCGCGAGGATGGCGAACGCCTGCGGGCCGTCGTTGAACCAGTCTAAGGTGAGCGGCGTCAGGAGTTCGAGGTAGTGGGTGAAGATGCCGAGGTTCGGATGGAGGATGAAGTTCAGGAGAACCGCGGCGACCGCCGGCGGGAGCGCGTACGGCCAAATCGCGGCGACGAGATAGACGGACGTTCGGACGTCGACGGAGAATATCATGTAGCCGATCAACAGCGAGACGCCGAGCGTCCCGAAGACGACGACCGCCGCGAACGCGACCGTGACGAAGAAGCTGTACTGGTAGGTGCCCGAGGTGAGCAGGGTGACGAAGTTCCCGAGCCCGGTCCACGTCTGTCGCTGTCCGAGAAACAGCGTCTCGTAGAGGCTGAGACGGAACGTTTCGAGCGCGGGGTAGTACAGGAACGCGACGAGTACCGCCGCTGTCGGGAGTAACAACAGCGCCGCCTGAAGCGTCGAGTCGTACGGTTTTGTGGCAGTAGACATGTAACTGACGTGGCGGGGAGAGCCTACTGGCTCCCGTCGTAGTTGCCGTTGTACCCGGAGAGCGCTTCGCCGACCTGCGTGTCCATCCGCGACAGCCCCTCTTCGACGCCGAGTTGGTCGTTGATGATGCTGACGGATATCTCCTCGTTAATCGACCGGCTCTTGGGGAACACGCCCATCACCGCGCCGCGCGTCGCGGGCGTGTCCTCGGTGTCCTGTAGCTGGTCGAACGCCGTGCTGAAGTTGGGGTTGTTCTCGAACCACCCGTCGTCCGTGAGCCGGTCGATGGAGCTCTGTCGGACCGGGAAGTAGCCGCTGTTGCGGTGCCACCGCGCCTGCTGTTCGGTCTGGGTGACGTAGGCGATGAACTCACCCGCGGCCCGCTTCTTCTCGTCGGAGAGGGCGTCGGGCACCCACAGCGACCCCCCGCCGATGACGACGCCGGTGTTCGCGCCGTCGGGCGTCGGCAGGTAGCCGGAGCCGAGTTCGAAGCCGTTCTCCTTCGCGCCGGACTGCATCGAGACGATGTTGGACGTGGAGTCCCACAGCATCGGCACCTTCCCGGTGAGGAACGCCTGCCGCGCTTCGCCCCACGCCTCGATGCCGGGGTTGAGATAGAGGCCGTCTTGGGCCATCCCCTTCCACCAGGAGTAGACGCGACGCCCCGCCTCGGAGTTGAAGAACGTCTGGTCGGGCCGACCGTCGCGGCCGTTCTCCTGATTCACGAGCACCTGGTCCTGCTTGGCGAACTGCTGTTCGACCTGCATCCACGTGTGGTTCGGCCAGCTGATTCCGCTCTCCATGTCGGTCTGGTCGACGATGGTCTGTGCGGCCTGCCGGACCTCCGCGAGGCTCCGCGGCGGGCTCTCGGGGTCGAGGCCGGCCTCCTCGAACGCGCTCTTGTTGTAGAGCATGACGGTGTTCGAGGAGTTGAACGGCATCGAGTTCAGCGTCCCGTCGATGCGGTAGTAGTTCAGGACCGACGGCAGGAAGTCGTCGAAGTCGATTTTGTCCTCCGGCAGAATCTCCTCGACCGGCGTGAACGAGCCGCTGTCGAGCGCGAGTCGCGTTCCGACCTCGAATATCTGGACGATTCCCGGCGGGTCTCCCGCCCGTGACGCCTGTAGCGACTGGTTGAGGTTCTGCCTGTAGCCGCCGTTGTTGACCGCCTCGATGGTGATTCCGTCGTTCTGCTGCGAGAACTCGGCGGCCATGTCTCCCAGCGTCTGGCCGAGTTCGCCGCCGAAGATGTGCCAAAACGAAATCGTCACGTCCTGTGCGCCGGACGCGCCGGCCGTCGTTCCCGACTGTTCGGTGCTCCCGCCCTCGGTTCCGGTCGGCGAGTTGCTCCCGCCGGAACAGCCCGCGAGTCCCGCGACGCCGACGGCCCCCGCCGTTGCGAGGAATCCGCGTCGACTGGTTGTGCGTCCGACAGTTCGGTTCGTCGTTTCGGCTCGCTCGCCGTCAGGGCCATTCTCAGGCATGTACCGGGACATATCCGAACATATAGTTTAAATTTTACTATTATAAGCAAGATAATTAGACATACGTTGTTCTATGGTGTGCCCCATACTGCTCTGATTGCTGTATAAAATACGGACGTCGTCGCGTCAAACCGAGCGCCCCACCGGCAGGTCATCTCGCTCCTGTCTCGGCACAACCCCTTGGGTGAGCGGCGCGTCTCTGGCGGCGATTCGATAATTCGATGGTTCGGCGATTCGGCGGTTCGACGGTCCCCTGTCCCTCAGTCGTCTCCGGACTCCCGGCGCTTGACCGCGTCCACGTCGAAGTCGTTGACCGCGCGGTTCGGTTCGAGCCCCGCCCGCTCGACCACTTCGATGTCCGCCGCCGGCGACTGGCCGTCGGTCGTCAGGTAATCGCCGGTGAGGACGCCGTCCGCGCCGGCCTCGAACGGCAGGTGTTGCTCGTCGGGCGCGAGGTTGACCTCCCGCCCGCCGGTCAGCCGGACGCGCGCGTCGGGGTGGAGCAGTCGGTAGACCGCGACGGCCTTGACGAGTTCCGTCGTCGTGATGTCCGCGTGGTCGGCGTCGCCGAGCGGCGTCCCGGAAACGGGATTGAGCACGTTCACCGGTAGCGACTCGACGCCGACTTTCTGAAGTTCGATAGCGGCGTCGACGCGGTCCGCCGGCGTCTCGCCCATCCCGAGGACGACGCCGGCACAGAGGTCCATCCCGGCGTCTTTCGCCCGACGAAGCGTCACGAGCCGGTCCTCGAAGTCGTGGGTTCCGACCACCTCGTCGAAGTACCGAGGCGAGGTCTCGATGTTGTGGTTGTAGTGGTTCACGCCCTCGTCGGCGAGGATTCGCGCCTCCTCCTCGGTGAGCAGGCCGAGCGAGGCGTCGATTTCGACGCTCGTCTCGTCGCGGACGAGTCGAATCGCCGCCAGCACCTCCGCCCACTCGTCGGGCCGGCGCTCCTTCGAGACGCCCTTCTCGGCGACGACGATGCCGAATCGCTGTGCGCCGTCGCGCTCGGCACGGCGCGCGGCGTCCAACACCGCTTCCGGCCCGAGAAACCCGTGCGTCTCGACACCGGTGTCGAAGTGCGCCGACTGCGCGCAGAAGCCGCAGTCCTCGGCGCAATCGCCGGCCTTCGCGTTGACGATGGAACAGGCGTCCACGGTCCCGTCGGAGCGGACCGAGCGGACGTAGTCGGCCCCCGCCGCGAGGGGCTCGACCGGCTGTGCGATGAGCGCCACGCCGTCGGTCCGGTCGAGTTCCTCGCCGTCGAGCACTCGCCGCACCGCGTCGTCGACCGTCGGGTTTCCAGTCTCGTAAACCATACTTCACATCTCAGTTGACGAGTTCAAAAACCCGTTGACCTACCGACAGCTTGTGCGGTCGCGTCCGTCGGTCTGTACCCCCCATTGACCGCTCCGAGAGGGGGCCTTCCCCCTGACTCCACGACTCTATTCGGAGCGCTTCAACCGTTCGCGCCGCCGTTCGAACTCGTCGTCGGAGAGTTCGCCGCGCGCGTAGCGGGTTCGAAGGACCGACAGCGGCCGTTCGTCGGGTTCGCTCTCCCGCCGCTTCCCGAGGGCGAAGACGAGGTACAGCGGAACCACGAGCAGTAACCCCATCCAGAGGAGTCCCCAGAGGCCCATCCCGCCGCCGAAGAGTCCCCAACTACCGCCCCTCATGCCACCGCCGTATCCGCCGCCCATGGCGGCGGCCGTGCCGGTCGCCGCGACCAGTAGCGGGACCGCAAGCATCGCGAGTCGGCGAGCAGTACGCCCGAGGTGAGTGTCACGTTGTGTCATTATTTCGAATCGGTGGATTGCGGTGTTCTGTCGAGGCGATTCAGTCGGCCAGGGCCGTCAGCAGTGGCCCTGTCCGTACATCCCTCCGCTCTGACCGTACGTTCCGCCGCTCTGACCGTACATCCATCCGGCCTGTCCGTGCGTCCTGTCGTCGTGGTTGTCTGCCATGTATCGGGCCATCTCGTCGACGGTCACGCCCATGTGCGACTCCATCCACTCGACGCTCTCCGGTCCCATGTGTTCGGCCATCTGCGATTCCATCCACGCCGCCCAGTCGGCGGCGGTTCCGTCGGCCGGGGGTGCGTCGTCTGCGGTCGGTCCGTCGCCGTGTGCACTGACGACGGGCGCGGCGACTGCGAGTCCGGCGATTGCGAGCGCCACGAGTAGCCAGCGGCCGAGTTCGAAGTTGGTCATTGTGTTTCTCCTCGGTTGGTCGTAGGACCGCTTCGGAGTTATCTCGCTGGGTGTGAATCCATCCCTGAGAGCGTTCGAGAACGTTTATACGTCGTTCTAATCGTTTTTCAGAAACGAGACCGTTCATCCCCACCGAATTCGTCGGTGTTGGGATTTTTTTCGCACTCGCAGTCCATCTCGTTTGGGCGACCCGCGGGCGAGGAGACGCCGCGGCAGTCGGCTACGGCGCTTGGTTCTGCTGTAGCTCGTCACTCGGATAGATTCGATACGTCCGTCCCTGGCGCTCGCGGTACAGCAACCCGCGTTTTTCGAGGGCGCTCACCGTCTGGCTCACCTTGCTCTTCGAGAAGTCAGAGCGGTCCCGGAGTTCGATTTGCGTGATACCCGGGGAGGAAACGACCGGTTCGAGGACGCGACGCTCGTCCTCCGGCAGGAGGTCCAACACGCGAGTCCGCGGGTGTGACGCCGAGGTACTCGTCTCCTCCGATTGGCCGACTTCCGCCGGCGGTTCGGACCGCTCACGGTCGGTCGGATCTGCCGTCCGGTTCTGGACGCGCTCGCTCGCGTCCGCACCGTTGAGCGCGTCTCGAACCGCGAGATACCCGCCGCCGATGACGGTCGCGGCGAGGACTGTCCCGAGGACGTACCACAGCGGGTTCGTCCCGTGAACGGCCCCCATCGACGTTCCCATATCCATCATCGACCCCATCTGCTCGAACGCCTGCTGTCGCTGGTACGCCTGCCAACTGAGCGCTCCGCCGATGAGAACGGTGCCAGCGACGAGCGCGCCGACGACCGCGTCGGCTCGTCGCCGATTCATCTGTCCCACCTCGGTTCACCGTGGTGCTCGTTCATGCACGGTAATTGGGGGGACACCGGTGTACCAGTTGTGATTGCTGCGTCCACGCCCGCGTGCGCCCGATGGGGTTCGGGATGCACCGTGCTGTTTCGATTCCAAGTTATCGGCCGTCCCGGAGCCGATGATTCGTAGGGAAAATCCGGATAAGGTCGGAGCGCGTACTTTCCGTGTACGTCGGCGGCTGTCTCCGCCGGGGGATAGCCCGCTGACCGTGAGCAGATAGCCGAACTCGCGTGATACGATGCGTTTCCCGCGTCTGCGGGAACCGTCCGAGACCGTTCGAGACCGCGTCCCATTCGGCGACCGACTCGCCGCTCTCACCCGAATCTCCTTCGCCCGACCGCGCCGCGCTGTTTCAGGCTCTGGATAAGATACGGGGAACCGCACCAGCCACCAATCCATGAGCACCCACCCAGATTACGACCACGACCACGACGCTTCGTCGCACCACCATCGCCAGGCTCACACCGACCATTCGGGCCACGAGCGGATGTTTCGTCGGCGGTTCTGGGTGTCGCTCGCGCTCTCGTTGCCGGTCGTCTTCTTCAGCGAGTTCGTCCAAGGTGTCTTCGGCTACACCGCACCCACGTTCCCCGGAAGCGTCTGGATTACCCCCGCCCTCTCTACCGTCGTCTTCGCCTACGGCGGTGTGCCGTTCCTCTCGATGGCGCAGACCGAACTGGAGAACCGCGAACCGGGGATGATGATGCTCATCTCGCTGGCGATTACCGTCGCGTTCGTCTACTCGATTGCGAGCCTGTTCATCGAGGGGACGACGCCGTTCTTCTGGGAACTGGTCACGCTAATCGACATCATGCTCCTCGGTCACTGGATGGAGATGCGGTCGGTCCGACAGGCCTCCGGGGCGCTCGATGAACTGGCCAAACTCATGCCCGATACCGCCGAGCGCGTCACCGAGGGCGGGGATACCGAGGAAGTCCCCGTCTCGGAACTGTCGGAAGGCGACGTCGTGCTCGTCCGTCCCGGTGCGTCGGTTCCCGCCGACGGCGAGGTCGTCGGGGGCGAGTCGTCCGTCGACGAGTCGATGATTACGGGTGAGTCGCGGCCCGTCGACAAGGACTCCGGCTCGGAGGTCATCGCCGGCACGGTCAATCAGGACGGGAGCCTCCGGGTGAGAGTCACGAAGACGGGAGACGAGACGGCGCTGGCGGGAATCATGCGGCTGGTCGAGGACGCCCAGCAGTCCAAGTCCCGGACGCAACTCCTCGCGGACCGCGCGGCGGGGTGGCTGTTCTACGCCGCGCTCGCCGTCGCGGGAGTCACGGCCGTCGCGTGGGTTCTCGCGGTCGGGTTCAGCGTCGACGTCCTCGAACGCGTCGTGACGGTCCTCGTCATCGCGTGTCCGCACGCGCTCGGTCTGGCGGTCCCGCTCGTGGTCGCAATCAACACCTCGACGGCCGCCCAGAACGGGATGCTCGTCCGCGACCGAATCGCCATGGAAGAAGCCAGAAAGCTTGATACCGTCATCTTCGACAAGACGGGCACGCTCACGAAGGGCGAACAGGGGGTCGTCGCCGTCGAGACCGCGGCCGAGTGGGACGAAACGCGCGCTCTCGGTGTCGCCGCGGGCGTCGAAGGCGATTCGGAGCACATGATTGCTCGCGCGATTCGGAACGCCGCCGCCGAACGCGACGTTCGACCGGCCCCTGTCTCGGACTTCGAGAACCTCCGCGGGCTCGGCGTCCGGGCGACCGTCGACGTTCGACAGAGCGGCGCTCCGTCGAGCCAACCAGAACCCGAATCGGGTTCTGGTGACGGTGAGACGGTTCACCTCGGCGGCCCCAACCTGCTGGAGAGGCTCGGTATCGAGCGTCCCGACGAAATCGCGTCGTTCGCCGACGAGGCCGGCTCGAACGCTCAGACGGTCGTCTATCTGATTCGAGACGAGTCCGAGGTGGTCGCGGCGTTCGCGCTCGCCGACGTCGTCCGCGAGGAGAGCCGGCGGGCCATCGAAGCGCTCCACGCGATGGGTATCGAGGTGGTGATGCTGACCGGCGACTCCGAGGACGTGGCCCGCGCCGTCTCTGCGGAACTCGGCATCGACCGGTACTTCGCGGAGGTCCTGCCCGAGGAGAAAGACACCAACGTAGCGCGGCTCCAGTCCGAGGGGAAGCGGGTCGCGATGGTCGGCGACGGCGTCAACGACGCGCCGGCGCTCGCGAGGGCGGACGTGGGTATCGCCATCGGCTCCGGCACCGACGTCGCCATCGAATCCGGCGACATCATCCTCGTCGACAACGACCCCCTAGACGTGGTTCGGCTCGTCAAGCTCTCGAAGGCGAGCTACCGAAAGATGCAGGAGAACCTCGTCTGGGCGACCGGTTACAACGTGTTCGCGCTCCCGCTCGCTGCCGGCGTCCTCGCGCCGTTCGGCATCCTCCTGTCGCCGGCGGTCGGCGCCGTGTTCATGTCCCTGTCGACGATTATCGTCGCCATCAACGCCCGCCGGCTCCGGGGCGTCGACCTCTCGGCGTGACGACGCCGCGTACTTCGAAGCCTCCGTGCGCGCTTTCGCACGTAGGGTACACGTTCATTAGCCGCCACTGCGAGTCTCGATTGCTATGTTCTCACATGACGCTGCTTCGCGCCTGGTCGCGACCCGGTCGCCGGCTCCCGCCTTCCTCGGAGGCCGCTGACGATGGCCACCCGGACAGACCCGTACCGACAGCTGCGGTTCATCCTCGAAATCGAGGGACTCGTGACCGCCGGGTTCAGTCGCTGTGACCTCCCGTCGGCGACCTCGGCGGTCGTCGAGTACCGCGAGGGGGCGGACCCGCCGACGCCGCGGAAGCTCCCCTGTCTCAACGAGTACGGGCCGCTCGTGCTCGAAGTCGGCGTGACCGACCGCTCGCTCGAACTGTCCGAGTGGCGAACGCTCGTCGAACAGGGCAAGATGGACGAGGCCCGGCGCGACGCCGCGGTCGTGTTGCTGGACGCGACGGGCAACCCCGCCGCTCGCTGGGTCTTCCGCGAGGCGTGGCCCTCGAAGTACGACGCGCCCCGGTTGGACGCGATGGCCTCCGAAGTCGCCGTCGAGCGCCTCGTCGTCGTCCACGAGGGCTTCGCACGAATCGCGGTCGAAACCGGTTCCGACGAGGGCGACGAGAGTGAGAACGACGGCGATGACTCCGAGAGCGACGGCGGTTCCTCCCCGTCGCTTCCGGACCTCGACTTCCCGGTCGGCGAGGGACTGCCGCAGGGCATCGACGAATCGCGGCTGAAGGCGACCCGCGCCGAAGGCGAGGCGTCGGACGAGACGTGACCGCGGCCGAGTCTGACCCCTACGGCGCACACCGGTTTCGCGTCCGATGCGACGCGCTCCCGAAACTGGGGTTCTCCGAGGTCCGCGGGCTCTCGGTGGCGGTCGAGTCCGCGAACGGGGACGACTCAGGGTCCGAGTCGCAGTCGCCCGGTGCCGACGGACGCGGCCGCCGCGCGCGGAAGCGCCCGACGCCGCGACCGCGGCCACCCTCGTCGTCCCGCCGAGCGACGAGTTCGCCGCCGCTCGAACTCCGCCGCGGCGTCACCGACGACCGGTCGCTGTGGGCGTGGTTCCGCGCGTGGGTCGACGGCGAGGCGACCCCGCAGGACGTTCGAATCTGCCTCCTCGACGCGACCGGCGACCCGGTCCGCGGGTGGGTCTGCCGGGCGGCGACGCCGGTCAGGTGGACCGGCCCGCATCTCGTCGCCGACGCGGCCACCGTGGCGACGGAGTCGCTCGAACTGACACACGAGGGAATCGACGCCGTAACCGACCTCGACGACTGCGACGACTGAGGTCCCCCCGCGGGTGCGTCGCCTCACGGGCTGGGGTCGTCCGGCTTCACACCCGTTTTTCGCCGTCGGTCTCCGACAGCGCCTCGTACTTGCCGCGGTAGTACAGCCACCCGAAGACGAGTAACGTCACGGGAAAGAACACGAGGGCGACGAGCGCCGCCGGCGGAAACAGAACGAACAGCGCGAACGTCTGCCACGAAACGAGCGTGTCACGGGCCATGGCTGAAAGTTGTGTCCGGTTGTCATGTGCTTTCGGGCGCACCTCTGGTCGTGGACAGCCGGTCTCGGTCGGTTTTCACCGTCCCCCGGCGACCGTGGCGGGTGCGGAATTTTCACCACCTTTTATTTGGTCTGAGGCGAAGTAGCGGTAGTGACTGATATCTCAGATTCTCTTCGGCTCCTTTTCGAGACTTCGGTCGAGCGAGACGGCGACCGATACGTGGTGTCGATTCCGAGCGAACTCGTCGAGAGCGGGTCGATTTCGACGGAGGAACTGTACCGCGTCGCACTGCTTTCGAGTTCGAACACCGCGTCGGCGGCCGACTCTTCGGTCGAACCGACGGCCGCGACGGCGACGGAGACTCCGGCGGACGACCGCGACACCGGTTCGGACGACCGGGTCACAGTCGACTCGGCGTCCGCTCCCAGCGAAGCGCCCTCCCAGCCGCGACAGCCTCCGGTCGCGGAGGGCGACGTTCGGACCGTCATCATCGACACCCTCGGCGACCAGGGCGACGGCATCGCCAAGGTCGAACGCGGCTTCGTCATCATCGTCCCCGGCACCGACCCCGGCGACCGCGTCGAAGTCGAAGTCACCGACGTGAAACAGACCGTCGCGTTCGCCGAACCGGTCGACGGTTCGAGCATCAACTGAGCCCCAGCGGCCTCCTGCCCGGACGCCCTCTCGATTGGCATATTCCAACCGTGTCCCCATTAGGCTCGGAGCCGTAGCCGGCGGTACCATCCTATGTCCGAACGAACGGTTCGTCACGCCGCTTCTCCACGTGACGACACGCGAACCGAGTCCAGCCGAGCAGACCGCCCGCCGTCCGAGTCGCGCGGCGACGCCGACGCTGACGTCTCCCCGGAGGTGCGGTCGCGGTCGGCGCGCCCGAACCGATGGCGTCCGACTATCCGACAGGGAATCGCGCTGTGGGCGCTCATCGCGGTCGGATGGGCGGTCGTTCCCGCCGACCATCCGGTGCAGATTGCCGTCGCCGTCAGCGGCGTGTACGCCTCCCTTCTCCTGCCGACGGCGCTCTACCTCGACTTCCGAGCGCGGCGACCCGAACCGAGCGCCCGACGCGCCGTCCGCGAGACCGCGGGCGAACTCGTCGACCGCGTCCGCGACGCTCGGCCGGGACGCGGCGGTTCGACTCGCTCGACGTGTTCGTGCAACCGCTGACGGCTGTGAGACCGTCGCCGCGTCGCTCGCGGTCGACCCGGCCGGTCCGAACGTATCGACTCGAACGTATCGACTGAAAACGAACTGAACCGAAGAGGAAATCCGATTTTCGCGCCCGAAACGCCGCCTTAGGCGGTCGTTCCGACGGCTCTCTCGCCCGACTTCTGGGTCGCTTCGAGGAGCTCGCGGTAGCGGTTCCTGATAGTCACTTCGCTGATGTCGGTCACGTCGCTCACCTCGGACTGCGTCAGTTCCTCGTCGGCGAGGAGCGCGCCGGCGTAGATTGCCGCCGCCGCGAGTCCGACCGGGCTTTTCCCGCTGTGGATGCCCTGCCGCTTCGCGTTGTCCAGAAGCGACCGAGCGCGGCGCTCCACGTCGTCGGTCACGTCGAGTTCGGAGACGAACCGCGGGAGGTACTGCGCCGGGTCGGCCGGCTTCATGTCCAGACCCAGCTCGCGGGAGACGTAGCGGTACGTCCGGGTGAGTTCCATCTTGTCGACGCGGGAGACGCGCCGCACCTCGTCGAGGGAGCGCGGAACGCCGGCCTGCCGAGCGGCGGCGTAGATTGCGGCCGTGGCGACGCCCTCGATAGAGCGACCGGGCAGTAGGTCCTCGTTGAGCGCGCGCCGGTAGATGACCGAGGCGGTCTCGCGGACGGTGTCCGGCAGGCCGAGCGCCGATCCCATCCGCTCGACTTCGCCGAGCGCCTGCTTGAGGTTGCGCTCCTTGGAGTCGCGGGTGCGGAACCGCTCGTTCCACGTCCGGAGTCGCTGCATCTTCTGGCGCTGGCCCGTCGACAGGGAGTTGCCGTAGGCGTCTTTGTTCTGCCAGCCGATGTTGGTCGACAGCCCCTTGTCGTGCATCATGTTCGTCGTCGGCGACCCGACGCGGGACTTGCTGTCGCGCTCGGCGGCGTCGAACGCGCGCCATTCGGGACCGCGGTCGATCTCGTCCTCGCGGAGAATCTCGCCCGTCTCGGGGTCGACCCACTCGCCGTGCTGTTCGTCGTAGACGAGGTCGGTCCGCTCCGCGACCGACGCCTCGGACGGTTCGGCCCCGTCCTCGTCGCGCTCGTCGCCGGACTGTCGGGCCTCGGGCTTCGCCGTCGGTGCCGACTCGTCTCGCATCGAACGCCAGTCGACGTGTTTCGTGTCCATTGAGTACCCGTGTATTCCGTATCGAGGGTAATGGGCCCTCGTTTGGAATATGCCAAACGCACCCGACTCCGAGCCGTAACCGGCGGACGACGGCCGCTCGGCTACGTAGTCGTCACGTCCGTCATCCGCTTCTCGCGGCCGCGAGAGCACCGAATCACGAAAACAGGCTCAGCGCTCGACGTCGAAGCCCTCGTCGCGGAGCGCGGCTTCGAGGCGCTCGCCGTGTTCGCCCTGCAGTTCGATGCGTCCGTCGGTCACGGTCCCGCCGACCGCGAGCCGTCGCTTCAGGGTCGACGCGAGGGCGTCCAGTTCGTCGGCCGGGAGGTCGAGGCCGTCGACCACCGTCACGGGCTTGCCGTACCGTCGGGTATCGACGCGAATCGACGCGCGCTGGTCCGCTCGCGCGAGGTCGTCGCCGATTCCGAGGTCGTCCGGTAGGCCGGTGACGTCGCTGAAAGTGTCCTTTTCCACGTACTTGAGTACGCTTCCTCACCGTATCAGGGTGCGGTTGGAATGTTCCAATCGGCTTCGGACGCGTCCTATCGCGCTCCCGGTCGAGATTCGCCGGTCAGGCGCTCGCTTCGAGCTTTTCGGGGTCGACGCGCTCTTCGACCTCGGTGCCGAGCGTATCGGTGACGAACTGCCGGGCCAGCCACGCCTCGGCGCGGGTCAGGCGGTACTGGAGCGTCGAGTTCGGGATGTCGAGTTCCTCAGAAATCTCTTTGACGGTGTGCTGTCGCGGCGTCTCGTAGTAGCCGAACTCGACGGCGGCTTCGAGCGCGGCCTGCTGTTCCGGCGGGAGGCCGTCGGCGGAGACGCCCTCTTCGAGCCAGCACTCGGGTTCGCTGATGCGCTGGACGCTCAGCGAGAGGCCGTCGCTGAGGCTGTCTTTGACCTCCTCGTAAATCTCGCTCACCGTGTCGTCGTCGGAGATGAGCAGTCGCCACTGGTTCTGTGCCCCCCGGCGTTCGGCCTGCATCAGGAGACCGTCGCCGATGTGCTTCGCGGCGACGTGGGGTATCGACTGAATCCCGTCGCCCTCCTCGCGGCAGGAGTAGACGATGCGCCCGTTTGGCGTCTCCGAGAGCACTTCGTAGTCCCACTCGACGACGGGTGCGCCGCACATCCCGAGGACGCCGTTGCATCGGGTGGCCTGCTCTATGACCTCGTCGAACGCTTCGAGCGCCTCCGTCGGCCCGGTGAGGCGGTCGAGCCGCCACATCGACTCGCTCGTGGCGTGTATCGCCATCGTCTTGGAGTGTAGGTCCGGGTTCTCGATGAAGAGGTCCATCACCTCGTCGACGCCCCGCTCGTACTCGACCGTGAAGACGAATTCGCGCATGGCTCTCACCTAGTCGCCCGAGCCCTATAGCCTTGGTTGGTATGTTCCAACCCCGAGACGCGACTCGCGCGCTCCGACTCGCGAGCCGCTCCGACCGCGACGCGTTTCGATCAGGACTCGTCGAACGGCGACCGGGCGTGTTCGGGGACGTTCTCCGGGCGGGCGATGAGGTTCTCCCGACCGAGGTTTATCTTGGCGACGGCGCCCTCCTCGGCCATCCGCGAGAGGACGCGACTCACCTTCGACTTCGACCACCCCGTCCCCTCTACGACCTTCGACTGCCGGAGTTGGCCGCCGTTGTCGTCGAGGAGTTTGAGAATGCGCGTCTCATCGTCGATGAGCTCCTCGGCGTCGGCGGTCGCTCCCGCGCCGTCGCTTCCGGCAGTCGGGACCCCGCCGGACGACCCTCCGTTGCGTCGGTCGCCGACGCGGTCGGTCCCACGGGAGCGAACGCCGGACAGGCGCGCTCGCACGTCGCTTCCGCGGACCACCGCGCCGACGGCGAGCAGGGCGACGGCCACGGCCCCGACCGCGAAGACGAACAGCCAGCCGTCGTCGCCGAGTTCGAGCGACCCGACGACCGACCCCGGCGCGGCGTTCGGGTCTGACCCCGCTTCGACCTCCGCGCCGTCCCCGCGCCCGTCGCCGTCGGTGTCGCCGCGGTTCGGGTCGGTCCCGATGACGTTGACTTCGCGTCCGTCGTCGAGGCCGTCGCCGTCGGTGTCCGCCTCGGTTGGGTTCGTCTCGTATCGGTTGACTTCGGGGCCGTCGTCGAGGCCGTCGCCGTCGGTATCGGCGGCGGTGGGGTTCGTCTCGTGGACGTTCACCTCGGGACCGTCGTCGAGGCCGTCGCCGTCGGTGTCCGCCTCGGTTGGGTTCGTCTCGAAGTCGTTGACTTCGGGGCCGTCGTCGAGGCCGTCGCCGTCTGTGTCGGCGGTCGTCGGGTCCGTGCCGTAGGTCGTCACCTCCGCGCCGTCGTCGAGGCCGTCGCCGTCGGTGTCGGTCTCGGTCGGATTGCTCCCCTGCTCGTTGATTTCGACGCCGTCGCTGAGTTCGTCGCCGTCGGTGTCCGTGCTCGTCGGGTCGGTCTCGTAGCGGTTCACCTCCTCGCCGTCGGGCACGCCGTCGGTGTCGGTGTCGGCGACGAGCACGTCCGTCCCCCGGTCGAGTTCGTCGCGGTTGCCGAGACCGTCGCCGTCGGCGTCGCCGGCCGGCGCGAGCACCGTGACGCCGTGACTCGCCTGCGCGACCGGCTCGCCGCCTCCGGTGGGTCTGACGAGGGCCGTCACGGTGCGCTCGCCGGTCGCGTTCACCGGCCACGTGGTCACGTCGAACTCGGCGCGCGCCTCGCCGCTCGTGTTCGTTTCCGCGCTCCCGAGCGGTTCGCACCCCAACGACATCGTCGAGCCGTCGTCGAGGTCTGTCTGCAGGCAGACCTCGTAGTCGCCGCTGTCCGTCGCGACGGCCACCGAAACCGTCGATGGCCGCCACGAGGCGATGTACGTTCGGCCGTTGTCCGTCGCGACGACGCCCGCGCCGGTGTGGTCGACCGACTGCACCTCGACGCCGTCCGCGGCGACGACGATCGGCGTGACGCCGGCCGCGACGACGAGTAACGCCGCCACGAGCACCCACCCGACCCCCGAGACGCGTTTGACTGGCATGTGTTCGTTCCTTATTTGTCGACTCTGCTAGTGCATAATGTTTTGTTTATCTGTTCGATACTCTTTTTTCAACTATTTTGACAGTCAATGTGTTTAGAATGTTCATGAATCATGGTTTTCATCCACCGACGCGGCGTCCGCATCGGCAGTCATCACTGTGGTTTTCGGGCGCGTCCGTCGCTTCTCGACAGGTCTCCACCACCGCCCGTCGCCGCGGGTGACCGACAACCGCTCTCCTCGTCGGGTCGCTCTCAGCGACGAGGTAATCGACGAACTCCGTCTCCTTCGTCGGCGTTCGGCTCACCGCCAAACGTTCCGTTAATGCGACTGAAACGGCCGAAACAGACAGTCGAAACGGTTGCTCGGCGGAGAACGGTCGGGACGACTCTCTCCCATTATCTTCCGCCGAGCGATACTGCTGACTGCGATGCGCGAAACGCTCACTCGACGGCAGTTCGGTGTCGGAGTCGCCGCGGCGACCGTCGCACTCGCCGGCTGTACGGACACGGGCGGTGGTGGCTCCGCGAACGGAACGAACGGCACGGACGCCGAACCAGCCGTCGGCGGCACCGAGACGACGGCAGAGACCGGCGGTGTTGAGACGACGACGGAAGACGAGACGACGATAGAGACGGAAGAAGAGACGACAACAGAAGAAGAGACGACGACGGAAGACGAGATGACGGAAGAGACGACCGAGGACGAGACAACCGAGGACGAAACGACGACGGAAGACGAGACAACCGAGGAGACGACCACGGCGAACGAGACGACCACGGCGAACGAGACGACGACCGACGACTCGGCGTGACCGTCGCGGTCGACGACCCGCTGACGCACGCGCCGCGAGCGAGCACGGCACGCTCGACTGGTACACCCGACTGCCGGTGTTCGCGGCGGCGCGACGATCCTCCAGCCCTCCACGGCACGCTCGCTTCCAGTCCCTTCGCGGGACGCCCGACTCCCCGCTGACGTTCCCTCCCCTATTCGGTCCCCCTGACGCACCCCTAATCGGCGAAGCCCTCCCAAACGTGCCCTCCGGCACGCCCTTTTCGCGCCCTCCAGCGCACCCGTCCCGCGCGCGGTCATCGGATTTGTCGCACCGTCCGCGCGTCGCACCGACGGCGCGCACTCCGCGGAACATTTACCCGCCCGTTCGCTACTCGGGGTATGGACGCAGACGACAACCACCGCGGGTGGGCCGAGCGCTCCGGCGACTTCTCGCCGGAGTACTACGCCCAAATCGGCCCGAACGAGGTCAGCGAGACGCTCGCGACCGTGTTCGAGCACTACGCGGCGGAAGACGCGTCGGTTCTCGAACTCGGCTGTAGCTCCGGTCGCCACCTCGCGCACCTCCGCGACCGCGGCTACGAGGACCTCACCGGCATCGACATCAACGACGACTCCTTCGAGGTGATGGCCGAGTACTTCCCCGAACTCGTCGACACCGGCACGTTCCTCACCGGCGCTATCGAGGACCTGCTCCCCGACTTCCCCGACGACAAGTTCGACGTTATCTACTCGGTCGAGACGCTTCAGCACGTCCACCCCGACGACACGTGGGTGTTCGAGGAAATCGCCCGCGTCTCCTCGGACCTCGTGATAACCGCCGAAAACGAGGGTAACGGGCCGACCCGCGGGCGCTCCGGCTCCGAGGTGAGCTACGTCAACGACGACTTCCCGCTGTACCACCGCAACTGGAAGGACGAGTTCTCCGACCTCGGCCTCGCGCAACTGCTCTGCGAACCGGGCAAGCGCGACACGGTACGCGTCTTTCGGGTGCTCTGACCCCGCGCCCGTCCGCACGGCCGATATCGCGCGCCGGCGGATTTCCCCTCGCGTCTGCCACACTCACAAACTGTTTCAATGAAGCCGGCGAACAGAGCGTGCTGACTATGTACACGATGTCCAGCGACGACTTCAGCGTTCACCTCCGCGACTGCGACGAAGCTGGTTCCGGGATTCCCATCACCAGTCTCCCGGACGAAGTCACCTCTCTGGACGACCTGCCGTGTTCCTGCTGGGACGAGTTCGACTCGTTCGACGAACTCGACTGACGGGTGGGACGCGAGGGCATCGTTCGGTAGCGGTTTCGGACGCCGGTGCGCTCAGCGCACGGCGCGGCTCGTTCTGACGCGGGGTTCCACGGCGACGGCTTCGAATTCGTGACTTACTGGTCAGGCGAGAGCGCCCAGAGCGTCCCCTCGCCCGTCTGTGCGAACGCCTGCGCCCCGGCCGCGCCGAGGAGGTAGCCGTCCGCCGAGAGCGTCGTCTCGAACGGCTCGAAAAACGACGCGCCGCGGGACCACCGAATCCGACCCGCGCGGGTCCCGACGACGAACGTCTCTTCGGTCGAGGCGGTTCGCTCGACCGGGCTGTCGAACCGGACTTCGTAGCGCTCCGAGCCGTCCCGAACCGCGAGTTCGTACAGCGTTCCGAAGGTGTCCGACGGCGACTCGTCGGTCCCCTCCGCGACCAGCACCGTCGAACCCCGCTCGTGGACGCCGACGACCTGCGCGCCGGCCCCGAACGAGGTGCGCCACCGGAGCGACCCGTCGTCCGCGTCGAGCATGGCGATGTCGCCGCCACCGCCGGCGTAAACGCCGCCACCGGCCGGAACCGGCCCCACGTCGGTCCAGTCCCACTCGTCCGGTCGCCACGCCCACCGGAGGCCCCCGTCCTCGGGGGCCATCGCGAAGACGCCCTCGTCGTCACCGTAGTACACCGCCCGCTCGTCGGCGAACAGTTGGTCCTGCGGGGCGACGACGACGGTGAAGCCGACGCCGTCGACCGCCGATTGCTCCCAGCGAACCGCGCCGTCGTCGGTCGAAAGCGCCGCGAGCGTCCCGTTCGCCGCGTAGAGGGAGTCGCCCGCGATGGCCATCGAAGAACCGATGTTCCCGACGGTCTGGGACCATCGCTGGCTCCCGTCCGCGGCGTCGAACGCGTAGATTCGCCCGCGACCCGACCCGAGTCTCTCGCCCGCGTACACCGAGCCGTCAGCGGCGAGCAGCCCGGTCGGACGGCCGAAATCGATGTCCCACAGGCGCTCGCCGCTCTCTCGGTCGAAGGCGACGACGCGCCCCGCGTCGATGTCGCCGCTCCGGTGGCCGATGACGGCGACGACCCCATCGGTGGCCGACGGCGGCGAGAGGACGCTCGGTTCGGGCACGGAGGCGGACCAGTCCGTTCCGTCGGGCGACCGGAACCGCCGAAGCGACGAACAGCCGGCGAGCCCGCTCGCGAGGGCGGTGCCGGCGGCGGCGAGAAACGCGCGGCGCGACGGGGTGTCGGAACCGGCGTCGGAACCGGTGTCGGAGTTCGCGGGAGAACCGGAGGGTGCGTGGGAGGGAGGGGACGAAGGCGAGGGCATACGTCGGCTTCTCACAGGTCGCTGATATGTATTGTGGGTCGGTTGACGGGTCGGCGACGCGGATACTCTCGGAGACGCCCGCCCGTTACAGCCGGTCGAGGTCGAGCGGCTCCGCCGCCTCCCAGTAGCGCTCGAACAGTTCGTCGGCCCACGCGAGGACTTCGGGTTCGGTCACGTCGATGGAGGCCTGGAGGATGCCGCTGTCGTCGCGGAGGAACAGGTGGACGGTCGAGTCGGCGATGGTCGCCGCCATCGGAATCGGCTCGTCGGTGATGCGGACGGCGGCCGCGTCGGCGTCGAGGAGGTCGCGGAGCTGTTCGCGAAGCTGGGAGTCGTGGGCGAGCGCGTCGATGGCGGCCGAGGAGAAGACGCCCTCGAACCGCTGGTCGCCGGCGGCGGTCCGCTCCCTGACGATGTCGAGGTTCTGCTCGTTGAACGCGTAGGAGAAGATGCGCACGTCCTCGGCCTCGCTCAGGAGGGACACGGCGCGCTTGACCGGCGCGTTCGGCCGGACCTGACTCGGCGTGGTAATCGTCGCCTCGGTCAGATGTTCGAGGTCGAACGTGATGGCGTCGGTCGGGAGCCACTCGACGACCGGCCGGAGTTTGGCGTCGGTGTCGAGGATGTCGACGAGGTCGTCGAACCCTCGCGAGACGAGTTCGCCCGTCACCGTCGCCCGATACGCGCCGTCCTCGCGGACGAGCCACGACCGGGCTTCGAAATCGCTGAGAATCCGGCCCATCGTCGGCTGCGACGCGCCGGTTCGCTCGACGAGTTCGCGTCTGGAGTGCGGCCGCTCCGAGAGGTGTCTGAGCGCGTCGACGCGGTTCTGCGAGAGCGCGAGAAACTCTATCTCGTCTAATGCCGACTCCATGGGGCGGAGTTGTGCGCGCTCGATTAAACACCTTTCGCGTCTCGAAATAATTTCATACCATGAATCATACTCGACCGCCGCCGGATTTTCTTGCCATGAATTAATTTCTGAATCAAACTATACGTGGGGGAGTCGTACGACTATCCAAGATGCGTTCACTTCACTCTGCGTTCGGTCTCTCGCTCGGAGGTGCGGCATGGTGACGGCGACGCGCCGGCGGTTCGTCCTGTTCGCCCTGACGGCGTTCTTCTTCGGCGGGACGTTCGTCGCCGCGAAGGCGGGCCTCGACTACCTGCCGCCGCTCCTGTTCGTCGCGCTCCGGTTCGACATCGCGGCGGTGTTGCTCGTGGGCTACGTCGTCGCCACCCGGCCGCGCGCCGAACTGCTCCCGCGGTCGGTCCGCGACGTGGTCGGCATCCTCGCCACCGGCGTGTTCGTCATCGGACTCGCCAACGCTCTCCTGTTCGTCGGACAGGAGCACGTCTCCAGCGGCGTCGGGTCGATTATCTTCAGCCTCAACCCGATTCTGACGCCCGTGTTCGCCATGGCGCTCCTCGCCGACGAACGACTCTCCACCCGCGGCGCGTTCGGGATGCTCATCGGCCTCCTCGGCGTCGGCCTCGTCGTCGGCGTCGACCCCGCGAACCTGCTCGGCGGCGAGGCGCTCTGGAAGGGCGTCGTCTTCCTCGGCGCGGTCAGCGGCGCGCTCGGGACCGTCCTCATCCGCTGGGCCGACACGTCGCTTTCGAGCCCCGTCCGCACGGCGTGGGCGCTCCCCGTCAGCGCGGCGCTCACCCACGGCCTGAGCGTCGCCTCCGGCGAGTCGCTCGCCGCGGCCACGTGGTCGCCGACGGCGCTCCTCGCGCTCGCCTACGTCGGCGTCTTCGCCGGCGCGGTTGCCTATCTCACCTACTTCGGCTTCCTCGACGACGTGGGGCCGATTCGCGGCAACCTCGTCTTCTACGCCGTGCCCATCGTCGCCACGCTCGGGGGGACGGCGCTCCTCGGCGAGTCGATTTCGACGCTCACCGTCGTCGGCTTCGCGACTATCTTCACCGGGTTCGCCGTCCTCGCGACGGAGTCGCTCCTCGCGGAAGTCGCGCGCGCCTACGGGAAAGTCGAGTCCCGCGTGGCCGGTCTCGTCGGGGGCGGCGCTCCGAGCCGCGACTGAGTCGCGGACTGGTCGCGGGCCGGCCGCTCAGCGGAACGCGCGGTGAGAGGGTAGAAATGTAGGGGCGGACCATCGGGCGGCAGTCCGAGGGGGCAGGGTCGGAGTACCGGTGGCACGGGATGGGCCGCCTGCCTGCGATGTTATGTCACCAGTCCGCCGACCAGACAGTATCGAGCGGACACCTGAGAGTTGCCAGCCAGCTAAGTAGTCTTTTTGGCCCGATTCTCAAAAAACAGCTGACGGCGGCGTGGTCATTCCGACTTTTCGCACTATCTATCGGAGAGCGCGACCGCGGCCAGCGCGGAAATCAGACAGAAGTGTCCGACGCCGACGAGGAACAACGTATTCGAGTCGGACGTGTCGACCGCGACGACCGCCGCGAACGCCGCGAGACCGAGGACGAACAGGACGACGCCGAGATACCGGTCGTACCGCGGGTCGTAATCGACTTCGGCCAGACGCAGGAGCGGTCCCGGTTCGGGCGGCTCGTCGCTCCGAGCCTCGCGGACTTTCCCGCGAAGATTCAGGAGTACCATGCCGGTCGCGCTGGTCCATACGACTCCGGCCGCGAGGTCGACCTCCGGGCCGTCGAAGGCGACGATGAGTCCCACGATGAGCGACGCGACGGCAATCGCCCCAGAAACGGTGGTCTCGCTCAGTCTCGTCATTCGAAATCGAGTCTGAGATAGCTCGTTCCGTGCCGGTAGTTGTACGCCTCGACGACGACGCCGACTGCTGAGAGGACGGCGAGGACGCCCCACAGGAGATTCGACAGCGCGCCGCTGGCGTACCCGCCGGCGAACAGGAGCGTCGTGTACACCGCGGAGGCGAGCGGGAAGGCGGGATGCTCGCGGACGGCGTCGACCGCGGTCGAGGCTATGTAGACGAGGGTGAGCAGTCCCATGGCCGCGAGCGCCGGACTGACCGGCTCGTCGGTGAGAGACAATAGCCCGGCGAGCACGACGGCGACGACCGCGAACACGGCCAGTCGCCATCGGCTGACGCCGGCGGGCAGAACGGTGGAGGGCATCGCCTTCCTATCGGCGTGCTGATTTTTTGAATGTTGGGACTGTGCGGTCGTCCCGCTCTCAGGCCCGCCGCAGGCGGACGACGAAGACCGCGCCCCGGGGCTCGTTGTCCTCGACCCACACGTCGCCGCCGTAGCCGCTGACGATGGTGTCTACGAGGTAGAGACCGAGGCCGGTCCCGGGGCTTTCGAGGCCCTTCTCGCCGCGGCCGAACGCCTCCTCTTTGCGCTCGTCGGGCACGCCCGGCCCGTTGTCGGCGATGCGGACGAGCGCCTCGCCGTCTCGAACCTCGACCGACACGTCGATTTCGGTCCGGTCGGCGTCGTTGTGCCGCACCGCGTTCGTGAGGAGGTTTCGGAAGACCGTCCCCAGCATGTCGTCGGCGACGACGGTCACGTCCGGCGGCTCGTCGGGGAGCGAGACCGCCGCGTCGGCGGTTCCGTCGTGGACCGCGCTCGCTTCCGCCCAGAGCGGCCCGGCGAGCGTCGTCGGCCGGGTCGTCTCCTCGTCGTCGAGCATCGTCGCCATGAGGTTCCGGACGTTCACGGTGAGTTCGGTGGCGTGTTCCCCGTTTCTGAGTATCGTGGCGAGGCGTTCGCGCACGACCTCGTCGTCGACCGACTCCTCGATAAGCCGGGCGTTGCCGAGGATGACGGCCATGTCGTTTCGGATGTCGTGGCGGACGATCTGGTTGAGGAGCGTGAGCTTCTCGTTTTGGGAGAGAATGGTCTGTTTTTGGCGGTGCAACTCGGTCACGTCGCGGAGGACGATGACCCAGCCGACGGTCTGGTCGCCTCGTTTGAGCCGCTGGGAGCGGGCGCTGAGGTACACCGCTTCGCCGCCTTCTCGGGTGGTTCTGACGCTGTCGTTGCTCTCGGTCGTCAGGTCGAGGTCCGGCGAGACCGCGGTGACCGGGTCGCCGACGGCCGCGCCGAAGCGCTCTAACAGCGCCGCGCCGCGGGTGTTGACGTGGACGATTCGCTCGTCGGCGTCGAGGACGAACACGCCGTCGGGCGACTCCTCCATCGCGGTGGTGTAGGCGATGGGTGGCAGGTCGAGAAACCGGTAGCGAAAGAGCGCGACGCCGATGGCGGCCGACGTGACCGCGGCCGAGGTCGGCACGAGGTTCACGCCGTCGCTCCCGAACGGCGGGACTCCGAGCGAACTGCAGGCCGTGAAGACGAACGGGGCGACGAGGCCGACGCTCACCAACACCGCCTGCGGGATGTACGGCCGGCCCAACCGAATCGCCTCGGAGAGGATGAGCGCGACGGCCAGCGCGCAGAGCACCGCGTTGTAGAGCAACTGCAACACCACGTGACCGAGACCGACGTCGACCCGCAGGACGACGAGGCCGTTCGTCTCGACGAGGTGCGTCGCCTCGATAGCGAGACCGTCGGGGTTCGCAAAGAGGACCGCCAGAAAGACGGCCGGCACGGTCATGACCGCCGCGACCAGTCCGGGCGTGGTTCGGCTGACTCGGTCGGTGTGGAAGAGCGTAAAGAGGAACGCGAGCGCGCCGAGCGGCGCGACGCCGAAGTAGAGAAACCGGTAGAAAAGCAGCTTCAGTTCCGGATCGGTCTGCAGGAGTTTGAGCGCCGCGAACCCGGTCCAGAGGACGAGTCCGACGTTCACGGCGAAGAACGCGACGAGCTCGGGCGACCGGCCGTGGACCCGCATGTACCGCAGGCTGTACGCTCCGAGCAGGACCGCGGTAACCATTGCAAAGAGGGTCGGAAGCGCCAAGACTGTGTATTGCCAGCCCATCTCTCACCGCGTCCGACCGCTTTTCGCGTCCATCGGTGCGTGTTCTGTGCCCGTTCTGGTACTTAGACGTGTCTGTTCGCGAGAGGTTCTGCCCGTCTTTGTCGGAATAAACCGAACGAACGTTCCCTATTCTCTCGATTACCGCTCGGGTTCCGCACCCGAACAGTTTATCTCAGTAGATGTACCACGGACGACAGAACCGCCGTGACCGAGACGACAGACGAGACGAGCGCGGACCCAGTCACGGTCCTCCTCGTCGACGACAACCGCGACTGGCTGACGCTCGTGGTGCATCGACTCCGCGAGGTGGCCCCCGACTTCGACGTCCGGGAGGCAAACAGTCCCGATGACGCGCTCGACCGCCTCACAGACGACGTCGAGTGCGTCGTCAGCGACTACTACATGCCCGGGCGGACGGGCATCGAACTGCTGTCCGAGGTCCGCGAGGACCGACCCGACATCCCGTTTCTCCTGTTTACGGGTGCCGGAAACGAGGGGCTCGCCAGTAGCGCGCTGTCGGCCGGGGCGGACGACTACATCGTCAAGACGAGCGTCGACGACAGCGCCGCGGCGCTCGCCACGCGCGTTCGGACGGCCGTCGACAAGCACCGAACGGAGCGCGCGCTCGCCGAGAGCGAGGCTCGCTACCGGACGCTCGTCGAGAACGTCCGCGACGCCATCTTCGTCGCCCGCGACGGCGTCGTCGTCCTCGTCAACGAGGCGGCGACGACGCTCACCGGCTACGACCGCGCGGCGCTCACCGCCGGCGACATCGTCGAGACGGTCGTCCACCCCGACGACCGGGCCCGCGTCCGCGACGCGCTCGACCGGGGGGTCCCGCAGTCGCTCGACATTCGTATCCGCAACCGCGGCGGCGAGACGCGCCACTGCATCCTCGATACCGACGACGTCGTCGACGACGGACTCCCCGGCACCATCGGCGTCCTCCGGGACATCACGGCGCAGGTCCACCACCAGCGCCGACTCGAACGCGAGCGCGACACGAAGGAGGCGATTCGGGAGATTCTCGTCCGACAGTCGTCGCGCGTCGAGGTCGCGGAGTCGTTCTGTCGGTACATCGGGAGCGACCCCGACACCGTCGCGGCGTGGGTGGGCGAGCGCACCGCGGGCGGCGGACTCGCCCCGCTCGCCGTCGTCGGCGACGAGTCGTATCTCCGGATGGCGGGCGTTTTCGACGCCGACGCGGCGGTCCGGCGCGGCTCGACCGAACCGAGTCTGACCGCCTTCCGCGAGGGGACGACGGTCGTCCGCGCCGTCGGCGACGAACCCGACACCGACGCCGACGCACCGGCGACCGCTCCCGACGCCGGGTGGACGGCGGCCGCGGCCGCCGGCGGTATCGAAACCGCGGTCGCCGTCGCGCTCCGGCACGGCGGCGTCGACTACGGCGTCCTCGGCGTGTACCGCCGCGGTGCCGACGACGACCGGGAGCGCCGGCGGCTCGAAGAGCTGGCGGAGACGCTCGGCTACGCCCTCAGCACCGCCGAGAGCCGCGAGGCGCTGGTTGCCGACGAGGTCGTCCGCGTCCGCCTCCGCGTCCGCGACGGCGACGCGGGGCTGCTGGCGGTCGGCGATGCGCTCGGCCGGGACGCGGAACTCGTCGTCCACACGGCGTTGCCCCGCGGCGACAGCGAGCGCTACTTCGTGACGGTCCGCGGCGCGTCCGAGGCCGCGGTGACAGACGCGCTGGCGAGTCTCGACGGGGTGACGCCCGGTGCCGTGACCCCCGGCGACGGGGTCGTCCGGGCGCAGTTCGACACGCTCGCGCCCTCGCTGGGGACGGCCATCGCCGACGCGGGCGGCGTTCTCCACCGGGTCGTCGTCGTGGACGGCGAGGCGACGGTCGTCGTCGACCTCTCCCGGCGGCGACCGGCGGGCCCGTTCGTCGAGGCGCTCGCGGCGGCTTTCGACAGCGTCGTGATGACCGCGCGGAGCCACCGCACCGTCGAGTCCGATATCGGCGCGAGCGTGCTGGCCGGCCTCACCGACCGCCAGCGCGAGTCGCTCGAAGTCGCGTACCGAACGGGCTACTTCGAGCGACCGAAGCGCCGCAGCGCCGCCGAAGTGGCCGAGGCCATCGGCGTCTCGCGGTCGACGTTCACCCAACACCTCAGGGCGGCCCAGCGGAAGGTCTTCGCCGAACTGTTCGACGCCGAGTGAGGCGACGCGTCGCCTCACTGGGGCGGCCTTGCCTCTCGTCCCGGCGGGACTGTGCCGAAGGCTATCACGCCGCTCGGTTTTTGCCGGATACCGCATAATGGTGGTATCGGGTTATTGCCGCGTAATCGAGTAGAGATGTCTGAAGGTCACCCCACCCAGAATGTCACGGAAGGGAGTGGGTGTACGGTGGGCCGCACGGAGAACTCAATGGCAGAAAAAGTATTCAAACTCACACGACGCCGCGCCCTCGGAGGCCTCCTCACGATCGGCGCGGGAAGCGCCGCCGCCGGGGTGGGCACGTTCGCCCTGTTCAACGACACCGAATCGAGCACCGAGAACACGCTTCAGGCGGGGACGCTGAGCCTCGCCGACGGGGCCAGTTCCGCGAGCTTCAGCGCCACGGGCCTCGCGCCCGGCGACGAGACCGACACCTTCGAGGTCGACCTCGAAAACGACGGCACGCTCGACGGGAGCCTCGATATCGACCTCACGCTGACCGAAAACGACAGCGACGCCACGGCCGGCGACGACGGCGACGCGGACGCCTCGGTGGCGGACCTCGCGGGCGTCCTCGACGTGACGACGTTCGAAGTCGGGAGCCTCGACGTGCTCGCCGACCGGTTCGGCGGCTCGGCCACGTTGGCCGACGTGGTCGACAACAACAGCGACGCGGCCGACGGCGACGACGACTCCAACGTCCAAGACATCGCCCTCGCGTCCGGCGAGACGAAGACGTTCTCCTTCGCGCTGGAGATGCGGGAGAGCGCCGGAAACGAGTTCCAAGCCGACGGGCTCGACATCCAGTTCGACTTCGAACTGAACCAGCGAGACAGCCAGTAACCACAGTTCGCGTTCGCGGGCGACGGGGACGACGCGACCCGGTCGAACCGACCGCGTCCAGCTCTTTCGTTCCGGCCCTCCGAACGCGCACGACGACTTCACGCCTCTCGATGCCGAAACAGACACCAACGCTGACGCTCACTCGACGCCGATTCCTCGGCGGACTCTTCACGATTAGCGCCGGAAGCGCCGCCGCGGGCGTCGGCACCTACTCGGCGTTTTCCGACACCGAGCGCGCCGACGCGTCGTTCGGCGTCGGCACGCTCGACCTGACGGTCGACGGCGACGACGAGCAACTCACGTTCCTCGAAGAGTCGGGCCTTGCGCCCGGCGACAGCGGCACCGCGTCGGTGACGCTCCGCAACCGCGGGTCGCTCACCGGCTTCCTCGATATCGACGTGCTCAGCGTCACCGACGACGAGAACGGCCAGTCCGAGCCCCCGTCGCAGAACGACCCCCGCGTCGGGGACGGCGAACTCGCGCAGGTGCTCGAAGTCCGCGCGTGGCTCGAAGCCGCCGACGGGTCGAAGACGTACCTCTGCGGGAGTTCGGACTACGCGACCCTCGACTCGATTTTCGTCGCGGACGAGACGTTCGACCTCGACTACGAACTCGCGCCCGGCGAGTCGGTCGACTTCGTCATCGCGTGGCGGCTCCCGTCGAGCGCCGGCAACGAGGTCGCCTCGGACGTCGCGGGCGTCGACCTCCGGTTCGCGCTCGACCAGCGTCCCGACGCCGACGACGGCGCGTCCTGCGAGGTCGACGACGATGACGGAGGCGACGACGGTTCGACGTCCGGCACCGGCGACGCCCGCGACGCGATGGGCGGCTGGGACTGGGCGACGCTCGCCCGCTACGGCGAGCCCTACGACGGCTTCGTGTACGGCAACTCGGAGCCGGAGAACTACGAAGTCGCGGTGCTGAAGCGCTCCGGAAGCTCCGAGACTCGCCTCCACAGGCAGAACAGCGACTGGCAACACGCGTGGTGGTCGGGTCGAACCGAGTCGTTCCGCGTCGATTTCGACGGCAGCAAGGTGACGATGACCGTCGGCGGCACCGAGTACCCGGACAAACACGGGTGGAAGGGACAGGGCGTCGGCGCGAACGACGTGGTCGCGCTCGGCGTCACGGTCTCCGCCTCGGCCGCCGGGTCGTCGGTCGCGGTCTCGGACCTCGAACTCACCGCCGCCGGGCAGACGAGCACTCTCGCCGACGTCTCGGTCGATGCGACCGGCACGAACCACGTCCGAATCGACCGCGAGATAGACGGGTCGTTCTCGCTCACCGGCACGCTCCAGTTCTCGTGGCACCACTACTCGCACGCCGACCCCGACGACCTCGTGATGCGCGTCGACGTCAAGACGGGCGACGCAGTCAGAACGAACGAAGTCGAGACGACCGAGGAAGACGGTGAATCCGAGGACGGAGAAGCCGGTGGAGTCGAGAACGCGGATGTCGAGGACGGAGCCGGAGAGAAAGACCAAGACGTCGAGACCGAATCCGGACGAGGCGACGAAGCCGAATCCGAGCAAGAGGACGGAGACGGTGAAGACGGCCAAGACGGTGACGTCGGGAAAGGCGACGAAACGGCCGACTCCGAGTCCGAAACCGACTCGACCGACTCCGAAACCGAAACCGACTCGACCGACTCCGAAACCGAAACCGACTCGACCGACTCCGAAACCGAAACCGACTCGACCGACTCCGAAACCGAAACCGAATCGGCCGCCCCCGAGAGCGTCAGCGGTGACGACGGGAACGGAGACGACGCCGACGGGGGTGTCTGACCGATGAACTGGTCTCGTCTCGCCGCGGCGGCCCGCGTCCTCGGCGGCGTCGTCCTCCTCGTCGCCGTCGCGCTCGTCGTCGTGCTCGCCGCGCCGCAGGCCTTCGGGGCCGACGCCAGCTACACCGTCCTCTCCGGGAGTATGTCGCCGACGTTCGACGCCGGCGACGTGGTGGTCGTCCGCGACGTGCCGCCCGCGGACATCTCGGAGGGTGATATCATCACCTACCGGGAAGCCGGAAGCGCCATCACCGACGAGCGGACCGACCGCGTGACCCACCGGGTCGTCGCGGTGGACCGAAGCGCCGACGGCCCGGTGTTCCGGACGAAAGGCGACGCCAACGAGGACGTCGACTCGGACCCCGTCGCGGCCGACCGCGTCGTCGGTCGCGTCTGGTTCCACGTGCCGTATCTCGGGCTCGCCGCGCAGTTCGTCCAGTCGGGACTCGGGTTGGTCCTGTTCGTCATCCTCCCCGGCGCGCTCCTCGTCGTGACCGAACTCTACTCGCTGTACACCGACGCGCTCGTCGAGGTCGACTCCGACGAGTCGGACGGGAGCGACGGTTCGCCCGACGCGGGGACCGGGACGGCCGGAACTGACTACGTCAGCGCCTCGGACGGTGGCGTCGCGCTCTACCCGGAGCGGACGGGCGTCCGCCTCTCGGCGCCCCCCGTCGCAGTCGCCGACCCGTCTCCTTCGGCGTCCACCCCCGCGCGCTCCGACTCGGCCGACGGTATGGAGTGGGTGACCGACCCCGTCGACTGCCCTTCCGACGCGCCGACCGACGAAACCTTCGAGGACGGGCGGTGAATCCCTCGTGACCAGCCCGGACGACGCGAACGCACCCGACTGGACCCCCGAGCAGTCGCCCGAACTGATGCTCGCCGACGCGACCCGGTGTCGACGCCTCGTCGACGGCGACGCGGACGACTTCGAGGAGGTCGACTTCGAGCGGCTCGAACGGGGCGACCGCGTCCTCTGTCTTCCCGGCGAGCGTCTGCCCGTCCACGGGGTCGTTCGGGCGGTCCGGCGTTGGGACGCGCATTCGGCGTCGTTCGTCGGCACCGGCACCGGCACCGAAGCCGACGCCACACCCGCGCTTGTCGAACGCGAGCGACCCTCGCCCGACGAGGGCGACGAACTCCGTACCGACTCGCGCCCGGTCGCCGTCGGCGACGAGGTCGAACCCGGCGACCGGCCGACCGAGACGGCGCTGGTGGTCGAGTACCGTCCGTCGCGGGCGGGGCTGTTCCCGATTCCGCTGTCGCTCGCCTCGCTCCTGTCGGCGAAGCTCCTCGGCACGCTCTCGCCGCGGATCTCGCAGGTCGCCGGTCGGTTGGTCATCGTCTTCGTGGTCGTCGGCATCGTGCTGGTCGGCACCGGCTTGGCCGCTCCCGGAAGCGTCGACCGCTTCCTCGACGACAGCGGAATCAACGACGCGATTTCGGACCTCCGGGGCGGCGACGACCCCGGGCCGTCGCCGCCGGACGTCACCGTGACGCCGCCCTCGCCGACGTCGGATACGCCGCCAAACGAGGACGACGAGGACGAAGACACACCGACGCCCGCGTCGACGCCGACCGCGACCACGACATCGAACCCGACCCCGTCGTCGCCCACGCCGACGCCCGCGCCGACGAGCAGTCCCGAGCCGACCACCACGGCGCGCTCGGGCACTGACGGTGGCGTTGGGGGCGGTGGTGGAGGCGGAGGAGGTGGCCGTGGTGGAGGCGGAGGAGGTGGCCGTGGTGGAGGCGGTGGCGGCAGTCAAACGACGACCACGGCCGCATCGTCGGCGTCGCCCGACCCGACGCTTTCGGTCGGGGCCGCCGACCCGCCGACGGTCCGAAGCGCCGACGGGACGGTCGGGACGCTCAGCGGCCCGGTGACCGGGACGCTCTCGTGGACCGGCGCGGTCGACAGCGTCGTGCTCGTGGTGAACGCGTGGGTCCCCGACGAGGGCTGGCAGGAGGAGCGTCGCGTCACTGTCCGGGAGTCGAGCCCCGTGGATATTGCCGCCGCACTCGGCTCCGACGTGACCTACGCCGACGGCAACCGAACCGCCGGCTTCGCGGCTTCCGACGACGGCGAGACCGCCGTCACGACGGGCTACGTCTCCGTGACCGCGGTGTTGTTCCGCGGCTCGACCGAAGTCGCCCGAACCGAGGAGACCGCGTCGTTCGACGTGACCGTCGAGAACACCGCCGGGAGCGCCCCGGAGGGCGTCGACCTCGAACTCGGCTCCGGCGGGGCGGGCGTCTCGCTTCTCGACACGCAGTCGGTCGCGCCCGGCTCCGCGGGTAACTCGACGGGGACGCTCACCAACCGCGGGCGCGACCCCGGCGTGTTGACGCTGGATTCGATGCCGTTCGAGTCAGCCGAGAACGGCCGCTCCGGCCCCGAACTGTCGGTCGACTCGACCGGCGGAGCCGACGAGGGCGAACTCCACGAGGCGCTCGCCGTCCGGCTCCGCGTCGAGCGGGCGAACGGGACGAGCACCTACGTCCTCGGCGACGAGACGACGTATCTCGACTTCGCCGACGTGTGGAACGAGTCCGTCTCGCTCGGCCGACTCGACGGCGGGGAGTCACTGTCGCTCGTCGTCGAGTGGCAGATTCGGGAGTCAGCCGGAAACGAGATACAGACCGACAGCGTCGACGTGGAGTTCGTCTTCACGCTCGAACAGGCGACCGACTGAGCGCTCTTCGCCCCGATTTTCCGCCGCTCACCCGACGAAGAGCCGGAGGTTGAACGCCGTGGCGAACGCTCCGATGACGGCGAGCGCGACCGGCGGGAGGTAGTACAGCACCTTGTCGCCCACGCGAGCGCCGTAGACGCAGATGCCGAGACAGAGGAGGAAGACGGCGAGCTTCGGGAGGACGAGCCCCCACCGTCCGAGTGCGTCCGTGCTCGCCACGAGGAGGGCGTTCGCCTCGTCGAACCGGCGCTCGTAGTAGAGAATCGTCAGCGTCGTGACGATGTCGCCGACGCCGTAGGTAGCGAGCGCGATGAGCCAGAGCAGCGAGAACTCTCTGGCCTCGAAGGGCGTGTCTTCGAGCCGGAGATGCCGAAGTCGTGACACACTCCTTATTCCGGGGGACTGCAATATGAATTATCCGGGCAGGCAGACTGTCGCGGACGCCGACGCGTCAGACGAGGCCGACGCCCTCGGCGAGCAGTTCGTGCGAGCGGAGTCCGTCTTCGTGGTCGCCGACGACGTGCTGAATCATCATCTCGTCGGCCCCGACGCGCTCCGCGAGCTGGTCCAACAGCCCCGAAATCGTCTCGGGACTGCCGGAAATCGCGCGCGGCCACTCCTTCGCTCCGAGGGTCGCGGGCGTGGGTTCGGGAACCCCGCCGAGTTCGTCTATCGCCTCCTCGACGGTCGGCCTCGTGCCGACCTCGCCGCGGCGCATCCGCTTGTACGTCGCCTCGGCCACCGCGCGGATTCGCGCCGCCTCCTCGTCGGTCTCGGCGCAGACGGCGTTCACCGCGACCATCCCGTGGGGTTCGTCGATGCCGCCGGCCAGCGGCGACGCCCGGAAGCTCTCGCGGTACTCCTCGAAGGAGTGGACGGCGAACTGCGGTCTGATGAACCCCGCGAAGCAGTAGGGCAACCCGAGTTCGCCCGCGATGGTCGCGCTCGACGGACTCGACCCGAGCACCCACGGGACCGGCGGGTCGCCGTCCCCTCGCGGGAGTTCGAGGTCGGCGTAGGGGTGTTCGTCGGGGTAGTCGTCGTAGAGGTGGTTGACGACGGCCTCGACCTTCTCGGCGTGGTCGCCGTCGGGGTCCTCGACGTGCCGGTCCGTCCCGAGCGCCTGGTCCGACGCGGGCGACCCGTTCGCTCGGCCGAGTCCCGCGTCGATTCGACCGGGCGCGAGTCCGTCGAGCGCGCCGAACTGTTCGGCGACCTTGAACGGGCTGTAGTGATTGAGCAGCACCGCGCCGGAACCGAGCCGAATCGAGTCGGTCTCGGCGGCGAGGTGACCGAGCAACACCTCGGGCGTCGTCCCCGCGAGGGTGCTCGCCATGCCGTGGTGCTCGGCGACCCAGAAGCGCGAGTAGCCCAGTCGCTCGGCCTGCGCGGCGGTTTCGACGGTGTTCGCGTACGCGTCGGTCGCGGTCCCGCCCTCTGGAACCGGCGAGAGGTCGACGATAGAGAGGTCCATACCCCCGCCTCCGAGACTGCGAGGAATAACGATTTGGCTCCCAGCAGATGCGTACTGTTCCTGCGGTTTCTAAAACAGGCAGTATTGCTCTGAACTATCTTTACTACAATTTACATTTTTCAAATATTCTAAATAATCTGGGTTATTCAAATTTACAACTGGACACGAAACGCACAATACGAGGGATAGCACTCAGTGCCCGGCGATTCCATCATTATCCTCCACAAACTATGGGCATAGTATTGTCTAAATAGCTCAATATTGTCTCTCTCGAATCTCACCCGTGTACACAGTATCCGTCACCACGGTCCACAAAAAATTTTTACGGGCACTATCCGATGGTTCGATAGAGGTTCCCATGCCAAGAGCCGTATTCGACAGCGCCGAGTACGACAGACGCATCGCCCGGACGAAAGAGCGGATGGCCGAGCGGGGACTGGACGCGCTCTTCGTGAGCGACCCCGCGAACATGAACTACCTCACCGGCTACGACGGCTGGTCCTTTTACGTCCATCAGGGCGTCGTGGTGACGCAGGACCGCGACGAGCCGGTGTGGGTCGGCCGCGACATGGACGCTAACGGCGCGCGCGCGACGACCACGTTGGGCGAGGACAGCATCCGGCCGTACAGCGACGACCACGTGCAGTCGCCGCACGACCTCCACCCGATGGACTTCGTCGCGGCCGTCTTGGAGGACCTCGGCGTCGACGACGCGCGCGTCGGCCTCGAAATGGACGCCTACTACTTCACCGCGAAGTCGTACACGCGCCTGCAGAAGAACCTCCCCGAGGCGAGTTTCGAGGACACGACGCTCCTCGTGAACCGCGTGCGCATCAAGAAGTCCGACGCCGAACTCGACTACATGCGCGAGGCCGCCCGCATCTCCGAGAACGCGATGCGGGCCGGCCTCGACGTCATCGAGGCGGGCGTCCCCGAGTACGAGGCCGCCGAGGCCATCTACTCGGCGCTCATCGAGGGAACCGACGACTACGGCGGCGACTACCCGTCTATCGTCCCGCTGATGCCCTCGGGCGACCACACCGGCACGCCGCACCTCACGTGGACCGACCGCGAGTTCGAGGACGGCGACCCGGTCATCATCGAACTCTCCGGCTGTCGCCACCGCTACCACTCGCCGCTCGCGCGGACGACGTTCGTGGGCGACCCCCCCGAAGAGCTGTCCCGGCGGGCCGACATCGTCGTCGAGGGGATGGAGGCCGCGCTCGACGCGGTCGAACCCGGCGTGACCTGCGAGGCCGTCGAGAGGGCGTGGCGCGACACCATCGCCGAGTACGGCATCGAGAAGAAAGACCGCATCGGCTACTCGATGGGGCTCGGCTACCCGCCGGATTGGGGCGAACACACGGCGAGCCTCCGTCCCGGAGACGAGACCGTCCTCGAAGAGAACATGACGTTCCACACCATCCCCGGCCTCTGGTTCGACGACTTCGGCGTCGAACTCAGCGAGACGTTCGTCGTCACGTCCGACGGGGCGGAGCCGCTGGCCGACTTCCCCCGGCGACTATTCACAACCTAATTATGACTCGGGGTCACAGCCCTAATAGGATGAACGAAGATGGCAAAAATCGACGCGGCGAGGCGGTCGCCGACGGCGGCACGGAGTCCGAATCCGAATCGGCGCTGGCGACGGCGCGCAGACAGCTCGAACGCGCGGCGAGTCACGCCGCCGTCGACGACGGTGTCGTCGCGCGCCTGAAGCACCCGACGCGAGTCCAGCAGGTGTCGGTCCCGCTCCGCCGCGACGACGGCTCCCTCGACGTGTTCACGGGCTTCCGAGCCCAGCACGACGACGTTCGCGGACCGTACAAGGGCGGGCTTCGCTACCACCCGGAAGTGACCGCCGACGAGTGCATCGGGCTCTCGATGTGGATGACGTGGAAGTGCGCCGTGATGGACCTGCCGTTCGGCGGCGGCAAGGGCGGCGTCGCGGTCGACCCGAAGACGCTCTCCGACGAGGAGCGCGAGCGACTCACGCGCCGCTTCGCCGAGGAGATTCGGAACGTCGTCGGGCCGAAGAAAGACGTTCCCGCGCCCGACATGGGAACCGGCCCGCAGGAGATGGCGTGGTTCATGGACGCCTACTCGATGCAGCAGGGCGAGACGACGCCCGGCGTCGTGACGGGTAAGCCGCCGGTCATCGGCGGGTCGTACGGCCGCGAGGAGGCCCCCGGTCGCTCCGTCGCCATCGTCACCCGCGAAGCCATCGACTTCTACGACTGGGACATCGAAGACACCACCGTCGCCGTCCAAGGGTTCGGGTCCGTCGGCGCGAACGCCGCGCGCCTCCTCGACGAGTGGGGCGCGAAGGTGGTCGCCGTCTCCGACGTGGACGGGGCCATCTACGACCCCGCCGGCCTCGACACGCAGGACGTCGAGGGCCACGACGAGCGCCCCGGCATGGTGTCGGGCTACGACGCCCCCGAGTCGCTCACGAACGAGGAACTGCTCGAACTCGACGTTGACGTGCTCATCCCCGCGGCCATCGGGAACGTCATCACGACCGAGAACGTCGACGCCGTCTCGGCGGAGATGGTCGTCGAGGGCGCGAACGGGCCGACGACGTTCGCGGCCGACGCCGTCCTCGAAGAGCGCGGGATTCCGGTCCTCCCCGACATCCTCGCCAACGCCGGCGGCGTGACGGTCTCGTACTTCGAGTGGCTCCAGGACATCAACCGCCGCCAGTGGTCGCTCGAACGCGTCCACGAGGAACTCGAAGCCGAGATGCTCAAGGCGTGGAACGCGGTCCGCGAACACGTCGAAGAACGCGACCTGACGTGGCGCGACGCGGCCTACGTCGTCGCGCTCTCCCGCATCGGCGGCGCGAAGGAGACGCGGGGTCTCTGGCCCTGAGCGGCTGAGCCTCGCGCGACCCCCAATCGACCCGCGACCCGAGGGCCGCGGTGCGGTCCGGTTTCTTTTTCGGCGCGCTCCTCAGTCAGCGACCGCGTCGGCGACCTTCTCTATCGGATGTGGCGGGTCGTCGGCCGCGCCGTCCATGTCTTCGAGTTGCGTCCGACACGACGCGCCGGGGGCGACGACGGTGTCGCCGCGGCTCTCGCCGATTTGGTCCGAGAGGATGCCGCCGATGGCCTTCGACAGCGAGTGGTGTTCGGCCTCGTAGCCGAAGCTCCCGGCCATGCCGCAACAGCCCGAATCGAGCGGGTCCACGTCGTAGCCGGCGCGCCGGAGGACGCCCACCGCGTGGTGGTCCTTTCGCGTCGCCTTCTGGTGGCAGTGGCCGTGGTACGTCAGCGTCTCGTCGTCCGCGCCCGCCGACGTTGCGGCGTCGCAGTCGAGGTCCTCCACGAGGCGCTTCGAATCGAGGTACTCCATGACGCCGTAGGTCTCGGCGGCGACGCGCTCGGCGTCCTCGCTCGAAAGCAGGTCGAGGTAGTCCGACTGGAGCATGACCGCGTCGGACGGCTCGACGAGGACGACGCTCCAGCCGGCTTCGACGCGGGGTGCGAGCGCGTCGACGTTCGTCTCGGCGCGCGCCCGCGAGCGGTCGAGAAAGCCCTTCGAGTGGGCCGGGCGGCCGGTCGCGGTCACGTCGTCGGGAATCGAGACGTGGACGCCGGCGGCTTCGAGGACGCGAACCGCGGCCTTCCCCGCGTCGGGGTGGTTGTAGTTGGTGTAGCTGTCCGGGAACAGAAGCACCTTGTCGGTCGCCTCGGCCTCGGGGACGCGAGCGCCGCCGCGCGCCTCGAACCACTCTTCCAGCGACTCGCTGTGGAACGTCGGGAGCGACCGCTCCTTGGCGACGCCGACGGTCTTCTCCATGACCGTCCGCGCGCCCGGAATCTTCGCCGCCCAGTTCGAAAGCGGGGCGAGCCGCGACCCCAGTTCGTTCAGGCGGTCCACCTCGGCGAACAGGTGGTCCCGGAGGCTCGCGCCCTCGCGCTGGTGGTGGGCGTGTTCGACCTCGGCTTTGAGCTTCGCCATGTCGACCTCGCTCGGGCAGTCGCGGGCGCAGCCCTTACAGCCGACACAGAGGTCCAGCACCTCGCGCATGAACTCGGTGTCCGTCGCGTCGGCGTCGAGGTCGCCGCTCATCGCCTGTCTGAGCATGTTCGCCCGGCCGCGGGTCGACAGTCCTTCCTCTTCCGTGGCGCGGTAGGTCGGACACATCACGCCGCCGGTGGTCGATTGGTCGCCCCGACAGCCGCCGCAACCGTGGCAGAGCTCCGCCATCCCCCGAAAGCCGTTTTCGGTGTCCCAGTGGAGTTCGGGGTCGAAACCGGCGTCGAACTCGTAGTCGGGGGAAAAGCGGAGGTTCTCGGTCATCGACACGTCGCCGCAGACCTGCCCCGGATTCAGGAGCCAGTCGGGGTCGAACGCGGTTTTGAGGTCGCGGAAGGCGTTCCAGAGGCGGTCGCCGTACAGCTTGCGGTTCCATTGGGTCCGCGCGCGGCCGTCGCCGTGTTCGCCCGACACCGACCCGCCGGCCTCGACGACGAACTCCGTCACCTCGTCGGCGATGGTCTCGAACGAGTCGAGGCCGTCGAGCGTCTTCGTGTTGACCAGCGGGCGGACGTGCAGCACGCCCGGGCCCGCGTGGGCGTAGAAACTCGTGTTGGCGTCGTGGTCGTCGATGACCTCGCGGAAGCGCTCGACGTACCCCGGCAGTTCGTCGGCCGGCACGGCGCAGTCCTCGATGAACGAGATGTGCTTCTCGTCGGTCGTCCGCGAGAGCAGGATGGGCGCGGCGGCCTTGCGCATCTCCCAGAGCCCCGCGCGGGCCGCCTCGTCGTGGGCCTCCAGCGCGTCGAACGCGCGGGCGTCGTCGGCGACGCCGACGCCCGAAGACGGCGTCGCCTCCGGCGTCACCGAGGGCGCGCGGGCCGTCAGCAGGTCGGCGACTTTCCGCCGGCCCTCGGCGTCGGAGTCGGCGTAGAACTCGACCAGCAGGGCCGCGCGGGTCCCGTCGGGGAGCGACGCGGCCACGTCGTGGAACTCGGCGGTGTCGAGCGCGAGGTCGATGAGCACGTCGTCGATGAGTTCGACCGCCGCCGGGTCGTGGTCGAGGATGGAGGCCACGTCGGCGGCGGCGTCGAACACGTCCTCGTAGGTGAGGAGCGCGACCGCCTTCGTCTCCGGGAGCGGTTCGAGCGAGACGGTCGCCTCGGTCACGACGGCGAGGGTCCCCTCGCTCCCGGCGAGCAGGCGCGCGAGGTTCACGGTCCCGGACTCGCAGTCCGGGTCGGTACCGGTCCCGTCGGCCAGCGGGCGCTCCCCGCGAGCCTCCTCGACCAGCGCGTCGAGGTTGTAGCCGGAGACGTTGCGCTTGAGGTCCGGGTAGCGGGCGTCGATTTCGTCGCGTTCCTCGTCGAGCACGCGGACGACCTCGGCGTAGATTCGGGGGAGAAGCGGACTCGCCGGGCCGTCGGCCCCCCACGCGTCGCTCTCGGGGTCGGCCTTCTCCCGGAGGTCGTCCACGCGCACCTCGCCGAAGCGGTGGACGCTCCCGTCGGCGAGGACGACCTCGCACTCCTCGACGTAGTAGTCGGTCTTGCCGTACTTCAGGGAGTGCGCGCCGGTGGAGTTGTTGCCGATAGCGCCCCCGAGGACGCTCCGGTCGCCCGCGGCGGGGTCCGGGCCGAACGTGAGACCATGGTCGGCCGCGGAGTTATTGAGGTCCGCGAGCGTGACTCCGGCCTGCGCGGTCGCCGTCGCCGCCTCGGCGTCCACCGACTCGACGCCGTCCATGTGCCGCGAGAGGTCGAGGACGACGGCTTCGTTGACGGCCTGTCCGGCGAGGCTCGTGCCGCCGCCGCGGGGGAGGACGGGAATCTCGCGGTCGGCGCAGTACTCCACGACGGCCGCCACGTCGGCGGTCGAGGCCGGCATGACGACGCCGACGGGGAGCACTTCGTACGCCGAGGCGTCGGTCGCGTACAGCTGTCGGGTGTACTCGTCGAACCGCACGTCTCCGTCGACGAGGCGGTCGAGGTCGGAGACGAGCGCCTCGCGGTCGGTGTCGCCGCCGACGTAGTCGTAGTCGGCGCGCGGGTCGTTACTGGGGTCGACCCGCGAGTCAGCGGGCGGGTCGGCCTGCCGGTCGCCGCGGGGGTCGTCGGGTCGTTCCTGCGTCGCCATCGGGAGTCAGTTCGACTCGGCGGCCAGCACTTGGTTCTCCAACTCCTCGCCCTCGTCGAGTCGCCCGAGGTTTCCGGCGACGATGTCGGCGAGGCGGTCCCAGTGTTTGGGCGTGTGGCCGCCCGTGTGGGGCGTGATGAGGCAGTTTTCCAGCCCCCACAGCGGGTGGTCGGCGGGGAGCGGCTCGGGGTCGGTCACGTCGAGGGCGGCCCCGCGAATCTTGTTCGACCGGAGGGCAGACACGAGCGCGTCGGTGTCGACGATGCCGCCGCGGGCGGCGTTGACGACCACCGCGTCGGTCGGCATCGTGGCGAACTCGGCGACGCCGATGAGTCCGCGGGTCAGGTCGTTCAGCGGGCACGCGACGACGACGTACTCGCTCCGGGAGAGCGCGTCGTGAATCGCGTCGGCCTCGAAGCCGGCGACTTCGTCGGTCGGGCCGCCCTTCGACGGGGTGTAGCGGATGCCGATGGTCTCGACTTCGAAGCCCTGCAAGCGCTGGGCGACGGCCTGCCCGATGGAGCCGAGACCGATAATCGTCACCGTGCTGTCGGTGAACTCGCCGGACTGGAAGTGCCGCCACTCGGCGCTCTGCTTGCGCCGCCAGCCCTCGTGGAGCCGGCGGGCGAACACGAGCATGTTGCCGATGGCCTGCTCGGCGATGCCGGGCGCGTGGATGCCGCCGGCGTTGGTGACGGCGACGCCGTGGTCCGCGAGCGCGTCCATCGGGACGTGGTCGGTCCCGGCGAACGTGCAGGCGAACAGTTCGAGTCGGTCGGCGCGGTCCAGCAGGTCCTCGTCTATCGTGATGCCCGTGACGACGCGGGCGTCGGCGACGAGTTCGCGTTCCTGTTTCGGCGTCCGGGCGAGCGTGACGGTCCGGTCCGGGAGGCGCTCGCGGAGCGCGTCGGCGTACGATTCCATCGAAAGGCCCTCGGTCCCCTCGCGGAGGACGACGATGTCTGTCTCGGTCATGGTGTGAGTCGCGCGCGTCGCGGGCGCGGTTGCTACATCGATTGGGTGACGCTCCCTTAGTCTTTTTGTGTAGCCGGTGTCCACGGATACCGTTTATGCTTAAGTGGGTGGCGAGTGGTACGTGTACGCATGGCTGACGCCGTTCGAGCGCGATTAGCGGAGCTTCGCAGAGACCTCCACCGCCACCCCGAACCCGGCTGGTGCGAGTTCCGGACGACCGCGCGGCTCGTCGAGGAACTGCGCGCCATCGGCGTGGACGAACTCGCCGTCGGCGCGGACGCCTACGACCCCGCAGACCGGATGGCCGTCCCGAGCGACGACCGGCTCGACGAGTGGTACGAGCGGGCGCTCGACAGCGGGACCGACCCGGACCTCCTCGAACCGCTCCGCGGCGGGACGACCGGCTGTGTCGCGGTCCTCGACCGCGGCGAGGGGCCGACGGTCGGCCTCCGGGTCGACATCGACGGGCTGTTCATCGAGGAGTCGGACGACGCGGCCCACGACCCCGCGGCCGAGGGCTTCCGCTCGGAGACGGGCGAGACGATGCACGCCTGCGGCCACGACACCCACATGACGTGGGGGCTGGCGACGCTCGAAGCCGTCAAGAAGAGCGACTTCTCGGGCCGACTCGTCGTGTTCTTCCAGCCCGCGGAGGAGGTTTCGGGCGGCGGCGCGCCCATGGCGAAAAGCGAGTACGCCGCCGGCATCGACTACTTCTTCGCGGTCCACGTCGGCCTCGACCACCCGACGGGCGAGGTCGTCGCCGGCATCGAGAAACCGCTCGCCATGTGCCACATCGACGCGGAAATCGAGGGCACGACGGCCCACGCGGGGAAAGCGCCGGAGGCCGGCGCGAACGCCATCCACGCGCTCGGTACCGCCATCGAGAGCGTCTACGGGATTCCGCGGCACTCCGACGGGATGACCCGCGTCAACGTCGGCCGGGTCGAAGGCGGCACCGCGAGCAACGTCATCGCCGACGAGGTCGAGGCCGTCGCCGAGGCGCGCGGCGAGACGACCGAACTCATGGAGTACGCGAAGTCCGAACTCCGCCGGCGGTTCGAGAAGGCGGCCGAACTGCACGACTGCGAGGCGACCGTGGACGTGGTCAGCGAGAGCCCCCGAGCCGACAGCGACCCCGAACTCGTCGAGGCGGTCGCCGACGCCGCCGAGGATGTACGGGGCGTCGACCGCGTCGTGCCGACCGCCGACTTCGGCGCGAGCGAGGACGCGACGTTCCTCATGGAGCGCGTCCAGCAGGACGGCGGCCTCGCGTGTTACTCCATCGTCGGCACCGACCACCCGACGAGCCACCACACCGCGACGTTCGACGTGGACGAGCGAAGCCTCGAAACCGGCGTCGAAGTGCTCACGCGGTCGATTCTCTCTGTCGCCGGCGTCGAGTCGGCACCGGAAATCGAGGGAGCGAATCGATGAGCGACGGGCGCGTCACCGGCGAGTCGGCCCCGCCGGCGTCCGACGTCGTCACCGCCGACGACGTGGCGGACGCCCACGAGCGACTCGACGGCGTGGTCCACCGGACGCCGCTCGATAGCTCGCGGACCATCGCCGACCGCTGCGGGGCCGAGCGGGTCGACCTCAAACTGGAGAACGTCCAGCGGACGGGGTCGTTCAAGATTCGCGGCGCGTACAACGCGATGGCGCGACTCCCCGAGTCGGTGCGCGAGCGGGGCGTCGTCGCCTCCAGCGCCGGCAACCACGCGCAGGGCGTCGCGCTCGCGGGCGACCTGCTCGGCATCGACACGACCATCGTCGTCCCCGAAATCACCCCGGCGGTGAAAATCGACGCCACCCGCGGCTACGGCGCGGACGTCGTCGTCGAGGGCGACATCTACGAGGAGTCGTACGAACACGCCCTGCGCCTCGCCGACGAGGAGGGGCTGGAGTTCGTCCATCCCTTCGACGACGCGGCCGTCATCGCCGGACAGGGAACCGTCGGGCGGGAAATCGCGGCGGACGCGCCCGACGTGGACACGGTTCTCGTCTCTATCGGCGGCGGCGGCCTCATCTCCGGCATCGCCACCGCGATGAAGGCGCGGAACCCAGACGTGCGCGTCGTCGGCGTCCAACCCGAGGGCGCGGCCCACGCAAAGCCCTCGCTGGAGGCCGACGAGATTCGCATGCTCTCGGAGGTCGATACCGTCGCCGAGGGCATCGCCGACGCGCGGCTGTTAGAGCGGACGTTCGCTGTCGTCCGCGACCGCGTCGACGACGTGGTCTCGGTCGACGACGCGGACCTCGCGGTCGCCGTGACGGTCCTCGCCGAGCGGGCGAAGACGGTCGCCGAACCGGCCGGCGCGGCCCCGGTCGCCGCGCTCCTCTCCGGCGCGGTCGACGTCGAGGGCGAACGCGTCGCGGCCGTCGTCTCCGGCGGCAACGTCGGCCTGTCCGAACACGCCGAACTGACTCGCGTCGGGATGCAGGCGCTCGGGCGCGCCGTCGAAGCCCGTCTCGAACTCGACGGCTGGCCGGCGGCGCTGGGCGACCTCTCGGAGACCGTCGCCGACGCGGGAGCCGAACTCGATAGCGTCGAGCGCGCCGCCCGGACCGCCGCGGACGCGCCGAACCGGGTTCCGGTCGAGGTCCGACTCGCCGGGAGCGGCCCGGACCACCTCGCGGACGCGCTCGACTCGCTGGCCGCTCTCGACGGCGTCGAGGTCGTCTCACACTCGCTGAACAGGCGCGTCGGCGAGTCCACCGAGTCGGCCTGACGAGTCCGGAAAAACGAGGGTGGCCCGTCTCGGGTCCGCGTCTTTTTGTGCTGTTCGTTCGGCGACGCCGACGCTCACGCGGGCACTTCGGTCGCCACGGCGTCCATCGCCTCGCAGAAGATGCCCACGCCCATCTCGATTTCGCGCTCCGTGGAGTCGAGCGGGGGCAGGAGGCGAATCGTCTTCTTCCCGCAGCCGAGGGTGAGCAGACCGCGGTCGAGCGCCGCCTCGACGACGGCGTCGCGGCGCTGTTTGGTGTCGAACTCGACGGCGAGCATGAGCCCCTTGCCGCGGATATCGACCACGTGGTCGGGCGCGTCGTCGGCGAGGAGTTCCTTCGCCTGTCGGCCGCGCTCGGTCGCGTTGTCGAGCAGGTCGTACTCCTGGATGGCGTCGAGCGTGAGCGCGCCCTGCATCGACGCGAGCAGGTCGCCGCCGCCGAACGTCGACCCGAGGCGGTTCTTCTCGGTCGGGAAGACCTCGGACCGCGAGACGGTCGCGCCGACGCGGAGGCCCTTCGCGCTGGCGATGACGTCGGGTTCGATGGGGTAGTGGTCGGCGGCCCACATCTCGCCGGTGCGACCGACGCCGGACTGAATCTCGTCCACGACGAGCGGGATGTCGTAGGTGTCGCAGACGTCGCCCACCTCGGCCATGAACGCCTCGCTCGGGAAGCGGTACCCCCCGACGCCCTGAATCGGTTCGAGAATCGCGAACGCCACCTCGTCGGGGTTGACGTGGCCGCCCTCCGGCGACAGCGAGCTCCGCAACTGCGACCCGTCGCCGGCGAAGAAGCCGCAGTCGCAGGTCTCGGTCGAACAGCCCGAATCCGCGCAGAACGGCACCGTCTCGATGCCCGCGACCTGCGGGTAGTGGCGGGTGTAGACCTCCTTCGACTTCGTGAGCGAGAGCGTCCCGAGCGTCCGCCCGTGGAAGCTCCCCTCGAAGGCGTAGCCGTACTTCGCGGGGGCCTTGCGGTCGTGGGTTATCTTCATCGCGTTCTCGACGGCCTCGGCCCCGGAGTTCGACAGGAACACCGTGTCCATCCCGTAGTGAGAGGACACGTCGGTGAGCTTGTCCATCAGGTGACTCGACCCCGGGAACTCGGCGGTCTCGGGGTCCGGTCCCGCGCCGAAGTACATGTCCTGACCGGCGATTTTCATCGGCTCGACGAGGTCGAACTCCCGGAGCTTCGACAGCACCTTCTCGTTGTTGTAGCCGAGCGGGGCGGCCCCGATGTGACAGGTGAAGTCTAGGAGGACGTTTCCGTCCACGTCGGTGACGAACGGGCCGTCGGCCTCGGCGGTCACGTCCCAGACGAACTCGTGGGAGTACTCGCTGGGCGCGGCGTGCTCGTGGTGGAACTCGACCCACTTCTCGGCGTTGGGTCCGGGCAGCGCTGCTGCGTCCGGCTCTGCGGTATCCCTATCCATACACAGGATTTGTTAATGGTGTACATTAAAACTTGGTATCTCAGGAACGACCGTGTGGGTCTGTTCGCGACGGTCGGGTCGACCGCATCGGCCGCGCCGCCGGCGCTCGCGGTCGGAACCGGGCCGCAGAGAACGGAGACGGACGGCGACGGGGACAGAGACGGGGACGGAACGACGTTCGGCTTGATTCGGCGTCAGTCGTCGTCGTGGCTGGAGACGTTCGCGGCCGGCGCTTGCCCGCCGGTCGACTCCGATTTCCCCCAGAGGCTCGTCTCGTCTTGGAGGAGGAGGCTCCCGTAGTCGTCTTGGAAGGTGTTGATGAGCCCGAGCGTCGCAACCACGCAGATAATCGCGAACGGCGCGCCCGTGATAATCGCCGCGGACTGCAGGGCGTTCACGCCGCCGACGACCATCAGGATGGACGCGACCGCGCCCTGAAGCACGGCCCAGAAGATGCGGTTGAGTGCCGACGGCTCTTCCTTTCCGCCGGTCGTCATCATCGACACCGCGAGGGTCGACGAGTCGGCGGAGGTAACGAAGAACGTCGTCACGAGCACGAGGAACGCGAACAGGAGGAGCGGCCCGGCGATGGGGAGGTTACCGAAGAGGACGTACCCCGAGACCGCCTCGCCGTACTCCGAGACCGGTCCGAGGACGTTCGCCGCGCCCGTGTGCTGCATGATGACGCCCGCGCCGCCGACGATGGCGAACCACGGGACCGTCGCCAGCGAGGTCGCGCCGATACCGGCGAACGCGACTTCGCGGACGCTCCGACCGCGCGAGATGCGGGCGATGAACAGGCCCGCGAAGGGCGACCACGCCAGCGGCCAGAGCCAGTAGAACACGGTCCACGCGTTGACCCACTTGGTGGCGCTGGTCGCGGTGGCCTGCGTGAACAGGCTCATCTCGAAGAAGTCGCCGACGAAGCCACCGGTCGCCTGCGTGCCGAGTTCGAGGATACGGAAGGTCGGCCCGAATATCAGCGTCGCCAGCATCAACAGGGAAAACAGAGCCATGTTGAAGTTCGAGAGCCGGCGAATCCCCTTGTCGACGCCCAACACCAGCGAGACGGTGAAGATGACCACCATGCCGGTGATGACGAGGACGGTCCCCACGTCGCCGAGTTGGATACCCCACTGGAAGTTCAGGCCGGTGATGAACTGGCTCCCGATGAAGCCCAGCGAGGTGGCGACGCCGCCGAGCGTCGCGAACACGGCGAGGATATCGACGACTTTCCCTATCGCGCCGTCCACGTTGTCCGCGCCGAGAATCGGCGTCAGAACCGCCGACACTCGAAGCGGCGCGTCGTAGTTGTAGACGAAGTACCCGATGGCGAGGCCCATCACGGTGAAACACGACCACTGGGTCAGACTCCAGTGGAAGATTGAGTACTGGACCGCGAGCGGCATCGCCGCCGCCGACTCGGCTTGGGCCCCGTACAGCGGCGGGACCGACGAGTAGTGGAACAGCGCCTCGGCGGGCCCCCAGAAGACGATACCCGCCGCGAGCCCGGCGGAGTACATCATCGCGAAGTACGAGAGGAAGCTGTACTCGGGGTCCTCGTCGCCGAGCTTCAGGTTCCCCCACGGCCCGAAGATGACGAAGCCCAAGAACAGGACGAACCCGAGCATCGCCAACAGGAAGAACCAGTTGAACGTGGCGAGAATCCACCGGCGAATCCCGAGGACGAAGTCGTAGGAGGCCTCGGGGTTGAGACTGAACGCGCCGACGAAGAGCAGCGTTATCGCCGCCCCGAACGCGAACACCACCGGCTCGATTTCGTCGAGGAACTCACCGACCGCGCCGTTCGAGGAACTCACCGCCGACACCCCCCGAGCGCGGGAGCGCCCTCGGCCCCCGTCTGGACGGGACCGCCACCTCTCAACTGTCTGGTCGAGGCCCGCGCCCCGTGCTGTGCGACACGACGACCGTTGCACGCGTGTGCTATGGTATGATCTGTCATACTATCGCTCCGCCGGACACCATGCTACGTGATGTCTCACATCACGACAAGTGCGTACATTCCCAATAAAATTTGTGGTTATCGGTAACGCCGAGAACGAAATCCGTTTACAAACGGTCGAAAAGTCGCCGACACGGCGCGGGTGAGCCGTCTCGTCGCAGTCGGGGCGGCGCTCTCGACGCCCGTTGTCTCCTCCTCGCTCGCCCGTTTCACACGAACTGTAGACAGACCGCCGGAACTCGCCGGACTTTGGCCCGTTTCGGCCGAATATCCGGTCCGTTCGTAACGCTTAATCGAATTCGTACACGCGTTCTGTATATGGCAAACGACGGCGACGGAACGGACGGCACCGACGACCTCGCTTACGCCGCCGACCGCGGTCGCGGTATCCTGACGCCGAGCGACCGCGAGTTCCTGCTCGGCCGGAAGACCGACTACACCGACCACTCGAAAAAGCAGAAGCGAAACCGGATTCGGCGCCGCCTCCGCAACGCGATACTCGATTTCACCATCCTCTTCGAGTCGCTCGAAGACCGCGACCGAGAGACGGTGTTCAACCCCGACGCCGCCGACCGCGAGGCGTACACTCGGGGCATCACCGATATGCTCGCCTTTCTCCACCTCGGGACGATGGGCTACTACACGCCGTTCAAGGACATGCTCGCCGAGGGCGTCAACAAGGCCGAACAGGAGCTCGCTGGCTCCGACTACCGGATGGTCACGGTCGATTTCAACGTCGAACCGGTCGGTCAAATCGACGTCGACGCCGTCATCGATAAGCTCGAACGCGGCGCGTTCGACCAGCTCACCGACGAGGAGTTACAGGCGTTCGTCAGGCTCCTCGCGGAGTCCGACGACTTCTCCGCGACCGACCTGCGCGCCGACATGAAAGCGCAGATGTCCGAGTTCGTCGACCGAATCGACGCCGCGAACGAGCGGCGCGACCGCCGGGTCGACGAACTGAACGACTGAACCGCGGTTCGTCGGCCTCCACGGGTCGGCGGCCGTGCGGCCGGGACGCGGCCGGGTGCGCCCCAGGCCCCGCGACCTACCCGAGATACGCTATCGCGTCCATCTCGACCCGCACGTCGCCGGGCAGTCGCGCGACCTCGACGCAGACGCGGGCCGGCGGCACCTCGTCGAACCGCGCGCCGTACGCCTCGTTGACCCGCTCGTAATCGTCGAGGTCGGCGACGTACACCGTCAGTTTCACCGCGTCGTCGAGACCGTCGCCGCCGGCCTCGGAGACGACGGCCGCGATGTTGTCGAGCACGCGGTCGGTCTGTGCCTTGATGTCGCCGTCGACCTCCTCGCCCGTCTCGGGGTCGACCGGGCCGTAGCCCGAGACGTAGAGCGTGTCGCCGGCGACGACGCCCTGCGAGTAGGGGTTGTCCGTGCGCGGGGCGTCGTCCGTGGTGACTCGTTCCGGTGGCATCGTGGTGTGCGTGAATCGTGTGGTGTGCGCTTAGCGCGCGACTCAGAGCCGCTGTTTCTCGGCCGTGACCGCCTCGATACCGTCGGTGATGACGTCGAGCGCCGTCTCCGCGAGGTCGCGGGTGAGCACGAGCGGCGGAAGCAGACGCAGGATGTTGCCGTGCCGGCCGGCCTTCCACACCAGCACGCCGCGCTCGAAGCAGTACTGCTGGAGCGCGTCGGCCGCGTCGCCGTCGGGGTTGCCGTCGGCGTCGACGAACTCCGCGGCGATGAACAGCCCCCTCCCGCGAACGTCCACGACTCGGGGGTTGTCCTCTGCGACCTCGGAGAGCCGACCGCGGATGTACTGGCCGAGGTCGCGAGCGTGCGCGAGGAGGTCGTGTTCCTGGATGTACTCGATGGCGCGGGTGCCGGCGCGCATCCCGACGACGTGGCCGCGGTACGTGCCCGCGTGGTCGCCCGACCCCCACGTGTCGAGGTCCTCGTGGTAGATGGTCGCCGACAGCGGGAAGCCGGTCCCGCCGAGCGCCTTCGCCGAGGTCATCACGTCCGGCGTGACGCCGTACCACTCGCTGGCCCACCACTCGCCGGTGCGCCCGAGGCCGCTCTGAATCTCGTCGAACACCAGCGGCACGTCGTTGTCGTCGGCGATGTCGCGGAGACCCTTCAGGAAGCCCTTCGGCGGGGTGACGACGCCGCCTTCGCCCTGAATCGGCTCGACGAAGATGCCCGCCGGGTTGGCGAGGCCGCCGTAGGGGTCCTCGAAGATGGCCTTGACCTCTTCGAGACAGTGGTCGACCGCCTCCTGCGGTCCCTTGCCCATCTCGACGGTGTTCGGGTAGGGCGCGTGGACCACGTCGGGGAGGAGCGGCGAGTAATCGCCCTTGAACTTCTTGTTGCCGGTGAGGCTCATCGCGCCGCTCGTCGCGCCGTGGTACGCGCCGCGGAAGGCGACGAGACCGGTCCCCCCGGTGTTGTACTTGGCGAGTTTGATGGACGCCTCGATGGCGTCGCTCCCCGTCGGGCCGCCGAAGACGACGCGGTTGTTCCCGCGGAGTCCCTCGGGCGCGATTTCGTCCAACTTCTCGATGAGGTCGAGTCGCGCCTCCGTCGGGAAGTCGACGGTGTGGACGAACTTGTCCGTCTGCTCGTGGACCGCGTCGAGGACGTACGGGTTCGAGTGCCCGACGTTCAGCACGCCGATGCCGGCGAACATGTCGATGAAGGTGTTGCCGTCGGCGTCGCGCACCGTCGCGCCCTTCCCGCTTTCGAACGCGATGGGGATGTCTTCGGGGTACGAGACGGCGCTGCTGTCGATTCGCTGTTGCTTTTCGAGGAGTCGCGTCGACTTCGGCCCCGGAACGTCGCCCACGCTCGGCGCGTCGTCGAAGTGCAACTCGTGAATCGGCGGACCTGCGACCATACCTCCACCCATGTAGAACAGTCATAAATAATTTGTCCACGATTCCTATTGATAACGTACACAGTATCCGGTTTCGGAACCGGCTTCCCGTGGTGGTTTGGTTAGCGACACGACAGTAACCACAATGGATTTGTGCGAGGCAACTCCTTCTTTTTCCAATGTTACACTCGAAAGGTCCGCTTCTCACGGTCGACTTGGGAGACGAGACGAGTCGGACGGAAGACATCGACGGGATTCTCGAATCCTACGTCGGCGGACGCGGGGTGGCCACCCGACTCGCCCACGAGCGCGTTCCCTTCGACGTGGACCCGTTCAGCCCGGACAACCGGGTCTACTTCAGTACCGGCCCGATGCAGGCGTCGAACATGAGCTTCACCGGCCGGACGAACTGCACCAGCGTCTCGCCTTTGACCGGCGGCCTCTGCTCGTCGAACGCCGGCGGGTTCGTCTCGCGGAACTTCGCGGACGCGGGCTACTCGGCGGTCGAACTGACGGGCACGAGCGACGAACTGGTCGTCCTCCACGTCACCGACGAGGGCGTCGAGTTCGAGGCCGTCCCGGACCTCGCCGGCGCGACGGTCCCCGAGACGGTCGCGTACCTCGACGACGAACACGGCATCGAGGCCGACCGGACGATGGTCGTCGGCCCCGCCGGCGAGAACCTCGTGCGCTTCGCCTCTATCATGACGAGCGAGGAGCGCGCGTTCGGCCGCGGCGGTCTCGGCGCGGTCCTCGGGTCGAAGAACGTGAAGGCGCTCACCTTCGGCGGCGACTCTGCGCCGGACATCGAGATTCCGTCGTCGCAGATGGAGATTCACCGCGAGGCCGCCACCGACGACCACATCATGAAGCGTCAGGGGACGGTCGCCGTGCTGGACCTCGCAAACGAGATGGACGGGCTCCCGTCGTACTACTTCTCCGAGCGCCACTTCGAGGGCGCGGAGGGTATCAACGGCGACGCCGTCGAGGAGAAGAAGTACAAGAAGGGAACCTGCTCGGCCTGCGCGTTCGCGTGTAAGCTCCCAACGAGAGACGAGGAAGCGGGCGTCGAGACCGAGGGCCCCGAGTTCGAAGTCACCATGGCGTTCGGGTCGAACTCCGGCGTCGACGACATCGTCGAGGTGATGAAGTCGAACGAGCTGTGCGACCGCTACGGCCTCGACGCCATCTCGGCCGGCAACACCGTCGCGGCCTACCTCGCCAGCGAAGACGAGTTCGGCAACACCGACCTCATCCACGACCTCGTGGAGAAAATCGCGCTCCGGGAGGGCGTCGGCGACGACCTCGCGGAGGGAATCGCCCGCGTCCACGACGACCTCGGGGTGGAGAACTGGACGGTCAAGGGGATGGACTTCGCCGCCCACGAGGGGCGCGTCCTCCACGGACAGGGCCTGTCGTACGCCGTCGCCAACCGCGGCGCGGACCACATGTACGCGGTGTTCTACTCCCAGGAGTACCCGCTGGTGGGTAAAGACGACGCCTACCCGCCGGAGGGGTTCGAGGGCAAGCCCAAGCGCCTCATCGAGAAGGAAAACCAGATGGCGCTCAACGACAGCGGCATCGTCTGCAAGTTCTCGCGGGACTTCATGACCCCCGAGCGCTACGAGATGCTGTTCGGTGCCGACTTCGAGGACCTGCTGGCGGTCGGCGACCGCATCGTCACGCTCGAACGGCACTTCAACAACCAGCGCGGCTTCGACCGCGGCGACGACACGCTCCCGTACGCCGACGAGTTAGACGGGTTCGAGGCGGCGCTCGAAGCGTACTACGAGCGTCGCGGCTGGACTGACGACGGCGTCGTTCCGTCCGGAAACGTCCCGGCGTAACGCGTCCGAGTACCGCCCGACGGATTCACCGCCTCTCTCGCCCTCTCGTTTTCACTCTTCGTTCGGCTCGCTCGCTTGGGTCTGGTACAGTTCCGCGACGCCCTGTTCGAACCGCTCGGCGGCGCGTTCGAGCAGTTCCACCTGCGTCGCCCGCGTCTCCTCGTCGACGACGTACGCCGGGCCGCTCAGGTTCAGCGACCCGTACACCTCGCCGCGCGGCGACTTTACGGCCTTCCCGATGGCCCAAAACCCCTCGACCGCCTCGCCGCTGTTCTCGGCGTACCCCCGCTCGCGGACGGTCGCCAGCTCCGCGAACAGCTCGTCCTCGGTCGTGATGGAGTCGTCCGTCGCCGCCGGAAGCCCCCACCGGTCGATGATTTCCCGCACCCGCGTCTCCGGGTACTCGGCGATAATCGCCTTGCCGGAACACGTCGTGTGGACGTGGAACGGACTGCCGTCGATGAGAAACCGCGGAGAGTTCGCGAATTCGAGGTCGCCGTACAACGAGACGATGCGACCGTGTTCTTCGACCGCGAAGTCCGCGTCCATCGACGACTCGCTGTCGAGCCACGAGACGGTCTCCTGCGCGACGCGGTAGTACTCCTTGCGCGTCCTGACGTAGTCGCCGAGGTGGCAGAACTTCGCCCCGAGGTGGTACTCGTTGTCGACGTTCACGACGTAGCCGTACTCGGCGAGCGTCTTGAGGTGAGCGTGGACCGTGCTCTTCGCGAGGCCCGTCGCCTCGACCAGCTCGCTCATCGTCGCCCCCTCCAGTTCGAGGATGTGATCGACGAGCGCCAGCGAGGCGGCGGTCGTCTTGAGCACGCCGGACGGGTCGTGTCTATTCATGGAGGGGAGTCAACGGTCAGGGGTTAAAGCTGTACCTCCGTTCGAGGCTGCCGTCGTGCCGACCGGCGACGGCGACGCTCGAACTGGGCGCTCGCTTGTGAACGAATCGCCCCGACTCATCTGCCATCTGACCGTTCCGCAGGGTCGAACATTTATCAGCAATCGCCGAGTGTGACAATAGTTAACACGCGACTCTAAGCTGATTACGAAGCACCGAGATTGGAATTATCCGTTCCTCGGCGGGCGTCTCGGCTCGTCTGTATATACGTATTCGGAAGCGAGGAACGCCGCCTGTCCCGAGTCGCGCGAAATCGGGTTTCAGGGGCGAACGAGCGCCCGAAACGACCGCTTTCGACTAGATTTTCGGACGCGTGAACGTTTAAGTAACCTCTGCGACCGGAGACTCCCCCCGACTCGTCCCCCGTCCAGTCCGCTGACGCGCCGTCGCCGTGGTGTTCGTTCGTCGTCGATTCACCGCGCGTCCCCTTCGCACCGATTCATAACGGAACTGAGGTGTCGCCACGGTCGGCCGGCATCGTCCCGCTGCTGTCGTCGCTCTCTTGCCGCCGCTGTCGTCCTCGGCCCGCTCGCTCTCCCGCCCCATTACAGGCGTAACTGTGTAATTCGGTTGGTCACGGTCACGCCGCCACGGGCGGTTGTCGTAGACGCCGGAGCGTTGACGCCGCTATCGCGTCGCCTCGAACGCCGCCTGCGCCGCGTCGAGTACCTCGTCGTGTGCGCGCCCGTTGGACGCGACGAGGCCGGGCTGCCCCGGTCCCCACCCGTTCCCGTGAATGTCGGTTACTATCCCGCCCGCGCGCTCGACGAGGTAGGCTCCGGCGACGGTGTCCCACGCGTTCGGATGCTCGTCGAGTCCGATGACGGCGTCTATCGAGCCGTCGGCGAGTCTCGAAAGCGTTAGCTGCGTCGTTCCGAGCTTCCGCATCTCCCCGAACGTCCCGAAGACGTCCCCCGAAAGCCGTTCGATTCCCGGTCTGTCACCCTCCCGGTACCGAAGCGTCGAGGAGACGAGAAAGGCGCTGGTGTTCGGTTCGTCGTTGACCGAGATGGGCCGTCCGTTCCGCTCGACTCGCGCCTCCGTGGCGACGTACGTGTCGCCCGTCTCGGGGGAGACGTTCACCGCCGCAATCGGCGTCTGGTCTTCGACGACGGCGACGCTCGTCACCCACTCGCGGGCCCCCCGCGTGTAGTTTTGCGTCCCGTCTATCGGGTCGATAATCCACGCGTAGCCCGACTCGGGGACGGTCTTCAGTTCGTCTTCCTCCTCGCCGACGACCGCGTCGTCGGGGAACCGCTCTCGAATCTCCGCGATGACCCGCCGTTGCGTCTCGCGGTCGACCTCGGTCACGAGGTCGATTTCGTCGTCCTTCTGTTCGATGTCAAGTTCGGTCCTGAACCGCGCCGACGCGTGCTCTGCTCCCACTTCCGCGGCGGCGACTGCGACTGCTTCGCGGGGGTCTGCGTCCATGACGACTGTGCATTACGCGGCGAGAAAAAGCCTCGGACAGCGGACAGCGCTTCTGTCTCTCCGCCGCCGACGCCGACGGGTCTGGACTGAGGATGCCCGACAGAAGCGCCCGCGCGTACGGGTGTGCGGGCTCGGCGAACACCGTCACCGCCTCGCCCGCACAACCGGCCAATGATGCCGTCCCCGCCGCCGACGTTCCGCCTCGTATCTCGGTCAAATCTCGACGCTCGATATCCGCGACTGACGTCGTCTGGTCAGACTCTGTAGAACGACTCAGTTCGAGTATCATATGGTATATATACAACATAAATTTACTATTAATAATGAGTTTGGTAGTTGATTGTCACAATATGTGGGGTCCCGTGAGTGGCCGTCGTCTTCGCACGAGATGGGGGCGAACGCGGGCCGAGCCACGCGCTCGCCGGGCGACCCCACGGGACACAGAGCGGGTCAGTCGAGATAGCCGAGTTCGCGGAGTCGCTCCTCGACGGCCGCGTCGCGCTCGGCGGCGACCGTCCCGGTGAAGTCGATGGCGTCGCGGCGCTCGCGTAGCTGACGGTGCAGCGGCCGCCAGTCGGCACCCTCGGGGTTCGGAATCGGGGCGAGTTCACCCGCGTCGGCCTGCAGGTCGAACCCGTACAGTTCGTCTCCCCGCGAAATGAGTTTGTGCGTGGGCAGTCTGACGCCGATCTGTAACGCGGACTCGTCGATGCGACCGGGCGTCTGCCGGGTCGACGCGACTTCCGTCACGGCCGGTCGTTCCGGAATCGCCCTCCCCTCGATTGCGGGCCGGAGCGACCGCCCCCTGAACGACGACGGGGCGTCGACGCCGGCGTAATCGAGGACGGTGGGCGCGATGTCGACGTGTCTGACCTGCGTGTCGACGACGAGCGGGCCGGCGATTCCGCTCGCGGGCGGGCGAATCAAAAGCGGGACGTGAACCAACTCGTCGTACAGCGCGGGTTCGTGACCGACCTGTCCGTGCTCGAAGAGCGCCTCGCCGTGGTCGGCCGTGACGACGACGAGCGCGTCGTCGCCGACCTCCGAGAGGAGCGCTCCGACGCGCTCGTCCGCGTGCCGGACCGAGGCGTCGTAGAGTTTGCGAACCAACTCGCGTTCCCGTTCGCTGAGGCTGTCCGGGGCGTGTTGCGCCCGCGTCGTCAACTGGGTTGCCGACGACCGACCCAACCGGACGCCGACGGCCTCGCGGTGTCGCTTCGGCGGCGTGTAGGGAGCGTGCGGGTCGAGGAGGTGGACCCAGACGAAACTGTCCGCCGGCGCATCGGCGAGCGCTCGCCGCGCCAGCGACACCTCGTCGGCCCCGCCGCGAAGGCGGTACAGCGGGGCACTGCCGAACCGGAACAGGTACTGTGCCGCCCGGTACACCGGGTGGTCGAGGCCGAATCGGTTGATAAGGAACTCCCGGCCGCTATCGAGCGTCGGGGAACTGAACGCCCCGACATCGCGGTAGCTCTCGTAGCCGCGCGCGTAGCCGTATCTCTCGCCGAGCCACGGGTTCGCGTGAATCCCGGTACAGGTGTATCCGGCGTCGGCGAGCCGTTCGCTCAGGAGCGTCCGGTCCTCTCGAATCCGCTCGTACCCCCCGAAATCGAGCGGATACGTCGATGTCAACAGCGCCGGAAACGCGTACGGCGTCGCCGGGCCGTGGCTGACGGCCTGCGTGAAGACCGCGCCGCGCTCGGCGAGCGACTCCAGGGCCGGCGTTCGTGACGCTGTGCTGTTCGGCATGAACGACGCGTGGCTGGCGCGCCACGCGTCGACGGTGATGAGTAGCGTTTTCATTCGTCGGATACCTCGGCGGACGGTGCGCGGTCGCTGTCGATTCGTGACGGGCGAGCGGGGGACGCAGGTGGCGGACCGGTGGTCAGCCCCGCGGGAAACGCCGCCAGTCGAGCCACGCCGGACCCGCCTGTCTCGGCGGGACCGGTATCGTCAGTTTCGGCGTCGCTTTCGTTCGCGTTCACGTCGGCGTCGCTTTCGTTCGCGTCGACGGACGGGTCGTCCTCGGCCGGGACCGAGTTCAGTTCCATCCACAGCTCGGGAGGCACCGCGCTTCCCGCTGCGGTCGTTCCGTTCCCCGGGCCGCCGGTTTCGTAGTCGGTCGACTGGAGCACGACGCGGACGGCGTCGAACCGAACCGTCCCGTTGCCGCCCGCCTGTGCCCCGCGGAACTCGACGCCCGTCGTGGGTCGGTCGAGCGTGAACGCGAGCGTCACGTTCTCCCAACCGTCGGTCGCGCCGACGGTCCGCTCGGCGACGACCCGGCTGTTGTGGCCCGCGCCGACGTTCAGTCGCAACACGGGGTCGTCGCCGGTGCTCTCGACGTTCACGCGGTAGGTCGCGGTGTAGTTCCCCGGCGGGAGTTCGATATAGGGACCGAACCAGAGGTTGCCCTCGCCCGCCCCGCTGCCGACGATGTCGTCACCGACGACTCGCGCGTTCTCCTGACTGAGTTCGAACTCGCCGGCGTCGAACCGCTCGTCGAACTCGTAGTCGTCGTCGATGAGAGCAATCCGCCCGCTGTAGCCCCGTTTGTAGACGTAGATGCCGTCTTGGTACTGATAGAGACCGTACTCGGTTCCGAGGCGGTCGCCGAACGCCGCTTGAACGGCCCGCGACCAGTCGTACGGCCGGCCGGTGAGGCGGGTATCGTAGAGGACGTACTCCGGCGTGATAGCCCCGTACTCCAGTTGGTACTGGTGGAACATATCGGGTCGAACGACGTAGGTCGCGTTCGGCCGCATCGCGACGTGGGGGTAGATATCGTTCTGCGTGAGCAACGACGCGTCGGCCGGAATGCCGTCGATGGCGCGTTCGAGCGTCTCAGTGTGTTCGTTCTGCGTCGGTACCGGGACGACGTTCAGGTCGAACCCGACGACGGCTCCCGTGACGATGTTGATGGCGATGACGGTCGCCAGCAACCGAAACAGGAGCTCCTGAGACGGTATCGAAATCGCGCTCCGGCCCACGACGCGGACGGCTCCGACGTAGAGAAACGGGAGGAGGTAAAGCGGGTAGTGCGCGCCGAACATGTAGTAAATCGACCGCCCCGCGAAGAACCACGAAAACAGGAGGTACGGGGCGAGCGCACCGACCGACACCTCGTCGTTCAGCGAGAGGAAGACGACGGGGACGAGAAAGACGACGAAGTAGAGCAGCTTGTCGGAGAGGTTCACGCCGAGCGCGCTGACGATGAGCGTCGGGTCGCGCACGCCGAGCGCGAGTAGCTCGCCGACGCCCACCCGCGGACCGACGTACGGCTTGAGCGGGCCGGCGATGGACGCCATCGGGATACCGCCGTAGAGGCTGAATCGGTCCATGACCGCCCCGGAGAGCACCTGCGCGAACAGGACGAACAGGAAGCCGGCGAGGAGCACCCAGCGCTCGTCGTCGAGTCGGCCGCCGCGGTACGCCGCGACGACGAGGCCGGAGAGCGCGCCGATGACGATGAAGATGACGAACTCGTTCGTGAGGAGTACGAGCGCGAGAAGGCCCAAGAACGCGACGTATCGGCGGCGGGCGTACGCGTAGTACGCGCCGAAGATGAGAACCGGGAGCAGCGACTGCTCCTGGAAGTCGAACAGCCACGCCGACCAGAGGAACGGGTTGAGCGCGTACGAGAGGACGACCGCCCCGGCGAGGCGGTCGCTCCGGATGTGCGTTCGGGCGACGAACCAGAGGGCCAGCACGCTGGACGCGAGGAGGAACGACTTCGCGACGAGGAGCGTCATCGGCGACCGAACGACCGCGAAAAGCGGGAGGAATAACAGGAGCGTCAACGAGAAGTGCGCACCCCAGTAGGAGCCCTCCGGGTGACTCACGCGGTACTTCCCGTGGATGAGAAATCCCTGTCCATCGAGGGTCGTCGAGAGCATGTGGACGTACGAGCCGAAGTCGGACCCCGTCGTCCAGTAACCCCGGTAGAGTTGGACCGTGAGGAGGCTGAACACGACGAACACCCCGGCCGAGACGGCCACGACGGACCACGTCGGTCTGTCGACCTTCGCCAGTCGCTCCTGCACCGCGGGCCAATCGAGGTCGCCCGCGACCGCGCCCTCTCGACTCGCCTGCCAGACGAATCGGTCGCTGGCGGTGAAGCCCCAGAGCGCGCCGACGCCGATAGCGGCGACGTTGGCCACGAGGTAGTGCAGTCCGAGGAGTTCGACGAACGCGACGAGCGCGACGACGCCGATGGCGATACCGACGAGCCGCGTCATCCCGTACTTCGTCGCCCGCCACGCCCACGGCCGGTGTCCGATGCCCCCGTAGGACCGCCACGTCCAGCGGTCGTTGATGACGAAGTTGACGAACGTGCTCACTACCCGACCGACCGTGCCCCCGATCACGTACGAGAGGCCGCCGATGCCGCTCACGAGGAACAGTAACCCCTCGTTGATACTGATACCGACGAGGCCGACGATGAGGTACTGGACGAACCGCCTGTTACGCCCGGTGAGCGGGAGCGAACGGAGTCGGTCGGCGACCGATTGGTCGCCGCTCATCCGACGACCTCCGGGCGAGACGCCGGGACCGTCTGCCCGAGCAGTAACCGCTTGAGTTGCGGGTAGACGACGTCGAACCCGTGCGTCTCGCCCTCGCGGCGCGAGACGCGACACCGCTCGTCGTAGCCGTCGCCGCGTTCCCACTCGTCGTACAGCATCGCTATCGCGCCGAGTATCTCGTCCGGCGTGTCCCGGTGGAGAACCGCCTCGTTTTCGACGTCGTGGGTCGGCAGCGACGTGGTGACGACCGGCGTTCCGGAGGCGCACGCCTCGTTTATCACCATGCTGTCGGTGTCGACGCGGGCCGCGTGGAGGACGACGTGCGCTCGGGCGTACGCGTCCGCGAGTTCGTCTTCCGTAAGGAACCCGAGGTCCGTGACGTGCGGGTCACTCCCCGTTCCGGTCGCCAGTAACCGAACGTTCGGCGGGAGGCGACGGGCGACCGCTCGCACCGTGTCCCATCCCTTCTCGCGGATGCGCGCGGCGGTAACGAGCACGGTGAACTCGTCGTCGAGCGGGACCCGCCCGGGATAGAAGCGGTCTGTGTCGACGAAGTTGGGGATGTACACCGTGTTCGGGTGCGGCGACCTGAACGCGGGCGTCACGGTGTGGACGGCGGTGTACCGTCTGATGTCGGTCGCACCGATGGTTCGGTAGAGCGCCTTCACGACCGTCGGAACCGGTCCGTAGTGCGATTCGAACAGCCGCGGCGAGACGTAGACCCACGAGTGAATGCCGGCGATGGTCCGACTCGCTCCGGTGAAGAACAGTTCGGAAAGCGGCGCGTAGAACACGTACGCGGTATCGTACGCCGAGAGGTCGTGTCGCCACGCCTCGCGGTACGGGACGGCCGCGTCGAGAACGTCTCTGACGGCGACGCGGCGCGTGTTCCCGGGCGCGTACGGGAGCGCGTGGACGGCGACGTTCACGCCGTCGGCGACGAGTCGGTTCGCGAGGGCGGCGGTCCACTTCTCGCCGCCGCGGTAGTGTTCGAGCGAGAGGTGCGGACAGAGCGCAACGCGCATATCGGTGGCGGTCGCGGTAGCGGGTTGGGCGGGGGGTGCCGCGCGCGACGCGCCGCGGTCGTCACCGAACGGGACGGGTGGAAAGTCGGTCATGCGCGAACCCGCCGGTGACTGTGGTACGAAAGCTTCGCGAGGTGCAGCAGATATTCGAGGTACTCCCGAGACGAGAGCTTCGAGTCGCCGTTTCGCCGGTCCACGAAGACGTACGGGACCTCCCGGACCTGCGCCCCGTCACAGCGCGTGAGCAGTTCTAAGAGGATCTTGTACCCGGTCGGGCTGAGCGTCGCCTCCCGGAGCAGGTCGCGGCGGACGACGAAGTAGCCGCTGAGCGGGTCTGCGACGCCTCTCGCCGACGGGATACAGAGCCGAGCGAGAACCGTCGCGCCGTAACTGACGACCCGGCGGTGCCACGGCCAGGCGGCGACGCCGCCGCGGGAGACGTACCGACTGGCGATGGCGATGTCAACGTCGTTGGCGACCGTGTCGACGAGGACGGGCAGCAACTCGGGCGGGTGCTGTAAGTCCGCGTCGATGACCGCACAGCAGTCGGCGGTGGCGTGAGCGAATCCGTAGGCGACAGCGGTTGCCAGCCCGCGCGCTCCCTCGCGCCGGAGGACGCGAACGTGGTCAGTCGCGTCGTACCGCCGTTCGACGAGTCGCCACGTCCCGTCCGGGGAGTCGTCGTCGACGACGATGATCTCGGAGGGGTGGTCGGCGAGGGCGTCGAGACAGCGGTCGATCGCCTGCAGGATGTTCTCCGCTTCGTTGTACGTCGGAATGATGACAGACACTCGTGGGGTGGCGGGCGTCGCCTCCTCCCGTACGGCCGAGTGAGCGGCCGTATGGGTACCGAAAGATACCTCTCTGTAGTGTGGTTCGGGCTGACTCATGGGTGCTATGCGTTACCATGATAATATGGGTTGAGATGACATATACTCTCTCCACAACGGTTATATTCTAGAAGTTTATTCTAAATTTATTTATAATCTTTACAGTATTTTTTGCGCGCGTGACGAAGTCGGTTCCCTGAATTACACGCGAACGCGTACGTGCCGTCCGGAGAGACGCGTTCTCCGCGAGTCGTCGGGGCGACGGACGCCCTGTCTGGTCTGCACACCGGTACGCGACGCGCCCCGTCGACGCTCGGCGGGGCGTTCGCCCTCCCCTCGCGCGTCCGCGAAACTCACCGCAGGTATGCGGGCTCTTCGAATAGCTGTCCACGCCTCGCGAAAACGGTCGCGTCCTGTAGACGGCACGGGTGTCTGACCCGCGATTTGCCTCCCCGAACCTCTCGTCGCAGCCGTGCCATCGATGCGAAATCGCCGACGTAACTCACGTCTGCTGACCGATTAATCTACCATTTATACGTAGTAAAAACGTCCAAAAACAACGTGAGACTCTGACGGACGCCGTGGCCCGCCGTCACTACGACAGCGACTACGTTGCGCGTCCCTGTAGTCGGCCACTCCACGTCACTTCGCTCCAATCACGCGACCCGATTCCGGTGGTTCAACACTCGTATGCGGAACACGAAGGCCGTCGAGTCGCACTCAGAACGCCCACAACCGCGTTCGATGGGCAATTATCGGATTCTGGGAGTAGTCGGACGGCCAGTTCAGTCCACGTATCTGGACCCGTAGTAATTTGTGCGTTGACTCCCTGCAATCCGTATGCAGATAACCGTTTTCGGGCCGCTTCGGTCCGCAGCAGGCGGAAAGACGGCCGACGTGGCCCCGAGCGGCGAGACGGTTCGCGACCTGCTCGACGCGTTCGTCGCCCGCTATCCCAACGCGGAAACGCATCTCTGCGACGACGAAGGCGACGTCCGTCCGAGCGTCCGGGTGATGATCGGAGACCGTCCCGTCTCGTTGGACGACGCGGTACCGGACGGAGAGACGGTGAAACTGTTCCCGGCGATGCGGGGCGGCTGACTACGCCCCGTACTGCTCGCGGACGGTCTCCGCGAGGCCGACCTCGTCGAGGAGTTCGACCGGGACCAACATCGACAACTGGACGACCCCCGGCAGGCGAGCGATTTCGACGCCGCCGGTGAACGTGCACCGAGAGCGGACCTCTCCCTCGCTGATACCGAACAGCGAACTCGCCCTCGCGAACGCGTTTTCCGTCGCCTCGTTGATGGTCGCCCCCGACCCGATGACCTGGAGCGGCAGGGCGTCGTGGAGCGTCCCGACGTCGTACTCGTCTGCGAGCGCAGTGCCGGCGGCACGCTCGGCGTCGGTGTAGGGTTTCGCGATGTGCGGGAGGTCTTCTTCGTTCGGGAGCAACAACGGTCCCGGCAGGTCGAGGCCCTTGATGACCTCCACTTCGAGTTCGGTCCGCCCGCTCACGTCCGTCGTGTGGAGCGAGAGTTCGCCGTCACCCTGATTTGCGTGGAGGTCGCCGACGTACAGCCCGGCACCGTCGACCCGAACGGGGCAGATGAGCACCGCCCCGGGCCGCACCTCGTTCGAGTCGAGGTGGCCGTCGGTCCGGGCTTCGAGCGCCGCTTCGTCCGGGAGTCCCCAGTCGTGTTCGGCACCGATGAGGAACTGCCCGAAGTCCCCCGCGTTGTGCGAGTCGGGGAGTTCGACGGCCGGCGTCGTCCCGATGTTGCCGATAAACGGGCGGAGACGCCCGAGCGCTCCGGGCATCTCGTCGGGTTCGTACAGCAAAATCGGGTGTTGCCGCGAGTTCTCGGGGAGCGCCATCGCCTCGTCGGCGCGCTCGGCTAACTGGTGAGCACCGTCCGCGCCGACGGTGATGCCGACGGTTCGGTCGTCGTCGAAGACGACGGTGTAACCGTACTCGAACCCGAACGACGACGCGTTGGCGCCGCACTCCGCACAGCGAATCGACTCCTCTCCCGTCCCTTCGACGACGGTCTCGGGCCACGGCGTCCCGCACTCGGGACAGCGGTGGTCGACGAACGGGTCGTCACCAAACGCGTCCGCTCGCTCCGCCATGCTCCCGGTGCTCGTCGCGACGCTCGTCACCTCGACGTCCTTGATTCGGACGACGAGCGCGTCGCCCGGTTCGGCGTTTTCGACTCGAATCGGTCGCGTGACCTCGTGTCCGCCGCGGAACGACGGAGTGATCATCGGTCCCCAACAGCCGGCGGGCGTGTGCGTCTTGACCGTCCCGCCGTCGCGGACCGTTCCCGCCCACTCCTGTTCGGGCCCGACGAGTCCGAGCGTGAACTCGTCTACCTCGAGTGTCTCAGCAGGCTTTTCAGACATCAGTTGTGACCTTCGACCTGTCGTGTGTTAGCTATTGTGTATGCGGAAGCCCGCGTCTCGCTCGAATTCGCTTACCGGTACCGACTTGCTGTGGACGGCCATTTCGGGACGTGAGACTCTCGGTGTTCGGCGGAATTCACCGTGAAACGCGGGTGTGACGGTCACTCTCTCTCGGTATTCGATTGCAAAACGCTTCTGTCACAACCTCGGAGGATGGAAGTGTTGCGTGGCTTATTTCCATGGTATTTGGGAATGAATTAGCTAATTAAGAGAGAGTATATTCAGCAGGGCAACTAGGCGGTATTGCAGTATTGGACTGAATTAGCTTATAGTCGGGGCTCCCAATCTCGGCGTCGTGGTGGATACCAACGAGGATTCGCTCTGGAACGCTCACCTGTGCCTGTTCGGCTATCAGACGACGGAGTGCCTCGCGGACGTCTTCGTCGAAGCCGCTCTCATAGATGTCTCTAACCGCTATGTGTCTCGCCAAGTTACGTGGAACTCACCATCACGCTAAGCCCTTTATTCATTGTGGGGAGAATAGACGCTACCAGTACAAAATCCTCCTCTACTTGAACGATAACGGAGGAGTTTGTGGATCATGTCGAGAACGTTGTCTGGTCGAATAGCTGGCACACCACGTTGATAGATCGGGCACTCCGAATTCGGTCGAACATCTTGACCGGGTCCGTCATCGATAGCACCATTCCATACCCATCAGGCTGGTGCCGCCCAATAGTCTGACCAGATACAGGTCCTCCCGAAGTCGCGGTTACTCCTATTTGTAGAGCAAGTGTTTCACTTGGCTCGGCGAGCTGTTGCCCGCTATTCTTCGAAGCTCTCAAAACGGCGGTACACACTCCACCAGCACATCGTCCTGTTTTGTTTCAAGGTGCAGAAGAATACGACTACCCGTTGTGACGAGCTTATCGAGATGCCTCGGATTCGGAGAGGTATCGAGGTTTAGGAGCTTCCGTCTCCCTCGACGTTGTGTAAAGCGTTTGGTCGGCCCGATATGGCCATCTCGCACGTGCTTCTCAACTATCTCGGTCTTAATTCCCCCGACTAATTGCGTCATCGGAATTACGCTTCCGGCTTCAACCACAGTCACGCTTTCCACGCAAAGATGTCACAACAAAAAACCAGGTGGTGCTCTAAGCCTATTCTACAGTCAGGTATGCCCTAGACCATGATTCAGCGAGATTCGTTGCGGGGTCGAAGTAACATCCGGTTCTCGCTTCGACCTGTCCCGTTCTCTCGGTTTTAACCCGTGAGTCAAGATACAGTTCCGATCCCGTTGGCTGAGCGACTAACATCTTCGCCTTGAAGTGATACGCAGGTACTCCAAGAGCTGTATCTTCGGTATATACCCAATTTTTCTTTACAGCGCCAGCTCCGATATTCGAACTGACCATCTCAGGGCGTTCTGCCATTGATGCTTCAACCAGTGCGTCAAATCGGTGGTACGATGCGATAGTGGGGGAGATCACGTTCCACCTACTTTTCAGAATAGACGTATCGCTTTCGTTGACCTCGTAGGGGCTCCATTCCGAGGTCCAGTTAGTAACCAACTGTGGAGTGACTTCGTGACCATCATCTGGCTCTCCACCCTTAGTCGGGGCTGGGGTTGAAGTACCATTCTGAGTTTGAGAATCACTCTTTTCCGCAGCTGCAGTACCGCTAATAGCAGATAGAGAGACAGCAGAAATGCCAATCTTTCGTATCATCTCTCGGCGGGGAAGGTCCTTTTTCATGTTGACCATATATCCATAGTTGTTGTCACATAATGAAGTTATTGTTGTGGGAAATCTAGTCGATGAATTTTAATTTCTGATCTGTTGATAATCTAGAAGTGTTTACATTGGTGGAGTGTCTCTCTCCTCGGGTTTCCACAGATTCTGCTGGGAACTCGCTCATCCGCACATCGCAAGACGTGAATAGGATCTCAACAGACCTAATTTTTATAATTAAATTACTAACTGAATTTGATAACGGCTGACCTAAGAGACGTACTTCGAAATTAGAATTTTGATAATATAAACGATCACAACCAAGATAAGTAACCAAAATACCACTGAAACTACAAGGTCAAGTCCAGTCGGCGATTGTGGGAATGGTGCCATGAATTGTAGTTGAATTGAGATGTAATATAAGTTTGGGCACCGTCTAGTTAACCGATAAACAGGTCGAAGAGCTAGTTTCCTATGCTACTCTCAGACCTGCTCAAAGAGAGTTTAGACACTGCTACGCTTGATACAGAGCAGGTGTGTCTATTCTACGGCGTGAAGGATAGTTGGGCCATCTTCGTCAATGATTTCAACATCTCTGAACTCAATATCGGCGAAAGTTTCTTTGAGCTTGTTTGCTTCATAGAAGCGTCCATGAAATACCGTCCTCATCTTTGCTTCTGTCTCCTCGACCTTGTCGCAGATAATGAATAGATACTGTAGACGTACTTTCCGTACCAGCAGTCTACAACGGAGACCGCGACAACTTCGTTGCAAAACACGTGGATTTCTTCACAGAGGTCGGGAGTAAGCCGAAGAAGTATTCGGTGCTGGGCTTCCACTTGTAAGTGCCCTGATTGCGTCTAGAGGTCGCGATGCTATTGCCAAAATCTCGGATAAGATACTGGGTGAGGGGTACGTCGTTCAAAATCCCGACTCAAAAGCAGCCGATGAGTCTGGTGTTGAGACACTATACACACCTGATCAGATAGCAGGTGCCGCACTAGCAACTGAATCTTTCTATCGATTTTCGATATTCTACATCAAGTACTCCAAAAAGAATGGGGCCCGAAGACGTGAAAGCAGCGGCAAAATATCTTGACGACACAATTTTTCTCTACGGTGGAGGTACCAAGAGTCAGCAACAGACCGAGGAAATTCTTGACGCTGGTGCCGATGCCGTAGTCGTTGGCGATTGCTTCCACGAAAATCCTGACCAATATCTACAGACGGTCCCTGACGCTCCAGCGTCTCGATAGCTGAGTTGTTTGACTCCAATTTTGAATGTGGCGAGTCACTACCAAGGAGAAAAAGTCATCAACGTTGTTGAGTATCCGCTGACAAGACTATCTGATGGAACAGCGTGGCCGCCGACTAACCGACGCATTTGTCGCTGCTCTCGAACTCCGCAAACACCTCCGTGAGGGGACAGCGTTCTGCGATGCACTTACCGTTCTTAAGCTCCAGATCGAAACGCTCGAAGACGACTACCCAGAGTGGCATCCCGCCCCGTACTCATTCCACGGAATGCTCAAGCTCTTTGTTTATCTAGAAGTCACCGGAGACAGCTACCGATCTCTCACACGCCATCCAGAGCTTGCCGACGTATTCGGTCTCGGCCAAATTCCTAACGAGTCAGTCATCTCTCGAACGTGGCGCAATCGCTTCGATGACGATGTTCGTCGATATATCACCGCCAGCGCACACTGCTTAGTCAAGGAGATACACAATCAGGGCCTCTCAGTTCCCGAAGTCCGGCCACTAGAGGAAGTCAAGCAGTCATCAGAAGAAACTACTGACTCAGCTGAGGATGCTACCGAATTTTCTGACGAAGAAATCTACCGTACAACCCGTCTCGCTCGTGAGCACGGCTTCGGTCCGTTCGACTCTGAGAGAGCTCAGAACGCGACGTATGAAGACACGCGATTCTTTGAGCTTCAGACGTTTATTGGGATGGTCGGCTGTGGTACTCCACAGGGTGCAGCCCGGTTCAAGTTCCGACGAGGCAAAGAGTACGGTCCTCACGGAGACACCCACCTCCGAGCCGTCAAGCAATTCGACCCAGAGAGCCTACTCAAGGGATTTCAACAGGCGACAGAACGGTTGCTTTCGGTGATTCAATCGGAGTCTTCGTTTCGTCGTCCTGTCACCGTCGCAATTGATATCACGACCATTCGCTACTTTGGTAACATAGAGGGAATGCCGATGGTCAGCGGGACAAAAGACGGCGAGGGGAGAGCGTTCAAATTCGCCACGCTCTCGATTGTCGGGTGGAACATCCCGCTGATTCTCGCTGTCGAACCTGTCCGTGAGAGTTCGTCGTGGGACGAGAACCCGCCGAACCGAGTTCATCGTGTAGTCCGACGACTCGTTCGACGGGCACAGGAGCACGTACCGATTGAGATGGTGCTGTGTGATCGAGAGTTTGACTCGAAAGCTGTCTACCAGACGCTCTCGAACCTCGATGTGAACTATCTCATCCCGAAGCGGATTCACAGTGCCGAACGCGAGAACATAGAGACGATGGATGAAGATGAGCAAGAAGTCGCCGTTGAATCGGCCTCTGTCCACGTTGAGCAGGGCTCGCACTCGATGCAGTTTCTCTACGTGCCCTCGACGAAGAGCGATGGAACAGCGGTGTTCGCGACGAATCTTCGTGTGAGCGCGGACGAGGCTCAAGCCGTGTGTCGTCGGTACAGTTCTCGGTGGCAGATCGAGAACGAATACAAATCGATCAAGAACGATTTCTTGGCGAAGACCTCGTCTAAGGACTACCGCGTAAGATTATTCTACTTCGTGTTTGCGGTGCTGTTGCACAATATCTGGCGGCTTACCGATTTCCTGTTGAAGATTGGTGTCGGCGGTGAGATGGAGTATGCGCCGGTATTGACTGCTGGTGAGTGTGTCGAGTTGGTTTGCTCGGCACTACTCCCGCCTGACTAGCGCTCTACACCAGCTCGGACTGCCTGTTGTGAGTGGCGACACTCTGCGAGTGGTCAATTTTTGGGCTGTTTTCGAGCATTCGACGGCGTCTCACCGAGGTCGGTAGTTGATGCGATACCGATGTGGCCTGTCCGAACCACGAAAAGGCCTAGAAAAACGCAAAAATAATCCATCCTCCGAAGTTCTGGACTACCTGAGAAACGCCGCGTCGTTGCAACAGCGACACGCAGAACGGCGAGTCGTACCCCAACGACTACCATTAGAAGTAGAGTCTTTCTCAGATGGCTACCGACTAATGGTGTATCGCTCAGGGCTGAAAAACCGCGATCACGGGGGCTCTTCGCTCGCGTCGACAGGCGACGCGCGGACGCGGGACACAGAAGACGAATCCCGTGTTCACGCTCGCAGAGCGTCGTGTGGTGAACGGGTTGTAATCTTGGCGAAAGCCGAGAGTGAGCGACGACTACCCGAAAGGATTCAAGAGTCGCTTCCGGCGTACCCCATCAATACACGGGGGGAGGTTCTCTGCCAGACATGTAACGTGTTGACTCGAAGATTGAGTGGTTAAGAAGTCCGCAACCCGACACTGTCTTGTTCGGTTCTATTAGCTCTATGTGGAGGGCCATTAGGATTAAGTAAATTGTATATAATTACAAATCGATGACCGTAGTTTCTCAACTGCGCGTCAGGAACGCGGTGGACGACTGCTCTGGACCTCCGACCGCGCAATCGAAGCATTATGACACACTCAAATCGGCGGAAGACACGGACCGAACAGTCACCCGATAGTCGGCTCACACCGACGCGACGGCAGTTCTTGCAGGCGACCGGAATGGCTGCAGTAGCCGTGGGGGTTAGTTCACAGTCCGGTGCCGCGGCAGCGACGAATGCGCCAAGCGCCCCGGGTCGAATCTCGAACCTCGCGGCGTACCTCGAAGACCCCGAGAAAGTCGCGGAGAACGTCGAGCCGACTCACGTCACGAGCGCCGTTCCCTACGAGTCCGTGCGCGCTGCTCGGACGGCGGACGAGCCGTTTACGGAAATCGAATCGCGATTCGCGGAGTCGGAGTACGTCCAACTACTCAACGGGGAGTGGCAGTTCGCGTTTCACGGGAAGCCTGCCGACGTTCCCGACTCGTACGACGGCCTTGCGAGCGACGAGTGGGGCTCGATAGACGTCCCCGGTGTCTGGCAGACGCAGGGGTACGGCGAGCGGATTTACGCGAACAACGCCATCACGTGGGAAGCCTACGAACCGAATCAGGACGGCGATTTGGTTCCAAACGAGGACGGGACCGTCGACGTTCCGGGCGTCGACGACGACGGCCTCAACCCCGTCGGCACGTACCGGCGGTCGTTCGCAGTTCCAGAAACGTGGGACGGGCGTGAGACGTTCCTCCACTTCGAAGGCGTCAAGCAGGCCTTCTTCGTGTGGGTCGACGGCGAGTACGTCGGCTTCCGGACGGGGTCGATGACGCCCGCCGAGTTCGACGTCAGCGACCACGTCGAGGCCGGAGGAGACCACCAGGTCACGGTTCAGGTGTACCACTGGTCCGACAGCGAGGCGCTGGAGACCATCGACATGTTCCGGTACGCCGGCATCTTCCGGAGCGTCTACTTGTTCGCGACGCCGGCGGTACACCTCAGGGACTTCTACGCGCGCACCGACCTCGACGACGACTACGAGGACGGCGAACTTCGTATCGACGCCGAGATAGCGAACTACGGCGATGCTCCGGCCGGGGAGTACGTGGTTCGCGCGCACCTCTACGAGACCGCCCGCACGAAACCGGGCCGCGGACCACCGCGCGGAAAAGGTGCGAACGCGGCAGGCGGAAACGGCGGGAAGGAAAAGGGGAACGAGGCATCCCGGAGCCGCGGCCCGCCGGACGACGCGGGTCCCGGCGGCCGGCCGCCCCGCGGGCGTAAGGTCACGACTCTCTCGTCGACCGCGACCGTGGACGAAAACGGTGCGGTGGTCTCGCTCGATGCCGACGTACCGAACCCCGCGAAGTGGTCGGCCGAACAGCCGAACCTCTACCAGCTCGTGTTGGAACTCGTACCCGCGGGCGGCACGCCAACGGAGGCGATGCTGGAGAAGGTCGGTTTCCGGACCTACGAGACGACCCGCGGACGACACGGTGCCGAGGTTCTGGTCAACGGTGAGTCGGTCGATATTCAGGGCGTGAACCGCCACGAGACCGACCCGGACTTCGGGCGAACGGTCCCGATCGAGCGCGTTCGGGAGGACATCGAGACGATGCGGCAGTTCAACATCAACGCGGTCCGGACGTCCCACTACCCGAACGACCCGTCGTTGTACCGACTCGCGGACGAGTACGGCCTCTACCTGCAGGACGAAGTCTGCGTCGAGTCCCACTGGTGGCAGGGACTGCTCGCCAACACCGAAGTCTACCACGACCAGGCGGTCGCGCAGTTCCGCCGAATGGTGCTTCGAGACCGCAACCACGCCTCGGTCTTCAGTTGGTCGACCGGCAACGAGGCGGGGACCGGTGCCGAGCACATCGAGATGGCGTCGCTCGCGGCCGACTCTGACGAGTTCATCCCCGAGGATACCGCCGATGTCAGCGGCGTCGAGACCGTCGAGTCGTTCGACGGGGACGTAGAGGGGGTAGCCCCTGACCGCATCCTCTATCACCAGCCGAACGGCGGCGGCTGGAACGTCGAGTACAGCGACATGCTCGGGCCTCGGTACGCCGATATCGGTACCTTGCTGTCGGTCGGTGACGGGTCGTACATCGGCGACGGGCTCCGCCCCGTAGTGATGGGCGAGTACAACCACGCGATGGGCAACAGTCTGGGGCTCGTACACGAGATGTGGAACGAGTACATAAAGCCGCCCGTCCGGGAGGCGACTGACCGGACGGGGTCCGAGAACCCCGGCGTGCTCGTCGGTTCGCCGGCTGTCGTCCCCGGACCGGACGCCGCACCGGGAGGCAACACCGACGGAGCCATCGAACTCGGCGCGGGCGACGCGATCGAGATTCGACGCGACGCCGAACTCGAACACGGCGGCGAGTTCACGGTCGGCGCGACGATTTCCGTCGACGAGGGGACCGCAATGGACGCCGACGTTCCCATCGTCGTCGACGACGGCAGGTACGCGCTGGCGGTTTCGGACGGCGAAATCCAGTTCTCGGTCGGAGGCGGTGAGAGCACGGTCTCAGCTCCGGTCCCCGACAGTGGTCTCGACGGCTGGACGACCGTCGTCGGCGTCGCCGATTCCACCGAGCTCGAAATCTACGTCGACGGCGCGCTCGCGGGCGAGTCGAGTCACACCGTCTCGGGCCTTCGCGCCGGGGAGGAGCCGATTCGAATCGGCGGCGAGGCCGCCCTCGCGGTCGACGGCCTCGGCATCTACGACCGCGCTGTGAACTCCGACGAGACGAGCGATGCCGATGGCGAACTGAGGGACGGCGCAACCGTCGCGTACGATTTCGCCGACCTGCTGCGAGACAAGAGTCTCGTCGGCGGGTTCATCTGGGACTGGGTCAACCAGGACCTGAACGACACCGCGGCGGACGGCGAGGCGTTCCAGTTCTACCACAGCGACGGTCCCGACGGGGCGTTCTGTCTCAACGGATTGGTCTGGTCCGACAGAGACCCACAGCCCGAGCTGTGGCAACTCAAACACTGCCACCAGCCGGTCGGTGTCGCCGACGCCGACGTCGCGGCGGGAGAGGTGTACATCTCGAACCGGTACAACTTCACGTCGCTCGACGGCGTCGAGGGGCGGTGGGAACTGACCGCCGACGGCGAACCGCTCCGCTCCGGTGACTTCGGTGTCGACATCAGCCCGGGAGAGACCCGCCGCGTCAGCCTTCCCGTCGAAGCGCCGTCCAATCCCGGGGCCGGCGTCGAGTACCGACTGACGGTGCGGTTCACGCTGGCGGAAAGCACCACGTACGCCGATGCCGGCCACGAAATCGCGTTCGAGCAGTTAGCGGTTCCCGTCGACGCGCCCGAACCGGAGACCGCGTCACTCGATTCGATGGGGCCGCTCTCGGTCGACGAAGGCGGCGATATCACCGTCTCCGGTGACGGCTTCGAGTACGTCGTTGCTGACGACGCGGGGACGCTGTCGTCGATGGCGTACGAGGGAACCGACCTACTCGAACGCGGCCCGCTGTTCAATTCGTGGCGCGCCCCGGTCATGAACGAGATTCAACAGTGGGGGAGCGCCCCCGCGCTCTCGTGGTACGAGGCGGGGCTCGACGAACTGACGCACTCCGTCGAGTCGGTCGGCGTCGAGCGCCGCGACGAGTCGCTCGTCGAGGTCGCAGTCGAGGGCTTCGCCGAAGGCGCTGAGCCGGCGCGTCGGCTGGCGACCCCGGACCGCTCCGAACACGACAACGACGGCGTACTCACGGGGGAGGCCGGAATCGTCACCGGTGCCTCCGGGCAAGCCGTCGAGTTCACCGACGACGGCTCGCTCTCGCTGGGGCGGTCCGAGAGCCTCGACGTCACCGACGCGGGACTCACAATCGAGTTCTGGGTCCGCCCCGGCGAGCCGCAGGAGGGTGGCGCGGCGCAGGTCTACGTCTCGAAGGGCGGACGGCAGTATCTCCTCAAGCGCCGCGAGAGCGGTCGTGACGGGTATCTGGAGTTCGTGTTCAACGCCGACGGCTGGCACGTCGCCGACGGGCCGGTGCCGGACGACTGGGCGGGTGGCTGGCACCACGTTGCGGGCGTCTGGGACGGCAGCGAGATGACGCTGTTCGTCGACGGGGAGCGACTCGGAACCGGGTCCTACGAGGGGACGCTTCAGCACGTCGACGCGCCGACGCAGGTCGGGTCGAGCGTCGCCGACGGTACCGCGCTGGACGAGGTGCGAATCTACGACCGCGCGCTCGCCGAGGACGAACTCGGTTCGCTCGCCGCGGACACACCGCTCGACGGCGCTGTGGCGTGGTTGCCGCTCGACGAGTTCAACAGTGTCGGGGATGCGAACGGCCCGGGCTTCGCCACCAGCTACCGCTACCGCATCTACGGAAGCGGCGACGTAGCTCTCGATGTCGAGGCCCGTCCCAACGAGGGGCTTCGCGAGACGGTAGACGGCTGGCTTCCGAAAGCCGGCGTCCAACTCGAACTCCCCGAGCGATTCGACGACTTCGAGTGGTACGGACGCGGCGAACTGGAGACCTATCCCGACCGCAAGTGGGGTGTTCCAATCGGCCGCTACGAGGGAACCGTGGACGAACAGTACGTCCCGTATCTCCCCCCGACCGACAACGGGAACAAGGCACAGACGCGGTGGGCGACGCTCTCGGACGGTGAGGTGTCGCTCCTCGGAACGTTCGGCGAGGGGAACGCCAACGTCAGCCTCGAACAGTGGGCGAATCTCGCGGCGGCCGAACACCAGTACGAACTGGAGGACCGCGGGTCCGTCGGGTTCAACCTCGACCACCGCGTGACCGGCCTCGGCGGAACGCCGACCGAGCCGCTCGACCGGTATCAGGTCCCGGTCGAGTCCACCGCGTTCAGCGTCGTCCTTCGGCCGTTCGATTCCGACGACGACGATCCGATGGCGCTGGCGAACCGACGGCTCCCCGACCCGCAGGAGTAGCCCCCGAACCGACGTCTCGAATTTTTTCATCTGCGAGGCCCCGTTGAACCTTCTTTCGCAGTTTGTCCTGCCGAATCCGTCCCTGTCTGACAACGGGTACTGTCGTGCGAACGTCCGGGGTTCCGAGAGCCCCAAACAAACGTCGAGGGGCCGAGAACCATTTACATAATCCGAACGCCGGTCGCTCTCACGACAGTGTCGAAGACGGGTTTACAGAGCTATGTCTGTAATCAAACCGGGGTTAACACCCTATATCTGTATAATGTGAACACATAGCATTGTAGCCATTTACATAATGTAAGATGATGATTGTCTGATGTGGAGCGCGAACGACGGGCCGCCTGTCGGGTGCGTCGTCGGACGAGTCGCGGAAGCCCGTTCCCCGCCGGGGCGTCGAATCGGGAGTTCCGATTGGGCGAGTCTAAATGTTTAATATGTTTCGCAAGAGACGTTTCGACTGTCGACATGAGTAGCGACAGAAACTACGAGCGAGAGTTCGTACGCACGTTCTTCACCTCGCCGACCGCGGTCGGCGGCGAGAACTCGGCGAAGATGTTGCAGAGCGCGGCACAACTGCGGGGGATGCAGGCCCCCGACACGTGGATTCCGGACAACGAAGACGCCACGGCACCGTCGATGCGCGACGAGGGCGTCCAGAACCTCGTCGAGGTCGTCTCCGAGCACGGCGCGGAGTTCCCCGGCGAGATTCACCCCCGCGTCGTGTGGCACCGCGACGACCCCACGACCCGGTACGAGGGCTTCAAGCAGATGCTCGAAATCACCGACCCCGAGAACGGGGCGGTCGAACACATCGACGGCTTCGTCATCCCCGAGGTCGGCGACCTCGACGACTGGAAGAAAGCCGACGAGTTCCTCACCATCATCGAGAACGAACACGGCCTCGACGAGGGAAGCCTGTCGATGTCGGTCATCATCGAGAGCGGGGAGGCCGAACTCGCGATGAGCGACCTCCGCGCGGAGAAGGGCAAGCCGTCCAACAACCTCGAACGACTGTTCCTCCTCGTCGACGGGCAGGTCGACTACACGAAGGACATGCGCGCCATGACGCCGACCGGCGAGCTTCCGGCGTGGGCCGAACTCCGGCACAACACCTCTCGCGGCGCGAGCGCCGCCGACTGCATCGCCGTCGACGGCCCCTACGACGACATCCGCGACGTGGAGGGCTACCGCGAGCGCATGGTCGAGAACCGCGCCATGGGGATGACGGGTATCTGGGCGCTCACGCCCGGACAGGTCGTCACCGCCAACGAGGCACCCCTGCCGCCGAAGACCGGCAGTTGGCTCCTCGAACTCGACGACGACGAAATCGAACTCGACGACGAGGACGGCCGTCAGGTGTACGACGGCGACGAACTCTCGCTCGAACAGGTCGGCGACGACAGCTACGTGCTCCGCGTCGACGGCGAGGAACTGGAGTGCGACGGCGAGGAACTCCACGAGGAACTCCTCGACCTGACCACCTACGTCCCGAGCATGGACGACATCGTCGACTCCATGGAGGAGTTCGAGGCGGCCAAGGAGGCCGGCAAGGGCGCGATTGCGATGACACAAGCGACGACGCTGGTCATCGATGACGTTGAGGTCGACATCGCTAAGGACCGCATGTGGGACGAGGCGACGTATCAGGCCGCGATGACGCCGGTCGCCCTGTTCCAAGACGTGTACGAGCACCGTCCGGACCAGCACGACGCGCTCGAAGAGATGTACGGCGCGGACATCGTCGAGCGCGCGATGGCAGTCGGGACAGACGACTAACGCAGCCAGCCGGTCAGCCAGACACGCACAACCAACCCGCGTCTGTCCTTTTGGCGTCCGACGTCCCCGAAACGGGGGTGTCCGCCTACGAGAGCTCCGCTTCTAACGACTCGACCGCGCTCAGCAGTTCGTCGGCGAACTCGCGTTCGAGCCGCGTCATGTCAACCTGATACTTCGGCCCGCCGACGCTGAGTCCGCCGACGATGCGCCCGTCGCCGTCGTGGACCGGCGCGCCGATGGCGATGAGGTTCGGCGCGAACTCCTCGTCGACGACGGCGTACTTTTGGGTGGCGATTTCGTCCAGCGCGTCGAACAGTTGGTCGGAGTTCGTAATCGTCCCCTCGGACTCCCTCGGCAGCCCCCAGTAGTCGATAATCGACTCGACCTCGTCGCGGTCCAGTTCCGCGAGGATGGCCTTCCCCGCGGCCGTGTTGTGCAGGTGATACTCCGACCGGTAGCGGATGCCGTTCGCGTCCCGCCCCTCGTCGGTCGACGAGCCGTAGCACATGAGCAGCCGGCCGTGTTCGAAGACGGTGAAGTTCGCCTCTTGACCGGTCGCGCGGGCCAGTTCGTCGACGACGCGTTCGACGACCTCGTCGCTCGGGTACCGGTGTCTCGCACGCTCGCCCAACAACGCCACCCGGAAGCTGACGTGGTAGACGCCGTCGCGTTTGACCAGATACCGACTCTCCAAGAGCGTGTTGAGGTGGCTGCAGATAGAACTCTTCGAACTGTCGACCATGGAGTCCAGCTCGGCGAGCGTGAGACCGTCGTGTTCGAGAATGAGGCTGAGAATCTCCAACGAGGCCTGGGTCGTCTTGAGCCGTCGCCCGGTCACGTTCTCGATCATACATCGACTATTATCATGATGGTTGATAACTGTTGCCATAATGTAAATCAACTGAACTGGCCAGCAAGCCCCACTAATTCGGGCATGTTTCTCCACGATTTCTTCGGGAACAAACGCAGCACCGCGACGAACGCGGACGCCGAGAAGTTTCAGGCGGCCAGTCCGGGCGTGAGTGAATCGAGGCGCGTCTCCGTCGTCGCGTTTCAACGATGCGAGCGCGTTCGGTGTCCCGTCGCGACTGTTCGTTCGCGCGTCAAATCGCCCGCGACCGTTTCACCCAACCGATGCGCGTGATGGCCTCCGCTCCGAGTTGTCCGAGGAGGCTCGCGGCTTCGAGGTCGTGTTCCTCGAACGCGTTGACGACCACGTCGCCGGCGCTGAGCACCCCGTGGCTCCCGATGGGGACGTACAGCCCCGACCGGAGCGAGCCCCGACTGTGGTCGTCTTCGGTGTGCTCGTGGTTCGCGTGGATGACCGGTTCGCCCGTCCGGTACGTCCGCGCGGCCGGCGTGTCCTCGCTGACCGAGTAGTTCGGGCGGTCGCCGGCGCGTTCCAGACACTCTTCGGTCGCCTCGATAGTCTGGAGCATGCTCCGGTTCTCGTCGACCAAGCGGACGGTCGTGTTGACGAGACCGAGGACGTTCTTCGCCGCGTCGGCCAGAATCTCCGCGACCTCCGCCTTCGAACTCGCGTTCCGTAGCTCCTGACTCGTCCGCCGGAGAATCTCGATGCGCTGTTCCTGTCGCTTCGTGTCGGTCACGTCCTGTACGACGCCGTGGAGGGTGACCGTCCGACCGTCTTCGACCAGCGGTTCGCACGCCAGCCGTATCGACCGCTCGGTCGTTCGCTCGCTCGCGTACTGCACGTCGATAGAGAAGGACTCGCCGTGTTCGATAGCGTCGGCGAGGCGGCCCATCACGCCGTCGCGGTCGGCCTCGGCGTACTGGTCGACGACGTCCGAGACGGTCGGCGTCGCCGACGCGTCGAACCCGTGTATCCGCTTTGCCTCGTCGCTCCACCACAGTTCGTCGCTCGACACGTCGTACGACCACACGCCGATGCCGGTCAGTCGCTGGAGGCTGGCGAGCAGTTGGTCGACCTCCGTTTCGGACGCTGCCGGGACAGCGCGTGCCACGTCAGTTTGGTTCCAGTTCGGTGACCTGACCATGAATGTGGTTACGTACCAAGGACGTGAATATAAATCCCCACCTCGGCCGTCGCGGGCGGTTCGGGGGACGAGAACGCGTCGCAACACCAGAGGATTTAATCCGTGCGTATGTGTACCATTGATGATGGCAGTCGAAGACATTCTCGACTCCCCTCGGGGAGGAGAGACATCGGCGACGACGCTAGACTTGGACCGGCCGGACGTGGCGGCGTACTCCGCGTTGGCGTCGGAGTTACGGGGCCGCGTCGACGGTGACGTGAAGTTCGACGAGTACGCGCAGGTGCTGTACGCGACCGACGGCAGTATCTATCAGGCGCGACCCGCGGGAGTCGTCGTGCCGAGGGACGCCGACGACGTGCGCGCCGCCGTCGAGACGGCGACGAGTCACGGCGTCCCCGTTCTGCCACGCGGAACGGGGTCATCGCTGGGCGGCCAGACCGTCGGCCGGGGCTGCGTCGTCGTCGATTTCACGAAGTACATGGACGACATCGTGGATATCGACCCGGAGGCGAAGCGCGCGACCGTCCAGCCGGGATGCGTCCAAGACCACCTCGACGCCGCGCTCGCCGACCACGGACTGAAGTTCGCGCCGGACCCAGCTTCGTCGAACCGCTCGACCGTCGGCGGCGGTATCGGCAACAACTCGACCGGCGCGCATTCGGTCCGCTACGGCATCACCGACGCCTACACCGAGGAGTTACAGGTGATTCTGGCCGACGGGTCGCGGATTCACACCCGCGAGGTCGTCCTCGACGGCGACGAGTACGAGTCGATTCTCGCCCAAGGCGACTTGGAGGCGGACATCTACCGGACGGTTCGGGGCCTCGTCGAGAACCACGAGTCAGAAATAGAGAACAGATATCCGTCGCTCAAGCGCTCGGTGTCGGGGTACAACCTCCAGAAGGTCATCTACGAGAACGACGACGGCGAGGAGGTCATCAACCTCTCGAAGCTGTTCGTCGGCGCGGAGGGGACTCTCGGCGTCATCGTCGAGGCAACCGTCTCGCTCGTCACCAAACCGGACGAGACGGCGCTCGCGCTGTACTGCTTCGACGACCTCGTCGAGGCGATGGAGGCCGTTCCCGAAGCCCTCGAATTCCCCGTCAGCGCCGTCGAACTCATGGACGACGAGGTGTTCCGCCTCGCCCGCGAGTCTGAGGGCTACGCCGAGTACGCCGAACCCATCCCGGAGGGTGCGAAGGCGGCGCTGATGCTGGAGTGGGACGACGAACTCGTCGACGACTTCGAGGCCGCGGTCGCCGACACGAACGCCCACTTCGTCGACTCCGGCGCGGCGTTCGACGTGCTCGAAGCCTACTCCGAGGAGAGCCAAGGCCGACTGTGGAAGCTCCGCAAAGCCGCGATTCCGCTGTTGATGAGCCTCGAAGGCGACCCGAAACCCTACCCGTTCATCGAGGACGCGACCGTCCCGCCCGAGGAACTCGCGGAGTACGTCCAGAAGTTCGAGGACGTGCTGGAGGACCACGGCACGTCCGCCGCGTACTTCGCCCACGCCGGGTCGGGGACGCTCCACATCCGCCCCATTCTGAATCTCAAAGAGAACGAGGGCATCGAGAAGATGCACTCCATCACCGACGACGTGACCGACCTCGTCGTCGAACACCACGGGGCCTTCTCGGGCGAGCACGGCGACGGGATGGCCCGGACCGAGTTCAACCCGAAGATGTACGGGCCCGAACTCTGGGGCGCGTTCAAGGAGCTGAAGACGGCGTTCGACCCCGACTGGGTGTTCAATCCCGGCAACGTCGTCTACCGAGACGGACCCTCGGACCCCGGACCGGACAGCGACCGCGGCGTCGGCGCGGACATGCGCGAGAACCTCCGGTACGGTCCGGACTACCAGTCCGTCGAGCCCCAGACCGACCTCGACTTCTCCGACGAGGGGGGGTTCTCGCACCTCGTCGAACTCTGTAACGGTTGCGGCACCTGCCGACAGACCGACTCGAACACCATGTGCCCGACCTACCGCGCGTCGAAGGAGGAAGTCCAGACGACTCGCGGGCGCGCGAACATGCTCCGGGCCGCCATCTCGGGCGAACTCCCCGAGGACGAACTGTACTCCGAGCGCTTCCAGACCGAGGTGCTGGACCTCTGTGTCGGCTGTAAGGGCTGTCAGAGCGACTGCCCGACCGGCGTCGACATGGCGAAGCTGAAGTCCGAGGTGAAACACCAGTACCACCAAAAGGAGGGCACCAGCCTCCGCTCGCGGGTGTTCGGCAACATCGACACGCTGTCCGAACTCGGAAGCAAACTGGCCCCGCTTTCGAACGTCGCCGCGGAGCTACCGGGAAGCCGCCTCCTGATGGAGAAGGTCCTCGGCATCGCCAGCGAGCGCGAACTGCCGACGTTCAGCAGCGAGTCGCTGGAAGAGTGGTTCGAGGCCCGCGGCGGGTCGTCGGTGTCGCCCGCCGACGCCCGAGGGAAGGTGCTTCTGTTCCCCGACACCTACACCAACTACAACTACCCCGAACCGGGGAAAGCCGCCGTCGAGGTCCTCGAAGCCGCGAACGTCCACGTGCGGATTCCGAGCGACCTCGAATCGAGCGGTCGCGCCGCGTTCTCGATGGGGATGCTCGACACGGCCCGCGACCGGGCACGACACAACGTCGGGCGGCTCCGCCCCTACGTCGACGACGGCTGGTCGGTCGTCTTCGTCGAGCCCTCCGACGCGGTGATGTTCCAAGACGAGTATCTCGACCTCCTCGACGGGACGGCCGTCGAACTCGTCTCGGGGTCGGCCTACGGCATCATGGAGTACCTCGACGTCGTTCGCGCCGACGAGCACCTCGACTTCGACGCCCCCGCCGAGACGCTGACGTACCACGGACACTGCAACCAGAAGGCGACGAACAAGGACCACCACGCGGTGGGCGTCCTGCGTCGCTCCGGTTACGCCGTCGACCCGCTCGACTCCAGTTGCTGCGGGATGGCCGGGTCGTTCGGCTACGAGGAAGAGCACTACGAACTCTCGAAGGGCATCGGCGAAATCCTGTTCGGTCAGGTCGACGAGAGCCCCGGCGACGTCGTCACGGCACCCGGCGCGTCGTGTCGCTCCCAACTCGGCGACAGACCCGGCGAGTCCCGCCCGCCACACCCCATCGAGAAGATGGCCGAAGCCCTCGACTGACCACGTCACCGACACCCGATAGCCTGACGCACTCCCCCGCGAACCACAAGGCCCGACGCGACTCACGAACCAGCACCGAACCCGCCGCTTTGCACCCGCGGCGACTCCTCGTTTCGAAGGCTCCCGCCCGCGGAGCCGAAGTTCACGACCGGCGATACTTATTACTGACAGCAGCGGGTGCGTAGAGACGACGATGCTAGACGTACTGGAGACCGTCGAACTCTCGACCGCGTTTTTCGCCTCGCTCGGCGCGCCGGGACTGTTGCTCGTGGCGTTCCTCGAATTCTTCTTGCTGCCCGTCCCGCCGGACTTGGTGCTCGTTCCCCTTTCGGCGACGAACCCCGAGTTCGCGCTCCTGTACGCGGTCGTCGCCACCGTCGGGTCGGTGTCGGCGGGGCTGGTCGGCTTCCTCATGGGCAAGAAGGGCGGCCGACGCGCGCTGGACTCGCGGTTCGCTGGCGAGCGGATTCACAAGGTGGAGCGCTACTTCGAGCGTTCGGGGTTCGCGACGGTCGCGTTCGGGGCGTTCGCGCCGATTCCGGAGGGGTACGAACTGCTCTCTATCGGGTCGGGCGTGTTCGACCTCGACCTCCGGACGTACCTCGCGGCGTCGGTGCTCGGCCGCGGCGGGCGGTACGCGCTCGAAGCGATACTGGCGGTCTACCTCGGCGAGGCCGCCCGGTCGCTCTCCGAGGTCGACGTGTACTCGATTATCGGCGTCGCCACCGCGGTCGTCCTCGTCGCGTACGCCGTACGCAGTCGGTGGTTTTCGGAGCCGTCTGCGGACCCGATGCAGTAACTCGACGGCGCTCAGTCGGCGACCTCGTCGCCGCTCCGCCACTGGTCGATGACTTCGAGGAGGACCTCGGTTTCGAGGTCGTCGTTCCGCCAGTCGCCGACCGCGTCGGTCAGGCCCGTCGCGTCGACGACGTTCTCCTCGTTCGCGTAGGCCGCGATGGGGTTCTCGACGACGAACGGAATCATCATTTTGTTGTCCTCGTGTTCGAGCATGTGGCAGTGCCACGGGAACTGTCCGGTGTACCCCTCGAACGTGGCGATTATCCGCACGCGCTCGTTGGGGTCGACCCGGACGGTGTCCTTCGGCCCCAGTTCGTTCGGGTCCGGGGGTTGGGTCCCGTCGGGCCCGCGGCCGATGACCCGGAACGTGACGAGATGCAGGTGAATCGGGTGCCGACCGCCCGACTCGTTCTGCAGTTCCCATATCTCGGTCGACCCGAGTTGCGGGTAGACCGGCGCGCCCTCGTCGCCGAAGACGTGGCCGTTCAGGGTGTACTTGATGAAGTCGTTCTCCATGTCGACTTCGGTCCCGAGCGTCATCTCGCGGGTCACCCGCGCGTCGCTCTCGTCGTACGAGGCCGGCGCGGGCAGCGACAGGGCCGTCGGGTCGGCGCTCGCGTCTTCGGGCGGCGTCGACGGGTCTGAAACGCGGAACTGTACGAGGTCGGTCAGTTCGGGACCCATGTCCGCGCCGTTGGTGAGCGTGAGCGTCTCGCCCGCGTGGTCGGAGAAGTCCACGACGAGTTCGCCGCGCTCGAAGGGCGTGAGCAGGAGCGAATCGAGGTCGCCGCTCGGCCCGATGGGGACGACGGATTCGAGGAAGCCGTGACCGGGCGCGAACTGATACATCGTCGGGACGCCCGACCCGCTTTCGTTCTCGAACTGGAGGTCGAACGACCGGTGGTTCGCGCCGTTCACGACGCGGAGGCGGTACCGCCGCGGTTCGACCTCGACGTACGGCCACACGGCTCCGTTGACGACGGCCGTGTCGCCGAGAAACGCCGAGACGAACTCCTCGGGGTAGTACAGCGAGCCGTCGTCGTTGAACTCCTTGTCCTGCAACAGAAGCGGGATATCGTAGTCGCCCGACGGCAGACCGAGTTCGCGCTCGGCGTCGGTCGTAATCGAGTAGAGACCGAGGAGCCCGGCGTAGCCGTTGAGCCGGGTGATACCCAGCGTGTGGTCGTGGTACGTCGAGGTCGTTCGCCCCTGTTCCATCGGGAGTTCCTGCCACTCCGATTCGAACCGCGGCCCCTCGACCCCGCCCGGCGAGGTCCACATGTCGGACTGTCCGTCGCTCGCGGGGGCGACTTCGAGGCCGTGGAAGTGGGTGACGGTCCGGACCTCCGGGACCGGGCCGTCGTAGCCGGCGTGGTTCTCCGACGTCGTGCCGCCGATTCGCTCGTCGACGGGAAAGAGATGCTCGCTGGGGAGGTCGCTGTTGTCGAATCGAACGTGGACCGGACTCCCGGCGTCCGCCTCGATGGTCGGCCCGGGGTACGACCCGTCGAACCCCCAGACCGTCGTCTCCGGCAGGTCCGGGTGGAGCTGTTGGGTGAACTCGGAGACCGAGATCTCGTAGGCGTCCGCGCCGTCTCGCTGTCCGTCGGGCTCTCGAACCGACGGAATCGGGAGCGGTTGCACGAACTTATCCAACGCCGGTGACGCCGCCGACACGTTCGTCGTCGTCTGCGGGAGCGTTCCGGCGATGCCGAGGGCTGCGCCTGTCTGTAGAAACCGCCGCCTAGACCATTCTGTCATGATGGACCCTGAACTACGACTTGGGAGTTATTATATTAAAACTTCTGAATGTCCGAGTCAGGCCCGAGAACGCTGTTCGAGAGGCTGGAGGACGCGTTGGTCGACGGAGGTTCGAGGGGGAACGGAGAAGGTGCGGGGAGGGCCAATCGTCTCGTCGTCCCGTTAGTTCGTTCGCCGGCGCGCGAGGAAGACCGAGCCGAGCACGAGCGCGACGAGCGCGACCGAGACACCGAACCCGGGAACGGGCGTGTCCGTCGTGGTCGTCACGGACGTGTCCGTCTCGGGGGTCGCCGTCTCGGGCGCTCCGTCACCCGAGTCGTCGTCCGACCCGTCGTCATCGTCGTCCGAGTCGTCGTCTGAGTCGTCCCCATCACTCGAGTCGTCACCGCCGTCGTCACCGTTGTCGTCGTCGGTGTCCTCATCGTCGCCGTCGTCCGGGGAGTCAGTGGACTCGGGCGTGTCGGAACTCCCGTCGTCTGTGTCGTCGTCATCACCACTCCCGTCGTCGTCATCGTCATCGTCATCTCCACCGCCGCCACCGCCGCCACCGCCGGCGACTCCGTCGGAACCGACTGTGAGCGACTCGACGCCGTCGACGTCCATCTCCGTGCCGTCGGCGTCGAACTGCGCGAACCCGTCGAGTTGGTACGAGGCGTCTTCGTCCACGTCCTCGCCGGCGGTCACGCGGTACTGGAGCGTGACGTTCTCTCGGTCGCCGTAGGTGGCGAACAGTTCGTCGTTGGCGTTCCGCACGCCGGAGAAGTCCGCGCCGTCGTCGTCGACGAGTTCGACCGACGCGAAGCCGGGGTTGAACTCCTCGACGAGCGTGAAGTTCGTCGTCTCGTTCCCGGTTATTTCGACCGAGACGACGGTCGATTCACCGGGTTCGAGCGTCGTGTCGTCTGCCGAGCGAGTGAGGTCCCAACCGTCGTCGGACCCGCTTTGAACGTCGAGTTCGTCGGTGCCGCCGGTCGTCAGCTCCGACCCGTTCACGTCGGTGAAGCCGTCGAACTGGTACGCCGTGGCGGCGCCCGCGTCGTCGCCCGCGGTCACTTCGTAGACGAGGGTGACGTTCTCGCGGTCGCCGTAGGTAGCGAACAGCTCGTCGTTGGCGTCGCGGACGCCGGAGAAATCAGCCCCGTCGTCGTCGACGAGTTCGACTGACGCGAACGCGGGATTGAACTCCTCGATGATGGTGAAGTTCGTCGCCTCGTCCCGGTCGACCTCGACCCGTACCGTGGTCGATTCGCCGGGCGCGAGGGATTCGTCATCGACCGACCGAACCGCGCCGGAGTCGCCGTCCGACGCCTGCACGCTGATTTCGCCGGACCCGCCGGTCGCGGACTGCGAGCCGTTCGCGTCCGCGAAGCCGTCGAACTCGTAGACCGTGCCGGCCGTCGCGTCGTTGTCGGCGGTCACCTCGTAGACGAGCGTGGCCAACTCCCGCTCACCGTAGGTGGCGAACAGTTCGTCGTTGGCGTCGCGGACGCCGGAGAAGTCCGCGCCGTCGGCATCGACGATTTCGACCGAGCCGAACGCCGGGCTGAACTCCTCGACGAGCGTGAAGTTCGCCGCCCGGTCGCGGTCGACGGCGACCCAGACGGTCGCCGACTCGCCGGGCGCGAGCGTCGCGTCGTCGACCGACCGAATCACGCTCGACCCGCCGTCGGTCGAGACGCTGATCTCCCCGTCGCCGGTGGTCGTGGCTCGGGTGTCTTCGAGACCGAAGTCGCCGTAGCCGGTGAGCTCGTGGGTCGTCGCATTCGCCGAGTCGGCGGCGGTCACGCGGTACTGGAGCGTGACGTTCTCTCGGTCGCCGTAAGTGGCGAACAGTTTGTCGTTGGCGTCGCGGACGCCGGAGAAGTCCGCGCCGTCGTCGTCGACGAGTTCGACCGACGCGAAGCCCGGACTCAGCGCTTCGACCACGGTGAAGTTCCCCCGCTCGGAGGCGTTTATCTCCACCGTGACGGTGGTGGACTCGCCGGGCGCGAGCGTCGCGTCGTCGACCGTCCGCACGAGGGTCCCGCCGTGAGCGTCCGCGGCGACCGGCGCGACAGCCGCGCCCAGTCCGAGCGAACCGACCACCAAGAGAACTGCCACCACGACGACCGGAAGCGCGTGCCGGAGCTCCGCCGACCGCCCCGGACGTGGAATGTCCGGCCTCATGATGAGCGAGCGGACTGGGATTGTGACGGCCGCTTCGGCTCGTCTCGGCGGGGCGGGGTCGCCGGCGGTGTCTGTTCGACTCGTCGGTCGGGAGACTGGCGTCTCGGGCGCGCGCTACCTCTGGATGCGGATAGCTCGCTCTCGCTGGAAAGCATGCAGTCAGCGTGTGAATCGAAAGCGCCATGCAAATAGTTAACGATTATCTCGGAACGGCCGCGGGTCGGGGGGACCGCGACGCCACTCGCGGGACGCCGCTCGCGGGAGTTCGAGTCCGCTCGGGTCGCTGTCCGGTGTCTCGAACCGCGAATTCGCGCCGGTGTTCCGCCCGTCAGCGGGCGTATTCGACCAGTTCGTCTCGCGCGCGCCGGGCCGCCTCGTCGGGTTCGTCGGGGTAGGTGTACAGTTCGAACGTCGCGAAGCCGTCGTACCCGATGTCGTCGAGCGCACCGAAGACGGGTTCGAAGTCGATATCGCCCTCCCCGGGGATGAGGTGGTAGTGCTTTCCGCCGCGGCCGCCCTCGATGTCTTCGAGGTGGATGCCGGTGATGTGACCGGCGCACTGTCGGATGCTCTCGGCGGGGTCCTCGCCGCAGACGGCGGCGTGGCCGACGTCGAAGTTGACGCCGAGCGCGTCGCTCCCCACGTCGTCGATGAGCGTCAGCACCTCCTCGGTGCACTCGACGAGCAGTTCCGGTTCGAACTCGATACCGAGGTCGACGCCGACGCCTTCGGCGTAGTCGGTGAGTTCGTCGAGCGATTCGAGCAGGTAGTCGTAGGCCTCGCCCGGCGGCGTCCCGGGGAGCGCCGACCCGCTTGCGACGCACGCCGCGGGCGCGTCGACCAGCGCGGCGAAGTCGAGAGCCGCCTTCGTGTACTCGATGCGCCACCGGCGGTCCTCCTCGTCGCCCGAGATGAGCGTCGGGTCGAAAAAGGCCGACGGCGGCGCGTCGTCGTAGTAACCGCACGTCGTGTTCGCGTTGATGTTCGACACGGAGAGTCCGGTCTCGTCCAGCGCGGCCACGACGCGCTCGCGGTCCGTCTCGTCGAAGTCGGCGAGGAACGCGTGCGGTTCGTCCGCCAGTATCTCGACCCCGTCGTAGCCGTGATCGGCGATTCGTCGGATTGCCTCCGGCAGGTCGAAACGCGTGTACGCGTTCGTGGAGAAGGCTAACTGTACCATACGTCGTGGTACAGTCACACATGAATAATTGTTTTGGTACTGCCAACGTCCGAGACGGAGCGCGATGTCTCCGTCGCCGACGCGCCGGACCAGTTCACGACACGTCGAACGCCGACGAGAGGCCGACCGCGGGGACGACGAACGCCGCCGCGACGACGCCCCACGCGGGACTCAGCAGTCCGGCGACCGCTGCGTTCAGCACGACGAGTCCGAGGACGCACGTACCGACCGCGGGGCCGATGGTGCCCGGTCGGGGGTCGGCGTAGGCGGTCAGGAGGTCGCGGCCGGTCCACGCCGCGAACCAGACGAGGAGTCCGCCGGCCACGGCGAGCGTCGCGGAGTCGGCTGGGTCGACGCCGACCGTCGCGGCGGCCGCGACCACCGACCCGACCGCGAGTCCGACGCCGGCTATCCCGACCAGCGCCGCCCGCGAGTCGCCCGCGCCGGTCTCCCGCTCGGCCATGTACGTGACGCCGGCGATGTAGAGCGCGACGACGACCGGAACGAGGTACACCCACGCCGGGACCGTCAGGGCCGTCGGAGCGGAGGGCGACCCCGCGACGACCGCCATGCCGAGGGCGACGTTCGCCCCCCGACAGCCACCCATCGCCGCGAAGCCGAGCGGCGTGTCCTTGAGCGCGCCGTCGTAGAGCGCGACGAGCGTACCGAGGGCGGCGGCGACGAGGCCGGTGGTCGGTCCCCCGGCGGCCGCGGCGACGACGACGCCGGCACAGAGGAGTGCGACGCCGAGATTTCTCGCTCGCGTGCGCGACACGTCCCCCGACGGAATCGGTCGCTCCGGGCGGTGCCGGGCGTCCTCGCCGGCGTCGGCGTAGTCGTTGAGCGTCGTACCCGCCGCGTACAGCAGGACCGAGGCGAGCGCGACGCTGGCGAGCGACGACAGCGGGACCGACGGGCGACCGCCGCTGACCAGTACCGCCCCGAGGATGACGTCGGGCGGCGCGGTGAACAGGTTCGGGGCGCGGACGAGTCTGGCGAGGCTCGAAAGCGAGCGTCGAAGGTCGCCGGCCGCGGGTGTGGCGTTCGTTCGATTCATCGTCGGTCAGTCGCCCGGACGGGGATTCGTGTCCGACTCGGGCGGTCAGGCCCAGCCATGGGCTTCGAGGTACTCCATCGCGGTCCGGGCCGTCTCCGCCGCGGTCTCTTGGTAGGGGTACAGTTCGACCGTGACGTAGCCGTCGTAGCCGGTCGCTTCGACCGCGTCGAGGAAGCCGTCGATGTCCATCGCCCCCTCGCCGAGTTGGGTGTGTTCGTGGGTGCGGTCCGCGGGGATGTCTTCGAGGTGGTAGTGCGGCGTGTAAGGCGCGAGCGTCTCCACCAGTTCGACCGGGTCCTCGCCGACCGAGTAGAAGTGTCCCGCGTCGAAGTTACAGCCGATACGGGGCGAGTCGACCCGGTCGACGAGGTCGAGGAAGTCCTCGGAGGTCTCGATGAGCAGGTGCGGTTCGGGTTCGACCAGCACGTCGACCCCGAGTTTCTCCGCGGCGTCGGCGACCTCGCGGAGGCCCCGGACGAGCGCGTCGAGCGCATCGGCCCGCGACATGCGCTCCGGGACCGGCCCGCCCGGCGGAACCGAGATGCTCTCCGAGCCGAGCGCGGCCGCGGTTGCGAGCGCGTTCTTCGTGTGCTCGACCCGCGCCTGTCGGTCCTCGGGGTCGAGTTCGACGAACGAGGGGTGGTGAAACGCCTCGGTATCGCGGTTGAACGTCGCCGCCCGACTCTCCGCGGAGGGCTCGATGGCGCTGAGCATGAACGCGTTGCAGTTGCTGACTTCGATACCGCAGTCGTCGAGGAGCGTCCGAGCGCGTTCGAGGTCGTCGCCGTCGGCCGTCCCCGGGAACAGGTGCGGGTCGTCGAGCAGGATTTCGACGCCGTCGTAGCCGGCGTCGGCTATCGCCTCGACGCCCTCGGTGAGAGTTCGCTGCCGGAACGCGTTCATCGAGAAGCCGAACTCCATCGGTCACACCTCGTAGTGGAAGTTCGGCGACTGGCCGAAGAACTCCCGCGGGTTGTCGTAGACGACCTTTCGGACCTCGTCTCGGTCCCAGCCGCGGTCGAGCATCTTGTCTCGGGCTTTCGGAACCGCGAGCGGGTCCGAGGGGTCCCAGTCGGCGGCGCTGTTGAGCAACATCTTGTCGGTGCCGTACTCTTCGAGGATGTCGATGGTCGTCTCGGCGTCTATCTTCCCGGGGTAGAGCGTGAAGCCGAGCCAGCAGTCGGTCTGCAGCGAGATATCGACCGTGTTCTCGGTGTTGTGGTCGATGACGATTCGCTCTTCGGTCACGTCTTCCTCCCGAATCATCTCGACGAGTCGCTCGGTCCCCTCGGGCTTCTGGGTGTGCGGGGTGTGGATGATGACCGGCAGTTCGCGCTCCTCCGCCATCCTGAGTTGGCGTCTGAACGCGTACTCCTCGGCGTCGGTCCCCTGGTCCAGCCCGATTTCGCCGAGGCCGACGACGTGCTCTCGGTCGAGGTACTCGGGAAGACCGTCCATCACCGCCTCGGCCATCTCGGGGTAGTTCGCCTCCTTGGGTTCGAGGCCGACGGTGACGTAGTGGTCGATGCCCGCCGCCCGCTCCGCCCGGTCGGTCTCGAACTCGATTATCTGCTCGAAGTAGTCGAAGAACGACGCCGCGTGTCGCTTGTCCGTCCCGCTCCAGAACGCCGGTTCGACGCAGCATTCCACGCCCGCGAGCCGGGCGCGCTCGTAGTCGCTCGTCGACCGAGAGACCATGTGCATGTGCGGGTCGATAATTGGTATCGACATGTGACCTACCTCTCTGATGGTAGTTAATCATTGTTTCGGTGGGTTCGATGACGACGCCGGAGTGGGGGACGAAACGCCCGACCGAGGCGACCCCGCACGCCGGCGGAGACAGCTATTTACTCGTCCGGGCCGACGCCGTAGTCGCATGCCGGAACACTGTCCGTTCTGCGGCGAGCCGATAGAATCGAACCGCGTCACCCCCGAGGACGGCCGTCCCTACGAGGAGTGGCGCTGCGTCGACTGCGACGAGACGTGGCGACACCCCGAGGAGACGGTCCTCGACCGGAACCTCGACTTCAGCAAGCACGGCGACCAACTCGACAGGCGGGACGCCGACACCTCCCTCGACTGGTGAGCGGTCGCCCCCGGCATCGGCGCGGAAACAACATGATTGACGGACAAGGTTATGTATCGCCCACCGCAATCGTGAGTCGATGACAGTCGGAGTGTGGATTATCGGAGCCAGAGGTAACGTCGCGAGCGTCTCGATGACCGGCGCGCGCGCAATCGCACGCGGAGTCGCGGACACGACCGGAATGGTGACGGCCCGCGAACCGGTGGCCGCGCTGGACCTTCCCGCCGTCGACGACCTCGTGTTCGGGGGCCACGACATCCGGTCCCAGCGCATCGAGGAGACCGCCGAGGAGATGGCGGGTCACGGCGGCGTCGTGGCACCCGACACCCTCGACGCGGTCCGCGAGGACCTGCGCGAAATCGACGAGCGGGTCGAACTCGGGACCGCCCGGCGGTGCGGCGAGGCGGTCGAGGGGATGTCCTCGGAGACGGCGAGCGCCGACGTGGCCGTCGCCGACATCGTCGAGGAGATACGGGCCGACTACGCCGCCTTCGCCGACTCGCAGGACGTCGACCGGCTGGTCGTCGTGAACGCCGCGTCGACCGAGCCGCCGATTCCGACGCCCGGCGACTACGAGACAGTGGAGGCGTTCGAGACGGCGGTCGAGCGCGACGACCCGAACCTCCCCGCGAGCGCCCTGTACGCCTACGCGGCGCTCCTCGACGGCCACCCGTACGTCAACTTCACGCCCAGTACCGGGTCCTCGCTCGGCGGCCTGCGCGAACTCGCGGAGCGAAACGGCGTCCCGCACATGGGCCGCGACGGGAAGACCGGCGAGACGCTGATGAAGTCCGCGCTCGGACCGATGTTCGCGGGGCGGAACCTGCGCGTCCTCTCGTGGGAGGGCCACAACATCCTCGGCAACAGCGACGGACTCGTCCTCGAAGACGACGCCAACAAGGCGGGGAAGATAGAGAGCAAGGGGGGCCTGCTGGACGATATTCTCGGCTACGAGACCCACAACGCCGTCCGCATCGACTACACGCCGTCGCTCGGCGACTGGAAGACCGCGTGGGACCACGTCCACTTCGAGGGCTTCCTCGGGACGGAGATGAAGATGCAGTTCACGTGGGAGGGAGCCGACTCGGCGCTCGCCGCGCCGCTCGTTCTCGACTTGGTCCGGTTGGCCGCCTTCGCCGACGAGCGCGGCGAGGGCGGGACGATGCCGCACCTCGCGTCCTTCTTCAAGTCGCCCGAGGGCGTCGACAGCCACGAACTGTCCGAGCAGTTCCGACTCCTCTACGACTACGCGGAGCGCCACGCGGAGGGACTGTGACGACTCACAGTCCCTCGAACGCGAGTGCGCCCGGTGCCGGTCGCGTCGTCGTCCTCGATATCGTCGGACTCCAGCAGGAACACCTCGACGAGGGGCTGGCACCGAACGTCGCCGACCTGCTCGCCGGAAAGCCGTCCGGGGCGCTCGAACCCTCGTTTCCGAGCGTCACCGTCCCCGCGCAGACCACGCTCTCGACCGGGCGGTCGCCCGCGGCCCACGGCGACGTGTCCAGCGGCGAGTTCGACCGCGAGCGCCAGGTCGCCGAGTTCTGGGAGCGCGACCGGGGGACGCGAACCCGACTGTGGGAGGCCGCGAGCGACGAGGCCGGACTCACGACCGGCGCGCTGTTCTTCCAACACCTCATCGGGACGAGCGCCGACGTGGCCGTCACGCCGTCGCCCATCGAGGACGAGGACAACACCCTCGTCGAGATGGACTGCTGGACGAACCCCGACGGCTTCTACGACGGCCTCCGCGAGGAGTACGGCCACTTCCCGCTGCACAACTACTGGGGGCCGGTCGCCGACGAGCGGAGCAGCGAGTGGATTCTCGCGGCCGCGCGGGAGTCGATAGCGCGGTCCGACCCGGACCTGCTGTGGGTGTACGTGCCGCACCTCGACTACGACGCCCAGCGGCACGGCCCCGACTCGCCTGAACTCCGGGAGGCGGTGGGCGTCGTCGACGACCTCGTCGGCGAGTTCCTCAACTGGCTCGAAGCGACGTCCCGCTGGTCCGAGACGGCGGTCGGCGTCGTCAACGAGTACGGCATCAACGCGGTCGACACCCCGGTATTTCCGAACCGAGCGCTCCGCGAGGCGGGCCTGCTCTCCGTGCGCGACGACGGCGATGGCGGCGAGGAGGTCGATATCGCCGCGTCGTCGGCGTTCGCCATGGTCGACCACCAAATCGCGCACGTGTACACCGACCGGCCGGCGGCCGCCCGAGAGGTGCTCGAAGCGCTCCCCGGCGTCGACGCGGTGCTCGAAGGCGAGGCGCGGGGCGACGCGGACCACCCGAACGCCGGCGACCTCGTCGTCGTCTCGGACGCGGACGCGTGGTTCCAGTACTACTGGTGGACCGATGACGCCGACGCGCCGTCGTACGCGACGGAGATGGACATCCACGCCAAGCCCGGCTTCGACCCGTGCGAACTGTTCCTCGGCGACGAGGGACTCGTGACGCTCGACCCGACGAAAGTGTCCGGGTCGCACGGTCGCGTCGACCCAGACACGCACGGCTTCTACGGCTTCGGCGGGCCGGCGGCGCCCGACGGCTCATCCGGTGGCGTCGTCGATGCCCGGCGGTTCGCCCCGACGGTCGCTGACCTCCTCGGCATCGCGGACGACGTGTCGCTCGGGTTCGAGCGCCCGTCGCTGTTCGCCGGGCCGCGAGCGTAGCTTCGCCACCGCCATCGCCGCGGCGCGCTTGGCGCACTGATTTTCCGCGTCGCTCGGTTCGAGTTCGATACGAAAGAAAAGACGCCGCGGACCGCAGTCGGAACGGGGTTCGCCCGCTCAGTTACTCGAACTCGCGATTTCGATGGTGCCGCGCATCCGGAAGCTGTGGGCGCGACAGACGTACTCCGCCATCGAGTCGGTGACGGTGAACGTGACGCTCTGTGACTCGCCCTGCGTCGCGAGGTACGACGTGGAGATGTCGTTGACGACGGAGTCGTCGCCGTTGACGACCTCGAAGTTGTGGGGCGCGCCGTTTCGGTTCGTCCACGTGACCGTGTACTCGCCGCCGGCTTCGAGGGTGAGCGTCGGGTTCGTCGCGTCCGCGATACCGGACGGCGCGACGCCGGTCCAACCCTCGTTGCTCTCGGCTTCGAGTTCGATGGTCGACCCGGACGGGATGACATCGCTGCCGCCGTCGTCGCTACCGCCGTCGTCGCTGCCATCGCCGCCGGTCGCATCGACGTGTTCGGTGACGCGGTCGTAGACGAGTTCCAGCCCGTTGCCGGAGCCGCCGATGCGCGTCAGTTCGGTGTCGTCGAACCACGCGGTGCCGGTGGCGTTGCCCCAGCCGCCGAACAGCAGGTTGAACTGGAACTCGCCGGGCGACGCGCCGGTCGAGAACGTCGTTTCGAGCAGTTGCCAGTCGTCGACGGGGTCGGTGTAGTAGTCGGTGACAGAGCCCTGTCCGAGCGAGTGGACGTTGATGGTGACGCCGTAGGAGCTTCCGATTTCGCCGAAGCCGTCCTCGGAGTTGCTGAAGTCGTCCGAGGTCCTGACCCACGCCCGGAAGCGGTACTCGGAGTTCGGTTCGAGGTCGTCGCGGTACTGCGACCACGACGCGTCCGCGCCCTCCGTGGAGTCGACGCGAACGCTGTAATCACCCGTCCGCGCCACGTCCGAGGTGTAGGTGAACTCGGCCGTGCCGCCGTAGGTGATTCCCTCCCAGTTCGCCGGCCCCTCGGGGTCCGACGACGAGTCGGTGTCCGCGGCCTCTTCGAACGAGGCGTTCGGCAGGAGGTTGTTCCCGTCGGGGTCGGTCAGCGAGACGTTGTCGAACCACGCCGTCCCCGTCGCGTTGCCGAAGCCGCCGAACAGACAGTTAATCTGGACCGTCGAGGTGTCGGCACCCGTCGTGAACGTGGTGCTCACCTCGGTCCAGTCGTTCGTTCCGGTCAGCGGGTCGGTCTCGAAGTCAGTGCTGTGGACGTTGAACAGCGCGCCGCGGGCCGAGTCGCTCGCCTGCACGTTCTCGGTTCGAATCCAGCCGCTGAGGGTGTACTCCGTCTCGGGCTGGACCGAGATGCCGTCGGCGAGCCAGACCGCGTCCGCGCCCTCGGTGGACGAGATTTGGACGCTCTGACTGCCGTCTTGGCCCGCGTCCGCGTAGGTGTACTCGGCGGTCCCCGCGAACGTGTTCGTCGTCCAGTCGGCGGGCATCGAGGATTCGCTCCCGCCGGTGCTCTCTTCGAACGAGCCGTTCGAGAGCACGTCGGTTCCGTCCGGGTCGGTCAACGAGACGCCGTCGAACCACGCCGTGCCGGTCGCCTCGCCGTAGCCGCCGAACAGGCAGTTAATCTGGAGCTCTTCGAGGTCGCCGCTGTTGACGGTGGTGCTCACCTCCGTCCAGTCGTTGGTGCCGGTCAGTCCGGACGGAATCGTGTCCCACTGCGTGCCCGAGTCCGCGTTCGCTATCTGCTCGACGCTGATGGTCGCGCCGAGCGGCCCCTCGCCGATTGCGGTGCCGTCAACGAGTTGGACGTTGTCGGTCTTGACGTAGGCGGAGAGCGTGTACTCGGTGTTCGGGTCGACCGCGACCGTCGCGTTCCACGACGCGTCCGCGCCCTCGGTGGACGAGACTTGGACGCTCCGGTCGCCCTCGTAGCCGGTCTCGGCGTACGAAAACTCGGGCGAGCCGGAGTAGCCCGTGTTCGACCAGCCGACGGGCATCGCGTCGGAGTCGCCGGTGTCGCCGCCGACGGGCGTCTCGAACGAGGGGTTCTCGATGAGGTTCGGGAGGTCGTCGCCGGTGTCGCCGCCGTCGCTCGTGTCCTCGTTGGCCTCGTACGCTGGGATGAAGCCGTCGGCGTGGGTCGCGCCGGCGAGCGACGCCGCGTCCACGAGGACCGTGTCCCGGTAGTTCGACTCGTCGCTAATCATCTGGTAGACCGCCTCGCCGGAGGCGTCGTCGGCCGGCGTCTGCGCGAGCGCGACGAGCGCCCACATGGCGACCCGACCGTCCTCGTCGTTGAGGAGGTCGTTGTCGAGAATCGCCCCCCGCGTGTCCGTCGTCGAGGGGAGGACGCGGAGTGCGGTGAGTCTGACGCCCGGCGAGGAGTGCGTCAGCGCGCCGAGCGCGGCCTGAATCGCGGTGCTGTTCCCGGTGTCGGCGTCGAGCGCGCCGAGGCCGTGCATCGTCCACAGCGCGTGAATCGCCGCCGGGTCGAGGCCGACCTCGTCGAGCGTCTCCGTCGTGACGAGGTCGACGAGCGAGGAGAGCGCGCCCGTCTCGTTCCGTTCGACCAACAGCCGCTGGGCCGTCCGCCGCCAGAACATGTTCGAACTCGACAGCGCCTCGACGAGTTCAGAGACGCTCGCGTCCGCGAGGTCGGTCGGCTCGTAGCCGTCGTCGTCGCCGTAGACGACGCGGAAGAGCCGGGCGGTCGCGTGGTCGCGTACCTCGGACATGTACGCGTTCCCGGGGCCGTTGTCGAAGCCGTCGGGTGTCGGGTTGTGCTGGTAGATGTAGTTGTACCAGTCGATGAACCACAGCATACCGTCCGGACCGACCGAGGAGTACGACGGCGCGAACCACGCGTCTGTCGCGCCCGCGATGTTGTGGGCGTAGTGGTTGGTGTACCCCGCGCCGTCCTGCGAGAGGAAGAACGTCCCGAGGAGGTGTCCCGTTCCGCCGCCGACGAAGCCGGTGTTGTTCCAGTACTTCTCGGGATATTCACGCGCCGTGTAGATGGTGTGGCCGGTCGCCGCGGTGTACCCGCCGTGGAGGTCGACCTGCCGGACGCGGTCCGTGACCGGGAGGAACCGATTCGAGTCGGAGGCCGCGCCGAAGTCGTTCGGTCCGGTCCCCTCGATGAGGTCGTAGTGCTGATGCGGGATGGCGAAGTAGTTGCTCGGTCGGCCAGAGGTCGCGGCCGAGCCGAACGCGAGGCCCTCCTCGGTGAAGCCGAGGCCGGCCTGGTTCCCCGGGAGCGCCCCGACGATTTCGAAGTCGGTGACCGAGCCGTCCTCTAACTTGAATCGGTAGACCGAGGAGCTGAAGTTTCGCTCCTCGCCGGCGATGGTGCCGCTGAAGCCGCCGTACCCGACCTGTCCCCAAATCCAGTTGTCGATGCCGTGGACCAGTTCGTTGGGACCGGCGTGGGTGTCGCCGTTACCGTACCCGGAGAACAGGACGGTTCGCTCGTCGGCCTGTCCGTCGCCGTCCGTGTCGGCGAGGTGGACCAACTTCCCGCTCTCGCTCGGGTCATCGAGGTCGGTGACGACGACGCCGTCGTCGACGACCACCATGCTCGGGGGAATCGAGAGCCCGTCCGCGAAGACGGTGAACTCGTCGGCCTGCCCGTCGCCGTCGGTGTCCTCGCAGACGACGATTTTGTCGCGGTTCTGCCCCAGTTCGTTGGGGTAGTCGCGGGTGACCGACAGCCAGACGCGACCCTGTTCGTCGAACTTCGCGTCGAGGATGTTCCCCTTCGCGTCGTCCGGCAGGTCGGCCTCGGTGACGAACGGTTTGAGGTCGAAGCCCTCCGGCGTAATCGTCCGCCGGACCGTCTCGCTGGGATTCAGCGCCCGCTGCATCTTGTTCCAACTCGTCCCGCTGCCGACCTCCTCGGGGACCTCCGGCGTCAGGAGGCTCCCCTCCGGCGGCGGATAGTACGGGATGTCGGCGTCGATGAACTCCAGGTCGTTGAGGACCTTGGTGTCGTCGGCGATGGTGTCTTCGTTCTTCGTGACCCAGCGAATCGCGTTCTCGATGAGCGCCTTGAAGCCGTCGGTGGCCCACGGCGCTCTGCCGTGGCCCCACGCGGTGTAGAAGACGCGACCGTCGCCCTGCGTTCGGGTCCACGACCACGGCTCGCCCTGTTCGCGGCCCTCGTCGTACTCGGGGATGCTGTCCCCGTCGGGGAACTGCCCGTAGGCGAGGACGTTGATGTCGTCGTTGAGGTTCGTGTGGCGGTACGTCTCGTCTTCGACCGTGATGGGGTCGAGGTTCGACAGAATCGGATGACTCGGCTGGGCGAAGCTCGTCGTCATCTCGTTGTAGTTGTGGTCGGCGAACTGACCGCCGACGAGGTTCATGTAGGCGTCCGAGCCGGTGAAACAGGCCGAGGCGCTGTGAATCGGGATGAAGCCGCCGCCGTTCTCGACGAACTCGACGATGGACTGCTCCTGTTCCGCGGTCAGCTCTTGGCCGTAGTTCGCGCCGCGGTTGTCCATCATGACCCACGCGTCGTAGCGGTGGAGCACGTCGGGTTCGAGGTCGGCGAGGCGGTCGGTGTACTGGACCTCGATGCCGCGGTTCAGCATGTACTCGGTGAGCTGGACCTGCCGGGCGGGGCCGTTGTGGCTGCCGCCCTGCGGACCGCCCATCATGAGGACGCTGATGTTGTCCTCGGCCGGCGGCGGCGTTATCTCGACGCTCCCCCGCATCTGCTCGGGGTGTTCCTCGGCGTAGTACATCGCCATCGACGACTCGGCGGTAAAGGTGACCGTCTGCGAGTCGCCGGACCCCTCCATCGTGGAAAAGGACTGCATCTCCTCCCCGGTCGGGTCCGCGAGGACGAACGTGATGGCCTCGTCCATGACGTTCGAGAGCTCTATCTCGTACTCCTCGCCCTCGTGCATGACGAGCGTCGGGTTGACGGTGTCTTCCATCTCGTCGGGCGCCGTCGCGACCCACGAGAACGAGTCCGCCGAGGTCTCGACCTCCGTCCCGTTGCGCCAACTGTTGATTCCCTTCAACAGGGAGTTCGTCGTCAGGTCGCCCTGACGCCAGTCGGATATGGCGTCGGCGAGGCCGGACCCCTCGATGACCGACTCCTCGTTCGTGTACGCCGCGAGGACGTCACCCTCCGTCGCGACGAGGCGAATCGTGTCGTCGGTGGTGAGCTGTTTCGCCTGCGCGACGCCGCTGGCCCCGAGGAAGTTCGCCGCCCCGGCGCCGCTCACTTTCATGAAGTCGCGCCTGTTGATGTTCAGTCGCTCGCTGTCGCCGTCGCCGGCGTTCGCTTCCCGTGTCGTGTCGTCGTCGTGTGTCATGTGTGTTGCGTCGGTCGCTGTCGTCGTTGGTTACCGTGCGATTACAGGGCTGCGCCGCTCTCGCGACCGCAGTCCAGCCGCGTACCCCGTCAATGGACCGACGGACGGCTCCCTCCCGCCTGCTCGCCCGACCTGACGGCCGGGGTGTAACAGGAGTATAGCCATTACTCCCGTCGGCTCACTGTGTTGGGCTACCAAATTTCATGAACTAATATTACTTGAATGTACTGTCCGATGGTAAGCGGAGGCCGCGAGGTTCTCCGCCGCAGCGGTCGGTGAACGTTGGACCAACCCAAATGTTAATGACAGTCTGTCGTGTTGCCACGGTTGCAAGTATGAACCGCGCATACACACAGTCTGTCGTACCGACGGCGACGCCGCGGGGTGTCGTGGTTTCGAACCACGGGGACGGACCGGCCCGACGCGAGCGGTCCGCCGCGGGTGAGCGATGAGCGTCGTCATCGTCGGCACGCTCGACACCAAGGGCGAGGAAATCGGGTTCGCCCGCGACGTGCTCGAAGGGAAGGGGCTCGAAGTCCACCTCGTCGACGTCGGCGTGATGGGAGACCCCGAAATCGAACCGGACACCGACGCCGCGGCCGTGGCCGAGGCGGGCGGGAGCACGCTCGAAGCGCTTCGGGAGGCCGGGGACCGCGGCAAGGCTATCGAAATCATGGGCGACGGCGCGGCAGTCGTCGCGTCTCGACTCCACGACGAGGGCCGACTCGACGGTATCCTCGGGCTGGGCGGCGGGGGGAACACCTCGGTCGCGACGGCCGCGATGCGCGCGCTCCCGATGGGCGTCCCCAAACTGATGCTGTCGACGATGGCGTCGGGCGACACGGAACCCTACGTCGGCTACCACGACATCGCGATGATGTACTCCGTCGCCGACATCGAGGGGCTCAATCAGCTCTCGCGGACCGTTATCTCCAACGCGGCGCTCGCGATGGTCGGCATGGTGTCGAACGAACCGGACGCCGAGACCGAGGAGAAGCCGACCATCGGAATCACGATGTTCGGCGTCACGACGCCGTGCGTTCAGACGGCGCGCGACTGGCTCGAAGCGCGCGGCTACGAGACCATCGTCTTCCACGCGACCGGGACCGGCGGCCGAGCGATGGAGTCGCTCATCGAGGAGGGCGTCATCGACGGCGTGCTCGACGTCACGACGACCGAGTGGGCCGACGAACTGGTCGGCGGCGTCCTCGCGGCGGGCCCCGACCGACTCGACGCCGCGGCCGAGCGCGGCATCCCGCAGGTGGTCTCGACCGGCGCGCTCGACATGGTCAACTTCGGGCCGAGAGACTCCGTCTCCGACGAGTTCGACGGCCGGCAGTTCCACGTCCACAACCCGCAGGTGACGCTGATGCGGACGACGCCCGAGGAGAACGCCGAACTCGGCCGCATCATCGCGGAGAAGCTCAACGCCGCGACCGGCCCCACCGCGCTCGCGCTCCCGCTCGGCGGCGTCTCGATGCTCGACGCGGAGGGCGAGGATTTCTACGACCCCGAGGCCGACGACGCGCTGTTCGGCGCGCTTCGCGAACATCTCGACGACCACGTGGAGGTCATCGAATCGCCGGCGAACATCAACGACGACGAGTTCGCGCGAACGCTCGCGAAGGCCATCGACAGCCGGATGCGAGCCTCGGCGTAAGACGCCCGACGCCGACTCCGGCGACGAGCGAGCGCTTCGCTCCGCGCACCGACGCCCGGAGCGCCAGCGCACGGGATTTCGCGCACGACATCGCCCGTACGACCTGTTTTCTACCCGGATAATCACAAAGTTTAACTATACCATGACACCATGTGACTACCAGCGTTCCGAAGAAACATGACTGATCAACCAGCGCTAACTGACGAATCCAGGCGACGCTATCTGAAAGCAATCGGGACGGCCGGACTCACGGCCGGACTCGCGGGCTGTTCCGGTGGGGGTGGTTCCGAAGGCGAGAACAACAGCGGCGGCGGGGGCGACGACTCCTCTGGCGGGGACACGTCCGGCGGCGACAGCGGCGAGGAGTACGAGGCCATCGGGAACTTCCCGCCCGAGGGGAACTCCGTGAGCATCGGATTCAACGGGCCGACCTCCGGCGCGTTGGGTCCCGACGGCCAAGACCAGGAGAAGGGCTTCGACCTCGCGGTGAAGCACCTGAACGAGGGCGGCGGCCTCGTCGACTACTGGGCCCGTCTGAGCGGCGACGGCATCATGGGCTATCAGGTCGAGCCGACGAAGGCCGACACCGCCGGGAGCGCCGACACGGCACAGGACAACATCGACCGGATGATTCAGCGGGACAACATCCAGTTCTGGACGGGCGGCATGTCCAGTACGGTGACGATGGCGATGCAGAACGTCGCCCAGCGGGAGAAGGTCCCGTTCATGGGCGGCAACTCCACGTCCGCCGGCATCTCCGGCGAGAACTGCTCGCGGTACTACTTCCACCCGACGTTCCACGCGGAGATTATCGGGATGGCGATGGGCGAGGCCGCACCCTCGGTCCTCGGCGAGGACCGCTCGCTGTTCCACATCTACATGGACTACTCCTACGGGCAGTCGAACCGCGACGCCGCCCGGAAATACCTCACCGAACAGGGGCCGTGGGAGGACGCCGGCGGTGCCGCCATCGCGGAGGGTGAGACCGACCACAGCTCCCAGATTCAGGCGCTCGAAGACTCCGGGGCCGACACGCTGTACTTCTCCAGCTTCGGTAACTTCGCCGCCAGCGGCCTCGCGCAGTTGCGAGACGCCGGCCTGACCGACGACATCGAGGTCATCATCCCGCACGTCAGCGCGTTCACCCTCGACCCGCTCGGCGCGGACGCCGAAGGCGTCCTCGGCATGGAGCCGTGGAACCCGAACGCCGACAACGAACCGAGTCAGGTGTTCGTCGAGTCCTACCAGGAGGAGTACGGCGAGACGCCCAACCAGAGTTCGCTGCACACCTACGAGTCGATGATGGTGTACGCGGCCGCCGTCGAGGACGCGGGGACCTTCCACCCGCCGACCGTGGTCCGAACGCTCGAAGAGTTCGAGTGGAGCCTCGCGTGGGGCGACTCCGCGTTCCGGACGTGCGACCACCAGGTCGAACGGCCGTGGTACATGGTGCAGGGCGTCGGCGACGACCGCGCCGAGGAACTCGGCATCCGGACGGAAATCGTCGAGACGACCGACCCGCTCGTCTACGAGTGCAGCGAGTTCCCGGCGTCCAACTGCGCCATGGGCGACAACGAGTACGGAGACGAGTGACGACCTGACCGCGCCTCGATACGACGTACCAACTCCCTTTTCGGCAGTCGGGACTCCCTACGCGGTCACCCCACCCGCGTTCGACTGCTCGAACGCCGCTTTTTCTCGGTCGCACGGGCCTCGCGTCGACGCCCGGAGACGACCGCCGCCGCCGCATCCGGAGAGCGGGCCGCTGGCGTGTCAGAAGCCAGCGAAGCACAAGATTAACATACTGAAGAATGCATGAATAATCGTGCACACCATGAAGTGGTTACTCACATCTGTACCGAGGTGGAAGCGATGAACATCGACGGGGTCGTCGGATTCCTCTTTATCGCACTGAGCGTCGCGTCGCTGTATCTGCTCGTCGCGGTCGGGCTTTCCATCGTGTTCGGGTCGCTCAAATACGTGAATATGGCCCACGGCGTCCTCTACTTGAGCGGCGCGTACATCGGGCTTCTCATCGCGTCGAGCGAGCAGTACGGGGGGCTCTTGAGCGGGTTCGGGCAGGTCGGACTCGATTGGGGGTTCGTCCCCGCGCTCGTGTTGACGCCGGTGGTCATCTTCGTCGTCGGCGTCGCCATGGAACGTTGGATTGCGAAACCGTTCTACGAACGAGAACTCCTCGACCAACTCCTCGTCACATTCGGAATCCTCATCGCCGCCCAGGAGCTGGTCGCCATCCTCTTCGGCCGGACGGGAACCATCTACCCGCGTCCGGAGTGGCTCACGGGCGCGATATCCCTCCCCGTCGTCGGCACGCCGCCGGGGATGAGCGCGGCCTCGACGATACGCGTCCTCGTCGTCGCGCTCACGCTCCTGCTCGTCGCCGGCATCTTCGCGTTCTTCAAATACACCGACTACGGGCTGGCCGTTCGGGCGGGGACCGAAGACTCCGAGATGACGCAGATGCTCGGTATCCGTATCGGGCGACCGTTCCTGTTGATATTCGCCGTCGGGGCCGCGTACGCGGGGCTCGCGGGCGTCCTCGGTGGGTCGCTTTTCAACGTGACCTCCGAGATCGGCATGGAGATAATCATCCCGTCGCTGGTCATCGTCATCATGGGCGGCGTCGGCAGTCTGCGCGGGACCGTCGTCGGCGCGCTCCTCGCCGGGCTCACCTTCGCGGTGGCGACGGAGCTCGAACCGAGCATGACGCAGGCAAGCATCTACCTGCTGGCCATCGTGGTGCTGACGATTAGACCGAGCGGCATCTTCCCCTCGGCGGAGGTCGGACAATGAGCACGGACAACATCCACAAGACCGTAGACGAAGAATCGCCGTTGATCAGCTGGGACACCTGGGACGGTATCAAACACACCGAGTCGTTCGTCCTCCTGTCGTCGGTGCTGTTCGTCCTGTTGTTCTCGTACGCGTTCGGCCGCGCACCGGTCGTCTCGGACATCTTCCAGGGATATCACGGGCTGGCGATTACCATCCTCATCTGGTCGATATTCGCGCTCGGGTTCAACCTCCTGTTGGGCCAGACCGGTCTCCTCTCGTTCGGTCACGCCATGTTCTTCGGGACCGCGAGCTACGCCGCGGCGCTGTTCGCGATTCACGTGTACAACGACCCGCTCGTGGTCATCGTCGTCGGGACGCTGGCGGCGGTCGCCCTCGGTGCGGTCGCGGCGCTGATTCTCCTGCGCCTCCACACGGTGTACTTCTCCATCGTGGCGCTGGCCATCGGGCAGTTCCTCTACTTCCTCGCCCGAGAGCCGCTCGTGGAGATCACGAAGGGGATAAACGGCCTCGAAGTGCCGCGCTCGCCCGTCCTCGGGCTCTTCGAACTGGAACACCAGTACGGCGGACTCCTCGGCGAACTCGTCGTGAACAACCTCTATCTCTTCGTCGGCGTCTTCTTCGTCGCCGTCGTCGCCTCTATCACGCGCATCCGCAAGTCCCCCTACGGACTCATCTTCAAGGCGATTCGCGAGAACGAGACGCGGACGGCGTTCGTCGGTCTCGACGTCTGGCGCTACAAGTTCGCGGCGTTCCTCCTGTCGGCGTCCATCGTCGGCCTCGCCGGCGGGCTGATGGCCGTCAACACCCAGTTCGCTGGCGTCGAGCGACTCTACTGGTCCGTCAGCGGCGACGTCGTCGTGATGACCGTCCTCGGCGGTCTCGGCACGCTCGCCGGGCCGGTCATCGGAACGTTCGTGTTCTTCTACTTCAAGGGCATCGTCAACGGCTTCCCGACGCTCGGCAACTACTGGCTCCTCCTGCTGTCGCTTTCGTTCACGACGGTCGTGTGGGTCTACCGCGACGGCATCTGGGGGATGACGACCGCCCTCACCGGCGCGCTCCGCGAACCCAGAGAACTGCTGGACACCGTCACCGGCCGCGACTCGACCGGCGACTCCTCGGGGGGTGAGAACTGATGGCGCTCCTCGAAACCCACGGACTCACCAAGGAGTTCGGCGGGCTCACGGCGCTCGACGGCGTCGACATCGAAGTCGAAGAGGGCGAACTCGTCTCCCTCATCGGCCCCAACGGCGCCGGCAAGTCCACGCTCATCAACACGATAACCGGTCGGCTGCGTCCGACCGAGGGCGAGGTGTTCTACGCCGGGAACGAACTCGTCGGCATGAAGCCGTTCGAAATCGCACAGCTCGGCGTCGGTCGGTCGTTCCAGACCGCGTCGATTCTCCCCGAACTCACGGTGCGGGAGAACGTGCAGGTCGCGTCGTTCGCGGCCGAACACGGCTCGTTCCGGGTCAATTTCTTCCGCCGACGGGACTCGTTCGACGAGGTCCAAACGCGGACGAACGACATCCTGGAGACCATCGGCCTCGACTCGAAGGCCCGGATGGAAGCCGGCTCGCTCCCGTACGGCGACAAGCGGCGCTTAGAGGTCGCCATCGGACTCGCCACCGACCCGGACCTCCTGTTCATGGACGAGCCGACCGCCGGCATGTCGCCGACGGAGACCGAGATAACGGTCGACCTCATCCACGACCTGCTTGCCGACTGGGGGATGACCATCTTCCTCGTCGAACACGACATGGACATCGTCTTCGACGTCTCCGACCGCATCTTCACGCTCCATCAGGGTCGGCTCATCGCGCGGGGGACCCCCGAGGAGATTCGGGAGAATCCGGCCGTCCGCGAGGCCTACCTCGGAGGTGAGGAGCAATGAGTCTGCTCGAACTGGACGACGTGCACGCCTACTACGGCCCGAGCCACATCCTCCGCGGCGTCTCCCTCGACATCGACGAGGGCGAGGTCGTCACGCTCCTCGGCCGCAACGGCGCGGGGAAGACGACGACGGTCCGCAGTATCGCCGGGACCGAACCGCCCGCCGTCCGGTCGGGGTCGATTCGGTTCGACGGCGACGACATCACGGACTGGCCGGCCGACAACATCGCCATGGGCGGCATCGGCGTCGTCCCCGAGGGGCGGCGGCTGTTCACCGAACTGACGGTCGAAGAGAACCTCGAAATGTCGAAAATCACCCGCGGTTGGTGGAACACCATCCGCCGGGGCGGCCTCGGCGGCGGCGAGAGCACGATGTCGATAGACGAGCTGTACGACCTGTTCCCGCGGCTCGACGAGCGGCGGGCCCAGCAGGCCGGGACGCTCTCGGGCGGCGAACAGCAGATGCTCTCCATCGCGCGGACCCTCAGGCTCCCGAACCTCAAACTGCTGTTGCTGGACGAGCCGACCGAGGGACTGGCCCCGCAAATCGTCAAGGCGGTGGGCGACTCCGTCGCGGAAATCGCCGACCAGGGGCTGACGGTGCTCCTCATCGAGCAGAACGTCCGCGAGGCGCTCCGCATCGCGGACCGCGGCTACGTGCTCGACCAGGGTGACATCGTCTACAGAGGCACCGTGGACGAACTCGAATCCGAAGACCTCGACGAATACCTCGTCGTCTGACCGCACCGACCTCGCACCCCGCGGCGCGACCGATTGCGCTCCATTCAACCCCTCCTCGCTTCCGGTTCGGTTCGTTCTCGTTTCGACTCTCTCCTCGGCTCTCGTTCGACTCTCGTTCGACTCTCGTTCCGGTTCCTGTCCCGGCGCTCAGTCTCGCATTTCGAGGTGGATTCTTCGTCCCCGGTCGCCGTCAGTCAGTCGACAATATTATTTCGTGACACTCGAACACACGGGACATGAAACGGACCAACCGACGACGGTTTCTCGCCGCGTTCTCCTCGTCCGCGCTCACGTTCGCCGCGGGGTGTCAGCGACCGGTCGCGTCAGCGTCACAGAACCACCCCGTGTCCGAGCCGGTCACCTCGTGGCCGACGTTCCGCGGGGGACGGTACAACACCGGCTACATCGGCGACGTGTCCCCGCTCGACTCGGAGCCAACCGTCGAGTGGACGTTCGAGGCGGGCGACGCGTTCTGGGGGAGCCCAATCGTCGCCGACGGCGTCGTCTACATCGGCAGCGCGGATAGCTCGCTGTACGCGCTCGACGCCGAGACCGGCGAGAAACGCTGGTCCTTCGAGGCGGGACACCGAATCGAGGGGACGCCGGCGTACGCCGACGGCGTCGTCTACATCGGGTCGTACGACAAACACCTGTACGCCATCGACGCCGAGACCGGCGAGGAGCGCTGGTCTCGGGGATTCGGCGGCCTGATTCGGGGGAGCCCGACCGTCTACGAGGGGACGGTCTACACCGGCGTCGGCTGTCACAACCTCGCGTGCGCGTGGTACGCCGAGGAAGCCAACGTCTCGGAGACCGGCTGGGTGTACGCCCTCGACGCGGAGACCGGCGAGACGGAGTGGCAGTACGAGGTCGGCGACGAGGTCGTCAGCAGTCCGGCGGTCACGGACGACCGCGTGTACGTCGGCTCCTCCGACGAGGCGCTGTACGCGCTGTCGCGGTCGACCGGCGAAGTCGAGTGGCGGTACGAGACGCGCGACATGATATGGTCGAGTCCGGCGGTCGCCTACGGCTCCGTCTACTTCACCGACTGGAACGGGAACGTTCACGCCGCCGACGCGGCGACGGGCGAACGGGAGTGGCTGGCCGACACAGCGGGCCGGTACATCTCGGGGTCAGTCGCCGTCGGCGAGGAGGCCGTCTACGTCGGCCACACGCCGTACAACACCCTCGACGACCCGACGACGAACCACGCGAAGGTGTTCCGCTTCGACCGCGAGAGCGGCGCTGAGAACTGGAGTTTCGAGACGCCGGCGCTGGAGGTCGGGAGCAGCCCCGTTCTGACGGAGGACGTGCTCTACGTCGGAACGCACCGGCAGTCGGACGGCGACGGCGTCGGCGTCCACGCCATCACGACGGACGGACAGGAAGAGTGGTTCATGGAAATCGACGGGCGGGGCGTCGGGTCGAGTCCGGCGCTCGTCGACGGGCGACTGTACTTCGGCGGAACCGACGCGAAGGTGTACGCGGTCGAGTAATTCGACTGTGCGCGAGGCGGCTTTCGCGACGGTCCGCGTTCGGTAGCTCCTTTCGGCGCTCTCAGAAGTCGATGTCCTTGAACTTGCGCGCTTGGTCCTCGATGGCCTCCTCGGTGGCGAGGCGCTCGATGCTCGACGCGCCGAAGAAGCCGACGACGCCCTCGGTGTTGTTGAGGACGTACTTCGCGTCGTCGGGCCACGCGATGGGACCGCCGTGGCAGATGACGTGCACGTCGTCGCGGACTTCCTTGGCGGCGTCGTGGTGCGCCTGCACGCGCTCGGCCGCGTCGTCGAGGTCGAGCGCCGTCTCCGCGCCGATGTCGCCGGAGGTCGTCAGGCCCATGTGGGAGACGATGACGTCGGCACCCGCCTCGGTCATCGCTTTGGCCTGCTCTTCGGTGAAGACGTACGGGCACGTCAGCATCCCCTGCTCGCTCGCCTCGCGAATCATCTCGACTTCCTTGTCGTAGCCCATCCCGGTCTCTTCGAGATTCTTCCGGTAGCTACTGTCCTCGTCGATGAGTCCGACCGTCGGGAAGTTCTGGACGCCCGAGAAGCCGCGACGGCGCAAGTCTTCGATGAACACGCTCATCTCGCGGAAGGGGTCGGTCCCGTTGACGCCGGCGAGTACCGGCGTGTCCTCGACGACCGGAATGACCTCGTGGCCCATCTCGACGACGATTTCGTTGGCGTCGCCGTACGGCAGGAGACCGGCGAGGGAGCCACGACCGTTCATCCGGTAGCGCCCCGAGTTGTAGATGATGAGCAGGTCGACGCCGCCGCGTTCGGCGAACTTCGCGGAGATGCCGGTTCCGGCACCGGCACCGATGACCGGGTCACCGGATTCGATCGTGGATTCGATACGGTCGAGTGATTCAGCACGAGTATACTTCATCCGAGTTGACAGGCCATCGCATACGACTTTAATATTTCGGAAGAAACGACCGGCGACCGGGCGCCGGGAGAGCGACGCGGTCGGGACGGCGTCGGGGAGAAACCGCTCGCCCGCGCGGGTCAGTTACCCGGGAACTCGCCGGGCGGGAAAATCGTCGCGTCGTCGTCGTCGCGAATCTCGGCTTCCGGGCCGGGCGGGCAGTAGACCGCGAGGAACCGAAGCGGCTCCCACGACGTGTTGATGGTGCTGTGTTCGACGCCGCTGGGGATGTGAACCATGTCGCCCGCGCCGACCGTGCGCGTCTCGTCCTCGATGGTCTGTTCGCCCTCGCCGCCGAGGAAGTACAGTATCTCCTCGCTGTCGGGGTGGGTGTGTCGCTCGTGGCCCTTTCCGGGTTCGAGCAACACGACGCCGGCGCTGAACCCCTCAGAGCCGGTGACTTCGGGGGTGTTCATCCACTTGAGCGTGCCCCAGTCCAATCCAATCGTCTCTACGTCGTCCGCCTGAACGAACCGCTTTTCGGATACCATGACGTGTTGAGTCAAACAGTATCAATTATTAAATATTTTGGTGGCCGGAATGCGGTCAGAGGTTCGTCGAGCGCTCGCGAGCGACTCGAACGATTTTCGAGAGGAAAACGACGGTGCAGAGTTGAGGTCGACGGCCAACGCGACTGGACTAGCAGTAGGAGGCCTCACACGGTGATTCGACGCTATGCGAGTCGGCGACGGTCACGCGGACGCCCCGGCCCGTTCGCGTGTTGTAAATTATTAATAGACAACTATGATTGCGAGCGAATCGTGACGGAATCTGTCGGCGACTGAACGACGTACTCCGCGGGGACGAGCGGAATCGGAGCCACGTACGGGAGATTATCCGCTCGTCGAACCCGGGCGACCGTCCTACTCACGCGAGCTGTGCGGGGTTCGACCGGCAACGACGGCCGCCGTTCGCGCGTCGAACGAGTGTGGCGTGGTGACGAGTCGGACGGCTCTCGGACATCCGTTTTCATATCGAAAATACGGCGTGGAGTCGCGAGGGCGGAAGGTATCTGCGCCGGTACTCGACCCGTATTTTCGACCGCCATTACAGACGTACATGCGTAATATATCTATTACAAGCGTACGTCTGTAATATATTCTGTCAGCACTCGCAGTTTACGAGACGAGGAGGAACGGCCGTGGGGCCAACAGACAGATTCTGTCCGATACCTCCCGCGTAGACGGTGCGAATCTTCGCGGCGCTTGCACCCCAAACTCCGCGTGAGAAGCGGCCGTCGCGAGGACGCGAAGCGTTTACGAGACCGCAATCGAACGGCTCCGCAACTGGCGGGGGGAACCGTCTACCGGGCGCTCAGACGAGGCGCGAGTTGCGCGACCGAAACGATATTTCGAAATGTGAATCGGGAGGCATTACCGATGAACGCCTCGAATACCGCCGTCGTCGCGCTCAGTACAGAGCGCCCGCCTGTAAGACAGCCACGAGAACGGTCAGGACGGCGACGCTGGCAACGGTGGTCGTGAAGATGGTCGTGCTGAGATACTCGGGCGCGGTGATGCCGTCGACCGTCGTGTCGTCGGCGTACTCGATGGTGAGCGCCAGCGGGATGACCGCGGCGGGGGTCGCACATTCGAGGACGAACACTTTCGCGACGGTCGGGTCGCCGAACCCCAACGCGAGCGCGAGGCCGAACCCGACGAGCGGCGCGACGACGAGCTTCAGCGCCGACGGCGCGAGCGACCGCGATATCACGGACACGTTGGTCTCGGCCAACTGGATGCCGAGGATGAGCAGCATGACCGGAATCGACGCGTCGCCGACGAGTCCGACGGTCTCCATGAGCGCCGAGTCGGTCGGCGGGACGAGCCCGAGCCCACGGGCGAGAACGCCGGCAACGATGGCGTACAGGAGGGGGAGCCGAAATATCTCGGTGGCGGCGTCCAGCACCCCGCTATCGGAGCCGTTCGACGCGATGTAGACGCCGAGGGTGTACACGACGAGGTTCTGGATAGTGAGGTAGATGACGGCGGTCGTCCGTCCGACTTCGCCGAAGGCGAACCCGGACAGCGGGATTCCGACGAATCCCGAGTTCGGGAACGCCGCCGCCAACATGAGCGCGCCGAGGAGCGGTCCCGATTCACCGGCGAGTCGGCCGACGCCCCACGCGATGGCAATCATGAGAAGCGCGTAGCCGACGACGCCGACGCCGAGTTTGAGGACTTCCCCGCCCCCGAGGGTCGTCGTGGCGATGCTGTGGAACGCCAACGCCGGGATGAGTACGTACAGTCCGAGCGTGTTTATCGGCCCGACGTCGATGTCCGTCGTTCGCGCGAGGAGATACCCGACGACGGCGACGCCGAGAATCGGGAGAATCGCGTTCGTGAACGCCCCCGTCAACGACATGGCTCGTACCTCGAAGTAGGTCGATTCGGCGGCCGGGCGCGCTCAACTAACACTCTGCGCTGTCGCTGTCGGCTCATGTCAGTCCCATTGCGCTTCCCGTATAAATAGTATCGGTGATCGCCGCGCGCGGGTCGGCGCTACTCACCGCCGGAGGTCGTGTGAGCGAGCAGATGTGCGAGCAAGTAGTTCCGGAGAAAGCGTTTAACATAACACAGAATCGGGTCGGTAGAATGGACATAGGAATGCAAGTATCGTGAACTACTCTCGGACGCTCGAACGAGGGCTGGCCCACGGATAATAAACGCGGTCGACTCGAACGTTGAGAATCTAAAAGAGATATTTCATGAAATTTCGCTCAGAATGGCCAAGCCGACCACTCAACTCTAATCAACAGATTGGGGCCGACATTCGAGTCACTTAACGAGGAACACGGTCTCTCAGGGATTGCGTATTATCCGAGAAGTGATAGAGAACGCAGTCGCCGGACCGATACCAGACCGGCTCAATGATTCGACGTCAAGGGCGGGTTTTGCACAGTTTATATTGTAAAAATAGAACAATATACTTGGCATTAACCCCGATAGCGACCGGTGGGACTAACGTCGTCGATTCGACGTATCGTCACTCCAAGTGAACATCCGGTCGCGTGGAACTGTACAGCGACGCTGATCGGGGCGTTCGCTGTCCGCTCACGCCCCCGAGTTCTCTCGAAACCCGTCGGCTGAGCGGTCTACGAGACCCATCCCACGGCACGTCGATTTTTCGACTTACCAAGCCCTTCGCAATGTACTATCGACTCTCTCAGTGTGCAGTGGGTTCACACCGTGGACGGGCTCGCTCCATAGGAGGTGAGTAACCGCTTGACACCGTCATCAAGTGCGACCTGTGGAGCATATCCGATACGACTCTCCGCACGGGAGATGTCCGCACACGAGCGCTGGATATCTCCTTGTCGTGGGTCGCCGTGGACGATTGGGGAATTACTGGCCGTCGCGTTCTTGATGATTTCCGCGAGTTCGTGAATCGCCGTCTCAGACCCCGTACCGATATTGTATGCAACACCGAACTCGTCTGTTTTCGCAGCGAGGAGGTTCGCACGTACGACGTCGTCGACGTAGACGAAATCGCGTGTTTGTTTGCCGTCTCCGTCGACGGTGATCGGTTCGCCCGCCCGCGCTTGTTCGAGAAAAGTACCGATGACACCACTGTAGTCTCCGTTCGATTGTCGTGGCCCATAGACGTTGAAATATCGAAGCGCCACCGTCTCCAGACCGTAGAGTTCGTGGTACAGTCGGGCGTATCTGTCTATCGAGAGCTTCTGTAAGCCGTACGGCGATTTCGGCTCTTTGGGTTCGTCTTCGCGGACCGGGACGGTTCTGGGGCGTCCATAGATTGCCGCGCTCGACGCGAGAACGACTCGCGCGTCTTCTCGCCGGGCCGACTCAAGAAGTCTGAGCGTCGCAGTCGTGTTCACAGAATGGCATCTGAACGGGTCGTCGACGGACTTGCTCACGCTCACTTTCGCCGCTTGGTGGAAGATGAGGTCGACGTCGGACGTCGCTTCGGCGATCGCGCGAGAATCCCGAATATCGGCCTGTACCAGCTCTACCGAGTCGGGAAGTCGAGAAGCAGAACCCGAAGAGAGGTCGTCGACGACTCTGACCTCGTTGTCCTCGGCCAGTACGTCTACGATGTGGCTCCCGATGAATCCGGCACCGCCTGTGACGAGAACTGTCTGCCCACTAATGTCTGCCATGACACTACCCACATCGCAATGTCGACTCAAGGTTACTTTGTGTCTTAGTCAGTGGCCTGAACGTCTCCGTCGTCAAAATTAACATCTAAAATTTTTTATTTTTCGGATTATAGACATGGATTATATGTCCCAGGTTCAACTTCGAATGCGATATTTTCCCGCCGCCGCCCGGTTTGGCGACCTACTGTTGGGAATATGTCATTACTAACTGTCAAGGCTCCCGGCTTAATTCGCACTTTCATTACAAGACTAAATTTGTAATTACTTTGACCGCCAACGAAGCGGCCGATTTCGAGGCTCTCAGCCGCGTCCCCGCCGGGCACCGGTGGTCGAGGCCCGCGTATACTCCCGGTATACTCTACCTAATCAAACAGCGATGAGGACAGTACCACCGACAACACTTCTCCACCGGCTATAGTTACAAACGTGTGTGATTTTCAACCTATTTTGATGTTCGTCGTGAGACCGAGTGTCACATCCACTCGTCCGTCTTCTTGACTATCGCCGAAGGTTCGGTTCTCAGTCAGCGTCGGCGGTGACTCGTCCAGACGAGCGCCGGGACAAGCCATCATTCATCGTCTGAGGAAAGTATCGAATAACGGTCCTATTACTTACATTGGTTGAGTGATATCTCGAATCATAGCCTTCGAATCACGACCATGTTTCCGAAATTGAACAGGGTAGCGCACCCATCTCTCTCACAGACAGTATCGATTCAGCTTACTATCGTGACGCTACTCGCGCTGTTTTGGTTGACTCTTGGACTAGGTTCGGCTGGGATATTCGTCTCCGGTCTCAGGGTTGGAAGCACGCTCCTCCTGTTATTTTTCTTGCCCGGCCTCTTACTCACGCAGTTCGCTCGGCTCCGGATTACTCGGGGTGGAGAAGCCGTACTCTACGCAGTCGGGTTGAGCCTCGTCTTCCTTTCGTTGTTCGTCACCTCGGTCGGCGTACTCACACCGCTACTGAACGTCCAAGACACGTTTTCGTTGCAACCGCTGGCTATCTCCTTGACCGTCGTGTTGCTGCTGATAACCGCGCTTTTGCACGTTGTTGAAACACCAGAGGCGCGATTTGACTGGGTCGCGCCGACTCGTTTGACTGCGGGGCTGATAGCTGTTCCAGTCGTTGCGGTACTGGCCGCGGGGTTCATGAACGACGGTGGGGACGCCTCGCTGATGTTCCTCTTCGTCGTTCTCGTCGCCGCTGCTGTCGTGGTCAGCTCGACTCGGTTCCTCCCGCCGACGCAGTACCCATTGGCCATCTTCCTCATCGGACTTGCGACGTTCCTCCATCGAAACCTCCTCACCGGTGGTGTCATCGGTGCAGACGTCCAGTTCCAGTACTTCCTCGCCCAGCATATACAGGAGACCCACGTCTGGTCGCCCGGCGTCGGGAGTCGAATCACGGCGCTCCCGATGGTGACCGCGGTCCCGGCTGCTATCTCGACACTCGCCGACGTCTCAGTCGCGGCGGTGTTCAAGGTCGCGTACGTGTTCGTCTTTTCACTCGTCCCCGTCGGGATCTACTACGTCGGACGGCGTATCTTTGGGAACCGGGAGGCGCTGCTCGGCAGTTTCTTTTTCATCTTCTATCACATCTCGTTCTCTCTCACTCCGGGGAAGCAGTTACTCTCGGAGTTGTTCGTCGTACTGCTTTTGCTGCTCCTGTTCGAGCACGGCCTATCGACAGTCGGCAATAAAGCCGTCGCCGTCTTACTGAGTATCGGCGTTATTCACACCCATTACGGGACGGCATTCGTGCTTGGCGGGTCGCTGCTCGCCGGACATCTCATGCTTGGTGTGGTTCGTCGCGTCGTCGACGAGTTCGAACACGATAGCTCGGTCGTATACCCCGTCACATTTCTCGGATTGGCCATCGCTTGGTACGCGACGTTTTCGCCGCAGTTACTGAACCAGATTCTGCGGATGCCGTTGGTCATCGGACAGCAGGTCGCCAATCTCGTCGTTGGCACGGCGGTCGGAACCGGTGCGAACTACATCGGTGGCCAGGTGACCGTACTCGACCAACTCAACGTCCTCGTCTACTTGGTCCTGACCGCACTGCTGGGGATTGGATTGCTGTCACGGGTCGTCACTCACGGAGTCCGATTACGTCGCGGCGAACGCACGGAGTACGTCGAGTACACTGCGCTCTCGATACCGATGTTCGTCTTCCTCGCGTCGACGTTCTTCGTCATCGCGAACCTCTGGGCCGACAGGACGTACCAGATGGTGTTGGTCGTCCTCGCACCGTTCGTTGCCCTCGGCTTTCGGACTCTGTTCGCGGCGACGGTCACGGCGCTCGAACGCCTCGGGAAACCCAGAGACCTCCGTCCCAGGTGGTCGCTCCTCGCAGTTCTTCTCAGCGCGTTGTTCGTCCTCAACTCGGGTGCCGCGTATGCCGCGGTCGGGAACGCGGACACAGCCACGTTCGACTCGAACGCCAACGATTACGTATTCACTGACGACGAACGCGCTGGTGCCGCGTGGCTCAAGGAACACGCCGGGCTCACTGGTTCCGGTTCGTACCGCTCTCCGAGTGCCGCCTCACCTTCGGACGACACAGTCACGATATACACTGACTCGGTGAGCTACCAACTGCTCCGTTCGACGACTCCGGAGACGTACTACGACGTCCGAATCGAGCGACTGCGGAGCCCTTGGCACCCAGAGTTCGACCAGAGCCGACTGCAACGCGGGTACGTGTTCATTCGGGAACGGAGCGTCAGGGACGTTTCCGGGTCCGAGCGTCTCCCGATTACGTCTCTCTCGCGTGAGCATGCCGAGGACGTGACCGAAGCTGGAACGGTCGTCTTCCGGAACGACGAGGTGACTATCGTGAGAATCGAGGGGCGGTCAGACGGATACTCCGACGACCTGTGAGGGTTCGATTCGCCTTGGAGAAACCGGAGCGAACGTACCACCCCCGAAACGCTTTTACTGAGATACGATGTTGTATCGGATGATTGTGGCATCGACAGATCCGTCCACTGACCCGCTCGTGTCGTACGTTCTGGCGACGTACAACAGGCCGGACGACCTGAGAGAGGCTATCGAGTCCATCCTCGACCAGACCTACGACCCTATCGAGGTAATCGTAGTCAGTAACTCGACGGACGAGACCTCGACCATGTTTGAGGACGGCGGTCGCTTCGACGAACCGACCGTCCACTATCACGAGTTCCCCGGCCGGATGGGCGTCCCACAGGCGCGGAATATCGGATACGACCTCGCGTCGGGCGACATTCTCGTGACCATCGACGACGATGCGGTATTGACCAGTAACGATGCGACGGAGACCGTCGTCCGTCTGTTCGATTCGAATCCCGAGATCGGTGTATTGGCCTTCCAGTGCCGTGACTACCGGACCGACGAGGTGAACCCCCACGAGACGCCCGACCCACCGCGATTCGACATGACACCGACTGTCCCGTATCGCGCGACGAACTTCGTCGGCGTCGGAAACGCGATTCGAAGCGCGGTCATCGACCGAGTCGGTGATTTCCCGGAGGACTTCGTGTACGGGTTCGAGGAGATGGACCTCTCGTTCCGCGTCCACGAAAGTGGCTACGATATCCTCTTTACGCCCGAGGTCGCCGTCTGGCACAAGAAATCGCCCGAAGCACGACGTACCGACCTCGAAACGCAGGAGCGGCTGGTCGGGAACCGAATCAAACTCGCACTCCGTAACCTCCCGATGCGCTATGTAGTGGTCTCGACGGTTCTGTGGTCAGTGTATGGGTTGCTACTCACTCGGCGGCCGTCTTCGCTCTGGAACATCTATCGCCGTCTCTACGACGAACGAGAGACGACCCTTGAGGCGAGACGCGTCGTCTCCCCGCGGACGATTCGGCGAATCAAATCGCGGAAGACGATGCTGTTCTTCTGGTGGTACGGTCCGCACCCCGGTCGCCTCTTCGGGAGAGACGGCACTCCACAGCGGGTGTTCTGGGAGACGAGCAATTGAATTGAATCGCGGCTACTTATCGCTCGTCTGTCCACGCCCTGAACGCCGTTCGTCCGAAACGTAACGGGATGCGAGCAATCGAACCACGGGCAGCACGATACGGTGTCTGACGTCCGGAATCGACACGGAGAACGCGAGGTAGAGCAGTCCCCCGAGCAGTACCTGTAACACTAACGAGAACACGGTATCGACCGGGAACTGCGTCTTGACGCCGTAGACGACAACGCCCATCGCCACTGACGAGAGCGTAAACCATCCGATGAGGGGGTACGGAATCGAGAAATCGACGTATCGGCCGAGATAGCGTGTTTGAAGGAGTGCGTTTACGACCCACGAGACGGTCGTCGCCACCGCGGCACCGACGAATCCGATAGTGACGATGAGAATCGGGCTCAGGACTAAATTGACACCGACGGCGGCGACGGTCGCTTTTGCGGCGAGGTTCGGCCTGTTGATTGCCCTGACCGAAACCCCGACGATATCGTTGATGGATTGGAAGAACTTCTCTATCATCAAGACGACGAGGACCAGCGATGCGATGACGTATTCAGGACCGAAAAGGAATTCGAGAACGTCGGAGCCGTATATCACCGCCCCGACCACAGCGGGAATAGAAAAGAACACCGCGAACCCGATGGCAGTCGAGATGGTCGACTCTATCTGCTTCGCCGACGAATCCGCATTCCACTGGCTGATCTGGGGGAACAGCGTCAACGAGATCGACTTGCTGAACATGAGGACGAGCAGCGTCACCTGCCAGGCGACCTCGTACGCACTGACGTAACTCTGGACGAGGAAAAACCCGATGAGGGCAGAGTCCATCCACTGGTAGATGCTCCCCCCGACGGAGTTCACGACGTCGTACTTCGAGAAATCGACCAGCGACCGCATCTGTGGGAGTGCCGGCCGACCAAGGCCGATGTCGCAGGCGAGAACCGCCCAAACCAACGCGACGGCTGAGCCTGCTAAGAGTCCGTAGACGATGCCCTCGGGTCCATATCCACGCGAGACAAAAAACGAACCGAGCCCGACCCAAGTGAGTCGGCGGGCGAACTCGATTGATGCGGTACGGCCGACCCGAAGTCGGCCCCGAACCGCATGAATGTACAGCAGCGAGAGCTCCCGGAGGAAGACGGCGAGGACCAACAACACTGCGAGGTCTCCACCGAGATAGTCGTTGATTCGACCCCGAAACGCGAGGACGCCGAGTGAGACCACCGTGAGCAACACCAGTTTGAGAGCGAGTGCGGAACTCAATGTCCGGACGGGGTCTTCCCCCTCACTCAGCCGTTTTTCGAGTGCGGAACGGAGGCCGAAATCGGCGGGAATCGAGAGCAATCCTTGGACGGCAAAGAACAGGAAGAAGATACCCAATTGCGTCTGCCCGAGGTTTCGGGAGAAGTAGATGATGCCACCGAACATCAGTAGAGCACGTCCCGTCTTTGAGAGGAACAGCTTGAACGTCGATAGTCCTATATCCATGATGGCACAGTGTCGCTAGCGAGTGGGCAACGAATAGTTACCCTGCCGCTACGAGGCACGACGTTCTCCGACCGACACGGTTCGAGTGCTGACCTGCGGCCGGGGCGTGACTGCGTCACGATGCACTGAACAGGGTGTTGAGTACACCTCGTGCGAACGGTTTGGGGTCGTCGAACGAGATGTAATCGAAGTGGGGGTGCTGGTAGACGGACGAAGCGACGTCGACGAACGCCTCCCTCATCGACGGTTTGTCGACGTTTGGGAAGTCGTCGACGAGGACGCTCCTGAGATACTGGAGTTCGCCGACGAGTAGATGCGTCGCGACGCCTTCCTCGTACCCCGGTCTGATTTCGTCTTTCCGACCCTGATTCGTGAGCCAGTAGTCGTACGGGTAGGTAGCGCCGGCGCGGATATCGAGATTCACGGAAGCCCACACTCGCGGATTGATTTCGAGGAGGTAGAACTCGCCGGTCTCTCGTTCCTTGATGAACTGAACTGACGCGAGCCCGTTCCATTCCAGATGAGTAAGCAACGATTCGGCCAACTCCTCGACCGCTGGGTCGTGTGTCATCTCCCGGAACACGCTCATCCCGCCAGCGTACGTTTTTCCGCGAAGTTGCCGTCGGAGACTCGTCTTCACCGGCTCGCCGTGGTCGTAGAGTGCCCGGAACGAGTACTCCTCCCCCCAGTGACACTCCTGCACCACGGGAACGTGGCCAAGCATGTCTTCGATGAGCCGGTCGACGTCGGGCGAGACGCCCCTCGGGATGTACTCGGGGCGTTGCCTGCCTTCACACTCCGTCGCCTCTAGATGGTCCACGTAATCGTGAGTGAGGATTCCGTACCGAGGTTTCACGATGAGCTCTCGATCCCAGTCTGTCACGTCCGTGAGGAGTTCCGTCTTCGGAACGCGGAGTCCGATGTCTTCCGCAACAGTAGCCAATCGATACCCGTCCTGCGCGACCCTGACTGCATCGAACGACGGCCAGCCGATCTCGACATGCGGTTTGAAATCCTCAACGTACCGTGAGAGGACGTAGGCGTCTTCCTCCCTGATGGGGAGTATTGCTTCCACGTCGGGGCGCATCGAGAGCGAGACGAGCGCATCTTTGTACGCGATGACGTCCTCGTGCGGTGATGGAACGACGACGGTCTCGTCCGCGTACTTCGATGCGAACGCTGGGACAGTTTCGTCTTCCGAAACGACGACTGTATGAACCCCTTCGGGCGAGAGTGACCGAAGCGACGCGACGACGCTCACAGATTGATTCGCTGGAACGATGATCGACTTCCACATGATTGTCTTCTCCTCCGCTACTTTTCACCTCATCATGATTGATTATCAAGATGATTCACGTTGTGCTTGAGAGTCTGTGTTTGCTGAACGAAGAGGCTCTCAAGAACGTAAATTGACTTGCGATTGGGGTGACTTCCTCGTCGGGTGCGTGCTACCCGCAACTATTTGCGCGTTCCCGGCGATAGTCTTCCCCGATGACCTTCGTCTCCAAAATCGGAGACCTCCTGTGGGGGACCCCGGCGTACAGCGTCGGCAACAGACTCTTCGAGACGACAGTCGAGGTGTATCTACGCACCCACCCGCCCTACGAGTTCTCCTGCGGAGAGGCGACAGCCACGTTCCGCCCTCGTACGTTCGTCGAGTGGAACAACCTTCGGCACAGAATCCGGGACGAGGCCGAAGTATTGGAACACGTGCTCTCGAACGTACGGGCTGGCGACGTCTTTTACGATGTCGGCGCAAACATGGGAATCTATGCCTGCCTCGTCGGGTCCAGCGTCCCCGACGTGGCTGTCGTCGGTTTCGAACCGTATCCACCGAACACCGAGTCGCTTCGACGGAACCTCACCGAAAACTCGATTGACGCGACCGTCGTCGAACGACCGCTCTCCGACGGGAGTTCGGAAGAGAGGTTTCACCTCTACGACACCCTCGATGCGGGTGCACAACACGGATCGCTCGACACGAGGTATCCCACCGGAGAGGCGCTCACATCCATACCGACGACAACGATTGCCGGAGACAGTCTCGTCGAAGCCGGTCGAATCCCCGAGCCGAACGTCGTCAAAATCGACGTTCAGGGGACTGCGCCGTCCGTACTCATGGGGCTGGAATCGTCACTCACTGGACAACGGTGCCGGCTCGTCTACGTGGAGGCGCACGACAACGCAAGCGAGATTACAACCATATTATCGAGGTTCGGATACCAGATATCGACACTCCGCGTCGACCGACCGAACAAAGACCCCACGGTAGTGGGACGGAAAGGCGAATGACCGCGAACCGGCCGCCTGACCTTCGGTTTCGAAGCACAAATCGAACATCGTGACCTTACCACCAGACATAATTTCTCACCTCTAGTATTAAATTCCATGAGGTAGAGTAATCAATAGATTAAATACGTCGTGAGTTGACGTGTTAACCGGAGATACCGGTCCGAAGCTTGATGAGCGACGCTGTACCCAGAGGCAGCGGTCGGGTAGACGACTCGATGAGTGATTGGAATGCGGATGGAACACGGAAAAATATGAGCCGCTACTGGCAGTCGATACGAGGACGGGGGGTGGTTGGGAGATGAAGCGAGAACACGAGTCACACGAACGAGATGCTGAGCAACCCGCTATCGGATTTGTCGCGACCGACGAGAACATCCTCACGTTGCCACGAGACGTCGTCCACACTCGAAACAACGGGTTCGACGTCTTCGTCACGTATCAGCGGTCTATCGACGAAGACGAATTAGATGTCGTCTCCGAGCTGGGCGCAACCGTCGTCGACCCGGTTATCGAGGCAGGGCGGGTCAATCCGTACAAGACGTTCGCGAGCGCGCTCGACGGTCAGACCCTCGTCATCGTCTCCCACCTGAACGACTCCGTCGAACAGGTGTTCGTCGACGCCGATGCAACGACAGGCGCGGTGGGCGAATCGAACAAGCGTGACACCGACGTCCTTTCCCGGCCCATTCGGAGAGACTCGGACGGCTCCGTCGAACTGACGGAGAGTTCCTCAGCGAGACCGCGAGAGCGGGCGAACGGCGACCAGTTACAATCGGCGAGTGAATCGCCGGCTATCGTCGCAATTCCGGCATACAACGAGGCGACGACGATAGCGTCCGTCGTACAAAGCGTCGCACCGTATGTCGACGAGGTCCTCGTCGTCGACGACGGGAGCGGTGACGAAACGGCCATCGCTGCACGCGATGCGGGTGCGACCGTCATCGAACACGAAACGAACCGTGGCTACGGGGCCGCGTTGAACACGGCGTTCAGAGAAGCGGACAGGCGGAACGCGAACAGGCTCGTAACCATCGATGGGGACGGACAGCACGACCCGAACGACGTCCCGAAGTTACTCCGTAAGCTGGACGAGACCGCCGCCGACATCGTGATCGGGAGCCGGTTCGTGGCGGGGGCGTCGACGAACGCACCGTTCTATCGACGGTTCGGTCTCAAAGTCATCAACCTCATGACCAACTTGAGTATGGGCGTCGTGAGGCGAGAGTCTCGTGTCGCCGACACACAGAGCGGGTTTCGCGCATACAACGACCAGGCGATACGCTCGATCAACTTAGATTCGGGTATCGGCGACCAGATGAACGCGAGTATCGACATCTTGTATCACGCCCATCACAACGATTACCGACTCGAAGAGGTAGGGGTCACGATAGACTACGACGTCGAAAACGCTAGTAGCCACCATCCTATCGCACACGGGTTGTCTCTCGTATCGAATATCCTGAAGACCGTCGAACTCGAACGCCCGTTGACTGCACTCGGCGTTCCCGGGTTCTTCGGTTCGACCGTCGGAATCTTCATCGCCTATTTCACGATTTCTAACTATCTGACGACAGGTGAGTTCCAACTCGGTATGGCCGTCACTTCGACGCTGTTCGTGCTCGCTGGGTTGCTCGCTTGCTTCACCGCGATCATTCTCCACTCGATGAGTCGGCTGTTCGAATCCAGTCGGTCGTCGACCGAGTATCCTCCGTTCGACCGCTGACGAGGGGACCGTTTGACCCGGTTGGAGGGCGGGAAGCGAGTTTGCAGATAGACGAATCGGGTGAATCAGGACTCGACGCCGAGGGGGCTCACTGTAGATAGCCGAGGTCGCGCAGTTGGGTCTTCTGCTCGTCGCTGAGTCCGGCGTCTGACGCCTCGTGTGTCGCCTGTTCGAGACGCGAGGGGACGACGCGTTGCGCTTCGTCTCTTGAGAAATCCGGGGCACCGTAGGTCATGCTGCTCGTCAAGGCGATAGAGAGCATGTTCAGCGCCTTCGTCGGAGACAGATTTCCGAGCCACGCCGGGGAGTACCCCCGGAATACATTGTCGTATCCGATCGCACCGAGTCGTTGGACCGAGGACTTCCGGTGGAAGACGTATCCGCCCGACCGATTCCACGCGGATGTCGCGGCGTAGACGGAGAGTTCGACCGCTCTCCCCGCGACGTCGACGTCGAGGTGCTGCCAGACGTCCGAACGGACTTTTCGGGTCGGTCGTGGAGTGGACCGCCAGAGGTCGACACCGTCCACGTCTGCGGGAGGTTCTCCGCGCTGCGCAGAGATGACCGTGGGGGCGACGTCGACACCGCTCAGAAGTGGGTCGTACGTCTCGCCTTCGGGCAGTCCCGCCCCCGCGAAGACGACCGGAACTTCCACGTTCTCCGGGGCCATCGGGTGGCCGTGCCCAAAGCGCCCACCGTTGGTCCATTCGCCGAGACACTGACCGTGGTCGCTCGTGAACACGACTAACGTTTCGTCGAGGAGTCCGTCCTCGGATAGTCGTTCGTACAGCCGAAGGAATCGCTGTGCAGAGTTGTGACAGTCTTGGCGGTAGAGGTTCACCAACTGCGGACGACGCCTCTCGTGCGTTCGGAAGAACTCTTTCGTTGATTCGAATACCCCGTTTTCGAACCCGTACGGAGCGTGTGGTCCGACGTCGTGGACGAAGTTGACGAACGGCGGTTCGAGGTCTTCGATTGTCCGCTCGGTATCCACGTGGTTAATCTGGAGTGGTGGTTTATCGGGCGCGTCGAGCTCGATCCACACCGTCTCCGTGTCAAATCCGACGTCATATGCATCGTCGTCGAGTAACGGCGGCCGTTCCGGGAGTCGGTCGTCGAACATCCAGACGCCATGTGTCGCCGGGTACAGGCCCGTGGTCAACGACGGTATCGAAGACGCCGTGAACGTACTCGCGGAGATCGCCTTCGCCGTCACCCCCAACTGTCGCACTTCGTCCGGGAGGAAGTCGTACCGCATCGCGTCGGACACGAATACCAAGACGTTATTCACGTTGGGTCGGTCGGCCAGTTTCGAGAGAGGCGTGCCACTAGTGGACGCAGTCGTATCTGTCATGCTAGCAACAGCGTATTCGACGGGAGGCCACCTAATGGTTAGTGTCAGTCAGCTATCTGATTATCGGCGGGAGTAGAGCCACCCTCCGTCCGGCGTCAGGTATCGTCCGGAACGTTCACAGGCAGACAGTTACGCCGAAACCGTGTCTGACGGGTGTCTAGGGACGAATAGAAGATATAAGGACGGGTGACATTACGCTCTAACTCAGCAATAATCCGATTATCAAATATATAACAATAGTCGCTACCGTCAACCCGTGTCTTACGTGTGAGCGAGAAGCGTAACGACTGTGTACGGAATTCGATATCCTTCGACCTGGAGCACTGGCACACTGCGACGCTCCTCGTCGACGAGGTGAGAGATCCGATAGACCGTATCGTAGAATCCACGGAAATCGTCCTCGATTTACTCGACAGACACGACGTCGCGGCGACCTTCTTTGTCGTGGGAGACGTCGCCGACGAGTACCCATGGCTCATCAACCGAATCCACGAGTTAGGACACGAGATCGGCTCTCACGGACAGACTCACAGACCGCTGTTCGATCTCTCGCCGAGCGAGTTCGAGCGGGAACTGGCTGAGTCGGGTGCTGCAATCGAATCAGTGACGGGCGAGTTCCCGATGGGGGTTCGACTTCCAAACTTCTCGCTGACGAGACGAACACAATGGGGGTTCGAAGTCCTCGCACGGAGCGAGTACCGATACGATTCGAGCGTGTTCCCGGTGAAGACGCCGATGTACGGCGTCCCCGGAGGGCCGTTGAGACCGTACCGGGTGCATCCCGGACGGCCGTTCGATTCGAGTGCGGCGGTCGGCAGCCAAAGAGAGTTGCTTGTAGAATCGCCCCTCGCCGTGACCAATACGATGTTACGACTCCCCATCGGTGGGGGGTTTTACGCGCGGGTCACACCGATTCGTTTGTTCGAGTGGGCGGTCAGTCGGCTGAACGAGTCGAGTATTCCGGCAAACCTGTACTTCCACCCGTGGGAGTTCAACCCGTCGGTCCCCGTTTCGGAACCGAAGTTCCACAAACGAGCGGTGAGTTTCGCGGGAATCGAGCGGTTAGCAGACAAAGTTGAACGGCTCCTCACGACCTTCGAGTTCGGACCAGTGAGCGAATTGATCCGTGCGGAACTTGGGCAGGACGTGTTCGACGAACCGCGGCCCCGAACCAATCACGAGGTCTCGAAGGGAACCTCCCACCACTGAAGATGAGTACGAGCAAGACAAAGACGCGGTTGACGGTGACGGACTGTACAGACAGGCGCGAGTGGAACGACTTCGTCGAATCGAACGACGGTCCCCCGTTTGGACTGTGGGGATGGCGCGAAGCCAGTCGGAATTACGGACACGACACGCACTGGCTCGCCGCCCGAGATGGGGGTGACATCGTCGGCGCACTCCCCCTCGTCGAGATTCGAAGCCGTCTCTTTGGTTCGAAGATCGTCTCACCCCCGTACGGTGAACGCGGGTCGGTCATCTTGGCCGACGACGCACCGGAGTCGACGACCACGCATCTCGTCCGGCAGGCGAAACGTATCGCGGACGACGCGGGAGTTGATTTCGTCAGTCTCCGTGGGACGACCGTCGACCACGCGCAATTCGAGGGGTTCGAACACGAAAATCGGTTCGTCACCTTCGACGTTCCGGTGGGCGTCAACCACGATGAGATGTGGGACGGTCTCAAGGAGAGTCGACAACGGCAAATCGACCAGGCCCGGGAAAACGACCTGGAGTACGTCGTCGGAGAGTCACTCGACGAATTACGCGAGTACTATGAGCTGTATCTCCAGTCGGTGAGAGGCCACGGGTCTCCACCCCACTCCTTCGAATTCTTCAAAAGGGTCTGGGAAACCTTCGCAGACCACGGAACACTCCATCTGGGACTGGTACGACACGACGGACGAGCGATTAACGGCATCGTGAATCTCGGCTGCGGGTCAACGGTCTCACAGTGGGGGGTCATCACTGATTACGAGTACCGTGACCTTCAGGGCGGGAGTTTCCTACTGTGGAAATCGATGGAGCACGCACACGAAAACGGGTACCAATCCTACGAACTCGGACGGACGAGAGAGGGGACGGGCGTGTACATGTTCAAAAAGAGCTTCGGCGGAAAGAAGACTCAGTACGACGATTTTCACTACTACCCGAACGGACCGGTTGAGCTTCCACATCCGGACAAATCGGCCTACAAACCGATAAAGGAAGCCTGGAAGCGACTCCCGATTCCGGTGACGAAACTCATCGGTCCCACGCTTCGGAAGGACATCAGCCTCTGACCATGCACGTACTCTATATCGTTGGACAGAGCACGGGTGGGCTCCCCCACTACGCCGCCGAACTCGCAAACAGCGTTGCGAATTCCGCCGAAGTGACGGTGTTCAAACCGACCGAAACGTCGGCGGACGATCTGTTCTGTGACGATATCGAACTCGTGAACGCGTTCGATCCGATCGGCATCTCGATGCCCGGGCTGTACAAGTTAGATATCAATCCACTGAACATCTTCAGAGGCCTGTACTCATACAGCGCGGTGAAAGAAATCGAGCAGTACGACCCGGACGTCATTCACGACAGTACCGGAATCTTCCCACAGGTGAAGTTTTTCGCCAAACTCCACGATGTGGACGACTATCCGTTCGTGACGACCCGACACGAAGTGCCGGTGAGCCGCTTCAGCCTCGCACGCCCTCCCGTCCTCATCGAAGAGATACTCAACCTCACGATTCCAGCTCTCGATGAAGACCGGACTGTCGTCCACACGAAGCGACAAAAAGAGGTCCTCGTAAGCCGTGGATTCGACGCGGACGGCGTCGTCGTCATCCCACACGGGGCGTACTCAGTTTTCGGCGGCGTCGAGGATATCGACCGTGAACCCGAGGAGAACACGCTTCTCTTCTTCGGGAACATCGTTCCCCCGAAAGGACTTGACATACTCGTCGATGCAGTCGAGATACTCCGCGAAACGATTCCGGATGTCAATCTGATTATCGCCGGGGACGGACAGCTTCCGAGCGGAGTGCGCAAGACCATTGAACGGTATCCCGATAACTTCGAGGTTCACCGTCGGTTCATCCCCAATGACGAAGTCAAGGAGTTCTTCGCGCGGACCACAGTCGTCGTGATGCCGTACCGAGATCAGAGCGGGACGAAGGGACACAGCGGTGTTCTCTCGACCGCGTTCTCGTTCGGGAAACCCGTCGTAGCATCGACAGCGAGTGAGTTCCCCGAACAGGTCGAAGACGAGGGCTGTGGGCTCGTCGTCCCCCCGGAGAACCCCACGCGGCTGGCTTCGGCTCTTGAGACGGTGCTTCGAGACGAGTCCGCCCGGTCCGAGATGTCGCAAAACTGCGTCCGGATGAGCGAGCAACTCTCGTGGGACAGCGTGGCGCAACAGTATCTCGACGTGTACAGCGCCCTCGTCGGAGCGCACGAGTCGGGAGGCAAACAGGCCGTTCTTCGGACTCCGTGACCGGTTCCCGTCACTCGGTGTACCCCAGTGCGCGGAGTTGTGCGTCGCGGGAGACGTCGCTCGGTTGCGTGTCGTACGATGCGGGCGTGTGTGTCCCCTCGTCTGTTCCCGTCGTCGTCACCCACGGGACCTGCGTCAAACACGGGAGGTCGATCTGATTCGGATGCCCGTAGATGCCCCACTCTCCGAACGCCTCGCCGTGGTCGGCAGTAATCACGACCCGCTCCGCGTCTACGTTCCGTAAGAGGAGGTCTACGTCGGTGAGGACGAACCGGAGTGTCTCTCTGTACCGGTCGATAGCGACCCGCTGCGACAACTCTCCGCTCGTCACGCGGTCCCATGCGTCGGGATTACTCTCCCTCCCGAAACTGAAATTCGCGCGGTCGAGCGCTTCGGCGCCTTCGGTGAGGAACGGGACGTGCGGCTGAAGATAATGAACCAAGAGCCGTTCTGTCTCGGCGTTCCTCCCGTGGTGTATCGCTCTGTCAGTGACGGGCCTCGGCCGGACGGTTCCCCACTGCTCGTCCCACGCGTACCGCCACACTTCGTCTAACTCACCGAAGGTGTCTTCGTCGCAGAATTCGTCAGTGAAGGGGTTGGCTGACACGTACGCCGTCTCCTGAAGAACGTCTTCCGGCGTTCGTTCGAGGGTTCTGGGGAGCCAGTTCCACGTGCACGACGCTACGGAGGGAAAGTCGTCGACTCGCTGTATCCAATCGTAGCCGTCCGATTGACGTCTGAGTTCGTCCGCCCTGCACGCGTCCAAGAGTATACAGACGTCCCAGTCCTCCTCGAAGACGCTACGACCTGTGATATTCCCTGTCGAACGGTGGTACACGATTCCGAACCACCGACGCAAACCGCCTGAGAGACCATATCTGTCTACGAATCCCGGAAGGCTTCCGAGACCTTTCCGTAACTCTTGGGAAGTGACCATACGTCACTCCATTGATCGTTGATATATATCAAATTATCCCAAAGTATTCCGGAGGAAAATACAATATATGTTGAAATTATGGCACAGATGTGTTTTATCCACGATATTAGCTACCGTGTCTACAGAGACGTATCCTCCCAGAGTCGGACCCAATCGACCACCATCTCTTCCCCCCACCTCTCTGTTTGGTCGGCGGTGCCGATGTTGTTGATATTGAGCGAGAACATGAAATAAAACGGGGCTCCGTTGGACAGTGCGGTCAGTAGCGTTTCGCCGAGCCACTTTCGGACGACCTTCCCGTCGACGTAGTGAACTAGCTCGTCGGCCTGCCACTCGACACCGTACGTGTGAAACTCCCGCGTGAGGTCCCCACCTGGCGTATACGACGCACCGAGGTTCCTATGTGTCGAGCGGTCGCCCACCTCCCTCGAACTCGAATAGTGGACGGTGTGTCTCGAAATGTGCCTATCGTCCCACCCCGAATCGTCCTGCCAAATCTCCACAACGTCGACCTCGGGCGGCCACGCCTCGGTGTTCGGTTTCGCCCAGAACGCGTTTTGAAAGCCGGTTCGCCCCGCAAACGAGATTCTGGCTTCGAGATAACTTCCCGGTCCGAACGTCACCTTGTTCTTCGTGTTCACGGCACCGGATCGTATCTCGCCCCGTTCGTGTGTCCCTCGGAGCCGGAGTGACCCGCCTTCCGTTCGGACGTTCTCTGAAACGATTCGAGTCGGACTCGTGGACGTTTCGACCCCCCAGCCCCAACCGATTGACCACGACGAGGCGTCTAACGAGTCGCCCGAGAAGGTATCTTCGAAAGCGAGTTCCCAGTGTGCTTCCCCCGGTGAGCGTGCGCGAAGCCTGTCTCCGTACCGATCAGCGAGCGACTCTCGATTCAGTACGACGCCGCCGACGACGAGACCAGCGCCGGCAGCGCCGGCTGTCGCCCCTGACACTCGGAGGAACTCTCGTCGGTTCATATCTCCGAATACCTCTCACCCGTTCGCACGAAGGTCCGAACGCGGAGTGACTGCGACGAGCTCTCCGAGGAGCGTGACAACCCCCTTCACCGACAGCGCCGTCGTGCCACCACCGGCGAGAGAGTCTCCGAGGGATATCGACGGGTGCCGCTCACCGGTCACACGGCTGTAGGTCTCCGAGCGCATGCTACTACTGTGGGGGTAGAGACACAAAGCCGCTTCGTCAAAAAGTCAGTTCCGTGCTTCCAACAGCCCCGAATCCGGATGTAGCCTGCGCTACTACGGATTAGAGCTCTTGGCCGTTGAGCGTCGCGACGACGTCGCCGCCGTACGTCGATACGTCGAGGACACTCCCATCGAACAGCCAATACGCGTCCGAATCGTCCTTCACGGACCCGTGAATCTTCGAGTTGCCGACGTCGTCGCCGCTGTCCGCGACACCCGACGACGTCTCTGCCTTCTGGACGGCCCCATCGGTTTCAACGAGGTACCAAACGGTCCCGTTGCTGTTCGACCCACGGCGGATGACGAGGAGGTCGACGCGCGACTCATTTACGTAGACGTCTGCGGGTCCATCGAGCGCGATATCCGTCACATCGCCTTCGAATCGGTACGTGTCTGACCCGGCACCGACCGCCCCGCTTGCGGTCGTCCCAGAGACCGAGTCTTCGCTCGTAATCGAGTCGGTCTCGGCGAGCGCATCGCTCACAGAGACGGTATAGGAGGTCGAACTACTGTACCCACTCCCGTCGATGGTGATGGTGTTGGGAAGTGTCGTCGTCTGCGTCGAGTCCGACGTTTGGCTCTGGTCAGACGGCCTGTAGGGGCCGGGTTCAGAATCGTCGACTAAGTCGGCCGTGTTGACCGGTGAGTTGTCGATATAGATGTCGAGGTCGCCGTCGAACCTGAGGTCCGTGATGTCACCGGTAAACCGGAATCCGGGGAGTGACGACGTCTTACTGGTCGTCCCACCCGCGACGGTACCGTCTTCAGCGACCCAGTAATCCTCGGTCGTGTCCTGCGGTTCGATTCCGATGTTCCCGCCACTCGCCTCGAACGCGAACGTGACCGGGTTGCCGTCACCCGACCGGGCCCAGAGATAATGCTCTGTGTCGGTCTGACTGGTCGTGTCAGTGGTCGAGTCGGTCGTGGAGCTGTCCGAACTAGTCCCCGAGTGGTCCCAGAGGCGGACCCAGTCGATCGCGACTTCTTCGCCCCACGGCACCGAGTAGTCGGGCGTGCCGACGTTGTCGATGTTCAGAGAGAACATCATGTAGTGAACACCACCGTTCTGCATCGCCTGCATGGCGGTGCTATCCGTGGACTCCCAGACCGCTTCTCCGTCGACGTAGTGAGTGATTCGGTCTTCTTGCCACTCGACTCCGTAGATGTGGTAGTTCTCAGTCAGGTCGTCACCCGGCGTGTATCCGCCGCCGGGGCCGACGTGAGTGGAATTGTCTCCCGGCTCCGTTGAGGTCGAGTAATGAATGTGGTGTCGTGACCGATGGGTATCGTCCGTCCCACTTCCGTCTTGCATCAGTTCGACGACGTCGATCTCAGGCGGCCACGCCTCGGTGTTCGGCTTCGACCAGAACGCGTTCTGGAACCCCTCGCGCCGCGCGAACTTGATCTTCGCTTCGTAGTAACTGCCTGGGCCGAAGGTGACTTTGTTCTTCGTGTTCACTCCGCCCGCGTACGGTTGGTCTCCGTCGTGCGTTCCCTTCAGATAGAGGTTGCTGTCGCGGACATCGACGTTGCGTTCGACCACTTCGGTCGGACTCATGGTCGTTCCGGTTCCCCAGCCCCAACCGATAGACCACTGCTCTGTGTCCAGAGAATCACCGTCGAAGTCGTCTTCGAAGGTCAGGGTCCATTCGTCTTGGTTTGCGGGGCCTCCTTCAGTCACTGCCGCAGAGCCCACGCCGATGCTAGAGACGCCCAGTGCTGTCAAGGCACCGGCGCCGGACAGTTTCATGAGATTCCGGCGAGTGCAGTGGAGGGACTTCGCGTTCGTTTCTTCGTCCGGTGTATCCGGACATTCGTCGTCTCTCATAGGTACAGTTTCGTGAAAGGCAGTGGAGTATAAATGTCTTTTTTGAATGAATTTGTAAATATTGGCACGTTAATTGAACAAATGAGTTATGTCTAGGATAATACCACGTTATAATTTTGCGAATTTAAGCTAGCGATTAAGATAAATTCAATTTTCTAATTGTAGACGGGTTCAATCAATATATCGTCTATATATAATTGAGATAGTCATATAACTAATTTATTAAAATAATCTATGTAATCGACATACTGGACTCGGCTACTGGTCAATCAAGATAGTTACAGGATATTATAGTTATCAAGTTGGAAATTCTTTTTTCGCCGAGGGAAAACGGTCTCTTAATACATATTTTCTGACGATAATTTCGCAGAAACCGTTTGTTAACCCCGCGTTAAGCTATTCTGTATATCTGATACATCAGCGGTTCACACTGTGTGTTAATTGTCACCGCTACACCTAGTGACGGCGTTCGAGCAGGTCAGCTGTGGGCAGTGCGCGCTCGGAGATACCAGCCTATCGCGACGAGTGTGAGGAGACCGAGTTGGACGAAGAGCGCTGGCGAGGGGTCTAACGCCTGAAGTCGGGGGAGCAACGTGAGCTCCGTACCGTAGTCCACTGCCGGGAGTGCAGGCCAGAGGAAAAACGTCGCGTAGTACAGGTCGCCGTCGAGCAATGGCGGGACAACGTCACCGACGATGTGCGTGAAGTACCCAAAGAGAAAGGCGAACACCGCTTCATCTCGGTCCACCCTCCGCCCGATCCGAGTGAGGACGATCGCCACGAGAAAGAAGGTGAAGATGGAGTGAGCAAGCGACCGACCATTCGGTAACACGCCGACGTACCACGCGAGCGGTTTGTCAACCAAGTCCGGAAACTGCGTGCCGAGCGTGAGCGACAGTCCGACGCCGACCCGTGAGATGCCCAACTGTCGCATTCGACGATAGCCGAAGTACGCGAGAGCGCCGAATAACAGGTGTCCCCAGGGCCACATCAACGTAGATTGGTCGAGCGTCGAACTATGTAATGCGCTCGCTACCCAGTTCCGCCGTTGACGAATGCCTTCTCAGCGGACACCGGACTTGTGACCGGAGACTACTGCAGCGAATAGACCGTACCCTTTGCAGACCCGACGTAGACATGATTGCTATCAGCCGACAGATCGGTAAGCTGGGAACCATCCTCGAACGCCCACTGCTTCTCACCTGCCGATACATCAAGCGCGAACTTGAATCGGTTCCGCGGGTCGTCTCTCCCCCACGAGTCGACGTACAACGAGTCACCTATCGTCACAGACGGTACCACACCCTCAACGCCCTCGTTGGGGGTCCACGTCCAACTGAGAGTACCGCCCTCAGTATCGAACGCTCGCACCGTTCCGCCACCGGCAAAGAGAACATCGTCCTGAACTGGTACCCGTGGGACGAACCCTGACTCGGCTGCTTGCCACTGTTTTTCACCGCTTTCCGGGTCGAATGCGGCGATGTGTTGGCCGCCGACATAGAGAGTGTCACCGTGGAGCGTCGTCGACGTCGCGACCCAGTCGTCGCGACTCCACGTCTCCTCACCCGTCTCGCTATCCAGCGCAATGAGCTTTCCACGGGTATCGCCCTCGTCGGCAACGAAACAGACTGTTTCGTCGGTCGCTGCAATCGTCTGGTACGAATAATCTTCGACCGCTGCAGTCCACCGCTGCTCACCGGTTGCTGTATCGTACGCATAGAGGCGACCGTATGTGGGAACGTAGATCGTCTCAGCGGTCAAGAGTCCGCCAGACGGGTCGCCGATCTCGCCGGACCACCGCTCTGCTCCGTCAGCGACGGAGAGCGCGTAGAGCGTCTGACCGGCCTCCTCAATCGCGTCGTCTTCGGTCCCGACGTACAGCACATCCTCGGTAACGCCGAGAATTTCCAGCCACCATGCCTCGGGGCTGAACGTCCACTCCACGGTTCCGGTTTCGGCGTTGAGGGCGACTACGCCGTGGTTCTCGAACAAATCGTTCTTTCCAACAATGACGAACACCGTCTCGCCGACGTGGGCCGGCGAACCACGGAGTTCGGTGTCCGCGTCATACGACCACTGTTTGCTTCCATCAGTAGTGTTCAGCGATTCGAGAGACCCGGACTTCGTTCCCACGTAGAGACGATCTCCGGTACTCGTCGGGGGAGTCGTGATTTCTGACCCGACCGTTTGCCGCCAGACGACTGGGGGGTCTGGCTGCGTGGGTTGGGTACGTGCGGTCGTCTCCGTTCCCGTTTCTGTCCGGGCCTCGGTCCCTGTCGTCGTCTCCGCAGGCACCTCGGAACCAAGACAGCCAGCAGTTCCGAGCCCAACGGCGGCGGCACAAGCACGAAGGAATCGGCGACGGTGAGGGGAGGGCATCTACTATCAGTTTCGTGTTGGCTGTTAGATATTTTGTGGTCGGCTGATGGAATGCAGCGGCGTACGGCATCGCGTATTTTGGACAGAGGACCGGCCGTCCCGTACGGAGGACAAAAACGCGGGAGCCTACTCGAACAGCGCCAACACATCTGACGGGGTGAATAGATGGACGTCCTCACGCTGCGCTGCGCGCTCCACGAGTTCGTCCGTGAAACCGGACCGCGAAAAGAGCCCGTACGCAACGTCTCGGTCGGAACCTTGCCAACGCACGTCCGGTTCAGTCGCTTCGAGGTCGTCTAGGAGTGACCGGCCAACGGGGCTAGTGGTCCATTTGCATTCTCCGAGAAACAGCGACTTCGCTTGCGGATTCAATCCGACCACGTCGATTTCTTGCTCGCTGTACCACCAGCGACCGACTCGGGAACTGGAAACTGGGAACGACGGCGCTCGGGCGGCTTGTCGGCAGACCTCTTCAAACGCGAAGCTCGTGTGCGTCGGTACTGTTTCAGCAATCGATTCTCGGACGGGTTCCGTTCGCCCTTGTTCGAGTGTTCCCCGGTTCGGCGAGACGTAGCGGAACCAAAACCGGACGAACTGGTCAGTCAGTTTGTAGACACCGCGTCCGTCGGGATCTGTGACCGGCGTTTCGCGCTCGACGAGCGCTAACTGAGTCAGGTTTTGGAGATACCGTGAGATGCCGCTTGCCTTCTTATCGATGCTATTCGCGATGTCGGTCACACGAGTTGCACCGTTGGCAATCGCCTCAAGAATCGCCATGTAAGTGGTCGGTTCCCGGAGTTCCTGTCGGAGGAGGAATTCGGGTTCCTCGTAGAGGAACGCGCCCTTGGAGAGGATGTGCTGTTCGATGTTCGAAAAGAGGTCTTGAGTCCCGTCAAATTGCTCTAAGTACGCCGGCACCCCACCGAGAACGCTGTACGTCTGGATTGTCGCATCAGCATCATACCGAGGGAAGAATTTCGAGACGTCACCGATGGTGAGCGGTTCGAGTCGCCACTGTCCAGTTCGGCGTCCATAGAGCGGACTCTCGTAACTCAACACGCCTTCTTCCATCATCGATATCGACGAGCCGAGGAGGACGATCGAGATGTCTGTGTCAGCGAGCACCTCGTCGACGATAGTCTGGAATACCGACGGGATGGTCTCGTCCTCCCCTACGAGATAGGAAAACTCGTCTAACGCGACGACAAACGGGCCGTCAGCCCGTCCCTTGAGATATCGAAACGCATCCAGAAACGTGTCCACGTCGGGTGGAACATCGTCGAAGTGATCCGCGCACTGTCGTGCAAACTGCGTTGCATTGTGTTGCGGTCCTCGCTGGTCGCAAAGGTAATATTGGGTCTCCTGTTCGAGCGAATCGAGTGCTGTCGTCACGAGCGTCGTTTTCCCAACTCTACGGCGGCCGTACACAACGAGAAACTGCCGGTCATCTCGTTTGAGATGTGAGGTCAGCCATTCTAATTCCCGCTCTCGGTTAATCATTATGCAGTAGATTATATTATCCCGTGCATAAAGATTGTGGTGAGGCGTGACGCAGCCTGGTGCGCCCCGCAGCCACCGGGAGCGGAAAAACACCGTCGTCGTCGATGTGGACCTCGACGAGCGGCCGGACACGGATGTGAGTTCGGAGACCGCATAGAACGTAACTTGGCTCGGCTGTAGCCAAGGCAGGGTTCGCGCGTACCGTATCATCGTGGTTCCGACGTCGAACCGTGGAGCCGAAGTTCAAGTAGAAACGAGCTACGGGCTACGCTTTCGAGGGCGTACCGTTGCGACGGCGGCCGAACAGACCGCTAATTTTCCGACTGATCGTTCCGAGCGTGAACCCGACCGTCCCGAGGGGAATACCGAACAAGCAGGCGAGGAATACGGCAGTTCCGAGGGTCTCCAGCGGACCGACTGTCTCGAAGTGCATCCCCGTCGCACCGAAGAGTCGGTGGAGTTTACTCGGCGAGAAGTGTTCGACCATCATCCCATAGCGTGCGAGACCGATCCCAAATATCGGCCCCATAGTGAGACCGATTGTGGGCACTAACCCGGAATTTCTGGCGGCGAAAGCTGCAGCGACCGCGACCAGCACGACGATGCCAATGACCGCAATCGCGTTCGGGTCCGTCGCGTTTAACGTCCCCAGAACCCACTGTTCAACGCGACTGTAGCCGTACGTTGCGGCCACCAACGGTCCGGTCACGATTGCCGCTATCGGGGCCGAGAGGACCGCCGCAACTGAGGTCCTCCGTCGTCGGCCGACTACCCCGTGCCAGATTCGCTTGAGCAGAGGTCGACTCGTAACGGTTCCTTGTAACCACGTGTATAATACCGAGGTGGCGGCGACGAGTTTCCCGAGGGCGACTCTACCGCCGGAGAGTACTGAAAGGCCGTCTCTCTTGGGGGCCATGTCAGTACGTATGTGTAATCGATGTGAAATAGTTTTGGCTTCTGCGAATCATCCCACAACCCTCTTTGGAGACGAACAACCCACTCGTGGATCGGTTCGGAGGAACTGGGGCCTGTGGAGAGGACTTCGCCATTGCGAACGACGTACCGCTTCGCCAGCAGCAGGACGCGATGGTTCGTTAGTTCCGGATCGGTCGAGACGGCTCTGTTGGAACCCCCAGCAGGAGTCACACTTTGGCTTGCCGTGGACGGTACAGAGGATGAGTCTATCAAAAAAGAATATAAACTGACGGTTTCAATCGAGAGACATGAGTGACCGCTCTCAATCGGGGAATCTGAGTGATAGTGCGTTTGACTTCGGTCTTCTTCTCGTTTTATTCGGGGGGTTTCTTATCTCGGGTCGAGACCTATTCGCGGCGGATTCAAACGCGTTTGGTCAAATTGGACTCCTGATTATGGTCCTGGGAGTGAGTGTCGGGTTCGTTGGCCTCGCCGGTGATCTGTCTTCATGAACGAGACGGTGTGATATGTAGGGCGGTTGCGAGATACGCAATACTCAGCGAGCGGTTGTTTCAGGCAATACGTCTCTGAAGAGGAGGGTTTCAAGAGGGCCGTCGAGGCGCATCCCTAATGGAAGACGCCGAAGCACGACTACGGGGGCGATTCCTAGCTCTCTCCGAGTGCAACCACGCTTCCGTCTGACTCGGGTGAGAAAATCGCCTCTGGAGTCACGATTACACGACCCGCGCCACCGGAGGTCGTGCTCCACCGCTCGTCCCCGGTTGCCCGAGATACCGCGACAAGCCGTTTTTCGCTTCGGATGAGTACCGTCTCGCCGGCGACAGTCGGAGTTCCCACCCGCTCTCCGGGAGATTCGTACGTCCACGCGTCCTCCCCATTCCAATCGATCGCTTGGACCGTGTCCCCGGCGGACACGTACAGGTGTTGACTGTCGACCGCGATCTGTTGCACCCCAGCATCGGGGATGTTGAACGACCATTGGCGTGTTCCATCGGTGTCGAACGCAGTCACGAGTTGATGACTCTGCACGACGACACCCTCGGGATGGGCTACCGGCCCACCAGTCACCGCGCGTGTAGATTCGACCCATTCTTTTTCGCCCGTTGTGGCGTCCAGCGCAACGAGGCCGGTCTTTCCTGACCGCGAGCCGAGGTAGAGCGTCCCATCGAGAACGGCGACTGGTTCGGTGAATGTTCGCCCACCAGCCTCCGCATCGACGTGGTGTGACCACCGCACAGACCCGTCCCCGACTGAGAGAGCGCGGACGCGACCGCTCCAGTCGGGGACGTAGACGACTCCATCGGCAATCGTGGGTGGGGCGGTGAGTCTGGCGTCGATGTCGACGAGCCAGTCCTCGTCACCGTACCGCGTCTGGAAGCCGATGATACGACCTTTTTCGAGCGCCCGCTTGGCCGTCACGACGATGTGATCACCACGTACTGCGGGTGGTCCGTTCGGCTCCGACCGAAGTGGCACCTGCCATCGTTCCTCGCCTGTCGCCGCGCGCAACGCGTGAATCCGATACCGATGGCGTGCCGTATCGGAGATTGCGTCGACGGGAAGGTAGAGGTGCCCAGCGCTGATAGCTGGTGTGCCAGTGGCCCGTACCTGACTGAGGTCGGTTTGCCAGACCGTCTTCGGGTCCGTCGGACCAGACGCCACCCGTCGAGTGTGACCGGGATTTCGACCGCTCATCGGCCACGTTCCGGCGACGTCTCCGAAATCTCCCGAGGGGCGAGACGGCGAGAGACAGCCAGCAAGCGCAATACTTGTGGAGCCGAGGGCTGTGAGGAGTTGGCGGCGCGTGTGGGAGGGCATGAGGGCGGGTTCTTTCCGAAAATACGTTAATTCGGGGGTGATATGCTGCTCGAAAGTCGAAATCGCGTATCTGTGTAGCGGCTGCCGCACTGGCCTAATCCGATTTGACGTCGTCCAGATAGGGTTTCAAGAGAGCCAGATATTTCATTGGCAAATCTGAGTCGTATCTCGGGGAGGAAGACAGACATAGAGCACTCAGTGACAAGTTCCCCACTGTGGAGGAACAAGTAACAGAAGTATGATAGTTGATATTTTCCACGTATCGAGGCCTTTCACTTAGAGAGACAGAAGTGAGTCTTCGGCTTCTCGGCATAGTTCGTTTCAGGCGACCCGACAGTAGGTACACCGAGTGGCTAACAGCGTTTCTGACCCGCCGAAGACGCAGCTAAGCGGGTCGCGGTCGACGAAACCGGCGTCAAGATCAATAGCGAGGATTCTTGGACACAAACTACAATATATCGGTTCGAAAGTGGTCCTTGACGTTGCGCTGTTCGAGCGTCAAGGGACTGGTTTGATGGCTACGTTTCTCCACGGAGTCCGTGAGAAACACGACTGTTCAGAGTCGGCGTTCCCGGATGACACCATCGAATATCAGACTACATTCTTTCGATTAGGGGAAAACTGTCCGGGAGACTACACAGACCGAAATCTGATTAAAAATCGATTCACACGTTCAAAATGGGAGTTGACCGTTTTCACAGTTCATGGGAGAGCAGTCGGCTGAGCGTCCGCTAGGCTCTTGCAGTATTCACTCATTACTAACTCTTCAACGACCACATCAGTCGTTCGACGGAAGAACGCCGTTTCAGGGGGCCAACTAGACGGTGAAATCGACAAAATGTATGATTCACTAGTATTTATCCAGAATTGACATATATATGATATTTCAGAGTCATTGCGGTCGCGACACCGCGCTTGGCTGCACCGACGTTCGGCCGCTGTCGGACGGGAGGTCATCGACGTCGAACTCGTTCGCAGGCTCCTCGCCTACACCGGTCGGTATACCGACCACGTCGTCGCCGGCCTGTCCGGCGAGAACGCACAGGATATCCCGGATACGTAGACGACTTCGGGCGCAGTGACCCCGAATTGACGGCGCAAAGTGATTACCGTGACAGTCTTAGCGCTGTAATTACAACTCACTGAAAACGAATTACTCAAGCGGATGCCCGGGGCCACCCATGAGTTACACGGGTAGGCCTGCTATGCACGGCCGGCCCCATCCGAAGCGACGTCGCAGGGACCGGTGTGTCATCGGGACGCGAGCGGCGGAGTTCGCGTGCACCGTCGGTCCGTTTCGTGCTGGTGAACCCGCCAGGAACGGAAGTCGGCGGCTGAGTCGGGCTGTCCGCGGTGGACCGCAGTTCTACTAATAGTAGAGTCAAGCAATGCGAGCGAGCGGCTCCGTACCCGGTGCGCCGCGCGAGCACAGGTGTCTAATTGAGCGGGAATCGAAGTTATCCCGTCGAATCACCCACCGATTCGGATTAATTATGAATATTCGTAAATCATCGGAGAGACGCCACACGGTACCGGTACGACGGCAGTGAGGGGAAACCCCACGTTCGACGGCGTTGGTCGCGGTAGCTACCGGCTTCGCGGGGCGCTTCCACCATCAGTAGAATTTATCTGTCCCGCTCCGAAAGGCGAACTATGGCACCCAACGAAAGCGAAGACGGTGGTAAGCGCGTGAAGGCGGTCATGCGCTCGTACCGGGTAATCGGTGTTCTGCGAGAGCAAGGGACGGTGCGGATTAACGACGTCGCGGACGCGCTCGGGGTGCCGACCAGTACCGCGCACGTGCATCTGAAAACCCTCGAAGCGGCGGGGTACGTCGTCAAGGACGAACACGGGTACCGGCTCGGCCTTCGGTTCCTCCGCGACGGAAGCGTCACCCGGGGGCGCTTAGACGTGTACGACGCGTCGCGGTCCGAAATCAAGGACCTCGCGGAGTCGACCGGCGAGGTGGCGAATCTCGGCGTCGAAGAGAACGGACAGCGGGTCATCGTCTACCAGGCCGAGGGCGACAAGGCGGTGTACGACAACGCGCCGATCGGCGAGTTCACGCACATGCATTGGACCGCGCTCGGAAAGGCGATTCTCGCGGAACTCCCCGGCGAGCGGGTGACCGAAATCGTCGACGAGTACGGGCTTCCGGCGAAGACCGACCACACGATCAGCGACCGAGACGCGCTCCTCGAAGAACTTGAGGCGATACGGGAGCGGGGTTACGCGCTCGAAGACGAAGAGCGGAGAGACGGGATTCGGTCAATTGCGGTCCCGTTAGTCAGCGACGGGACGGTCATCGGCGCGGTGTCGCTTTCTGGACCGAAAGAGCGGTTCAACGACGACCGAATCGTGGACGAGCTGTTCCCAGCGCTCAGAGACCGGAAGAACGTTATCGAGGTCAAGTACGCGTACGACTGAGCGCAGTCCACCCGGTCGTTTCACCGAGTCCAACGAACCCGTTCCACTATGAGTGGACCACAATCTCACGAAGATACGTTATAGACCTAGAACTGGTGAGAGAGGCGCTATCGACGTCGATTCGTGGACTCGGCGGACGACACCACCGTCATCTGTGCGAAACGCTTTTAGTCGGAGTGAGTCTGGAATGTGAGTGTATGAATCCAGCAGTGATGCTGCCCCCCTCCCCGGACAGACGGTGGACCCTCACCAAGCAACTCGGCGTCGAAAGCGCCGTCGTACGGTTCTGGGGCGTCGACGAGTGGTGGGAGTACGAGACGTTACTCGAAACCCGAAATCGGTTCGCAGACCACGGATTCTCGCTGGACGTCGTCGAGGACCGCCCGCCCATGGAGCGAACGGTCCTCGGTCAGGAGGGTCGAGACGAGGAGATCGAGACGGTGAAACGACTGCTTCGGAACATGGGACGCCTCGGCATCAACGTGTACTGCTGGGTGTGGACGGAAAACCCCGTCGGCGTCATCAGAACCTCCGATTCGATTCCGGACCGCGGTGACTCGCTCGTCACCGGGTACGACCACGAGTGGCTGGAGCGCGCCGAGGACCACCCCGCGGCGGGCATCACCGAGGAAGAACTGTGGGACAACCTCCAGTACTTCCTGGACGAAGTCGTGCCGGTCGCCGAGGAGGCGGGCGTCAAGATGGCGCTGCACCCCGACGACCCGCCGGTCGAGGAGCTTCGGGGAGTCCCCCGCATCGTCACGTCGCTCGAACGGTACGAGCGCGTCTTGGAACTTCACGAGAGCCCCAACCACGGCGTCACGTTCTGTCAGGGGAACTTCGCCGCGATGGGCGAAGACGTACCGTCGGCGATTCGACGCCTCGGAGAGAAAATTCACTTCGTCCACTTCCGCGATGTCGAAGGGACACCCGAGTCGTTCGTCGAGACGTGGCACGACGACGGGCCCACGGACATGGCGGCGGCGATGGAAGCGTACCAAGACATCGGTTTCGACGGAGCGATTCGCCCCGACCACGTCCCCAAGATGCTCGGCGAGGAGGACCGAGCAGAAGCGCATGCGGGGTACACTGACATGGGCCGACTGTTCGCAATCGGCTACATGAAGGGCCTCATCGAACGCGGACGGTAACACCGTATCCGACCGGTCAGCCTCATCTTGCCTCCCCCGACCGGTGACTACCGGCGACTGCGACGAGTGACGAGTCGAACTACCCGGAGCAGATGAGATCTATCCTATGATATATTATTAAAATGAATTATTGCGATAGATGGCACTGTCTAGTTAGTCGCCTCCTCGACCGGTGTTCGTCCGTCGAGCGCTTGATGCGGTCTTTGAAAGTTGTAGTATTGCACAAATTGTATGAACCACTCGCGGACGCTTCCGTGACTGCCCACCCACGAATTATGGAAGCGGTC